>CAVTYN010000007.1:197500-600966 GCA_963738895.1 uncultured Actinomycetota bacterium
TTACAAGCTGTCGGAGCCGGCTAGTCCGGTGACGGCGTGCCTTTTGCATAATGAGCCAGCGAGTTACTCGTCCACGGCAAGGTTAAGGAAACGGAGCCGTAGCGAAAGCGAGTCTGAACAGGGCGTTCAGTCGTGGGCGGTAGACCTGAAACTGAGTGATCTATCCATGGGCAGGTTGAAGCGGGGGTAAGACCCCGTGGAGGACCGAACCGACCTAGGTTGAAAACTGGGCGGATGACCTGTGGATCGGAGTGAAAGGCTAATCAAACTCAGAGATATCTGGTTCTCCCCGAAATATATTTAGGTATAGCCTCGGATGTTCAATAGCGGTTGTAGAGCACTGTTTGGCCTAGGGGGCCTACCAGCTTACCGAAGTCAGGCAAACTCCGAATGCCGTTATTCCAGAGTCCGGGAGTCAGAGTGCGGGGGATAAGCTTCGTGCTCGAAAGGGAAACAGCCCAGACCGTCGGCTAAGGCCCCTAATTCCATGCTAAGTGGGAAACGATGTCCGATTGCACAGACAACCAGGATGTTGGCTTAGAAGCAGCCACCATTCAAAGAGTGCGTAACAGCTCACTGGTCAAGTGGTCGGGCGCGGACAATGTAACGGGGCTCAAGCATGGAGCCGAAGCCACGGACTTCATCTTCGGATGGAGTGGTAGGGGAGCGTTCCCAGTGCGGTGAAGCGGCGGCGTAAGCCAGCCGTGGAGCGCTGGGAAGTGAGAATGCTGGCATGAGTAACGAAAGACGAGCGAGAAACTCGTCCGCCGAATGCCCAAGGGTTCCTGAGTCAAGCTAATCTGCTCAGGGTTAGTCGGGACCTAAGCCGAGGCCGACAGGCGTAGGCGATGGACAACAGGTTGATATTCCTGTACCACGTCCCAACCGCTATCACCGATGGCGGGACGGGGTAGGCTAGGGGAACCCAGGCGATGGTCGACCTGGGATAACTGCGTAGGGCGGGAGATAGGGAAATCCGTCTCCCATCAAGCCTGAGACAGGACGTCGAGCCCGCAAAGGGCGAAGTCCTCGAAGCCATGCCTCCTAGAAAAGCGTCTAGGGAGGTTGGACGTGCCCGTACCAAAACCGACACAGGTGGGCAGGTAGAGAATACCAAGGCGATCGGAAGAACCCTCGAAAAGGAACTCGGCAAAATGGCCCCGTAACTTCGGGAGAAGGGGCGCCACGATAGGGTGATAGTCCCTCGCGGACTAGAGCCTGAGGTGGCCGCAGTGAAACGGCCCAAGCGACTGTTTACCAAAAACACAGGTCTCTGCGAAGTCGAAAGACGACGTATAGGGGCTGACGCCTGCCCGGTGCCGGAAGGTCACGAGGAGAGGTTAGCCTTCGGGCGAAGCTTTGAATCCAAGCCCCGGTAAACGGCGGCGGTAACTATAACCGTCCTAAGGTGACATGCCTCAAAAGGACATGTGCAGTGTCCGAGGCAAAACGTTGCCCCCCGCGGTGGTAACAGCGCGGTGCGCATCTGGCCATATGCTGGAAAACCCGTGTATCCCGCACTACTGACGGCATCCGAGTGGATGTCTACAGTGACAACGTGACGGGTGCGGAAAACCAGCAGGAAAGGCTGATCGAGTTCCGTGGCTGGGTGATCGGTTTTGTAGACGGAGAAGGATGCTTCTCGATCGGCCTCGTGCGGCAACCAAGCCGCCCGGGACGAGCCGGCTACACGACCGGATACCAGGTCTCGCATGACTTCGTCGTGACGCAGAACGCGAGCAGCGTTCAGTGTCTCGAGGAGTTGCGCGAGTTCTTCGGAGTGGGACAGGTGTACGTCAACCGGCGGCATGACAAGCACCGGGAGAACCTGTACCGCTACGCAGTTCATCGACGTCAGGATCTGATCGATCGGATCATCCCGTTCTTTCGGGATCATCCGCTTCGCTCAGCCAAGCAACACGACTTCGAGAAGTTCGCTTTCTTGTGTCGAGTTGATGGCCGGCGGTCGTCACAGGACCCACGCGGGTCTGGTGGAGATCGTCGAGATCATGCAGACGATGAACCGGCGTAAACCCAGACACGAGCTCCTCAGAATCCTCAGAGACCATACGCCAGAGACCCTAGACATGGGGTCATGAGATGGTCCCAGCTGCATGGCGACATGCAGGGAATCACATCTAAAGGAAGTGTGGTTCCGCTCGGCAGATAGAGCATTTGACTATTTGCTCGAGTAAGACATCAGCGAAATTCCTTGTCGGGTAAGTTCCGACCTGCACGAATGGCGTAACGACTTGGGCGCTGTCTCTTCGAGGGATCCGGTGAAATTGTAGTCTCGGTGAAGATGCCGAGTACCCGTGGTTGGACGGAAAGACCCCGTGAACCTTTACTACAGCTAGATATTGGAGTCTGGGATTCGCTGTCCAGGATAGGTGGGAGGCTGTGAAGCGGGGGCGTCAGCTCTCGTGGAGCCAACCTTGGGATACCACCCTTCGTGTTCTGGGCTTCTAACCCGCTGCCGTGATCCGGGGCGGGAACAGTATCTGGTGGGTAGTTTGACTGGGGCGGTCGCCTCCCAAAATGTAACGGAGGCGCGCAAAGGTTCCCTCAGCACGGTTGGAAATCGTGCGTAGAGCGTAAAGGCATAAGGGAGCTTGACTGCGAGACAGACATGTCGAGCAGGGACGAAAGTCGGCCTTAGTGATCCGGCGGTAACTAGTGGACGTGCCGTCGCTCAACGGATAAAAGGTACTCCGGGGATAACAGGCTTATACTTCCCAAGAGTCCACATCGACGGAAGTGTTTGGCACCTCGATGTCGGCTCGTCGCATCCTGGGGCTGGAGTAGGTCCCAAGGGTTGGGCTGTTCGCCCATTAAAGCGGTACGCGAGCTGGGTTCAGAACGTCGTGAGACAGTTCGGTCCCTATCCACCATGGGCGTTGGAGGCTTGAGAGGAGTCGTCTCTAGTACGAGAGGACCGAGACGAACGGACCTCTGGTGTATCAGTCGTCGTGCCAACGGCGCTGCTGATTAGCCACGTCTGGACGGGATAACCGCTGAAAGCATCTAAGCGGGAAGCCCACCTCGAGATGAGGCCTCCCATCTCCTAGAGAGAGTAAGGGCCGTGGGAGACCACCACGTAGATAGGCGGGACGTGCAAGCACAGCAATGTGTTCAGCGGACCCGTACTAATTGCCCGAGGTCTTGATTTAGAACTCGCAAACGACTGCTATGGAGTTTTGAGGGTGAGCGCCCGGCATCGGCCGCTCTTCTCACAATTTGGGCGGTCATAGCGGCGGGGAAATACCTCTTCCCATTCCGAACAGAGAAGTCAAGCCCGCTAGCGCCGATGGTACTCGGGGAGCAATCCCCCGGGAGAGTAGGACGCCGCCCATTTCTTTCGTTGTTCGCGAGCCGGGTCGAGCCCGGCTCGCGGTCATTAAGCAGAGGAGCCTAGGCCGCGCGAAGCTTCTCGCGCCACTCCGGGTCGAGATCGCGAAGCCGCTGCACCCGCTCGCCGAGAGGTGGGTGCGTGTTGAACAGTGCTCCGAGGCCCTCGTCGGCAAACGGGTTGACGGTGTAGAGGGGCTCTGTCGCCGGGCTCGCCTGGAACTCGACGATCCCCATCGACTGCTCGAGCCGAAGCAGCCCGTCCGCCATCCCGTGCGGCGACCCGCAGAGGCCCGCGGCGAAGCGATCCGCCTCGTACTCGCGCCGCGGCGACAGCACCAGATGCACGAACGAGGCGGAGAGCGGTCCCAGCACGAACAGAAACGCACGCTGAAAGTACCCACCGATCCGGGACGCATCGATCGCCGCAGCGGCAAGCACCGTGACGATCGTCTGGGGAAGGACGTCGCGCGCCTTGAGATGCCCGATCTCGTGCGCCACGATCCCGTCGAGCTCGGCGGGCGTCGCCACCCCGAGGAGCCCCGACGACATCGCGAGCGCCGATCCGCCCCGCGCGCCCCGTCCGGCGCTCAGGGCACGCGGATACGCATCGAGGATCACGTACAGCCTCGGCCGTACGACGCCGGCGCGCGCGGACAGCACTTCGATCGCCGCGTGCAGCGCCGGGGCCTCGCCCGGCAATAGCTCCCTCGCGCCGACCATGCCCATCGCGATCCGCTCGGCGTACCAGTAGAGCACCGCTCCGAGCAGGAAGACCGATCCGCCGAACAGGAGCGCCACCCGGTAGTCGCCGACGCGCCACCCGAGCGCGCCCGCAAGCGCGGCCGGGACGAGGAAGATCAGCCAGGACTTGACGAGGTTGCGAACGACCGCGGCGCGGTGGCCCATCGGGCCGCCCCCTACGCGTCGTCGTCGCGCTCGTCCGGCTCGTCCTCGGCGAGGCCTCGCGGCGGCCAGTCGGGCTCGGGCGCGTCGCAACGGCTCGAGCAGTGGAGCGAGGCGATGTTCTGCAAGGGGATGAGGATATGACCGTTCAGCTCGATGTGCGCGACGTCGTCCACGTAGCAGTACGCCGTCAGCACCCCGTCCTGGTACTCGCCGCCGAAGAGCGCGACCTCGACCTGCTCACCCTTGTACTTGTTCGTGTAGTCCTCCACGAGTCGAGTGTATCCATCGCATCCGACCGTCCCGGACCGCGATCTCCTCGACCTCGCCGTTCCGGGCGCCCGGCCTCGTGCGCGGGTCGATCCCACACGCCGAGAGGACCGCCCGAATCGGGCCTCCGTGCGTGACCACGAGCGCCCTGCGGCCCGGGTGTCGGCCTCCGAGCTCGAGGATCGCCGCCACCACGCGTTCGGCCATCGCGCCGAGGTCCTCACCCTCGACCCAGCCGGTGCTGCCGGCGCGGCGCCGCTCATAGCCGTCGGGGTAGCGCTCCTGGACCTCCGCCGACGTCAGCCCCGACCATTCCCCGACGTCGACCTCACGGAGCCGCGGATCGAGCGCGACGGGGAGGCCGAGCTGCGCCGCCGCGAGCTCGGCCGTCTCGGAGGCGCGCCTCAGGTCGGAGCTGACGACGAGCTCGATCCGGTGCGCCGCCAGCAGGTCGGCGACCTCGACTGCCTGAGCCCGCCCCGTCGCGTTCAGCGGCGGATCCGCCCAACCCTGCCAGCGGTGCTCGAGGTTCCAGTCGGTCTGCCCATGTCGGGCGAGAAAGAGCGTCGTCATCGGCGCCGCTAACGTAGCCGTCTGTGAACCTCGGGCTCGAAGGGAAGGTTGCGGTTGTGACGGGCGCGAGCGGCGGCATCGGGCTCGCCACCAGCCGGTTGCTCGCAGCCGAGGGCGCGACGACCGTCAGCTCGAGCCGCGGCCCCGACGGCCCCGGCGAGCTTCACGTCGCCGCCGACCTCGCCGGCCGGGGCGAGCCCGAGCGCGTCATCCGATTGGCCGAGGAGCGCTACGGCCGTGTCGACGTCCTCGTCAACAACGTGGGGTGGGCCGAGATCCACCGCTTCGACGAGCTCACCGAGGAGATCTGGGAGCGCTCGTGGCAGATCAACGTGATGAGCGCCGTCCGTGCGACCCAGGCGGTTCTTCCCGGCATGCGCGAACGACAGGAAGGCGTGATCGTGAACGTTGCCTCGACCTCCGCGAAACGCCCCTCCGTGGGGATGCCCGAGTACTCGGTCGCGAAGGCCGCGATGCTCTCCCTCTCGCGGCTCGTCGCGGACCTCTACGCCAAGGACGGCATCCGCTGCAACGCGATCGCGCCGGGCCCCACCGGAACGGAGGCCTGGTTGCGCGACGGCGGCCTCGCCGACCAGCAGGGCGACCGAGCCGAGGTCCTGGCGAAGGTCGGGGCGGGCCGCCCGCTCGGGAGGCTCGCGACCCCGGAGGAGATCGCGAGCGTCATCGTGTTCCTTGCCTCCGACCGAACGAGCTACGTCACAGGCGCCGCCTGGAGCGTCGACGGCGGCACCGTGCCGATCATCATCTAGTCCCCCGTCGCCGCGTCTACGCTGGGAAGGTGGCAGAGCTCGCCGGACGCGTGGTGGACTCCTTCCCCGCGCGGATCCGCGCGCTGGAGGAGGACGGCCTCTCGGCGCTCGCCGTGCACTCGTATCAGACGCGCGGGCGGCTCCGGCCAGAGCCCGAGTCGGATGTGCGGACGCCGTTCCAGCGCGACCGCGACCGCATCGTCCATTCCAAGCCGTTCCGCAGGCTGAAGGGGAAGACGCAGGTCTTCATCGACCCGGCAGGCGACCACTACCGCACCCGCATGACCCACACGCTCGAGACCACCGGCATCGCCCGGGTCGTCGCGCGCGCGCTCCGGCTGAACGAGGATCTCGTCGAGGCGATCGGTCTCGGCCACGACACGGGCCACACGCCCTTCGGCCACGCAGGTGAGGAGGCACTCGATGCCGCTCTCTCCGAGCGGTTCGGCGGCCGGTTCCGTCACAACGAGCAGTCGCTCCGGATCGCCGAGGCGCTGAACCTGACCCACGAGGTCAGAGACGGCATCCTCACCCACACGGGCGAGCAGGAGCCCGAGACTCTCGAGGGCAGGATCGTCCGGATCGTCGACCGTGTCGCCTACATCAACCACGACATCGACGACGCGATCCGCTACGGCATCCTCGAGGAGCGGGATCTCCCGCGTGACGAGATCGCGACGCTCGGCCCCACCGGATCGAAGCGCATCGATACCCTCGTCCACGATCTGATCGAGACGTCCGCCCGGGAGGGCGAGATCGCCCAGAGCGACGAGGTCGGCGGCGCGATGCTCGCGCTCAGGGCCTTCATGTTCGACCGTGTCTACCTCGGCCCCGTGACGGCGGTCGAGCACGACCGCGCCCGCGCGACCGTCCGCCGGATCTTCGGCGCGCTCGCAGACCGCGGCGATTCGCCCGAGCAGATCACCGAGTTCATCGCCGGCATGACCGACCGCTACGCCCTCGAATACGCCGCCGGGCTGTAGTGGCCCGCATCGAGGACTCGTTCTAGTGGCCCGCCTCAAGGATTCGACTGTCGAGGCGGTTCGACAGAACGCCGACTTCGTCGCGGTCGTGGAGGAGCGCACGCCACTCCGCAAGGCGGGCGCACGGCTCTCGGGTCGCTGCCCGTTCCACGAGGAGAAGACCCCGAGCTTCTCCGTCAACCCCGTCGACAAGCTCTACTACTGCCACGGCTGTCACAAGGGCGGCGACATGATCGGGTTCGTGCAGGACACCCAGAGCCTCGACTTCGTCGGGGCGGTGGAGTGGCTCGCCGAGAGATTCCGAATCCCGATCGAGTACGACGAGAGCGCCCCGGGAGAGGACGAGCGCCGCAACCGGCGCCGCCGCCTCCTCGCGGTGCTCGACGACGCCGCGAGCTTCTACGAGCGCTATCTGTGGGACTCGCCCGCCGGCAGCTTCGCGCGCGACTACCTTGCGGGCCGCGGGCTCCGGGAGGACGTGTGCCGGGAGTTCCGGCTCGGGCTCGCGATCGGCGGGACGACCCTGGCCCGCAAGGCGCGCGAGAAGGGCTACACCGCAGAGGAGCTCCAGGCCGCAGGGCTCGCGCGACGCGGCGGTGGAGACTACTTCGAGCGGCGCCTCGTCTTCCCACTCTCCGACGCGCGGGGTCGGGTGCTCGGCTTCCAGGCGCGGCGACTCCACGACGACGATCCACTCCAGGCCAAGTACGTGAACACCCCGGAGTCGGAGCTCTTCACCAAGGGGTCGGTCGTCTACGGGCTCGACCTCGCGCGCGGGGCGATCACGCGCGAGGACCGCGTCTGCGTCGTCGAGGGGAACACCGATGTGATCGCGCTCCGGCAGGCGGGTTTCGAGCCCGTCGTCGCCTGCATGGGCACGGCGCTGACCGAGGCGCAGCTGAAGGAGCTCGGCCGCCTGACGAAGCGGCTGTGGCTTGCATTCGACGGCGACACTGCGGGGGCGGCGGCAACTCTCCGCGGGATGGAGATCGCCGACCGCCAGGACTTCGACGTCAAGGTCGTGGCGATGCCTCCGGGCGTCGACCCGGCAGACGACCCCGCCGGGTTCCCGGGCCGACTCGCAGCGGCGCTGCCGTACGAGGTGCATCGGGTCCAGGTCGAGGCCCGCCGCACCGACGACCGTGAGGCCGCGCGCCGCACGGTGACCGCGTTCCTGGACTCGCGTCCCGACTCGCTCAACCGCCGTGCGGCGTGGAACTGGGCAAACGACCATTTCGGGATGCCGATCCAGATCCGGGGTGGGGGGACCTGGGCGGCCAAGGAGGCACCCTCGCCGCGCATCGTCGCCGCCGCGGACAAGGTCGAGCGCGGTGCTCTCGCCGGCGTGATCGTCCACCGAGAGCTGCTTCCCCTGCTCGCCGAGGTCCCCGATGCCCAGTTCCACGGCGAGCAGAACCGTGCGCTCCGCGCGCACCTCGTCGACGACGCGCCGGCGTCCTCGGCGACCCTGGCCCTTCTCGCCGAGCTCGACTACTGGGCACAGGAGGAGGGGATCGACAAGGCGACCGCCGAGATCTACCTGCTGCGGATGACCGAGCGCGAGGCGCAGACCGAGCTCCAGCACGCCGAGCTCGAGCGTGTCCCTGCCCTCAGCGCCGCGCTCATCCGGATCAGGGAAACGATCGCGGGGCTCGAACGGCAGACGGCGGCCCCCGAGTAGCCGCGGCCGCGTCCGGAAGGGCGCCGCTGCCGCAACGATATAACAAAGCCTCTATCCGTTGGCGGTGGCAATCTATGAACAATGAATCGGATGAGGGGTCATTCATGAGTACGCCGCTTCTCGGGGCGCTGGTCGCGATCGGGGTTGTGATCGTGACGCTGCTCGCGAGCTACTTCGGGTAGAGCTCTCGGCGGAGGTTCGCCGACTGGCTCGCCGGCAAGCCGTCACCTTCATCCGCGCCCCGGAGGAGGCCAGACGCAGACCGTCGGGTTAGAGGTGGCCCAAACCGGGATACAACGATCCTGCAGTGGCGCGAGAGATTCCTTCGAAGAGCAGCCTGTTCGACCGGCTTGCCGAGTCGGCGTCCGAGTTCGCCAGCCATGCTGTCTTCTTCATCGCCTGTCTACTGCTCGTGGTCGTGTGGGTTCCGAGCTACTTCGTGTTCGGGAGCCTGAACACCTGGCAGCTCGTCATCAACACGGCAACCACGATCGTCACGTTCCTGTTGGTTGCGCTGCTTCAGAACTCGCAGAGGCGCAACGAGCTTGCCGTCCACGCGAAGCTCGATGCGCTCGCCGATGGGCTCGCAGACCTGATGGAGCACATCTCGAGCGACGACGAGTCGCTTCGGCACGACATGGTCGATCTCCGCCGCGCTGTCGGGATCGAGCAGACCGACTAGGCCTGTTCAGGGCCCGGCGCCGTGGACGGAGACCCGCGTGCGAAGGAGGGTCGCTCGTCCCGTTGACATCGGGCGTCGCATTGCCCGAGAATCAGGGAGCTGCGGCGCGGCCTCGGCCGTCTTCCCCCCAAGGGTCGGGGTCGCGCCGCGTGCCACTTTCGCCGCGCGCGTTCTAGAGCTTGCGGCTGAGCCGATCGAGGGCGTCGATCTCGTCGCGCTGGATCCTTCGAAGCTCCTTCGCGATCTGGGACAGATTCGTCATCGACTGGGACTCGATCTCACGGCGGAGCCGCTTGACCCTGCGGTCGAGCTCGTGGACCATGTTCTGCAGGCGCAGCTGATCGGCTTGACGACTCACGGCGAGCAAGCCTAGTGCTCTCGGCGCGCCCCGGAGACACATGGTGTCCCGGTGCATGCGCCCGCGGACGTGTTTCCAGGCGAGGCGGTGCGGGTAGCGCGAGGGGGCGAGATCACGAACCGAAGGGAGATAGGCATGGCCACCGCGAAGCAGAAAGAGGCAGCGCGTCGGAACCTCGAGAAGGCGCGCAATGCGCGAAGCGAACGGGCTCAGGGCTCCCGCAGCCAGCGTTCGAGTGGTCTGAGCACGGCGGCAGAGAACCGACTATCGGAGAGCGATTTCGCGTTTCCGAAAGAACGCAAAGAGCCGCTGGTCGACGCGAGTCACGTCCGGAACGCAGTGGCGCGGTTCGGCCAGGTCAAAGGTGTCACCGATCACGAGCGCGACGAAGCGTGGACCCGGATTCGCCTAGCGGCAGACCGCTTCGACGTCGAGATCGAGGCTGACGATTGGCGTGATCTCTGAGTCGGCTCGAACGCCCCTCGTCGCTCTTTCGACCACGTCCCGTTCGGCCCATGCTCGTCCGAAGCCGTGCCGCGACCAAGACTGGACCTTCAGGGGACACGCAGCCACCACGAAGACGTGGCGGCGGGTAAAGACACCGTTCTACCTTCTTCACAACCGCCCGGTCCGCCTTAACCCCGTCGCTCCATGGCGTCACGATGGAGAGGAAACCAGCCGGGAACGTGCATGGGGTAGCTGACTCCGCTCGACGGGATACGGGTGGGCGGACCGGGCGGTTGTAAATTTACCCTCATCCGACCCACCTTGGCCAAGGCAGGGCACGTGCAGGGCTCGGCGACGGAGCGGTGCCAAGTCCGTTACCAAGTTTGGGCCCAGGGCGGCTTGGCGCGAACATCTACGCCGGCCGGACTGATGCTGAAGCCGGGCGCCACCCATCCGAGCCGCAGAAAGCTGCTACGGGCTCATGATCGCCCGCGCGACTTGAACCAGTCCGTCGATCCGAGCCAACTCACCGCTCGGTCCCAGGCTTCCTCCGTATATCCCCTCGTCGCCAGCCGCGCCTCGAACTGGTCCCTGAGTTCGAACGGCATTCCGGGATACGCGCTTGTCAACCGCACTTCCATCTGAAGCGCGTGATCGAGGAAAGTGTGGCGTCCGTCCGGGTCGACATGCGAACGAACTGAAATCTCAGCTTGGGCGAGCCGCATCCAGAGCGGAGGGCCGCTTTCTTCCTGCTTGCCGTTGGTCTTGTGCGGTTTCCCCGTAGGCGCAACCCCCTCGTGGCGCTCAGGAGCTTACCGCGTGGTCCGGGCGCGTCTAAAGCTGCTATCAACCTGAAACGATTCCGTAACCCACAACGTGAAACCCCTGCTTATCGTGCTCTTCAGCGGCGGGGCTCCTCGCCGGCGACGTGGTCGACGACCTGGCGGGACGTCAGGTTGCTCGCGTAGATTGCGGCTCCCTCGGCGCGACTGGTCGTGAGCCTCCTCCACAACGGCATCGGGGAGCTCGAGCGTCTCATGCAGCGACGCAATCAGCTCAGGTCGGCGCCCTGGCAACGGGGCGCCCTTCGTTTTGGCTCTACGTATTGCTTAGGAAGGCTCCCCGGGTTGGACTCGAACCAGTTCTGAGACCGGTCGACCGGAAGCGACGACGGTCGACATCGTGCCACTTTGCAGGAAAGAAGCCGATTCTCGGAGCCCGCGCGCGCGACCCTGGACAACTTGAAACAACTTCGCTGTTGGCCCGTATTTGGCCCGGAGTCGAGTGCGTCTCAGCCGCCAGCCGCCGCGAGTAGCGCGTCGAGATTCGGCGCTACGGCGCTCATCTCGGTGGGGTAGAGGTGCCGGTAGTTCCGGAGGATCAAGGCGCCGCCGTCGTTGTGGCCGACGCGCTCCGCTACCCATTCCGGGCGGTAGCCGGCACGGCACATCAGCGAGATCGCGGTGTGCCGCAGGTCGTGAACGTGCAATCCGTCGAACAGGGTCGGCGCGTCATCGACGAGCTCCTGCTCCTCCCGCCAGACGGCGGCGGCGTGAGTGCGCGCGTTTGGCCAGACGTCCTTGAGGAAGCCGTTGACGGTGTAGGCCGTCCCCGAAGGTCGAGGGAAAACGAGCGCTGTCCCGTTTGGACGGGCCAGGAGCTGCTCGCGAAGGAGTCGCGCCTCGTTGGGAGTCAGCGGGATCGCCTTCTCTCTTCGGGACTTGTTCCCGAGGGTCGAGCGCCAGACCCTCATGAGTGGCTCGGGCTTCGCGTCGAGCTCGAGCTGATCCTCGGAAAGGGTGTAAAGCTCGGTCGCACGCGCACCGATCGTTCCGCCGACCAGCACGAGCCTGCGCAGCCTTTCGGGCATGACACTCGCGAGCACGTTGAGCTGATCGGGCGTCAAAGCGATGCCCTCGCGGGCGACGTGCCGGATTGGCTCGATCGCCAGGATCCGCTCATCGACGCGCTAACCTCGGCTGCTCGCGCGGCGTAGGACCGCCTTGAGGAATACGAGCTCGTTCTTAGCCGAGCGTCGATGCGATGCGGCGCGCGTGGTGATGTGGTCCTCGATCTCGACGCGTCGCAGCTGCGAAATGGGCGAGGCCGCCCGCGCGCGCTTCCCAAGCAGGTAGTGGAACGGGTCGAGGCCGCGCACGCCGGCGGCCGGAGCCTGGGTGAGATCGCCCGCGAACTCAACGCCGACAACGTCCCGACGGCACAAGGCGGTCGGCAATGGTGGCCCTCAACCGTCAGAGCCGTGCTCAACCGGGTCGAGCGTGAATAACGCTCGCGCAAAGGACGTTCCTGCGTGTACCTCCCTAGCGTGACATTCGGAGCGTTCCACTGGCGCGCGACCTCAGGCACCCGACGGCCCTCATGAGCAGCGATGCGAACGAGTGGCGCAGGTCGTACGACACGGCACCCGGGAAGCCTCGCCTGCCCCCACCGCCGCCGGCTTGAAGACGCGGTTCTTCCGGTTTCGCCAGTCGTAGTCAGTCAACATCGTTCCGCGGGTCGCGGCGAAGACCAGGAGTTGTGCACGGGCGATGACACCCTCAGGCGCCCAGGTCGTCCGCGAGCCCCGACGGTGCTGATGCTGCGGCTGCGTCAGGGCAGCCCGGGGTCGTGCGGTCTTTAACCGCCGGTTCCGTAGTTCCGCCCGATGCGGCGGGACGGTCCATCCTGGAAGGTTGCTCACGACCACTGGGCGAGCTGTCGAGGCGGCGCAAGGCCGGATGAGGAGGTCGCATCGGATGTGAAGCCCACGAAGACCAGGCGCGCGGCGACCGCCGCGATCCGCGACCGAAAGGAACCCCATGGCAGAAACCACAAACACCACTCCCGTCCTCGACCTGCTCGCGGACATGACTACGCGCTCGATCGAGGCGTCGAGCCTCGACTCGGAGACGCTGATGCTCGTCCGCATCGCCGCGCTCGTCGCGGTTGATGCGCCGCCCGCCTCGTATCTGCTGAACCTCGGCGCGGCGAACGAGCTCGAGATCGACGCCGCCAAGGTGCAAGGCGTGATTGCGGCCGTCGCACCGATCGTCGGCACGACGCGCGTCGTGTCGGCGCTGAGCAAGATCGCGCGGGCACTCGAGCTGGAGCTCGACATCACAGAGCTCGAGGCGCTGGACAAGGAGGCGTAAAAGCAACCGAGGGGTCGTCTCCGTCGCGATCACCGAGGGAGACGACCCCGAATTTCTCGGCTCAGGGGCTGGCCCCCCAAAAGGTCTTGACAGTCCTCTCGCCGGCCAGTCTAGCTTTCTGTGAGGTTGCGCAGCATCGTCTCGACCTGCCCGAGGCGCTGGCTCATTTCGGCGAGGCTCGACTCGATCTGCGACGTCCCGCTTCTTGTCCTCGTCGGCTTCGGCGATGTCGTGCTGGCGCGTCGCGCGGGCGACGAACGTCGAGGTGACCGCGGCGGTGACGATCGCGACGAAGGCGATCCCTTCGAGCATGACGATTCCGGCGACGATGCGCCCCGCGACCGCCTTCGGCGTGACGTCGCCGTAGCCGACGGTGGTTACGGTCTGGATCGCCCACCACATCCCGATGAAGATGTTCGGGTACTCGCGGTGGTCGAGCACCCTCATCAGCAGGCCACTGGCGAGGACGATCACCACCGTCGTGCTGACGATGACGCGCGCCGCGCTCCGCACGCTGACCGGCTTTCGCAGGAACCGCGCCATCTGCCGTTCGAGCAGGACGATGCGAGTCATCTCACGCCCGATCCTGGGCGTGCGCCTCGAGGAGGTCGCGCCGCTCCGCGAGGGCCGGTGAGAGCGCCGCGGCGAGGACCAGCACGGTACCGATCAGGATGATCCAGAAGAAGATCGCGATGATGATCCCGAACGCACCGTAGGTCGTCGAGTACCAGTTCAACCAGTGGGTAAACAGCAGCCCGGAGATCAGCCGCAGGATCACGAGGCAGAGCACCGTGAAGACGGCTCCCGGGACGAGGTTGCGCGTAGTTACGCGGTGATGGAGCAAGAGCCGGGGCGCCCAGACGAAGAAGGCAACCAGCAGCGCCAGCCAGCCGAGATCGAGGATCCAGCCGATCCACGACGGCTCGCCTCTAAGCGCCTTTGTCTCTCCCACGAGGAGCGCGGCGCCGAGGACCAGAGCCACGAGGACTTCGACGTACCGCGCCTGGTCGGCGAGCACCGACTTGCCGAGATCGATCCCCCAGGAACGGGCGTGCACGATCTGCAACACGCGGGGGAACCCGAGCCCGAAGAAGAAGAGGTCGACGATCGCGATCAGGACGGCGGAGAACTTGTGCTCCCCCGTACCGACCATCACCGACGAGAACAGCTGCGCCGTCGTGCCCTTCAGCCTCAGGCGGTGCTCGATCCGGTCGGCAAGCGCCGTCGGATCCTTGTAGGCGTAGCTCGCGGTGACGAGGAACACCGGGATGAGCGTCAGGAGTAGGTACGCGCTCAGGAGGACGGCGAACAGCTGCCCGCTGGAAGCCTGGTAGCGGCGCACCCAGCCGATCGTCGCGCCCTTCCGCGAATCAGGCGGCTGGTTCTCGATCCAGAGACGGCCGCGCTCGGCGACGGCAGCGCCTTTCGCGGCCGCCTGGTGCGCGCGGGCCGGGACTCGAGAGTGCCGGGGCGGCTCGGTTCCGCCCGGCACCGGCTCGGTCGGCGCGTCACTCATACCGGCAGGCCAATCCCAGACCGGTGCGGCTGATCAGGGTCCTCACGGTCTTAGCAGCGAAGCCCGAACTAGACGCCCGTCTCGGCCTTGATGTTCCCGTCTCTGACGGCTTTGGTGAGCGCGTCGAAGTCGCGTTCGTTCTGGTTTGCGTAGACCTCGGCGAAGACCGCGAGGGCACGGTCGAAGGTGTCGTTGGTGCCGAGGTAGCTCGCGATCGCGACCGCGTCGCCGGCACGGGCATGGGCGCGGGCGAGCTCGGAGCCGCAGGCCTTCGCGTAGAAGGTCATGATCGTGGGCTCCATCAGCTCGACGAGCGCGCTGCCCTTCTCGTCCCAGAGCTGGCGGATGTAGAAGTCGCGTTTGACGCCGTCGATGCCCTCGAGCTTGACGAAGCCGAGCATGATGTCGCTCGCTGCCTGGGTGAGGCGCTGGCCTTCGACGACGCGCTGGCCGTGGTTTGCGAACTCGCTCTTGCCGAGGAACCGCTCGAGCACCGACGCTTCGGCCTCCTTGAACTGGAGGAAGAGCGGGTCGTTGCCGTCGCGGCCGAGGAGGAGCACGATGTAGGCGCGGGTGCCGACGCTGCCGACGCCGACGACCTTGCGCGCGGCGTGCACGTAGCGGTAGCGCTCGAGCAGCTTGCGGCGGTCGCGCGGGAGCGTGCGCCGGTAGGAGCGCAAGGTGCCGTGCAGGAAGGCCTCGAACTCGTGCAGCCGGTCGGCGGGGAAGAGGTCCTCGATCGGCGTCACGGTCGGAGGGTCACCGATGATGCGTGGCTCGCCGTCGACGATCTGTGTCAGCTTCGCAAACGCCTTGAGGCTGTCCTTCGTTCGCGTCTTCGCCAGGTTCTGCTCTGCCCGCTTGCGTTCCTTCACCGTCGCGACGCGCTGCACCTCCGCCATCAGATCCTCGACGTCGACGCGCGTGTACCAAAGGTCGAGGTTGCCCCTTGCGGCGTAGCCGCTCATCGCTTCCCGGTAGGCCTTTCCGACCGCCAGGTTGACCGCTTCCCGCTGCTTGTCGTCGAACCCGCGGTCGCGCCCGGCGACGGCGAAGCTCGCGACGAGGCGCTTCACGTCCCACTCGAACGGGCCCGGCAGCGTCTCGTCGAAATCGTTGACGCTGAACACCAGTCGACGGTCCGGCGCCGCGAACGCACCGAAGTTCGACAGATGCGCGTCACCGCACAACTGCGTGTGCAGCCCCGTCCTCGCCGTGTTCGCGAGATCAGCCGCCATCACGAGCGCCGCGCCCCGATAGAACGTAAACGGGGACACCAACATCCGCCCATACCGAATCGGCACCAGCTCCGGCACCCGCGTCTCCGCCTGCTCCTCCAGCAACCGAACCGGACTCACACGATCCGGCGACGGCTCCCACGCCCATGCGCCGAACGCGGAACGTCGGCGCGCGCCGCCTTCCCCCTCGCGACCCGCTCCTCCACCGTGAAATGCTCGACACGTGCAGCCTTGCTCGACCGCTCGCTCGCCTCATCAATTGCAGTACTGCCTTCGGCACTCATCGAGTTCCCTCCCAACCTTGCTGGCTACGTTCAGTTGATCCCCTATGTCGCAGATCGTCGTTCCCGGATTCCATGCGCTATGAGCTGACCAGAGAGCCCTCGCCGGGCTGCGCCGGCCGCGCGATCATGTAGGTGAGCGCACCGATCAGCGGCACGAACATGATGAAGAGCAGCCAGCCGGCTTTCGCCCAGCCGCTGTGGTCATGGCGCTTGAAGTTGTCGATGAGGATGTAGATCACGAAGGCAACCCAGATCACCAGGAGGAAGAAGATGAACATCGACCACAGGATGTTCAGGAACGGATAGCTGTCGGCAAGCAGACTCATCGTGGGGGCTCTCTTTCTCTTGAATGGATGTCGGTCTCGTTCGTTTCCCGCCGACAGGAATCACCTGCCGGCGGGTTCAATCACCCGAACCGGATGCACGCGATCCGCTCGGAGGCCAGTCTGTCTAGGCGCTCGTCGCCGCAGCCTTCGCCTGCTCGGCGCTCTGCTTGTCGACCTCGTGCTTCGAGACCTTGTCGGCCTTCGGCAGCGCCTTCTGAACGTCCGCCGCCCACCGCTCCTCGAACAGCGCCACGATCGCGGAGCTTCCCGGCGGAACGTCGTCCTGAACCTCGTCCTTGATCTCGCCCTTTTCGGAATGAGAGACGAGCCCGCCGATCCCCACGCCCATCCCAGCCCCGACGAGACCCGAAACGAGCAACGACGGCGGGAAGATCAGGCCAACGAGCAGCCCAGCGCCCGCACCCCACGCGGCTGCATGACCCACGGTGTGGAAGTCGTCCTTGACGTCGATCTTCCCGTCCATTCCGCGGCTGACGAGAACGAGCCCGTCAACCGTGATCGTCTTCTCCTTCGCCATCTCCTTGATCGCGTCCCAGTCAGCCTGGGCTGCGTCCGGATCGGCATAAGCCGCGATGTACAGATCGACAGGAGTGTCGGTTTCAGATGCCATGGTGCCCCCTTCTCTCACCGTGACCGGCCGAGCGGCCGGTCACGCAGTTTGTCTCGACCCGATTGGTCGACGGCCCCAACGCTACGACGGAGACGATCGGCCCGCCATCGGCCACAATGGCCGATATCTGGCGCCGGCGCTCTGGCTGGCTGGATCGAATCGAATCGCCACTAGAGCACGCCAAACAGGGCCAGCAGCCCAAGCACCACCAGAGAGCCAGGGAGGACGACGCTGCAAAAGAATACGACCGGGTGATCCGTTCGAAGCGAGTGGAGGAGGTTCTTCAACGCAGCCAAGTCTTTATCCAGAATCCTCGGTGTCTCTCGTTGCTCACGGGGAGCATGGCGGCGGATCGGGCCGTTCGTGACGCCCAAGCTCGGCACACACCGTGACATCACGATGTTGCTTGTGGAGCCACACTGACCGAGCGACGCACGTGCTCCATCAGGGAGTTCGCGGATCTCGCGTCACCGGAATCACGGACACGCGTCTCGCTCGAACGTTCCCGATCGTCGGGTGCTCAGCCCGGATCTGCTACGAGGGCGCTGTCCGAGCGCTTCAGGCTGCCTGTGTCCAGGGACCGATGGCTGCGGTGTGGCCGGCGAGGTCTTCTTCGCCGATCTCCTCCCGCACGACGTAATGCACTTCCTGATTGATACGCATCCTCACGCCGAGCTCGAAGCCCTCCGCGAAGCCTTCCTCACAGGTCAGCGTGCACCAAGCGATCTCTCCACCGCCGTACTCACAGATCGTGAACAGGTAGATCACGCCGCGCGTCCCTCGAGCCGCTGACGACAGCCTCGGAAAACTGATGTGCCGTTCATCATCCTTCCCTATCGACCTCGACCGGTTTCCCCCTTAGGACGGTCGACAAGCGAGATGGTTTGGCGGCGTCGGGTCGTCAGCCGTCAGCCGTCTTGATGATCTGGCCCGCGTGTCGTCTTGCCGTCTCCGGGGACCGTCGGCTGTACGACAGGCGTGCTCGGCGTGGGCAGCTGCTTCGTCCGGGCTTTCTCCGTCTCTCGCCATTCAGCCCAGACGGGCGAGAAGACCGCGCAGGCCATCGAGATGGTGATGACGGTGAAGATGTAGGCGAGAAGAGCGATCACGACGCCGAAGGAGCCGAACGCACGCGCATTCTGGTTCACGGTCGGCCCGATCCAGAGCGGTGCGGTGGCGACGGTGCCACCGAGGACGAACGAGGCGAGAAGCGCACCGGGGAGAAGGGCGCGGAGGGTGACCTCCCGGTGGAGTAGGAAACGCGGCGTCCAGAGCCAGAAGATCATCGAGGCTGCGATCCAGGCCGGGATCAGGACGAGCCACCCATCGCTGCGAAGGTTCCCGGCGGAGACGGTCATCAGGCCGACGAGGCCGCTCGTGACGAAGAACCAGATAGCGAACCGCACCTGGTCGAGCACTGATCCGACCTGGGTGCGCCAGGCGCGTGCGTAGACGTCCCGGTAAACCTGGCCGATCCCGAGGCCCCAGAGGAGAAAGCCGAACACGATCGTGAGCGTTGCAGCGAGGACGTTGTTGGAGGTACTTCCGAAGAGCTCGCGAACCAGGCTCGCCGTCGCCCCGTCGAGCTTCATGTGTGCGATCAGGCGGTTGGAGAACGCGTTCTCGTTCTTGGCCGCGAGGTTGAAGAACGCGATCACGACGAGCGCCGTTGGGAGGGCCGAGAGCGTGAAGTAGATGCTGGCTGCGGCACCCGAGTTACGGCTCGCCTCGAGGTAGCGGCGTAACCAGAGGAGCGCGAGCCGCGCGAGGGGCCTGTCCGCGTGACCGTGCAGCCAGTCCCGCACCGCCGCCAGACGGCCGCCGCCACCGCCCGCGGCCTCGCCGGTCACAGGGACTGCCGGGGGTTCAGTTCAAGAACACCGCAACGGTTAGGTGATTCACTCGTCATAGCCGCGACCTCCCGCGCTCCGGCCCGCAGCCGTGACCCTGCCGTCCCGACACTGACCCTAGGTACACAACGACGACCCGAGACCGGGGCTTGGTACGGTCGCCCTGACCCGGAGGGAAGCCGTGGCTGACAAGGAGCAGATCGTGACGACAAACGCCGCTTTGAGCAAGAACAGGATGGAGGCGTTCAGTGACGGCGTGCTGGCCATCGCCATCACGCTGCTCGTCCTGGACCTTGCGCTCCGGCCGCCCGGTTCGCCGCTGGAGCAGTTCCTGCGGGGTTGGCCGTCCTATTTCGTGTACCTCGTCAGCTTCCTGACGATCGGCGCGGCCTGGATCGCCCACACCAGTCTCACCGACGACCTCGACCACGTCGACCGCATCTTCCTCCGGCTGAACCTGCTCTTCCTGCTCTCCATAGCGTTCCTCCCGTTTCCCACCCGTCTCCTTGGCGAGGCTCTTGACAAAGGCACGTCGTGGCAACGAGTAGCCGTCACTGTGTTCGGACTGACGATGCTGGCAACCAGACTGTTGTTCGCCGCGATGGCCGCCTACGCCAGGCATGAAGGCCTACGACCATCCACCTCACCCGATCGGGACTTGCAGGAAGCCCAGAAGAAGTTCCGCATCGTCGTCGGCGTTTACGTGGGAGCGATCGCGCTCGGCCTGCTCTTCCCTCGCGTCGCCATCGTGCTCTATTTCGCTGCAGCGGTCTTTCTCATCGTGCCGTTCGGAGCCGTCGCCCAAGCGCTGGCAGAAGCCCGCGAGACAAACCCTAAGAGCTTCATACCGTCATTTACCAACCCGATTTTGTGCGGGTTGCGAAGGCAAGCCCTGTCGACTGGCGGTGGCAACGTCATCCACTGTAGGGCCCTCATGAGTTGCCTCTCGGCGCGTCGGTGCGGTCGCCGCGGTCGAGTTGCCATCGGCGCCACGGCCAGAGGCCCTCGATCTCAACCTCGAGCGAGAAACTGAGAAGGATCCGGATCACAACGATGACGCCAAGGACGGCGACACTCTCGAGTGTCGGGTCGACAATGATGGTCCTGACGATGTCGGCAACGATCAGGACCTCGAGGCCGAGCAGAATGCAGCGGCCCAGGTTCCGGCGCAGTGAGTCATAGGAGCCCCGCGCCGTCTCCGCGTGCAAGGCATTGGATGCGAACACGAGAAACGCGCCGAGTCCGCCAAGAACCATGATCCCCGCTCCGACCGCCTCGACACCCCTGACGACTTCCGAGACCACCTGCTCGTAGCCGCTCACAGTCGCCCACCGGGCCAATGACGCCAGTTATCTGCGAGCTGATTGATCGTGTCCCAGTCGACCTTGGACGCGTCGTGAACGAGGTACGCCGCGATATCGAGATCAACAGGCGCCTCGTGTGCTGCTCGCATCGTGCACTCCTTCTCGCACCACGACCGGCTGCCGGTCACGCGGTTTCCCGTCGATCCGTTCGGTCGACGGTGCAACGTTACGAGGTAGACGACCTGCCCGTCATCGGCCACATTGGCCGATATCGCCGCCCTCGGGCTCGAGGCGCCCGACACTTGCCGCGGGCTCAGTCGGAGTCCGGATCCGGAATCGTGGGCCAGCCGTCGATCGCTCCGAGGCCGGACTGCTCGATGATCTCGACGGCTTCGGACCGGTTCTTGACGCCGAGCTTCTGGTAGATCGAGGCGACTTGGGTCTTGACGGTTGGGCGTGAGAGGTGAAGGCGATCGGCGATCTCCTGGAGCGAGAGATGCGTAGGCAGGAAGCCGATCAGGCGGAGCTCGGCCGGTGTGAGCTCGTAGTCCTTTCCCCGCCTGATTCGCTCCTCGAACCGCTGCAGTCGGGCGGGAAGCGTTCCGGCGTCGGGGTAGCCCTGGAGTGCGTCGCTCGCAATCCGCGCGAACTCGAGCGCGCCGGCGTGGTCGCCGAGGTTCAGGCTGATATCGGCGCAGCGCAGCGCACAATCGGCTTCGAGCCACGGCACCCCGTGGAGCAATGGGCGGAGCCGCCGGACGTTCTCGAGCTGGCGCGCGGCCGCCGCGTGGTCACCGCGCTGCTGGTGCGCCAGCGCTCCTGCCGCATAGGCAATGGCGCTCTGGGCTACCGCGTCGAGACGCGCTTCTTCGACCAGCTGTAGCGCTTCGACTGCCCATCGCTGCGCGTTTCGCCGATCGCCCGTCTCTGTCGCCGCGAAGGCCATATAGCCGAGACAGAACACCCGGGCGTGCGCGAGCTCTGGCCGCTGGCTCGAGAGAGCGAGTGCCTCGCCGAGCACATCGATCGCTTCTTGCAGTCGGCCCAGGAGAACGTACGCCGTCCCCAGAGCGCGACACGCGCCGAGAACCCACCGGGTCCCCTCTTTCTTCTCCGCGGTGTAGGCGAACTCGGCGTCTCGCAGCATCCCGTGGACTCCGTCGGGAGCGACGGCAGTTCGGACAATCGCGAGTGCCGAACGAAGCGACGTGGCCCCGTCCGGAGATGCCACGTCAAGCCGCCTCCGCTCGGCCGCAGCGACGAACCGCCTCGCTCCGACCGGGTCGCCGAGCAGCACGGACGCCCACGCTGCCGCGATCGACAGCTGGGCATCCGATTCGATCTCCTCGTCGGTACAACGGTCGAGCCAGAGCCGCAACGTCTCGATCCACCCGCGGCCTGCGAGCTCGTCCCAGTGCCCGAGCGCGATCCTGCCGGCCTGGGCGAGATCGCCGCGCTCGTGCGCGTAAGCAAACGCCTCGTCAGGGCTCCCGTGCAGCTCGCACCAATCTGCAGCCCGCTTCAGGTACACGGGGAGCAACTCCGGATGACGACGATTGAGCTCCGCTCGGAGAAGATCACTGAACAGGTGGTGGTAACGGAACCACCCGCCGCGATCGTCGAGCGGGACGACGAACGCATTCGAGCGCGCGAGGGCCTCGAGCGAATCCGCGGCGTCGTGCGTGCCAAGCACCGCATTGCACAGGGGTGTGGTCATCCTGTCGAGGATCGACGTACCGAGCAGGAACTCCTTGAGATCGCCCGGCTGGCGCGCAATTACCTCCTCCAGGAGGTAATCGGCGAGCTGTTGCTGCGTGCCGGTCAGTTCGGCAGCCCTCGTCGCGGCATCGTCGCGGTCTCGCAACGATAGGGCCGCCAGCGCGACCGCGGCGGCCCACCCCTCCGTCCGGCCGCGCAGAGCCTCGGCCGACTGGTCGGACAGCTCCAGACCACCGAGGGCGGCAACGGCTCGCGTCTCCTCGGCGTCAAGTGCAAGGAGCGCGACCCCGACCTCGACCAGATCTCCACCTGCACGGAGGCGGCCGAGGGGCACTCCCGGATCGCCACGCCCGACCAACACCAACTGAGAGCCGGAGGGCACCTGCTCCGTGAGGAACTGGATAATCGAGCGGCTCCTCTTGGCAGTGACGAGGTGAACGTCGTCCAGCACCAGCACGAACGGGTCACGCTCGGCAAGGTCGGCAGCCAGGAGAGGAAGGGCGACCTCGACGATCCTCGGGGGCCTTCGCGATAGCTCCTCGAGGAGGTCGTCGCGGACCGGGCCAGCATGGTCGAGCGCCGCCGCGACGCGGGTAAGCAGCGCCACGGGGTCGTTGTCGCCGTGTGCGAGCTGTACCCAGCAGCTGAGCCTCGGATCCAGGTCGCTCCACTGGGCGACGAGAGTCGATTTCCCGTAACCCGCCGGAGCAGAAACCAGCGCTACCCGGCTGCGCTGCACGACCCCCCGCAAGGGGGCGAGGCGCGTCCGCGGTACCGCATCGGCCCGCACAGGCGGAACCAGCACCCCCGAGATGTTCAGTAGGCGCCGACGCTCGAGAGGGGGAGAAGAACTCGCGATAGCTCCGACCTACTCCCCAGCAGCGCGGTCCTGAGCCATGCGCGGCGCTGCCGGCAGGCACCGCAACCGGATCGCCAGGGCGAGCCCGCCGAGGACAGGATCTTCTACATGCGCTTCATCGATCACGGCCACGGTCGGCCCCCTTTTCACCAAAGCGCATCCCCCGGCGCTCTCAAACCGGTTTCCGGGCCGAGAATATCAACCTTTTTGGCCGATTAATAATCAGTCGACGCACGCGTAGCGTTCGGCGCATGGCCGGTCAGCCGAGAGCGTTCCGCAAGAGAACACCTCGCACGGCGGTCCATCTGACGCCGACCGAGACAGCCGTTCTCACGCTCCTCCCAACGCATCAGACGCTCGCCGCGATCGGCGACCACCTTGGCATCGGTCGTCCAACGGTGAAGACCCACGTCCAACACATCTACAAGAAACTCGGGGCCGCAAACCGAGCCGAGGCAGTGGAGTCGGCCGAGAGTGCCGGCCTCCTGCCCACCAGTCGGAAAGGCCCGGTGGACCGGAGGTGAGTTCGGCCGGGCATGAGCGTGGTTTCCGGCGGCCCGCCGACCGATTTGCAAGGCGGGGGAGTGAGCTGTCGCGGGACTTCCACGCTCGCGGCCCCGGGCCTGACAAGGAGGTAAAACGATGACCGAGACATCGGCCGAACAGCTCGAGACCGAGCAGTCGATGTTCGTGCAGACCGCGCAGGGCATCGAGAGCGATGGTGCCAAGCTGACGCTGCAAGGGATCACGCCCTCGACGCTCTACTTCTCCGACCGGCCCCAGCGGGTCGTCGGGCACATGGCCACGTCCGATTTCGTCGACCTATGGGCTGTCGGCGACAACAGCTTCGAGACCGACCCACCGAACGCGGTGCTCTCGTTCCTCGAGCCCGGCGCCGACGTCCCCGTCGACGCGGTCGTCGTGCTCACGGCGCCGAACCTCACCGGCGACGGCGATCTCTCCTACTCCATCGAGGTGCTCGAGGGAGCGGTCCCGGCACACACGGGACCCGTCACGCTGTTCATCGACCCGTTCGGACGGCCGCTGTCGCCCGTCTCCGTGTGCGGTATTCGTCGGCGCGAGCGACGACGGGATCGGCGCGGGATCTGAACGCCAAGCGGCGGAGGCCAGGGTCGAACGATGACCTACAGGACGTCGGAGGGGCGTCCGCCGGATTAGCAGACGTCGAACAGAGAAAAGGAGAAGTGATGGATAGTGTCTATGTCAATCTTGTCCTGGTAGTCGGTTCGTACTCCGATGCCGGGGCAGCCGCAGACGACTTCAAGGCGCTGAAGGCCGGGCAGGATGCCGGCGAGTATCAGGTCGTCGGCGCCGTCGTGATGAATCGGGACGCGAGCGGCAAGGTCGACGTGCACGAGCACGGGGACGGGCGCACCGCCGGTGGCGCGGTGCTCGGTGGCACTGCCGGGCTCGTCGTCGGCCTGTTCGCGCCGCCGCTGCTGGCGGCGACCGCGATCGGCGCCGGGATCGGCGCCGGGCTCGGCGCACTGCGGAAGCGGCACGAGGAGAAGAAGATGGGCGTCGATGTCGAGGAGTACCTGCCGCCGGGATCCTCAGCGGTCGTGGCGGTCGTCGACGCCGTGTACGCCGACAAGCTCGAGAACGCCCTCGTCAAGTCGGACAAGAGAATCAACCAGGCGATCGACTCGGGCGACTACGAGGAGCTGCGGAAGGCGATCTCGAAGTCCTCCGCCGAAGTGTCGGGTGCAATCACCTCATAGATCGCGCAAAGGGGGCCGGCACACACCCCGGCCTCCCTGCCCGCGCAAGGGAGCAGACCAATGAAATCCAACCAAGAAGCGAGCCTCATTGCCGTCGTGGCCGTGCTGGTGCTGATCGCCGCGGGCTGTGGCTCGAGCGGCGGCAGTTCAACAACAGGCGACGACGACGAGCGCCTCCGCCACCGAGACCTGGGCGAGCGGCGTCTGCACGTCGATCACGACCTGGCAGGCCGCGATGAAGTCGGCCGCCGGCTCCGTCAAGAGCAACCCGACCAAGAACGGCCTGCAATCGGCGGGGAACGACGCGAAGGCAGCGACTGAGACTCTCGCCTCCGACCTGAAAGGACTCGGCAAGCCCGACACCCAGGCCGGGCAACAGGCAAAGGACTCGCTCGACCAGCTCTCGACCAGCTTGCAGCAGGACGTCGCGACGATCGAAAGTGCCGTCAAAGGAGCCTCAGGCCTGAGCGGCGCGCTCAAGGCCGTCCCAACGGTGACGGGCACGCTCGCAACGATGGAAACACAGGTCAAGACGACGGTCACGAACCTCCAAGGGCTAGGCGCGAAGGGCGAACTGAAGACTGCGTTCGCGAACTCGAGCGCCTGCAACTCCCTGAAGAGCAGCTCATGAACCGAACATCGTTGCGGCGCAGACGTTATGCCGCGGCCGCAGGATCGTCGTTGTGACGACTGCGCCAATCGCCTCTTCTGCTGCCGCCAAGGCTTCGGGTCTGGTTCTGATCACGTTGGCGTCGGCGCAGTTCGTGATGGCGCTGGATATGACGGTGATGAACACGGCGATCGCGACGGTCGCCAAGGACGTCGGGACCGATGTGACCGGGATCCAGCTGGCGATCACGCTGTACACGCTGGTGATGGCGTCGTTGATGATCACCGGCGGGAGGGTCGGGGAGATCATCGGCCGGAAGCGTGCGTTCACGATCGGCTGCGTTATCTACGCGTGCGGGTCGCTGACGACGGCGCTGTCGCACAGCCTGACGGTGCTGATCATCGGCTGGTCGTTCCTGGAGGGGTTCGGCGCGGTGTTGATCTTTCCGGCAATCGTCGCGCTCGTCGCCTCGAACTTCGGCAAACCCGACCGGCCGCGCGCCTACGGGCTGGTGGCGGCTGCCGGCGCGATGGCCGCCGCGGTGGGGCCTGTGATCGGCGGCTTCTTCACGAGCTATGCGTCGTGGCGATGGGTGTTCGTCAGCGAGGTGCTGATCGTGATCGTGATCCTCGCGCTGGCGCGGCGGGTGAACGACACACCGCCCGAGAAGGGCGCCAGGCTCGACCTGGTCGGCACGGCGCTTTCGGCCGCCGGCCTCGGCCTGGTCGTGATCGGCATCCTGAAGTCGGGCGCGTGGGGGTTCGTGCGGCCCAAGCCGGGCGCTCCCGAGTGGCTCGGGCTCTCGCCCGTGATCTGGCTGGTGCTCGCGGGCTGCGTGGTGGTGGGCCTGTTCGCGATGTGGGAGAACCGGCGGATCGCGCGCGGCGAGGCTGCGCTGATCGACCCGAAGATGCTGCGCAACATCCAGCTGCGCGACGGCGTCACCTCGTTCTTCTTCCTCTTCCTCGTGCAGGCCGGGATCTTCTTCGTCGTGCCGCTGTTCCTGTCGGTCGCCCTCGGTCTCTCGGCGGTCGCAACGGGCGTGCATCTGCTGCCGCTCTCGTTGATGCTGCTGCTCTTCGCCGCCGGAGTCCCCAAGGTGTTCCCGAACGCGAACCCGCGACGGGTCATCCGGCTCGGCTTCATCGCCATGTTCGCCGGCCTCGTGCTGCTTCTCGTCTTGCTCGACTACGGCGCCGGAGCGGAGATCGTCACCTGGCCGCTGCTGCTCGCGGGCGCCGGGATCGGCTCGATCGCCTCCCAGCTCGGCGCCGTCACGGTGTCGGCGGTGCCCGACGAACAGAGCGGCGAGGTCGGAGGCATCCAGAACACCGGCACACAGCTCGGCGCCTCGATCGGCACCGCGCTCGCGGGCGCCGTCCTCATCTCAGCGCTAACCGCGTCGTTCCTCACCGGTGTCCAGAACAACCCGGCCGTCCCGAATCGTGTCGCCGCCCAGGCACAGACGAAGCTCGCCGGCGGCGTCCCGTTCATCTCCGACGCCGACCTCAAGGCCGCGCTCTCCGACGCGCACGTCCGCCCGAAGACAGCCGACGCGATCGTGCACACGAACGAGCAGAGCCGGATCGACGGGCTCCGCGTCGCCGTCTCGATCCTCGCGCTCTTCGCGCTCATCGCCCTCCTCTTCACCGGAGGCATCCCAACAATCCAACCCGGCGCCAAGACCAAGCCCAAACCCAGCACAGCGCCGACATAGCCACGACCAGCCGCGTCAGACGGCGCGAGGTCCGGAAAGGACGCCAATGAAGAACGTAGAGGGCACAGAGGCATTCGTGGGAATCCTGCTGATGCTGGCGGGCGTCCTCAACCTCGCTTTCGGTATCGCGGCCGTCGCCAATTCGCATTTCTATGTCGGCGACACGCACTATCTCTTCTCGAGCCTGCACACCTGGGGATGGATCGTGATCATCCTCGGCATCGTCCAGATAACCGCCTCCCTGTCACTCTTCGGCGGCGGCACCTACGGGCGCGTCGTCGGACTCATCGCCGCCTTCATCGGCGCGATCGGCGCCCTGACGAACACCGGCGGCACACACCCGTGGTGGTCGCTCGGCGTATTTGCCATCTGCCTGATCTGCATCTACAAGCTCACAGCACTCGAACCCGAGAGCACACGACCAGCAGAACTCGGAGAAGCTTGACGAACACTTGCGGTCGCCTTTGTCCATCTCCCAGCGCAGGGCTCAAACCCGAGGCAAGATCATGCGCCGACATCCCGGACAACGAAAAAGAAGTCTCCACTCGCATCCCGAGACTGAGAGAGGCCGGAGCCAGCGTCGGCGGTCGGGGCGCCCTTGCGACCGTCTGGTCGATCGAGCCCGACGCTTAGGAGAACGCAGCCATGACGACCAACAACGACGAACAGATGCGACAAGAACTTCACGAGCTGTTCGTCACAGCGCGCACCTGCGACCTAACGACAGCCGATTTCGCAGCCCGGCTCGAGTCGGTCCACGCTCGATTCCTCGGCTCGGCTGCTCATTCATTGGATCTGCTGAAACGGCGACGTAACGCAGCTAGCGTCTACGACAACCTGCTCGCCGACACGGACATGGATCGCCACCATCACCTGGAGCTCCTGGCCGAAGCCCTCGACTTGTCGCCAGACCCCTAGCCCGCGACAACACGCCTATTGAGGTCGACCCCCGCGAAGTTCCCCCATTCGACTTCCATGCAAGCCAGTCCCGCCGGGAGCCGCTCGTAGGAATTCCGCGGTCGCACCAGGGTCGCACCGCGCTGCAAAGAACTGGGCTATCAGCGGTTTCACGCGACACTGGAACGCCGCTTCGTTGTGCGGAATCTGAGCGCAGGACTCGAACCGCGGCGTCCCTCGTAATGAAGGCCGGGATCGGTGGCCGCAGCGGGCCGAGGTTTGGCCCGTATTTGGCCCAGATCGTCTCCGGTGTCCCGCAGTCGGCCTAGGCGCCCAGATGAGGAAGCTCCCCGGGTTGGACTCGAACCAACAACCCTTCGGTTAACAGCCGAATGCTCTGCCAATTGAGCTACCGGGGATCGATCGGCGGGCCATTGTAGCCCGTCGCGAGGGTCATCCCCGTCACAGCGCGGCCCCTCCCGCCCTGGACACGTCGAGTATCCTTGCGGCCATGAGTCCGGTTGCAGTGATTCTCCTGGCGGCTGCGATCGCGATCGTGGCCGCATGCGAGTGGCCTCGGCTCGGTCGGCGACTGCACGTCCCGAAGCGCGAGACGCGCGCGGCGAAGCGCCGCAGCAAGGCGAACCTCCGGGTCGTGCACCTCCGACCACGAGGAGTTCGCGCGCTCGGTCGAGCGCGACCTCGCGGCGCTGCCGACGATCGACGAGCAGGACGCGAAGCGCCGCTAGGAGCGGTCAGTGGACGACGATCCTGCTCCGCAGGATCGTCGTGTTCGGCTTGATCGGAGCCACGTCCTCCATGTTCTTCAGCTCCTGGTAGTCGGAGGCGCTCACGATCAGGAGGTGCTGCCCGCGCGAGGCGGCGATCGTGAGCCGGCCGTGGCGGAATGTCCGCTCGATCGTGCGCCCGTCGAGCGTCGCCCGCACCGACTCGGGGTCGACCCCGGCGCCGGGATCGACGATCGAGACGACGACCTTCCCGTGCGTCGTCGAGACGACTCGGAGCTGCGGCGGGGTCGTGTCGTTCACCCAGAACCGGAACGTGAACGGGCCTGGCCGCACGCCGGCGCGCGTGTCGAACACGATGTCGTAGGTGCCGTTCGCCGGCAGGATCGCGCCCGCGACGGGACGCGCCTCGCCGAACGAGCTCAGATAGGGGTTGAGGGTCGTCGGAAGCCCCGGAAAGCCGACGAGATGGTTCTCGTCGCCGTCGAACACGACGTGCGGGATCACGCTGCCCGGAGAGCACCGCGACGCCGAAGTTCGCGATCGGCTGCGTGACCGTGAAGCTGTAGACGACCTCGGGGCCCGGGTAGATCGTGTCGCCGGCCGTCGGGTATCGGTAGCGGACGACCAGGGACTTGCGCGCCGACGGTCGTCGCCCTGATACGTCCCGGTGTGAGTGAGCGCGATCGACGGCTCGGTGCCGAGCACCGGATGGCTCGACCTCGACCCAGAACGGGATCCGCCGGATGTCGCGTCCCGCGCGAGAGCGTCACGAAGCCCGGTGACGTCGCCGTTCGCGGCCGAGCGGTCGACGGTCGCCGTCACGGCGAGGCGCCCGGGCACCGAGACCGAGTCGTCGACCGACACGCGTCACGCCCGCATGCGGCGTCTGCAGCGCTGCGTTGACGAGCCACGGCCCGGCGCCGCCGCCCGCGTCGGTGAGGTCGACCGGGATCGTGCCGCCGTTGACCGGGAACGAGAGCGAGCGTCGGCGCCGCGAAGAGCAGCGGGTTGTCGGCACGCACGAGGTTGATCAGGCCGCCGCCCTCGCGGAGCACGGAGACCTCGCTGGCCGCTGCTCGTCGCGGACCGGGTCGCCGGTCTGGACGAGCGCCGACTTGATCTGTGCGACCGTCCACGACGGGT
Source organism: uncultured Actinomycetota bacterium (assembly GCA_963738895.1). Classification (GTDB taxonomy): domain Bacteria; phylum Actinomycetota; class Thermoleophilia; order Gaiellales; family Gaiellaceae; genus PALSA-600. Next base: position 227,256 of record CAVTYN010000007.1, read on the forward strand.
GCCGCTGCATCAGGAGCGCGACGGCGCCCGACACCTGCGGCGCGGCCATGCTCGTCCCGGACATCGCGCCGAACGGCCCGGCCTGGTTCACCGGGAGCGACGAGGTGATCGCGACGCCCGGCGCGGCGACGTCCGGCTTCAGCTGGAGCGACACCGGCGTCGGCCCGCCCGAGGAGAAGTCGGCGATCGTGCCGCGCGAGCGTCGTCGCCGCGACCGTGATCGCCGCGGGCGCGTTCGCCGGCGAGCTGATCGAGCCGTAGCCGTACTGGTCGAACTGGTTGTCGGCTGCGATCACCGGCACGACGCCGGCCGCGCGCCGCCGCGTCGATCGCCGTGCACGACGAAGTCGCGCTGCGGCGAGATCTCGGGCTCGCCGAGCGAGAGGTTGATCACGTTCATCCCGTCGGCCACCGCGGCCTCGATCGCCGCCGCGATCTGCGCCGAGTTGCCGTCGAGGCCGAAGCCGGGCGTCGGGATCGTCAGCGCCTTGTAGTTCCCGAGGTACGCGTCGGGCGCGACTCCGGAGAGGAAGAGCGCTCCGTCCTGGGTGTTGTGGTCGCCGGCGGCGATCCCGGCGACGTGCGTCGCATGGAACGAGCCGTTCTGCGACGGGTCGAACGGCGCCCTGGCGTAGTGCGTAGCTCGGCGACGCCGGCGCGAACACCCGCTGCACGATCACCTTCGGCGTCGTCTTCGACGTCAGCCCCTTCGGGAACCCGGACGGGTACGAGAACGTCGCCGGGTCGAAGAAGACGTGCCGGGCGTCGATGCCGTCGTCGATGATCCCGATCTTCATGCCCTCGCCCGCGGTCGCGAGGCTCGTGCCCCAGAGCTTGTCGGCCCCGATCACCTGCGGGCCCTGGTTCAGCTGGTTCGCGCGCGCGACCGTCGTCCGCGTCACCGCGAGCTCGTGGTAGGCGACGTTCGGCCAGACCTTCGCGATCCCGGGGATCGACGCGAGCCGGCCGACGTCGCGCGTCGGGCACGACGAGCGCGAACCCGTCGGCCACGAGCCGGTAGCGGTACGACGATCCTGCACGCTCGGGATCGCCTGCCGCGAGCCGCGTCTCTGCGCTGGGCCTGGACGGCCGCGATGCTCGCGCGTTCGCCGCGCGGCCGAGGTCAGCGACGCCGAGCGACGAGCGACGGCGCGTCCAGGGTCACGATGACCTCGGTCGTCGGGACAGCGCCGCGCGGCGACGCCGCTGCCCGACGAGGGAGGACGGCGGCCGCAGCGGCCGCACACGAGGATGGGAGCTGAATGGCGAGCGTCTCAGAGTGCGGATGAGAGGACTTGAACCTCCACGTCCAAAAGGACACACGGACCTGAACCGTGCGCGTCTACCAATTCCGCCACATCCGCTGGCGAAGCCAGTCTAGCCGAGCGGCTCTCCAGCGCCGATCCCGCCGCTACCATGGCCCCGCGTGAGCAAGGAGAGGCTGCAGACGCTGCTCGAGAGCGCGTTCCCGGACGCGTCCGAGGTGCAGGTGATCGACCGTGGCGGCGGCGACCATTTCGAGGTGCGCGTCACCGCGCCCGACTTCGACGGCCTCTCGCCGGATCCAGCAGCACCAGCTCGTCTACGAGGCGCTCGACGAGCCCTGGAAGCGACGGGAGCATCCACGAGCTACGCATCAACACGAAAGGGAGTGCGACATGAGCAGCAGCGAGACCGTGAGCTACACCGAGAAGATCCAGGAAGTCATCGACGGCTCGGACGTCGCGCTCTTCATGAAGGGGACGCCCGAGACGATCATGTGCGGCAACAGCGAGCGCGCGCTCGGTGCGCTGCGCCGCGTCGGCGCGCCGATCACGGCGGTCGACGTCCTGCTCGACATGCAGATCCGCGAGGATCTCTCGGCGATCTCGGGCTGGCCGACGATCCCGCAGGTGTTCGTGAAGGGCGAGCTGATCGGCGGCGCGGACATCGTCGAGGAGATGGAGCGCTCCGGCGAGCTCGAGCAGACGCTCGTCGACAAGCTCGGCGAGAGCTACTGGGACGCGCGCGGCGAGACGACCGTCACCATCGTCGAGCGCTGAGCCCGGCTACGCGGCCAGGATCGCCAGCACCTCGTCGGCGTGCGTGGCAGGCTTGACGTCGTAGCAGCGCCCTGACGACGTTCCCGTCCGGCGCCGATCACGAACGTCGAGCGGACGGATCCCCATGTACGTGCGGCCGTAGCGCGTCTTCTCGACCCAGACGCCGTAGTCCTCGGCCGTGCGCGTGGTCGGGATCGGCGAGCAGGCCGAACGGCAGCTCGAAGTCGCTCTTGAACTTGCGTGGGAGGCGACCCCGTCGGGCGAGACGCCGAGCACGACCGCGCCGGCCCGCTCGAACTCGCCCCACGCGTCGCGGATCCCGCACGCCTGCGTCGTGCATCCCGACGTGTTGTCCTTGGGATAGAAGTAGAGTACGACCGGCTTCCCTCGCAAGGAGGACAACGTGACCGTCTCGCCCTCATCGCTCTCGAGCTCGAAGTCCGGCGCTGGCTTGCCTTCCTCGACCACGAAGCCCTCCTCTCGTCGTGCCGTCGGCGTCGTCCGCGTCTCGCGCGTCGGCGATCGTGACGGCGAGAAGTTCGTTAGCCCTACCGAGCAGGCCGACAGGATACTTCGCATTACGACGCCGAAGACGAGGAATGGCTGGCCGATGATCGACGGCGAGCTCGCCTACTCCTGATTCTCGAGGACCGCGGCCAGTGGCGGCGCCCTTGGCGAGCACAACGAGCAGCTCGTCGTCTCAAAGTATCGGCCAGGCCCGGCGTCCGACATGGCAGCTGGGACTCCCGGTCCCACGGTGGCCAACCAAGGCGTCCGTGGGTTGCACGCCAATCCAGGTATGGGTGCGCTGATGGCCCCCGATGCTGGCGATGGTGCTTCGACCGCGAGCGGAACGAGTGCCGGGGAAGACGCAGTCTCGGGGCTTCAATTTGCCTATGGGACCGTCGCACAGGGCGACCCTGCCCTGACGATCAGCCACGCCTTTGACGAGGTAGAGAAGCTCGTCTTTGTCGAAATCGTCGGTGTCGTCTCGTCGGTGAGGTACCGAATGAAGGTCGATGGCGACGCCACCAGGCTACCGACCACGATATCCGCGACATTCCTTCTGCACCAGAATGTTGAGTGGGAGGGCATTCTCGACGTGACCAAGAGCCCTATCAGAACGCTCGCAGGCATTCCTGGCTGGCAGCTCGACGCGTTCAAGGAGGAGGCCCGCGGCGCGTCCTTTTTCGACCCGCTCGCCGACGTCGTTACGGAAGCGTTCGGCTCGTCCGGCGCTGACGAATTTGGAGCTGGGATCATCGCCAAGAAGTCGGGGGCAGGAGTCGCTGGCAGAGCAGGCATAGCGTGTGTTTTCGGGGCGCTCGCGTCGGGTTTGACCGGCCCGCTGGCCCCTCTCGCAATGACGGCCGGTTGCTTAATGGGGGGCCGACCTCTCTATGTCTCTTGATCTGTGGTCCCACGTTACGGACGACATCCAAATCATCGAGCCTGAGGCACACGGTGAGCATGAGGTTCGACCTCCAAGGGGGCTTCGACACGTAGGTCAGGGGCGACGGGAGCGGCAGGTAGCCTCCCGGGGCCGTCCCGGCCCCAGTCCGAACGAAAGGACAAGGGGGTGCCAACATTCAGGGTTGAGAATGAACAGGGCAAGTGGCTGACGGACGCGAGTCTCGGGGTGCACGACTGGAAGCCTGGTGACCGCATCCCACGCGGGCGGGACACGCTCGAGGTCGTGAGCGTGCGTCCCAGCAACGGCCATGAGCTCGTCACGCTCGTCGTGAGGGCCGCACCCGGGCATGACTAGCGGCTGATCGGAGCCCGAGGGCTTAGGCGGTTGCGAGGAGGGTAAGAGTTTACAACCGCCCGGTCTGCCTGCCGCAATCCCGGCGAGCGGAGCCAGCTACCCCAAGCACGCTCCCGGCTGGCTTCCACTCCATCGTGACACCATGGAGCGACGGGGACATAGGCGGGCCGGGCGGTTGTGCCAAGACGCTAGAACGGTGTCTCTACGATCGGCCACGTCCTTGTAACGGCTGCATGTCCCCTGAAGGTCCAGTCCTAGGAGCAAGCTTCGGGAGGGCATGTGGGCCGAACGGGACATGGCCGAATGAGCCGACTACCGGCCGAGCGGGCCCTGGTCTAGGTTCTCGGTGGGGTTGGGGCGGCGGTTCAGCATCCGTCCGGCGGCGTAGACGTTCGCGAAGCCGCCCCAAGCCCGCAGCCCCTCGCGGTGCTAGCCAGAGTGGATATCTTCCTATCTGCGCTGACCGTCGCCGGACGTTCCCCGATCGTCAGCGTCGCGCCGCCTCAGTTGCTGCAGCTAGGCGGGTTCGTTCGGGTCTTCGCCGCCGGCGAGCTTGAGCGAGCCGCCCTTCACGTCCGCGAAATGGCGCTCTTGGATCGGGAGAGCCCATTCCACCAGCATCGCGACGTTTACGTCACCTGCTCTTTCGTTCAGTGTCTTCAGGATCGACCAGTGCCCGACCTCTCCTGCCTCGGCCATCGTCAGGAACTCAAAACCGTCGAGCGCCTCGGAATCACTGTCGAGGTACGTCTTCATCATTTCGGCGGCCTTGCCCTTGGTCGAGTTGGCCTCTTCCAGGATCGCTGTCTTCTTCCCGTCAAGGTCTCCGGCGAGCGCGACGCACCGCTTCTCTGTTTCGGCGGCCTCGGCGTGCATCTGTTGAAGCCGGGACGCGAGGGCGTCGTCTTCGGCCTCCGTGAGCCCGCGGACTTTCTCGGTGGCGACCTGGGCGGCCATCGCGAGGCCTGTGACCTCACCGAGTTTTGATTCGAGCTTTGTCAGCTCCGCCATCTCTCTCCTTCTGTTGATGTTCCTGGTTTGTGCCCGGCGGAGGACGACGACAAACAATGAGCGCCGTGGGTAACAGTGGGGTAACAGAGGACACGCGTCTCGTCAGCCCGAACACCTATGGATGCACGCCGCGCGAAGCCTGTGGGCGCTCGTTCAGGGCGACCCGGTGTTCATGCGTCGCGTCAACGGGTCGCTGGCGTTGTTCTGGGTCGCGATGATCCCCATCTCCTACTCATTCGGGTGGCTTTCGAGCGTCACATACGTTTCGGCGCTCTCGCTCTGGGCGCTTGTGTCCGGCCACTGGTCGACGTGGCAGGCCGCGCGCGTCGAGGTGGCGCAGCAACAGGAGATCGAGAAAGCCGCAGCGCATCCTGTCGAGGACAAGGTCGTCGAGAAGCTCGTCGACGAGACCACCGTCGAACGCACCGACTGACGAATTCCCCGTCCTCTGAGGGGGGGTTATGTTCCGATCTGCGCTGCCGTGTCCCGGTGGACTCCCTGTGGTCGTCAGCGTCCCAGCCCGCCCCACTGCCCCCACCGGGGCCGGCTTGCTTGAGCATCGTCCGTAGATCGGGGCCGGGGCTGCGGTGCCCCGGCCCCTGGTTCACGCTCATCGTTACTGCCCCCCGGCGTCAACGAGAGCGTGTTGCGAGGCGGTGGCGTGCTCCAAGGCTCGGTTCGGAGCTCGCCACCTGCCTTGGAAAGCAACTACCCGTCAGCGGGGAAGCTCAATCCGCCACTCCGGCAAAGAAACGGCCCAGCCGCGTGGCTGGGCCGTCTTAAGCTCGACCTTCTATCGGACTCCTATCCGTGAGCCCGCGCCCAGTTGAACGTCGTGTTGCCGTGCACGGTGTATTGGCAGGAGCCAAGTGACATCTTCGGGAAGCCGGCGTCGGCACCGCAGAGCCAGCCGGCCGGGCCGCGCAGGGCGACCGTCCAGGTCCCCTGATGCGTTGGAAGCTTCCCTGGCTGTTTGATCAGTTTGCTTGTCCACGAACGCGCGAACGTGCACTCCACGCCCTGAACTCGGTAGGAGTACTTCGTTCCATTGACCATGAGGGAGCCGCAGGTTTTCGGAACCGCCGCGCCTCCTTGGGCGACAACCGCCGCCGTCATCGTCGCGCAGATCGCAACCATGACAAGGAAACGCAATCTAGGCAACCATCTCATCGTGCCCTCCTCATCCTTGGATACTTCACCGATCGTGTCCGAATATCCGCATCTGAAACCCTTGCGCCGAGAGACATATCCGTCGCGGTAGAAAGCTCCGGAAGAAAGACGACCCAGCCGTTTAGCTGAGCCGTTCTCGGTAGAACATCGTCGACTACCGTCAACGCGAAGCCGCCTCGAGCCGCTCTTGACTCGCCTCGAGCGCTTGCCGATACTCGCTAGCGCTGCGCGCGGCCTCGGCCACCTGGCTGCCCCACGGAGGTCGGGGTCGCGTTGCGCTTGGCTGATGCCACAGTGACGGTTACGCGACGCAAAGATCGTCACTTGCGGGCTGACGGTCAGAACGATTAATCTCCGGCGCATGCCGACGGCTAGCGGCATCCCTCACGTGCGTTACCGTTTGCGCGGCGGCCCCGGCCGCGCGTCTGGAGTGCAACAAGATGGCTGGCGCTTGCTACGCGCTCGAGCTGAAAGTCGATGAGGCCATCCACGAACTCGGCCTGATCCCGGCCGACATGATGCCCGACGAGAGCGACGCCTACTGGAAGGGTCTCCACGAGGAGCAGGAGCGTCGCGAACGAGAGGAGAGCTGAAAGCAAGGGGGCCGGGTGGCCTTCGAACGGCTGCTCGGCTCCCCGTTACTTCAAACACTTGCGCTCGTGTTGTCCTTGGGATGGAGTAGAGGACGACCGGCTTTGCCCGCAGCGAGGCGAGCGTGACCGTCTCTCCGCTGTCGCTCTCGAGCGAGAACTCCGGCGCGGCCTTGCCCTCTTCGACCACCACGTCCTCCTTTCGGCGCGCCGTTGCCGTCGGGCACGGCGACCGCTCGGCGAGCAGTTCGTCCCTCCGTCTGGACAGGCCGACCGTATCAAGGCCGCCGCCGGGGCTGGTCGGACCGTGAGAGCGGTACTTGCTGCGTCCGTCTCGCGTTCGAGCCGATGGTGGGCGTGTGATGGCACCGCAATCCTATGATCTGCCGATGTCGCAGGCGTTGCCGATTCCGCCGCCGGAGATGCGCGACCTCATCGGCGCTCCCGATCTGAAGTCGTACGACAATCCGTCCGGCGAGCTGGTGCACCGCTACCTACCCGCATCCGCCTACGAGAGTGTGCTCGACTTCGGCTGCGGCTGCGGCCGTGCTGCTCGGCAGCTGATCCAGCAGCGGCCCCGCCCCACCCGATATCTCGGGGTCGACCTGCATCGCGGCATGATCGCCTGGTGCGAGCGCGAGCTCGCGCCCCACGCCGAGGAGTTCCGGTTCGTGCACCAGGACGTCTACAACCCCGGCCTGAACCCGAGTGGCGCGCACCGCGTCTTGCCGCTTCCGGCCGGCGCCGGCGAGTTCTCGCTCGTCAACGCCGAGAGCGTCTTCACGCACACGCTGCAGGATCAGGCCGAGTTCTACCTTCGCGAGGCGGCGCGGGTGCTGAGGCCGGACGGATTCGTGGTCACCACCTGGTTCCTGTTCGACAAGCGGCAGTTCCCGATGATGCAGTCGTTTCAGAACGCTCTCTACATCAATGAGGTCGACCCGTCGAACGCGGTGATCTTCGACCGGCTTTGGCTCCAGGAAACGGTGCGCGACGCCGGCCTGGTCATCACGTGGGCGCAGCCGCCGGAGATCCGTGGTTTCCACTGGCGGGTTGTCATGCGCGCCGCCGGCACCACCGGCGCGCGCGAGCTCGAGCTTCCGGATGACGAAGCGCCGTTCGGTTCGATCCCGGCGCCGCTCATGCCGGCCGACGCCGACCACATCGGTCTTCGCCGGTAGGTTGAGAGCGCCGTGCTGAGCGTCCACCACGTCAACGCCGTCCTCGTGATCGCGGCCTGCGTCGTCGCAGGGATCCTCGCGCTCGTCGCCCGTCAGCGGGGCGCCGGGCCGGGAGTGACGCACGCGATCTCGCTTGCGCAGACGCTCGTCGTCGCGCAGGTGCTCTTCGGCTTCTTCCTTCTGGCCCAGCACCACCGCGCTCATGACCGGCTGCACTACGCCTACGGGACCTTCGCGCTGCTCGCGGTGTTCGCACCGTTCCTCTACGCCCCCTCCGACCCGCGCGCCCGGCTGCTCTGGTTCGCGATCGCGCTGTTCCTCGCCGCTGCGCTCGGCGTGCGCGCGTACATGACGGCAACGTGACTCGCATTCCCCCTTTCTGGCGCGGAATGGCGATCATCGCGCTGGTCGCGGCGGTGATCGTGGTCCTCGATCAGGAGCGCTCGCTCACGACCGCCTCGACGCTGATCCGCTTCGGCTTCTACATCGCCATCGCGTTCGCCGCCTACCTGATGTGGCGCGACTTCGGGAAACGGGAGATCGAGCTCTGGCCGCGGCGCCAGCAGGTCGTCTTCTACGGCGCTGTGGGGCTCGCGGTCGTCGACCTCGGCTGGTACTTCGCGAGGCCGCTCTCGGGGCGCGACCTCCTCGCGTTCTTCCTCGTGCTCGCAGCGTCCGTCTATGCGTGCGTGCGCACGTGGCGCGACCAGCACCGCTACGCGTGAACGCGCGACCCGACGCCGTCCAGGCGATCGAGAGCAGCACGGACGTCCATCAGCTGGCCCACGAAGATCGGGGTGTCCCGCTCCGTCCAGCGTGACGCTTCCGACTCGCGGAGCCGGGCCATCAGGTGCATGAAATCGGCCGGCTCGTCACACTCGAACACGGTCATGTACTCCTGGTCGTCGATCCCGAACGAGTAGGTCGTGTGGTTGTTGATCGTCTCGAACTCGTGACCGATGCGCATGTGCTCCTCCATCGCCGCCTGCCGCTCCTCCTTCGGCAGGAAGTACCAGGGACGCACCTTCACGAACGGGTAGACGACGCAGTACGGCTGGTTCTGCGGGACGATCTTGCGCGCCCGGCTCGCCTTCGTGTACTGCGACGCCTTCGACGTCGCGAGATAGGAGTACGGCGTCTCGAGCCAGGCTGCGAGCGGCGTCCCGTTGAGCGCCGCGCCGAGCTCGCCGAGGTCGTCGTAGCTCCTGGCGATCTTCCAGAGGAAGAAGTCCGTGTCGGGCCGGACCCCCGTCGTCGAGTAGGCCCCCAGATAGTCGAAGCGCGGAGCGAGGTCCTCGATGACCTCGGCGAACGCGTCCTTCCCTGCGGCGCGCTCCTCGACCGGAAGCAGCCGCCACTCGGGCCTCACCCGGAAGAACGTATAGGCAAGGTACTGGCCCTCGAACTGCGTCTGCTGCTCGCTCACGAGCCGCATTTTACCTGGCCCTCCTCCGCGGCCCGGGCAGCGGCGGCAACCTGCCCGAGGCTCCGCTTGGGGGTTCCGTTCGGATAGAAGAGGCCGGTCTGCAGGCCGGTGAGCGCCGACTCGTCCGTCACGTGGAAGAAGACGAGCATCCGCACGAGCGGCTGGCAGGAGGCCAGGCGGATCGCGGTGACGTAGTCGTCGGCCTGCCTCCCCTCGCTCACCGGCCGGATCGACGGCGGCCGCACCCCCGAGTAGAGGTCGAGCTCCGAACGCGGGATCTGGGTCTGGATCCCGTACTCGCCGTACACGATCGGCGGCGGCTTCCCGAATGCGTCGGTGAGCAGGCGCACGAGCTTCGGGTAGTCGGCGATCCCGATCGACGTCGAGTGCGGGTCGGTGGCCGTCGGCGGCACCGAGGAGTTCGGCGGATACGGGTGGATCGAGAAGAGGTCGAAGGGTGGATGGGCGAGGCCGCTTCGCCTGTAGAGCGCGCCGAGGTCCTCGATGAAGCGGGTGGGGGAGTGGGTCTGCTTCCGTCCGCCCGGCCGGTCGTTGCCGCGCGCGGCCAGAGAGGCGCCGATCACGGTGAGCTGCGGGCTCGCGGCCTTCACCGCCGGGTAGGCGACCTGCAGGAGCCGGAAGTAGCCTTCGGCCGCGGCGTCCGAGCCGCCCGGACCGAACTGCGGCATCCAGAACAGGTTCGAGTTCGGCTCGTTCCCGATGCTCAGGTAGCGGAGCTCCGGGATCTGACGGGCGAGCGAGGCTGCGTACGCGGCGAAGACGCTGCGGGCACCCGATGTAGCAGGCGTCTCGCCGCTGAAGGAGTAGACGGCCACGATCGGCTGGATCCCGATCCTCTGCGCCACGTCGACGGCGGTGCGGAGCCGGTACACCTCCTGCGCGGACGGCGCCCGGGCTCCCCGCGCCCAGATGGAGCTGAGGACGATCACCTGGAAGCCGGCACGTTGAGCGAGCGCCATGTTCCCGCCGGGATCGGCCCACTTCGCCGAGTCCTCGACGCCGCCGACGACGAGGTGCCGGTGGCCGCCGCCGCACCCGGCGAGCAGGATCGCGACGACTCCCGCCGCGACGGCGAGGGCGATCCGCGAGCACCGCATCTCCAGGGGATTCCATCACGAACGGCCGGGCGGATTTCGGCTGTACCCTGGGTCGGTGCCGTCCGAACGGGTCAGTGCCGAGCTGAAGCGGCTCCCGGCAGGCCCGGGGGTCTACCTCTTCCGCGACGCCGACGACGAGGTGCTCTACGTCGGCAAGGCCAAGTCGCTGCGCCCGCGCGTGCGCCAGTACTTCCAGGCCGGGCGGAGCGACAACCGGCTCGGGATGGACACCCTCGTCGGCCGGGTCGATCGGATCGAGACGATCGTGACCGGCACCGAGGTCGAGGCGCTCCACCTCGAGCAGAACCTCGTGAAGCGCCATCGGCCGCCGTTCAACGTGCGGCTCCGCGACGACAAGTCGTTCCCGTACATCGCGGTGACGCTCGAGGACGAGTACCCGCGCGTGATGTTCACGCGCAAGCGGCATCGCCGCGGCGTTCTCTACTTCGGCCCGTACGCGAATGCCAAGAAGGTGCGGGAGACGCTGGACGTCCTGAACCGCGTGTTCCGCTACCGCCCCTGTGAGGGGCCGAAGCCCGGCCGGCGAAGCGGGATCCCGTGCCTCGACTTCCACATCGAGCGCTGCCTGGCCCCGTGCGTGGGATATGTCTCGAAGGAGGCCTACCGTGAGGTGATCGACGGCGTCGTCGAGTTCCTCTCGGGCAACGACAAGCCGATCCGGACCGAGCTCGACCGCCAGATGCGGGCCGCGGCGGCCGACGAGCGCTTCGAGGACGCCGCGCGGTACCGGAACCGTCTCCACGCCGTCGAGCGCCTCGCCGAGCGGCAGGCGGTCGAGCGGGCCTCGATCGGGACGATCGACGTGATCGGCGTCGCCGTCGGCCACGACCGCGCAGCCGTGCAGATCTTCCCGCTCCGCGGCGGTCGCATGGTCGATCGCTACTCGTTCCACCTCGAGAACGCGGCCGGCGACGAGCCGCTCGAGGTGCTCGAGGGGTTCTGCCTCGAGTACTACGGCGACGGCACCGTCGATCCCGCCGCAGATCCTCGTGCCGAGGGGGTTCGGCGACCTCTCGACGCCTCGAGGGGTTCCTCTCCGAGCTTCGCGGCTCCCGGGTCGAGGTTCGGGCCCCCGAGCGGGGCGAGAAGCGCCGCCTGCAGGAGCTCGCCCAGCAGAACGCCGAGCTCGCGCTCTCGAGCGAGACGCTCGTCGCGGAGACCAAGCGGCTCCGGCGGGTCGAGGCCCTCGAGGAGCTGCGGGAGGTGCTCAACCTCGAAGCCCTGCCGATCCGGATCGAATGCTTCGACATCTCCAACATCCAGGGCACCGAGATCGTCGGATCGATGGTGGTATTCGAGGACGGCGTGGCGCGAAAGGCGGACTACCGGAAGTTCACGGTCCGGGGGCAGACCGGCCAGGACGACTTCGCGGCGATGGGCGAGGTCGTGTCGCGGCGGTTCGCGCGCCTGGCGGCGGGTGTCGCAGCGGACGACTACGACGCGTCGTTCGGCGCCACGCCGAACCTGGTGGTGATCGACGGGGGCAAGGGCCAGCTCGCGGCGGCACTCGAGTCGATGGCCGCCTACGACCTGCCGCGGGTCGCCGTCGTCGCGCTGGCCAAGCGCGTGGAGGAGGTGTTCCTGCCGGGACGGTCGAGCGCGGTCCGCCTGCCCGACCACTCGCCGGGCCTCCAGCTGCTCCAGCGGCTGCGCGACGAGGCCCATCGCTTCGCGATCACCTTCCACCGCTCGCGCCGGGACGCGGCTGCGCGGGAGTCCGATGTTCGATCAGCTCGACGGAGTCGGGCCGGCACGGCGGCGGGCGCTCCTGCGGCACTTCGGCTCGGCCGAGCACGTCCTGAGCGCCACGGCGGAGGAGCTCGAAGGGGTCCCGGGCGTCCCGGCGAAGACGGCGCGGGACATCTACGCGCAGCTGCACCGCGCGGGCCGTGCCTGAGCGACGATTCGACCATGAGCGATCGCAACCGAGCGAGGAGTCGCCGCGCCGGCACGGGAGCCCCCCTGGTAGAGCCGCCGCCGGCGGCTCGTCGGACGAGCAGGCGCGCGTCCGGGACCGGAGCCGCGTCCTGCGGCACCGATCGGGACGTTCCCGGGATTCGAGCGTGAGGCCGTCGTGGGCGCGGGTCTCGTCGCCCTCGTGGCATTTGCCGTGTACGCGGTCACCGTCGAGCCCTCGGTGCCGACCGGCGACAGCGGCGAGCTGATCGCGGCTGCGACCGTTCTCGGGGTCGCACATCCGCCGGGATACCCGCTCTACATGCTGCTCGGGCATCTCGCGACGCTGCTCCCGGGAGGCTCGCCCGCCCTGCGAATGAATCTCCTCTCGGCGCTTCTCGACGCGGTCGCCGTCGGCGTCGTCTTCCTCGTGATCCACCGGCTCGTCTCGGTCCGCGCGGACGGCACCGCCGCGCCGTCGCGCCGCTCGACGCCGTTCGTCGCCGCGGCCTGCGGCTCCCTGCTCCTCGCCTTCTCGAGCGCTCTTCTGGGCCTACTCGCGTCGTCGCCGAGGTCTTCGCGCTGAACAATCTCTTCGCAGCCGCGCTGCTGCTGATCGGCATCGAGTGGTGCCGCCGGCCGGAGCGCAAGTGGCTCCTCCGGCTCTTCATGCTCCTGTTCGGGCTCGCGCTCTGCGACCAGCAGACGATCGTGCTGCTCGTTCCCGCCTTCGCCGTCCTCGCCTGGCAGGGCTGGGCGCTGCTGCCGCGCGCCTCGGGGCGGCTGCGGATCTCGGCCCGCGACCTCGGCCTCGCGCTCGGCGCGTTCGTCGTCGGCCTGCTGCCCTACGCCTATCTCCCGATCGCGGCCTCGGCGAGCCCGGCGCTGAACTGGGGCGACCCGTCGAGCCTTCACCGCTTCTACGTCGACGTCTCGCGAGGCAACTACGGCACGACGACCCTCATCAGCGGGCAGTCAGGGTCGGTCGGGGAGAATCTGCGCCTGATTCTCGTCGACCTCTCGCAGGGGTTCGTCTTCGCCGGCATCGCGCTTGCGATCGCCGGGCTCGCCTGGTCGTGGCGCCATCGCCGCGCCGAGGGCCTCGCGCTCCTCACCGCGTTCCTCGTGGCCGGCCCCGTGTTCATGGCCGTCACGCATCCCGGCCTCTCCGACGAGCTGACGAAGGGGATCGTCGCCCGCTTCTACATCCTCCCGAGCATCCCCCTCGCGATGCTCGCCGGCCTCGGCGCGTGGTGGTGCCTCGGCGTCGCCGACCGCGTCAGTGTGCCGCGCCGTGGGCTCGTCACGGGGATCGCGGCGGTCGCGCTGCTCCTCGTGCCCGTCGCGGCCGCCGCCGCGCACTTCTCGACGAACGACCAGAGCGGCAACCGCGTCGCCGCGGACTACGGCGAGGATCTCCTGGGCCCGCTCGCGCCGAATGCCGTCCTGCTGATGCGCGGCGACGAGAACTACGAGAGCGTCGCCTACGCCCAGGTCGTCGAGCCACTTCCGGCCGGACGTCGTCGCGCTCGACACCGAGCTGCTGAAGCTCCCGAGCTACGTCGACCAGGTCGAGCGCGACCACCCGGACGTGGTGATCCCGTTCCCCGCGTACGACGGTGGGAGTCGCGACGTCGCTCAACGGCCTCGTCGGCGCGAACCTCGCCACGCATCCCGTGTACGTGGTCGGGCAGCAGGCGGAGAAGAAGTTCGGAGCTCCCTTCTCGCGGCGTGCACTACGGGCTCGTCGACCGGCTCGCGCGTAAGGGCACCGTGCCCGACCCCTATGCGGTGACGCGGGCCAATGCGTCGCTCTTCGAGCAGCTTCGTTATCCGACGAAGCGCTATCCGGCGACGAGCTGGGAGTCGGTGATCGCGAGGGACTACGGCGAGGCGGCGCTCAGCGTGGCCTTCGCGCTCGCGGGCGGCGACGCGGCGAAGGTGCCGGAGGCCGAGAAGATGTATCGCACGGCGATCCTGCTCGCGCCGACGGAGGCCGTGGCGTACAAGAACCTGGGGCTCCTCCTGTACCAGCACGGCGGCGACGCGTCGGAGATCGCCTCGCTCTGGAACAGGTACCTCGAGCTCGATCCGGCGGGTCCCGACGCCGGACGGATCCGGGCCGCGCTCGCACGGCTGAAGGGCACCCCATGAAGCGTGTGGCCGCGAGGCGGGTCGCGCTCCTCCTCCTGCTCGGTCTGCTCGCCGGTTGCGGCGGCGGGTCGAAGACCACGACGGCGATCACCACGACCACGACCCCGGCGGTCGCGACGTCCGGCCCGGCAGCAGCGATGCGGGCCCTGATCGCCGCGAGCCCGAGTCTCGCGGGCACGGTGAAGGTGCTCTTCGACACCGGCGACTGGGCTGTCGTCCAGTCGTCGCGCGGGAACAGGGCACACGCGGTCGTCTTCCGCTTCGACGGCAGCAAGTGGGTACCCGACCGGACCGGGAAGGTCAAGGTCGGGATTCTCGGCCCCCAGCCGGGAGCCACCTCCCCGGCGCTCGCCCAGATCGCGATCGGGATCTCGTCCAAGCTCCCGTTCGTCGACTCGGGGCTCTGGATCGACGGCAAGGAGCTCCTCGAGAAGGGCGGCGGGACCGCCACGAAGGGCACGATCTACGGCGCCCCGGTGAAGCCCCTCCAACCTGGCACGCATGTCGCAGTGGGCTATGCGCGGAACATCGCGAACGGCACCGCGGTCGCCTGGGTGTTCAAGACCGCATAGCCTGCGAGGCTCGTGCTCGAGCTACGACCGAACTGCGAGCTGTGCGACCGGGACCTCCCGCCGCCGGCCGATGCGCGCGTCTGCAGCTACGAGTGCACGTTCTGTCCCGACTGCGCGGAGAACGTCCTGCACGACGTGTGCCCGAACTGCGGCGGCGGCTTCGTGCCTCGGCCGATCCGCCCGGCGAACGCCTGGCGCGAGGGGACCGGGCTCGCGCACGACCCGCCGGGGACGACGCGCCGCACCCCGTCGTACTCGCCCGAGGAGATCGGCGCCCTGGTCGAACGGCTTCGTGCCGTCCCGCCGGTCGAGCGCTAGGGAAGCGGCTCGCGGTAGACGAGCGCCGTGCCCTCGAGCACGACGACGCCGTCCCCGTTCGAGATCGTCGTGCGCAGCTTCGAGATCGGCTTGTCCTCACGGACCTCGAGTACCTCGACCTCCGCTGTGATCTCGTCGCCGGGCCGCACGGGCGCGCGAAAGCTCCAGTCGACGTGCAGGAACACGCTGCCCGGGCCGGGGAGATCCTCGGCGACGACCGCGTTCAGGAGCCCCGAGGTGACGCCGCCCTGGACGATGATCCCTCCGAAGCGGCTCGCCCGCGCCGTCTGCTCGTCGTAGTGCAGCGGGTTGCGGTCGCCGGTCAGCTCGGTGAACAGCTCGATGTCGCGCACAGTGACGAGCCGGGAGCGTCGCGCGGTCTCGCCGACGCGCATCGCTACTCGTCGAGGAACGGGTAGCGGTAGTCGGTCGGCGGGATGAAGAGATCCTTGACCGTTCGCGGCGAGACCCAGCGGATGAGGTTCCAGATCGAGCCCGCCTTGTCGTTCGTGCCCGAGGCGCGCGAGCCTCCGAACGGCTGCTGCCCGACGACCGCCCCGGTGGGCTTGTCGTTGACGTAGAAGTTGCCGGCGGCGTACCGGAGCCGGTCGGAGGCCTCCTGGACCGCCGCGCGGTCCTCGGCGAAGACCGCGCCGGTCAGCCCGTACGGCGCCGAGGAGTCGATCAGGTCGAGCGTGTCGTCCCACCTGGACTCGTCGTAGACGTACGCGGTCACGACCGGCCCGAAGAGCTCGTCGCGGAGCAGCCGGAAGGCCGGGTCGCGCGTCTCGATCACGGTGGGCTCGACGAAGAAGCCCTTCGAGTCGTCGGTGCCGCCGCCGACCACGATCTCCGTCCCCTCGTGCTCGCGTGCCTCGGCGATCGCCTCGGCCTGCGTCCTGAACGAGGCGGAGTCGATCACGGCGCCCATGAAGGTCGAGTAGTCGGCCACGTCTCCCACCTTGATCGTCGCGACCTCCTCGGCCAGGCGCTCCCGGAGCGCCGGCCAGAGGTTCGACGGGGCATAGACCCGAGAGGCGGCGGAGCACTTCTGGCCCTGATACTCGAACGAGCCGCGCACGACCGCGGCCGCGACTGCGTCCACGTCGGCGGAGGGGTGCGCGACGATGAAGTCCTTGCCGCCCGTCTCGCCGACGATCCGGGGGTAGTTGCGGTAGTGATCCATGTTCCCGGCGACGGTCCGCCACATGCCGTTGAAGACGCCGGTCGAGCCGGTGAAGTGGATCCCGGCGAGGTCAGGGCTCGCGAGCGCCGCGTCGCCGATCTCGGCGCCCGGCCCGTAGACGAGGTTGATCACGCCGTCCGGGAGCCCGGCTGCCTGCCAGAGGCGCATGAGGTAGTGCGCGGAGAGCATCGCGGTCGACGCCGGCTTCCAGAGCACGACGTTCCCCATCAACGCAGCCGAGCTCGTGAGGTTGCCGGCGATCGCGGTGAAGTTGAACGGCGAGACGGCGAAGACGAAGCCCTCGAGCGGCCGGTACTCCATCCGGTTCCAGACGCCCGGGCCGGAGATCGGCTGCTCCGCGTAGATCCGGGTCATGAACTCGACGTTGAACCGGAGGAAGTCGACGAGCTCGCAGGCGGCGTCGATCTCCGCCTGGTGCGCCGTCTTCGACTGGCCGAGCATCGTCGCGGCGTTCAACGTGTCGCGCCAGGGGCCGGCAAGCAGCTCGGCGGCGCGGAGGAAGACGGACGCGCGCTCCTCCCACGGCCAGCGCGACCAGTCCTTCGCACGCCGCGGCGGCCGCCTCGATGGCGGCGGCGACGTGCTCTGCGCCGCCCTGATGGACGTCGGCGAGAACGTGCTCGCGATCGTGGGGCATCACGGCAGGGCGCGTGGCGTCCGTGAAGACGTCCTTGCCGCCGATCACGAGCGGCACCTCGATGCGCTCGCCGGCCATCCGGTCGAGGTGAGCCTGCAGCGATGCGCGCTCCGGGCTCCCGGCTCGAACCCGCGGACGGGCTCGTTGCGGGCGGGCGGGACAGTGAAGATTCCGTGGGTGCCCATCGGTGTCGGACTCAACTCCTCACGAGGTAGGTGGCGGTCACGAGCACCCAGATCATGAACCCGAGCGACGAGGCCCAGAAGGTCGAACCGACGAACGTCCAGTCGGCCGCCGCCTCGCAGACGCCGAGGAGCAGCACCGCGATCCCGCCGACGATCCCCGCGCGCCCGAACCACTTGCTCACCTTCCGCGCCGAGAGCGCGGCGAGCGAGGAGCCGATGATCATGGTCGCCGCGCAGGCCGCGGACGGCGCTGCGACGAGCGCGTCGTGAGAGGCGAGCGCGGCCGCCTGGAGCGCGAGGAGCGCCCCGCCGCCGAGGACGACGAGCGAGGCGAAGAACCCGTCCGGGTCGAAGCGGATGATGCGCGCGTGCAGGCTGCCGAGGAACCAGAGGAGCGCGAATGCGGCGCCGACGAAGAGCGCGCTCGCCGCCTGCGGGTGGTTCGTCCCGAGCGCGAGCGCGAGCACGCCCGAGCGGCACGTAGACGTACCCGAGGAGCGGGCGCGTAGGTCCGCATCAGGCTGTGACGTCCGGTCGCTGGGTCGGCGCGCCATGGCTGGACGACGGTATACAAGATCGTATGACCCCTCCGGCGCTCCTGCGGTACACGGCCCACGGATTCGGCGTGGGCGAGCTGTGGCTCCGGGACGGCCGCGTGCTCCACTCCGAGCTCCCGAGGCCGTGCGAGAGCCTCCCGGATCCGAGCGTCTCGCCGCTCACGGCACGTCTCGCGGCCTTCTTCGCCGGCGAGCCCGACGACTTCGCCGATGTCGAGCTCGAGCTCGACCTCGACGACGGCTTCTACGGCGACTGCGCGCTCGCGCTGCGCGCCGTTCCGCGCGGCGAGGTCGTCACCTACGGCGAGCTCGCCGCGCTCGCCGGTCATCCGGGCGCCGCCCGCGCCGCCGGCACGTTCTGCGCCCGCAACCGCCTTGCGCCGTTCGTCCCGTGCCACCGGGTCGTCTCGGCGGGCGGGATCGGCTCGTTCGGGTCGCTCGGCGTCGACTACAAGCGGCGCCTGCTGGCGCTCGAGCATGTCGCTCTCTGACGAGCTGCGCGACGAGCTCGCCTCGATCGCGCCCGTCCGGCGCTGCTGCCGTCTCGCCGAGCTCTCGGCGCTCTCCCACTCCGCCGGGTCGTGGCACCTGCACGGCCACGGCGAGCTCGGGGTCCACCTCGACCTCGCGAGCCCTGCGGCCGCGCGCCGCGCCTTCGCGCTCCTCCGCGATCTCGGCGTTCGCTCCGAGATCCGCACCTACCAGCGCCGCGCGTTCGACCGCGCGACCCGCTACCAGCTCCACCTCGAGGTCGACGAGGGCGGCTGCGCGATGCTCTCGGAGGCCGGGGTGCTCTCGGCGAGCGGCGCGCCGCTCGAGCTTCCGCCGAAGCGGGTCGTCGGCCGGTCCTGCTGCCGCGGCGCGTACCTGCGCGGCGCGCTGCTCGGCGCCGGCTCGCTGTCGGGGCCGCGGGCGCCGCACCTCGAGCTGCGCTCCGGGACACGGGAGGGCGCCGGGCTCCTGGCAGGGATCGCTGCGACCGAGGGCGTCGAGCTGAAGGTGGTCGAGCGGCCGACCCACGCGGCCGCCTACGCGAAGGGGGGCGAGACGATCGCCGACCTCCTCGCGCTCGCCGGCGCGAGCGAGACGGCCCTCCGTCTCGACGAGCACGCGGTCGTCGCCGGCACGCGTGCGGAGGCGAACCGGCTCACGAACGCCGACGAGGCGAACGTGAAGCGCACGGTCGACGCGGCCCAGCGCCAGCTGGAGGCGATCGGGAAGCTCGACCTCGAGGTGCTGCCGAGAGGCCTTCAGGAGATCGCGGCGCTCCGGCTGAAGCACCCCGAGCTCTCGCTCGCCGAGCTCGCGGCGCGGTGCCGTCCGCCGATCACCAAGGCGGCAGCGCACCATCGGATGACGACGCTTCTTCGGCACGCGGAGGAGGGGGAGCTCCGAGGACGAACTCCCCCTCTGTCATTCCACGCTCGTAGCTCGGCACCGAACGGGGTCTGAATCCGGCGTCGACAGAGCGTGGGCTCCGCGGAGGCAGTATCTCGCACCTTCCGCCGCCGATTCCAGGGCATTTGCAAGAGATAATTCGGGCCCGGCCGGAACGTCCCGGCACCCGAGGTCTCGTCAGGTGCGATACGGTGCGAGCTCGTGAGGGGGGTGCGACCGTTCGACGAGCTGACACGGCGGCTGGCGGAGATCACCGATCTCTCGCATGCCGCCGCGCTGCTCTCCTGGGACCAGCAGGTGATGATGCCGCCCGGCGGAGCATCCGGTCGCGCCGAGCAGCTCGCGACGCTCAGGCGCATCGCCCACGACCAGTTCACCTCGCCCGAGATCGGTGGGCTCCTCGAGGAGCTCGAGCCCTTCGAGGCGGAGCACGAGCACGACTCGTTCGAGGCGAGCCTGGTCCGCGTCACCCGCCGCGACTGGGAGAAGGCGCGCAAGGTCCCCTCCGAGCTGCGCGCGGAGATGTCGCGCGCGGCGGCGCTCGCGATCCCGGTCTGGGTCGAGGCCCGCGAGCGCAACGACTTCGCCGCCTTCCTGCCGGCGCTGCGCGAGAACCTCGAGCTCCGCCACCGCTACATCGAGTGCTTCGACGGCGAGTTCGACGAGCCCTACGACGCGCTCCTCGACGACTTCGAGCCGGAGATGAAGACGGCCGAGGTGCGCACGATCTTCGACTACCTGAAGGAGCACCAGGCACCGCTCGTCAAGGTCGTCGCCGGCGGCGAGCCGCCCCCGAGGCACCCGGAGAGCCGATTTCCCGCTCGAGCGCCAGAAGGCATTCGAGCTCGAGGTGGTCCGGCGGTTCGGCTTCGACGACGCGAACTGGCGACTCGACCCGACGGTCCATCCGTTCGCGAGCGGCGCGGGCAGCCAGGACATCCGCGTCACGACGCGGTACTTCGACGACAGCCTCGACGGGCTCTTCGGGACGATGCACGAGGCCGGTCACGGCCTCTACGAGCACCAGGTCGACCTCCTGCTCGAGCGCACGCCGCTCGGCAGCGGGCGTCTCGCTCGGGATGCACGAGTCGCAGAGCCGGATGTGGGAGAACCTCGTCGGCCGCTCTCTGCCGTTCTGGCGCTACTTCTTCCCGCGGGCGAAGGAGCTCTTCCCGGCTGCGTTCGCCGACTACGACGTCGAGCGCTGGTACCGCGAGATCAACGCCGTCCAGCCGTCGCTGATCCGCGTCGAGGCCGACGAGGCCACCTACAACCTCCACATCATCCTCCGCTTCGAGCTCGAGCAGGAGATGCTCGACGGCACCGTCCCGCTCGAGAGCCTTCCGGAGGAGTGGAACCGCGGATGTGGGACCTCCTCGGCGTCGAGGTGCCGGACGACACGCGCGGCGTGCTCCAGGACACCCACTGGGCGATCGGCGCGATCGGCTACTTCCCGACCTATGCGCTCGGCAACCTGATCTCGGCGCAGCTCTGGGAGCGGATCGTCGCCGACCTGCCGGAGCTCGAGGAGGGCTTCGAGCGGGGCGAGTTCGACAGTCTCCGCGAATGGCTGCGCGAGCACGTGCACCGGCACGGCCGCAAGTTCACGCCGGCCGAGACGCTCGAGCGGGCGACCGGCGCCACCGCGATCGATCCGGAGCCGTACGTCCGCTACCTGCAAGGCAAGCTCGGCGCGATCTACGGGCTTCAGCTGCTGTAACTCCCGCGAGTGGAAATCCTAGATTTCCTCGCTCGGGCGGCATGGCAGGCGGGCGCGAGCGAGCGCGCGCAGAGCCCGCCCTCGCGCCTGGAGACGCAAGCTCAGCGCCCGGGTAGTGACCCACGACGGTTCCTCCTACCCGAGCTGGCCGCCCTGACTAAAGTCCTGGCGCTATGGCAAACTTGAAGGTTGGCATCAATGGCTTCGGCCGCATCGGCCGCAACTTCTTCCGCGCGTCGCTGACGCGCGACGCGGACTTCGACATCGTCGCCGCGAACGACCTCGGCGACGCGAAGACGATGGCGCACCTGCTCAAGTTCGACTCGACGCTCGGGCCGTTCCCGGGCGACGTGGCGGTCGAGGACGGCGTGCTGCACGCGGCGGGCCAGCAGATCAAGCTGCTCGCCGAGCGCGATCCCGGCGCGATGCCGTGGGGCGATCTCGGCGTCGACGTCGTGCTCGAGTCGACCGGCTTCTTCACCGATCGCGAGGGCGCGCAGAAGCACCTCGACGCCGGGGCGAAGAAGGTCGTCATCTCGGCGCCGGCGACCGATCCCGACATCACGGTCGCGCTCGGCGTCAACGACGACAAGTACGACCCCGAGAGCGCACCACATCATCTCGAACGCCTCGTGCACGACGAACTGCCTCGGGCCGCTCGCGAAGGTGCTGAACGACTCGTTCGGCGATCGAGAACGGCTTCATGACGACGATCCACGCCTACACGGCCGACCAGCGGCTCCAGGACATGCCGCACAGCGACCTGCGCCGCGCGCGGGCGGCGGCGATCAACCTGATCCCGACCTCGACCGGCGCAGCGAAGGCGATCGGGCTCGTGCTGCCGGAGCTCGCCGGCAAGCTCGACGGCGTCGCGGTGCGCGCGCCGGTGCCGACCGGCTCGCTCACCGACCTCGTCGCGATCGCTGCGCCAGGACGTGACGGTCGACGAGGTGAACGCGGCCTTCGAGGCAGGCGGCGGCCGACGGCGCCGCTCGCAGGGCTACCTGCAGTACTCGACGGACCCGCTCGTCTCGACCGACATCAACGAGTCGCCGTACTCGTGCATCTTCGACAGCAAGCTGACGATGGCGCGCGGGAACCTGGTCAAGGTGTTCGGCTGGTACGACAACGAGTGGGGCTACTCGTGCCGGCTCGTCGATCTCGTGAACAAGCTCGCCGCATAGGCGTCAGATCGAGGATCTTGCGCCTTCCGCGCTCGGTCGCGAACGCCGACGTCGACGGCAAGGTCGTCCTCGTCCGGGCCGACCTGAACGTGCCGCTCGAGGACGGCCGCGTCGCCGACGACACCCGCATCCAGGCCTCGCTGCCGACGATCCGGCTGCTGCTCGACCGCGGGGCGCGCGAGGTGCGCGTCTGCTCGCACCTCGGCCGCCCGAAGACCGAGGAGGACCGCGCGAAGTACTCGATGGCGCCCGTGCGCGAGCGCGTCGCCGAGCTCGTCGGCGACGATCGCGTGACGGTGCTCGAGAACACGCGCTTCAACCCGGGCGAGACCAAGAACGACGAGGGCTTCGCGCGCGAGCTCGCCGACGGCTGCGACCTCTACGTGAACGACGCGTTCGGCTCGGCGCACCGGGCGCACTCCTCGACCGAGGCGGTCGCGCACCTCCTGCCGGCGTACGCGGGCCTGCTGCTGCTCGCCGAGCTCGAGCACCTCGGCCGCCTGCTCGGCGAGGTCGAGCGGCCGTTCGTGATCGTCTCCGGCGGCGCGAAGGTCGAGGACAAGGTCGCCGTGCTCACGAACCTCGGCTCGCGCGCCGACAGGGTGCTGATCGGCGGCAAGATGGCCGAGGACGTGCGCGCGGCGAACCCGTTCCCGTTCGAGGTCGCTGCTCCCGGTCGACGTGTCGCCGCCGAGTCGTTCGACGCCGACGCCGCGACGCAGATCGCGCCGTACGACGACCTGCCCGCGGGCTGGCTCGGGCTCGACATCGGGCCCGGCCGCCCGCGAGGAGTTCGCCGCCGCGCTCGCCGGCGCGAAGACGGTCTTCTGGAACGGCCCGATGGGCGTCTTCGAGTGGCCGCGCTTCGCCGAGGGCACGTTCGCGGTCGCCCGGGCGGTCGCCGAGTGCGACGGCTTCACGGTCGTCGGCGGCGGCGACTCCGTGCGCGCGGTCCACGAGGCCGGGGTCGCCGACCGCATCTCGTGGATCTCGACCGGCGGCGGCGCCTCGCTCGAGCTGCTCGAGGGCAAGGAGCTGCCCGGCGTCGCGGCGATCCCGCGAGTGCCTGACCGATGCTGATCGCCGGCAACTGGAAGATGTTCAAGGGCCCGGCCGAGACCGGCGAGTTCTGCCGCGCGCTCCGCGAGGCCGACCTCGGCACGGTCGACGTCGTCGTCTGCCCGCCGTACGTCTCGCTGGCGGACGCGGTCCCGGCCCTCGCGGGGACCGAGATCGGCGTCGCGGCGCAGAACGTCCACTGGGCCGCCGAGGGCGCGTTCACCGGCGAGGTCTCGGCGCCGATGCTGCGCGAGCTCGGCGTCTACGGGACGATCGTCGGCCACTCCGAGCGCCGGCAGTACTTCGGCGAGACCGACGAGACGGTCGTGCAGCCGGATCGCCGCCGCGATCGAGCACGGGCTGCAGGTGATCGCGTGCGTCGGCGAGACCGAGGCCGAGCGCGAGGCGGGGGAGACCGAGGCGGTGCTGCGCCGCCAGGTCGGCGCGATCGCGCGAGGGCGTCCCGAGCACCGACGACCTCGTGATCGCCTACGAGCCGGTCTGGGCGATCGGCACCGGCAAGACCGCGACGCCCGAGATCGCCCAGGAGGCGCACGCGCTTCGTGAAGTCGATCCTCGACGTGCCCGTGCTCTACGGCGGCTCGGTGAAGCCCGAGAACGCCGCCGAGCTCGCCGCGCAGCCGGACGTCGACGGCGCGCTCGTCGGCGGCGCCTCGCTGCGATCTGGAATCGTTCGCGACGATTTGCCGCGACGCTTCGCTCTCGTAACCCTCGTCATCCTCGACGGCTGGGGCTGCGCCCCGCCCGGTCCCGGCAACGCCGTCGAGCTCGCCGACACGCCGGTGCTTCGACGGCCTGCTGGCGCGCTATCCCGCACACGACGATCGAGGCCTCGGGCGAGGCGGCGGGCCTGCCGCCCGGGCAGATGGGGAACTCGGAGGTCGGCCACCTGACGATCGGCTCCGGGCGTCGGCTCTACCAGGATCTGATGCGCGTGAACCGCGCGATCGCCGACGGCTCGCTCGCGACGAACCCGGCGCTGCCGCGCGGCGTTCGCGCGCGGCCGGCGCGTCCACCTGCTCGGCCTCGTCTCGTACGGCGGCGTGCACTCGCACATCGACCACCTCCGCGCGCTGCTCGAGCTCGCGCCCGACGACACCTGGATCCATGCGTTCACCGACGGCCGCGACGTCTCGCCGCACGCCGCGATCGACGATCTCGCCGACGCTGCCGCAGGACCGTATCGCGACGGTCGCCGGCCGCTACTACGCGATGGACCGCGACAACCGCGTCGAGCGCACCCAGAAGGCGATCGACGCGCTCATGCTCGGCGATGGCCATCACGCGGCGAACGCGCGTCGAGGCGGTCGAGGCGAGCTACGAGGCCGGGATCACCGACGAGTTCGTCGAGCCGGTCGTGATCGACGGCACGCCGCGGATCGAGCCCGGCGACACCGCGATCTTCTTCAACTTCCGCCCCGACCGGGCGCGCCAGCTCTCGCGCGCGCTGCTCGCCGCCGGCGTCGACCTGACGACGATGACGCGCTACGCCGACGACATCGACTCGCACGTCATCTTCGAGGAGCAGACGGTCGACCGGGACGCTCGCCGAGGCGCTCTCGCAACGCGGGGATCGCGCCAGCTGCACGCCGCCGAGACCGAGAAGTACGCCCACGTGACGTACTTCTTCAACGGCGGGCGTCGAGGAGCGCGTGGCCCGGGGAGGCGCGGATCCTCGTCCCGAGCCCGCGCGACGTGCCGAGCTACGACTTCAAGCCCGAGATGTCGGCCGAGGAGCTCGCGGACCGCTTCTGCGAGGAGATCGGGAACGGCTACGGCTTCGGGCTCGTCAACTTCGCGAACCCCGACATGGTCGGCCACACCGGGGTGATCCCGGCCGTCGTCGAGGCGGTCGAGACGACCGATCGCTGCCTCGGCCGGGTCGTCGAGCGGGTCACCGCGCTCGGCGGGGTCTGCCTCGTGACCGCCGACCACGGAAACGCCGAGATGCTGATCGCCGAGGACGGCATCTCCCGCACACCGCGCACACGACCAATCGCGTGCCGTTCATCGTCACGGCACCCGGGACGCTTCCCGACGACGGCGAGATCGCCGACATCGCCCCCACTGTTCTTTCGCTCCTGGGGGTGAAGGAACCCCAGCAGATGAGTGGTAAAGATTTGTTGAATCCAGCTGAGAACCAGCTAAGAGAGGAACCCTCAGGGCTACCGTGAACTCGTTGGCTCTCCCACAACCCGATCCCGATCTTCTTCGCCGGGCGCAGAAGGGTGACGAGCAGGCGTTCACGGTGATCGTGCGAGCCTACGAGACTCCGGTCCACAACTACGTCCTCCGTCTCACCGGCGACCGCACCCTCGCGGAGGACCTGACGCAGGAGGTCTTCGTTCGGGTCTTCAACGGCCTGCCGAAGTTCTCGCTCCGCTGCAAGTTCACGACCTGGCTCTTCCAGGTGACGAAGAACCGGGTGCTCGACGAGCTGCGCGCCCGCGAGCGGCGGCCGCACGGGATGGTTGCCTTCGACGACATCGCGCCGCTCGAGACCTACGATCAGCCCTTCGAGCGCAGCGAGACGATCGACGCGATCTGGCGGGCGGTCCAGGACCTGAACCCCGACCTGAAGATGGCGCTGCTTCTCCGCGACGTCGTCGGGATGCCGTACAACGAGATCGCCGACTCGCTCGAGATCACGCTCGCGACCGTGAAGTGGCGGATCTTCAAGGCGCGGGAAGAGGTGCAGCGGAGCCTCGCCCGCGAGGGCATCGAGCTCACGCCGGTGACGGTGCCGGCCGAGCCGGCGCCCGAGCTACTGGCCTAGACCGAGCCGAACGGCGAGCCCGTCGGGAAGCCCGGCGGTGCGGATCTCCCGCTGGGTCAGCTCGATCGGGTACTCGGTGCGCCGGAACCACGCATGGCCGGCGTCGAAGTCGATCGTGAGCCAGGCGGCCCGCGGGTCTCCTCCGCGTGGCTGACCGACCGACCCCGGATTGAGGAGCCAGCGTGACTCCGAGAGGTCGACCTCGTCGCCGCCGTGGGCGAGCCCCCCGGCGAGGGCGCCCTCGTCGTAGGAGATCTTCAGTGCGACGTGGCTGTGCCCGACCATGACGACCGGCGCGCTCACCTTCTCCATGCTGGCGCGTGCGCCGTCCTCGCTCAGCACGTAGTCCCAGACGGGGTCGATCGGGCTGCCGTGGAAGAGAGCGGCGCCGTTCCGAGTCGCCGCGGGTGTCAGCGGCGTGAGGAACGCGCGGGCGTCGTCGTCGAGGACGGTCTGCGTCCAGCGCACCGCGGTCGCCGCATCGCCGTTGAAGTCGGCGATCGAGAGAGAGCCGAGAACCGCGAGGTCGTGGTTTCCGGCGAGGCACAGCGTCGTGTGCTCGGCGACGAGCCGGGAGCAGCGGTTCGGCTCCGGCCCGTACCCGACGACATCGCCGAGGCACCACACCTCGTCCGGCTGCTCCGCCAGCACCTCGGCGAGGACGGCCTCGAGGGCGTGGTGGTTGGCGTGGATGTCGGAAATCACGGCGACACGCATGGGGGGCACAACCCTATCCGTGCACAGCGGGCGGTCCAACTCCGGCGGCATGGCAAGCTAGGCGGATGCCCGTCGGCGCGCTTGCACGGCTCGAGGCCCGCCTCGCGGAGGTTGCCGGGAGCCCGGTGGCTCTCGAGCGGCCGCGGGACCCGTCCCACGGCGACTACGCGACGAACGTCGCGCTCCAGGCGCGTCGCGTTTCCGGCCAGGCACCACGCGAGGTGGCGGAGATGCTCGCCGGCCGCGCCGTCGAGCTCCCCGAGGTCGACCGTGCGGAGGTGGCGGGCCCCGGCTTCCTGAACCTGTGGGTCACCGATGCCTTCCTCGGAGAGATGCTCGCCGAGGTCGACTCCGGGTACGGCGGCGGGTGGGCCGATCCACGCGAGCGGGTGCAGGTCGAGATGGTCTCCGCGAACCCGACGGGCCCGATCACCGTCGCCGCCGCCCGGAACGGCGCGCTCGGCGACAGCATCGCGCGGCTCCTCGAGTTCGCCGGGAACGAAGTCGCGCGGGAGTACTACTACAACGACGCCGGTGCTCAGATGGAGCGGTTCCGGGCCTCCGTCGAGGCGGTGCGGCGGGGCGAGCCGGTGCCGACGGACGGCTACCAGGGCGACTACATCGACGAGATCGCAGCAGACCCCGGCGACCCCGTGCCGCGGATGCTCGAGCAGATCGAGGCGACGCTCGCGCGTTTTCGCATCTACTTCGACTCCTGGGCCAGACAGAGCGAGCTCGAGGAGGGGCTCGACGAGCTCCTCGCAGGGCTCCAGACCTACGAGTCCGACGGAGCGGTCTACGTTCGGTCGACCGAGTTCGGCGACGACAAGGACCGCGTGCTCGTCCGCTCCGTCGACAAGGGCGGCCTGCCGACCTACGAGGCGGCCGACGTCGCCTACCTGCGAGACAAGCTCGAGCGGGGGTACGACCGGGCGATCTACGTCCTCGGCGCCGACCACCACGGCCTCGCGCCCTGGTTCGCGACGATCGCGCGCATGCTCGGTTACGACCCCGGCCGGATCGAGGTGCTCTTCTACCAGCTCGTCCATCTCACGAGCGGCGGCGAGCGGACGAAGATGTCGAAGCGGAAGGGCGACGTCGTCTTCCTCGACGACTTCCTCGACGAGGTCGGCGTCGACTTTGCCCGCTGGTTCCTCGTCGACCGTGGCCATGACCAGACGATCGAGATCGACGTCGACCTCGCCGCCGAGCGGTCCCGCAAGAACCCGGTCTACTACGTCCAGTACGTCCACGCGCGGACGGCCGGGATCTTCCGCGAGGCACCCGCGGGAGCCGAGGTCGACCCGGAGCCCCGGATGCCGCTCGCGACCGAGGAGCGGGAGCTCGTGAAGCGGCTCGCGGAGTTCCCGGCAGTCGTTCGCGAGGCGACCGAGCGCCGCGGCCCCCACGCGATCCCGGTGTATGCGATCCGCCTGGCGGACGACTTCCACCGCTTCTACGACAAGCACAGGGTGCTCACGGCGAAGGGAAGCGAGCACGAGTCGTTCCGTCTCGCGCTCGTCGCCGCCACGCGCGATATCGTGGCGCGCTCCCTCGACCTCGTCGGAGTCGAGGCGCCGACGCACATGTGATGACGCAGAAGATCGACAGGCCCACCGTCGTGCCCGCCGAGGGCACGGAACCGAAGATCATCGAGGAGTTCGTCGGCCGGGTGAACACCGGCGACGCTGCGCTGAGCATCGCGCGCATGACGAGCCCCCAAGGCTGGATCGAGCCCGCCCAGACGCCCGAGTTCGACGAGTACACCCTCGTCCTCTCGGGGATGGTCGTCGTCGAGCACGACGGCGGCCGCGTCGAGGTCCGGGCAGGCGAGGCGATCCACACGAGGGCGGGGGAGAGGGTGCGCTACTCGACCCCGGAGCCGGGCGGCGCCGAGTACGTCGCCGTCTGCCTCCCGGCCTTCGCGCCGGAGCTGGCCCACCGCGACGCCTGAGCGGCTTCGAGGCGCTTCTCGATCTCGATGTGCAGTCGAGGTCAGCCGAGTGCCGGGATACGCAAGCAGTCGGCCGCCAACGGCTAGAATGCGCCACCGCGCGGGTGTAGCTCAGTTGGTAGAGCATCAGCTTCCCAAGCTGAGGGTCGCGAGTTCGAGTCTCGTCGCCCGCTCTGGCTGTTCAGGCCGAAACCTCCTACTGATGCGGGTTTCGGCGTTCATGAGGCCGTCGGGATCTACCGCCGTGAACCGCTCGGAGCCGCTCTCCCGCGCTCCGACAACGGTTGGCGTCGGTCAGGCGGAAGCCTTGAACGTGTCGCTTGCCTCGAAGCCCGCGAAGCGACGCCACCGACGCCACCGGCGCCCCTTGCGGCAGAACAGCGAGTGGTTCGCGAGGGACCTCGCGACACCGGGTTCCTCGAACGGGTCGACCCACGGCTCGTCGTTATCGCGCCGAACGTACTCGGCTTCGATGGCTACGAGCTTTCCGCAGGCGCGACAGCGGTGCTCGACGCGTGAGACTTGGCGCAGGAGCCGTCTGCAGCTCTCGAACTCTTCCTCGTTCACGCGACACGCTCCTCTCGCTTCTCGAGCTCCGACAACAATTGGG
Organism: uncultured Actinomycetota bacterium; assembly: GCA_963738895.1. Lineage (GTDB taxonomy): Bacteria > Actinomycetota > Thermoleophilia > Gaiellales > Gaiellaceae > PALSA-600. The sequence goes on from CAVTYN010000007.1 coordinate 256,548, forward strand.
CTCGTTCGTGTTCGCTGAGGTTGAACCCGCCTGAGCGGAACTCGGCCTCGAGATTGATCCCGTCCCGGATCGCACCGTTCGCGATACGGGTGTGTAGAAGGAACATCGCGCCGCCCGAGCCGTTGGTCGTAGAACCTTCTTGAAGTCTTTTCTCTTCTCTTCTACTTCTAGGCTGGCAATGGATTCGAGCAAGAGTGCGCTCGCGCGATGTCGCGCTCGGCGTCGTTCCAGCGATCGAGCTGAGCCCGGAAGAGCGAGCGACGGCGCAAGCCGTCGCCAACTTGTCGCTTCGGCGAGGCTCTCGGAGCCGGCCGAGCCTTCTCTGAGGCTCGTAGGACGTCCCGTCGAATCAAGGCACCGACGGAGCTCCGCCGCGACGTGCCCTACCACCGGGTCCCGATCGGCGACGGCGGCGCGGCCGGCATCTCTGAAGGCTCAGGCGCACTCCACTCGGGCATCTCCCTCGTCTGGTCGAGCGGAAAGTACGTCATGGGGATCGGCACCGACACGCTCGGCCCGAAATCACAGTTCAGCCGCCCGCAAGGTACAAGCACGCGTCTCCAGCGCAGGCTGACCCGGCCCCATGAGGCCCGTATGTGCAGATCGTCGTGGACATGCCCCGGTCGTGCCGAGTGGAGGCGACCGATAGGGGTGGTCTGGGCGCTCTCGCAAGCGTCCGCCTGATGTTGGCGGCTTGACAGGGTCGCACTTGACACTGCCGCAAAGGGTGACTTATGCTCGCCCACCTTGCCCCATGGGAACGATTCCAACAGGCTTCGGCCTAATAGTGCAGAGGAGATGAAATGAGAGAAGGACAGCGCAGCCCACGCCGGGCTCGCACGTTTGTCAGCCTCAGTCTTATTGTTGTGCTTGGGGTGGCGGTGATCGCGATGCTCGCGTCCGGCGCAAGCGCGACGAAGTCGTCGAGGACCGCTGCACACAGCGGGCCTTACACGTTCGTGCTGAGCAACAACTTCCTCGGGAACGACTGGCGACCCCAGGTCGAGCGCCTCGCCTCGTTGACGGCCGGCGTCGCGCCGTTCAAGAACAACGTGACGATGAAGATCGTGAATTCGCAGAACACCAACCAGGCGCAGATCTCCGATCTCAACAACATCATCCAGACGAAGCCGGACGCAATCTTCCTCATCCCCGGCTCGACGACCGCGTTGAACCCGACGATCCAGCGCGCGTGTGACGCCGGGATCCTCGTGTTCACGCTGTCGGCGCCGGTGAACGTTCCGTGCGTCTACAACCTGAACGAGAGCTTCTACAACGGGAACTACGCAATGGGCGAGTGGATGGCGAAGGCTCTCGGCGGGAAGGGCAGCATCTTCCTCGATCAGGGCATCGCCGGGCTCGCGATCTCGCAGCAGATCGAGAACGGGTTCCTGGCCGGCCTGAAGAAGTACGGACCGAACATCAAGGTTGTCGGGAAGTACACCGGGCAGTACGCAGCCGGCCCGGAGCAGTCGGGCATCAGCAGCCTCCTCGCGTCACATCCGGACGTGAACGGCGTGATGACGCAGGGCTACTGCACCCCCGTGTTCAACGCACTCAAGGCTGCCGGCAAGCCCGCGGTTCCCGCGGTTTGCTACGGCTACAACGGTGAGATGACCGCGTGCGCGCAGGGCCACCAGTGCGCCATCCTCACCAACACCCCGGGCGAGGTCCAGCTCGCGATGAAGATGGCGCTCGACATCCTCAACGGCGGGAAGGCCCCGAAGCATGGCAACACGATCATCCCGTATCCGATGTACATGTACGTCACGGCCTCGCCGCACGTGAAGCTCGACGGCAAGGTGCCGGCGCAGGTGCTCAAGCAGAACGTGAACTACTTCCCGAAGCTCGCGGCGGGCCTCTCGCTTCCGTACACGCTGCCCGAGTACGCGAAGCAGATCACGGCGCAGCAGGCAGCAGGAAAGTAACCAGACCAGCCAGAGAGCCAGGAGTCGTGACTCTTGCAGCGCTGCCGGCGGGCCCCACCGCGGGGGCCGGCCGGCAGCGCGTGCTTTCCGGTCATGCCTACAACGAGCGAATCGCCCGGTGGCGGAGCGCTGACGGCGGGACCAGACGACACCAATGAACGGAACAGCCACCACAGCGTTCGCGGGCGGGTCACCATGAGCGACCGGGGCCCGCTCGTCATCACCGGCCTGGAGAAGTCGTTCGGCGGGGTTCAGGCACTGAGGGGAGCGAACCTCACGTGCAAGCCGTCGGAGGTCCACGCGCTCATCGGTGAGAACGGCGCCGGCAAGAGCACGCTCGTCAAGGTGCTCTCGGGCGCGCTACGCGCCGACGCCGGCGAGATCGTCCTCAACGGCAGGCCTGTGCGACCGGAGTCTCCGCGCGAGGCGCGCGAAGCCGGAATCGGCACCGTCTTCCAGGAGCTCAGCCTGATTCCGGACCTCTCGGTGGCGAGCAACCTCTTCTACGGCATCGAGCCCAAGGTCAGGGCGGGACGGATCGATCGTCGCGCCTTGCGGCGCGCTGCCGCGGCGGCGCTCGATCGGTTCGGTGTCGCCGAGATCAAGGTCGAGGCCAACGTCCGTGAGCTCGCGTTGGGGGAGCGCCAGATCCTCGAGGTCTGCAAGGCCCTGCTTCGCGAGCCGTCGGTCCTGATCCTCGACGAGCCCACCTCAGCGCTCCTTCCCGAGCAGGTGGACTGGCTGTTCGGAAAGGTGCGCGAGTTCGCCGCAGCCGGCGGCATCGCCCTCTTCATCTCGCACCGACTCGAGGAGATCGAGAGCCTCAGCGACCATGTCACCGTGCTGCGCGCCGGCGTCGACGTCGGCACGGGCGCGATCGCCGACATGTCGGAGGCCCGGCTGGTCGAGCTCATGCTCGGCCGTTCCGTGGACAGGGTCTTCCCGGAGGCCTCCCAAGCCGCCAGGTCCGACGACGTCGTCTGTGAGATCGGCAACCTCGCCTCGCCTCCTCGCCTCAAGGACGTCTCGCTCTCGATTCGGAAAGGCGAGATCGTCGGTGTGGGTGGGCTCCAGGGGCAGGGTCAGCTCCCGATGTTCCTCGCGCTCTTCGGCGTCATCCCGTCAAGCGGGAGCGTCGTCGTCGACGGCCGCAAGGTCCGGCTGCGCCATCCCAGAGCGGCGCTCGACGCAGGGATCGCGCTGATCCCCGAGGACCGGGCGGTCGAGGGGCTCTGCATGACGCTCAGCATCCGCGACAACATCTCGCTCGGAAGCCTGACCGAGCTCTCGTCAGGCGGGTTGGTGAATCCGAGGCGCGAACGGCGCATCCTCGACTCTGCGGTGTCCAAGCTTCGGATCGCGCTCAAAGACGTTCGCCAGGAGGTCGCGGCATTGTCGGGCGGGAATCAGCAGAAGGTGATTCTCGCCCGGGTGCTGGCTCAGAAGCCTTCGCTCCTCCTGATGTACGACGCGACCCGCGGCGTCGACGTCGGGACGAAGGCCGAGATCTACCGACTCATGCGCGAACAGTGCGAGGCGGGCAACTCGATCCTCTTCTACTCGACCGACGCGCAGGAGCTCGTCAACATGGCCGATCGCGTCATCGTGCTCCACGACGGCCGTGTCCGCGCACACCTCGAGGGGGTCGAGATCACCGAAAGCCGAATCGTCGCCGAGTCGGTCGGCGGCGGCGGCGCCAGGAGCCAGGCCCGATGACCGGCTCGCCCGAAGCCATCACGGACACCGGCCGTCCGGAGTGGGTCGACCGGCTGAAGATCAACCCGTCGAAGCTGCCGTTGCTGATGGCCTACGGCTACGTCGCGGTGCTGACCGTGGCGGTGCTCATCCTCGAGCCCTCCCTCATCGACGGCAGCGGCGCGCTCACGGCGAACTTCGCGCTCGTCGTGCCCCTGGCGCTCGTCAGCTTCGGGCAGACGCTCGTGATGCTGACCCGTGGCATCGACCTGTCGATCGGGGGTGTGATCAGCGTGAGCTCTGCGCTCCTGGCGACGCATCTCGCTGCGACAGGTTGGCTCCTCCTTCCGGAGCTCCTCCTCGTGGTTGCGCTCGGCGTCGCGATCGGGTTGCTCAACGGTGCGATCATCGCCTTCACTCCGATCCAGCCGTTCATCGTGACGCTCGCGACCTGGTCGATCTGGGACGGCGTCGCGTTCGCGATCCTGCCCGTCGAAGGGGGGACGGTCTCGCCGACCCTCATCTCGGCCGTCTCCGGGAGCTTCTTCGGGGTGCCGAAGTCGGTGTGGATCGTCATCGCCCTGCTCCTGCTCTGGCGGTGGCTTCGCTCGACGCGGCTCGTCGACGACCTCGTCGCAATCGGGAGCGACGAGAACCGCGCGCGCCTGCTGGGCGTCCGGACCGGAAGGCGAAAGCTCCAGGTCTATGCCATCTCCGGCCTGCTCGCGGCGCTCGCCTCCATCTGGGTGACGGGCCAGACTCAGGCCGGATCGCCGAACGGCGGCGACCAGTTCATCCTCAGCTCGATCGCAGCGGTCGTCATCGGCGGCACCAGCATCTTCGGCGGCAAGGGCTCCGCGGCGAGCTCGATCATGGGGGCGATCGCCTTCCTGCTGATCCCGATCCTCGTCTTCGCTCTCAACCTCAGCTCGTTCTGGAGCATCTTCTTCCAGGGCCTGATCCTGATCGTCGCGGTCACGTTCAACTCGATCATCCAGACGAGGACACGCCGATGATCGACTCGGCTCTCGGCATCGCCCGCCGCAACACGTCGATCCTCCTGGCCTACGTCGTCGCCGTGATCCTCTTCGTGGTCGGAACGGTCACAGGCGACAGGCTTCGCGAGCTACGCGCACACGCGGACGGTCCTGATCACGGCGGCGTTCGTCGGGCTCGTCGGCTTCGGACAGACGCTCTGCATGTTGACCGGCGGCATCGACCTCTCGATCCCGGCGAACGTCGCCGGAGCAGCAGTCCTCACGGCATTCCTGGCGAACGGGGTCTCGGACCATCTCTACTGGATCATTCCGATGGTCCTCGGATTCGGAGTGGTCGTGGGGCTGCTCAACGGGCTCGGGGTTGCCTATGCAGGCGTCCCGCCGATCATCATGACGCTCGGCATGAACAGCGTCATCCAGGGGATCCTCCTGATCTACACGAACGGAGGGTTCGCGTCCGCGGCGCCGCCCGGCCTCGTCGACTTCGTCAACGGCGACACCTTCGGCATGTCGACGATGCTCCTGATCTGGATCGGTGTCACGATCCTTGCGACCGTGCTCCTCAGCCTGAGCACGTTCGGCCGGAGGCTCTACGCGGTCGGGACGAACCCGACCGCAGCGCTTCTCGCCGGCGTTCGCGTCAAGCGCGTCACGGTCGTTCCCTATGTCGTGTCGGGCGTCGGGGCGGCACTGACCGGTGTCCTCCTCCTCGGCTTCCTGGGGCAGGCGTTCGTCAACATGGGCGACGAGTATCTCTTCGCCTCGGCGGTGGCGGTTGCCGTGGGAGGCGCCTCGATCCTCGGCGGCAAGGGCCACTACCTGGGGACAGTCGCCGGCGCCATCATCCTCACCCTGATCGCCGCCAACCTCAACCTGCTCTCGCTCGGCGAATCGGCGATCCAGATCTCGTACGGCCTGATCCTGCTCGCAGCCGTGTACCTGGCGACGATCCAGCTCGGGAGGAGATGACGTGGGAGAGTTGGACGGAAAGGTGTGCGTGCTGATCGGCGGGGGCGGTGGCATCGGCGAGGCGACCGCCGTCGCCTATGCCCGTGCAGGCGCGGCGGCCGTGATCGTTGCCGATCTTCAGGAGGGTCTCGCAGAATCGGTGACCAGCAGGGTCCGTGACCAGGGAGCCGAGGCCTGGGGCACTCGAGTCGATGCGCTCGAGGAAGGAGCGCTCGATGCGCTCCTCGACGACGTCGTCCACCGGCACGGCCGCATCGACGTCATGCACAACCTGACGAGCACCACCGTCCTCCTCCCGTCCACGGAGCTCCCGCTCGCCGAGTTCGAGAAGGTCTTTCGCGCGACCGTGATCGGCCAATTCGCCGGAGCGCAGGCCGCTGCACGCCGGATGATCGCGGACGGTCGAGGAGGCTCGATCATCAACATGAGCTCGATCGGCGGGCACGGCGGCCTACCGCGCCGCGCCGCGTACACCGCGAGCGCCGCAGCGATCGTCAATCTGACGAAGACGCTGGCGGTGGAGTGGGCTCCGCACTCGATCCGGGTGAACGCGATTGCGCCCGCCTGGATCCTCACCGACGCACTCCGCGGCTACGACGCGTCGTTTCCCGGCGTGCTCGACTTCGACGCCCTCCGAGAGCGTGTCCCGCTCGGACGGTTCGGCGAGCCGGAGGAAATTGCATCCGTTGCCGTCTTCCTGGCAAGCGAGGCCAGCAGCTTCGTGACCGGCACCACTATCCTCGCCGACGGCGGCGTCGTCGCGTACATCGGGCCCGGCGGGAGACCCAGCGACCAGTGAACGAATGCGAAGAAGGGGCGTGAGAGCATGAAGGTGTTCGGCAGCGAGATCGCCAGATCGGAGCTGCTCCGGCGGGTCGGGAACCTCGCGCAGGTCGGGAGCGTCGAGCTGCTTTCGCACGAGCAGGGCTATGCGCGCGGAACCAGGTTCCTCGACTTCCACACCGGCAGCGGATTCCGCTTCACGGTCAACGTCGACCGGGGCATGGATCCCGGATACGCGGAGTTCAACGGAGCCTCGCTCGCGTGGTTGCCGCCGAAGATCTTCCCCGCGCCGGCGTTCTGGGAGAACGACGATCACGCGTGGGTCCGGTTCGTCCTCGGCGGCCTCTGCAACACGGCCGGACTCGTCACGATCGGCAACCCGCAGACAGTGGACGTCTCGCACTTCAAGTTCCACTCGCGGCACGACGATCGCTACGGGACCCACGATCGGGTCGCAATCCTCCCCGCGAGCCACTTCAACTTCGGGGAGCGCTGGGACGGCGACCGCTGCTTCCTCTGGGCCGAGGGCACCGTCCGGCAGGAGATCGTCTACGGCGAGAACCTGCTGCTGACCCGGCGCTACGAGACCGAGCTCGGAAGCGAGCTCGTTCACGCTCCGGGACGTCGTCCGCAACGACGGCTTCTATCCGGCACCGCATCAGCTCCTCTACCACTTCAACATCGGCTACCCGGTCGTCGACGACGGCGCCGAGCTGCTCGCGGCGGTGGCCGGTGAGGTCGGGGGCTCGATCTTCGACGACGAGGACAGGACCGAGCGACCGGTACCGCCGGTTCACCGGGCCCGAGCAGGAGTTCTTCGCGGAGGGGTACGAGATCCCGATGCTCACCGGGGCGGACGGTCTCGTCGGGGCGGCTGTCGTGAACCGCGGCTTCCGGGTCTCGACGGCGGCCTCGGCGTCTACTTCGCTACGACCCGACGACGCTGCCGGTCTATCTCGAGTGGCGGATGATGGGCGAGGGCCTGTACGCCGTCGGGATGGAGCCGTCCACGAACGGCGTTCAAGACGATCCCGGAGCTGGTCGAGGCGGGCTACCCCGTGATGCTCGAGCCGGGCGAGGAGCGCGTGCTACACGCTCGAGTTCGGCGTGCTCGCCGGCGGCGGCGCGATCGATGCAGTTCGCCGCCTCGCTCCCGACGACCGAAGCGAGGCCGCTCTCATGACGGAGATCGTGATTCCCTCGGTCGGCATCGCAATGGAGGAGGCGATGGTCGTCAAGTGGCACAAGGCGCCCGGCGACTCCGTCGCCGTCGACGAGCCGGTCGCCGAGATCGAGACGGACAAGGCGACGATGGACGTCGTCAGCCCGGTCGCCGGCCGGCTGGGCCCTCACCTCGCCCAGCCCGGCGACGTGGTTCCCGTCGGCGCGGCGATCGTGCGCGTACTGACAGAGGAGGCGGTGCCCGAGCCGCCGGCTGCGGCCGATTCCGACGAGTCGCCTGCCTCGGCCGTTGCGAGTACCGCCGCGCTCGACGGGCCCGAGCCGGGCTCGACCGGCGGCGACGGCGAGGGTCTCCGCTCGCCTCATGCGCTCAGCCCGAGAGCGCGCCGTCTCCAGCGGGAGAGCTCGGCCCAGCCGCCGCAGTCCGCTCCGTCCGAGGGACGCTTTCGCGACCTGATCGCGACGAAGGTCGCCGAGTCGTGGCGGGAGATCCCGCACTTCACGGTCTCGAGGGAGATCGACGCCGAGCAGATGTCCGCCGCAGCTCGAGCAGGAGCGGGCGCGCGGAACCGAACCCCTTCCGTCCTTCACGGATCTGCTCTTGCGCGCCCTCGCCGAGGCTCTACGGGAGAACGGCACGGGCGGTGCGGTCGACCTCGGGCTTGCCGTCGCGACCCCCGACGGGGTCGTCGTCCCGGTCGTCCAGGATGTGCTCGGTCAGAGCCTCGCGGAGCTCGCATCGGCCAGGCAGGCAGCGGTCACGCGGGCGCGCACGGGTCGGCTCGCGCCGGACGACCTGAACGTCACGCCGATCTCGACGCTCTCGAATCTCGGGTCGTTCGGTGTCGACCGATTCACCGGGATCGTCGCGCTCGGGCAGACGACGTTGCTCACGGTGGGGCGGGCGCGACCGCGAGTCGTCGCCGACGAACGCCGCTCGATCAGCGTGCGGCTCACCTTCGACGCCACCCTCAACGCGGATCACCGGACACTCGACGGCGCCGACGCCGCCCGGCTGCTCTTCTCCTTCGCAGCCGCGGTCGAGGGAACCACCCCAGCCACCTAGAAGGAGAGTCGACAAACCATGGACGAACCCGGAACGATCACCGCGCAGTCCGAGACGGCGTTCGAGGTGGGACTCGACGGCCTCCCGCTCGACGACCTCGTGGAGTGGCTCGGGACGATGCTGGTGATTCGCGAGTTCGAGGAGTCGCTCGAGGCGCTGACCTCGAGCGGCAAGATCCCCGGCTGCGTCCACCAGGCCTCGGGACAGGAGGCGGTCGCGGTCGGGGCGATGCGCGCTCTCGCCGACGGGGACATCGTGGCGAGCCCTCATCGCCCCCACCACCACGCTCTCGCCAAGGGCATGACGCCGAACGCCGTGATGGCGGAGCTGTGGGGGCGTCGAGACGGATGCGCAGGCGGACGCGGTGGAACGATGCACCTGAATGACTTCGAGCTCGGCTACTTCGGCTCGAACGGCATCGTCGGTGCGTCGCTCGGGATCGCGATGGGCGCGGCGCTCGCGGCCAAGCTCCGCGGCACCGGTCAGGTCTGTGTCGGGTTCTTCGGCGAGGGCGGAGCGAACACGGGAAGAACGTGGGAGTTCGTGAACTTCGCGGCGACGCACGCCCTCCCGCTGATCGTGGTCTGCGAGAACAACCAGTACGCGGTCGAGACGTTCATCGGACGGGCCATGACGGGAGCCTCGATCGCGGACCGGGCGGCAGGGTTCGGGTTGCCGAGCGTGCAGATCGACGGTCAGGACGTCGGCGTCGTCTACCGCGCAACGCGCGACGCTCGTGAACGGGCGGCGAGCGGGGAGGGCCCGACCTTCATCGAGGCGATCACCTACCGCTACCACGGTCATAACACGGGCGAGATCGCGGCGTATCGCACCCGGGACGAGGTCGAGGAGTGGCGCCTCAGGCGTGATCCGATCGAGGGCCTCAGGCGGGCGCTCGAGTCCGGCGGCCTCCTGAGCCCCGCGGGGTTCGCCGAGCTTGACGACCGGGCTCGCCAGACGGTCGCGGACGCAATCGCATTCTCGGAGAGCTCGCCCCTCCCGGATCCGCAGACCGCCACGGCCGGCGTGACCGGGATTCATTTCGACCCGAGAGGACCAGCATGACGACGAGCATGGTGACGGTCGGGCAGGCCTTCCAGCAGGGCCTGCGCGAGGAGATGGCGCGCGACGAGAGGATCTTCGTGCTCGGGACCGACCTCTTCGAGCGCGGTGGTCATTTCGCGCAGGTCAAGGGAATCGGGCCGGAGTTCGGCCACGACCGGGTGATCGACGCGCCGATCTCGGAAGCAGCGATGGTCGCCGCCGGGGTCGGGGCGGCGATGAACGGGATGCGCCCGCTGATCGACCTCAACTTCATCGACTTCTCCTTCGGGGCGATGGACGAGATCGCGAACCAGGCGGCAAAGGCGCGGTACCTGTGGGGCAAGCCGGTCCCGCTCGTCATCCGGGCCTCGTCTGGGGTCGCGTTGTACGCCGCGCAGCACAACAACAGCCTCGAGGCGTGGTTCATGCACCTTCCGGGCCTGGTGGTCGTGATGCCGTCGAACGCCCGGGACACGAAGGGGATCCTGAAGTCGGCGCTTCGGAGCGACGACCCTGTCGTCTTCTTCATGCACAAGCGCCTGACGGGCGCACGCGGCGAGATCGGAGGGCCGGACGAGCTCATCCCGATCGGGAGCGCGAACGTCGTGCGCTCCGGGCGGAAGGCCACGGTAATCACGGGCGGGATCGTGCTCGGGAAGGTGCTCAAGGCTGCAGACGCCCTGCTCGCCGACGGCATCGACGTCGATGTCATCGATCTCCGCACCATCGCCCCCCTCGATTTCGACACGATCATGACGTCGGTGCGCAAGACCGGACGCGCGATCGTGGTCACGGAAGAGCCCCCGTACGCGAGCGTCGCCTCGGAGATCGCAGCCACGATCCAGGAGGAGGCATTCGAGTACCTGGACGCGCCGGTGGCGAGGATCACGGCGGCACATGCGCCGATCCCCCACGCCCCCAACCTGATGGAGGCGCTGATCCCCCAGGTCGATCACATCGTCGACGCCGTCCGCGGCTCGATCGGCCGTTGGCCGCCGTCGGAGACGTGAACGCTGCGGGTCAGACCGGAGGTAGCCCGAGCGCTGCGAGTGCCGTGTTCTCCCGGTCGTAGCGCCGGAGGTCCGGCTTCGGGTCGAGACCCTCCCACCAGCCCGCGTACTCCTCGATCATGCGGCGGTTCCCGGTGGTCATCTCGACCCCGAGCTCTCGCGTCAGCTTCGCTCCGTCGATCGCGTAGTGCTCCGCCGGATACGGGAACACGAGGTTCGTCAGATCCACGACGTCGGCTGCGACGCCTAGCTCGCTCTCGTCGACGGGCACGATCCGCGCCTCGACGCCGAGGACGTCGGCGCAAAGCTCGACCCACCCGCGATTCGTGATCACCGGCTGATGTGTGCAGTTGTAGGCCTGTCCGGCCGCCGCGGATGCCTGCTCGAGGGTCGCGACCAGGGCTCGAGCGACGTCGTCGGCGTAGACGAACTGGTTGACCGCCGTCCCGCCACCGGGGAGCAGGATCGGCCGATCCTGTGCGAGCCGGCCGAACACGAAGGACTCCCGGTCGGCGAAGTTCCCCGGCCCGAGGATGAACGGCAGCCGGAACGTGGTGACCGCGAAGCTCCCGGCAGCATGCGCCTCCCAGAGGAGATGTTCCGAGGCGACCTTTTCCCTGCCGTATCCGCCCCAGAGCGGGTTCGGCCCGAGCGGCGTTGCCTCACTCCAGGGGAGCTCCGCCGACGGCCGGTACACGGCGCCGCTCGAGATGAAGACGTACTGGCCGATCCGTCCCGCGAATGCCTGAGCGGTGGCAGCTGTCCATGCGGAGAAGTACGCCGACATGTCGACAACGGCGTCGAAGCGCTCCTCGCCGAGCGCCGCGAGCCCGTCCGGCTCGGAGCGGTCACCCGCGACTGATCGTGCTCCGGCAACCCCCTCTCCGGTCACGCCGCGGTGAAAGAGCGTCACGGCAACGCCGGCGTCGAGCAGCCGGCGTGCGACGAGACGGCCGACGAAGCGCGTGCCGCCGAGGATCAGGACCTTCATTCGTGTTCTCCTTCGCTTCTCGTGAGGTCGGCCACGGCGGCGGCTACCCCTTCGTCCCGCCGGCGTTCATCGCCAGGTTCCCTCCGTCGACCGGCAGGAGGACGCCGGTGACCATAGACGCGGCGTCGGAGACGAGGAAGATCACGGGTCCGACCATCTCGTTGGGCTCACCGAGCCGGTTCAGAGGAATCCCGGCGAGGAACCTCTCCCGGATCGGGCCGAGTGACGGGTCGTCGAGCCTGTGACGAAGACCCGGTGTGAGAAACTGGCAGGGCTGGATTGCGTTCACCCGGATCCCATGACCGGCCCACTCGACGGCGAGCTCCTTGGTCATCGTGGCGATTGCTCCCTTGGAGGCGCTGTATGGAAAGGACCCTCGTCCCAGGCCCGAGGTTCCGGCGATCGAGCACATGTTCATGATCGAGCCGCCGCGCCCGCTCGCGATCATTCGCCTTCCCGCTTCACGGCACGAGAGGAAGTAGCTCGTGGTGTTGATGCGGAATGCCTTCTGCCAGTCGTCGAGAGTCAGTTCCTCCGGGGCCCCGAAGGTCGGGGTGTAGGCGAGGTTCACGAGGATGTCCACCCGTCCGAACCGGTCGTCCACCGCCGCGAACGCCTCGGTGACCGCTCCCTCGTCCGATGCGTCGCCGTGAAGCACGAGCGCCGCCCTTCCCTGGGCCTCCACGCCTGCCGCCGACGCGTTCAGTGTCTGCCTCTCGATGTCCAGCAACGCGACGTCCGCGCCGCACGCGGCGAGCCCGGCGCAGATCGGGGTGCCGAGGCCGCCGCCGGCACCGGTCACGACGGCGACGCGTCCGGTGAGATCGAAGAGGTCGTTCACCGGGCGCCTGCCGAGAGCTCGCCGGCGTTCACGATCGTCGGGACGGGGTTGCCGTTCAGGTAGGCGCTGCATCGGTCCGCGAGAAGGCGCCTGAGCGTGACGAGGGCAGTCTCCGAGTACCACGCGTCGTGATTCGTCAGCACGAGGTTGGGCGCGGAGCGGATCGGGTCGGAGGGGGAGGGAGGCTCGAGGGGGAGCACGTCGAGCGCGGCCCCCGCGATCACCCCCCCGTGGAGCGCCTCGGCGAGCGCTGCGGTGTCGACGAGGCCGCCGCGAGAGACGTTGATGAGGTACGCCGTCCGTTTCATCGAGCCCAGCCGACTCGCATCGACGAGATTGGCGGTCTCGGCTGTGAGTGGGCAGTGGAGTGAGACGACGTCGGCTTCCGAGAACAGCTCTTCGAGCGAGACGATCTGGACCCCGGCGAGGGAGGAAGCGATGTCGTGGGCGATCACCCGGCCGAAGAAGGGCCCGAGCAGGCGGGCGACCTCGGCCCCGATCCTTCCGACGCCGACCAGCCCGAGCGTGCAGTTGGAGAGCCGCTCGACCGGGCGGAGGTCGGTCCACGCGTCCCAGCGCCCTTCGTCGATGAGCTCACGCGAGCGGCGGATCCGGCGCACTACGCCGAGGGCCAGGGCGGCGGTATGGGTGGCGACCTCCTCGACACAGTAGTCCGGGACGTTGATGACGGCGATCCCCCTGCGGCTCGCGGCTGCCACGTCGACGTTGTCGACGCCGACGCCGTAACGGCCGATCACCCGCCAGCCCGGGCATCGCTCGATCACGCTCTCGTCGATGCGACCGAACCGGACGAGCACGCCGTCGGCGTCCCCGGCGGCACCTACGATCGCCTCGCCCGACACGCTTCCGGCGTCCTCGACCACGACGCCGTGCGCGGCGGCCGCTTCCGATTCGATCGAGATGTCGCCGAACGAAGCGTCCAGCACCACGAGGCGACCGCTCAAGGGACGTCCTCCGCCAGGTAGTCGTGGAGGATGCGGCCGGCCACGAGTGTGAAGTCCGTCCGCCAGAAGAACCCCTCGAGCGGATCGACCACGGGCAGGCGCCAGACCGGCGCCTGGACGTTCGGCCGCAGCTCGACGCTACACGGCCCCGTCCAGCACTCGTGGACCACGACGTCGGTCAAGCGTCGCGCCGTCAGCTGGCGAATCGCGGGCGTCCCGTCGATCTGCGGGATGAGCTTGTAGTTCATGTTCTCGGTGAAGTCGAAGTGGCGCTTCATGTCGGCGGGGTCGGCGGTCCGCTGTTTGTACGGAAAGGTCGCCCTGAGGATCGTGATGCCGTTCCGCTCGACCTCGCCGACGACCAGGTCGCCGCGGGCTTCGAGCTTGAGGGCGGCGAGCTTCTTGGGCTGCCCGTGCACCTCCCGCCCATGTGCCACCCCGACGTCGGAATCGAGGTAGAGCGCCGTCGAGTACCCGCCCTCCACCACGAGGCCGCCACGGTTGAAGCGAGCCCCGACCATCACGTTGCATTCGAGGGCCTGGCCGACGAAGTCCGTGTCAGGCATCCGGTAGATGTGGGCAAGGACGACATCCCCCAGGGGCTCGAGCGGAGGCGGGAGCAGCCGTTCGACTGCGGCTCGGTCCGTGCGCCACGCCACCGTCAGGATCGAGACGTCTCGAAAGGCGAGTGGGAAAGGCGGGACGAGCGGCGCGTCCCACGGGACGGAGAAGGGCCCGGAGCCGGTGCCCGCATCTTCGAGCGGCTGGCCCGGGAAGGGTGTCCCGCGCCAGGCGCTATCCATCGGCGAACCTGGCCACGGTAGCCCAGTTCCAGACGAGCCCGAGCCCGGGGCGGTCGGGCGACACGGCCCGGCCGTCGCGAATCTCGAGCGGCTCGTCGAGCAGCGTCTCCAGGGCGTCGAGCCCCGAGTCCGGAGGCATGTACTCGAGACCGGCGGGGTGGAGGTTCGAGAGGGCAGCTCCGAAATGGACGTGAACGTTCGCGTGAACGTGCATCGACACGGGAAGCGCGCGAGCCGAGGCCAGAGCGGTGGCAGCCATGAACTCCCGCACACCGCCGGTCACCGTTGCGTCGCACCGGAGGACGTCGACGGCGTCGGAGTCGAGAAGGTCGCGAAAGGCGCGGTGGCCTGTGAGGTTCTCGCCGAGGCCGATGGACATGCCCGAACGCCGCCGCAGGTCGCGAACGAGCGGAGCTGCCGTCTCCGAGAACGGATCCTCGACGTACGAGAGGCCGAAAGGCTCCAGGAGGCGGAGCCTGTGGAGCGCGTCTTCGAGGCCCTGGAATGTCCGGAAGGCGTCCACGACGAGCAGTGTGTCGTCGCCGATCACCTCCCGGACCGCGGCGAGCCTCGAGGCGTCGAGCTCTGGTGCGCCGGCACCCACCGTCACCTTGACCGCGGCGCAGCCGAGCTGCATGAACGTCGCCATCTCCTGCTGGAGCTCCTCGAGCTGAGGGATTCCCTTCCGCACGTATCCGCCGACCCCACAGACCGGAACCTCGCGGCGGCATCGCCCGAGGAGGTCGGCGAGCGGCAGGCCCGCACGCTGGCCGAGGATGTCCCAGAGTGCGAGGTCGACTGCGCTCGCCGCCACGGCGAAGATGCCGCGCTCGGCATAGGGCCAGTAGGCACCCGCAAGCCGCGCGCGAATCGATTCGGGCTCCGTGGCGTCAGCGCCCAGCAGGAGTGGCGCGAGCGAGGTCTCGACGATCGCCGCGATGGGGAGGCCCCGTGCGAACGCGTACGCCGCTCCGTCGATCCCGGCTTCCGTCCGAATGCGCACGACGGCGTAGGTGCGCCGGTCCACGACGGCGTCGCCCACCAGAAGCGGACGCGGAAGTGGAACGCTGCAATCGAAGCACGAAACTTCCCGGATCGGGTCCGGGTCGAGGACACGGGGTGGTGCTACGGCCTCCGCTCTCACGACAGGCTCAGCGCCGCGGCCGGAGCGGCTGTGGACCCTTGTACCTTCAGCGTCATGCGCACCCCTTCCGTGCGCGGGGGGCGGCCGGGCGTCTCGAGACGGGAGGTGATCATGCGAGCGGCCCTGAGCGCCAGCTCGTCGATGGGCCGCGAGATGACCGTGAGCTGGGGACGCTTGACCGATGCGAGCTCGCTCTCGTCGAAGGCGACGAGCGAGATGTCCTCGGGGATGCGCAGGCCCTTGTTGTCGAGGTACTCGAGGACTCCCGCGGTGACCGAGTTCGGCACACAGCAGAGAATCGCCGTCGCGCGCTTGTCCACGATCTGCTCGGCGATCTCCCAGCCCGATCCGCGGTCGATCCGGTGATACGGGACGACCACCTCGACCGCCGGCACGAGCCCGAGGCGCTGCACGGAGTCACTGAACGCGGAGATCGCCTCGCGCCCCGGTCGCACGTCCTGACTGATCGTGGCGACACCTACCATTCGGTGCCCGAGCGTAGCTAGGTGCTCCAGCGCACGCTCGATTCCGGCGCGCTGATCGGTGAGCACCACGTCCGCGAAGACGCCGGGAACCTCGCGATCGAGGAGCACGACCGGCCGCGAGAACGAGGCCAGGCGGGCCGACAGTCCCGGCTCGTGCTCGTTGATCAGCGACACGAGCAGCCCATCGACGCTTCGCTCCCGCAGGGACTCGAGCGACAACTGCTCTCCGGCGACGTCCCAGCCGGAGCTCGCGATCACGAGGCCGATGCCCGACCGGCGGAGGTCTTCCTCGATTACCTCCGCGATCTTGCTGAATACGTCGTTGCTGATTGCGGGGACGAGAAGCCCAACGAGACGGCTGCGCGTCGTGCGGAGCCCGCGAGCTGCGTTGTTGGCGCGGAAATCGAGGCTCGCCACAGCCGCGAGAACCCGCTCCCGGGTCCCGCCGGCGACGTGAGGTGAGCCGTTCAGGACACGCGAGACCGTGGATTTCGACACGTGCGCTTCCCGCGCCACGTCCAAGATGGTTGAGTCTCTGCCGCCGCGCGTCCGCGTCACGCTCATCGTCACGTCTCTCATCCGACCTTGTGTCCACTGCATGGTTTGCCGCCCGTGGGAACGTTCCCTACCTTACGATGGCGAGCCCGGGAGCGCAAGCGAGCACCGATCTTGACGACAGGACCGACGGACACCTCCGAGCAGTTCCTCTCGACCGAGACGGTTGGTCGCTACCTCGTCGGCCGGGGCATCTTCTCGCCGGCAGATGGCTTGAAGATCGCAGAGCTCGGCGGAGGCGTTTCCAATATCGTCCTGCGCGCCGAGAGCCCCGCCCGAGCTGTCGTCCTCAAGCAGGCGCTTCCGCGCCTTCGGGTCGCGGACGAATGGCTTGCGAACCGCGAGCGAGCGATCAACGAGGCCGAGGCGCTGCGTCTCCTGGGCGGAATCACCCCGGATCGCGTCCCTGCTCTCATCGATCTCGACCGGGAGCGGTGCGCGCTCGTCACGAGTGCCGCACCGGCGGGATGGGCTAGCTGGAAAACGAGATTGTTGGACGGCATTGCGGATCCTCGGACCGCGGAGAGCCTCGGCGAGATCCTCGCGCGCTGGCACGCGGCCACCTTCCGCGACGAGCGGGTCCGCGCCGCCTTCCCGGATACGGTCCTGTTCCGCCAGCTGAGAGTCGATCCCTACTACCGCGTAACCGCAGCCCGCCGGCCCGACCTCGCGCCTCACATCGAGCGTTACGTCGAACGAATGCAGCACGTCCGGCTCTGCCTCGTGCACGGGGACTTTTCGCCGAAGAACGTGCTCGTGGGCGATGGCATCTGGGTGATCGACTTCGAGGTCGCACACGTCGGCGACCCCGTGTTCGACGTTGCGTTCATGCTGAATCACCTGCTGCTGAAACGAGTTCACATGCCCCGGATTCGCGGCGCCGAGGAGAGCGTCCGGGCGTTCTGGGCCGGATACGAGGGAGCTGTGCCTGCGACCCTTCTTCCCGACCGGCCGTACCTCTTCGGGCAGCTCGGCTGCCTGATGGTCGCCCGCGTCGAGGGCAAGTCCCCGGTCGAGTACCTCTCCGATCGGGAGCGGGTCATGATCGTGGAGCTCGGCTCATCGCTCCTCAGGGATCCGCCAGACTCGATCGGTGCCGTCCTCGACCGCGTCGCTGCGAGCCTCGCATGAGGGAATGGGCCCCGGTTCGCCGCGCCCCTTCCGCGTTTACGCCAGGAGGGGTGGGGCGGAGCCGAGCGACTGGGCGAAGGTCTCGATCAGGCTTCTGACCTCGGGCTGCTCCGCCGGCTTCCAGTCCTCGACGATCGCGCGCACCTCGTCGCGCCGGGCGTCGGCGATCCTCGCGGCGGCCGCACGGCCCGTCTCCGTGAGGCGCGGCGCCGCCGGCTCCACGAGCCCCTGGGCGCGGAGGTCGGCGAGCATCCGTTCCACCGCGGCCGGCTCGAGCTTCAGCCGGGTCGCGAGCTCTGCGGTCGTGTGCGCCTCCTCCTCGGCGAGCCGGATCAGGAGCCATGCCGCCGGAGCGCCGAGCTCGATCCCGGCCTGGGTGCAGAGATGCTCGTAGACCATGTGGCGGTTCTGCTTCCGGGCAAGGGTGCTCAGACGGGTCTCGAGCTCGGCGAGGGAGGTGGCGTCGCGCGGGGTGGCGAAGCTGTCGCCGATCCCCTGGTCGGCCACCGTCTCGCGCAGGGGCAGCTCGTCGAGGAACCACGTCAGTACGAACCCGAGTGCCGCGATCCCCGCAGCGATCAGGAAGATCGGCCTGAGTGCGGCCGCCCACGCGGCGACATACGGGTCCCGGATCGCCGGGGGCAGGGCGTCGATCTGAGCGGGCCCGAGCCGGGCGGGAAGCTTCCCGATGATCTCCGCCGGCAGGAGCCGGCCGAGCTCGCTCGCCAGGTGGTTGGCGAAGATCGCGCCGAAGATCGGCACGCCGATCGTGCCGCCCATCGAGCGGAAGAGCGTCGCGGTCGCGGTGGCGACGCCGAGGTTCTCGTACGCGACGGCGTTCTGCACCGCGAGCACGAGCACCTGCATCGTGAACCCGAGCCCGAGCCCGAGCACGGCCATGTAGAGGTCGGCGCGGACGAGGCTCGTCCCGGTCCCGAGGCGTGAGAGCAAGAGCATTCCGGCGACGGACAGGGCGGTGCCGACGATCGGGAAGATCTTGTAACGACCGAAGCGCACGATCAGCTGGCCGCTCCCGATCGACGCGAGCAGCAAGCCGCCCATCAACGGAAGGAGCTGCAGGCCCGAGGCGGTCGGGCTCGCGCCCTTCACGACCTGGAGGTAGAGCGGGATGTAGGTGACGGCGCCGAAGAGCGACATGCCGATGACGAACCCGATCGCGCTCGCGACGCTGAAGACGCGGATGCGGAACAGGTAGAGCGGGACGAGCGGCTCGCGTGCCCGCCGCTCGGCGAGGACGAACGCGACCGGCAGCAAGACGGCGAGGACGAGCAGCACGATCATCGGCCCGGACCACCAGGCGTACGTCGTGCCGCCGAGGCTCACGTAGAGGACGATCGAGCTGAGGCCGCCCGCGAGCAGGCCCAGCCCGGTGTAGTCGATCGCATGCCGGACGCGCGCCGAGGGCGTGTGCAGCACGACCTGCAGCACGACGAGCGCGACGATTCCGATCGGGAGGTTGACGTAGAAGATCCAGCGCCAGGAGAAGTGGTCGACGATGAGGCCGCCGACGAGCGGGCCGATGACGGTCGCGATGCCGAACACGCCCCCCATCAGCCCGGAGTAGCGTCCGCGCTCCCGCGGCGAGACGACGTCGCCGATCACCGCCTGCGTGCTGACGAGGAGCGCCCCGCCGCCGAGGCCCTGGATACCCCGGAAGATGATCAGCTCGGTCATGTTCTGGCTGAGCCCGCACAGGGCCGAGCCGATCAGGAAGAGGACGAGCGCGGCCTGGAGCACGATCTTCCGCCCGAAGGTGTCCCCGAGCTTCCCCGCGATCGGCGTCGTGATCGTCGACGCCAGCAGATAGGCGGTGACGATCCAGGAGAGCTTCGAGATCCCGCCGAGGTCGCCGACGATCGTCGGCAATGCGGTCGACACGATCGTCGAGTCGAGCGACGCAAGCAGCATCACGAGCATCAGGGCCGCGAAGATCGGGCCGATGCGCGCGTTCGTTGCCGGCGCCTGGGTCACGAAAAGCCGATCAGGGCCGGCGCTTCTCCGAACGGACGTCAGGCAGGACCTGACGCGGCATGCGGACGCGGTTCGGACCCGGTCTCATCACCCAGGATCATGTCAGGCCCGTAGGAGGGTCCAACCCTGAAGAACGAGAGCAGGAGCCCCGGGGGAGCCGCGCGGCGCGGCTCCCCCTGCCGGCCCCGTGGGCAACTCGTGCAGCTCGAAGCTCTATGTCACCTTCAGGATGCCCTTCATCCCGTTGGCTGCATGACCGGGAACGGTGCAGAGGTACTCGTAGCTTCCCTTCTTCGCGAGCGTGACCGTCAACGTGGCCGAGCCGCCCGGTGCGATCGTCGGCGTGCCCTTCCCGGCACAAGAGTTGGCACTGCCGCCGGTTGGACTCGAGCAGACCTTGAACGAATGCGGGAACCCGCCCACGTTTTTCACCTTGAACGTGATCGCACCGTGAGGCACGGTCGACTTCGAGAGCGTGAAGCTGAAGCCGGACTTGCCCGCCGCCACGTTCACGACCGTTGCGGCGGTATGAGCACCGGCGGGCAGTGCCAGGCAGAGGACAACTCCTGAAAGGGCGGTGACCGCCGACAAGATCCGAAACCGTGACATACGCACCTCCGGTCGCTTCGAGCGAGCCCTGTATGGACTCCTCTGCTCGGGTTACGCCACCTTCGCCGCTTCGGATTCGGGACGCAAACGGGACGGGTCGGGCGGAAGGCGCCGAGTTTCGACCTGAACGACCTCCCGGACCAGCTTCGCGCTACCATCGGTTCCGGGAGGGCTAGCGTCAGGAGACTCGTGCTGAAGAGGTCACCATCGACAAAGCTGATGGTCGCTGGCGGAGTGGCCGTATTCGCCCTGGTCGCCGGGATCGCCGGCGCGAGCCTGGTCGCGCAACCGGGCGTTCATAACGGTGTCATCACGGCGTGCATCGAGCCGGGCACAAAGGGGCACGCAGCCACGTTGGGTGAGCTGAACGTGATGGCGTGCTCGAAAGGCGCGAAGAAGATCTCATGGGACATCAGGGGCCCGGGAGGGCCGGCAGGCCCGGCCGGTGCGGCCGGAAGCCAGGGGCCGGCAGGTGCGAAGGGTGCGACGGGTGCGACAGGTGAGACGGGGCCTGCCGGCGCGAGAGGTGTGGGCGGCCCGGGTGCGCTGGGGCCTGCCGGCGCGATCGGCCCGAAGGGCGACAGCGGCGCACCCGGCCCGACGGGCGCGACGGGCGCGACGGGCCCGGGCAACACGATCCAAACCGGCAGCGGAACTGCCGTGACGGTCCCACAGTCGGCCGACTACATCGCTCCGTCCACGGGGACGGCCCCGACGGTCACCGTTCAGGGTGCACACACCGTGCTCGTGACGATCACCGCGACCTGCACGACCGACGATACCCAGTCGGGCTGCTACATGAGCTTCACCGCCAGCGGTGGTGCGACGCTCGCCGGTGACGACACACGCGCCGCCGGGATTGCGAAAGACAGCGCCGTTTCGGGCGGGCCTTCGTTCACAGGCAGCGCGTCCTTCGTTGTGACGACCACGGCCACGACCACCTTTACCGGGGTGTACAAGTCGACCCTCGACGGATCGGTGTTCAGCGCCAGCAGCATCATCGCTCAGGTCTACCCATAGCGTCGCAGCCCGCCCCGTTCCCCCCAACGGAGCGGGCTGCCCCCGCCCAGCCAGGCGTCCCACATCGCTCTGGCCCTCGCGGTTCGCTAACGCTTTGAATAGAGCACGCTCGGCCTTCGGTGATACATCGTTCTCACCGGCGGTAGAAAGCTTCGGTCGAAGCAAAGGTTCAGCCGCTTCAGGACTAGTCCTGTCACCGAGGAGGCGCCGTTCGGGGCGAGGCGGTTTCATCGCGATCGGGATCGACCGGTGCGCGAGCGTGCCCGGGAGCTCGTTCAGCCCCGCGGTCGCCTTCGGGCCACCCGGCAACCGACCCACTTTTTTGCTTAACCATGCAGTTTTGTGGCGCAAGCGTCGCGCAGGCGCGACAGATGACCTGATCGTGTCATGTGCAGCTCCGTCGCCCGGATCTACTGTGGGCCTCGCGAGTCTTGAGGTGCCAGTGTCGGAGCCTCCCTCCGGCGACGGCAAGCCCGCCTTGTGCGGCAAGGGTGGGTCTGCTTCGGCTCGCGACTCGCTGCGGCGAGGGAACCCTGTCCGGGGAGCTCTCGCCGCAGCTTGAGTCCCGGTCAGCGGACGGGGAGGAGGACGACCCGTTCGGGTGATGTACGCCGGTGTCGCCGTCGCTTACGTTGGGTGGGTGCTGTGGCGGGAGGCTCCCGAGGCTCTTCCGCCACGGCCCTTAGCCCCAGGTCAGCGGACCGAGATGACCGAGCCAGGGACGACGGGCCTGTGCCGGAGCGGGCCGGTGGGGCGCTGGTCGCGGCGGCGGGCGAGCGCGTCGGCGAGGATGAAGCCGTCGCCGTGGGCGTTGGGGCGAGCGGTCATGGGCGTCTGCCCAATTTGGGCAGAGACGGCGTTGCGATCCTCGATCGTGATCGGGCCTCCGCGCTTGGCCGTGGTGTGCGCTCGCACGAGCAGGTCGCTGATGCTCGAGGATCGCGTCCGGCGCCCATGAACACGCTAACCGGGCTCCTACGGCCTTCTGGGTAAAAGGTTTCGGTAGAAGGCGCCGCTGGGCCGCACCGTTGAGCGGTTCGGGTCAGAGCCAGCGCTTGTAACAGTTGCCGCTATTCATGCCTGTTTGCGCCATCGCTGCTAACGAGCGGCTAACGGAGCACTGCGGCGAGCACCTCTGCGGCGCGCTCGTCGCTCGTCGGGAGCAGGTGCGCGTACGTCGTCAACGTCACCACCGGGCTTGAGTGACCGAGGCGTGCCGCGACGACGTGAACCGGGACTCCCTCGGTCAGCAGGTGAGTCGCGTGGCTGTGACGGACGTCGTGGAGGCGCCCAGGCCGGATCCTCGCCGCTGCGCGCAGAACGTTGAACGCCTCGGTGACCCGGTACGGGGCGATGATCGCTCCGAGCTCGTCGCAGAACATCAGGTCCTGGTCGACGTACAGGTCGCCGGCGAGGTCACGCTCGAGCAGTTGCCGTTCACGGTGCGCCTCGAGCGCTGCGACGGTGTCCGGGTCGAGCCTGATCGTTCGATGGCTTCCCTTGGTCTTGTACGCGGCGATCGTCGGACCGCGGGGTTAGGTCGGGGTCGAGCCGCTCGCCACGCTTCGCCTTCCCGAAGCCGCAGTGAGCGGGACTAACGGACAGAGCTACATGATCCACCGCGGCGAGATCTTCAAGGGCGAGCACCCGGCCGCCGTCCAGAACCCGAACCTGTTCGCGGACTGGCCCGCCACCGAAGCCGAACTCACCCTGATCGCGAACGGCATCGAGCGCCACGCCCAGAGCCCGTTCTAAGTGCGGCGCAAACCCGCATGGATAGGAGGGGTGGGGGCATGACGGGCACTCAAAGGCACCCATGACTCCGCGCCAGTCAACTTTTCTTCGACCTGGCTCCAGAGTTTCACTGGGGGGAGATGTTTCCACTGGTCGGCACAGCGCGGGTGGAGGCATACCGTCTACTGCGGTGGCTCGTGCCGAACGAACACACGCCATCCCCCGTCCCACGCTGCCGCAACTGCGGCGACCACCACGAAGATCAGGAAAACGTATGGGTCGAAGACCAGGAGCGCATGGGTGGCAAAGCCGAGGAAGAACAGGGCCGTCGCCTGCGCGCCGCGGAAGCGGAAAGGCGACGGCGCGTCCGCGAGCTTGCGCAATACAACCTTCACCAAGATCAAGCTTTCTACGCTCTCGTGCCTTCACCTTTCGTTCGGGTTGACGAGCCTGTGAGCCCTCGGAGGCCGGCTCGGCTCATCGAGCAGCCGATCGCCGCAGAGGGCCGCCTAAACCTGGCCGTACGGCGCGCGGAGCTCGAGCACGCCCAAGCGAAGCTTCTCCTCGAGCTCGCCCGTGAGACCGACGATGTTCCGTTGCGCGCCGGGAAGCAGCTCTCCCGCATCGGCGACGAGGCGATGTTGCGCGGGATTCCAGCCGTCGGCCCTGGATGCAGTGGCGCGATCCGCGGAACACGCCCAGGCGACGGCCTGTAAGCCGGTAGCGGGCCACGCCCGAACTACTATCGGGCCTGCGGGGCTCTGGCGCGGACGCCGCAGCGCGGCCAGGGCCTCGCAAACTCCGACGGTTCGGATGACCTGCTTGGGTCATGGTGTGGCTGCGTCATGCGCGCCTACCGTGATCCGTGCGAGTCCTGCACCTGTGCCAGCCTCCTTTGGCGATGGTGCGCCCCTGACGACAGCCGGGGGCTGTCCGGGCTCGCACGTCACTGCGCGAGGGACTCAACTGCGGTGGAGTCTCTCGCGCAGCTTTATTCTCGCCGGGCGACGTTGGCGATGAGCACCGCCGAGCTAAATGCGGTTCTCATCTCAGGCGTCCAGGATTCCCGCCCGAGCACCCTCTGAACGATCCGTAGGGGGCCCTGGCCGAGTCTCGTCTCACAAGACCCGTATTCAGGTCCGAGAACCTAACGCCGTGGACGCAGTCGGTCGAGACGGACCGGGCCAGAGCAGACGCAGTGTATGTCGTTCGCTCAGTCAGTCTGAGCGGTAGATTCGGCGCGTGAGAGCGTGCCTACGGCGAAGGACCTAAATGCGACGCCGCAGAGCGAAGGAGGAGGATGCCCACGGGGACGGTCCGTCGCTCTGGTTACGGCTCGCGCTGGAAGAGGTCGCGATGCGTTCGCGAGTCGGGACGGGCGGCGGTGACGATGCGCTCGAGCGCATGCTTGAGATGCAAGCGCGCCTGAAGACCGCGTATCCCGCCATGCCGTTCGCTTTGAAGTCCGGGTTCAACGCGCGGCTGAGCGCGAGCGGCTATTCCGAAGACGGTTGGAACGCAGCCATCGCGTGGCTCGAAGCAACGGACCGGTTCTAAATGTGGGGGGCCTCGTTCGAGCGCCACAGTGCTCCATGAGTCCCGACTAGTCTGAGCGGGTCGTCCGGCCCCAGTCCGAACGAAAGGATTAGGGGCATGCCAACATTCAGGCTCGAGAACGAACAAGGCACATGGCTGACGGACGCGAGGCTCGGGCCGCACGACTGGAAGCCCGGTGACCGCATCCCACGTGGCCGGGACACGCTCGAGGTCGTGAACGTCCGCGTCGGGAGCGGTGAAGAGCTCGTCACGCTCGTCGTCAGGGCCGAACCAGCCACGTCCAAAGGAGCAACTACCGGCTGATCGGTGCGCCTCGCAGATTCCGCGCAACTGGTTCCTGTCAGAAGTTGCGCGGCGGGAGCGGAAGAATGTCGGCGCTGTAGCCGTTCCCGGGCTCGAACAGCACGCGGTAGATCATGATGGCTTCAGCCTTGTCGAAGTGGATCGTGAAGGTGTCTCCGCGTGCGTCCTGGTAGGTGAGGCGCACCATGCCGCCGTGGTCGATCTCGCCGACGGTGAGATAGTCGCCTGTACCGGTGGCGGTCTCAGTGATGTGGAGGCGCGCATGGTAGTGGTCCGGGGAGCCGAACTGATCGCCGCCGGTGTCGCCGTAGATGACCTCGGACGCGTGGAGTACCGGGGTGCACAACCACGGCGGAGAGTCAGGGACGTCAGCGCGATGGCAGTTGGCGATGTCCACCGCCTCCAGGGGGCCCGCCGTCTATGACGAACCTTCGACAGGAGGCTTCGTCCCTGAACCGTGGATAGTTGCGCCAGCCCCCATTCGCACATTGCTCGACCGACGTCGGCCCCTGAACCGGTTGCCTCACGTGCGCGGGCGCAGGGGAGGGCGGAGGCGGGGCATTGAAACCATTCGAAACCACTCCGAACATTCCGCTGATCGCACCGGAGAAGAAGACGATCACCGTAACGCTAACGGCCGCAATGGCCACTAGGATCAGCGCGTACTCAACCAAGGCTTGCCCAGACTCAGAATCCTGATCTGCGTGCCGCATCTCACCCACCGGTTGCCTTGTCGCTGTTTGATCCCCGGGCAAGACGTCGCCCAAACCAGAGCTGCCGCCCGCACGCGGAGAGTTAGACCCCGAGCCCTCTAGGCATACTCGCCCCCCTAGGAAGCCTCAACCCGATTGCCGGCGTATCGGGGGCCGGGGCGCCGCAGCCCCGACCCCCCGTTCACGCTCATCGTCAGTTCCCCCCGGCGCCAACGAGAGCGTGTTGTGAGGCGGTGAGCTGCTCCAACGCCCGATTCGGAGCTCACCTGCCGCTAGAGCAACTACCGCAGCGGCGAAAGCTTCAAACCTGACGGTCGGGAACGCGCTTGACTCGCCTCGAGTGCGTACCGATACTCGTTGCTCTGCGACGCGGCCTCGGCGACCTGGCTGCCCCACGGAGGCCGGGGTCGCGTCGCGCTAGTGCCCCTTGCGCGCTGACGGTCGGAGGCGTAATGTCCCGGCCAGCGGTTGATTAGAGCGACCGCCCCGTACATCCATAAGCTTGCGCACGGCCCTCGTGGGAATCGGGTCGGCGCTCTAATCGCCGTTCTCGACCACGAGGGCCGTGTGTTGGGAGGTCAGATGACCACTAACAGCAAAGGCTCCCTGGACGCCCTGTGGCGAATCGACTCATCGACGCCAGCAAGGAACTCGCTGAAGCGGCCGTGAAGGTCGAGGAGGCAGCCAACAAGCTCGTCATCGCGCTCGAGGCGGCTCAGACCAACGGATCGCTTTCGGCGACGTTCGGTGGCGCGATCATCTCGCCCGCCTACATGTTCGCAGAGGTTCAGTTGGGCACCTCCGGAACCATCTACTCCGACGGTGACGACCTAGTCGACGCCGCTCGCGAAGTTCTCGAGCTCATAGAGCGGCTCACGTCCGAGCCGGTGGCGGCCGCGTGATGGCTGCCACTGCAGAACTCAGAACGCTCCCGACGCCTGACCGTCTCAGCGAGGTAAGTCGCGCCATCCTCGAGGCCTTTAACCAACTCGACTCGTTCACGGCCGACTTCCCGCCCGAGCTCGTGTACGAGGAGAACCCTCTCACGTTCGAGCCGGTGACGGACAAGGCGATCGCCGACATGGTGCAGTTCCTGTACTCGGCCGAGATCGACGTCCGGGAGATCCGGAGCGAAATGAAGACGATCGCCCTGTGGTCGCAACGCATGGCGGCGCTGAGAGCTGACCAGTTGGCCGAAGGGAAGCGGTCGTGATGGCCACCGAGAACGTTGTCGAGATGACGCTCGAGGAGCGCGTCCACCTGCTCGAACGTCAAAACGTGGGCCTCACTGATTTCCTCCGTGAAGCCGTGATCGGCTACGTCACGCCAACGCTGCACGATCTCCAGTGGGATCCCGCTTACGACTGGAACGACCGGGGGCCGGGGGCGTATGTGCATCCCGACGATCTCGCGAATCCGTACCCGCCGGGTACGTGGGTCGCGGAGTGGACCGACGGCACCGTCAACCACTGGTAGGGCGCGGTTGGGTCAGAAACGGCAGAGGGCCGGGATTGGGTCGGCCCTCTGCCGCAGTGCCCCACCGCCGGAACTGCCGTCAGTTCCCCAGTGGGATGGACCGATTACCCGATTCCTACGCTCCGAACCCTCAGGCTGAGAGGAGACAAGTAGATGGCAACAGGCATTACGAAGCGGCACCATCGTGAGTGTCCTTCGAGGCGGGCGGGCCGCTCTGTCTAGCGGCGCCGAAT
Source organism: uncultured Actinomycetota bacterium (assembly GCA_963738895.1). Taxonomy (GTDB): domain Bacteria; phylum Actinomycetota; class Thermoleophilia; order Gaiellales; family Gaiellaceae; genus PALSA-600. The sequence goes on from CAVTYN010000007.1 coordinate 283,775, forward strand.
AGCCGCCGAGTCGGGCCGGGTGGCTGGATCGCTGCCCGGCCCAAGTCGCTATTTGCGAATAATCGTGGCGCTATTTGGCACGTGGTCGCGCTATTTGCGGAACTACGGACCGCCAATCGCTCGGAGAGTGTGCTTGAGTCGGGCGCATGAACCCATTGCTACTCGCCGCGCTCGCCCTCACAGTGGTCATCATCGGGTGGCTTCTCGTGACGCGAGCAACGTATGCGGCGAAACATAAGTACACCGAAGAAGACATCGCCAAGGCGCGGAAAGGGAGTGTCAAGGGGAGTCAATCCGTTGTGAACGGGAAGGTCCTAGAGCAACTCGTCCCGATCTTTCCCGAGTTTTGTTCGCAGTTCAACCCACGAGATGCGAGGTTCCTCGGCGGACCGCTCGATTTCGTGGTTTTCGACGGTCTGGACGACGGCGAGGTGCGTCGAGTTGTATTCGTCGAGGTCAAGACCGGAAAGTCCCAGCTCGCGACTCGCGAACGCCGCGTCCGGGACGCGATCCAAGGTGGGCGCGTCGAATTCCAACTCATGCGCCTACCCAGCGAAAGGGATGGAGCGGCCGCTCTGGACTCCGTGGCCGAAGAAGGTACCGGCGCCGGACGGCGGCTAGTCTCGATCAGTCATGACGATCAAACTGGATCTCGACTCTAAGGGCAGCGATCCTAAGGCGCTCGAGGCCCTCCAGCAACTACTGCGACTTGCGGCGGCCGAGAACGTCGGCGGCGCAACGCGGGACCTTGAGCTCTCAGCCGTCGCTACCGAACTATTGGCCGCTTTCGAGGCTGGAGACCCAGCGCCAATAGCGTGGTTCATTTGGATGGCAGGGCGGATCACAGGAATCCTGGGCCAGTCCTACGTCGTCAGCGGCCAGTTTTCAGACAGCCTGACGACAGACGAGGCGCTGCGAGTGCTCGAGAAGATCCTCGAACGCGACCTCAAGGGCCAACCGTCCGACTAAACCGCGGATGAAGAATCGCAAAGGCGCGCGTCGCTTACTTCAAACTCGCGCGTGTGTTCTCAATCGCACGTCCGGCAAGCCCGGCTTGCTGCTAACGCGATTGCTAACGAACGCGCCGTAACTGGCTGGACAGGACGGCATGAACGAGGACCGGAGTGGGCTAATACCCGCTCCGCTCCTCCCCTCCCGGTGTTGGACGCTACTAGCTGTCACAGGGGTCCTAGAGCCAGCGCTTGTAGCGGAAGAACGCCAGCATGCCGACGAGGGCGACGACCATGAAGCCGAAGATCGCCCAGAACGCCCAGACGGTATCGAAGCCCGGGAAGTGGACGTTCATGCCGAAGAAGCCCGTGATCAGCGTCAGTGGGAGCAGGACGACCGAGAACACGGTGAGGATCCGCAGGATGTCGTTCTGGCGGTGGTTGATGACCGATTCGTTCGTGCTCTCGAGCGCCTCGATCACCTCCTTGTAGTTGTCGAGGAGGTCCCAGATCCGCTCGGCGGCATCGACGATGTCGTCGAAGTACTCGCCCAGGTCCTCGTGGAGGAACCGCTCGACGTTGCGCTCGAGCAGCCGGAGCGTCGAACGCTCCGGCTTGATGATCTTGCGGTAGCTGATGATCTCCTGCTTCGCGTTCGACAGGTCGCGCACGACCCCGTCGGAACGGCCCTCGAAGACGTCGTCCTCGAGCGAGTCGAGCTTGTGCCCGATCTTGTCGAGGATCGGGAAGCAGTAGTCGAAGAGGTCGTCGAGCACCTCGTAGAGAAGGCGGCCCGAGCCCTTCGAGAAGAGCTGCTCGCGAAAGTCCTCGTCCTCCTCGCAGCGGGAGAAGAGACGCGAGAGCGGCTTGAGGTCGACGCCCGGCAGCGTGACGAGGTAGTCGGGGCCGACGAAGATGTCGACCTCGACCGCATTCAGCCGCTGGATCGTGCGGTCGTACGCCGGGAAGTGGAGGACGGTGAAGAGGTAGCCGTCGTCGGCGTAGTCGTCGACCTTCGGCCGCTGGCGCCTCGACAGGATGTCCTCGACGTCGAGGGGATGCCAGCCGAAGCGGTCCGCGAGGGCCTGCGCGACCTCGAGCGTCGGTGCGTCGAGATGGATCCAGGTCAGCCCGGCGGCGTTGAGCTCAGCGGGCTCACGCGGGCGAGCGTCGACGATCGCCAGGTCGCGGGACCGCGACCTGCGGATGCGGGGCAGGCTGGGCATGCGGGCCGGCCGGGGCATCAGTACTGAGCGGGTCCTCGACGGTCGTTGCCATGAGCCGTATTTTACCCTCAAACGGGTGCGGGCTCCGCCAGCGCGGGGATTCCAGCCTCGTCGTGCGGGATCCGGCGCAGGCTCGGCGGGACGAACCGCTCCATCGCGAGCGCCCCGCCGGCCGCGATCAGGCAGACGACAGACGCGATCGGCCAGAGCAGGAACGGCGCCCCGGCGAGGATGAACCCGCCGGCCGCAGGCCCGACGGCGCCCCCAAGCCCCCAGGAGAGCGAATGCACCGCGAAGTAGCGTCCACGCAGGTGCTCCGGGCCGATGTCGGCGACGAGCGCCTGGTGCGCGGGGCCGTGAAGGCATTCGCCGATCCCGAACATCGCCAGCGCGATCGCGAAGGCGACGAACGCGGCGGTCGCCTCGAGCCACGCGCCGGTGGCGTCGACGACCAGCCACGCAGCGGCCCAGACGAGCGGCATCAACGCGAGCGCGCGCATCCGCCGGCGCCCTTCGATCCAGTGCGAGATCGGAAGCTGCGCAAGCACGATCGCCGCCGTGTTCACCGCGAAGATCACGCCGATCTGGCGTTCGCTGATCCCGCTCTGGTCGCGTGCGAACTGGGGGAAGAGACTCATGAGCGAGTATCCCGCGGCGACGAAGAGGAAGTTGATCGCCCACAGGCCGAGGAAGGTCCTGTGGCGGAGTACGGCGCGGTAGGAGGCCGGTGCCTGTGCGTCCCCGGCAGCGATCCCCGGATCGCGGACGAACCAGAGGACGACGGCGTAGGCGAGGAAGGTCAGGGCGTCGAGCACGAAGAGGATGGTGAACGAGCGCGGGCTCGAGACCACGGCGATCAGGCCCCCGACGATCCCGCCCAGCCCGATCCCGAGGTTCATCGTCAGGCGCTGCTGCGCAAAGGCGGCGTGGCGACGCGAGGCGGGGGTGAGGCGCGCGATGAGAGTCGACTGGCTCGGCCAGAATCCGGCCGCGCCGATCCCTTCCACCGCGAGAAGGGCGAAGGCCTGCCACGGCTCCCGGACGAGGGGGAGAAGGCCGAAGCCGACGGCCTGGAGGGCGAGGCCGCAGCCCAGCGTCAGCCGCGGGCCGACCCGGTCGATCACGACCCCGGCGGCGATCCCCGCACCGAGGAGCGCGGCCGAGGAGAAGCCGACGATCAGGCCGGCGGTCCCGAGCGGGAAACCGCGCACGTCGTGCAGGTAGATGACCAGGAACGGGAACACGATCCCGTTCCCGAAGGAGTTGATCACTCCGCCGATCTGGAGCAGCCACACCTGCCGGGGCAGCCGCGGATCGAGCCTGCTGAACAAGCTGCCCGCGATTCCTGGACGCTATCGCATGCGATTGGATCCAATATTGGGCGTATCGGATCCCAGATTGTCAAGATCTGCTGCTAGAGTCCAAACAAGGCCTGTTTTGCATCCAATACGCGATAGACGCCGACCATTAAGGAGAAACCGACATGACGCTCGAGCTCAGCTGGCCCACTGACCCGCGTTGGCAGGGGATTCACCGGCCGTACGCGGCCGACGACGTGGCCGTGCTCCGGGGGCGGTTTCCGGTTGAGCACACGCTTGCCCGCCTCGGCGCGGACCGCCTCTGGCAGCTCTTGCACGCGGCGAAGCCGTTGACGGCTCTCGGCGCAGTCACGGGCGGCCAGGCGGTGCAGATGGTGCGCGCCGGGCTCGACGCGATCTATCTGTCGGGGTGGCAGGTCGCGGCCGAGACGAACCTTGCCGGCCATACCTATCCCGACCAGAGCCTGTACCCGGCAAACAGCGTTCCCGCTCTCGTGCGGCGCCTGAACAACGCGCTCCTGCGCGCCGATCAGATCGACGCGTCGGAGGGGATCGATGACACTCACTGGCTCGCGCCGATCGTGGCGGATGCCGAGGCAGGATTCGGCGGGCCGCTCAACGCGCACGAGCTGATGAAAGCGATGATCGAGGCGGGGGCCGCGGGCGTCCACTTCGAGGATCAGCTGTCCTCGGAGAAGAAATGCGGGCACCTCGGCGGCAAGGTCCTCGTCCCGACGAACCAGTTCGTGCGCACCCTGATCGCCGCTCGGCTCGCAGCGGATGTGCTCGACGTGCCGACCGTCCTCGTGGCGCGAACGGACGCGCACAGCGCATCGCTCCTCACGAGCGACGTCGATCCCGTTGACGCCGGCTTCCTCACCGGCGAGCGTACGCCCGAGGGGTTCTTCCACGTGCGTGCCGGAGTCGAGCCGGCGATCGCACGATCGCTCTCGTACGCGCCGTACGCAGATCTGCTGTGGTTCGAGACCTCGACTCCCGACCTCGGCGAGGCCCGCGAGTACGCCACGGCGATCCACGAGGCCCACCCGGGGAAGCTTCTCGCCTACAACTGCTCGCCGTCGTTCAACTGGAAGCGCCACCTCGACGACGGGCAGATCGCGAGCTTCCGCGAGACGCTCGGCGAGCTTGGATACCGGTTCCAGTTCATCACGCTCGCCGGCTTCCACTCGCTGAACCTCGGCATGTTCGAGCTCGCGCGCGGCTTCGCGGCGGAGGGAATGCCGGCGTATGTCGAGCTGCAGGAGCGCGAGTTCGCACTCGAGGCTGCCGGGTACACGGCCACGCGGCACCAGCGTGAGGTCGGCGCCGGCTACTTCGACCGCGTGGCGGAGATCGTGAGCGGCGGCCAGTCCTCGACCCTGGCGCTCCGCGGCTCCACCGAGCAAGAGCAGTTCGAGTCGGCCGCCTGATGGGGGCTGGAATCGAGGTGCATGCGGCCGGCGACGGGGAGATCCTCTCGCCGGCCGCGCTCGGACTCGTCGAGCTGCTTCACCGCGAGCTGAACGCCGAGCGACTCGCGCTGCTCGAGCGTCGGCGGGAGCGTCCGGCTCTCGCGTTCGTCTCTTCGCCCGAACCGAACGGGTGGAAGGTCGCGCCCGCTCCGCCCGATCTCCGCGACCGGCGCTGTGAGATCACCGGGCCGCCCGACCGCAAGCTGATGATCAACGCCCTCAACTCGGGTGCCCGGGGATTCATGTGCGACTTCGAGGACGCCTGCTCGCCGACCTGGACGAACGTGGTCGAGGGGCAGGCCAACCTGAGAGACGCCGTCCGGGGCTCGATCGCGGTCGAGACGCCCGACAAGAGCTACGCGCTGAACGACGAGGTCGCGACGCTTCTCGTCCGACCACGCGGCTGGCATCTCGACGAGCGGCACGTGACCGTCGACGGCGAGCCGCGTGTCGGCATCGTTCTTCGACTTCGGGCTCGCGTTCCACCACAACGCGGCCGAGCTTCTCGAGCGGCGGAGCGGGCCGTACTTCTACCTGCCCGAAGCTGGAGAGCCACGCGGAGGCCCGTCTCTGGGCGCGCGCTTTCGAGCTCGCCGAGGAGGCAGTCGGAGTCCCTCACGGGTCGATTCGCTGCACCGTGCTGATCGAGACGCTCCCGGCGGCGTTCGAGATGGACGCGATCCTCTACGAGCTGCGCGAGTACGGCTGCGCCCTGAACGCCGGCCGCTGGGACTACATCTTCTCGACGATCAAGAAGCTCGGCGCGCTCCTTCCCGACCGCGTCCAGGTGACGATGACGGTGCCCTTCATGCGCGCCTACACGGAGCTGCTCGTGCGGTCGTGCCACCATCGCGGCGCGCACGCGATCGGCGGCATGGCGGCGTTCATCCCGTCGCGACGCGACCCCGAGGCGAACGAGGTCGCACTCGCACGGGTGCGCGACGACAAGCTGCGCGAGTCGGGCGACGGCTTCGACGGCACCTGGGTCGCTCATCCCGACCTCGTGCCGGTCGCGACCGAGGTGTTCGACGGCGTCCTCGGCTCCGGGCCGAATCAGCTCGACCGGCTACGGGAGGACGTCAGCATCCGGGCCGAGCAGCTCGTCGACTTCGCCGTGCCCGGCGGGGAGATCACGCCCGAGGGGCTGCGCGCGAACGTCTCGGTCGGGACGCGCTACCTGGATGCGTGGCTGCGCGGAACGGGCGCAGCGGCGATCGACAACCTGATGGAGGACGTCGCCACCGCCGAGATCTCCCGATCGCAGGTTTGGAGCTGGGTCCAGGCCGGCGAGTTCGGCGAGGACGACGTGCGCCGAGAGCTCGCGGAGGTCGAGGCGGGCGACGAGGCGAAGGCCCTCTTCACCGAGGTGTCCCTCGGTGCGCAGTTGCCCGACTTCCTGACGCTCCGCGCGTATCCGCACCTGCGGGACTAGACGGTTCCGTCGAGCCCCTCGAACATCGTCGCGATCTGGTCGAGCACGGCTGCTGCGACCGCGAGCTCGGCGACGGTGAACCCGGCGAGCGCGTCGTTCCAGTGGCCCTCGAACCTCGCGCGCCGCTCGGCGATGTGCCTGCCGCCCTCGTCGGTGAGGCTGCAGGTGACGACGCGACGGTCGGTCTCCGAGCGGGTGCGGGTGACGAGCCCGAGCTCGACGAGGGAGTCGAGCATCTGGGTGACCGTGGCGGGGGAGAGGTCGGCCGCGGCCGCGAGCTCGCCGCTCGAGACGACGTCGCGCTCCGCGAGCGCGAAGAGCAGTGCGTTCTGGGCGAAGCTCGGAGTTCCCGGCCGGTGGGTCTCGCGGCCCTTGAGGCGGCGGACGGCGGCGTTCGTGCGCTTGAAGGCGTTGCCGAGGGTCGTGATGGCCTCGGGCCGCGAGCGGGTGGCCGTCGTCGTCACGCGGCGCTCTCTGCGAGCTCGACGAGAGTCAGCGATTCGGTCTCGTTCCGCGTCGCGAGCCGAGCGGGCCCGGCGCTCGGCGCGGACGAGGACGATGCAGGGGATGATCGCCGCAGCGGTGATGCCGACCGACCACCAGAACGCGGTGCCGAACGCCGCCGCGGCGTCGTCCAGGCTGGTGCTGCCGGCCAGCGAGCGCTGGAGGACGACGGCGAGGACCGCCGTGCCGATCGAGCCGCCGACTCGCTGGAGCACGTTCATCTGGGGGGTTGCGTCCGAGAGCTCGGAACGGTGGAGCGAGGCGAACGCTGCGGTCATCGCGGGCATGAAGGCGAGCCCGACGCCCATGCCCCGGACGACCGTCGTCCCGAGGAGCCAGGCGACCGGAGTGTGCGCGCCGATCAAGCCGAAGGGGATCGTCGCGATCGTGGTCACGATCACGCCGACGAGGGCGACCGGGCCGCCGCCCAGGCGGTCGGCAAGCCTGCCGACGAGCGGCAGCACGAGCACCATCCCGATCCCCATCGGGGCCATCAGGAGACCGGTGTGGAGGGCGCTCTCCGCGCGAACCTCCTGCCAGTAGAGCGGGATCAGGATCATCCCCCCGAACAGGGAGGCGGCGAGGCAGAACATCGTGACGGACGCGGACGAGAACGTCGGGCGGCGGTAGAGCCTGAGGTCGAGGAGCGGGCGCTCGACGCGAAGCGCGTGGAAGACGAACAGCGCGACCAGGACGGCGCCGCCGATGATCGGCCAGACCACACGGGGGTTCGTGAACTGGCCCGTCGCGCCGATCTCCGCGAGCCCGTAGGTGACGAGCGGCACACCGAGCGCCAGCAGGAACAGGCCGACGACGTCGAGCCGCTCCTTGGCACCGTGACGATCGCGCGGGAGGATCTTGAGCGAGGCGATGAGCGCGATCGCGCCGATGGGGACGTTGACGAAGAAGATCCAGCGCCAGCTGGCGCTGTCGACGATGAGCCCGCCGAGCGTGGGGCCGATGATCGGCGCCAGCATCACGGGGATCATGGTGATCCCCATGATCCGGCCCATCCGCTGCGGCCCGGCGGCGTTCGCCATCATCATCTGGCCGACCGGCAGGATCATCCCGCCGCCGACGCCCTGGAGCACGCGAAAGAGGATGAGCTCGGTCGTCGAGGTGGCGAGGCCGCAGAGGATCGAGCTCGCCGTGAAGAGGGCGAGCGAGAGGATGTAGACGTTCCTGGCGCCGAAGCGCCGCGCCGCCCAACCCGTGACCGGGATCGCCGCGCCGAGCGCGAGCATGTAGCCCGTCAGCACCCACTGGATGTCGGCCAGGGTGGCGTGGAGGTCGCGCCCGAGGGTCCGGAGGGCGACGTTCACGATCGTCGTGTCGAGGATCGACATGATCGATCCGAGCACGACCACCGACGCGACGCGCCAGACGTGGGGCTCGATCCGGGATGACACTGACGCGGGTGCAGCTACAGCTTCGCTCAAGAACGCTCCTTCGGTACCGATTGATTAGGTAACTAAAGATTAGGCGACAAAGGAGCGTATGTCAAGGCGGTGTCGGACACCGTGCCGAGGTTCGGCTCGCCTCTAAAGGCCGAGACGCGGTGTCCGACACCGGCGCTCAGGCGGCCGTGAGGAGGAGCGCGTTACCCGACGGATCGCGGACGATCGGGCCGCCGTCTGCGTCCGCGAGCTCTCGACCGGAGTTCGAGACGACACCCGCCACGCGGTCTCGCTCGGCGGCGTCGGGGAAGACGATGGTCGCGTGCCGGAGCGCGGCGCTTCCGGGGGGCGGGGGCGCGGCTCCAGCACTCTCCCAGGTGTTCGCCCCGAGATGGTGGTGGTAGCCGCCGGCGCTGAGGAACGCCGCCTGGTTTCCGAGCTGTGCCATCAGGTCGAACCCGAGCAGGTCCCGATAGAACGAGACCGTGTCCGGGATCGCGGCGGCCTGGAGATGGACGTGGCCCATCACGGTGCCGTCGGCGAGGTGGTCGAAAGGCTCCGTTGCGGGGTCGTCGAGCTCGGCGAGGAGGTCGTCGACATCGAGGGGGGCTGTCGTGATCAGCTCGCCGACGCGCCCCTCCCAGGTCGACCGCGGCCGGTCGGCGTAGATCTCGATCCCGTGCCAGTCCGGGTCGCGAAGATAGACGGCCTCGCTGACCGCGTGGTCGGAAAGCCCGGACAGGGCGACGCGACCGCGGACGGCGTGTGCGAGCCAGCGCGCCAGAGCTCGGCGCTCGGGCAGGAGCAGGGCGAAGTGGTAGAGGCCCGTATTGCGGGGTGCCGGCCGCGCGCCCGGCTCCTCCACGAGTACGAGGAGCTCGCGGCCGGCGGCTCCGAGCGAGGCGCGACCGGAGCCGCTCTCGATTCGTCTCGAGGCCGATCGCGCGGTTGTAGTAGTCGAGCGACCGGTCGAGATCCGACACCGTCAGGTGCACCGGTCCGACGGTCGTCGCAGCTGCGATCCCGTTCACCGCCGGGTCAAGGCTCGACGTTGCGGGTGAGGGCGGCCATCACGCCGTGGCGTCGGAGGTCTCCGCCTCCGCGTCGGCATCAGCCTCGATTCCGGTGGCGGGGTCAACTTCCGGACGGCCCTCCGCGAGCGCCTCTTCCTCGGGCTCCGGCTCGGGCGGGTACTCCAGCTGAAGCCCGTCGGGCGTGACGTCGACGAACAGGGGAAGCTCGTCGTCGTTCATCACCGAGATGATTGCCGTCTTGCCGTGCGAGCGGATGGCGCTCCGACTCTCGGCCGGGAGGTCCGCCAGCTCAGGGACTCCGAGGGGGACGACGACGTTGACGGTGACCTGCACGCCGCGTCGTTCCAGATCGCGCGCCCACCCGATCGCGACGTTGCCCCGCCCGCGGATGGAATAGAACTCGCGCGACCCGCTGATGATCTTCCACTTGGCCATGAGGGGAATGCTACTAGCGCCCTCTCACGCCACTGTGAGAACATACGTTCGTGGCGAGCGTCGCGACCATCCTCCACGCCGACGCCGACTCGTTCTTCGCATCGGTCGAGCAGCGCGACGACCCGAGCCTGCGCGGGCGTCCCGTGATCGTCGGCGGAGGGGTCGTCCTCGCCGCGAGCTACGAGGCGAAGGCGTTCGGCGTTCGGACGGCGATGGGCGGGAGACAGGCGCTCAGGCTCTGCCCGGGCGCCATTGTCGTTCCACCCCGGATGTCGGCCTACGTCGATGCGAGCAAGGCCCTGTACTCGGTGTTCGAGGACGTTAGCCCTCTCGTCGAGGGGCTCTCGATCGACGAGGCGTTCCTGGACGTGCGCGGGATGGAGTCGATCGCCGGCTCTCCCGTCGAGATCGCCACGCGCTTGCGCGCCAAGGCCCGTGAGGAGGTCGGGCTGGCGGTCACGGTCGGCGTCGCGCGGACGAAGTTCCTCGCGAAGGTTGCAAGCGCGGCCGCCAAGCCGGATGGGCTTCTGCTCGTGCCGCCGGAAGGCGAGGCGGCGTTCCTGCACCCGCTGCCGGTGGAGGCGATGTGGGGCGTCGGGGCGAAGACGGCCGTGAAGCTTCGCGACCGCGGCGTGAAGTCGGTCGGCGATCTCGCGCGCATGCCCGGGCCGGCGCTCGAGGCGATGCTGGGCCGCGCGGCGGGCGGCCATCTCCATGCCCTCGCAAACCTGCACGACTCTCGTCCGGTTCGGCTTCGTCCACGGCGTCGCTCGATCGGCTCCCAGCACGCCTGGGGGACGAGGCCGCGCGCGCCGGCGGAGGTCGAAGAGGATCTCGTCGCTCTCGTCGACCGGGTGATGCGACGCGTGCGTACGGCGAGGCGCGTGGGGCGGACCGTGGTGCTCCGACTGCGCTTCGCTGACTTCTCCCGTGCGACCCGCTCGACGACGCTCCCGCATCCGACGGCCCGGACGAGGCTCGTCCTCGAGGCTGCGCGCGGGCTGCTTGCCGGAGCCCGCCCTCTGATCCAGGCGCGAGGGCTGACGATGGTCGGGGTGGCGCTGACGAATCTGGCAGACGACCTTCCCTTCCAGCTCGAGCTCCCGTTCGAGCCCGACGACGGGGCGCGGCTCGACGCCGCGCTCGACGAGATCCGCGACCGATTCGGGGCCGCCGCGGTGACGCCCGGGGTCCTGCTCGGTCGTCGGCCGGGCCTGACCGTGCCGCTTCTTCCCGACTGAGCACGTAGTCTCTCAGCGCGTGCGCAAGCTCCGGTACCTGACGGCGGCCGCGATTCTGGGCCTGAGCGTGACCGCTGCGGCAGCGCACGCGGCGTCCTTGCCGTCGTTGACTCCGAAGATCGTGCGCTACTGGACGGCGATCGCGGCCTGCGAGACGGGCGGCGGCGGGCCGCCGAAGTGGGACTGGGGCTCGAAGCACCGCCCGAGTGAGGGCGCGCTGTTCGAGGGCGGTGTCGGTTTCAGTGCCTTCATGTGGAAGGTGTGGGCGGGCGAGCTCGGGATCCTCACGCAGTACCCGCACGCCTACGACGCGCCGTCCCTCGTGCAGATGGAGGTCGCGCAGTACGGTGTGACCATGCAACATGCGGCGTGGGGCTGCAAGGGCTAAAGGCGAGGGCGTTCGCGGCAAGGGCTAGACGTTGTTCCGCAGGCATCGCTTCCGGCTATGACCAAGACCGTCATCGCTCTCGCCATCGCTTCAGCGCTGGTCGTGGGCGCGGCCGGCTGCGCGTCGTCCGGGAAGAAGGCGGCGGCGGGCCCGAGCGCACGGACGGTGAAGTTCGACGCGCTGAAGTCGTGCCTGCACGACAAGGGGTACAAGGTCATGCCCGAGCCGTCGACCGTTCGCGGGACAGCGCCCCGCAACTTCGAGTTCATCGGCGTGTGGAACCTGCTGAACCCGAACCGGGTGGCGCTCGCGCTCACGATCTCGAAGTCCCCGGTCGGCGCGAGGCGAGCCGAGGTGTGGACGAGGAAGGCGAACGACAGGATCGGCAAGGGGGTCGTTCGCGCGCCGGTCGTCCGGTTCGGCCGGATCAACGTGCTCTGGACGACCGATCCCGACAAGATCGACAAAGACGCGATCTACGGCTGCGTGCGCGCGAGCTCGCTCGGGGCCTAGCGTCCCGGCGCAGCCGCCGGCGGGCAGGCGATGACGACGCTCTGGCTCGGGCTCGGGCTTGCGATGGTCTCCGCCGTCGCGGTGAACTGGGCGTATTCCCGCGAGCACGACGCCGTCGCGTCGATGCCTCCGTTCACCTGGCGCCGTCCCGTCGCATTCGTCTCGGCGCTCGTCCGGAGCCGTCCCTGGGTTGTGGCCTTCGGCACCGAGACCGTCGGCTGGCTGCTCTATGTCGCTGCGCTCCGGCTTGCGCCGCTCTCGCTCGTCCAGGCGGTGGGCGCCTCGGGAATCGCGGTGCTGGCGTTCGCGACCGCGCGCGGGCACCCGAGCCGCCTGACCCGGCGTGAGCAGCTCGCCGTCGTGGTCGCCGTGGCCGGCCTCGTCCTGCTCGCCCTCTCGGTCGTCGACGTTCACCAGGTCGACCACGCCCCCGCCTGGACGTCGGCAGCACTCTGGCTCGGCGCCTCCGCTGCGGCGGCGTTGATCCTGATCGCGGCCCCGTCGCGCCTTGCCCGTGGGCCGGCGCTCGGCCTCGCGGCGGGCCTGCTCTTCGCCGGCGGCGACATCTGCGCGAAGCTCGTCGTCTACGGGGGCGCCTGGTTCGCTGCCCTCCTACCCCTGATCGGCTACTACGCGCTCGGCACGAGCGTCCTGCAGGGCGCGTTCCAGCACGCGAACGCGCTCACGACCGCCGGGCTCGCGACGCTCGCCACGAACGCCGTCCCGATCGCCGCCGGGTTCGTCGTCTTCGGCGAGCAACTCCCCGACGGCGTCCACGGCGGGCTCCAGGTCGCTGCGTTTGCCTCGCTCGTCGTCAGCGGGACGCTGCTCGGACGCTCTCGCCCGCCGGACCCGGCAGTCGGGTGAGAGGGCAGGTCGGAGAGGAGCCTACGCGGCTCGGCGGAAGCGCCCGAGGTTCTCGCGGCGTAGCTCTTCATCGCGCCGTTCCGCGTACGCCTTCAGGAACTGGGCGCGCATGATCGTCGGCTCGTCGGAGTTCCGGATGGTGTAGGTGCCGCCGAAGAGGTTGCAGATCTCGCGCACGACGGGATGGAAGTCGACAGCCTCGCCACCGGGTCGCGGCCCGACGATCGCTGCCCAGGCCTCGAGCGGCGTGGGGATGTCGACATCGCGCTCGATCACCTTCCGCCTGATCTCGGCGATCATCGGCAGGGTCGGGGAGTCGAGGATGATCTCCGTCATGGCCTCCTGCGCCGCGCGGGCATCGAGGTCGGCGAGGTACCGGACATAGAGCGCGCGGGTTCCCTCGGTCGGCGGCGTCAGGGGGTAGGCGTCTGCGAGCTGGTCGACGAGGCGGTTGGCGGCTACTGCGTCCATGGGCGGTGAATGGTGTCCATCGTCCCGGACGGACATGTCGAGCCAGGCCTCTACCGGGCTCGCCCCGAAGCGGCCATGTCCCGAAGCGCTGCGAGCGCCGCCCCGTGACGATGACCGTCCCCGAGGCCGGCGAGGAGCCCGGCGACGACGAGCGCGTCGTCGAGCGTCGCCCGCGGGTGGTCGGCGATCCACCGTGCCAGCCAACGCGCCGCCGCGCGCCGGCCGCGCTCCCAGTCCTTCTGCGCGATCAGCGCTGTGAGCTCGAGCGCGTCGGGGAGGTCGATCCTGCCGATCTCGCGGGCGGTGATCTCGGCGACGACGACGTTCCCGTGCTCGATCGCCCGGCGGAACGTGACCCTCGCGTTCGTGTGGTCGCCCATCGGCCCTTCCCGGGGCCGGGCGGCGGACGGAGCCTAACGCGTGCGCCCACCGGCGCCCACGAGAGATGCGAGCCGAGATTGAACCGGGAGTCCCCGGCGAAGCGCTCCCTACCGGCGCGACCGCGCGTGTGGGAGGATCGGGCCGCCTGGACAACGACGAGAAGGAGGTTCGTATGAGACGCATGTTGATCGTCGTGGTTGCGCTGACGTTCGGGGCGTCGCTTGTCGCCGCGAGCGCGTCCTCGAAGAGCGTCGCGACGAGGAGCGTGACCTTCCACCTGGTCGAGAAGCAGGTCGGGTTCAACTACATCGACAACCCACCGCATCAGGGGGCCAACCGGCCGCCGTTGATCGGAGACGAATTCGCGTTCACGAGCGAGCTCATGACGAAGACCGGAGCCCGCGCCGGGCATCTGGAGGCGACGTGCATGGTCACTCGCGGGGGTGTCAACTCGAGCGGCCCCTGCTACGGCGTGTTCGCGCTCGCCGGCGGTGACGTCACCGGGATTGCGCTCCTCAACCAGACGACCACGACACATATCGCCGTCGTGGGCGGGACGGGCGTCTACGAGGGAGTCACAGGCAGCGTGACCTCCGTGTCTCGAGGTCAGAACAGCCCCTACACCGACGACACCATTCACCTGATCTGGCCGTGATCTCCACCCGGGCTCCTTTCGGCCAGCTCCCGTTCGGATCACCTATGTAATCGCCGAAGAACGAACTAGATTGCGTAGGCACCGACGGTCTTGGCCCCCGAGCCGTTGGCGTCAATGCAGGCCTGCCCCGGTCATCGGGGCGGGCCTGCTCCCTGCACCCGGTGTCCAACGTAGCCCTGAAACGCAGTACCGTCCAGTGCGGGAGCTGAACTCCACGAGGCGCCTTCGCCAACATCCAGGCCGCGGACGGGCCGCGATCCCGGTCAGCGGGAGAGGTTCAGGTGTCGGGGAGATCCCTGTCGCGCAGCCTGAACCAGTCCGTTGACTCGAGCCAGGTGACGGCTGCGTTCCACGCGTTCTCGGTGTAGCCCCTCGCGGTCAACCGGGCCTTGAACTCATCCTTGACGGCGGACGGCATGTCCGGGTACCGGCCGGTCAGTCGCTCTTCCATTTTCAGCAGGCGATCGAGGAAGTCGCTGGGACCATCGTCCCCGACGTGCGTGCGCATCCCGATCTCTTCCTGCGCAAGCCGTAACCAAACCGGTGGGTCGTCGCTGTCTTTTGCCGTCGGCTCCTTCTTCGTGTGTCGTCTCCGCACAGTCCGTTGTCGGTACCCAGGTTCGCCCGTGTTTATCCAGCGCGGGCGTCTGGCGAACGGCAAGAGGCGGCGCTGGCACGGATACCGGAGGAGGTCCCGACCCGTCCTGGGCTAGAGGAAGTCCTGATAACCGTGCCTGCGCCAGCAGGTCGATATTTGCACGCCGGCGCCAGGAACGCTGGATCAAACGCCCGGAACGGCGGTGGTTGAAGTTTCCCCGCTGTGGGTAGTTGCTTGGAGGTGAACGGGCGGCTCCGAAACGGACCTCGGAGCGCCCAATCACGTCGCAACACGGCTCTCGTCGGCACCGGGGGGAACTGACGGTGAGCGTGGGCTGGGGCCGGGCAGGCTTGCCCGGCCCCAGCTGCACGGCAGAAAGCTAGGGCAGCCCGCCCCGGTGGGGGGCAGCGGGGCGGGCTGTGACGCTGAAGTCCACCGGACCGGCAGCGCAGATCGGAACATATTCCACCCTCAGGACGGACACTGCGCGAGGCAGCGGGCCCGCCGAAGAACGGGAGCCGAGCCGCTCAGCCGCTCCTTCGGACATGTCTCGTTCGGCCGGGCTAGTTGTCGGGCCGCCGACCGACGAGCCAATACCCGATGGCGCCCAGCGTGTTGACGGCGCTGGCGATGCGCCAGGCCGTCTTCGGTCCACGGATGCGATCTGCGGGGCGCCTGGAGATGTCCCGCCAGGTCAGCGACGCCACAACGAGGTGAGCCGCAACCGCACCGATGAGAACGGGCTTGTTGACCGGTTTCTTCTCGACGTTCCGTGCCATCTGCTGACAGTACCGCCTCAGCTCGTTGGGTCCGAGTCTCGCTAGAAGCCGGGTCGTCCGGCCATGCCCGTGCCGCGGCGACTCGCTTGACTTCCGTCACCGAGGGAGGGAGAGTCTTCGTCGAGTCGCGCCAGTCGCCAGCGGTTGAAGCATTGGCCCGACCATCAATCGAACTTCGACGGATAGGGGGACCCGTGAACAGGATCTACCTGGTTGTTCTCGCCGCCTGCGCGGCCTTGCTCGTCCTCGGCTCTTCGAGTGCATTCGCAGACACGCCCGGCCCGAATCCCTGCGCGTCAGGAACTCTCTCCTCGGGCACCTATGGCAACTTCACCGTTACCGGAACATGCAACGTCGCGTTCATGGCGACCGTCACCATCGACGGCAACCTGACAGTCGCCGGCGGCGCGGTGTTCGGCGGCATCATTCCCAGCACCGTCCATGTCACGGGCAATGTGACGGTCGGAAAGGGCGCCCTCCTCGGACTCGGGTACGCGACGCAGACCGACGTCGTCGATGGGAACGTCTACGCGAACCAGCCGCTGTCGCTGTACCTCGGGTTCGTGACCGTCCACGGCAACGTCACCTCCAACGGGGGCGGTACGACCGACAGGTTCTACAACTTCCCGATCAAGGACAACACGATCGATGGAAACCTGAGCCTCAAAGGCTGGACGGGCGGCTGGATTGGCGCTCTTCGCAACACCGTTGGCGGAAACCTCGATTTCTCCAACAACGTGAGTGCGGTGCAGCCAGTGGATGATGCAGCGTGCATGGCCTCGGGCACGTTCCCGAATGGGTGCGATGCCGCGCCGGGCGGAGACTCGGACTCCAGCGAGCCAGTTCAAAACGTCGTCTCCGGCAACCTGACCTGTCGCAACAACTCCCCCGCCGCGCAGTTCGGCGACAGCGGAGGCGCGCCGAACACCGTCACCGGCAACAAGGTCGGAGAGTGCGCCGGACTCTGACATCCGCACTCCTCGACGACGCCGTCGTTCGCCTGATCTGACCCAGATCCGGTCCGGTCGGCCGCGAAATATGAAGGGGGAGGCTCGCCGCGGCGGGCCTCCCCCGCTGTGTGCTCGGGACGAAGCAGCCCACTCATGCCGCGCGATGCCGGGCTTCCGCTTTGCAAAACCTTTTGCAGAGGCTGATCCAAAGGTCGCCGGTGGATGACCCGTTTGTGCCTCCTACCCGGACGCCTTCGACGCCCGTACCTTGGGAAACAGAGAAGCCCAAGGCCCCGGCGTGAACGTCGGACTCAACCTAGAGGGCCTCTATCAACCCGAACGATTTGGAGGGAATACCCTTGAAGAAGATCATCCTCGCGGCTGCGATCGCGGCACTCGCATCCATGTCGGTCGTCGCGTTCGCGTCGGCTGGCGTTCAGCGCAACCAGCCCACGGGGACGCTGACCGTGACGCTCCCGGGCATTCAGGGCAACGTTCACACCTACACCCTCGCGACGGCCTGCGACGGTCTCGTTCACCGGCATCGGCTCGGGAAGTCCGACGGCTGGTTCACCGAACGAGAAGATCACAGGGACGCTCGTCGACGGCCATCTGAAGTTCACGGCCATCTACGCCAGCTTCGTCCCGGGCTACTCGTGGTCGTATGACGGGCCGCTGTCCGGCGGCACCGCGGTCGACTCGTACGGGACGCCGCTCGCGGTCACTGCCACGTTCACCGCGATCCAGACCTACAAGAACCACGGCGACTACGTCAGCCAGAACCCCGACAAGAACGATGCGGCGCATTCCTGCATCGGGATGCCGATCGGCTCGTAACACCAGCACCACCGCACCACCGGAGGGGAGCCTGCAGCCGAGGCTCCCCTCTCTCGTTCTGCGGCAAGACGTGGCCGTCGCGGTTCGACGCGGGTGGGGCGACGGCGTCGAGTAGCGAGGGGATCGTGCCGCGTCTCAGTGTTGTCAGCGGCGACGGGGATCGAGCGCGTTTCCGTGTACAGCACGGCACGGGCATTCCTGACTTCCGCGTCACACCCGTGTCGCTCAACCATGCGGTTTCCGCGTAGCGGCCTCATCGAAAATGCGCCCGGCAGGAATCGAACCTGCGACCTTTCGCTCCGGAGGCGAACGCTCTATCCCCTGAGCTACGGGCGCCGGAGCCGGTACCTTAGCCGACCCGTCCCGGCGACTGACGTACGCTCGCGGTTGGCGATGGGCGATCAGGCGCAGGTCTTCCTGCAGCAGTCAGAGCTCGCGGAGGGGCGCTCGCCGCTCTATGCCCGGCTGTGGCGCGAGCTCGCGCACGACTCCCGGATCGGGATGATCGTCGGGCCCGATCCCGCCTGGGACGCGCCGCTTCGCCTCTCGGCCGGCCTCCACTATCTCGTGCTCGTCGGGCGCGCCACCTGGGACCGGGTCGACGACGCGCTCGTCGCGGAGCGGGACTTCCTGCGGGACTGGTTGGCGGAGCGGCGCGTTCAGACGAACGAGGTGCAGCGGTGCTGGATGCTCCTGCCCTGCTTCCTCGAAGCGGCGCGCCGCACGGGGGCGACGGCCTTCGACCTCGTGGAGATCGGCCCGTCCGCGGGACTCAACCTGGCCTGGGACCGGTATCGCTACACGTACACGGCCGGCGGCTGGGGTGACGCGGCCGCCGCGCTGCATCTGAGCGGCCGGGAGAAGCGCTCCGTTCCGGCGGCGCTCTTCGACCTCCGCCCCGAGATCCGATCGAGGACGGGAATCGACCTGAGCCCGCTCGACGTGACCTCGGAAGACGATGCGCTCAGGCTCAGGTCGTTCGTCTGGGCGGACCAGACCGAGCGCCTCGAACGGCTCGACGCGGCACTCGCGGCGGTACGCGCGGACCCACCCGAGCTGATCCGCGGCGACGCGGCCGACCTGCTCCCCGAGACCCTCGACGGCTTGCGCGGCTCGAGTGGGCTGACCGTCATCTGGGAGACCGCCGTGCTCGGCTACTTCACCGAGGAGAGCCGGCAGCGGGTGCATGACACGATCGACGGGTTCGGCGAGCGGCACGCGACCGCGTTCGTCCAGACGCGTCGCCCGTCGGACGGAGTCGCGGCCCACTACGGCCTGACCCTCCGGCTCCCACCCGGGGGGAAGCGAATCGAGCTCGCCTTTGCCAGTCACCACGGCGAGTGGCTCGACTGGCTCGGCGCCTAGTCGAGAACGGCGAACGCGCGGACCGGGAACGTCCCCATCCCCTTGACCGGCGCCGGCACTGCCGAGAAGCGGAACCCGGCTGCCGGCAGCATCGCCAGATCGGCGAGGTGCTCGCAGATCGGGATGCCCGCGGCGAGAAGGGTCGAGTGCACCGGCCGCTCGCCGGTCGAGGTGTCGTCGATGTTGAGCGAATCGATCCCGACGAGCGTTGCGCCGGCGTCCCGCAGGTGTTCGGCCGCCTCGGCGGTGACGAACGGATGGCCGCCGGCGCTGTACTCGTCCGTCCGCCAGTGCCGATGCCAACCCGTCCGCAGGAGCACCGCACGCCCGGCGACCTCGACGTCCGCGAACGCCTCCGGGCCGAGCGCGCGGCCGGGGCCGTCGAGGTCGACCACGACCGCGTCGAGGTCGGCGAGGCGGTCGAGCGGTAGCTCCGAGATGTCGATCCCGTCCGGGTAGCGATGGAACGGGCTGTCGAGGTACGTCCCGGTGTTCGAGCACAGCGTCACCACCCCGATCTGGAACTCCGTGCCGGGCGCGTAGACCCGGCGGCTCGCCTCGCGGCTCAGGTAGTCGCATACGATCGGCCCCGGCAGCCCGGGGTAGGTCGCCATGCCGTCCTCGATCGTGTGGCTCAGGTCGATTCGGCGGCGGTCGCCGAGACTCATGCGTCTAGGCTAGCTCGATGCAGATCGCGGCCCGGATCGCGAGCCTCGAGCTCGCCGAGACGTTCACGATCTCGCGCTCCGCGCAGGAC
This sequence comes from uncultured Actinomycetota bacterium, assembly GCA_963738895.1. GTDB lineage: Bacteria > Actinomycetota > Thermoleophilia > Gaiellales > Gaiellaceae > PALSA-600. Next base: position 303,346 of record CAVTYN010000007.1, read on the forward strand.
CTCGCCGAGGTCGTCCAGGTCGAGCTGCGCTATCGGGAGCACACGGGTCACGGTGAGGCCGCCCCGATCGACCGCTACGACCAGACCGCCGAGTCCGCGCTCGCCTGGCTCGAAGGAATCGCTCCCGGCGACGATCCCTGGGCGCTCGACGAGATCGAGGCCGCGCTACCGCCCGGGGAGCCCGCGGCCAGAGCCGCGCTCGACGCGGCGCTCCACGACCTGCAGGGAAAGCTCGCAGGCGTCCCTGTCCACAACCTCCTCGGCCTCCGGCGCGCCGGCCCGCCGACCTCCTGGACGGTCTGGCTCGGCGACCCCGACGACATGGCGCGCCGCGCCGAGGCCGCCGAGCAGCGCGGCTTCGAGCGGCTGAAGCTCAAGCTCGGCGGGCGCGATGGGCTCGACGTCGACCGCGTCACGGCCGTCCGCTCCGCCACGAGCCTTCCGCTCCAGGCCGACGTCAACGAGTACTGGACGCTCGAGCAGGCGCTCGACTACCTCCCGCAGATGCCACTCGAGTACTGCGAGCAGCCTCTCCCGGCCGGCGACCCGGACGGGCCCGAGCTGAAGCGCCGCTCACCCATGCCGATCTACGTCGACGAGGACTGCCACACGCTCGCCGACGTCGCTCCTTGTGCCGAGCGCGCGCACGGCGTCAACCTCAAGCTCGCCAAGTCGGGCGGGATCCGCGAGGCCGTGCGGATGGTGCACGCCGCTCGCGCCCTCGGCCTCGGCGTGATGCTCGGCTGCATGGTCGAGTCCGGGCTCGGGATTGCCGCCGGTGCGCACATCGCGAGCCTGTTCGACCACGTCGACCTCGACGGGAACCTCCTGCTCGCGAGCGATCCGTGGCCGGGAGTCGCCTTCGAGAACGGCGTCCAGCTTCCCTCGACGGAACCGGGGCTCGGTGTCCGGCCCGCGTAGGCTCCTGATCCTGGCAGAAGGGTTCTCGGGGGACCCGCACCACGGGAAGACCGCTCGGGGCGTCCTCCGCTACCGGCCCGAGCAGGTCGTCGCGATCCTCGACTCGACGCATGCCGGCGAGACCCAGGAGGGGTTCCCGATCGTCGGCTCGGTCGACGAGGCCCTGGGCTACGGCGCGACCACCGCGCTCGTCGGCGTCGCGACCACCGGCGGCCGCTTCCCGCCCGCGTGGCGCGGTCTTGTCGAGGGCTGCATCGCCGCCGGTCTCGACGTCGAGAGCGGCCTCCACGAGTTCATCTCCGACGATCCCGGGCTCGGGGCACTCGCCGCCCGTCACGGAGTCGAGTTGCGCGACCTTCGAAAGCCGCCGCCGGGACTGGGCACCCCGACGGGCGCCAACCTCACACACGATCGCAGCGTCGTACTCACCGTGGGGTCGGACTGCGCGATCGGGAAGATGACGGTGTCGCTCGAGCTGGACGCCGAGGCGAGGCGCTGCGGGGTGAAGAGCGAGTTCGTCCCGACCGGCCAGACCGGCATCGCGATCGCGGGGTGGGGGATCTCGGTGGACGCGGTCGTCGCCGACTTCCTCGCCGGCGCGTCCGAGCAGCTCGTCCTCGAGGGAATCGAGCGCGGCGGCGAGCTTCTGTGGGTCGAGGGGCAGGGCTCGCTGCTGCATCCCGCGTACTCGGGCGTCACCCTCGGGCTCCTGCACGGGAGCGCGCCCCACGCGCTCGTGCTCTGCCACCTGGCCGGCCAGCGGTACGTCGAGGGCGACGAGCGGTTCCCGATCCCGCCGCTCTCCGAGCTCGTCGATCTGCACGAGCGCATCTCGCTCATCGCACGGCGAGCGAAGGTGGTCGCGATCGCCCTGAACACGCGTCACCTCGACGACGACGGCGCCCGCGCAGCGGTCGCGGCCGCGGAGGACGACACCGGGCTCCCGGCGTCCGATCCCGTCCGCTTCGGCGCCGGCAAGTTGACCGACGCCGTGTTCGAGGAAATCGGTGTTTCGCACCGAATCATGCGTGCATGAAACACACCCTCGCGGCGCTCGCCGTCGCCGCCCTCGCTGCTCTCATCCCCGGCTCTGCCGCCGCGAATCTGATCGTGGGGATCAACGACGACGTCAGGTACGAGAGCGCTCAGCCCGCCTTCTTCATGCCGACGATGGCGGCGGACGGCCTCGCGATGAACGCGCTCACGATCCGCTGGGACGAGACGCAGCCGACCTCGATCGACCCCGACCTGCAGAGCTCGCTGACGCAGGTGATCGCCGCGGCGCAGACCGCCGGCGTGACCGTGGAGCTCGACCTCTACCCGCTCCACTCGCAGGCACTGACGGGAGCGAAGAGATGCCCGGCCCCGACCGATCCGACCGCGTGCGGCGACTCGGTGCGCATCCAGCAGTTCGCAGACTGGACCGCGATCGTCGCGCAGACGTTCCCCACCGTGCACCAGTTCATCGTCATGAACGAGTGCAACCAGCCGCTCTTCGTCAATCCGCAGTGGAACGCGGGTGGCACGAACCAGTCCGCGACCGTCTGCGGGCGGGCTCTCGCAGGGGCCTACGACGCGCTCAAGGCGGTCTCGAGCTCGAACTTCGTGTGGGGAGTCGGCCTCTCGCCGCGCGGCAACGACGCACCGAACGCGCCGAGCAACTCGTCGACCTCGCCGGTCAAGTTCCTCGGAGCGCTGGGTGCGTGGTTCAGGGCGTTCGCGGCGAAGACGCACAGAACCACGCCGCTGATGGACGGGCTGGACTTCCATCCGTACCCGGTGCCCCAGTCGCTCTCGTTCGGGTCGGGCTACCCGGACGCGCGCGACGCGAGCATCTCCAACCTCTCGCGGATCTACCAGGCCTTCTACGACGGGTTCACGGGTAGCCCACAGCGGACGATCGGGCAGCAGAAGGGCGGCGGCCTCCCGTTGAGCCTGAACGAGATGGGGATCCAGACGAACGCTGTCGGACAACCCGGCTATGTCGGCACTGAGGTGAGCGCGAACTCGGCGGGCGGGGTGATCGGGAAGTACGCGACTGCAGGCGTACCAGGCGACGTACTACAAGGAGATGCTCCAGCTCCTCGCCTGCGACCCGAACGTGCGGGTGATCAACATCTTCCGCCTCGTCGACGAGCCGAACCTCGCGGGCTGGCAGAGCGGGCTCTACTGGATCGGCGACGGCATTCCGGTCGCGAAACCGTCGGCGACGGTGATCGCCGCCTGGACGGCCCAGAGCCATGGCGCCTGCCAGGGAAAGCGCGTCCCGTGGAAGCCGGTGCTTCCGTCGAGGCTGTCGACGTCGAAATAGCTTGACAATACGAACAGGTGTTCGTTAGGATGGCGAACACATGTTCGGCAAGCGGCTTCTCCATGTTCTCGCGCTCGCAGCGGCTGCGCTCGTCGTCTGGAGCATCGTCGCCCGGCCCTCGGGCGCTCACGGCCCCAAGGTCGTCTATCGCGTCGAGCCATATGACACGCTCTGGACGATCGCCCAGGCGCACTACGCCGGCGACGTCCGGGATGCGATCTGGCAGATCCAGCGGGCCAACCACCTCGACGGCAGCGCGATCGCACCCGGCGAGAAGCTCGTGCTCCCGTAGCGGCGCGAGACGGGACGGTGGTTACGATCGCCGGGTGGACCTCGACGTGGTCTTTCTCGGTACGTCCGCGAGCGCGCCCACGGCGCGACGCGGCACGAGCTCGGTGCTCGTCCGGCGCGGAGGCGACCGGCTCCTCCTCGACTGCGGCGAAGGCACGCAGCGCCAGCTGCTGCGCTCGACGATCGGGCTCGTCGACCTCGAGCACATCTTCCTGACCCACCTCCACGCCGACCACTACCTCGGCCTCCCGGGGATGCTGAAGACGTTCTCGTTGCGGATGCGCGAGCCGGTCCTTCACGTCTACGGCCCGCCCGGGCTGCGCGAGCTGTTCGACGTGCTCGCCCGGGTGATCGGGAGGCTCAGCTACGAGCTCGAGCTGGTCGAGCTTCGAGGAGGCGACGCGGTGGCGCTCGACGGGTACCAGGTGTGCGCGTTCCCCGTCCTCCACGGCGTGCCGGCGATCGGATACGCGGTCGTCGAGCCCGAGCGCCCGGGCCGCTTCGACGAGGCGGCCGCAGACGCGCTCGGCGTCCCGTTCGGCCCCGAGCGCGGCATGCTGCAGCGCGGCGAGCCGGTCACGCTCGAGGACGGTCGGGTCGTCGAGCCCGACGACCTCGTCGGCGCAGCCCAGGCCCGGGCGCACGATCGCCTACACCGGCGACACCGCTCCGACCGAGGCGGTGCCGATGCTCTTTCCCGGTGCCGACCTGCTCATCCACGAGGCTACGTTCGGCAACGACGACGTCGACCGGGCGGCGGAGACGAGGCACTCGACCGCGCGTCAGGCCGCCGAGGTCGCAGCGGCCGCGGGCGTGACCCTTCTTGCGCTCACACACGTCTCGCCGCGCTACTACGGGCCCGAGCTCCTCCAGGAAGCCCGGGACGTCTTCGAGTCGACCGTGCTCCCGCGCGACTTCGACACGATCGAGGTCCCGTTTCGCGACCGCGGGGAGCCCCTGCTCGTGAGAGCGGGCGCGAAGCCGGAGCGGCGGGGCCGAGAGGGAGCGCTGGAGGCGTGACGACCGGGTTCGACGGCCTCGCCGCCCGCTACGAGGAGCTGCGCCCGATCGACTCGAGCTGGTGGGAGGTCTTCGAGGCGCTCACCCGCCTCGGCGCCCTCCGGGGGAAGCGCATCCTCGAGGTCGGTTGCGGCACGGGACGTCTCTCCGAGGCGCTCGAGCAGCGCGACCTCGCCCGTGTCTGGGCGGTCGACGCCTCGGAGGCGATGGTCGAGCGGGCGAAGGCGCTGGGCGTGAACGCCCGCGTCGCCCGCGCCGAGGCTCTCCCATTCAAGGCGGGCTGGTTCGACGCGGTCGTCATGCGGATGGTGCTGCACCTGCTCGACCGGCCACGCGCGCTCGAGCAGGCTGCCCGCGTCCTCTCGACGGGCGGGACGCTGCTCGTCGCCACCGAGGATCCTGGCAGCTTCGACGACGTCTGGTTCGCCCGCTTCTTCCCGTCGGTCCCCGAGATCGAGCGCACCCGGTTCCCGGACGCGGGCCGGTTGCGCGGCGAGCTCGAGCTGGCCGGCTTCGCCCGGGTCGAGATCGAGCATCTGTCACAACACCGCGTGCAGACCCGCGAACGCGCACTCGACGTGATCCGCTCGAAGGGGTTCTCGACGTTCGACCTCCTCGACCCCGACGAGTACGACGAAGGGCTCGCCCGCGCCGAGGCGGAGCTGCCGGAGCGGTTCGAGCACCGCTTCGACTGGCTCCTGGCGGCTGCCCGGCGAGAACCGTGACCCTTCGCGGCTATTCGCGTGAATGGCTGGTGCTCGTGCTGGTTGCCCTCGGGACCCTGCCACTCGCGGGCGGGCCCGGCGCTCAGGACACGAGCCGTCTCGCGCTCACACAGTCGATCGCGCTCCGCGGGTCGGTGAACATCGATCCCTACTGGCAGCTCACGATCGACCGGGCCTTTGCGAACGGCCACTGGTACTCGGACAAGGCGCCGGGCGTGGCACTTCTGGCGGTCCCGCTGTACGAGGTGGTCCGGGCCGAGGACGCCCTTCATCCGGTCTCCCACCCGACCCAGGTGTGGAACCGGAAGTGGCATCTCTGGGCAATCCGCGCGATCGTCGGTGGCACTGCGTTCCTCGCGCTCACGTTCCTGGTCGGACGCGCCGCGGAAGGCCTCGTGGTGCGTGCGGGAGCACCGGTCGCCGTGACGTTCGGCCTCGGCACGATGGCCGGCTCATTGGGCCCGACGTTGTTCTCCCACCTCCAGGACGGAGTGTGCCTGTTCGGGGCCTTCCTGATCGGCTCGCGCGCGCGACGCCCTCGGGACTGGCTCTGGGTCGGCCTGCTCGCCGGCGTGGGTGTCCTGTTCGAGTATCCGGCGGGGCTCGCGGCGATCGTCCTGTTCGTCTATGCGGCGATCCGCGGCGGCAGGCGGGCCGCAGTCTGGGTGCTCGCGGGCGGCATACCTCCGGCGATCGTCCTCGGCGCCTACGACTGGATGGCATTCGGCGCTCCATGGCGGCTCTCGTACCGCTACACGTCCAACATCTTCACCGCCGGCCAGACGCAGGGCTTCTTCGGGATCGGCCCGCCGACCCTCCACGGGATCTGGGACCTCACCTTCGACGGGCATGGCCTGCTCCTCGTCTCGCCCGTTCTCTTCGCGGCCGTCGGCGGGCTCGTGCTCTTCTGGCGCCGCTCCCGTCTCGAGGCGGCTGTAGCGGTGGCGATCACGCTGCTCTTCTGCGTCTACACCGCCGGCTATTTCCTGCCGAACGGCGGGACCTCGCCGGGGCCGCGCTTCGCCGCGGCGGCGCTGCCGTTCCTCTTCCTCGGAGTCCCGTTCGCGCTCGCACGCTGGCGGGTCGTGACCCTGCTCCTCTCGGCGGTGTCGGTCGGCATGGGCCTCTTCGACGAGCTCACGTGGTCGGTCGCGAACAGGCTCAGGTTCCTGGCCTGGCCCGACACGATCTGGTCCCTCGCCGGGCTGTCGCGCCGCGAAGGCTCCGTCGCCCTGCTGGCCTGCGGGGCGGTGACGGCCCTGCTCGTCCTCGCGGCTGCGACGGGGCGGCGGTTCGAGGAGCGTCCGAAGACCGTGGTACCCTGACTTTCGCCTGACCCCTTAACTCGGTCCAGCGAGGCCGGGAAGGAGTTCGATGAATGCCCATGCCGTAACACCGGACGGACGGATCCTGCTGGACGGCGAAGCGATCGAGCGGACGCTCTCGCGCATCGCCCACGAGATCATCGAACGGAACGACGACCTCGCGTCGGTTGCGCTCGTCGGGATCCACACCCGCGGCGTGCCGCTGTCGCAGCGCCTGCGCCGGCTCGTCTCCGAGCGTGCCGGGGTCGACCTCGACCTCGGGCAGCTCGACATCACCTTCCACCGCGACGACGTTCACGTGCGCGAAGGCCGGTCTCCACGCCGTAGCCAGCCGATCGTGCGGGACACGAAGCTCGACTTCGAGCTCGAGGGCCGTACCGTGATCCTCGTCGACGACGTCCTCTACACCGGCCGCACCGTGCGGGCCGCCATCGACGCGCTGCTCGAGTACGGACGCCCGGCCCGCGTCCAGCTCGCAGTGCTGGCCGACCGCGGCCATCGCGAGCTGCCGATCCGCCCCGACTATGTGGGCAAGAACCTCCCGACGGCGCGAAGCCAGCGGGTCCAGCTCCAGCTGCTCGAGATCGACGAGGTCGACCGCGTCGTCCTCGTCGGCGAGCCCGAGCAGGGCGGTATGTCATGAGCGAACGTTCTCTGCACGTTGTTCCCGGTGACCTGATGCCGCCCCGCGAGCCCGGTCGCCGGCACCTGCTGTCGGTCGGCGACCTCGACCGCACGGATGTCGAGCGCCTGCTCGCGACCGCGCACTCCTTCGCGCTCTCACAGGAGCGCGACACCAAGAAGCTGCCGACCCTCCGCGGCCGGCTCGTCGTGAACATGTTCTTCGAGTCCTCGACCCGCACCTCGTCTTCCTTCGAGCTGGCCGCCAAGCGGCTCTCCGCCGACACGATCTCGATGAAGGAGAGCGGCTCCTCGGTCGAGAAGGGCGAGTCGCTCAAGGACACCGCGCTCACGCTCTCGGCGTACGACCCGGACGTGATCGTGATCCGCCACCCGCAGATCGGGGCGCCCCAGCTCGTCGCCTCCGTCACCGACGCGCACGTCGTGAACGCCGGCGACGGCAAGCACCAGCATCCGACGCAGGCGCTTCTCGACCTGTACGCGATCCAGGCCTCGCTCGGTCGCCTCGAAGGCGTCCACGTGGCGATCGTCGGCGACGTCCTGCACTCGCGCGTCGCCCGCTCCCTGATCCAGGCTCTCCGGCTCGTCGGGGCGAGCGTCGTCCTCGTCGGGCCGCCGCCGCTCCTGCCCGCCGAGCTCGGCGAGGTCTCCTACGACATCGCGGCGATCAAGGACGCCGACGTCGTCTACGTCCTGCGGATGCAACGCGAACGGATGGAGGAGGGCGCGAACTACGTCCCGACGCTTCGCGAGTACAGCGCGCGCTGGTGCGTGACGCCCGATCGCTTGCGCCCCGCGCAGAAGGTGATGCATCCGGGGCCGATGAATCGGGGCGTCGAGATCGACCCGCGCGTTGCGGACTCCGGCTCGGCGCTGATCGTCGACCAGGTCCGCGCCGGGCTCATCGTCCGCATGGCGGTGCTGTACGACCTCCTGACCACCGGCCCCGTCGCCGTCGAGACCGCCGTCGTCGGGGTGGCGTGATGACCGCGCCCGTGCTCGTCGGGAAGAGCGGAACCGATGACGTTGTCGTCCGGGGCGCACGGCTCCTCGACCCGACCGAGGGTGTCGACACGATCCTCGACGTTCGGATCGATTCGGGAACGATCGCGGCGATCGGCGATCGGCTCGACGCCAACGGCCATCGGGTCGTCGACGGTGCCGGGCTCGTCCTCGCACCTGCCTTCATCGATCCGCACGTCCACCTGCGCACGCCCGGTCGCGAGGACGAGGAGACGATCGTCACCGGCACCGCGGCCGCGGCGGCCGGCGGCTACTGCGCGATCCTCGCCATGCCCAACACCGATCCCGTCGTCGACAACGCGGACGTCCTCCGCGGCCTCCGCGCCCGCGCCGAGGCCGAGGCCGGCGTCCCGGTGGGCTTCACTGCGGCGATCACGGTCGGCCAGGACGGGACGCGGCTCACCGAGATGGGCGAGCTCGCCGACGCGGGCGCCGCCGCTTTCACCGACGACGGCCGCCCGGTCGCGACCGCGGGACTGATGCGCCGCGCGCTCGAGTACAACGCCGTGACGGGCCGCCGGCTCGCGCTTCACTGTGAGGAGCCGACGCTCACGCGGGGCGGGCACATGCACATGGGAGCCGTCTCGGCGGAGCTCGGCCTCGGCGGCTGGCCTTCGCTCGGCGAGAGCCTCGGCGTCTCACGGGAGCTGTCGCTCGCAGCAGACACCGGGCAGCCCCTCCATCTCATGCACCTCTCGGCGCGCGAATCGGTCGACCTGCTCCGAGCCGCCCGCGCTCAGGGCGTCGAAGCGAGCGGCGAGGCGACGCCGCACCACCTGATCCTGACCGACGAGGCAGTCCGCAGCCTCGATCCGAACCTCAAGATGAACCCGCCGCTGAGGACGAGCGACGACCGCGCCGCGCTCATCGCCGGTCTGGTCGACGGCACCATCGAGGCGATCGCGACCGACCACGCGCCGCACTCGCGCGAGGAGAAGGACGTGCCGTTCGAGGCGGCCCCGTTCGGGGTGACAGGGCTCGAGACCGCGTTCGCGGCCCTCAACACCTCGCTCGTCGAGCCGGGCCTGATCGACCTCGGTACCCTGCTCGAGCGGATGTCGGCCGGCCCGGCCCGGATCTTCGGCCTCGAGCGCCCGCGGATCGCCGTCGGCGCCGTCGCGAACCTCGTCCTGCTCAGTACCGCCGCGACGTGGCGGGTGACCGAGGAGCGGTTCCGCTCGCGCTCGTCGAACTCGTGGCTGCTCGGCCGGAAGCTCCACGGCAAGGTGCTGATGACGGTCGCCGCCGGCCGGATCGCGTTCGAGGCATGACAGCCCTGCTCGCGCTCGAGGACGGCACGGTCTTCCCGGGCGAGAGCGTCGGCGCTCCTGCGACCGGCCTCGGCGAGGCGGTCTTCACCACCGGCATGACCGGCTATCAGGAGGTCGCGACCGATCCGAGCTTCAGCGGCCAGATCGTCTGCTTCACCGCTCCGATGGTCGGGAACTACGGGATCGCCGACCACCGCTCGGAGTCGGCCGGCCCCCATCTCCAGGGCGTCGTGATGCGGGAGGCACGGGGCCCCGAGTGGACGGACTGGCTCCACCGGCACGGCGTTCCGGCGCTCACCGGAGTCGACACGCGCTCCCTCACTCTGCATCTGCGCGAGCACGGTGCACTGCGATCCGCCCTCGTGATGAGCGGGGCCGACGTCGAAGCCGCCGTGGCGCTCGCACGGAGCCATCCCTCGATGGCCGGGCGGGCCCTTGCCTCGCAGGTCTCCACGAAGACGCCGTATGACGTCTCGGACGGAGACGTCCGCGTCGCCGTCGTCGACTACGGCGTCAAGGGGTCGATTCTCCGGCGGCTCGCCACGCGCCGCGCCGCCGTGACGGTCTTCCCGCACGACGTCGATGCGGCGACGCTGGCCGCGTACGACGGGGTTGTGCTCTCGAACGGGCCGGGCGACCCGGAGCCGCTCGTCGAGGAGACGGCCACCGTCTCCGACCTGCTCGGCCGGGTTCCGGTGCTCGGGATCTGCCTCGGCCATCAACTCCTCGCGCTCGCGACCGGGCATACGACGTTCAAGCTCCCGTTCGGTCATCGTGGCGCGAACCACCCGGTCGTCGACAAGCAGACGGGACGAGTGCTCGTCACGAGCCAGAACCACGGCTTCGCGGTCGCGCCCGGGGACGGAAGTGCCGTGACGCACGAGTCGCTCTACGACGGCACGGTCGAGGGCCTCGCCTACCCCGACCTGTGCGCCGGCTCGATCCAGTTCCACCCGGAGGCGGGGCCGGGCCCGCACGATGCCTGGCCGATCATCGGCGAGTGGCTCGACGAGGTGCGTCGATCTCCGAGAAGCCGTGTGAGGTACCACCGTGCCGCGGCGTAGCGACATCTCCTCGATCTGCCTGATCGGCTCGGGGCCGATCGTGATCGGTCAGGCGTGCGAGTTCGACTACGCGGGCTGCCAGGCGCTGAAGGTGCTGCGCGAGGAGGGCTACCGGACGATCGTCGTCAACTCGAACCCGGCGACGATCATGACCGACCCCGGGTTTGCCGACGCGACGTATCTGGAGCCGCTCGACCTCGAGGGCGTCGCGGGCGTGCTGCGCTGCGAGCGACCGGATGCGCTCCTGCCGACGATGGGAGGCCAGACGGCCCTCAACGTCGCGCTCGAGCTCGCCGCAGCCGGCATCCTCGACGAGCTCGGGATCGAGCTGATCGGTGCCGGTGTGGATGCGATCGCCCGGGCGGAGGACCGTGAGCTCTTCAGGGACGCGGTCGAGTCGTGCGGCCTCCGCGTCGCCGAATCCGTGATCGTGACCGACGTCGCGCAGGTCGAGGGCCTGGCGGTGCCGGCGGTCGTCAGGCCCGCGTTCACGCTCGGCGGCCACGGCGGCGGTTTCGCAACCAGCCAGGCAGAGCTCTATCGCCAGGTGGAGATCGGGCTCGCTACCTCGCCGATCCGGCAAGTCCTGGTCGAGGAGTCCTTGAAGGGGTGGGACGAGTTCGAGCTCGAGGTCGTCCGCGACCGCGCCGACAACGTCGTGATCGTCTGCTCGATCGAGAACCTCGACCCGATGGGCATCCACACCGGGGACTCGGTCACCGTGGCGCCGCAGATGACGCTGCCCGACGAGGCCTACCAGGAGCTCCGGGACGCGGCGATCGCGATCATCCGCGCCGTCGGCGTCGACACAGGGGGCTCGAACATCCAGTTCGCGCGCAACCGTGAGAGCGGCGAGATGCGCGTGATCGAGATGAACCCGCGCGTGTCGCGCTCCTCGGCGCTCGCGTCGAAGGCGACCGGCTACCCGATCGCGAAGGTCGCCGCCCGCCTCGCGGTGGGCTACACCCTCGACGAGATCCCGAACGACCTCACGGGCACGACCCCGGCGAGCTTCGAGCCGACGCTCGACTACGTCGTGGTCAAGATGCCGCGATTCACGTTCGAGAAGTTCCCGGGCGCCGACCGGACGCTCGGGACCCAGATGAAGTCGGTGGGCGAGTCGATGGGGATCGGCCGCACCTTCGCCGAGGCGTTCGCGAAGGCACGCCGCGGCCTCGAGATCGACTCGGAGTGGAGGCCGGAAGGGCTCCATCCCTGGTTCGCCCGCGAGCTGGGTGTGATGGTGTCGGGTGTGATGGTGTCGGACACGACAAGCCGAGGTGCAGCAGGAATGCAGCCCGCGGACGTGTCCGACACCGCCTTGAACGCCGCTTCTGACGATACGTCCAAGGCGGTGTCGGACACCGGTCGCGGGTCCGCGTCGCCGAAGGGACGAGCGCCGGTGTCCGACACCGTCTGCGAGGGGTCGCCTTTCGTCGTGTCGACTCGTGCGCGGGCGAGGTCGAGGCGGCGTCGAACTACTTCTACTCGACCCGCGGCGAGCGCGACGAGCAGCCGCCGGAGCCGGGGCGGTCGGTGGTGATCCTCGGCAGCGGCCCCAACCGCATCGGGCAGGGGATCGAGTTCGACTACTGCTGCGTCCACGCCGCGCAGAGCTTCCGCGCGCAGGGCTACGAGGCCGTGATGGTCAACTGCAATCCCGAGACGGTCTCGACCGACTACGACACGAGCGACCGCCTCTACTTCGAGCCGCTCGACGAGGAGGCCGTGCTCACGGTGCTCGAGCGCGAGCAGCCGGCGGGCGTGTGCATCCAGTTCGGGGGACAGACCCCTTTGAGGCTCGCGCGGGCGATCGAGCGCGCCGGCCACCGGATCCTCGGCACGCCCTTCGACGCGGTCGACCTCGCGGAGGATCGCGAGCGCTTCGGCCGGCTGGCCGCCAGGCTCGGCATCCGCTGCCCGGAGTGGGGGATCGCCGCCACCGGCGGGGAGGCCTCCGCGATCGCGGAGCGGATCGGCTACCCGGTCCTCGTGCGTCCCTCCTATGTCCTCGGCGGCCGGGCCATGAGGGTCTGTTACGACGAGAGCGACGTCCGCGCCGCGATGGAGGTCGTCGACGGCGCCGTCCTCGTCGACCGCTTCCTCGAGAGCGCGGTCGAGCTCGACGTGGACGCGCTCTGCGACGGCCGGGAGACCTATGTCGCGGCGGTGATGGAGCACGTCGAGGAGGCGGGCATCCACTCCGGCGACTCGTCCTGCGTGCTGCCGGCGCCGTCCGACTCGCCGGAGATCCGCGAGCTCGTTCGCCGGCTCGGGCCGGCGCTCGGTGTCGTCGGCCTGCTGAACGTGCAGCTCGCGATCGCGGCGGGAGAGGTCTACGTCCTCGAGGTCAACCCTCGGGCCTCGCGCACGGTGCCGTACGCGTCGAAGGCGACCGGGATCAACCTGGTCGATGCGGCCTGCCGCCTCGCGGCCGGCGCGACGCTCGCCGAGCTCGACCTGCCGCCCGAGGGCGCGGTGTGCGCGGGCCACCACGTGAAGGCGGCGGTGCTGCCGTTCGTCCGCTTCCCCGGGGCCGACCCCGTGCTCGGCCCGGAGATGCGGTCGACGGGCGAGGTGATGGCGAGCGGCGCCGACTTCGCGACGGCCTTCGCCAAGGCAGAGCGCGCGGCCGGGCGCCGGCTTCCCACGGGCGGCCGGGCGTTCCTCAGCGTTCGCGACGCGGACAAGGTCGCCGTCGTGCCGGTCGCACAGGCGCTCGTCGCGCTCGGCTTCGACCTCGTCGCGACGACGGGGACCGCGGCGGCGCTCGAGCTTGCGGGAATCGACGTCGAGCGGGTCGAGAAGGGGACCGCAGTCGTCGAGCTCGTCCGTAGCGGCCGCGTCGATCTCGTCGTCAACACGCCGCAGGGCCGGAACGCCCGCCGAGACGGCTATGCGATCCGCGAGGCGACCGTGGTCGCGCGCGTCCCGTGCATCACGACGCTCGCCGTCGCGCGGGCCGCGGTCGACGCGATCGCGGGCGCCCGCGCCGAGGAGCCGGTCGCGCTCCAGCAACGCCATGCCGGGCTCGAGCTCGAGGAGGCGCTCCGTGCGGCGTCGTGAGCGGCTCGCGGTCGCCGGCGTCGACGCGGTCGGCGCGTACACCCTCGTCCGGGTCGAGCGCGGCTCGATCGAGCCCGGGCATCCCCGGCCAGTTCTTCATGCTCGAGGCGCCCGGACGCGTGCTGCCGCGCCCGTTTTCGCTCTGCACCGCGCCCCGGGGTGAGCTCGGCTTCCTCGTCGACCCGATCGGCCCGGGGACGCAGGCGATCGCCGAGCTCGAGCCCGGCGACCGGATCGCGGTCTTCGGCCCGCTCGGGAACGGCTTCCGCCTCGACGTGCCGAGGCCGCTGCTCGTCGGCGGCGGGATCGGGATCGCGCCGTTTCCGTATCTCTCGGAGGCGCTCGAGCATCCGCCCGCGATCCTCGGCTTCCGGACCGCCGAGCACGCCGAAGCGGCGGTTCTCGTCCCGAACGCCGAGATCGTTGTCGACCCGGTGTTCGTGACCGACGCGATGCCCCTGGAGCGACATCTTGAAGCGTGACGTCCTCGCGTGCGGGCCCGAGCCGATGCTCGAGGCGGTTCGTGCGCTCGCCCCGAACGCCCAGCTCGCGTGGGAGGCGCCGATGGCCTGCGGCTACGGCGCCTGCTACGGCTGCGTCGTCCCGGTCGACGGCGAGCTCGTCCGCCTCTGCGTCGAAGGGCCGGTGCTTTGCTCCTCCTGAACGCCAGCGGTTGCCTCGACGCTCTCGCCGCGCCCGAGGTGGCGCGGTCGCTCGACGCGTTCGTGACGAAGACCGTCACGCCGAGGCGCGGGAGGGGAACCCCCCCGTCCGGATCGCCGAGACCGACGCCGGGATGCTCAACTCGATCGGGCTCGCGAACCCGGGCCGCGAGGCCTTCCTCGGCCAAACGCTGCCGCGTTTGGCTAGCACTCTGGACATTCCGATCTGGGTGTCCGTGGGTGGATTCTCGGCGCGGGACTACGCGGAGACGTGCCGACAACTAGGCCGCGACGAAGTCGCGGCCATCGAGCTCAACCTCTCGTGCCCCAACGTCGACGAGGCACCCGAGTCGGCGGCGGAGATCGTCGCGGCGTGCCGGGCCGCCACGAGCCTGCCGCTCTACGCGAAGCTCTCGCCTGCCGCCTGGGACATCGCCGAGGTCGCCCGCGCCGTCGAGGCGGCGGGGGCCGACGGCCTCTCCCTCGTGAACACGATCCGCGGTCTCGCGCTCGACGAGAGCCTGCGGCCGCGTCTCGCCCGGGGCGTCGGCGGCTACTCGGGCCCAGCGCTCAAGCCGATCGCGCTCGCCGCCGTCTACGCCTGCCGGCGCGTCACCGAGCTTCCGATCGTCGGCATGGGAGGGGTCTCGACCGGGAGGGACGCACTCGAGATGGTCGCCGCAGGCGCGACCCATGTGGCCCTCGGAACGGTCCTCTTCGCCGACCCGGAAGCCCCCTCGAGGGTCCGCTCGGAGCTCTCACTTGCGGCCTCGAACGCCGGCTTTGACAACGAGGGAGAGGCCTTTTGCGCCGCTCAGGAACCTGTTTTCGCTTCTGACAACAGGCAAAACGATAGCGGCTTGCACGGCCCGGAAAGGCTGTTAGTATGCGGCCTCTCATGGTGCCGCCCGCCTCGCAAGTCCAAGCTCCGGTCAGGTCACTCGACCAGAGAATGGAGGCTCTGAAGAGGGCCAACGACATTCGGGTCAAGCGGGCGAAGCTGAAGAAAGACCTCAAGTCGGGAGCGGTGTCGATCGAGCAGATTCTCGCCGAGCCCCCGGAGTACGTCTCGACGGCGAAGGTCTTCGACATGCTCATGGCCGTGCCGAAGTTCGGCCGCGTGAAGTCGCTGCGGATGCTCAACCAGTGCCGCATCAGCCAGTCGAAGACGGTCGGCGGCCTCTCGGACCGCCAGCGCCAAGAGCTGATTGACCTCTTCAACCGGTAGAGGCCCTCAACCGGTAGAGGCCCGGTGATCGTCCTGACCGGCCCCTCGGGCGCCGGCAAGGGGACGATGGTGCAAGGAGCTGCTGGCGCGCATCCCGAGGCTGCGGCTCGCCGTCTCCGCCACGACGCGCACGCGCCGGCCGGGCGAGGTCGACGGCGTCCACTACTGGTTCATCGCCGACGAGGAGTTCGACCGCCGGCTCGACGCCGGCGACTTCCTCGAGTACCACGTGTTCCCCTGGGGCCAGCGCTCGGGGACTCTCCTCTCCGAGCTCGACCGGATCTCCGACGAAGGCGAGATCCCGCTCCTCGAGCTCGAGCTGAACGGCTCGCTCGCCGTGAAGGAGAAGGTGCCCGGGGCCCTGACGATCTTCATCGACGCGCCGCTCGACGAGCTCGAGCGGCGGCTGCGCGAGCGGGCGACCGAGAGCGCGGGGGAGATCGAGGACCGGATCGCGCTCGCCGCGGAGCAGCGCCGCCTCGCCGGGCTCTTCGACCACGTCGTCGAGAACGACGACCGCGAGCGGGCCGCCGAGGAGTGCGTCGAGCTCGTCGAGCGCGAGCTGGCCGCCTGCAGCTAGTCTGTCCCGCACATGATCCATCCGAGAATCGATCAGCTGCTCGACCAGGTCGACTCGCGCTACGCGCTCGTCATCGTCGCGGCCAAGCGGGCGCGGCAGATCAACAACTACCACCACCAGCTCGGCGAGGGCACGTTCGACGAGTTCCCGCCGCCGCTCGTGCGCTCGCGCTCGAAGAACTACCTGACGATGTCGCTCGAGGAGATCGCCGAAGGCAAGATCTCCTACGACTACAAGCGCTAGCGCCCCCGGCGCGACAGCGGCATACCACTCCGTCGCATGGGCTCGAGCTCCGCGTCGGGCGGCGACCGCGAGACGCTCTCGCGGTCACCGCTCCGAAGGCACAATGAGCGCATGAGCCGGATCCTCCTCGGCGTCACCGGCGGGATCGCCGCGTACAAGGCCTGCGACCTGACCCGGCTGCTCGTGAACGCCGGCCACGAGGTCGTACCGCTCGTCACGCCCGGCGCCGAGCGGTTCGTCCGGGCCGAGACGTTTCGGGCGCTCGCGCGCCGGCCGGCGAACGAGGACCTCTATCTCCATCTGACGCGAGCCGACCTGCTGCTCGTCGCGCCCTGCACCGCGAACACGCTCGCGAAGCTCGCGCACGGCATCTCCGACAACGTCCTCACCGAGGCTGCGCTCGCGCACCGCGGGCCGGTGCTGATCGCTCCCGCGATGAACCCGCGGATGTGGTCCCACCCGGCGACGCGTGCCAACGCCGAGACGCTGCGTCGCCCGCGGCGCCGAGCTCGTCGGCCCCGACGAAGGCGAGACCGCCGAGGGTGAGTGGGGGGTCGGGAGGATGGCCGAGCCCGCCGAGATCGCGCACCGCGCCGAGGCACTCCTCGCGCCCGGCCGCCTCAGCGGCAAGCGCGTGCTCGTCACGGCCGGCGGCACCCGCGAGCCCCTCGACGCGGCCCGGTTCGTCGGCAACCGCTCCTCCGGCCGCATGGGCGTCGCGCTGGCCGAGGAGGCGCGGCGCCGCGGGGCCGAGGTGGTGCTGCTCGCCGCGAACCTCGCCGTTCCCGCGCCGCACGGCGTCGAGACGATCCCGACCCCGACCGCCGAGACGATGCTCGACGCCGCACTCGCGCTCGCAGACGTCGACATCGCGCTCCTCGCCGCCGCCGTCGCCGACTACCGCCCGGCCGCCGCCCTCGCGGGGAAGCGCGCGAAGAGCGACGAGGCCTGGACGGTCGAGCTCGAGCCGACCGTCGACATCGCCCGCCGCCTCGGCGAGGCCAAGCGGCCGGGCCAGCTGCTCGTCACCTTCGGCGCCGAGCTCGGCGACGGAGGGTCTCGAGCGCAAGCGCGCGATGCTCGAGACGAAGAACGCCGACCTCGTCGTCTACAACGACGTCTCGCGGGACGACATCGCCTTCGAGAGCGCCGACAACGAGGTCGTTCTCGTCTCCCGGCTCGGCGATCGCCACGTCGCGAAGGCCCCGAAGCCGGCGATCGCGGCGCAGATCCTCGACGAGGTGGAGCTGCCTGCTCGGATGACCGACGCCTACGACCTCTACCAGGAGGGCCGGAGCCGCCTGAAGAAGGGGATGAACGCCCAGGCGACCGTCCCGCTCGAGAAGGCGAAGAAGCTCGAGCCGGACAAGGCGTCGATCCGCGAGGCGCTCGGGATCGCGTACTTCCGCCTGCGCCGCTGGGACGAGGCCGAAGCGGAGTTCCGGGCCGTCCTCGAGATCCACCCGACCGACGACTACGCCCACTACGCGCTCGGGCGGGTGCTCGAGAAGCAGGGCCGCGACGCCGAGGCGAACGGCCACTACAAGCTCGCGAGCTCGATGAACCCTGGCAACGAGCGGTACGCCGCGCGCATCCGCGAGCTCGGCTGAGCACCGGGTGCACTGCATCCGTCCGGGCTCTTGACAGCCGGAACCAGGGTGGGACACTCGGCGCGGGGGCCTCTTCGGAGGAGGTTGGCTGTGAAACGGCAGGGCACGCGGACGAGGCTCTTGGCCGGCGTGGTGGCGTTTGCGATCGGAGGCGCTGCCGCGCAGCGGGTCGCCGCTGCTCCCTCGAACGATGATTTCGCCAACGCGGCAGGTGCTCGTAGCGGGCGGCGGATCGCTTACGACCGACAACACCGGAGCGACCAAGCAGTCGGGCGAACCGGATCACGCCGACGATCAGGGCGGGGCATCCGTGTGGTACCGGTGGACGCCCAGCTTCAGCGGCACGGCCTCGATCGACACGGCGGGAAGCGCGATCGACACGCTGCTCGCCGTCTACACGGGAAGCAGCGTCTCGGGGTTGACGACCGTCGCGAGCAACGACGATCTCTCCACGGGCCTGACGAGCCGTGCGTGCTTCACGGCGATCGCGGCGACGACCTACCTGGTCGCCGTCAGACGGATACGACGGCGAAGAAGGTGCGATCACGCTCACGAACGGCCCGAAGGGCGATGCGGCTCCGTGCTCGACGCTGCCCCCGACGATCACCGGGCCCACGAGCGCAAGCCCCGGAGTCATGCTCGGATCGGCGCCCGCGACCTTCGACGCCGCGGGCGGCGCCACGATCTCCTACGAGTGGGGACGCTGCACCGAGACGGTCTGCGCCGACATCCCGGGAGCCACCGGCACGTCGTACTCCGTCCAGCCGCAGGATGTCGGGTTCGCGATCCGTCTTCGCGAGACGGCGACGACCGGGGCGGGTACTGCAATCGAGGATTCTGCGCTCACGCAAACGGTCAGCGTGGTCCCGACGACGCACGCCAACGGCCGCATCTACTGGGTGACGAAGACCGGCACGGCGAGCTTCAGGATCGATTCGATGCTTCCTGACGGGACCGGCCTGCTGCCGCTGACAGCTTTCGGCGCCAGCCCGAACTTCTCCACCGAGCCGGCGGTCTCCCCGGACGGGTCGAAGGTGGCGTTCGTGAACTTCGCCGACTCGAGCGACCTCGAGCTGATGAACCCCGACGGCTCGGACGTGCAGGATCTCGGCGTTGCCGGCACCTATCCGGCCTGGTCGCCGGACGGGTCGCGCATCGCCTTCCTCGGGGGCGGCGACATCTACTCGGTCGATCGAAGCGGCGAGAACCTGACGCCGCTCGTGCCTCTCCCGAACGGGGCGTTCCCGCAAGGCCTCGCGTGGTCTCCTGACGGGACGAAGCTCGCGTTCGACATGCTCGCCCCGGGATCGAGCCCCGCTCAGAGAGACGTCATGGTCGCCGCCGCCGACGGAACCGGCTCTGTGGCCGACCTGACGAGCTCGCCGACGACGGACGACACGTTCCCCTCCTGGTCGCCCACGGGTCAGAAGATCGCGTTCGACCAGGCGCCGAGCGGTGGCCAGGCCGGCCAGACCGGCCTCGCCGTCATGGATGCAAACGGCGCGAACCAGGCTCAGCTCTTCGACGGAGACAGCGCTCACATGCCCCGGTTCGGCACTGCCTGGTCGCCGGACGGCACGAAGGTCCTCTTCAGCCTCTTCACGAACGGGACGAGTCAGCTCTACACCGTGCCCGCCGGAGGGGGAACCGCGACGCAGCTTGCGGGAGACGGCTACCAGAACGAGCTGATGAATTGCGGGTGTCCCCTTCACGTCGAGCGGGGGCAGCGCCGGCGGGGGTGGGGGCGGGCGGCGGTAGCGGAGCGCCGAACACGAAGGTGACCGTCTCCGTTCAGTACTCCCCGCAGAACGTCGGTGACGTCTACGGATACTCGATCAGCCTCGTCAACAACGGCGGTAGCTCGAGCAACACCACACTCACGATCAACCTCCCGTCGCAGACGAGCTACAACGGCGCCGTGGTCGACCGCGGCCCCGGCTGTACGAGCGCGGGAACCACCGTCACCTGCTCGCTCGACTTCTTCCCGACCGGGCAGAGGTCGACCGTCCTCGTCGGAGCCAAGGTCCTCAGCCTCGGGAGACTCGTGATGACGACGTCCGTGGCGTCGAGTCCCGGCGAGCTCAACACCACGGACGGATCGGTCACGACCACCCTCGCGCTCGGCGTCGCGCCTGCTCCGGTCCCGTCGCCCCGGCCCGCGGTTACTGCGCCACCGCCGACCTCGCCGCCGCAATCGTTCGCAACCCTGCGGCTGCTCACGGTGAAGCCGGCCGTTCTCCACACCCGCAAGCCCTCGCTCCACCTCAGCATGAGCGCCTCGAAAGCCACGTCGCTCACGCTCACGCTTCGAGATCCGAGAGGGCACAAGCTCGCCACCTGGTCCGAGCACGCGTCGGCTGGAAAGAACGGCTACACGCTCGTCTTGCCGTCCGGCGCCAGAGGCCCCGGCCACGACACGCTCCAGATCAGGGAGCCAGGGAACGCCACGCCCAAGACGGTCGGCGTCACGCTGAAGCCTTGAAACGATGAATGCCGCTCGTGCACGGCGGGGATGGCGCCCGCCGTGCACGAAACGGATCGCTTGCCCTTCGCGCCCGGCCGCCGCCGGAACGCAACGGGCAGCGAGAAGCGCCCGGAAACAAGGGTCTGCTACCCTTCGATCACCACATTTCGGGCATGTCGAAATGGGCGCGAGGCGCCCATTTTTTGTGTACGGAACTCGGTTCGTGCAAGGAGCAAGCCATTGGCCACCGGTCAACAGGAGAGGGAGAAGCAGCTGTATCGCGAGGTTTCCCGCACAGTCACGACGGCACTTCCAGGCGTCGACGTCCTGGCGCTCGAGATCACCGGACGTGAGCGCTTCTGCGTCTACGTCGACCGGCCGGGCGGCGTGGACCACGCGCTCTGCGAGCAGGTCAGCGGCCTCCTTCGCTCCTATACCGAGCGGTACTCGGTCGAGGTCTCCTCGCCCGGGCTCGAGCGGCCGCTGCGCACCCGGGACCACTTCCGGGTCGCCGAGGGACGGCAGGTCCGGGTCAAGACGGCTGCCGGGGCCAAGATCCGCGGCGGGGTGGTGAGTGCCGGAGAACGCTCGTTCCAGCTCGTGAACGGGAGCGACGAGCCGGTCGACATACCGTACGACGAGATCGTGCGGGCCAATCTGATCGACGAAGGGTAGGTGCCTGATGAGCCAGGAGATCGTGGAGGCCGTACGCGAGATCGAGCGCGAGAAGGGGATCGACGCGGAGCAGCTGCTCTCCGCCCTCGAGGACGCCCTGCTCGCGGCCTACAAGAAGACACCCGGGGCCTCGCGCCACGCGACGGTCGAGCTCGACGACGCCGGCGACTATCGGGTGTTCGCGATCGAGCTTCCGCCCGACCTCGAGCGCCGGCTCCTCGACGAGGCGCGCGAGCGCGCCCTCGACGAGCTGGAGCGGATCGAGGAGGAGACGGGCGAGAAGAACCACACACTGCTCTCCGACGACGATCTCGACGTCGACTGGTCACAGGTGCCGGACGATCTGATGCAGCGGGAGGACGTGACGCCCGGACAACTTCGGCCGGATCGCCGCGCAGACCGCGAAGCAGGTCATCCTGCAGCGCATCCGCGAGGCCGAGCGCGAGATGATGTACGACGAGTACATCGACCGCGTCGGCGAAGTCGTCACCGGCATCGTCCAGCAGGCGGGCGACCGCAACAACGTCCTCGTCGACCTCGGCAAGGTCGAGGCGCTGCTGCCGCGCTCGGAGCAGGTCGACGGCGAGCGCTACGAGCAGGGCTCGCGGATCAAGGCCGTCATCACCGACGTTCGCACCGGCACGAAGGGGCCGCAGGTCATCCTGTCGCGCCGCGACCCAGAGCTGATCAAGACGCTGTTCGAGCTCGAGGTCCCCGAGATCGCCGACGGGCTCGTCACGATCGAGGGCGTCGCGCGTGAGCCCGGCTACCGCTCGAAGATCGCCGTGCAGTCACACACGCAGGGCGTCGACCCGGTCGGCGCGTGCGTCGGCCCGCGCGGCTCGCGCGTCCGCATGGTCGTGTCCGAGCTCCGCGGCGAGAAGATCGACATCATCCCGTGGAACCAGGAGCCGGCCCGGTTCGTTGCGAAGGCACTCTCGCCTGCGCGCGTCCGGGAGGTCTACCTCGACGATGCAGGCAAGGAGGCGACGGTCGTCGTCCCCGACGACCAGCTCGCGCTCGCGATCGGCAAGGAGGGCATGAACGCCCGTCTCGCGCACCGGCTGACCGGCTGGAAGATCGACATCGTCAGCGACACCGAGTTCGCCCAGCAGGAGTCCGACGCGGCCTTCGGCGGCGAGGGCGGCGAGGAAGGCGACTTCTCGGGCCGCTGCTCGGCGGTGCTCTCGAACGGCAAGCGGTGCCCGAACGCGGCGCTGCCCGGCTCGAAGTACTGCGGCGTCACCGCGCACCAGGAGCTCGCGCTCCGCGCACCTGACGACGAGGTCAACCCGATCGTCGAGGAGTCCGAGCCCGAGCTCGAGGCCATCGCCGACGTCTCGGAGCCCGAGGCGGTCACCGAGGACGCCGCCGAGTTCGGAAACCCGGACCCGGAGGAGTTCCCGGCAGGCCCGGGAGACGCGCCGGTCGCCGGCGTGGACGAGACGCTCGAGTCGGGCCCGGTCGCGCACGTCAGGGTCGAGGACGACCCGGACGACGGGGTGCCGATCCTCCACGTGTCGCCCGAAGAGGCGAAGAGAATCGAAGGAGTCGAGGACGACGCCTAGCCCCGTCAGGACCTGCACGGGCTGCGGGCGCCGCGCTCCCCAGGACGAGCTCCAGCGCTTTCACGAGTCGCGACGGGGTGCTCGTGCGCCGGGACGCGGGCCAGGGTCGCGGCGCCTACACCTGCCGCCGGCTGCAGTGCTTCGAGCGCGCGAGAGCGCACCGAGGCTTCAGTCGGACGCTCCGGAAGACCGTCCTCGTCGAGGACACACTCGCCCGGCTCTACACTTGAGCCGGAACAACCAGAAGAGAGGCAGGGATCTTGCCAGGCGGTAGACCGATCAGACCAAGAGGGGGCGGAGGCCCCGGCAACCGGAGGCGTCGCGTCGTCATCGACGGCGGCACCGGTCGTCCCGGCGCGGGCCAGCGGCAACGGCCCGGCGACCGGCAGGGCGACCGGCAGCCGAAGACGCCCGCGCGAGGTTGCGCCGCCTACCGGCCCGGTCACCGTCGAGTCGGGCGTCACGATGCGCGACTTCTCCCAGGCGCTCGGGGTCGGGATGGCCCAGATCATCAAGATGCTGATGGACATGGGGTCGATGAAGACCGCGACCCAGACACTGACCGACGACGAGGTCGACCTGATCGCGGCCGAGCTCGGTCGCGAGGTCACGATCAAGCACGCAGGCGAGGAGGAGACCGAGCCGGAGTCGTTCGACGACCCCGAGGAGTCGCTCGCCGCGCGGCCGCCGGTGGTCACGATCATGGGCCACGTCGACCACGGAAAGACCACGCTCCTCGACGCGATCCGCAAGACGTCGGTCGTCGAGACCGAGGCCGGCGGGATCACGCAGCACATCGGCGCCTACCAGACGAACGTCGACGGCAGGAAGATCACGTTCCTCGACACCCCGGGTCACGAGGCTTTCACCGCCATGCGCGCTCGCGGTGCCAAGGTGACCGACATCGCCGTCCTGGTCGTCGCAGCCGACGACTCCGTGATGCCGCAGACGCTCGAGTCGATCTCGCATGCCCGTGCCGCCGACGTCCCGATCGTCGTCGCCGTCAACAAGATCGACCTCCCCGGCGCGAACCCCGACCGCGTCCTCTCCGACCTCGCCGCCCAGGGGCTGCAGCCCGAGGAGTGGGGCGGCACGACGCAGGTCGCCCGGGTCTCCGCGAAGCAGGGGACCGGCCTCGACGACCTGCTGGAGAAGATCCTGCTCGTCGCGGATCTCGAGCTCGACCTGCGCGCCAACCCGGACGCCGAGGCGTCGGGCCCGATCATCGAGTCGAGGCTCGACGTGGGCCGCGGCCCGGTGACGACGATGCTCGTCCACCGGGGCACGCTCAAGGTCGGGGACGCCGGCGTCGCCGGAGATGCTTGGGGCCGCGTGCGGGCGCTGTACGACTATCGCGGCGAGAAGATCGACGCGGCGGGACCGGGCGATCCGGTCGAGATCCTCGGCTTCGACAAGCCGCCGCCGGCAGGCGAGCTCGCCCGCGTGGTCGAGAACGAGCGGCGTGCCCGCGAGCTCGCACAGCAGCGCGGAGAGCGCCTTCGCCGCGAGTCGCTCGCGAAGCAGGCGAGCCGCGGCGTGTCGCTCGAGACGCTCTTCGAGCAGCTCCAGACGGGCGGAGTCGCCGATCTCAACATCGTCCTCAAGGCTGACGTGCAGGGCTCCGTCGAGGCGATCGTGGGCGAGCTCTCGAAGATCGAGCACCCCGAGGTCCGCGTCAACGTCATCCACACGGGCGTCGGCGGGATCACCGAGAACGACGTCAACCTCGCCGCGGCGTCGAACGCCATGGTGATCGGCTTCAACGTCCGTCCGTCGAGCGAGGCTCGCGCGCTCGCCGAGCGGCAGGGGATCGAGATCCGGCAGTACCGGGTCATCTACGAGCTCACACACCAGATCGAGCAGGCTCTCGTCGGGATGCTCTCCCCGGTCGCGACCGAGGCGGTCATCGGCGAGGCCGAGGTTCGCGCTCTGTTCCGCGTCTCACGGCTCGGGACGATCGCCGGCTGCATGGTCACGAGCGGCGTCGTCCGGCGTGGCGCCCGGGTGCGGATCTTCCGCGAAGGCGCGCGGATCTACGAGACGACGATCTCGCAGCTGAAGCGGTTCAAGGACGACGCCCGCGAGGTCAGCGAGGGCTTCGAGTGCGGCATCCTGCTCGACGGGTTCAACGACCTGCGCGAGGGCGACGTCTTCGAGGTGTACGAGACGCGCGAGGTGGAGCGGACGTCGCTCGACGCCCCACCCGAGGTTGCAGTAACAGCCGGCCGCCGCGTGCCCGGCTACGTCGCGATCCTCTCGGCCGAGCTCCACTTCCCCGAGGCCCGGTCTCTGAAGGGAAAGCGCAAGCATGTGCTGTCTGCGAAGGCGCAGCTCGCGAACAGGTTCGGTGCCTCGGTCGCAGAGGTCGACCACCATGACCTCTGGCAGCGCTGCGCTCTGACGGCGGCGTTCGCGGCACGAGAGCCGCGAGAGGCCAGGGAGCTCGCGGCGCGCGCCGAGGCGTGGCTCTCGGGGCAGGACTGGGTCCTGACGCGGTCGAGCAGTGTCCTGGTGTCCCCGGATGACTGATCGCATGCGCCGGGTCAACGAGGCGGTGCGTGCGGTCGTCGCCGACGGCATCGGCGAGCTCGGCGACCCGAGGATCGGGATCCTGACGGTCACGGGGGTCGACGTCTCGCCCGACCTGCACGACGCCCGCATCTACGTCTCCGTGTTCGGCGGCCCGAAGAAGAAGCGGGCGGCGCTCGCCGCGCTCGAGTCGGCCCGCAACCTCCTCCAGAGCCGGGTCGCGCAGCGAGCTGCACATGAAGCGAACGCCCCTGCTCGCGTTCGAATACGATCAGTCGGTCGAGCGCGGCGTGCACATGGCGAAGCTCATCGACGAGCTCGCCCCGGATGATCTTCCCTCGGATGACCCAGACTCAGAAGGAACCGCCGGCGCTGACGACTGACTTCGACGCCGTGGTCGAAGCCCTCGCCGGGCACGACCGCTTCCTCGTCGTGACTCATGAGAACCCCGACGGCGACGCGCTCGGCTCGATGCTCGGCGCGACCCTCGGGCTGCGGTCGCTCGGGAAGGACGCCGTCATGCACCTTGCCGGGTCGGCGGCGCTACCCGCCGAGTACGGCTTCCTGCCGCTGGAAGAGGTGCTCCGGGAGCCGCCGGCGGACGCGGACGATCGCGTCCTGCTCGCCCTCGACTGCGCGAACGAGCGCCGGCTGGGTCCCGAGACGGAGCTCCTCGCGCGCGCCCCGCTCGTGGTGGACGTCGACCACCACCACGACAACACGCGCTTCGGCGCGGTCAACCTCGTCGTCGCAGACGCCTCCTCGACGGCCGAGATCGTCCGCGATCTGCTGCGGGCCCTCGGTGCCGAGCTCACGCCCGACACGGCGGAGGCGCTCTACATCGGCCTCGTCACCGACACCGGGCGCTTCCAGTACGCGAACACGACACCCAAGGCCCTTCGGCTCGCCGCCGAGCTCGTCGAGGCCGGCGCGGACGTGCACGAGGTGTTCCGGCACGTCTACGAGACGGTGCAGTTCGCCAAGCTGAAGCTGCTCGCACGTGCCCTGGAGCACGCGCGGGCGTTCGACGGCGGGCGGCTCGTGATCTCGTACCTCGAACGAGTCGACTTCGCGGACGCTGCGGCCCTCGAGCCGTACTCCGAGGGGATCATCGACTTCCTGCGGCAGAGCGAGGGCTCCCAGCTCGTCGCGCTGATCCGCGAGCCTCCGCCGGGCCCCGGCGCTCCGAAGCACCGCATCTCGCTTCGCTCGTCGACCGGCGACATCGATGTGTCGGCGATCGCGCGCAAGTCGGACGGCGGGGGGCACGTGCAGGCGGCCGGCTTCTCGAGCGAGCTCGACCTGGAGGAGATCGTGGAGTTCATCCGCCGCGAGTTCCTCGCGGTGACCGGCGAGACCGGGTGACGTGATCCCGCGCGCCGCGAGCCCGGTCGGCGTCGTCCTCGTCGACAAGCCCGCGGGCCCTTCCTCGCACGCGCTCGTCGCGGAGCTGCGCCGGCGGACCGGCGCCCGCACGGGTCATGCAGGCACGCTCGACCCGTTCGCAACCGGGCTCCTCGTGCTGCTGTCCGGCTCGTCGACCAGGCTCGCGCCGTGCTTCGTCGGGCTGGACAAGCGCTACGTCACCGATGTCGACCTCACGGCGACGTCCACGACCGGCGACCCGGAAGGGGAGGTCGTCGAGCGGCACGAGCCTCCCGTCGCGAGCGGATCTCGACGCGCGGCTCGACGCCCTCCGCGGCGAGGTCGAGCTGCCGATCCCGGCCGCCTCGGCGGTGAAGGTCGGCGGCGAGCGCGCCTACAAGCTGCACCGGCGCGGGGTGGAGGTCGAGATGCCCCTGCGCCGCTCCCAGGTCCACGCACTCGACGTGATCTCCTATTCAGGCGATCAGGTTCGCCTCGGGCTCCACGTCGGCTCGGGGACGTATGTCCGCTCGATCGCCGAGGCACTCGGCGGACGGTGCCTCACCCTTCGACGGACGGCGGTCGGGCCGTTCTCGGTCGAGGAGGCCGACCCTGCGCGCCTCGTCCCGGTCGCCGAAGCGCTCGGCCGGCTGCCGGAGGAGGCGCTCGAGCGGGTCCCCTACGGGCTGCGTGCCCAGGTTCTCGCGTTCGAGGCGGAGACGGCCGGGTCGCGTGTGCTGCCCGCGGTGCCCGCAGCGCGCAGGGACACGTGAAGGTCGCGCGGAGCCCGGCGGAGCTCGAGCGCAAGCCGCGCTCGGTCGCGATCGGGACGTTCGACGGCGTGCACCGCGGTCACCAGGCGGTCGTGCGGCAGGCGCTCGACGCGGCGTGGCACGCCGACCGTGGTCACGTTCCATCCGCATCCGCGCGAGGTGCTCGGGAACGACGTCCAGCTGCTCTCGACGCTCGAGCGTCGGCTCGAGCTGCTCGAGGCGCTCGGCGTCGAGGAGACCCTCGTCGTCGAGTTCACGCCCGAGGTCGCGGCGATGACCGCCGAGGCGTTCGCGCGTTCCCACGTCCTGGCGCCCGGCGCAGAGGTGGTCGTCGCCGGCGAGGGGTTCCGCTTCGGGAACCGCCGAAGCGGCGACCTGTCCGTCTTCGAGAGGCTCGGAGCCCGAGGTTCGCGAGACGCCGTATCGTCCCCGGCGTCTCGTCCCGCGGGATCCGCGAGCTCGTGGCGGCGGGCGACGTGCGCGCGGCAGCCGAGCTGCTCGGGCGGCCCGTCGAGGTCGAGGGCGTCGTCGTGTCGGGCGATGCCCGCGGAGGCACGCTCGGCTTCCCGACCGCGAACCTCCGTGTCGACCACTCGGTGCTCGTGCCTCACTTCGGCATCTACGCGGGTGCGGGGCTCGACCACCGCGCGGCGGTGTCGATCGGCATCAACCCGCACTACGGCGGCTCGGAGCGGCGCGTCGAGGCGTTCCTGCTCGACTTCGAGGACGACCTCTACGGGAAGCGCGTCGTCGTCGAGCTCTGGGACCGGCTCCGCGACGAGGAGGTGTTCCGGAGCGAGGCCGAGCTGATCGCGCAGATCGCCCGGGACGTCGAGCAGACGCGGCTTGCGACGCGCCCGGGCCCCGGGACGCCGTAGCCTCGTGGAGTAGTCTCGAAGCGTGACCGAGAGGCCTGTCGGGTTGCGGGGGGCCGCCCTGCCCGCCGAGTCGACCCGGGCGATCTCGCTCCGGTCGCTCTTCACGCCGGCGACGGCGATCTTCGTCTGCTCGCGGGTCGCGATCTGGGCGGTTGCGCTCGTCGTCCTTGCCTGGTTCCCGATCGAGACGGTGCACCTCGCGACGCCGACGATGATGCCTCACAGCGACGTCCTCGACTTCGGCGTCCACCTGTGGTCGCGCTGGGACTCGGGGTACTTCCTCGAGATCGCACAGAAGGGCTGGGGAGACGACGGCACGGCCGCGTTCTACCCGGTCTATCCCTCGCTGATCGGGATCTTCGGGCTCCTGACGCCGCAGTACACCCTCTTCGGCCTGATCATCTCGCTCGTCGCGTGCCTCGTCGCCTTCGAGCTCCTCTGGCGGATCGCCAAGGAGCGTCTCGGCTCGGACGCCGGGGCCGAGCGCGCGGTCCTGTACCTGGCCGTGACCCCGATGGCAGTGTTCCTCGGCGCGGTCTACTCGGAGTCGACCTACCTTGCGATCACGCTCGCCGCGTTCGTCCTTGCCGAGCGGAAGCGATGGGCGCTCGCATCGTGCGCCGCCGCGCTCGCGCTCCTGACCCGGCCGACCGGGGTCGCCGTCGTCGCCGCCGTGGCGGTGCTCATGTGGCCGAACCGCCGTGCGCTCCTCTGGCTCCTCGTCGTTCCTGCCTCGTTCGCCTTCTATCCGCTCGTGCTGTGGATCCAGTTCCGGAAGCCGTGGGCGTTCGCGACGGTCGAGCACCTCTGGTCGCGGCACCTCTCGCCGTTCGGCCCGTTCGGCGGGCTCTGGGACGGGATCAGCGTCCTCTGGCGCGCGACCTCGGACCATCACGTCACTGCGGTCAACGTCGAGAATCTCGCCTTCACCCTCGTCTACCTGGCGCTGCTCTATCTCGTCTGGCGCCACTGCACGACGGCGGAGAGCGTGTTCGCGACGATCTCGCTGCTCGGCCCGCTCTCGGATCCCCGCGCGGGGCACCTCCCGCTGATGTCGATGCCGCGGTTCGGGCTCGTGATCTTCCCGTTCTTCCTCGTCCTCGCCCGGCTCGGTGCCGGCCGCCGCTGGAACGCCGGGATCCTGGCGCTGAGCGCGGTCCTGCTCGGGCGTCGAGATCGTGAAGTGGGCGACGTTCCAGTGGGTGTCGTAAGACCCAGGTCGTTCAGCGCTGCTCGATCGGAACGAACTGCCGCACGCCCTCGCCGACATAGAGCTGGCGGGGCCGCGCGATCTTCTGCTCCGGGTCGGTGAGCATCTCCTCCCACTGGGCGATCCAGCCGGGCAGCCGCCCGAGCGCGAAGAGCACCGTGAAGTACTCCACCGGGTAGCCCATCGCCTGGTAGATCAGGCCCGAGTAGAAGTCGACGTTCGGATAGAGCTTGCGCGAGACGAAGTAGTCGTCCTCGAGCGCGATCCGCTCGAGCTCGAGCGCGATCTCGAGCTTCGGGTTCAGCCCCGTCTCGGCGAACACGGCGTCGGCAGCCTGCTTGACGAGCGTGGCCCGCGGGTCGTAGCTCTTGTAGACGCGGTGACCGAAGCCCATCAGCCTGCCGTTGCCCGCCTTCACGTCCTCGATGAACGCCGGGATGTTCTTCCTGTCGCCGATCTGGTCGAGCATCTTCAGCACGGCCTCGTTCGCCCCGCCGTGCAGCGGCCCGTAGAGGGCCGCGATCCCCGCCGACACGGCCGAGAAGGGGTCGACGTGCGACGAGCCGACGCCGCGAACCGCGTTCGTCGAGCAGTTCTGCTCGTGGTCGGCGTGGAGGATGAGCAGGGTCTCGAGCGCCCGCTCGAGCACAGGATTCGGCTTGAAGGTTCCGCCGATCTGGAACGTCATGTTGACGTAGTTCTCGACATAGTCCAGGTCGTTCCGCGGGAGCACGTACGGCAGCCCGTGCGCGTGACGGAGGACGTACGCCGCGATCGTCGGCATCTTCGCGATGAGCCGGACGCGCTGGAGCCTCCGGTTCACCGGGTCGGAGATGTTCTTGGCGTCTGGGTAGAACGTCGAGAGCGCGCCGATCGCTCCGAGCAGCATCCCCATCGGATGCGCGTCGTAGCGGAACCCCTCGAGGAACTTGGTGACGCTCTCGTGGACATAGGTGTGGTACCGAACCTCGTCCTCCCACGCCGCGAGCTCGCCGGCTGTCGGCAGCTCGCCCTCGAGCAGGAGATACGCGATCTCGAGGAATCCGGCCTGCTGTGCGAGCTCCTCGATCGGGTACCCGCGGTAGCGCAGGATGCCGGCGTCCCCGTCGATGTAGGTGATCGCGCTCCGGCAGGCCGCCGTGTTCAGGAACGCCGGGTCGTATGACAGCACGCCCTTGAGAGCGGTGGCGCGGATGGCGCCTTCGACGATCGGCACCGTGTAGGTCTCCCCGGTGCGGTTGTCGGTCACGGTCAGCGACTCGTCGGCCATCTGTGGGCGTGAGCCTAGCCGCCGCAGCGAGCGCCGGGGCGGCGAAAAACACAGAGGCTCTCCCCTGGAATGCACGCAAAACCCGCTCGGTTGCTACGATTGTCGTCGACCACGGACTCGGCCGTTCGCGTCTTCCTTGCGCGGCGCTCGCTGGGCTGTAGGCGATTCACTCATAGGAGGTTGAAGATGGCCCTTACCAAGGAAGCCAAGCGGGAGGCGACGAAGAAGTTCGGCAAGTCGGAGCAGGACACGGGCTCGCCCGAGGTCCAGATCGCGATGTTGACCGAACGCATCAACGGCCTCACCGACCACCTGCGAACGCACGCGAAGGATCATTATTCGCGCCGCGGCCTGCTGAAGCTCGTCGGCCGCCGTCGCCGGTTCCTGAACTACTTGCAGAAGAAGGATCTCGAGGGCTACAGGGCCCTCATCAAGGAGCTCGGCCTGCGCCGTTAGCTCCGTAGCCCTAGGAGGGTGGAAGTTTGAGCGAGCCCCTCCGAGCAGGGGCTGACTCAAACCTCCACCCTTCACAACAGAGTCTGTTCAACAACAGAGTTCAGTGGAGGATTAGAGAATGACAATCGTTGAAGCCGAGCAGCAAGCGGCGCCGGTTTCCGTGACCGTGTCCGTCGGCGGGAAGGACATCTCCTTCGAGACGGGCAAGCTCGCCAAGCAGGCAGACGGCGCAGTCGTCGTCCGCTCGGGCGAGACCATGGTCCTCGCCACGGCGCAGGGCCGGACCGAGGCCCGCGAGGGCCAGGATTTCTTCCCGCTCACGATCGATGTCGAGGAGCGGATGTATGCGGCCGGGAAGATCCCCGGCGGCTTCTTCAAGCGCGAAGGGCGGCCCACCGAGCGGGCGATCCTGACGGCCCGCATGATCGACCGCCCGATCCGGCCGCTCTGGCCGAAGGGCTTCCGCAACGAGGTGCAGTGCATCGCCACCGTGCTCTCGGCCGACATGGTCACCCCGCACGACATCCTCGCGATCAACGGCGTCTCGGCGGCGCTCATGGTCTCGCCGATGCCGTTCCTCGGCCCGATCGGCGCCGTCCGCGTCGGGCTGGTCGACGGCGAGCTCGTCGTCGACCCGACGCTGGCCGAGAGCGAGGAGGAGAGCACGCTCGACCTCATCGTCGTCGGCACGAAGGACGGCCTGACCATGGTCGAGGCCGGTGCCGACCAGGTGCCCGAGGAGACGCTGCTCGAGGCCCTCGAGCTCGCTCACACCGAGATCGTCAAGCTCTGCGAGGCCCAGGAGGAGCTCCGCTCCCGCGCCGGCAAGCCGAAGTGGCTCGACGGGTCGGTCACCGAGCGGCTCGACGCGGCCCACGGCGAGGAGATCGCCGCGGCGATCTCGGAGAAGGGCATCCATGACGGCGCCGCCGTCATCGACGAGATCCTCTCCCGGGAGGCGGGCGAGCTGACGATGAGCTCGACCGAGGAAGACGTGATCCGCGAGCTCCAGACGCGGATGTCCCTCTCGGCGATCCTCGAGAAGAAGCGCTCGGCGGCCGTCGAGGCACCGGTTCGCGCCCAGTTCGAGACCGATCTGCGCGCGCTCAGCGAGGCCGAGCAGGACTCCAAGGAGCTCAAGTCCGCGAAGCAGCACCTGCTCTACGACCGGATCGTCGACACCGTCGAGCTGCCGTTTCCCGGGTGCGCCGGACGGCTCCGAGCCGGGCACGCTCGACGGGGCGACCAAGAGCTACGTCCGCAAGGCGGCCGAGTCGATCTACAAGGACGTCGTCCGCAAGAAGATCGCGGTCGACAAGCGCCGCCCCGATGGGCGCTCCGAGACCGAGATCCGCTCGATCACCTGCGAGGTCTCGGTGAGCCCGCGGACGCACGGCTCGGCGCTCTTCACCCGCGGCCAGACGCAGATCATGTCGCTGCTCACCCTCGGCACCGCCAAGGAGGGTCAGCGGATCGACGACCTCTCGCTCGAGAAGGACCGCCGCTACATCCACCACTACAACTTCCCGCCGTTCTCGGTCGGGGAGACGGGGCGGATGACCGGCCCGCGTCGCCGCGACATCGGCCACGGCGCGCTCGCGCAGCGCGCGCTCGAGGCGGTCATCCCGGACGCGGCCGACTTCCCCTACACGATCCGCATCGTCTCCGAGACGCTCGAGTCGAACGGCTCGTCGTCGATGGGCTCGGTCTGCGGCTCCACGCTCGCGCTGATGGACGCCGGCGTGCCGATCAAGGCGCCCGTGTCCGGCATCGCGATGGGCCTCGTGAAGGAGGGCGACGACTACGTCATCCTCACCGACATCCAGGGGGCCGAGGATCACCTCGGCGACATGGACTTCAAGGTCGCCGGCACCGAGAGCGGGATCACGGCGCTGCAGATGGACATCAAGATCACGGGTGTCTCGCGCGAGATCCTCGAGCGGGCGCTGGCCCAGGCCCGCGATGCCCGCATCGCGATCATGGGCCGGATGCTCGAGACGATCGGCGAGCCGCGCCAGCAGCTCGCCGGCCACGCTCCGCGGATCTCGACGATCCAGATCAACCCCGAGTACATCGGCATGGTCATCGGCAAGGGCGGCGAGACGATCCGCTCGCTCGAGTCCGACTACGAGGTGCAGATCGACATCGAGGAGGACGGGACGATCCTCGTCTACGCCACCTCGGGCGAGAACGGCGACGCGGCGATCTCGGCGATCAACGCGCTCACGAAGGACCCGGAGGTCGGCGACGAGTTCACGGGCAAGGTCGTGAAGACGACCGACTTCGGGGCGTTCGTCGAGCTGAAGAAGGGCACCGACGGGCTGCTCCACGTCTCGAACGTCGGCCCCGGCCGCGTCAACCACATCGAGGATGTGATCCAGCGCGGCGACGTGCTCGACGTCCTCGTGCAGGAGGTCGACAAGGCCCGCGGCCGGATCGGGCTGAAGCTGGTCCAGAAGCACGAGAACGGCGGCATGGTCTCGCCGGAGGAGCTGGTCGAGCGGGCGAAGGATGCCCCGCCGCGGCCCCCGCGCGAGGAGCGCCCGCCCCGCGACCGCGATCGCGGCGGCCGCGGCGGCCGCCACTAAGAGGCCGCCGAGCGAACCGGAACGATCAGGAGGGGGCGGCGAAAGCCGCCCCCTTTCGTCGGCGAAGCTCGAGGCCGGGAATCAAGTCCGGGAGACCGGCGGCCGATAGGTCGCAGAGATGGCCGCGATCCCCGACTCAGGGCTCCCTCGCCGGGAGCGTCGGCCATGTGGACACGGTCCCTGCAGATCGAGGATGCCGCCGAGCAGCGCACGGTCTGGGACCTCGCGGAACCGGCGATCGTCTTCGAGCCGGCGACGATCTGCGAGGAGATCGAGCGGTGCTTCGCGCGTCGCCCCGACACGAACTCGGTCGTCGTGCAGCACCCCGACGGCAGACTCGAGGTGCTGACTCGGCGTCGCCTCACGGTCGAGCTGGCCGGCCGGCTCGGTCATGGACGATCCCTCTACGGGCGCAGGCCGGTCTGGGCGCTGCCGGGCGAGGACGAGACACTCGCGCTCGACCGCACGACGCCGCTCTCGGAGGCGGGCGCGAGCGTTCTCGCGCGTCAGCCGGCCCACCGCTACGACGACTTCATCGTCGTCGGCGCCTCGGGCGCGATCGCGACCGTCTCCGTCGCCCGCCTGTTCGGCGAGCTCGCTCGCCTGCACGCTCTCCGCGCCGTCCACGACCGGCTGACCGGGCTCCCGAACCGCGAGCTCTTCCTGCAGCGCCCAGCGAGCTGAACGGCCCGCCGCCGGCCTGTTCATCGATCTCGACGACTTCAAGGCGATCAACGACAGCCTCGGCCACTCCGCCGGGGACGAGCTTCTGATCGAGATCGCGAACCGCCTCCAGTCCGTCGCCCTGGACGGCGAGACCGTCGCGCGCCTGAGCGGGGATGAGTTCGGGATCCTCCAGCCCGGCGGCGACGAGCTCTCGGCCCGGACGATCGCAGCCCGGATCGAGCGGGCTCTCGTGACCCCGATGCTCCTCCGCGGCCGCTCCGTCACGATCAGCGCGAGCGTCGGCATCGCGGTCTCGAGCGGTGACGACATCGCCCTGCTCCTCCGCAACGCCGACATCGCCATGTACGAGTCGAAGCGAGTCGGCAAGAGCCGCCATACCGTCTACCGCGACGAGATGTTCCGGCAGGCCGGCCGCCGTCTCCAGCTCCGAACCGACATCGATGGTGCGCTCGCCGAACGGCAGCTGCACCTCGTCTACCAACCGATCGTCTCCCTCGCGGACGGCACCACGGCCGGCGTCGAGGCCCTGCTTCGCTGGCAGCATCCCCAGCTCGGCGCGATCCTGCCGCTCGAGTTCGTCGAGCTCGCCGAGGAGACCGGCGCAATCGTTGCGATCGGGAACTGGGTGCTCTCGGAGGCGTGCCGCCAGGCAAGAGCCTGGGACGGTGACCACCACCGCGAGCTCGGTGTCAGCGTCAACGTGTCCGCGGCGCAGCTCGAGCAGCCCGGCTTCACGCAGCATGTTCGTGACGTGCTCGCCGGGGCCGGGCTCGATCCGGGACGGCTGACGCTCGAGATCACCGAGACCGCCGTCGCGGCCACCGACCCCGCGACGCTCACGGTGATCCACGAGCCGGCAGCGATGGGGGTCACGCTCGCGATCGACGACTTCGGGACGGGGTTCTCGTCGCTCGAGCGGCTCGAGCGGCTGCCGATCGGGGCTCTGAAGATCGACAGGAGCTTCGCGCGCCGCCTCGCCGACAACAACGACACGCGGCTCCTCAGCGGCTTCCACTCGCTCGCGAGGGCAATGGACATCGAGGCGGTCGTCGAAGGGGTCGAGACCCCGAGCCAGCTGCAGGCGCTGACGAAGCTGGGCTACACCCTCGGCCAGGGCTTCCACATCTCGAAACCCCTCTCGGCCGAGGGAATCGCGGCGCGGCTCGCCGAGGAAACCGCCTCCGCGCAGCGATAGCCCTCGCGACGAGCACCGCCTCGCGCGTACGATCACCGCCGTGGAGACCTGGGTGCAGACCGAGCTCGACTCCGGGCGTGCGCGTGATCTCGGAGCGGCTTCCGCACGTGCGCTCGACGACGATCGGCTACTGGATCGGTGTCGGCTCCCGTGACGAGACCGACGCCCGCGCCGGCATCTCGCACTTCATCGAGCATCTGCTCTTCAAGGGCTCGAGCCGCTACAGCGCGCTCGAGATCGCCGAGATCTTCGACGGGATGGGCGGCGAGCTGAACGCCGCCACCTCGCGCGAGCACACGGTCGTCTATGGGCGGGTGCCCGAGCATCACGTCGAGACCGCGGTCGACGTGATGGGAGACATGGTCTTCACGCCGCTCTTCGGCGACCTCGACTCCGAGCGCGACGTCGTGCTCGAGGAGATCGCCATGTACGAGGACACGCCGCAGGAGCTGGTCCACGACCTGATCGGCGAGGCCGTCTTCGGCACGCATGCGCTCGGCCGGCCGGTGATCGGGACGGCCGAGGTGATCTCGACCGTGACCCGGCGCGCCCTCCGCAGCCACCACCACGCCTTCTACTCGCCTCCGAACGTCGTCGTCGCGGCGGCGGGGAGCATCGATCACGACGAGCTCGTCGCCCTGGTGCAGCACTCGATCGACCTCCGCACCGGCGGCGCGGCGGGCAAGCCGCGAGCCCGGCACGCGCTCGCCGACGCTCCGAAGCCCGGCCTGCGGTTCCAGCGGAAGGACACCGAGCAGTACCACGTCTGCCTGGGCGCGACCGGCGTCTCCCGCTCGGACAGCCGCCGCTTCGCCGCCTCGATCCTCGACGCGATCCTCGGCGGCTCGGCCTCCTCGCGGCTCTTCCAGGAGATCCGCGAGAAGCGCGGGATGGCGTACTCGGTCTACAGCTTCCTCTCCCAGTACGCCGACACCGGACAGATCGGGATCTACGTCGGGACACGCGAGGACAACCTCGGCGAAGCGCTCCGGATCACCTCCGAGCAGGTCGCGGACATCGCCGACGGCAACCTGCGGCCCGGCGAGCTGGCCCGCGCCCAGGAGAACCTCAAGGGGCGACTGCTCCTCTCGATGGAGTCCACGTCGGCGCGGATGACGCGGCTCGGGAAGTCGCTCGTGACCGACTCCGAGATCCTCTCGCTCGATCGCCTCGTGGCCGAGATCGACAGCGTCGACGCCGACGCCGTGTGCAGCATCGCCGCCGATCTCCTCGACCCTGCGCGGCTCTCCGCCGCCGGGATCGGGCCGAGCGAGGAGCACTTCCTCGCCGCGCTCGAGCACGCGACGCCCGAGCTCGCGCGCGCGGCGTGAGGATCATCCTGAACGGTCACGCGCCGCCGTCCCCGGAGATGGGGAAGGTGGGCAGCGTCCTCGGGCCCGCGCTCCGAGAGGCCGGCCACGAGCTCGTTGCCGCCGAGGCGGACGCCGATGTCATGGTCGACTTCACCACGCCGAGCGCGGTCATCCCCAACGTCCTTCGCGCGATCGCGGCGGGCGTCCCGTGCGTCGTCGGCACGAGCGGGTGGGACCCCCGCGAGGTCGAGAGCCAGGCCCGCGCCGGCGGGCGTCCCGGTCTTCTACGCCCCGAACTTCGCAATCGGCGCCGTTCTGATGATGCGGTTCGCCCGCGAAGCCTCCCCGCACTTCGCGGCGGCCGAGATCGTCGAGCTCCACCACGCGACGAAGCTCGACGCGCCCTCCGGAACCGCCCTCGCCACCGCGGCAGCGATGGAAGGCGAGCGTGCCGATCCACTCCGTCCGCCTCCCGGGCCTCGTCGCGCATCAGGAGGTCATCCTCGGCGGTCGCGGCGAGACGCTCACGATCCGCCACGACACGACCGCGCGCGAGGCGTTCATCCCCGGAGTCGAGCTCGCGATCTCGAAGGTCGCCGCGCTTCCGCCTGGGCTCACGGTCGGGCTCGACGCGCTGCTCTGAATCTCGTCGAGGACCGTCTCCACGTCGGCGGGCTCGAGCTCGTCATCCTGCGGCCGCCGGATCCCGAGGCGCTCATCGACGAGGCCCGGTTCGCCGTCGACGAGTTCATGCCCTACTGGGCCGAGCTCTGGCCGTCGGGACTCGCGCTCGCCGAAGCCCTCCCCGACGACCTCGACCGCCGCGCGGTGGTCGAGCTCGGCTGCGGCCTCGGCATCCCGTCGCTCGTCGCCGCCGCACGCGGCGCCCGCGTCATCGCGGTCGACTGGGCTTCCGAGGCGATCGACCTCCTCCGCGAGAACGCGGCGAGGAACGGCGTCGAGGTCGACGCCGTCCGGGCCGACTGGAGCTCGTTCGAGGGCTCGTTCGATCTCGTGCTCGGCGCCGATCTTCTCTACGAGGAGCGAAACGGCGACGCGCTCCTCGAGGTGCTGCCGTCGCTCGCGCCGCGCGTGCTCCTCGCCGAGCCCGGCCGCGCGACCGCCGCCCTCTTCTTCGAGGAGGCTAGGCGCAGCTGGGAGATCGTCGAGGTTGCAGAGCGCGTGTTCGAGCTCACGCGCCCGGCGTATGTCTAGGATTGAGGCATGCTCGGCGGGGTCCTGACGGCGATCGTTACGCCGTTCGACGAACGAGGCGCGATCGACTTCGACGCCTTCCAGGCGCTGGCACGCCACCTCGTCGACAACGGCTCGGACGGTCTCGTCGTCGCCGGGACGACCGGTGAGGGCGCCACGATGAGCGACGACGAGGTGCTCGAGCTCGTGCGCGCGGCGATCGACACGGTCGGCGAGGAGGCCACCGTGGTCGCGAACACCGGGCACATCTCCACGTCGCATTCGGTCGAGATGACCGAGCGGGCTCACGAGGCAGGAGCCGACGCCTTTCTCGTCGTCACGCCGTACTACGTCAAGCCGCCGCAGCGGGGCATCGTCGCGCACTTCGAGGCGATCGCCGCCGCGACCGACCGGCCGATCGTCGTCTACAACATCCCGAGCCGGGTGGTGATCGACATCGAGCCCGCCACGATCTCCCGGCTCGCCGAGATCCCGAACGTCCGTGCCGTCAAGCAGGCCCACCCCGATCCCGGCGAGGCCCGGCACATCGTCTCCTCCGGCCTCGACCTCTATGCCGGCGACGGCGACCTGCTCCAGCCGTTCCTCGAGCTCGGCGCGGTCGGCGGAGTCCTCGTCCACTCGCACATCGTCGGTGCGCAGGTCGCCGAGCAGGTGCGGGCGTTCAAGGCCGGCGACGCCGCGCGGGCGCGGGAGATCGACACCGAGCTGCGCCCGGCCTTCGACCTGCTCGGGATCGCGACCAATCCGATCCCGATCAAGGCGGCGCTGGCGCTGCTCGGCCACGACGTCGGCGGATTTCGGCTCCCGCTCGTGCGCGCCGACGCCGGACGAGCTCGACCGCATCCGCAACTGCCTCGCGCGGCTCGGCCTCCTCGTCACGGCCTAGGTTCTAACCGGCGACGACGCTGAGCACGACCTCTCCGAGGATCGCCGGCTCCTCGAAGTACATCCGCCGGAGCGCATGCCACGACGCGGGGGCAGAACTGGTCGCCCGAGTTCGCCACGATCTCGTCGAGCGCGGCCTTCGGGCGCCGGGCCCGGCGGTAGGGGCGATCGCGTCGTGAGGGCGTCGAAGGTGTCGGCGACGAGCACGATGCGTGCCGGCAAGGGGATCTCGTCGCCGACGAGGCCGTCCGGGTAGCCCTGGCCGTCCATGCGCTCGTGCGAGGAGCGCGCGATCTGGGTGACGATCGGGGAGAGATCGATCTCCTTCAGGATCAGCTCCGAGACGACCGGGTGCCGCTTCATCAGGATCCACTCGTCGTTGTCGAGGGGGCCGGGCTTGTGCAGGATCGACTCGGGGATCCCGATCTTGCCGATGTCGTGCACGAGCGCGCCGATCTCGATCGCGTCGAGGTGCGGCGCCCGTGAAGCCGAGCCGCTTCGCGAGGCCGACCGCGATGTCGGACACCCTCTCGGTGCGGCCCCCCGCGTAGTAATCCTTCGCCTCCACCGAGCGCGACAGCGCGGCGATCGTCTCGAGGTGCGTCTTGCGAGCCTCGTCGGCGAGCGTCGTCGAACCGAGCGCGCTCGCGAGCTGCGGGACGATCGGCGTCTCGCAGCCGCTGCCCAGCGCTCGCCATCGCCACCGTCGACCCCGAGCGCCCCGACCACGCGGCCCGCCGAGCTCGAGCGGCGTGGCGCCGACCGAGTGCGGGCCCGCCGACCGTCACCTCCACGCGGGCACCCGTCAGCCGCCGGAGCGCCGAGCCTGCGTAGGCTCGCGAGCTGCGTGCTGTCGTGCCTCTGAGCCGCGAGGCCCGAGGAGAAGTCGAACAGGTCCCGGAGGTCGGCGTTCGAGCGGCGCAGCTCCTCGTTCGCGTTCTCGATCTCCGTCGACCGAAGCGCGGGTCTTCCGGGTGTAGCGGTGAACCGACACGATCAGGAGCGCCGGGGGGAGCGCAACCGCGACGACGCCGACGCATCCCGGCCTTCGTAGGCCGTGCGAGGAGAGCCGTTCGACATGCTCGAGGGAAGGTCGGCGTCAGACGTCGAATCGGGTGGGAACCTCAGTGATTCGAGGGACTGCCTCCCGCGGCGAGCGCTCACCGGAGCGGGTCGGCCGGGGCCCGTGGCCGTATGCTTGCGGTGCGTTGTCGGATCAGTCGCTACGGATCATCCCGCTCGGAGGCCTCGGTGAGGTCGGGAAGAACATGACCGTCTTCGAGCTCGGGGGTGAGACGATCGTGATCGACGCCGGCCTTGCCTTCCCGCGCGACGAGCACCTCGGCGTCGACCTGATCCTTCCCGACTTCGGGTACCTCTCCGGTCGCGACGTTCTGGCGGTCGTCCTCACCCATGCGCACGAGGATCACGTCGGGGCGCTGCCCGTATCTGTTGCGCGAGATCCGCGTCCGCTCGGTGATCGCGACGCGCCTCACCCTCGGGCTCGTGAAGTCGAAGCTCGACGAGCACGGGCTCCTGAACGCCTCGGAGCTGCGCGAGGCGGGCCCCGACTCCGGGCCGATCGAGCTGGGGCCGTTCCGCGTCGAGCTCGTCCGGATGTCGCATTCCGTGCCGGACGCCGTCGGTGTCTGCCTCGAGACCTCGGCGGGGCGGGTGTTCCACACCGGTGACTGGAAGCTCGACCACACGCCGGTCGACGGCCTGCGCACCGACGTCGGGCGCCTCGCCGAGCTCGGGAACCGCGGAGTCGACCTCCTGCTCGGCGACTCGACGAACGCCGAGCGGCCGGGCTTCACCCGCTCCGAGCGCGTCGTCGGGGAAGCCTTCAGGCAGATCATCCCCACGAAGCGGGGCCGCGTCCTGATCTCGTCGTTCGCCTCGAACATCCACCGGATGCAGCAGGCGATCGACGTCGCCGGGGAGTGCGGGCGGTCGGTGGCCGTGATCGGCCGCTCGATGCGCAAGAACCTGAACATCGCGCGCAATCTCGGCTACGTCGACGCGCCCGAGGACATGCTGGTCCGGCCCGTCGATCTCGACGAGCTACCCCTCGATCGCCAGCTGATCCTGTGCACGGGCTCCCAGGGCGAGCCTCTGAGCGCGCTCACGCGGATCGCCTACCGCGACCATCCCGCCGTCCAGATCGAGCGCGGCGACACGGTGATCATCTCGGCGCGCGCCGTTCCCGGGAACGAGCTGCGCGTCCACGACTCGATCAACCGCCTGACGCGGAGCGGCGCCGAGGTGCTGCACGAGGAGAACGCCGACGTGCACGTGTCCGGCCATGCGCGCTCCGAGGAGATGCGAACGCTGCTCGGGCTCCTGCGGCCGAAGAGCGGTCATGCCGATCCACGGCGAGTTCAGGATGATGGCCGCGCACGCGCGGCTGGCGCAGGAGGCGGGAGTCCCGGCAGCAGGGATCATCCTCGCCGACAACGGAGACGTCGTCGAGCTCTCGAGGGAAGGCGTCCGGATCGCCGACAAGGTCGAGGCGGGAATGACGTTCGTCGACGGGCTCGGAGTGGGCGATATCTCCGACGTCGCCCTGCGCGACCGGCGCCACCTGTCCGAGGACGGGGTGCTCATCGTCGTCGCGACGTTGTCGAACGGCCTCGCGACCAAGCCGGAGCTGATCTCCCGGGGGTTTGCAGAGTCGGACGACCTGATGACCGAGATGCGCGGCGAGGCCGAGGAGATCCTGCGCGCGCTGCTCGGCGAGGACATCCGTGAGATCAAGCTGATCCAGGAGCACCTCCACGACGGGATCGGGCAGCTCGTCTACGACCGCACGCGGCGCAGGCCCATGATCCTCCCGGTCGTCGTCGAGACGTGACCTGGGCGGAGGCGATCACGGCGAACGCAGCCGTCGCCCGGTCTGCGAGGCGCTTGATCCCGCGGCTCGAGACGCTCGAGGCCGCTGCGCTCGCGTTCTGCCGGCTGCTCGAGGGCTGGGCACGAGGCGACGCGGCGCCCGCGACCGCCGCTGCCCGCTCGCGGGCGCTGCAGGAGGCGGCCGGGGCAGTCGAGGAGGCGCTTCGCAAGCTCGAGGGGCCGCTCGACCGCTACCTCCTCGAGCTCCAGCCGGAGCGCGCCGAAGGCGGCACGTGGTTCGGCGAGCCGGGAGCGGCCGAGCTCCTCGACTGGGAGCCGGTGCTCTCCCGCGCCGGGGTCGATGCCGATCCCAACCGCGTCGCGGCGGCCTACCTCGAGCTCGCCGTCCTCGTCAGGGCGCTCGAGGGACTCTCGGCTTCGGTCGACTTCCTGGCGGCGCCCGACCGCGGCTCGCTCTGGGCCGGTCTCTTCGACCTGCGCGAGAACCTGCTCGGCAGGGCGCAAGACGACATCAGCACGCTGGCTGCCTGAGCCGCGGGCGACGGGAGTCGCCCTCTAAACTGCCCGGCCGATGCCTGTCGCCCTCACCGTCGTCGGTTCGATCAACGTCGACTTCGTCGCGCGCATGGAGCGTCTCCCGAGGCCTGGGGAGACGGTGGCGGCGCGAGAGTTCGAGCGCTTCCCCGGCGGGAAGGGCGCCAACCAGGCTGTTGCGGCCGCCCGGATGGGGGCCGCGGTCAGGATGATCGGAGCCGTCGGCGACGACGCGCTCGCCGACGAGGCGCTCGCGGGGCTGGTCGAGGCCGGGGTCGAGCTCGACGTCGAGCGCAACGGCCAGACGGGCGTCGCGCTGATTTACGTCGACATGCAGGGCGAGAACG
Source organism: uncultured Actinomycetota bacterium (assembly GCA_963738895.1). Lineage (GTDB taxonomy): Bacteria > Actinomycetota > Thermoleophilia > Gaiellales > Gaiellaceae > PALSA-600. The sequence goes on from CAVTYN010000007.1 coordinate 346,133, forward strand.
AGATCGCGGTGTTCGCGGGAGCCAATGCCTCCTTGGCACCTCGGGAGGTCGAGGGCGCCGTCCTGACGCAGCTCGAGGTATCCGACGAGGTCGTGTACGCGGCGGCCGAGAAGGCGGACTTCTTCGCCCTGAACGCCTCGCCGGCCAGGGTGCTCGACCTCGAGCCGGACCTGCTGATCGTCAACCGGTTCGAGCACGAGGCCGTGAAGCGAGGCAAGCTCGTGGCCGTGACCTACGGCGACCAGGGCGCCGCGCTGTTCGAGGACGGCAAGCAGGTTGCCGGCTCGGCCGCGCCGCCGATCGTCCCGGTGGACGGAACGGGCGCCGGGGACGCCTTTGCAGCCTGTCTGGTCGTGAGCCTGCTCGAGGGCATGTCTCGCGAGGACGCACTCGAGCGGGCGTGCAAGGCGGGCGGCTACGCGGCTGCGACGATCGGCGCCCAGCGCTCGCTACCTCTGGCCTTGGACATCGAGAGCTCGCCCCGGGACGGCTAGGTGGCAGCTCCGATCGTCATCGATTGCGACCCGGGGCACGACGACGCGATCGCGCTCATGCTCACGCTCGCCTCGCCCGAGGTCGAGCTGCTCGGCGTGACCACGGTCGCCGGCAACCAGACGATCGAGAAGACGACCGCGAACGCGATCCGCGTGCTCGAGCTCTGTGGCCGCGGGGACATCCCGGTGGCTGCGGGCGCCGCCGATCCACTCGTACGCAAGCGCGATGTGGCGGTGCACGTGCACGGCGAGAGTGGGCTCGACGGCCCGGACCTGCCGCCCCCTGTGGCGAGGCCGGTACCCGAGCACGCCGTCCAGTTCTTGGCCACGCTGATCCGCGAGCGGGAGGGAGCAGTGACGCTCGTTCCGACGGGCCCGCTGACGAACGTGGCGCTGCTGCTCGCGCTCGCCCCGGATGCACGCCCGGAGGGGATCGTGCTGATGGGGGGCTCGGTCGGGGAGGGCAACCGCACCCCGGCGGCAGAGTTCAACATCTGGGCCGACCCGGAGGCCGCGCGGCGCGTCTTCGAGAGCGGGATCGAGGTCACGATGATCGGCCTCGACGTCACCCACAGGGCGCTCGTCACCGCCGCGGATGCCGACGCGATGCGCGGCGTGGGGCGGATCGGGAGGGTCGCCGCCGAGCTTCTCGACTTCTACGGCATCTGGCATCGGCGCTCCTATCCCGACCTCGACGGGTCGCCTCTCCACGACCCGGTCGCGGTCGCGCACGTGATCGACCCGACCCTCGTCGAGGCGAAGCCAGCCTTCATCGAGGTCGACTGCGGCTGGGAGCAGGGCCGAGGCCGGACGAATGCCGACTGGCGCGACCGCCTGGACAGCCGTCCACCGAACGCCCTCGTCGGCCTCGGGATCGACCGCGAGCGCTTCGTCGACCTCGTCACGACCCGCCTGGCGACACTCGGCTAGGCAGGAGCGGCGCGATCCGGCGCGAAATGCCTCCGGATGGCGCAAGCACGCCGTAGTACGAGTCCGGCAAAGCCGCGGCCCAAGACGCCTGCGCGCATCAAGAAGCGCCGGCGCAAGCGCTCGCGCGGCCACCACGACGCAGAGGTTGTCGGGCTGGGTCTCGTCGCGGCCGGCGCGTTCCTCGCCTGCGTTCTCTGGTTCGGGCTCTCCGGCGGCCCGGTGTCGGGTGCGGTCACCTCCGTGATCGGGTGGGCCGCGTATGTCGCGCCGCTCGTCCTGATCCCTCTGGGCGCGCTCATCGTCACGCGAAGCGCCCTCGTCGCGGTCAGCCCCTTCAAGCTGGGGCTCAGCGTGACGGTCGTCGGGTTGATGCTCGCCCTCGGCTCTTCACACGGTGGCTGGGCGGGCGGGGAGCTCGAGAGCCTCGTCGCGCTCGGGGCGGGCACGACCGGAGCCGAGATCCTCGGAGTCCTCCTCACGCTCGTCGGCCTCCTCTTCCTGACGGGAGCGTCGCTCGGCGCGCTCGTGCGCCGCTCCGGTCACGCCGTGAAGAGCGCCTCCACCCGGGTCCGCCGGGAGCGCGCGCCCGCTCCCGCGCCTCTTCCGGAGCCCAGCCTCGACCCGCCGTCGTTCACACCGATCCCCAGGCATGAGACCCCGGTCGACGCGGTCCACGACTACCCGGATCTCGTCTCGACCGCCCCGCCGGTGCTTCTTGCGCCGGTCGCCGATGCCGACGATCCGACCGACGAGACCCAGGGGTCGCCGTTCGAGGCAGAGGGAGAGACGCACCCCGCCTACCGCCTCCCCGATCCCTCTCTCCTGAACCGCTCGGCGCCCGGGACGGGCCCGAACGCCGAGGCGAACCGACGCACCGCCGAGGCGCTCCTCGTCTGCCTCGGGAACTTCGGAGTCGAGGCAACCGTCGTCGGCCAGATCTCCGGCCCGCGGGTCACCCGCTACGAGCTCCAGCTCGCGCCCGGCACCAAGGTCGGTAAGGTCGCCCAGCTTCGTGACGACCTCTGCTACGCCCTCGCGACGACGGAGATCCGCATCCTCGCGCCCATCCCCGGCAAGCAGGCCGTCGGCGTCGAGGTCCCGAACCTCTCGCCGAACCTCGTCACGCTCGGCGACATCTTCGGTGACATCCCGCCCCAGTCGAGCCCGCTCAGCGTCTGGCTGGGGAAGGGGATCGACGGCGTCCCGGTCTACTGCGACCTCGCGCGAATGCCGCATCTCCTCATTGCCGGCACGACCGGGTCGGGAAAGTCAGGCTGCATCAACGCGATCCTCACGTCGATCCTGCTGCGCGCCTCGCCCGAGCAGGTCCGGATGATCCTGATCGACCCGAAGCGCATCGAGCTCAACCACTACGAGTCGATCCCGCATCTGCTCACGCCGGTCGTGTCGAGCCCGAAGGAGGCGAGCGCCGTCCTCCTCAACGTCGTGACGGAGATGGAGCGCCGCTACGAGCGCCTCGCCCAGGTGCGCGCCCGTGGGCTCCCCGAGGCCAACCGGGCTTTCCGCAAGCGCGGCGAGGGCGAGCTTCCGTACCTCCTCGTCGTGATCGACGAGCTCGCCGACCTGATGATGGTCAGCCCCCAGGACGTGGAGGACGCGATCATCCGCCTCGCGCAGAAGTCGCGCGCGGTCGGGATCCACCTCGTGCTCGCAACGCAGCGGCCGTCGGTCGACGTCATCACCGGGATGATCAAGGCGAACGTCCCGTCGCGGATCGCGTTCGCCGTCTCCTCGCAGACCGATTCGCGCGTGATCCTCGACTCGAACGGCGCCGAGAGCCTGCTCGGCCAGGGCGACATGCTGTACAAGCCGCTCGGCACCTCGCGCCTCCAGCGCCTCCAGGGCGCGTTCGTGACCGAGGACGAGGTCGCCCTGATCGTCGAGCAGACGCGAGCCCAGCGCGAGCAGGAGGTCGACGACACGTTCCTGCAGGCGCCGCAGGTGTTCGTCGACGACGGCGAGAGCTCAGACGGCGAGTTCGACCCCGACGAGGATCCGCTGCTCGACCGCGCCATCGAGGTCGTCGTCGCCGCCCAGACCGCCTCGGTTTCGCTCCTCCAGCGCCGCCTGCGGGTCGGGTACACCCGCGCCGGCCGCCTGATCGACATGCTCGAGCGCCGTGGGATCATCTCGCCCTACGAGGGCTCGAAGCCGAGGACCGTCCTCGTCGGCGAAGCGGACCTGGAACGGCTCGTCTAGCACCGCCGCAACAAGACGCTTAGAGTCCGCGTCTAAGCAAGGGTCCGGTTCATTTTCTCAAGGAGGGAAGTGTGAGTAGGAGGCGCATTTCTGCGCTCGTCGGCTGTGTGCTCGCTGTCGGGGCGCTGGTGTTCGTCGGGGTCGGCGCCGCGAAGTCGAGCAAGCAGTCTGCGACGCCGCTCGTCGCGTGTCTCGTGACGGATATCGGTGGGTTGAACGACCGCGGCTTCAACCACCTGGCGTACGTCGGCCTGCAGCGCGCGAAGGCGACGCTGAAGACGACGACGTACGTGCTGCAGTCCAAGAGCCCGAACGACTACATCCCGAACTTCTCGACCTGCGTCGACAAGTACAAGGCCAACCTGGTCATCGGCGTCGGGTTCCTCATGGAGGCCGACATCCAGACGATGGCGAAGAAGTACCCCGACACGAAGTGGGCGGGCGTCGACATGAACGCCAAGACCGACTTCACGAAGGGCGGCATCACGAAGAACTTCGAGGGTCTGATCTTCGCCGAGAACGAGGTCGGCTACGAGGTCGGCTACATCGCCGCGCTCATGGCGCAGAAGGACGGCTCCACGACCGTCAGCTCCGTCGGCGGTATCCCCGTCCCCGCGGTCGTCCGCTACATCGCGGGCTTCCAGGCGGGCGCGAAGGCGGCCGTCCCGACGATCAGCGTCCTCAACGGGTACTCGCAGGACTTCGTGGCCCAGGACAAGTGCAAGAACATCGCGCTGGACCAGATCTCGAAGGGCTCGGACGTCGTGTTCCAGGTCGCCGGCGGTTGCGGTCTCGGCGCCCTCGACGCGGCAAAGGAGAAGCACACGTGGGGCATCGGCGTCGACGCCGACCAGTCGTACGTGAACAGCCGCGTGCTGACGAGCGCGCAGAAGAAGGTCGACGTTGCGGTCTTCACGGCGATCAAGAACCTGACGCTCGGGAAGTTCGCAGCTGCGAACAACCTGCTCTTCAACGCCGCGAACGGCGGCGTGGGCCTCGGCAAGATCAACGCCGGTGCCCCGGCGGCGATCGTCGCCAAGACGAAGCAGATCGCGGCACAGGTGGCGGCGGGCAAGATCAAGGCGCCGACACAGTGCAAGCCGAACCCGAACTGCTAGCAGGACTGCTGATGGGGGCGGGCGCTCGGCCCGCCCCCATCGGACCTGCCGCATAGAATCGCGACGCAATGGAGGCCCCGCCCGTCCTGGAGCTCCGTGGAATCACGAAGCGCTTCCCCGGGATCGTCGCCAACGACCACATCGACCTCGACCTGACCCGGGGCGAGGTTCACGCCCTGCTCGGCGAGAACGGCGCGGGCAAGTCGACGCTCATGAACGTCCTCTACGGCCTCTACCGGCCCGACGAGGGCGAGATCCTGATGGACGGCGAGCGGGTGGCTCTCCGGTCGTCGAAGGACGCGATCGACCGCGGGATCGGCATGGTGCACCAGCACTTCATGCTCATCCCGGTGATGACCGTCGCGGAGAACATCGTCCTCGCGGACGAGCCGACCCACGCCGGGATCATGCTCGACTACTCCGCAGCCCGCGCCCGCGTGCGGGAGCTCGCGGCGCAGTTCAAGTTCGAGATCGACCCGGACGCGCTGATCTCGGACGTGACGGTCGGCCAGCAGCAGCGTGTCGAGATCCTCAAGGCGCTGTACCGCAACGCGGACGTTCTCATCCTCGACGAGCCGACGGCCGTCCTCACCCCGCAGGAGGCCCTCGAGCTGTTCGAGATCCTCCGCAACCTCAAGGCCGAGGGGAAGTCGATCATCTTCATCACGCACAAGCTGAACGAGGTGCTCGAGATCGCCGACCGGATCAGCGTCCTCCGGCGCGGGAAGAAGATCGACACGGTCCCGCGCGCAGGCGCGACGGAGGCCGGCCTGGCTCAGCTCATGGTCGGCCGCGAGGTCGTGTTCCGGGTCGAGAAGGCACCGACGACGGTGGGGGAGACGCTGCTCGAGGTCGTGGATCTTCGCGTCGTCGACGACCGCGGGATCGAGAAGGTCCGCGGGCTCTCGTTCCAGGTGCGCGCCGGGGAGGTCGTCGGCATCGCCGGCGTCGACAACAACGGGCAGAGCGAGCTGATCGAAGTCCTGACGGGCCTCCGCCACTCCGAGGCCGGCCGCATCGTGGTCGGCGGGCGCGAGTTCGTCCGCGCGAGCCCGAAGGAGATGGTCGACGAGGCCGGAGTCGGGCACATCCCCGAGGACAGGCAGGCCCGAGGACTCGTCCTCGACTTCTCCCTGGCCGAGAATCTCGGCCTCCACGACTATCGCCACAAGCCAGACTCGAGGCTCGGGTGGCTGTTCCCGAAGCGTCTCCTGGCGCGGGCGGCGCGCCTGCTCCCGGAGTTCGACGTCCGCGGAGGCGGGCCCTCCACGCCGGCGCGTGCCCTCTCGGGCGGCAACCAGCAGAAGGTCGTGCTGGCCCGCGAGATCGACCGGAACCCCCGGGTCCTGATCGCCGCGCAACCGACGCGCGGGCTCGATGTCGGCGCGATCGAGTTCGTCCACCGCAGGCTGATCGCCGAGCGCGACGCAGGACGGGCTGTCCTGCTCGTCTCGCTGGAGCTCGACGAGATCTATGCCCTCTCCGACCGGATCCTCGTGATGTTCGAGGGCGAGATCGTCGCCGAATTCCCGGCCGACGTGCCCGAGAACACCCTGGGTCTCGCGATGACGGGCGTGACACAAGCCGGCGCAGTCGTATGAGCCGGGGGGCGTGGACATGACGGAGGCAGGCGTCCCACCGCCGTCCGACCCGATAGTCCACCAGGCAGCCGGAGAGGGCCGCTCGCGGGTCAACACGCAGGGCCTGGTCGTCTCGATCATCACGACCGCGCTCGCGTTCTTCGTCGGCGGTCTCGTCGTCCTCGCGACGGGGCACAACCCGCTCAGCACCTACCGGGCGATCTTCAACGGCACGGGGGTCACGTGGCTCATCCCCGGCTACGGCGACCGGTCGGCCGAGGCCTCGAACTTCCAGCAGACGCTGCTGATCATGACGCCGCTGATCCTGTGCGGCCTCGCGGTGGCGTTCGCGTTCCGCTGCGGCATGTTCAACATCGGCGGGCAGGGCCAGTACTTCGCCGGCTCCTATGCGGCCCTCATCTTCGGGTCGTACTGGTCGAGCATCCCGGGCGCGGCGCACATCGTCCTCTGCATCGTGCTGGCGATCCTTGCGGGGGCGCTCTGGGGGGGGATCGCCGGGTTCCTGAAAGCCACGACCGGCGCGCACGAGGTGATCTCGACGATCATGCTGAACTGGATCGCGATCTGGGTCGGGACGTACTTCTTCGGGCTCCAGGGCCCGTTCGTCAGCTCGCAGTTCAGCCCGATCTCGAACGACATCGTGAGCAACGTCCACCTGCCGGTGTTCTGGGGCGACCCCGAGCTCCAGGGCCTCCATATCGGCTTCTTCATCGCCGTTGCGGCGCTGTTCGTCTTCTGGGCGATCCTGAACCGCACGACGCTCGGGTTCGAGGTCCGGGCGGTCGGGTTCAGCCCCGAGGCCGCGCGCTACAGCGGGATCAACGTCAAGCGGAACTACTTCCTCGCGATGGCGATCTCCGGTGGCTTCGCAGGCCTCGCGGGCTCGCTCGACGTCCTCGGATGGGAGTTCAACATCGCGACGCCGGACATCCTCGTCTCGAACGTCGGATTCCTCGGCATCGCGGTGGCGCTGCTCGGACGCAACAGCGCCGTCGGCGTCTTCTTCTCCGCGCTCCTCTTCGGCGCGCTCACCGTCGGCACCTCGAGCCGCCAGCTCGACCCGAGCGTCTTCGACCCGCAGCTCGCCGGCAACCTCACCCTCATCATCCAGGGCCTCGTCGTCCTGTTCGTCGGCGCCGACCTGCTCGTCCTCTCGATCTGGCGCGCTCGGAAGAAGGTCCCGATCAAGCGGATGATGGGCGCCGGGTGACCGCGGCTCCGATCACCCCGTCGCGGACGAACCGGCTCGCCGAGCTCGCAAGCGCCCGGCACGTCGCCATCGTCGGGATCGTCCTCGGCGTCGTCGCCGGCTGGCTTGCGCTGCCGCCGGTCCACACCCGCAACGTCACGGTGCCGCTCCTGCTCGGCATCCTCGCCGTGGCGTGCGGGATCTGGGCGGTCTCGCGCGACGTCAAGCGCCAGGGGTGGGGCGCCGTCGCCGCCGGGATCCTCGGCATCACGTTCGCGCTCTTCGCGCTCCAGTCGAGCGTTCCCCATCTCGAGTCGGTCTTCACCTGGGGGACCCTCCTCGGCGCGACCCTCATCTACGCCACACCGCTCACCTACGGCGCGCTGGGCGGGCTGATGTCGGAGCGAAGCGGCGTCGTGAACATCGCACTCGAGGGGATGATGCTGATGGGCGCGTTCTTCGGGATCTGGGGCTCGGTGACCACCGGCTCGTGGGTGCTCGGGCTGCTCATCGCGATGGGGGTCGGGGGTCTCACGGCCTTCGTCTACGGGATCTTCGCCATCCATCTCCGCGCCGACCAGATCGTCGGCGGGACCGCCGTGAACTTCCTCGCCGTCGGCATCACCGGCTACCTCTTCATCCAGATCTACGGCTCCTCGGGCACGCCCGACCTCTCGAGCGCCGAGTCGATCCCCGACGTGCACCTGGGGTTCCTCGGCAACGGCTTCTTCGGCCAGGTGATCGGGCAGCTGAACCTGATGATCTGGCTCGTCTTCGTGCTGATGTTCGTCCTCTACTGGCTCGTGTTCAAGACGTCGGTCGGGTTGCGGATCCGCGCCGTCGGCGAGCATCCCAGGGCCGCCGACACGGTCGGGATCGACGTCTACCTCACCCGCTACATCTGTGTGACCGTGTCGGGCATCCTGGCCGCGATGGGCGGCGCTTACCTGTCGATCGGCTTCACGCACTCGTTCAACGAGAACATGACCGGTGGGCGTGGGTTCATCGCGCTCGCGGCGCTGATCTTCGGGAAGTGGCGGCCGTTCGGGGCGTTCGGCGCCGCGTGTCTCTTCGGCTTCTCGACCGCGCTCGCGTTCAGCATCCCGTCGGCGTACGTCGACTCGTCCTCGTCGATCCTGCGCTCCGGCGCACTGTTCCAGACCCTGCCGTACATCCTCACCCTCGTCGCCGTCGCCGGCGTCATCGGTCGCTCCGTGCCTCCGGCCGCCGACGGCCGCCCCTATGAGAAGCAGTAACCCGGCCCGGATCGTCGCCGTCGTCTTCGGGCTGCTCGCGGTGCTGGCGATCCCGGCGGGGGTCGCGGCCGCCCTGCTCGTACCGTCCGTCGACCTCCTGCCGGCGCTCGTGGTGGCAGTACCGTCCGCGTTCGTGCTCGCGCTGATCGGGATCTCCGCTGCCCGGCGCGCCCGTTTCCGCGTCGACCGGAGCGTGTACCGCTCGGGCGAGCGGACGGTCCGATTCGGTCGGCTTCCTCGTCTGGTCGGGGCTCTATCTCTCGCTCGTCGGCGCGCTCGCGCTCGCGTTCTACTCGGTGCTCCACGCCTCCGGGTGAGCCGGATGCCGGGCTCGCCGGCGCCGGGAGCGGGCCCCACCGTCTGTGCGATCATTCCGCCGTGTTCGAGATCGGGAACAGCCTCCGGGAGGCGCGCATGCGCCGCGACCTCGACTTCAACCAGGCCGAGCAGGCCACGAAGATCCGTGCGCGCTACCTGCGGGCGCTCGAGGACGAGCGTTTCGAGCAGCTCCCTTCACAGACCTACGTCAAGGGGTTCCTGCGCACCTACGCCGACTATCTCGGTCTCGACGGGCAGCTCTACGTCGACGAGTTCAACTCGCGTTTCGCCACCGGCGACGAGCACGACGCGCGCCCGCGACGCTCTTCGGTGCGCCCGGAACGCCGAACGCGGAGGCTCGAGACCGGCATCGTCCTGATCGCCGTCGCGCTGGTCGCGATCGTGACGCTGGTGGTCACGAGCGCCTGGCAGACGTCCGGGTCGGGGTCGAAGGCGCCGAAGGCGAGCCACCGGACGCAGACCCACAAGAAGGCTGCGATCTCGCGGCCTCACGCGTACCTCGAGATCGCCGCGGTCTCGGGGCCCTCGTACGTGACCGTCCACCGGGGCGATGCGAGCGGAAGGCTGCTCTTCCAGGGGACGATCTCGAAGGGTGGGACGGAGCCGTTCAACGGCAAGAGCTTCTGGGTCAGCGTCAGCTCTCCCGAGAACCTCCACATCACGGTGGCCGGGAAGCGGGTCGAGGTGGGCGGCTACAAGCCGGCCGCCTTCGTCGTGAACTCGAGCGGCGTCCACAGGGCCTAGGCACAGACCCTGCGCGCGGCGATTGTCGTCACGGGGTCGGAGCTCGTTCGCGGCGACCGTACCGACCTGAACGGGCCGTTCCTCGCGCGGTCGCTGCTCGCGCTGGGCGTGGAGCCGGCCGAGCTGCGTCTGGTGGGAGACGTCCCCGACGAGCTGGAGTCGGCGCTGCGGGACGGCCTCCGGCGCGACCTGCTCGTGACCTCCGGCGGGCTCGGCCCGACCCACGACGACCGCACCGTCGAGCTGCTCGCGCTTGCGGCCGGTCGTGCGCTTCGGCTCGACGACCAGCTCCAGGCCGCGATCGAGAAGCGCTCCCGTACCGTGGCAGAACGGATGAAACGGCCGTACGCCGACTTCGTCCAGGGGGTGCGCAAGCAGGCGACCGTTCCCGACGGTGCCCTCGTCGTGGGGCTGATCGGCACGGCCCCGGCACTCGTGCTCGAGGTGGGGAGCTGCATCGTCGTCGTGCTTCCCGGACCGCCGAGCGAGCTCAGGCCCCTCTGGGCCGACGCGCTCGAGACCCGGTTGCTCCAGTCCCGGCTGGCTCGAGCCGAGATTCCGGAGCACAGGGTGCTGCGCTTCTACGGGGTGTCGGAATCCGCGGTCGCAGGGGCGCTCGAGGCCGCAGGCGGCGACGGGGACGGTGTCGACGTGACGATCTGCGCCAGGGACTCCGAGATCCATGTCGACATCTACTGGGGGCGCGCGTCCGATGAGCGTGTGGTCGAGCTCGAGCGTCGGTTCGTCGAGCCGATCGCGCAGTTCCTCTACGCGACCGAGGAGATTCCGGTCGAGGAGGTCGTGCTCGACCTGTGCCGCGAGCGCGCACTGACGCTCGCGACCGCCGAGTCGTGCACCGGCGGGCTCGTGGCCGCGCGGCTGACGTCCGTTCCGGGGGCCTCCGACGTGTTCCTCGGAGGCGTGGTGGCGTATGCGGACGCGCTGAAGGAGGCCGAGCTCGACGTGCCCGCCGCAGGTGCTCGCGGCCCACGGCGCGGTGTCGGCGGAGACGGCCCTCGCCATGGCGCGCGGTGCCCGGGAGCGGCTCGGCGCCGACGTTGCCGTCTCGGTGACGGGGGTCGCCGGGCCGGGTGGCGGGACGCCGGAGAAGCCGGTCGGCCTCGTCTACCTGTGCGCGTCGGGACCTGAGGGGGAGCGTGCCCGTGACTTCGTCGTCACCGGAGACCGCGAGACGGTCCGCGCCCGGGCAACCGTCGCGGCGCTCCACCTGCTCAGAGCCCTCGTCACGGGCACGTCGTGACGGGCGCGTCGAGAGGCCGGAGCGTCGTGAAGGCCTACGAGCAGCCGTCCGTGGAACCGCGGGCGATCGCCGCAGCCGCCTGGTCCACGGTGAGGTGCGCAGCGCGAACCAGAGCCAGAGCCTTTGGCGAGCGCTGGAGGGCCTCGGCGGCCGCCGAGGCTGGGTCCGGCCCGAGGATCTGAGCGGCTTTGCAGCCGGCGAGATCGGAGGCAGAACCGACCCAGCCGACCGAGTAGAGATAGCGAAGGGCAGGGCTGTGGTAGGGAGCGCCTGCGTACGCAGTGCGCGCCTGGGAGGTGGAGACGTGATGAGAGCTTGCGACCGCAGCGACGAGCGCGGTCGCCCTCCCGCTGGTCGACGGCAGGACCGAGGAGAGGACGCCGCTGAGCGACGCGACGAGCATCGAAAGGGCGGCGGTGATACTCGCGTACTCGAACACTACGGTGATCGTGCAGCCGACGACTCGCTCGTCAACCGGCGGGCACTCCGAGGCGCGAGGCTACATCGTTACGAAGCTGGGACGGACACGTCACACTTTCCCCGCTACCGTGGCCGGAAGTGAACGTCTTGGCCCCTTCTGCGGCCTGCGCCTACCGCTCGGCCAGGCGCCCCCCGAGAAGGCGATCCGTGAGAACCTGCAGCTCACTCTCGCGTCTCTCGGGTCGCGGGCTGCCGGCAGCGCCACCCCCGTCGAGGTCGGGCAGATCGTGCCGTCCGACGCTGCTGTTTTCATTTCTCGGCTGCGCTGGGGCAGGTTCATTTCTCGGCTGCGCCGGGGGAGGGCGCAGTACCTGGTCTACGAGGCCATACCGCTAGGAGGATGATGCAGGTGGATCGCGAGCAAGCTCTGGACACCGCCCTCGGGCAGATCGAGCGCAACTTCGGCAAGGGTGCCGTGATGAGGATGAGCGACCAGGCTCAGGTCTCGGTGGGGGCGATCTCGACCGGCTCGCTCGCGCTCGACCTCGCCCTCGGCATCGGCGGGCTGCCGCGTGGCCGCGTCGTCGAGATCTTCGGCCCCGAGTCGTCGGGAAAGACGACCCTCGTCTACCACGTCATCGCCGAGGCGCAGCGGCGCGGCGGCATCTGCGCCTTCATCGACGCCGAGCATGCGATGGACCCCGTCTACGCCAAGCGGATCGGCGTCAACATCGACGAGCTGCTCGTCTCGCAGCCCGACACCGGCGAGCAGGCGCTCGAGATCACCGAGCTCCTCGTGCGCTCCGGGGCGCTGTCGGTCGTCGCGATCGACTCGGTCGCGGCGCTCACGCCGAAGGCCGAGATCGAGGGCGAGATGGGCGACTCGCACGTCGGCCTGCAGGCCCGGCTGATGTCGCAGGCGCTCCGCAAGCTCACGGGAACGCTCAACCGCACCGAGACGATCTGCATCTTCACGAACCAGCTGCGCGAGAAGATCGGCGTCATGTTCGGCAACCCCGAGACCACGCCGGGCGGCCGGGCGCTCAAGTTCTACGCCTCGGTGCGCCTCGACATTCGCCGCATCGAGACGCTCAAGGACGGCGTCGAGGCAATCGGCAACCGCGTCCGGGTGAAGGTCGCGAAGAACAAGGTTTCCCCGCCCTTCAAGCAGGCGGAGTTCGACATCATCTACGGCGAGGGAATCCCGTGGGAGGGCACCGTGCTCGACGCGGGCATCGAGCGCAAGGTCGTCGCGAAGTCGGGCTCGTACTTCAGCTTCGGTGACGAACGGCTCGGCCAGGGGCGCCAGAACGCGTCGGCGTTCCTCAAGGAGCATCCCGACATCGTCCAGGGAATCCTGCAGGCGATCCAGGCGCAGATCCCTCCCGGGCAGATCGTATCCGCACGGTTGACGGCCCCCGTAGACGCGCCACTCTCGGGCGAGGTGGTGGTGCCTGTCGAGATCGAGGTCGAGGTCGAGCCCAACGGCGCCACGGCCGCGGCGGCATAGGCCGAACAAGGATCGAGCGACGATGCACACCGTGACGGCGCTCCGTCCCGAGCGTCGTGGCCGCGTGCTCGTCGAGCTCGACGGAGCGCCGTGGCGGATCGTACCGGCGGCCGCGGTCGCCGCCGCCGGGCTGAGGGTCGGAGGCCCACTCGACCGCGAGCGGGCCCGTGAGCTCCGGCGGGCCCTCCGCCGCGTCACAGCGCGCGACACCGCAGCACGGGCGCTCTCGCATCGCGACCGCTCCGCCGCCGAGCTCGGGGCTCATCTCGAGCAGCGGGGCATCGACGGGCCGCGGGCCCGCGAGACCGTCGCGGCGATGCAGTCCCTCGGCTACGTGGACGACGGCCGGTTCGCATCGTCTCGTGCCCGGGCGATGGCGGCCCGAGGCTACGGCGACGAGGCGATCCGCTGGGATCTCGAGCAGCGCGGGCTCGACCCCTCCTCGGTCGAGGTCGCCCTTCACGGGCTCGAGCCCGAGAGCGGTCGTGCCGCAGCACTTGCAGCCCACCTGGGCCATGGCCCGAAGGCGGCACGTACGCTCGCTGCCAAGGGCTTCTCCGCCGAGGTGATCGAGGCGGTGCTGGGCGCCGTGTGATCGGGCACGGCGAGATGCCCGTTCCAGGTGTCGGACACGACAACCCGAGGTGACCAACAGGTCGTGCCCCGAAGCGTGTCCGACACCGCCTTGGACACGGCGGCAGCCGGTCACCAGGTGTTGTGAGCGAGCACGCCGCCGTCGACGACGAGGTTCGTCCCCGAGATCCACCGGGCGGCAGGTGAGGCGAGGAACAGCACCGCGTCGCCGACGTCTACCGGCGTCCCGAGACGGTGGAGCGGCGCGGCGGCGTGCCAGCGGGCTACGCCCTCCGGCCAGGCCTCCTCGATCCCGGGCGCCTCGATCAGCCCGGGCGAGACGCAGTTCACCCGGATCGCCCTCGGCCCGAGCTCCAGCGCAGCGGCGCGGGTGTGCATGATCACCGCGGCCTTCGAGGCGGCGTAGTGGCTGTGGCCGAAGGCGGGTTGAAGGCCCTCGATCGAGCTCACGTTGACGATGGCGCCGCCGGACGTCATCACGGCGGCAGCCTCGCGCGTCATCGCCGCGACGCCTCCGACGTTGATCCGAAGGAGCTCGGCGACGTCGTCGGTGCCGAGTGCAGCGAGCGGCGCGACAGGCTGGATCCCCGCGTTGTTGACGACGACATCGAGACGGCCGAACTCCGCGATCGCCCTGGCACAGATCGCGTCGGCGTCGCGCTCGACGTCTCCGACGACCGTCGCCGAGCGCTCGCCGAGCGAGGTCGGAGTGCGCCGTCCGTGCGCGACGACCGAGGCGCCTGCCTCGTGGAGCCGCCGTGCGATCCCCTCGCCGATGTTCCCGCTCGCCCCGGTCACGATCGCGACCTGCCCGCTCAGATCGAAAAGCTGCGCCACGGGCGGGGGAGGAGAGGGCATCGAGGCTGACCCTATCGCCTGGCCCGACCGCCCGATTGGGGTAGCTTCCGGCCCATCGACCCGACCGCAAGAGAGCTGATCGACCGCTTCGGCATGAGCCCGCTCCCGGTCGAGCTCACCTATTTCGCGCAGACCTACCGCTCGAGCGACCCCGCCGGCGACGGGCCGGTCGGGACCGCCGGAGTCGGGCTCTTCTGCGTCGCTCCGGCGAGCCGTTCGCTGTTCCACCGGCTCACCTTCGACGAGGTCTGGCACTTCTACGCCGGAGACCCGCTCCGGCTCGTCCTCCTCCACGCGGACGGGTCCGACCAGGAGGTCGTGCTCGGCGATCCGCTGGCCGGCCACCAGGTCCAGCACGTCGTCCCGGCCGGGTCGTGGCAGGCGGGCGAGGTCGTACCGGGCGGAACGTGGTCGTTCTTCGGCGTCACCATGGCGCCCGGCTTCACCGCCGAGTGCTTCGAAGGCGGCCGGGCCGGCGATCTCCACGCGACGCATCCGCGGCGGGCAGAGGACATCGAGCGCCTGAGCGTCCCCGACGGGGAGCCTGCGACGCTGCCGCCCGGGTTCCGGTCGTAAGTTAGGACAAGCGCTCGATCCGGCTCGGGCTGAGCAAGAAGCCCTTCCCGGTCTTCCGAACGACGCACCTCACGCCGGCCTTCAGCGCAGAACAGCGAATCGGCCCGTCGTCGAGCCACGCGCCGTAGGTCAGCGTCGGCACGCCCTCGGGCGGGTTCCCGATGCACGTGACGCCGTGGCAGATGGTCAGCTTCCCGTTCGTGTGGAGGATGACGCTCTCCGCGTGCGGTGGGGCGGTCTGGCAATACGCGACCGTTCCGAGCTTCGGCATGGCGAGATCGAGCTCGCAGCTCGTCGTCACGCCGGGAGCGAAGAAGAAGTGCTGCTCGCCCGCCGATGCCGCTCCGGCGCAGAGAGCCCCCAGGCAGACGGCGAGCACCGCCGCGCTCCTGCTCCTTCTCATCGCCGCCCCCACCGGAACACTGTGCCGGGCACGGTTGCGAGCAGCCAGCCGACGAGAGCCACGAAGAGCACGAACTGTGCGATCACGGCGACGGTGAGCGGTGGGGAGCCGTCGATCCGGGTCAGGTCCGACCACCAGACGAGGAACGGCTTCAGGACGGGCATGTTCGTCCACTCGTCGAGCCACAGCGTCGCGAGGAGCGCCGGGACCGTCACGTAGGCGAGCGTGATCCGCGCCCTGGTCCAGCGGACGATCTGAGGCACGGTGAGAAGTAGGAAGATCAGCCGGTAGTCCTGGCTCATGAAGATCGCGTACGAGCCGACGTAGATGCAGGCACCGGCCCAGAAGAGGTCGAGATCGCGCTGCTCGGCTCCGTCCGACGGTGGCGCTGCG
The DNA here is from genome assembly GCA_963738895.1 of uncultured Actinomycetota bacterium. Classification (GTDB taxonomy): domain Bacteria; phylum Actinomycetota; class Thermoleophilia; order Gaiellales; family Gaiellaceae; genus PALSA-600. The sequence goes on from CAVTYN010000007.1 coordinate 362,039, forward strand.
AGCCCGAGCCGGAGCCGGCGGCTCGCGAGCCACCCGAGCGCAATGCCGACGACCGCGAGGACGATGTCCCACGGCCGGTACCAGCCGAAGTTCCCGGTCAGCTCCACCGCCGCCGCGGAGAACCACTGCGTGGCCCGTCGCACCCCGTAGGTCAGGAGGTTGCTCTGCGGGATCGACGAGAGAATCTCGTGGATCTGGTGGTAGGTCGCGGCGACGTAGACGAGAAACGCGACTGACACGACCGCCAGCACGGCCAGGCTGCCGCGGGTCGCGCGCCGAAGCAGAAAGCCCGCCGAGAGCACCGGGTAGAACTTGAGGATCGACACGAGCACGAGCAGCGCACCGGTGACGACCTGCCGTCCCAGGGTCCGGGTGGTCACCACCACCGCGGCGAGGATGAGCGGGAAGAGGATCAGGTCCGGGTTGCCGCGCTCGACGCCGAGCATGACCGCCGGCGAGCACACCGCGAGCACGTAGGCGAGCGCCGTGCCGACGCTCGCGCCGGTGGGCACCACGAGCACCGCTGCCGCCAAGAACACGACGGCGAGCCCGACGCCGAGCGCCACCGCCTGCCCCTGCCCGATCCCGAGCGAGGAGAGGAGGAGCCAGATCTTCGGGAAGTCGGCGGGCCGCCGGTAGGGGTCGCAGGGGTTCACCGGCAGCACGGCGATCCCCTCGCGGTGGCAGATCCACGCCCCGATCACGTTGTGCAGGTCCTCGAAGGGCAGCGAGGCGGCCGGGACGCCCAGCCGGCCCCAGCGGTCGTGGCCGCCGAGCGCGACGAGCACGATGAAGTACCCGGCGAGCGCCGCGGCCACCACGAGGCGGGCGCGCTGTCGCGCGAGCAGCCGTTTCAGACGCACGTCCAAGCCGGCGCATTATGAACCTCGCCTCCCCCGGCATCGCCGCCGACTCCTCGCTCAGTCCAGGCGGAAGATCTCCGGCAGCGACGGCGGACCGCCGTCCGGCACGCGCTCCTCGAGCAGCTCCGCCATCGTGTCCTGCCAGCGTGTGCAGACCGGCTGCTCGGCCAGGTACCTTGCGGCGCCTTCGAGATCGTCCGCCTCGAAGTACCCGAAGACCTCGGTGCCGGCGCGGAAGATCGAGTAGTTCCGGATCCCGGCCCTGCGGAGTGCCTCGAGCATCTCCGGCCAGACGTCGCCGTGGGCGGCGACATAGTCGTCGATCCGGTCCGGCCGAACGCGGAGCACGAAAGCGCTCCTCTGGGTCATTCGAGCTCCCTGAGGATGAGGACGACGAGGTTCCGTGGCCCGTGGACGCCCTCGACTCGGCTGAGCTCGATGTCCGAGGTCGCAGACGGGCCCGATACGAACGTGACAGGACGGCGTTCCGAGGCGACGAGATCGCGAAGGCGGGCGATCGCCTCGGGCACGAGATGAACGATCTCGGAGCCCCGGACGACGCAAATGTGCAGGTCCGGGACGAGCGTGAGCGCGCGCCGGCCCTCTGCCGGCCCTGCGGTGAGCACGATGGTTCCCGTCTCGGCGATCCCGAGGGTGCAGCCGGTGATCACTCCGTCGAGAGCGTCGAGAGACCGAGGGTCGAGATCGAGGTCGTCGACGAGCTCGATCCCCTCCGGCCGCCACGCACCGGGCACGCCGGCCGGCACGACCAGGCGTCGAGCTCCACGCTCTGCGCAGACCGCAGCGATCGTGGCCGCGACCTCGCCCTCGTCGATTCGGCGGACATCCGCCCGATAGTCGGCCGCCCGCTCGTGAAACAGCGCAACGGACTCGTCACGAGAGGAGCTCGACGCACGCCGGTACGAGCGCTGGACGGGGACGGGAGCCTGGCGCGCTGTGGACCGGATGCGGGCGAGGACCTCCTCGCGTGCTGCCGTCATCGGCGGCGCCACCATTCGCGGAAGCTCGTCGCAGCGGCCGGCCTCAAGTCACGTGTGCGAGTCCACCGGGCGAGTGGCGGCGGCAGCCGGGCGATGGTGCCCGCACGCAGGAACGGCCGTTGGAGGATGCGTGCGACTCGTTGAGCTGCGACAAACCGTCGCCGGCCGCCGAACACCCACGCGACGAGCCCTAGGCCGACCCGCTCGGCAGAGGCGCCTTTCGCGCGGACGGCCTGGGCACGCAGGTGCAGGAGAACGGCCGGGATGTCGATCTTGACCGGGCAGACCTCGTAACAAGCACCGCACAGGCTCGACGCGAACGGGAGGGAAGCGGCGTTCTCGATTCCTACGAGCTGGGGCGTGAGGATGGCGCCGATCGGTCCCGGGTAGACGGAGCCGTAGGCATGCCCTCCCGTGCGCGAGTAGACGGGGCAGACGTTGAGGCACGCGCTGCAGCGAATGCAATGCAGCGCGACCCGGCCTACCTCGTCGGCGAGCACACGCGTGCGGCCGTTGTCGAGCAGTACGACGTGGAACTCCTGGCCTTCGGTGGCGCCGGTCCAGAGCGAGGTGTAGGGGTTCATCCGCTCACCCGTCGACGACCGGGGGAGGAGCTGAAGGAAGACCTCGAGGTCGTCGAAGGTCGGAACGATCTTCTCGATCCCGACGACGGTTACGAGCACCGGCGGCAGCGTCGTGCACATGCGGCCGTTTCCCTCCGACTCGACGACGCACACCGTTCCTGTCTCGGCGACGGCGAAGTTGGCGCCGCTCACTCCGACTCTCGCCGTGAGGAACTTCTCGCGCAGGTAGAGCCGGGCCGCCTCCGCGAGGTCGCGTGGGTCATCCGACGAGATCCCGGGTGCGATCGTCCCGGCGAAGAGATCCCGGATCTCGGTTCGGTTGCGATGAATGGCGGGAACGAGGATGTGCGACGACCAGTCGCCGTCCAGCTGGAGGATCAGCTCGGCGAAATCCGTCTCGACTGCCTGGATTCCGGCGGCGGCGAGTGCATCGTTCAGCTCGATCTCGTCCGTGGTCAGCGACTTCATCTTCACGATCTCCTCGACGCCGTGGCGTCGGGCGATCCCGATCACGATGGCGTTCGCCTCGGCGCCGTCGCGCGCCCAGTGGACCCGGCCGCCGGCTGCCAGCACAGCCTCCTCGAACTGCAGGAGGTAGTCGTCGAGCCGAGCGAGGACGTCGGCCTTGATCGCACGACCGGCCTCGCGCAGCTCCTCCCAGTCGGGGACCTCGCCGACCACACGTTCGCGCTTGCCGCGGATGGTGTCCGTGGCGTTGCGAAGGTTCGAGCGAAGCTGTGCGTTGGCCAGCTCAGGCCGTGCCGCGGCGGGGAAGGCTTCGCTCGGAGGTCTCATCGCGCGGCGAGGATCTCCGCGAGATGGATGGGCCGCACCGGCGAGGCGCGTCGCGAGAGGCCGCCGCCGATCTGCAAGAGGCACGAAGGATCGAGGGCGGTGCAGAACTCGGCTCCCGTCGCCTCGATGTCGTCGCACTTGTCGGCGAGGATTGCGCTGGACGTCTCGGAGTTCTTGACGGCGAATGTCCCCCCGAAGCCGCAGCATTCCGCGCTGCGCGGGAGCTCGGCCAGGTCGAGCTGCTCGACGCGCCGCAGGAGTCGGTACGGAGCATCGCCGACCCGGGTGACTCGCAGCGAGTGGCACGTCGGGTGATAGGTGACGCGATGTGGGAACCTGGCTCCGACATCGTCGGTTCCGAGCTCCTCGACGAGGAACCGGGACAGCTCGTGCACGTTGTCCAGCCCGTAATGCTCGCGCATCGTCCCCGCGCAGGAGGAGGACGGCGAGACGACCGCCTCGAATTGCCCGAAGACCCTGCGGAACCGGATCGCCAGCCGGTCCGCCTCGGCCGTGTAGCCGCTGTTCAGGTGCATCTGCCCGCAGCAGGTCTGCGCGTCAGGAAAGACGACCTCGTGCCCGAGTCGCTCGAGGATGGAGACCGTCGCTCGACCGACCTCGGGGTACATCGTGTCCCCGATGCAGGTGATGAAGAGCGCGATCCGCACCTCAGGTCGACCCGTGTCCCGGCTCCGCGCGCGGGCGCGGATCGTGCCTCATGCTCGCTCGTAGGCGCTCTCGACGGACGCCGTTCCTCGTGCCCGGGCGAGCCGCTCCGCGTGCCCGTCGCGCCGGAACCTTGCGACCGGGTCAGGGTCGAGGCCGAGGCCTTCGCGGAACGCGCCGACGAGCGGGCGCACGTCCGTCTCGAAAGCCTCGACGAGGACGCGGTGCGCTCCGAGGACGTCACCTTCCTGCTGCGCCTGGCGCAGCCGCGCGTGGTCGACGAGGAGCGCCTTCGCGTATGCCGCCTGGATGTTCGAGACTGACTGGATCATCGCGTCGATCTTCCCCTCGACATTGTGGGACTGATCGATCATGAGCGCCAGGTCGAACGTCGGGGCCCGGGCGATCTCGTACGCGATCCGGAAGAGCTCGAACGGATCGATCGCGCCGACGATGAGGTCGTCGTCGGCGTACTTGCGGTTGTTGAAGTGAAAGCCGCCGAGGAGCCCCTCGGCGAGCAGGAGCGCAACGATCTGCTCGATGTTCGTCCCCTGCGGATGGTGCCCGGTGTCGACGAGCACCTGTGCCTTCGGGCCGAGACGGCGGCAAACGAGCGCCGCCGTTCCCCAGTCCGGAAGGTCGGTGCTGTAGAACCCCGGCTCGAAGAACTTGTACTCGACGAGAAGCCGCATGCCATCCGGAAGGGCTGCGTACACCTGTTCGAGCCCGTCCACGAGACGGGTGTGTCGCTCGCGAAGGTCGTCCTGGCCGGGATAGTTCGTCCCGTCGGCCAGCCAGAGACTGATGACAGCCGAGTCGAGCTGTACCGCGACCTCGATGCACTCGCGGCAATACTGGATCGCCCTGGCGCGCACGCCGGCGTCGGGGTTGCAGATGCTGCCGAGGCGGTACGCGTCGTCACCGAAGAGATTCGGGTTGATCGCTCCGAGGCGGACTCCCTGTTCCTCGGCGAAGCGCCTCAGCTCGCCGTAGTCGTCGACTGCGTCCCACGGGAGATGGAGGGCGACACTCGGGCAGCAGCCGGTCAGCCGGTGGACCAGGGCGGCGTCGGCGATGCGCTCGTACACGTCGCGCGCCGCGCCGGGCCAGGGGTAGACGTGGAAGCGCGTGCCCGAGTTCCCGTACCCCCACGACGGCGTCTCGATCTCGAGCTCTCCCAGCCGACCCAGGATCTCGCGCTCGTTCATGGTCGGTGAGTTTGCCGCATCCGCATCCAAATTACGAATTCGCTTTCGTTCGGCGAGCTTTCGTAAGTCTCGCCTCGACCGGTTGACAACGACATGGGCGCGGGCGTATGGTCGCGCGGATCGTTGACATGACAGATCTTCGCAATCTCTCCCAGCCAGAACGGATGCAGCAGGTGTTGCGCATGCTCGAAACGCGCGCTTCTGTTCCTGTTTCGGAACTTTCGGAGAGGTTTGCGGTTTCCGAGGTGACCGTCCGCAGCGACCTGAGCGCACTCGCCCGCCAGGGGCTCGTCGCGCGGGTCAGGGGTGGCGTGAGAGCGCTTCGGCAGGATCAGTCGGAGGTCGGATTCGACCTACGCCTTCGGCTCGAGGTCGAACGCAAGCGCGCGATCGCGAAGAGAGCGGCGGCGATGATCGGCGAGAGCGAGGCGATCGCGATCGACGCGAGCACGACCGGGTACTACCTCGCGCTCGAGCTGCGGGCGAAGCGCGAGCTCGTGGTCGTCACGAACGGCCTCCTCGTCGCGACTGCACTGGCCGACGCGCCGGGAACCTCCGTGATCGTGCCCGGGGGCCAGCTGCGTCTCTCGGCGATGTCGCTCGTCGGGGATTTCGGCACCGACATGCTTCGCACCACCCGGATCAACAAGGGATTCCTCGGGGCACGCGGCCTCAGCATCGAGCGGGGCCTGATGGACCTCAACCCGGACGAGGTTCGGATCAAGCAGGAGATGGCGGACGCTTGCGAGCAGGTCTGGGGAATCGTCGACGGGACGAAGTGGCACCGGAGCGCCCTCCTGTCGTTCGTGTCGATGAGCGATCTGACCGGGATCGTCACCGATCCGAGCGCGCCGGCCGACGAGGTCGAGGCGTGGCGTGCCGCAGGGGTCGAGGTCATCGTGGCCGACGTCCGGCCGATGGAGCCGTTGCCGGTCAGGCCGCGGGACCTGAGGCGCGCGTCGCACAACGACGAGGCGACGAGTTGACGACGGCGCTTGCCGCGGTCGATCTCGGCGCCCAGAGCGGGCGGGTCGGCGTCGGCCGTTTCGACGGAGAGCAGCTCACGGTCGAGGAGGTGCATCGCTTCCCGAACGTCCCGGTTCGGGTTGGCGGAACGCTCCACTGGGACGTGCTTCGTCTCTTCGCAGACGTGCTCGACGGGCTGCGGGTCGCGTCGGAGGTCGACCGGATCGCCTCCGTCGGCGTCGACTCCTGGGCCGTGGACTTCGGACTCATCGACGAGCGTGGGAAGCTCCTGCGAAATCCGGTGCACTACCGCGACTCGCGTCGCGCCGCCGAGTTCGACGCGGTGCTGGATCGCGTCCCGCCACGCGAGCTGTACGAACGGACCGGCATCCAGCTGCTTCCGATCAACACGATCTTCGAGTTGGCCGCGATGGCTGCCGACGCCGATCCCGTGCTTGCCGTTGCGAATCGCCTGCTCCTGATCCCAGACCTGATGCATCACTGGCTGAGCGGCAGCGACGTCACCGAGCACACGAACGCGACGACCACGCAATGCCTCGACATCCGAACCGGTACGTGGCTCGTGGACGTCCTCGACCGGCTCGAGATCCCTGTTTCGCTTCTTCCCGACGTCGTTCCGCCGGCGACGGTACTCGGCGCCGTCACCGGGGACGTGGCCGCAGCGACCGGGCTCGACGGCGTCGCGGTCGTGGCAACGGCGACCCACGACACCGCTTCCGCCGTGGCTGCCATCCCCCTCGGCGGCGAGCGCTCGGCATTCATCAGCGTCGGCACCTGGTCGCTCGTCGGCGTCGAGACCCGTGAGCCCGTCGTCGACGACGGCTCTTTCCGTGCGAACGTGACGAACGAGGGCGGCGTTGCGGGGACGGTGAGGGTGTTGCGCAACGTGACGGGTCTCTGGCTCCTTCACGAATGCGCCCGAGCGTGGTCTCGCTCCGGGCGACGCTACGAGATCGACGACCTCGTCTCACTCGCCGAGTCCTCCGAGCCGCTGCGCTCCTTCGTCGACCCGAACGACCCCGGGTTCGTCGCGCCTGGCGACATGCCTGCGCGGATCGTCGAGTTCTGCGGGCGCACCGGCCAACAGCAGCCCGCCGATGACGGCGCCGTTGTTCGCTGCATCCTCGAGAGCCTCGCCCTCGAGCACGCGGAGAGCGTGGAGGCCATCGCCGGCCTTACCGGCCGCGACCTCGAGGAGATCCACATCGTCGGCGGTGGGGCCAGAAACGAGCTTCTCTGCCGGTGGAGCGCGGACGCAGCGGGCCGGGTCGTCCTCGCGGGCCCCGCCGAGGCGACGCTCGTCGGGAACCTGCTCGTGCAGGCAATGGCGCTCGGCGAGATCTCGTCGCTGGACGAGGGGCGGGAGCTGGTTCGCCGCTCGTTCACACTCGAGGCATACGAGCCCGCACACGAGAGCGAATGGCTCGAGGCACGGGGGCGATACGCCGCTCTCACCGCGTCGAGTCGCCCGATGGAGGTCGGAGCATGAGCCAGAGGCTCGACGGAGGCAGCGAGGTCATCGAGGTCCTGCGCGGGATTCCGGCGCCGACCAGCCGGTGGAACGGAGCAGACGCGGCCGGGCTGGACACTCTCGACGGTCTCGTCTACCGGTCGCACCTGCTTGGAGCCGACCGCGCCGTCGCCAACCAGGGCGGGGGGAATACATCGGCCAAGGATGTGATCGTCGATCACGCCGGTCGTGAGACACGCGTCCTCTGGGTCAAGGGGTCGGGGACCGACCTCGCCACGATCACGGCGCCGGGATTCCCCGGTCTGCGGCTCGACGAGCTGCTTCCGCTGCGCGACCGGCCCGAGATGGACGACGCCACGATGGTCGCCTACCTCCTACGAAGTGCCATTCGACCCGACCAGCCCCGTCCGTCCATCGAGACGCTCCTGCATGCGTTCGTTCCTGCCACGCACGTGGACCACACCCATCCCGACGCGGTCATCGCGCTGACCTCGACGCCGCGAGGGCGGGAGCTCGCGGTGCAGTACTTCGGCGACGAGATCGTGTGGCTCGATTACCAGCGCCCCGGTTTCGACATGTCCCGTCGAATCGGGATGTTGCTCGAAGAGCACACCTCCGCACGCGCGGTGTTCCTCGAGAAGCACGGTCTCGTCACCTGGGGCGAATCCGGCCAGGAGAGCTACGAGGCGACGATCGAGTTCGTCTCGCGAGCGGCCCGGGCGATCGAGGAGGCATCCGCCGGCCGTTTCGGTCTCGGCGGGCCACGCACCGCGGCAAGCGGAGAGGGGGCCGGACCGCTTCTGCTCGGCGCCCTCCCTGCTCTTCGAGGCGCGCTGCTCGAGGACGCGGACGGCGTGATCCTCGAGGTCGACCGGACTCCGGAGGCGGTGGCGTTCGCCTCCGCGCAGAGGACTCCCGAGGTCAGCCAGGTCGGCGCACCCTGCCCGGACCATCTCATCAACACCAAGCACAAGCCCCTCCTCGTCGACTTCGACCCGCGGACCGAGGACGCGGCCGTCCTTGCAGACAAGCTCCGCCGCGGGGTCTCCAACTACGGCACCTGGTACCGCGACTACTACGAGCGGAATCTCGACGACGAGACGCGGCCGTTCCCGATCGACCCGGTCGGACCGCGGGTCGTCCTCATCCCCGGCGTCGGCATCGTCGCCTCGGGCCCCGATGCCGGCCGCGCCAGGTTCGCACGCGACCTCTACCGGCGCGCCATCGCCGTCGAGGACGCTGCGGACGCCCTGGGCGGCTTTCGCTCGCTGAGCGAGGGCGAGGCGTTCGCGATCGAGTATTGGCCGCTCGAGCGCTACAAGCTCGCCCAGGCTCCTCCACGAGGCGAGCTCGCCGGTCGCGTGGCGGTCATCACGGGCGGCGCGAGCGGCATCGGCCGTGCGACCGCACGGGTCCTCGCAGACCGTGGTGCGCACGTCGTGGTCGCCGACCTGAACTTCGAAGGGGCGCGGGAGGTTGCCGACGAGCTCGTCGCGTCCCACGGCCTGCGACGCGGCCTTGCTCTTCCGGTCGACGTCACCCAGGAGGGAGCAGTGGTCGCGATGATCGACGAAGTCGTTCTCGAGTACGGGGGAATCGACGTTCTCGTAGCCTCGGCCGGCCTCGCATCGAGCGCGCCGATCACCGAGACGACGGTCGCGGAGTGGGAACAGAGCTTCGCCGTCCTTGCGCGCGGCTACTTTCTTGCAGCGCGCGAGGCATTCCGTGTCCTCATCGAGCAGGGACGCGGCGGGTCGGTCGTGTTCGTCGCGTCGAAGAACGCGCTGGTCGCCGGCGCCAATGCGGCAGCCTACTCGTCCGCGAAAGCGGCCTCCCTCCACCTTGCCCGCTGCCTCGCCGAGGAGGGAGGACCTCACGGGATCCGGGTCAACACCGTCAACCCCGACGCGGTGATCCAGGGCTCCGGCATCTGGTCGTCCGATTGGAAGGCGGAACGCGCGAGCACGTACGGCGTCAGCGAGGACGACCTCGGAAGCTTCTATCAGGGCCGGACGAAGCTCGGCGTCGAGGTACTTCCCGAGGACGTCGCCGAGGCGATCGCCTTCTTCGCCGGACCGCGTTCCGCGAAGTCCACCGGGAACATGCTCAACGTCGACGGCGGCGTCACCGCCGCCTATCCACGATGAACCCCTTCCACCCCGACAACCCACGCAACCCGAACGACGCACGAAGCCTGACGACTGCTCCAGCGGGATCAGCGGCTGCCTCGATTGCCGCTCTTCCCGAGGCGTCAGGTCGACCAACTTCCTCCAGCTTCGTCGAAAGGACTCCAGTGATGACTGGTTCTGTCAAGAAGCGAGCGCTTCGCGCCGGCACGGCGCTGGCGTTGATCTGCCTCCTCGGCGGCGTGCCGATCCTGGCCGCAGGTGCCGCCCCCTCACTTCAGACCGGACTCAAGGTCTTCGTGATCCCGAAGAACCTGGGCAACTCCTACTTCACCACGGCCGACAGCGCCAAGTCGGGCGGGGCGATCGCCGCCCTGAACGCGCTCAAGGAGAGCGGCACCGAGACCAGCGGTACGGCGGCGACGCCGGCCTCCCAGATCCCGGCGATCCAGGCTGCGATCACGAAGGGGGCGAACATCCTCATCGTGTCGGCGACGGACGCGTCGGCGCTGTGCCCGACGCTGAGCTCCGCGATGTCAAAGGGAATCACCGTCGTCACGTATGACTCCGACGCCCCCGCCTGTCGCGATCTCTACGTGAACCAGGCGACGGCTTCGGGGATCGGAGCGGGCCAGGTCGACCTGCTCGCCAAGGAGATCGGCGGCGCCGGTCAGATCGCGATCGTCTCTGCAGCTGCCTCGGCGACGAATCAGAACGCCTGGATCGGCTTCATGAAGCAGGAGCTGAAGAAGTACCCGAAGATCCAGCTGGTGAAGATCGTGTACGGGAACGACGACCCGACGACCTCGACGCAGGTGACGCAGGGCCTCCTCCAGCAGTATCCGAACCTCAAGGGGATCATCTCCCCGACCACGGTCGGGATCGCAGCCGCTGCGGCTGTCCTCGACACGGCGAAGTACCGGGGCAAGGTCCAGCTCGTCGGCCTCGGAACGCCGAACGCGATGAAGAAGTTCGTCAAGGACGGCACGGTGAAGGCGTTCCAGCTCTGGAACCCGGCCGATCTCGGCTATCTCGCGGCCTATGCAGCGGTGAACTACGCGTCCAAGGTGATCACGAACGCGCGCGGACAGAGGTTCACGGCCGGCAAGCTCGGTGCCTTCACGGTCGGCGCCGGCAAGACCATCCTGCTCGGCCCGCCCTACACGTTCGACAAGTCGAACATCGACAAGTTCAACTTCTAGCACCGGCTACGGGAGCGCCGGCAGGACCGGCGCTCCCGTGCCCTTCCTCGAGGATGTGGGTGATCCCACGTGACATCTGAGTCCACCGGCACCGCGGCGGTGCTGCAACCCGTGCTGTCGCTCCGCGGCGCGTCGAAGGCGTTCGGCGCAATCCAGGCGCTCGACGGAGCATCGCTCGATCTCTACCCCGGCGAGGCGCACGCGCTCGTCGGCGAGAACGGCGCCGGCAAGTCGACGCTGGTCAAGATCTTCGCCGGCGTGTTCCCGCCCGATGAAGGGGAGCTCCAGGTGAACGGGGTCGAGGTGGTGCTGGGCGGCACAGCCGCGGCGCGGGACGCGGGGATTGCCGTCATCTACCAGGAGCCGACGCTTTTTCCCGACCTGACGGTGCTCGAGAACATCTTCATCGGTCGGCAGCCGCTCGGCTCCTGGCACCGGATCGATCGCCGTGCGATGCACCGGCAGGCGCACGAGATCTTCGAGCGGCTCGGCGTTCGCCTCGACCTCGACAGGATCGCCCGCGGCCTCTCGATCGCGGAGCAGCAGCTTGCCGAGATCGCGAAGGCGCTCTCGCTCGAGGCGCGGGTGGTCGTGATGGACGAGCCGACGGCGGCCCTGTCGGCGTACGAGGTCGAGCGGTTGTTCCGGGTCGCGGCCACGCTCCGCCAGTCGGGCGTTGCCGTGTTGTTCATCTCCCACCGGCTCGAAGAGGTGTTCGCGCTCTGCCAGCGGGTCACGGTCCTTCGCGACGGGAAGCTCGTGCTCTCGCGCGAGCTCGAGGGGCTCTCGACCGACGATCTGGTTCGGGCGATGGTGGGCCGTGACTTGCCCGAACGGGAGCCCACCGAGCAGACGCTGGGCGACACCGTGCTCGAGGTCGAGCGGCTGACCCGGGAAGGCGTGTTCGTGGACGTGTCGCTCGCTGTGCGGGCGGGGGAGATCGTGGCGCTCGCAGGACTCGTCGGAGCAGGGCGGAGCGAGGTTGCCCGAGCGATCTTCGGGATCGACTCGTACGACGCCGGCTCCGTGGTCGTGAACGGGCGGAAGCTCAAACGTGCCTCGCCCACGGCCGCGATGGCAGCGTCGGTCGCCTTCGTGCCGGAGGACCGCCGGCAGCAGGGTCTCGTGATGACCTCGTCGATCATGCGCAACATCGCCCTCGCGTCGCTCCATCGCCTTCGGCAAGCCGTGTTCATCTTCACCCGCGTCGAACGTCGCTTTGCGGCCGACTGGGCGATGCGGCTGCAGATCAAGTACGGCCGGCTCTCCGACCCCGTGAGCTCGCTCTCCGGCGGGAACCAGCAGAAGGTCGTCCTCGCGAAGTGGCTGTCGCGGCGACCATCGCTGCTCATCGTGGACGAGCCCACGCGTGGGATCGACATCGGGACGAAGGCCGAGGTCCACCGGCTCCTCGACGAGCTCGCAGCCGAGGGCGTGGCGATCCTCATGATCTCCTCGGAGCTTCCCGAGGTCCTGCGCGTCGCCGACCGCATGCTCGTGATGCGCGAGGGTCGCCTCGTCGCCGAGTTCGACCACGCTCACGCCTCGGAGGAGACGATCGTCGCCGCTGCCACCGGCCAGCCCGAGGTAGCCGGATGACGATCGGTACCACGCCGGAGACGGAGGTGATCGCCGGCGCCGAGGGCTCGCGCGGCCTGATCGATCTCGCCTATCGAATCCGCGAGTTCGGCATCGTCGGGGCGCTCGCGATCCTCGTCATCATCACCGTCAGCATCCAGCCCAGGTTCTTCAGCACTCAGGAGCTGACGTTCATCCTGCAGAACACGGCCGTGTTCGCGGTGCTCGCCGTGGGCGAGACGCTGGTCGTGCTCACGCGGAACGTCGACCTGTCCGTCGGCTCGGTCCTCGGCCTGTCCGCGTTCCTGTCGGCGGACATGTTCGGGAAGCACCCGGGCACCTCGACGGTCGTCGTCTTCCTCGTCGGGCTCGGCATCGGCCTCGGCTGGGGCGTCGTGAACGGCCTACTCGTCACGATCGGACGTGTCCCGAGCCTGGTCGTGACGCTCGCGATGCTCTACATCATCCGCGGCGTCGACATCCTGATCGTCGGGGGCGGCCAGGTGGTCGCGAGCTCGCTCCCGAACTCCTTCGTCGCCATTCCGCAGAAGGCGGTCGGCGGCGTCCCGATCCTCGCGATCGTCGTTGCCGTCTTCGTCGGGCTCGTCGCGTACGCCTTGCGATCCTTCCGGGCGGGGCGAGATCTCTACGCGATCGGCTCGAACCCCGACGCCGCCCGCCTCGCCGGGCTTCCTTCCGGGAGGCGCGTCTTCGCTGCCTTCGCGATCAGCGGGGCCCTCGCCGGCGTGTCAGGGGTTCTCTGGGCCGCGCAGTACGGGACGGTCGACTCGACCGCGGGAACGGGGTACGAGCTGCAGGTGATCGCCGCCGTGGTCGTCGGCGGCGTGGCCATCTTCGGCGGGAGCGGCACCGTGGTCGGGGCGGCGCTCGGGGCACTGCTCCTGAACACGATCAACTCGGCCCTGTACGTGCTCGGCGTCTCGGCCTTCTGGGACGAGGCGATCGCCGGGCTGCTGCTGCTGGTCGCGATCGCGTTCGATCGCTTCGTGAACCTCCAGCTCACGGCCGCCCTGCGGCGGAGGTCCCGTCTTGGCGCCTGAAGCCCCGACTACCTCCCCGGGAAGGCGCGTGGCGGACTGGGCGCACCCGCTCCTGAGGTGGGAAGGCGGCCTAGTCGTCGCCGCCCTCGCGGTGCTCATCCTCGGCACGTCGGTGTCGTCCGCCTTCCTCTCGAAAGGGAACCTGTTCTTCCTCTGCCTCTCCGTCGGCGAGGTCGCGATCATGACGCTGCCGCTGACGCTGATCGTCATCACGGGCGAGATCGACCTTTCGGTCGCCTCGATCCTCGGGCTGTCGAGCGCGCTCGTGGGCTACCTCTGGAGCCACGGCTGGCCGATGGGCGCGATCATCCCCACGGTACTGGCGGTCGGCATGATCGCCGGGGCGTTCAACGGGATCCTGGTCACGAAGCTCGGCTTGCCGTCGCTCGCGGTGACGATCGGCACCCTCACGCTATATCGCGGCGTGGCGATCATCCTGCTCGGGCCCAACACGATCTCGAACTTCCCGCTCGACTACACGTCGATCGGGATCACGCCGGTCGGGAGCACGTTCCTCTCCTGGTCCGTCGTCGTCTTCCTCATCCTCGCCGTGATCTTCGGGGTCGTCCTTCACTTCACCCCGTTCGGCCGCTCGCTGTATGCGATCGGCTCGAACCAGGAGGCGGCCCTCTTCTCCGGCATCCGGGTCAAGCGGACGAAGCTCCTGCTCTTCGTCGTCTCCGGTCTCGTCTGCGCGGCCGCCGGCGTCCTCTACACGTTCAGGCTCTCGACTGCAGTTCAGGACAACGGGCTCGGGCTCGAGCTCAGCGTCGTCGCGATCGTGCTCCTCGGAGGAGTGTCGATCTTCGGGGGCAAGGGCTCGATCGTCGGCGTCGTCCTCGCGGTCTTCGTGTTCGCGGGATTGCAGAGTGCGCTCTTCCTGAGCAACTTCCCCGATCGAGCGCTCGGCATCGTCACCGGAGGGCTGCTGCTCCTCAGCGTGCTGATCCCGAACGTCTCGTCGTACGTCGAGCGTGGCCGCCGGGCACTCCACCGACGAAGTGCGCGCGGTCATGCCGCAGCCTCCGCTCGCCGCGCTTAGTACCCTGGGCCGGTGCGGAGATACTTCGTCACCACGTTCGGCTGCCAGATGAACGCCCACGACTCGGAGCGGATCAAGGGCATGCTCGAGGAGCTCGGGCTCGGCGAGGCCCCGACCGCCGACGAGGCCGACGTCGTCGTCTTCAACACCTGCACGATCCGCGAGAAGCCGGACACGAAGCTCGCCGCCTACCTCGGAGCGGCGGCCGCGCGGAAGCGGCGCGACCCCGATCGCGTGATCGCCGTCGGCGGCTGCTACGCCGAGGCGCAGCGCGAGCGGATCTTCGAGCTCTACCCCGACGTCGACGTCGCCTTCGGCCCGGGCTCGATCGCGCATCTCGGCGACTGGGTCGGCGCAGGCGGGGAGGGAGTGCCGCGAGGGCGCTTCGGGCTCGACGACCGCGCGTTCGCCGCGACGCTCCCGATGCACCGCGAGCGCCCTCTCCAGGCATGGGTGCAGGTGTCGATGGGGTGCAACTCGACGTGCGCGTACTGCATCGTCCCCGCCGTCCGCGGGCGGGAGAAGAGCCGCCGTCCCGGGCGAGATCCTCGCCGAGGTCACCCGGCTCGCCGGCGAGGGCGTCCGCGAGGTCACGCTCCTCGGCCAGAACGTCAACTCGTGGGGCCGAGACCTCGCCCCGGACATCCGCACCGAGTTCGGCGAGCTCCTCCGCGCCTGCGACGCGGTCGAGGGCATCGAGCGCATCCGCTTCACGAGCCCGCACCCGAAGGACTTCCGCGATCCCGTGATCTCGGCGATGGCCGAGTGCGGCGCGGTCTGCGAGCACGTCCACCTGCCGCTCCAGTCGGGCTCCTCGCGCGTCCTCAAGGCGATGCGCCGCACGTACACGCGCGAGCGCTACCTGGCGCTCGCCGAGAAGCTTCGCGCGGCGATCCCGGACCTCGCCTTCGGCACCGACATCATCGTCGGCTTCCCCGGCGAGACCGACCGCGAGTTCGAGGAGACGCTCGAGGTGGTCGAGGAGGTCGGCTTCGACAGCGCCTTCACGTTCGTCTACTCGCCCCGGCACGGCACCGAGGCGGCCGCGATGGAAGGACAGGTGGCCCACGAGGTGAAGATCGAGCGGATGGAGCGCCTCGTCGAGCTGACCCAGGGGATCGCTGCCGAGCGGAACGCCCGTCGCGTCGGCCTGGTCGAGCAGGTGCTCGTGGAGGGCAGCTCTCGTACCGACGAGACGCTCCTCCGGGGGCGCACCCGGCGCAACACGATGGTGAACTTCAGGGGCGAGCGGCGCGCCCGGCGAGCTCGTCGACGTCCGGGTCGAGCACGCGACCTCGACCACGCTCCGCGGTACCGAGGCCGCTCTCGTGGCCGTCGGGCAGGGTTAGGCGGTCCCGATGCGGATCCTCATCACCGGCTCGTCCGGCCAGATCGGGACGAACCTCGCGCTGCGCCTGCTGCGCGACGGGCACTGGGTCTTCGGCGTCGACAAGCGCCAGAACAGCTGGACGCGCGAGTTCGACACGCTGCTCCAGGACCTCGCCGGCGGCATCTACGCCCCGTTCACGCGGTGGGATGAACGGCGTCGAGTGGCCCGAGGTCGACCTCGTCGTCCATCTCGCCGCCCACGCGAAGGTGCACCAGCTCGTCCGGCAGCCGCAGCGCGCGCTCGAGAACACGATGATGACCTTCAACGTCCTCGAGTACTGCCGCGCGCTCGAAGCTGCCGCTCGTGTTCTCGTCGACCCGCGAGGTGTACGGCGACGTCCACCGCTTCGAGGGCTACGGCGAGGAGACCGCCGACTTCGCGTTCACCGAGAGCCCGTACTCCGCCTCGAAGATCTCATCGGAGGCCTTCATCTACTCGTACGCCAAGTGCTACGACCTCCGCTACCTCGTCTTCCGGTTCTCGAACGTCTACGGCCGGTTCGACAACGACCTCCAGCGGATGGAGCGGGTGGTCCCGCTCTTCATCCACCAGCTCGGCCGCGGCGAGCCGATCACGGTGTACGGCGGCGACGACAAGGTGCTCGACTTCACCTACATCGACGACTGCATCGACGGGATCGCACGCGGCATCGAGCGGCTCGCGTCCGGGCGAGTGCAGAACGAGACGATCAACCTCGCCTACGGCCAGGGAAACACGCTCGTCCGCGCCGCCGAGCTGATCGCCGCCCGGCTCGACGTGACCCCGCAGATCACCAAGGAGCGCTCGCTCGTCGGCGAGGTGACGCGCTACGTCGCCGACATCAGAAAGGCGCACGAGCTCCTCGGCTGGCAGCCCGAGACGCCGCTCGACACGGGGATCCCGCGGGCTGTCGACTGGTTCCAGGAGTGGCGGGCGGCGCATCCCGACGAGGACACCCACATCGTCACCGAGAGGCAGCCGGGCGATCTCGAGCACGTCTTCAAGCCCGCCGCGGCCTGAGCTCGTCGTCGCGCTCTTCGGGCCGACGGCGTCCGGCAAGACCGCCGTTGCCCGTGAGCTCGCCGAACGCCTCGGCGGCGAGGTCGTCTCGGCGGACTCCGCAGCGCTCTACGCCGGGATCCCGCTGATCACGGCGGCACCGTCCTATCCTGCGCGTCTCGTCGGCGTCGTCCCGCTCGACCGCGAGGTGTCGGTCGGCGAGTACCAGGCGCTCGCGCAGGAAGCGGTCGACGAGATCCTCGCCGGCGGGGCGCACCCCGATCGTCGCCGGCGGGACCGGCCTGTACCTGCGAGCGGCTCTCGCCGAGCTCGGCCTGCCGCCGGCACCCACGGCGGGCGCGCGCGAGCGTTGGAGCGCCGTCTACGACGAGCTCGGGCCCGAGGGCGCACACGCGCTCCTGGCCGAGCGCGACCCGGCCGCAGCCGCGCGCGTTCACCCGAACGACCGCCGCCGCGTCGTCCGGGCGCTCGAGCTCGCCGAGGCCGGCACGTCGCTCGTCCCCGCCGGAGGACCGCCTCTGGAGCGACGAGCTTCCGCCGGCCGACGCTCCTCGTCGGCGCTCGACCTCGCGCCCGAGGAGCTCGACGCGCGGATCGAGCGCGCGCGTCGAGGCGATGCTCGAGAACGGGGCGGTCGAGGAGGCCCGGCGGGCGTGGGCGGGGGATCTCTCCGGGACCGCCCGCAAGGTGCTCGGTCTCGAGGAGCTCGCGACGCTCCCGCCCGGCGAGGCGGCGGCCGCGATCGTCGCCGCGACCAGGCGCCTTGCCCGCTACCAGCGCAAGTGGCTGCGGCGTCTTCCTGTCGTCGCTACTCTCGACGCAGGTCGTCCACCCGAGGAGATCGCCGATGAGATCGTCTCGCTGGCAGGCGCAGGGGAACGTCTACCTCGTCGCTGAGGAGCCGCTTGACGGCCGAGCGCGTGCGCGCCGAGGTCGGGGACGCCGACGGGATCCTCGAGGTCCGCGACCGCGGCGACGACTGGGTGCAGATCGCCATCTGGAACCCGGACGGCTCGCTCGCCGAGATGTCCGGGAACGGCACCCGCATCGCCGCGCGCTGGCTCGCCGAGCGCACGGGCGCGCACGAGGTGACCGTCTGGGTCGGGCCGCGCGAGGTGCAAGGCCCGGATGCTCGGAGACGGTCTCGTCGAGCAGGATCCTCGGGCCCGTCTCGGTGGGCGAGGTCGACACGGTCGAGGGCATTCGCTTCACGCCGGTCGACGTCGGGAACCCGCATGCGGTCGTCGAGGGCGACCCGGCCGATCTCGACCGGATCGGGCCGCTGCTCGAGACGCATCCGCGCTTTCCGAACCGGACGAACGTGCAGGTCGCCCGCCGGATCGACGCAGCACACGATCGAGGCGCGCGTGTGGGAGCGCGGAGTGGGCGAGACGGGGGCGTCGGGCACGAGCGCGATCGCGATCGCCGCGGCGCTCGGTGCGGACGCAGTGACGGTCCGGTTCCCGGGCGGCGACCTCCACGTCAGGGTCGAAGGGTCGCGGGCGCGACTCACGGGCCCTGCGGAGCGAGCCGACGTCTGAGCGCGTATCTTGAGTGGATGCACCCTCGGAGGCTGGCTCGCTGCCGTGGTTCTTGCGCTCCTTGCTGCCTGGAGGCGCGAGTGCCTCGCGAGCTGAAGATGGTTCGCGTCCCGACCGGCGGCTTCTCGATCGCGCTCCCGTCCTCGTGGGTCAACGTCACGAGCGCCTCGCCGACCGTGCTCAAGAAGCTCGAGCAGGTGCCTGCGTTCAAGGCGTTCGCCCAGTCGGCGAGCCAGAACGGCTCGCTCAAGCTGATCGCCGCCGATCCGAGCTGCGAACGGGAGTGCGTACATGGACACCGGTGTCGCCCGCGTCGGCAGCGTGCCGCTCGCCGCGGTCGCCTCGGCGACGGTGAAGGCGCTGAAGCAGACCCTCGGCAAGGGCGGTGCTCGTCACCTCCGAGAAGGTGAAGCTCGCCGCCGGCCCCGCGTACGCGCTCCACCTGTCCCGGAAGGGATCGCCGAACAAGACCGACGAGTACCTGTTCGTCCACGACCAGGTCGAGTACGTGATCGTGTTCGTGGCGACGAGCAAGAGCTGGCCGAGCTACGCGCCGCTCTTCGAGCAGAGCGCGCAGTCGTTCCGGCTGACGCCCGGGCCGGATCTCTCGAAGATCGTGCTCGCGCGGGTCGCAGGTCGGGCCGGGCTACAAGCTCACGACGTTCCCGTTCGGGAACAGCTTCATCGGCGAGCCGACGCTCGATCTCTGCGGCGCGAGCTATCCGAGCGAGACGCTGCGCACAGGCCGCCTCCAGGTGCGCTACACGCGTCCCGGGAAGTCGGTCGCCGTCTCGAACGAGGTCGTCACCTACGCGGGCGCAGGCGCCCAGCAGGCGCTGGCGGAGGTGGCGAGCGTCGCGAAGGCGTGCGCGCGCAAGCCCGTCGTGCTCACGCTCGGGAACGGTGACCGAGACCTACAAGGTCTCGCCGCTCACCGACCCGAAGCTGCCGGCCGGCTCGGTGGTCGTGAAGCTCCAGATCACCGCGACCGACGGCAAGAAGAAGGTCCGACCAGACCGGCGTCGCCGTCTACCAGGTGCACGGGAACACGCTGTCGGGTGTCTACACGTTCGTCGGCAAGGGCACGACGTTCGCCGACGCGCAGCGGATCGCGTTCCACGCCGCCGAGCAGAGCACGCGCAACCTCGGCGGCGGCGCGCTCGTCGCCTGAGCTCGCGCTCCTACGCGCCGACGCCGTACTCGCGCAGCGCGTCGTTGAGCGACGTCTTCAGGTCGGTCGACTCGTTGCGGTAGCCGATCACGAGCGCGCAGGCGAGGTGGTAGGTGCCCGCGGGGAACTCCTTCGGGCGCGTCCCCGGAACGACGACGGCGCGTGGCGGCACGAAGCCGCGGTGCTCGACCGGCTCCGGCCCGGTGACGTCGATGATCGGCACGGACGCGGTCAGGGAGACGTTCGGGGCGAGCACGGCCTCGCGGCCGATCCGGACGCCCTCGGTGACGATCGCAGCGGGAGCCGATGAACGCGCCGTCCTCGACGATGACCGGACGCGCGCCCGGCGGCTCGAGCACCCCGCCGATCCCGACGCCGCCCGCGAGGTGGACGTTGGCTCCGATCTGCGCGCCGGAGCCGACGGTCGCCCAGGTGTCGACCATCGTGTTCGGGCCCGACCCAGGCGCCGATGTTCACGTAGGAGGGCATCAGCACGACGCCGCGGCGAGAGGAACGACCCGTACCGGGCCACCGCCGGCGGGACGACGCGCACCCCGAGCTGCCTCGTAGCCCGACTTGAGCGGGATCTTGTCGTGGTACTCGAACGGCCCGACCTCGCGCGGCTCCATCTTCCGCGAGCGGAAGTAGTCGAGGATCGCGCCCTGCACCTCGCTCGTTGACCTTCCAGTCGTCGCCGTCCGGCTCGGCGACCCGGATCTCACCGCGATCGAGCGCGGCAATCGTCTCCTCGGTGGTCACGTCCCACACCGCCAGCGTCCCGTCAGGTACATGTACCCGGTGCCAGGCGAGCGTCAACGACAGCGTGACAAACGTGCAAACGCCCCTGCTCGACGGCCACTTTCCCGGTGCCAGGCACCGGGACTCGTCCAGACGCGGTCACAGGACGGCCTCGAGGATCGCCGCGGCGCGCTCGCATTCGTCCTGGGTCGGCACGAGCGCCATCCTCACATAACCTTCGCCGTCGGCGCCGAAGAAGCGGCCCGGCGCGACGAGGATCCCGGCGTCGAGCAGCCGGCGCGCGAACGCCTCCGACGACCCGTCGACGGCGAGCCAGAGGAAGAACGTCGCATCGCCGCCCGCGAGGCGCAGGCCCTTGCGCTCGAGCACGGGGAGGAGGGTCTCGCGCTTGCGCCGGTACACCTCCCGCACCGCCTCGACGTGCTCCTCGTCGCCGCAGGGCGGCGACGCCGGCCCGCTGGACGAACTCCTGCGGCGCCGTGCCGACCGACGGCCGGAAGGCCCTGAGCGCGTCGGCGACGTCCCGAGGGGCGCACATGAACCCGCAGCGGATCCCCGTCATCGACGAGCGCTTCGAGAGCGTGTTGAAGACGACGACGTTCGTCCGGTCGGCCACCTGAAGCGCCGAGACGGGCTCCTCGCCGAACCAGAGCTCCGAGTACGCCTCGTCCGAGCAGACGAGGAAGCCGTGCTCGCGTGCCCGCGCGGCGAGCTCCTCGTAGAACGCGAGCGGCGCCGTCGCGCCCGTCGGGTTGTTCGGGTAGCACGTCCAGAAGAGCGCGAGCTCGTCCCAGCGGTCGAACGCGTCGAGGTCGGGAAGCCAGCCGCGCTCCTCGCGAGAGCGGCACCGCCACCACCTCGGCGCCGGCGAACCGGGCACCGCGCTCGTAGACCGGGTAGGCGAGGCTCGGAACGGCGACGAGCCGCTTCCTCGGCGAGACCGCGACCTGAGCGAACGAGAAGATCGCCTCCTTCGAGCCGAGCGTCGGCACGATCTCGACGGCCGGATCGACCTCGACGCCGAAGCGGCGGCCGATCCACGCGGCGACGGCCTCGCGGTAGGCCGGCAGGCCGACCGCGCGCGGGTAGGACGAGATCTCGGGGATGCCGGCGACGAGCGCCTCGCGGACGAGCTCGGGCGTCGGCTCGCGCGGGTCGCCGACGCCGAAGTCGATCACGTCGATCCCACGGCTCCGGGCCTCCGCACGCCAGTCGTCGAGCCGGGCGAACGGGTACTGCTCGAGCTCGGCGAGCAGCGGGGAGAGCTCCATCAGGCGCTCGAGGAAGCTGCTTCAGCGCCTCGTAGCGTTCGGCCGAGCTCCGACGATCGCGACCTGCTCGTCCGGCGTGTGCGCGAACCGGGTCCCGCCGGGCCCGAAGTTGATCGCGTCGAGGCCGCGCGACGGCGAAGTCGGCGACGTTCGTCCACGCCTGCTTCGGCTGGACCTCGAAGCCCGCCGATGCCGCGCAGCCGCTCGACGATCGGCGAGCGGATCGCAACGGGAGCCGCCGGCGAGTGCTGGAGGATCTCGATGCCCGCTCCGACGAGCTCGCGGAGCCGCGCCTCGGCCTCCTCTGGCGTCCTGTTCGGGGCGTAGCGGAAGTTGAGGGTCGCCTCGACCCGCCCCGGGATCACGTTGCTCGCATTGCCGCAGTCGAGATCTGCGTCACCGTGATGACCTCCCGGAAGACGAGGCCCTCGACGTCGACGTCGAGCGGCGAGGCCTCGAGCAGCGGCCCCAGCCCCTCGAGCGCGAGCGCGATCGCGTTCACGCCGAGCCACGGCCGCGCCGAGTGGGCGGAGCGCCCCTCGAAGACGACCCGCGCGTTGATGTTGCCCCAGACAGCCGAGCTGAAGCGTGTTGTCGGTCGGCTCGAGGCAGATCACGAGCGCGGCCTCGTCGACGAGCGGCGTCGCCTCGAACACCGCGGGCAACGGGTTCACGGCCGGCCCGAGCTCCTCGCGCGGGAAGAACAGCAGCCCGAGATCGAAGGCGAGCTCCGCGCCGGCCGCCCAGGCCGCGAGCTCCATCATCACTGCGAGACCGCGCTTTCATGTCGCTCGCGCCGCGGCCGTGTACGACACCGTCCTCGATCCGGCCGGGCACGTTGCCGTCGATCGGGACCGTGTCGGTGTGCCCCGAGAGCAGCACGAGGGGCTTCCCGGTTCGCGTCGCGTACAGGAGCGACTCGCCGTCGTCGAGGACGAGCGGGAGCTCGACGTGGTCCTTGACGTACTGGTAGAGCTGCGCCTCGTCGCCGGAGACGGATGCGATGTCGACCAGCGCGAGCGTCCGCGCGGCGAGGGCTGTGTCCGGTCGAGTCGGCGGGCATAATGCCGCTGATGATTCCACGTTCCCAGGAGCCGGAGCGAGGGTTCGTCCTCGCGGTCCTGGGCCAGGGAGCGGATCCGGACGACGAGCTCGCCGAGATCGAGGAGCTCGCGCGCACGGCCGGGGTCGACCCGGTCGGCCGTGTCGTCCAGCACCGCGCGCGCCCGGCGCAGCGCACCTACGTCGGCAAGGGCAAGCTCGACGAGCTCGATGCAGCGGTTCGCCGACGCCGAGGCGGAGAGCTTGCTCGTCGACGACGAGCTCGACCCGGTGCAGCAGCGGTTCCTCGAGGACAAGCTCGGCGCGCGCGTCATCGACCGCACGCAGCTGATCCTCGACATCTTCGCCCAGCACGCCGTCAGCGCCGAGGGGAAGCTCCAGGTCGAGCTCGCGCAGCTCGAGTACAACCTGCCGCGGATGCGCGGGATGTGGCAGCACCTCGAGCGTCTCGGCGGCGGCGTCGGCACCCGCGGCCCGGGCGAGTCCCAGCTCGAGACCGACCGCCGGCTCGCACGGCGCCGCGTCTCGGTCCTGAAGAAGCGCCTCACGGGCCTCGAGCGCCAGCGCGACACGCGCCGCAAGGAGCGGCGCCGGACGCAGGTGCCGACGATCGCGCTCGCCGGATACACGAACGTCGGCAAGTCGACGCTCCTGAACGCGCTCACCGGCGCCGAGGTCTCGGTCGAGAACCGGCTCTTCGAGACGCTCGACCCGACGACGCGGGGCTTCGAGTACGACGGCCGCCGCTACCTCGTCACCGACACGGTCGGCTTCATCCGCCGCCTGCCGCACCAGCTCGTCGAGGGGTTCGCGGCGACGCTCGAGGAGACGCTCGTCGCAGACCTCGTGCTGCACGTCGCCGACGGGTCGGCCCGGGACGACCAGCTCGACGCGATGGTCGCAGCGGTCGAGGACGTCCTCGGCGAGATCGGCGCGGTCGAGCTTCCGGTCCAGCTCGTGCTGAACAAGATCGACCGCGTCGACGAGGTCGGCCGGCGCCGGCTCGAGAACCGCTTCCCCGACGCGCCGCAGGTCTCCGCCGCGACCGGCGAGGGGCTCGAGGAGCTGAAGGCGCGCGATCGCCGAGCGCTTCGCGTCGCGCTTCGAGACCGTGCGGCTGCTGCTGCCGTACGACGAGGGCGGGCGGCTGTCGGAGCTCTACGCGCTCGGTGCGCCGATCGAGTCGCGCGAGGACACCCCGGACGGCGTTCTCGTCGTCGCGAGGCTCCCGCGGCACGATCTCCGCCGGTACGCGCCGTTCCTGATCGCCGAAGCGGCTCAGCGGGAGACGGCCTGATCGAGCTGCCGATCCGGCGGCTGCGCGACGAGGCCGTGATCCCCGCTCGCGCCTACAGCGGCGACGCCGGGCTCGACCTGTCGGCCTGCGAGCGCGTCGTGCTCGCCCCGGGCGAGCGGGCGCTCGTCCCGACCGGCCTCGCCGTCGCGATCCCCGACGGGTATGCCGGGTTCGTCCAGCCGCGCTCGGGCCTCGCCGTCGAAGCACGGGATCTCGATCGTCAACACGCCCGGCCTCGTCGACTCGGGCTACCGCGGCGAGCTGCTCGTCAACCTGCTCAACACCGATCTCCGCGAGGCGTTCATGGTCGAGCCGGGAATGCGGATCGCGCAGCTCGTCGTGCTCGAGGTGCCTCGACGTCGAGCTCGTCGAGGTCGACGAGCTTCCCGACTCCGAGCGCGGCGTCCGCGGCTTCGGGTCGTCGAGGCACTGATGACGCCGACACCGCGCGTCCGCGTCGCGGCGCTCATCCGCTGGCAGGACCGGGTGCTGCTCTGCCGGCAGGAGAAGCCCGGGAAGGAGTACTGGCTGCTGCCCGGCGGCGGGGTCGAGGGCGGCGAGACGCTCGACGACGCCCTGCGGCGCGAGCTCGCGCGAGGAGCTCGGGATCGGCGACGACCTCATCTTCGAGGGGCCGATCGCCGTCGCCGAGTCGATCGCGCCCGGCCTGGACGCCCGGCGACCGTCACGTCGTCCACGTCGTGTTCGGCGCCGACCTCTCGAACCGCTCGCTCGAGGACGTCGAGACCCACGACGCCGCCGTCCGCGGCCTGCGGCTCTTCTCGCTCGAGGAGCTCGAGGAGATCGTGCTCCACCCGCCGATGAAGCGCTTCGTCGAGCGCTGGCGGCCCGGCGACCCGTCGGTCTATCTCGGCTCGCTCTGGATCGCCTAGAAGCGCCCGCCGCGCTCCCGGGCGCGGCCGGCCGCGACGGCGTGCGCCGCACGCTCGAGCTCGTCGGAGAGCGGCGCGAGCTCGACACCCTCGAGCGCCTCGGCGAGCAGCCGGTCGGCGAACCAGGGGTTCCGCGGCAGGAGCGGCCCGTGGAGGTAGGTGCCGTAGATACGACCGGCGCGGCAGCCCTCGAAGCCGGACACGCCGTCGTTCCCGAAGCCCGGCGACCACGCGGCCGAGCGGCTCGGCGCCGTCGTCGAGGATCGTCCGGCCCGCGTGGTTCTCGAAGCCGGCGAGCGTCTCGCCGGCCCAGGCGCAGTCGAGGAGGACGTCGCCGATCATCCGCCGCTCGCCGGCGACCGTGTGGAGCGGCAGGAGGCCCGACGCCGGGAAGCTCCGCGCCGGAGCGTGTCGCGGTAGGAGCGGCCGAGGAGCTGGTAGCCGCCGCAGACGGCGAGGAACACGGCGCCGTCCTCGGCGGCCTGCGCGAAGCGGGCCCGCCTTCGCGGCGAGGTCCGGCGCGACGAGCTCCTGCTCGCGATCCTGGCCGCCGCCGATGTAGAAGAGGTCGATCCCGGCGGGAACCGGATCGCCGAGCCCGATCGCGAACCAGCTCGAGCTCGTGCCCGCGCGCCGCGGCGCGGCCCGCCGAGCACGGCGATGTTGCCGCGGTCGGCGTAGATGTTCAGGTACTCGGGGTAGAGATGCCCGACGCGGATCTTCACGCCGTCGCGCTCCCAGAAGTCGGCGACGAGGCCGCGCCCGGCGACGATCCCGCGCAGGGCGAGCATCGCCGTGTAGGTCGGAAGCACGACGAGCTCGCCGCCCGGCCGGCGTCAGCTCGAGCCCGCGGTCGAGCGCCGGCCTCGAGGTCGGGCACGACCTCGATCCGGTCGCGCGCGAGCCCGCCGTAGGCGAAGCGAAGCGCGAGCTCGGCCGCACGGTCGCCCGAGACGACGACGTCGCTCGAGGCCGTCGAGCAGCGGCTCGAAGTCGACGTCCCAGATCCACGAGACGTCGCGGCCGTCGGCGATCTCGTCGTTCAGCGCGACGACCGCGAGGCGTGGGGGAGCTGCCGTCGAGCAGCGTGCGCACCGCCTCGTTCGCGCCGGCCGGGTTCTTGATCAGCAGCATCAGCAGGCTTCGGTCGCCGACCGTCGATCCGCTCGAAGCGCCCGAACGCGGCCGTGAAGCGCCGAGGCCCGCGGCGATCGCCTCGAGCGGCACCCCGAGCGCGCCCGCGATCGCCGCCGCCGCGGTCGCGTTGTAGACGTTGTAGAGGCCGGGCAGCGCGAGCCGGACGCGCGCCGACCCCGTCGGGCGTCTCGAGGCGTGAACGTCCGTCCCGTCGAGCCCGTGCAGCTCGATCTCGCGCGCGGCGACGTCGAGCGGGAGCCGGGCGGCGTGGCCGTTCGGGCAGCGGTAGTCGCCGAGGTGCCCGACGTAGGCCGCGGCGTACTCGTACGGCGCGCCGCAGACGAGGCAGTACGTCGAGTCGGCCGCGTGCTGGAGCGAGGCCGCGGCGCATGCCGCGGATCGTCGAGGCCGTAGGTGACCGTCGCGCTCGCGGCCGCGGGCGAGCTCGCCGAGCAGCGGGTCGTCGGCGTTCACGACGAGACAGCGTCTCCGGGAGCTCTGCGGCGATCGCGCGCCAGCGCTCGGCGACGTGCTCGAGCTCGCCGTAGCGGTCGAGCTGGTCGCGGAAGAGGTTCCCGAGCGCGACGACGCGCGGCCGCACGCGGCGCGCGACCTCGGGGAGCGCCGCCTCGTCGACCTCGAAGAGGCCGAGCTCGGCGCCGCGCGAGGAGAGGAGGGTGGAGGCGACCCCGGAGAGGAGGTTGGCGCCGGAGTGGTTGTAGGCGAGCCGGCCGCCGAGGATCTCGGCGACCATCGCCGTCGTCGTCGTCTTGCCGTTCGTCGCGGAGACGAGCACCGAGCCGCGCTCGAGCCGTGCCGCGAGCCGGTCGACGGCGCCCGGGTCGACGGTCGAGAGGAGCTTGCCCGGGAAGGGTCGTGCCGCCGCCGCGGCCGGCCAGGCGCGAGAGCGCGCCGACCGAGCGCGCGGCGGCAACCTCGAGCTCGAGCAGCATCGCCTGAGCGTACCGCGGCGCCCGCGAACTCGCCCTCTACTTGTCAGTTCGTGCAGCATGATCTACCATTTGTTGCATGGCGCCGGAAGCGGCCAGTACGACGCGATCGCACGGATCGATCCGGACGAGCTCGCCTCGTTCCAGACGGCGATCCGGAAGCGCTACTCGGACGAGCAGATCCTCGACGGAGCTGCGCTCGCACGCCGCGCGGCTCGGACGCTCGCCGACGATGAAGGAGTTCGCCGCCGACCCGGAGACGCACGTGCATCCGCAGACCGTGATCGAGCATTTCGGCACCTGGAACGCCGCCAAGCGCGCGGCCGGCCTCGTGCCGCGGCGCTTCGCGACGCGCGAGGAGCTGCTCGAGGTGCTGCGCGCGCCTCGGCGCGGAGCTCGGCCGGATGCCGACCGCGCGCGACCTCGACGAGCGCCGCGGCCGGATGCCGTCGAAGTCGCTCTACTGGCACACGTTCGGCTCGCTCAGCGCCGCGCTGCGCGAGGCCGGGCTACGACGTCGCGGTCGGCGAGGAGCGGCTCGAGCGGGCGGTCGAGCAGGGCGCCGAGCTCGCCGGTCGAGCTCGGCCGGCTGCCGAAGTTCGCCGACTGGGCCTCGGTCGCGGCGCGAACGGCCCCGGGATGCTGACCGAGTGGCAGGTCTACCGCATGTTCGACTCGCGCCGCGGCGCGTGGGCGACGTTCCAGTTCCTGATCCGGAAGCGGCTGCTCGAGCAGGGCGCCGAGGTTCGCTCCGACGGCACGGTCGCCTAGTGCCTCGAGCGATCAGAGCGCGGCGGCGATCGTCGCGAGCCGGCCGCAGGCAGGAGTCGCGCTCCTGGAGCCCGCGCGGCTCGGGCAGCGGATCGTCCTCGGTGTAGTCGTGCGGCGCGGAAGCGCTGCGCGGCTCACGATCTTGCCGTGGTGGAGCGGCGAGCACGGTGCCGTCGTCGACCTGCGCGCTTGCGCAGCTCGAGGCCGCAGTAGTGCTCGACGACCTCGAGCGCGTACTCGGTCGAGGCGAAGAAGATGCCCGTCGCGGCACTCGCCGAGCCAGAGCGGCCGTCCGACGCCGCGGCCGAGGTGCAGCGACCTCGGGCTGGCGCTCGTCGAGCCAGGCCGCGGCCATCGTGCCGTAGAGGCGCCTCGAAGGCCCTCGCGTCGCTCCGCGAGTGCGCCGCGACCGCGAACACGGCCTCGGAGTCGACGGTCATCTGCGGCTCGGCGCGGGCGCAGGCGTGCTCGGCGAGGAGCTCGTCGTCGTTCAGGATCCGGCCGTTGTGGACGCCGACGACGGGACCGTGCCGGACCGGGTGGTTGTTCGCGTCGATCGAGGGATGACCCTTCGTGAAGTCGCGCACGTGGAGCAGCAGCTCGGTCGCCGCGTCCGGCACCGCGACCTGCTCGAGGAGCTTCGAGGCCGGCGTGCGCTGCTTGACCACGACCGCGCGCCCTGCGTCGCCGGGCGGCGATAGGCGTAGCCGACCGCGTCGGTGCCGCGCTCGGCGATCGCCGCCAGGAGCGCCTGCGCGGCGAGCGTGCGATCGAGCCGCGACGTGCGGGGAGAGGCTGTATCCGGCGATTCCGCACATGTATCTGATGGTAGGCGATGATCGACAGGACGTTGGTCGGTCGAGCCGGATCGGTGTCACGATTCGCGGCGCCGCTCAAGAACCAGGCCGTTGCGAAGCCGATAGCGACCGGTACGCGTGGCCGTCTCGCAACCCCATTTCGAGCAGGAGCAGGTCGGAGCCGACCGTCGAGCTCCTGCCGACCCTCGACGATCCCGAGGTCGAGGAGGTCGACGAGGAGGACGAGCCCGAGAACGCGCGGCTGACGCCGGAGGAGCAGCTGGTCTCGGCCGACCCGCTCAAGCTCTACGTCCGCCAGCTCGGCGACGGCCGGCTGCTGACGCCGTCGGAGGAGCGCGAGCTCGCCCGGCGCAAGGACATGGGCGACGAGGCCGCCAAGCGGCGCCTGATCGAGTCGAACCTCCGGCTCGTGATGTCGATCACGCGGAACTACACGAAGGCCGACGTCCCGCTGCTCGACCTGATCCAGGAGGGGAACATGGGCCTGATCCGGGCGGTCGAGAAGTTCGACTACCGGCTCGGCTACAAGCTCTCGACGTACGCGACGTGGTGGATCCGCCAGTCGATCTCGCGCGCGCTCGCCGACCAGGGCCGGACGATCCGGCTGCCGGTGCACGTCGGCGACCAGGTGCGGAAGGTGCTGCGAGCGCGGCGCCAGCTGACCCAGAAGCTGAACCGCGACCCGACGAACGACGAGATCGCGGTCGAGGCCGGGATCACGCCGCAAGAAGGTCGGCGACCTGCTCGAGCTCGTCGCGCATCCCGTCTCGCTCGAGACGCCGGTCGGCGACGGCGAGAGCATGTACGCCGACCTGATCGAGGACGAGAAGGCCGACTCGCCCGACGAGGTGACGACGAGACCGCACCGCGACACCGAGCTCGAGGCGGCGCTCGACCGCGCTCGAGCCGCGGATGCGCTACGTGCTCGAGCGCCGCTACGGCCTCGACGGCGCAGGCGTCCCAGACGCTCGAGGAGCTCGGCGCCGACCTCGGCATCACGCGCGAGCGCGTCCGCCAGCTCGAGAACAAGGCGCTCCGCGAGCTCCGCCGCACGCGCGCCGGCGCTCAAGCTCTACCTGCAGGTCTAGACGTTATTCTGCATCCGTGCCTGCCGGCGGAATCGCGTCCCTCGGCCCCGACGGCGGCGAGCTGCTCCCGCGTGGGGAGCGTCATCACCGCATCCTGGCCGAGCTTCCCGAGTACGAGGTGATCGAGCTGCGCTTCGGCTCCGAGTTCGAAGGAGTCCCGCTGCACAGCCATGCCGACCACGTCGACTCGTTCTACGTGCTTACCGGGGAAGCCCAGTTCCAGGTGGGGGAGGAGGTCTTCCGCGCAGGTCCAGGAAGCTTCGTCGCGGCTCCGCCAGGGCGTCGTCCACGGCTTCTCGAACGTGGGCGGAACCGAGCTTCGAATGGTCAACATCCACGCGCCGAACGTCGGGTTCGCAGTCGGTCTCCGCAGCGGCTGAGAGTCGCGGCAGTCAGCCGACGCGAAGCTCGTCGATCTCGTTCGTGGTTGCGTCCCAGGCCCAGAGCTTGCCGTTCCCGGCCGCCAGCTCCTCGAAGTACGCCCGGCCGAACGCGGTCTTGGAGATCACCTTCCCGGTCGCCGGATCGATCTCGACGATGCTGTTCCCGGGGGCGGCCCAGAGCGCGCCGTCGAGCACGGAAAGCCCGGCGTCGAGCCCATCCGGCGTCGCGAGGTGGATCCGGGCGCTCACCTCGTTCGTCTTCGGATCGATCCGGTCCACGGATCCCCCGGAGACGACCCAGACGCTCCCGCCCACGACGGCGACGCCGCCGCAGCAGTCGGCACCGTCACGGATCACCGCGGCGACCTTGCCGGTCTCGGGATCGAGCCGCACGACCGCCGTGAGGTTCGGCACGTCGGTCCAGACCGAGCCGAACCCGAGCGCAAGCTCGGACGGCCCACCGGCGACGACGCCGTCGCCCGCTGCGGGCACGGCCAGGCGCGCGAGAACGCGGCCCGTCTGCGCCGTTCAGCTCGGCGACGGACTGCCCATGGTGGAGCGCGACCCAGACGTCGCTCCCCGAGAACGCGAAGCCGCTCGCGCCGGGGAGACCCTTCGTCGTTGCGCTGACCAGGTTCGTGGCCGGATCGATCCGGCGGACGATCCCGTCGGCGAAGTCGCTCATCCAGACCGCGTCGCGCGCGACGCCGATCTGCGAGTCCTCGTCGCTCGCGGCGGGGATCGACAGCGACTTCGACGTCGCGAGATTCACCCGGGCGACACTCGCGCCTTCGTCCACGCTGCTGACCCAGAGAGAGCCGAACCCGACGCCGAGCCCCTCTTCGCCCGCGTAGCGCTGATACTGCCCGACCGTAGTCACCCCCGAGCTCGGTTGCCCCAGCGAGACAGAGGGCATACCGACGACGAGCAGGACGGCCGCACCGGCGCACGCAGCGACGCGCATACGGCAAGCGTCGCAGACGCCGAGCACACGTTCAAGTGTGCTCAGATCAGCCGCATCTCCTGGAGCGACGCGAGCCGGCCGAGCGCCTCGACCTCGATCTGGCGCACGCGCTCGCGGGTGATCCCGAGGCAGCGCCCGATCTCGCCGAGCGTCCGCGGATCGGACTCGTCGAGGCCGTAGCGGAGGACGATCACGTCGCGATGACGCTGCGGCAGCGAGCGCAGCGCCGCTGGCGATCGCCTCGGAGCGCATCGTCTCCTCGACGAGCTCCTCGGGCAGCGGATCGCCGCCGGAGACGAAGTCGCCGAGGACGGCGTCGTCGTCCTCGCCGACCGGTGCGTCGAGCGAGGTCGCGCGCGGGCACCGCGCGCACCTCCTTGGCCTGCTCGAGCGTGATGTTCGCCTCCTCGGCGATCTCCGCCAGCGTCGGCTCGCGGCCGAGCTCGGTCCAGAGCTGCCGCTCGGCCCGGTTCAGCTTGTGGACGCGCTCGACCACGTGCACCGGCATCCGGATCATCCGCGACTTGTCCGCGAGCGCGCGCGCGACCGCCTGACGGATCCACCAGGTCGCATACGTCGAGAACTTGAACCCGCGCCGCCAGTCGAACTTCTCGACCGCCCGGATCAGGCCCAGCGTTCCCTCCTGGATCAGGTCGAGGAACGGCAGCCCCTGGTTGCGGTAGTTCTTCGCGATCGAGACGACCAGACGTAGGTTCGCCTGGATCATCCGCTGCTTCGCCGAGCGGGTCGCCGCGCTCGATCCGCTTTGCCAGCGCGACCTCCTGAGCCGCCGTCAGCAGCGGATGGCGGGACGCCTCGCGCAGGAACAGCTGCAGCGCGTCGGTCGTCGACTCGAGCACGGGCGGAGCCGGCAGCCGGTCCCGCAGCGAGTCGTCGTCGCGGCGATCCTCGATCACCTCGATCGCGCGCTTCTCGAGCTCGCGGTACACCGACTCGCTCTCGAGCTCGTCCAGCTCGAGCGGCTCCAGCACCTCTGCGAGCCGCGACGCCCGCACCCGACCGCGCTCCTCCGCGGCCTCCAGACAGCACCCGCAGCTCCTCGCTCAGGCTCAAAACGTCGACGATCGACGATCACGGTCGCGCCTATGCACGATAACGAGCGTTATGTCGAGTCGGCGAAACGACATCAAGCGCGCGCCTTCCCTCCGACGGTCGACCGCCCACCCTATCCCGACACAGTCTCCACACCGACAGCGCCCGCGCGAAAGTCCTTCTCTTCGCAAAATGCGGACAATCCCGTCACGGAGCGCCCTTGCCGCGTCCTCGCGGCCCGACTAGCTTGCCGACTGCACCGAGCACGGAGCGCCGGTAGGTCGAAGCCGCTCCCGAGGGCCGTACGCGGAAGCGGAAAGCCAGCGGGAACGGTGGACGAAAGCGCCACCGGCTCGGTGAATTAATTCGCGGGGGAACACCTTCGGTTTTCCCCCGCGGGCCCCCTTTCCGAGCCCTTTGCGCGCGGTCTCCGGTGCCGATGGTTCGGACGTTCGCCCTCTCCTGGCGGTGCTGGAGTTGCGACGCCGGCGGAGCCGACGCCGCAACCAAGGGCGCTGCATGCGTTCTGGCGCCTCGGAGTTGCGGGCGCCTTGCTCTTCAGGGCGCACTGCGTGCTCGCTAGCTCGGCGTTTCGCCTCGCTAGCTCGGAGAACCCGGTTGTGGTTCGGCTGCGTGGTCTAAAATCCCGGCGGGATGCGGTTGCCGGCCTTTTCTCACGGGGTGACGTCGTTTCTCTGGGCGATCGGGTTCGGCGTCTTCATCTGGATCGGCGGGATCGCGGTCGGGTTCTCCGGGGCGACGTCGTTCGTCGTCGGCTGCGTCGCCGCGGCCGGGATCTTCCTCTACGTGCGCGTCTACGGCGAGGACGATCCGACCCGGCCCTGACCGTGGCGCACAGCGCCGACACCAGGAACCTCGCGAGCTCCGGGCCGAGCGCCGCCTCGAGGCGCTCCCTCGGCGTCGAGCGGCGGTAGCAGCACCAGCTCGGCCAGCCTCGCGAGTGCGGGACGGCCGCTCTGTCGCCGTTGGTCTGCCGCAGCTGCGTCACATCGACGCTGCATCGGCGTTCCGGCCGGTAGCCGGCCATCCCTGGCGCAAGGGGTCAAGCGCGGCCCGGCGGCGCCTCCCTCGATCGAGGAGTCGCTCAGTACGCGATCAGCGAGTGCACGTCGAGCCCGTCCAGGCGGTCGCGGCCGTCCAGGAACGTCAGCTCGATGATGAAGCACGCACCGACGACCTCGCCGCCGAGCTGCTCGCACGAGGCCGCGGATCGCCTCCACCGTGCCCCCCGTCGCGAGCACGTCGTCGTGGATCACGACCCGCGCGCCCGGCGGGATCAGGTCCGGATGCACCTCGAGCACGTTCTCGCCGTACTCGAGCACGTAGGTCGCGCCGACCGTCTCCGGCGGCAGCTTCCCCGGCCGCCGCGCCGGGACGAACCCGACCCCGGCCTCCGCCGCGACCGCGGCGCCGAGGATGAACCCGCGCGCCTCCGCGCCGAGCACGAGGTCGGCGTCCTTCGCGGCCACCCAGGTCGAGAGGTCGGCGATCGTCTGCCGGAGCGCGACCGGGTCGGCCAGGAGCGGCGTGATGTCCTTGAAGCCGACGCCGGGCGTCGGAAAGTCGTCCACCTCGCGAATCCGCGAGCGCAGATCGACGGTCGTCACCGGTGCTCATAGTCACGGGCCGCCATCTCCCGGACCTCGCGCCACAGGAGCAGCGCCACGAGCTCCTGGGCGAGCTCCGTCAGCGACTGCAGGTCGATGAGGCCCGCCGCGCGCCGCTCGTCGTTTCGCGAGCGGAGCGCCGGCGCGATCAGCTGCTCGAGCAGCGCCGCCTCGCGGTCGGTCGCCGTCCTGAACGTCCGCAGGTGCCGCCCGTCGACGCCGAACCGCGTCAGCTGCGCGCAGACGGCCGCGACGTCGGCGTCGGTCTCCGGGTAGCGCTTGTCGGCCCCCGTGCCGATCGGCGACAGCAGGCCGTAGTCCTCGAGCTCCTTCAGCAGCTCCCGTGGTGACGCCCGGAGCGACGCTCGAGCTCGTCCAGGTCGATCCGCTCGATCCGCTCCCCGAGGGTCGCAGGCCGCCGGCGGCTTGCGCTCCGCAGCGCCCGGGTCGGCGAGCTGGTCGCGGATCACGCGCAGCGGCAGGAACTCGTCGCGCTGCAGCCGCAGGATCGTCTCGAGGCGCTCGACGTCGTGCTCGTCGAAGAGCCGGTAGCCGCCCTCCGTCCGCTGCGGGCTCAGGAGGCCCTCGTCCTCGAGGAACCGGATCTTCGAGATCGAGATGTCGGGGAACTCGCCTGCGCAGGCGGCGCACGACCTCGCCGATCCGGATCGGGCGCTCACGCCGGGGCGGCTGGGCGAGGGTGCTCACGACCGACCCTCGACGAACGTCATCCGGTACTTCCCCACCTGCAGCTCGTCGCCGTTCTCGAGGCGCGCGCTGTCGATCCGGTGGCGGTTCACGAATGTCCCGTTCAGCGAGCCCTGGTCCTCGACGTAGAACGCCCCGTCACGCTCGACGAGCACCGCGTGGTTGCGCGAGACGGTCACGTCGTCGAGGAAGATCTCGCAGTCCGGGGAGCGGCCGATCCGGGTGCGCTCGGCGGCCGGCAGGAAGGTCTCCCCCGCCCGGCCGCCGCCCGAGCGGACGACGAGCGCCGGGCCCTCGAGCCCTTCGAGCAGGTCGTGCTCGTGCTCCTCGACCTCGTCCGCCGAGAACGACTGCGTCGTCTCGCTCGCGTCGCCCTCGCCCTTCTCGAGCAGCGCACCGCACCGCGAGCAGTAGTTCGCGGCCTCCGGGTTCAGGAACCCGCACTCGCTGCAGTAGACGTGGCTCATCGGGCATCCCCCGAGGGGCGCTCATTCCGGAGGCGTCGCCTTGCCCGTCAGGATCTCGGTCAGCCGGTCGACGTCGAGCTCGTCGAGCGCCGACGGCCCCCCGACGCGCTGGAGCCGCGCCACGATCTCCGCGCGGAGGATGTCGATCTTGCCGTGCAGGACGCGGCGCTGGTAGCTGAGCTCGCGCTCCTGCGCCTCGAGGTCGTCCTTCAGCTGCTTGAGCTCCTCGTCAGAGAGGGAGCCGAGTTCCGGGAAGAAGTTCCACGTGAGCCTTTCGGTTGAGCCTTGCGATTGAGCCTTTCGGTTCCGTCTCGACTGATTACAGCGGACGGGCCGCAAACCGTCAACCTCAACTTGAGATATTATCTGCTTCCCCGCTCCCCGCCGATCTCCTTCCGCGCCTTCAGGAAGTACTGGCAGAACGAGATCACCGCGAGCGCGAAGCCCGTCCAGAAGATCCAGCGCGGCCAGGTTCCGTGGACGACCATCACGAGCCCGAGGCTCAGCGTACAGGAGCCACGTGGCGAGCTTGCCGAGGAAGTTCACCTCGAACTGGTACCCGCGTCGCAGCGCGACCGGCGTCAGCGCGATCAGCAGCACGTCGCGCGCCGGGATGAGGAACGCCGCCACCGGAAGCTGGCCGGCGTGCCAGAGCAGCACGACGGCGACATCGATCAGCAGCCGGTCGGCGAGCGGGTCGGCGATCTTGCCGAATCGCGACTCGACGTGCCAGCGGCGTGCCAGGAAGCCGTCGATCTGATCGGTGATCGCTGCCAACCCGAACAGGATCGCCGCGGCCCAGCTGTGACCGTTCACCGACCTCAGGATCAGCACCGCATAGATCGGGATGACGACGAGCCTCGCGACGGTGAGCGCGTTCGGAACCTGCGCGAGCGGCCTGGAGACGGTCGGAGCGGCGGTCATCCGCTCAAGGATATTTAGGTGGGCCTGGGGTACGGCTGCGGGGCACGCGCCTGCCGGAAGCGCGCCGCCCAGAAGGCGTCCTCAGGTGAGCGATCGCGGCCGCAACGCCCGCGACGGACCGGCCCTCGTAGGGCTCGACGTGGACGGCGACAGCGATGCCGTACGCGCGGGCGGCCCTGACCACGGCGGGGAGGCGCTGGTCCTCGGCCGACCCCCACCCCCACCACGAGACAGCGATCTGGTCGATCCCGCCCGCTGGATCTCGGCCATCTGGTCGCCCAGCACGCTCGGATCGTCAGACGAGTAGACGCCGAGGACCTGGTAGTAGATCGAGGCGATGTCGTCGGGCGGAGAGTGGCCCTCCTGGGCCCAGTGGGCATAGCTGCCGTCGGCGACCGTCGTCGCGAACCACGGGTAGTAGAACGCCGAGAGGGCAGGAGCGTTCCGCTTCACGGCCGGGCCGGCGGCCAGCGCAGGGGCCGCCGCCCACAGCCAGGCGAGGGAAAGCGCACAGAGAACGGGGTGCCGCATCGGAGGGACGCGGAATCGTCCCACCATTCGGAAGCTGATGAATCGGGATCCGTCCCTCTAGGACGGAGCGGAGCGGACGACCAGGTAGCCGTCCACGTCGTCGCCCGGTTCCGCCGTCACGAGGCGCACGACCACGAGGTCTCCGCCCTGCCCCCGATGAATCCGGTCGCCCTCCCGCCACTCTCGGGTCGCTGCGCGGAAGGGGCCGAGATCGTCGCCCTCGGCCGTGATGAGGCGGTAGGAAGGCACGGGACGCGCGGGACGCTACCTCGAAACCCGGGCGCTCGCCTCCTACTCCGCCGCCCGCCGGCGGCGACGCACGTAGATCACGTAGACAGGAAGCGCGATGAGAAGGAAGAGGACGACGAAGAGCGCCCACGCCGTCTGATGGCGGATGCCGTTCCGGTCGGCGTGGATCCACACCCCGGCGCCGACGACGGCGTCGATCGCGAATGCGATGAGGAACTGTGCGTTGGTCGCGTGGCCCAAGCGATCAGTCTGACGGCTCGAGCACGGTTTGCCGAACGGCTCAGCTCTCGGCGAGCCGGCGGAGGAGCTCGATCGCTTGCAGGAGCACCTCCTGCTCACCGGCGCTGAGGTCGGCCTCGATCACGCCGGCCAGCCATCCTTCGCGCCGGGCGCGATCCTCGGCCAGGATGGCTCGCCCGCGGTCGGTCAGCTCGATCAGGATCTGACGGCCGTCCTCCGGGTCGGGCCTACGGGCCACGAGCCCGGCCGCCCCGAGCTCCGCGAGGGTCTGCGCCATCGACTGCGGACGCACGCGCTCACCGGCCGCCAGGCTGCTCGTCGTCGTCGGCCCTTCCCGCTCGAGTCGCGCCAGCACCATCCCCTGCGAGACCGGGAAGGCGTTCTCGGCGCGAAGCCGGCGCACGAGCTGTCCGAGCACGATCCGGAGCTCGCTCGCGGAGCGACCTGCGTCCGCCTGGGGGACCACAACGGAACGATAGTACCGCATCTCAACAGGTAAACTGTTGAGCTTGCCTGAAGAGTCTAGCTTGCCCGAAGAGCCCGAGATCGACGCTCGCTACAGGTGGATCGCGCTGTCGAACACGACGCTCGGGGTCCTGCTTGCGACGATCGACGCGTCGATCGTCCTCGTTGCGATGCCGGCGATCTTCAGGGGCATCCACCTCGACCCGCTCGAGCCCGGGAACAGCTTCTACCTGCTCTGGATGATCCTCGGGTTCCTGGTCGTCTCGAGCGTGCTCGTCGTCAGCCTCGGGCGGCTCGGCGACATCTACGGCCGCGTCCGCATGTACACCCTCGGATTCATCATCTACACGGTCGCCTCCCTGCTGCTGACGATCGACTGGATGGGCGGGCGCGCGGGCGCCGACTGGCTGATCGGGTTCCGGATCGTGCAGGGGATCGGCGCCGCGTTCCTGATCGCGAACTCCGTCGCGATCGTCACCGACGCGTTCCCCGCGAACCAGCGCGGCTTCGCCCTCGGGATCAACAACGTCGCCGGCATCAGCGGCCAGTTCCTCGGCCTCGTTCTCGGCGGGCTGCTCGCGGCCGTCGATTGGCGTCTCGTGTTCCTCATCTCGGTGCCGTTCGGGATCGTCGGGACGATCTGGTCGCACGTGAGCCTCCGTGAGGTCGGGAAGCACGCCCAGGCCGAGATCGACTGGTGGGGGAACGTCACCTTCGGCAGCGGGCTCGTCCTGCTGATGATCGGGATCACGTACGGGATCCGCCCCTACGGCGGCCATGCGCTCGGCTGGACGTCGCCGGTCGTGCTCGGCTGCGTCGCCGCCGGCGTCACGCTTCTCGCGGTCTTCGTCTGGGTCGAGACACGGGTGAAGGCGCCGATGTTCGAGCTCTCGCTCTTCCGGATCCGCGCCTACACCTTCGGCGTGATCTCGAGCTTCCTGTCCGCCCTCGCCCGCGGCGGGCTCATGTTCATGCTGATCATCTGGCTGCAGGGCGTCTGGCTGCCTCAGCACGGCTACAGCTTCGCGTCGACGCCCCTCTGGGCCGGGATCCTCATGCTGCCGCTGACGACGGGGTTCCTCGTCTCCGGCCCCACGGCCGGGATCCTCTCCGACCGATATGGCCAGCGGCTGTTCGCGACCGGCGGCATGCTCGTGTCGGCGCTCGCGTTCATCCTCCTCGACCGGCTGCCCCTCGATTTCTCCTACGCGGAGTTCGGGTTCCTGCTCTTCCTGATGGGCATCTCGATGGGCGCGTTCGCCTCCCCGAACCGGGCCGGCGTGATGAACAGCCTCCCGGCCGAGCACCGAGGCGCCGGCGCCGGCATGAACCAGACGTTCCAGAACTCGGCGCAGGTGCTCTCGATCGGAATCTTCTTCACACTGATGATCATCGGCCTCTCGGCCACCCTCCCCCACACGCTGACAGCCGGCCTCGAGGCGCAGGGCGTCGCTCCCGCGACAGCTGCGGACGTCGGCGGCCTCCCGCCGATCTCCGTGCTGTTCGCGTCGTTCCTCGGCTACGACCCGGCGACGTCCCTGATCGGGACGCACGTCCTCTCCCAGCTTCCGGCTGCGAACGCCGCGACGATCGCAGGCCACTCGTTCTTCCCGCAGCTGATCGCCGGGCCTTTCCGCGACGGACTGCACCAGGCGTTCGCCTTCGCCGTGATCATCTGCCTGATCGCTGCGGCGGCTTCATGGTCCCGCGGCAAGCCACGCGTCGAGCATTCCTCGGCTGCGAAGGAAGCACAGACCCCCGCCTGACCGCCGCCGCGCTTTCCGCGCCGGCATCGCGGCGGGTTCAGGTTTCGTGTGGCGGGTACGAGGTGGATACGGGAAGCGAGCGCCGGGTGGAGCTACCCGGAGCGCTTCTCGTACAACCGCGCTCCAGCCGGGGGAACTGACGGCGGGCTGGACGTGCGGGATCAAGGGGTCGGGGAGGCGCCTCTGCCCGGCCCCTTGATGCCGCGTGTCCGCCTAGCTGAATGTGACCGTGCCGGGGCCGGTGATCGACGCGTACTCGGCAAGCGCCGGCACGTTCTGGCTCAGGTTGCACTGCCCCTTGTGCGGTCCGCTCTTGTACAGCGGACCGACCGCGCCGTAGGCGATGGTGATCAGAACCCTCCCCTTGATCCCCTTGTACAGCCCCGTCCCGTTGAAGAGGGTGACCGGGGCGCTCCCGCTGAACCGAAACGAGCAGGTCGCCTTGTTGATCATCGGCTGCGCGTGGTTCGTCTTCGCGTTGAGCGTCGTCGAGTCGACCTCGAACGTCCCCTTCTTGAGGGTGATCCTGACGTAGTTCCCGTTGTTGTCGGTCTTCCCGTTCTTGTCGATCGAGAGGGTCTTGCCGTAATCGCCGATCGCGCCGGTGATGATGATCGACCCGACCGGCCCCTCGTTGCCAGTCGCGTGGATATAGATCGAGCCGCCGGACGGCGTGTCCGCCGCTACCGACGCAGACGCTGACCCGCCGCCGACCACCGCTGAGGCGAGGATCACGACCCCCGCGATTGCACCCACTACCCGCATCGTTACCTCCGAGCCGTTGAGAGAAGTTGTAGTGACCTGTCGAAACACTTAGACGTCGGCCACGGTTTCCGAGTTTGAGCTCCGGGGTCGTCGCTTGATGTGCTCGGATCCACAGTCTGGTCATCGTCGTTGACATGTACTGCGCGCGATGAGAGGCTCGGCGTTCGAATGACTGGTGCCGGTCAGCAGTGGCAGCTGTAGTCCGCGGCGGCTTTGCCACGAACCGTGAGGACATCGCGTGGGGCGAAATCCGCCGTCAGTGGCGGGAACGGGAGTACACCGCCCTCGGGGATGCCGTCTCGGGGCTCGACGGCGTGGCGGTCAAGGATGTAGACGACCTGCTGTTTGCGCTGGACGCCCCGACGCGGGACACGGCTCGTGCCGTCTTGCAGGACGCGTTCGCCGCGGCGGCGTCGAGCCAGGATGGCCCGCTGCTCCTCGCCCTCTACGTGCATGGGAGGTGTCTCGAGAAGTGGGAGCGGACGGAGGACTACGGGCGGATACGCGACGTCCTCGACGCGCTTGGGGACGCGGCGGGCTCTGCACCGTCGAGCGGGCCCTGGGGCGCCGTCGGCGCAGAACTTGTCCCGATCGTCGTCGATCACGCGAAGTTGATCGTCGAGGAGATGAGCGTCGAGGATGCGATGAGCTGCTCCTGTCCGATCGCCGTGAGTCAGAGGGCGCACGGCATCGTGACCAGCCTCGACGCGCTGCTGGCGCGGGAGCGAGCGCTCGAACCGGGCTTCGCCGAGGCGCGCAACGTCGTGCAGGCCGACGCCGGCACGGCGCGTTTCCACTTTCAGGCCGTCCACGAGATCGCCGAGTCGGTCCGCTCATTCCTGGACGAGCAGGTGCCGGCGCGGACGCGCTGCTTCGACCAGATCCTCAGCGATCTCAACAAAGCCCTCGATAGCGATGCCTACGACGGAGACGTGTACGCGAGCGAACTGAAGGCCCAGGCAACGGCGCTGGAGGCGCTGCGCGATCACTCCGCGGCACCGCGGCTCAGGGTGGACGAGGCCGACATCGTCTACCTGTACCCGTTCGCCCTCGATGGCATCGGCGCCGCCGAAGCCGTCGGGCGCGCGCTCGCCGGCGACACCGACAAGGCCTTCGTCTCGTTGGGCCTCGGCACCGTGAGCGCACGTCAGCTGAGCCTGAACGACCTCTGGGTCCGTGAGGACACCACCGAGGAGGGGTACTCGGGCGCGACGATCGAACTGCCTCGGATCATGGTCGAGACGACCGGAGGCGATCGCCTCGAGTTCACGTCAGAGGTTCGCCTCAGCCGCTTGGGGAATCACGTGTTGCGCGTGGCGTCGGCCCTGCCCGACTTGGCCGACCTGCACACGCTCAACCAGGCGCTCCGGCGCGGATCGCATGCGATGGGCGAGGAGAAGCACACAACCGGCGTCTCGGAGTCGAAGGAGACGAAGAAGACCAAGTTTCCGTATTACGCGGAGCAGGTGACCCGGGCGATCGCGGTTGCGCTCGACGCAGAAGTCATCACCGAACCGAGCGCAGACTCGCACGTCGTCGTAGCCGCACGCTCGATCTCCGTGGTGGGCTCCGATGGCACGAGCTCGTCAGCCGGATTGCCTGAGCTCCGGCAGGCGGTCGGCTGGACGCTTCTCTTCCATCCCGTTCGGCACCTTGCGACGGCGCTCGAGGAATGGATCCGGTATCCGCCTCCGGGCGTCACCAATCTCGTTTCGCAGGAGGCCTACGTGGGCGATTTCGTCGTGCGAACCGACAACACAACCGTAAGCCTCATGCCCGCGTCACCCGAGTGGCTTGTCGGCGAGTACGAGGAGATGATCGAGTTCGTCGCTTCCCTTCCATCGCTGCTCGAGCTCTGGAAGAGGCAGGCAGGGAAACGCGCCAAGAACCTCGACGGATCGCTCGGCGCCTCGACGAGCGCCTCGATCGCCGATCTCCATGACCAGGAGGCGACGAATCTCGAGCTGGAGCAGGACATACGTCGGCGGCTCGCATTCCTGCACTCGCCCATGCTGTGCAGGACGCGCGGCCAGCGGCGATTCCTCGACGCCCTTTGGGAGTCCGCCGGCCTCACCCTCGCCGAGAGTGACGTCGAGCGCCGGCTGACGCAGCTCGGAGACCGCCAGGAGCGAATCGCCGCGCTCGTGCGACAGAAGGAGCAGGAGGACGGCGAACTGCGCCGTGAACGTGACGAGAGCTTTAGCCGCCGGGTCGAGGTCGTGCTGGGTGTCCTCGCGGCCGCCTCGCTGGCGGGCGTCATCCAATGGGCCGACGATGCATTCGGCGCTCGAGCTCGCGTGTGGGCGTGGCTCGGTGCCGGCCTACTCGCAGCCCTCTTCTTCCTGATCATCGCCTACATCGTCGGGCTGGATCGCCGTTCAGGCCGGCGTCGGTCCGCGTGACGGCGTTTCAGGATCTGGACCCCGACCGCGACGTCGAGCTGTTCCGCCGCTTCTATCGCGACGTCCTCTCCGTCTCGTTCGCGGCCGCCGAGCTCGACGACCTCGCGGTCATGGAACGACGTCTTCGCGGAGCCGGCGACGTCCAGCTGCTCGTCTCGGTCGCACTGGACGGGGACGGCGCCCCGATCGGCGGCGTCACCGGCGAGGTCTACGCCCCCGAGCAGGTGCTGCTTCTCTCGTACCTGGCCGTGCGTCCGGACCTGCGCGGACATGGCATCGGAACGGCGCTCGTCGAGCGTGTCGGCCCGCGCTGGTACTCGCTTGCGGGCGTCCGGCTGGCCGTGGCGGAGGTGCACGATCCCCGCGCCTTCCCGGACGTCGAAGGCGAGGACGCCTCTAGCCGGCTCCGCTTTTATGGACGACTTGGCGCGCGAGTCCTCGGCGTACCGTTCGTGCAGCCGGCTCTGGACCCGGGCGGTGCCCGCATCCCCGGCTTCCTCCTCGTCGCGCTTCACGTCGATTCGACACTCGAGACCCGGCGCGGCGACGCGAGCGAGCTCCGGTCAGACATCCTCGGGAAGTTCGTTCGCCGCTACTTCGAGGCCGCAGAAGGCGTACGCGACCCTTCCGACGCACAACTCGATCAGCTCCTCGATCTGATCGACGATCCCCCGACGATAGCCCTGCTCCCGATCGCCGACTACGAGCGCGTCCCCCTACTGCCGTAGCCCGTAAGGCCAGGGGTAGGACGGCCTTGGTGCGCGCGTTCGTCCCTCTTCCGCCGAGGTTTCGGAGACGCCGCGGGAAGGAGCGCGGTGTTGTGGCTCGAAGCCTCGCCAATGCGCGGCAAGATCGTCGTCGCTCTTCTGCTGGTGGTGCTCGGGTCGGCCGGCGAGGCATCCGCAGAGGGACCCGGTTGGCCCGGGCGTTACACCGTGCGTGCTGGGGACTCGCTTTCGGCGCTCGCGCAGCACTACCACGTCACGGTGGCAGCACTCGCGCGCGCAAACGGCCTCGACTGGCGAAAGATGCTCCTGATCGGGGTCGTGCTCCGGGTGCCGGCGGCCGCCTCCGACGGAGGTGGCTTCGCCGGGACCTACATCGTGCGGCCCGCAGACACGTTGAGCGGGATCGCGCTTCGCTACCACGTCTCGCTCGGACAGCTCGCGGCAGCCAACGACTTGGACCCGGCGAACGTGCTCCCGATCGGGACCCGACTGCGTGTGCCCACGGGTGGCGCGGCCGTGCTCGATCTCGCCCACCTCGTCGAGCACGACCCCTACCGCCCCGGCGAGATCGGCGTCGACATCAGCTACCCGAACTGCGCCAGGCCGCTACAGGGCGTGCACGCCTTCGCCGTGATCGGGCTCAATGCCGGACGTCCGTTCACGACGAACCCGTGTTTCGCCGGCGAGTGGGCAGCCGCCGGCCCGCCGCGGAGCCTCTACATCAACACCGCCTACAG
The DNA here is from genome assembly GCA_963738895.1 of uncultured Actinomycetota bacterium. GTDB lineage: Bacteria > Actinomycetota > Thermoleophilia > Gaiellales > Gaiellaceae > PALSA-600. Next base: position 405,780 of record CAVTYN010000007.1, read on the forward strand.
CCCGCTCCTCGCCCGTCACATCACTCCGGACTGCGCAGCGGCAGCAGCAACGCAGTACCTCCAGCCCGCCCCGCGTCGCGCATACGCGGTCGGCTGCAGCGAGGGGACGGCGGCCCTCGCCCAGCTCGGGGGAACGACGGCGGAGGCCGTCTGGCTCGACGTCGAGCCGGGCAACTCGTGGTCGTCCCGTCCGCTGCTGAACGCACTGGCAATCAAAGGGATCCTCGAGCAGGTGCTGAATCACTCGCCGACGCCGACCGTCGGGATCTACTCGAACGCGACCTACTGGAAGCAGATCGCGGGCCGCTGGACCTCGCTGAGCGTCCCGGAATGGATTGCGACCGGCGCCCCCGATCCCCCGGGTTGCCCGGCAGGTTTCGCCGCGGGGCCGGTCTGGCTGAAGCAGAGCACCGACGGAATTCTCGACGTCGATACTGTCTGCTGAGCGCGCCGCGCCCTCGGTGATGTGCGTCACGTTCGTGTCCGACGGGCGAGGTGCCCAGGCGCGGCCCCAGACGAGGGGGGATCGGCCGGAGCCGCGCCGCAGCAGAAACAGTGTTCCCGAGCGAAGAAAGCACCGGTAACTGCCGAACGGTTCGTCCGTTTCTGGACGAAAGTCGCTGCCGCCTGGGTCTGAAGAACGGCTCAGCTAAACGGCTGGGCCGTTCTTTTCTACCGAAACCTTCTACCGCCGATACGAAGATGTAGTACCGAAATCCGAACTCGACGCGCCGCCAAGCGGCGGTTGACTCGCGGGACGGCAGCGTGAGATGCTCGCCCCGTTTACGCAGTTAGGTGTCTCTCGACGAGATCCCGACCCTCGACCGACGGACTTGGAGCTGCTCAGCCTGCTGCGGGCTGGTGGCGGAATTCAACGAAAGGGGAACCCGTGAGCAGAACCAAGGTAACGAAAGGCCGGATCGCAGTTGTGCTTGCTGCAGTCGCTGCCGTCGGGTCGTTCGCCGCATACTCGGTCGCGACGGCGTCAGCACAGGGTCGCACCATCGACGGCGGCTTCTGCCTCAGCGCCACCACTCCGTTCTGTCTACAAGCGACGTTCGACGGCCAAACGGTCATGAACTACGGCACAGGGACGGCCTGCGGACCCACGACGCCGGGAAACTGCACTCCGGCAGGAAGCGGGCTACTGACCCTGAGGCCGGGGACGCAGTGGATCGCCGTCACCGACAACCACAACGCCCACAACTTCGAGCTCAGGAGCTGCCCGGGGTCGACAACGGCGTGTACGGACACCAATGGCGCGGAGACGCAGATCACTCCGGTCTGCAATACCACCGGCAGCGCAACCCCGTGCGGCGGCGCCACCACCACCGCGATCATCTCGGACACGCTCAAGATCAACCTGAAGCACGGCACATACAGGCTCTTCTGCGACACCATGGGACACGAAGCCGCCGGAATGTATGTCGACTTCGTAGTCGGCGGGGACGGCCAGGTCGGCTGACGGCAACTCTCTGACTTTGGCAGCGGCACTCGGGCGGCGATCTACAGTGGCCCGAGTGCCGCCACACTCTCTCGTCGGTGGCATGGGCTCGGGGCGGCTTCGCGGAACGTCGACGCCGGCCCGGACGGATGTCGTTCCGACACCCCTCGTTCGCTCTCACGACGAGTGTCACGAGCCTCGCCCCTTCCGCGGGGACGTCGACGACCTGGTGGGTCAGGTCACAAGATCGACGTCGAGGTTCCGGTAGTCGCTAGCCGATTCCTGATCGCCGGGAGCCTGGCGAGTTCCTCGGCCACTGCGGGAGTTCTGCATCCCCGCTGAGATCGTCAACCGGTGTCCGCTGGATCGTTTGGGCCACTAATGGGCCGCAGAATCGCGGCCGTGTTCGCAAACTCAGTCGGGGTGCCCGGATTCGAACCGGGGACCTCTTGTCCCCCAGACAAGCGCGCTAACCAGGCTGCGCCACACCCCGTCCCGACGTGATCGTACCCGGGGCACGAAGAGGCCGGCGGGGCCTCCTCGCCCCCAAGCGATCACGCCGAGGCCCCGTCCGGCTTCATCTCCTTGGACGGCCCCGCCTGGGATTAGTTGGCGCTCAGACGCTCAGGCGCTTGTAAAGCCGATCGACGAGGTCGGGCATCGCCTCGAGCTGCTCGGTGATCACGCGCAGCCGGTACTCGCGGAAGTGCTCCGGCTCGACGTCGAGCGCTTCGGCGAGCCGCTTGATCACGTCGTTCGACGGCACCGGCCGGTTGCCGTGCACGAGATGGTTCAGGTAGCCGGCGGAGAGCCCGGTCTTCGCGGCGAGGCCGCGGTAGGTCGTGCCGGACTCGTTCATCAGCCGCTCGACCGCCGGGCCGAACGGCTCCGAGCTGAACCTACGCCTCCTTGCCATCCAGTACCTCCTTGCTCAACTCGGTTATCTCGACACGTCTGTCGGCGCCGGTCGCACGCGTCCCTGACGTCGACCATGCCGTCCTCGAGTGTCTTCTTACCCACTGTCACCCGAAACGGAATCCCGATCAGGTCTGCGTCGGCGAACTTCTCCCCCGCCCGCAGGTCGCGGTCGTCCAGGAGAACGTCGAGCCCCGGCGCGATCGAGCTCCGCCGCGGCCGCCTCGGCCTGCTCCTCGACGCCCGGCAAGACAACCACGTGCACATCGTACGGGGCGAGCGCCAGTCGGCCAGCAGATGACCTGCCTCGTCGTGGCGCTGCTCGACGGCAGCCGCCATGACCCGCCCGGGGCCGATCCCGTAGCTCCCCATCACGAGCGGCTTCTCCTTCCCGTCCTCGTCGAGGAAGCGTCGCCTCGAGCGGCACCGAGTACTTGGTGCCGAGCTTGAAGATGTGCCCGACCTCGATCGCCGTCTGGAAGCGGAGCGCGCCGCCGTCGTGGACGCAGCGGTCGCCCTCGACCGGGACGCGAAGGTCGGCGACGCGACGCCTCGAAGTCGCGGCCGTGCTCGACGCCGCGGAGGTGCCAGCCGGTGCGGTTCGCACCGGCGACGAACTGGCCCTCGCGGAGCGTCTCGTCGACGACGCACCTCGCCCTCGAACCCGACCGGGCCGAGCGAGCCGGGCTCGGCGCCGAACGCCGCCCGGATCTCGTCCTCGGTCGCCGGCCGGACGGCCTCGCCGAGCGCCGCGACGAGCTTCGCCGGCTCGAGCCGGTCGTCGCCGCGCACGAGCGCGAGCACGACCGTGCCGTCGTCCTTCGTCATCGGCATCGCCTTCGACGTCGCGGCGACGTCGATCCCGAGGAACGCGGCGAGGTCCTCGCAGGTCGACGATCCCGGGCGTCTCGACCTCCTCGGGCGCCGCGAGGGCGGCGGGAACTCCGGCGGCCGCGGCACGGCCCGCGCGACCTCGAGGTCGGCGGCGAAGTCGCCGTTCTCGCAGGTGACGAGCGTGTTCTCGCCCGAGCCCGACGGCGCGAGGAAGTCGACCGACTCGCTGCCGCCCATCATCCCCGACTCGGCCTGCACCGCGCGGTACTCGAGCCCGCAGCGCTGGAAGATCCGGTGGTAGGCGGCCTCGTGCGCCCGGAAGCTCTCGTCGAGCCCGTCCTCGTCGCGGTCGAACGAGTAGGAGTCCTTCATGATGAACTCGCGGACGCGGAGCAGGCCGCCGCGCGGGCGCGGCTCGTCGCGGTCCTTGGTCTGGAAGTGGTACCAGGCCTGCGGCAGCTGCCGGTAGCTCTGGAGCTCGCGCGCGTGGAACGTGAACGTCTCCTCGTGCGTCAGCGGCAGGACGAACCGTCGGCCCGCGCGATCCTCGACGCGGAAGAGCTCCGGGATCTTGTCGCGGCCGGTCGCCTCCCAGAGCTCGATCGGGCGTCAGCACCGGCGCGAGCCACTCCTGCGCGCCGATCGCGTCCATCTCCTCGCGGATGATCTGCTCGACCTTGCGGTGGACGCGCCAGCCGAGCGGCGTGAACGTCCAGAGGCCGGCGCTCGACCTGCCGGATGTAGCCGCCGCGGACGAGCAGCTTGTGGCTGACCGCCTCCGCGTCGGCCGGAGCGTCGCGCAGCGTCGGCAGAAAGAGCGTGGAAGCCCGGGCGATCGCTCATCGTCCCGCGGAGGCTATTCGAGCGGGATGGCCGACGCCTCGGCCATCGCGAGCGCGGCCGGCTTCGCCATCTTCCGGCGCTCCGGGCGCTGCATCCCGTCGCGCGATCCAGCGGTCGATCTCGTTGAAGAGCTCGTCGATCAGGATGCTCGGACTCGACCTTCCGCAGCACCTTGCCGTGCGCGTAGATGAAGCCGACGTCGCGGCCGCCGGCGATCCCGAAGTCGGCGTCGCCCGACTCGCCGGGGCCGTTGACGGCGCAGCCGAGCACGGCGACCTCGAAGTGCTCCTCGTAGGCTCCGAGCCGCTCCTCGACCTCCTCGGCGAGCGTCTGGACGCCGACGTTGTCGCGGCCGCAGCTCGGGCACGCGATCAGCACCGGGCCGCGCTCGCGCAGGCCGAGCGCCTTGAGGATCTCCCAGCAGACCTTGACCTCCTCGACCGGGTCGGCGGTGAGGCTGACGCGGATCGTGTCGCCGATCCCGTCGGCGAGCAGGCTGCCCAGGCCGACGGCGCTCTTGATCGAGCCGGTGAACGGCGGGCCCGCCTCGGTGACGCCGAGGTGCAGCGGGTACGGCACGCGCGCCGAGAGCATCCGGTAGGCGCGGATCATCGTCGGCACGTGGCTCGACTTGACCGAGATCTTGAAGTCGCGGTAGTCGAGCTTCTCGAGCAGCCGCACCTCCTCGAGCGCCGCCTCGACGAGCGCCTCGGCCTGGTCCTCCTGGGCGAGGCTCTCGAGGTGCTTCGGCAGCGAGCCGGAGTTCGCGCCGATCCGCATCGGGATCCCGGCCTTCTTCGCGGCGGTGACGACCTCGACGACCTTGTCGGGGCCGCCGATGTTGCCGGGGTTGATCCGCACGGCGGCGACGCCCGCCTCGATCGCCTTCAGCGCGAGGCTCGCGTTGAAGTGGATGTCGGCGATGATCGGCACCGGCGAGAAGCGGACGATCCTGCGGCAGCGCCTCGGCGTCCTCGAGCTTCGGCACGGCGACGCGGACGATCTCGCAGCCGGCGCTCGCGAGCGCGGCGATCTGCGCGGTCGTCGCCGGGACGTCGTGCGTCTTCGTCAGCGTCATCGACTGCACGACGACGGGCGCGCCGCCGCCGATCTGGACGCCGCCTACGTTGACCGAACGCTCGCTGCCCACGGCGCTGATCGCTAGCTGCCGCCCGAGAACAGGATCGTTCCGCAACCCGAGGTACAGCAGGAACGCAAACAGTGCGAGCCCGATCGGCGCTGTAGCGCAGGTAGGCGAGCTGCGAGAAGGCGCGGCCGCGAATCCGCTCGAGGATCGACATCACGATGTGCCCGCCGTCGAGCGGCAGGATCGGCAGCAGGTTCAGGAGCGCGAGCGCGAGGCTGATGTAGCCGAGGAAGAAGAAGTAGTCCTGAAGCGACTGCCGGTAGGCGGCGGCAGTGTCACGGACGATCCCGACCGTGCTCGAGATCTGGTGTGTCCCTTGCCCGAGGAAGAGGTGGCCGATGCCGCTGAACGTGCCCGAGGTGAGCGCCCACATGAGAGCCGTCGACTTCCGGCCGCGGTCAGCGGCGAGGAGCCGAGGCCCGTCTTCGCCTTGATCTGGATGCCGATCCGGTAGGTGCCCTGGTCGTTCTTCGCACGAAGCGGGCCGATCGTCACGGATCCGGCCGTGCCGCTCGACGACGAACCCGGAACGGGCGGCCTCCGGTCGCCGTTGATGCTCTTCGCGAGGGTGGCGGCAGTGACCGCGCGGCCCGCGATCGAGACGACGATCGTCGCCGGCCTTGAGCCCGCGGCGGCGGCCGGATACCCCTTGACGACACCGTCGACGGTGCGGGTCGGCACCGTCGCGACATGAACACGCCGATGAAGAGGACGAGCGCGGCGGCGACGTTGACGGCCGGGCCGGCGGCGATCACGACGACCCGCTTCCACGTCGTCTGCCGCCAGTAGGCGTCCATCGAGAGCGCCCCGTCGAGCTCCTCGAACATCCGGTTCCCGCCGAGCGCCGGCTCGAGCTCGGCGAGCGACGGCGCGCGCCGGTCCTCGTCGTCCGCGTCGAGCGCGGCGTCGAGCGCGTCGAGCTCGGCCGCGATGGGCCTGCTGCTGCTCGGGCTTGAGGCTGCCGCGCAGGTCGCCCGGCGCGGCACGGTGCATGCCCGGGATCTTCACGTAGCCGCCGAGCGGGATCGCGCCGATCCCGTACTCGACCCCGCCCCGGACGCGCTTGTCACGAGCGCGGCGGGAAGCCGAGGTAGAACTTCCGCGGCCGCATCCCGACCGCCTGCGCGGCGAAGAAGTGGCCGGCCTCGTGGATGAGGATCAGGAACGCGAGCCCGAGGATGGCCGCGCCGAAGCTCATGCCCACTCCCGCTCGCTCACAGGACGGGCACCAGCTCTCGGGCGCGGCGGTCGGCCTCGACGAGCTCGGCGAGGTCACGCGCCGGCGCGCCGTCGACCCGCGTCGAGGACGTCCTCGACCGCCGCCGGCGATGTCGAGGAAGCCGATCCGGCCGTCGAGGAACGCCTGGACGGCGACCTCGTTCGCCGCGTTGTAGGCGCACGGGTAGGTGCCGCCGCGCTCGCCGGCCTCGCGGGCGAGCGGCAGCATGCGGAAGGTCTCGAGGTCGGGCTCGTGGAACTCGAGCGTGCGCAGCTCGAGCGGCGGGACCGGCGTCGCGGCGCGCTCGGGATAGGTGAGCGCGTAGGAGATCGGCACGCGCATGTCGGGGTTGCCGAGGTGCGCGATCGCGGCGCCGTCGCGGAAGCGCACGAGCCCGTGCACGATCGAGGGCGGGTGGATCACGACCTCGATCCGGTCGTAGGGCACGCCGAAGAGGAAGTGCGCCTCGATCACCTCGAGGCCCTTGTTCGCGAGCGTCGCGGAGTCGATCGTGATCTTCGGGCCCATCGACCACGTCGGGTGCGCGAGCGCCTCGTCGGGCGTGACGTCCGCGAGCTCGTCCGCGGTGCGGCCGCGGAACGGCCCGCCGCTCGCGGTGAGGACGAGGCTCTCCGGCTCGCCGTGGAGCGCGCACTGGAAGAGCGCCGAGTGCTCGCTGTCGACCGGGATCAGCGTCGCCTCTGCCCGCGCGCACGGGCCGCGAGCGCGAGCTCGCCGGCGGCGACGAGGCTCTCCTTGTTCGCGAGCGCGAGCGTGACGCCGTTCTCGAGCGCCCACATCGTCGGGATCGAGCCCGGCGAAGCCGACGACCGCGTTCAGGACGACGTCCGGCTCGGCGCGCTCGAGGAGCTCGGTCGGGTCTCCCCCGGTCTGCGTCAGCGGCGCGAGCCCGTCGATCGGCTGCGTGCCCGACGTGGCGGCGACGAGCTCGAGCTCGGGGTGCGCGTCGATCACCTCGATCGCCTGGCGCCCGATCGAGCCGGTCGCGCCGAGCAGGGCGATCCGCTTCACGCTCTCAGGGTAGCGAGGTCAGGTGTCGGACACCGCGTGCGGCCCTGCAGCAGACCGCTCGACTCGAACGGTGTCCGACACCGCCTGAACCAGGGCTGACACGGCGCTTCAGGCGGTGTCGGACACGATCTCGGGACGAGCTCGCCGCGAGCCAGGTGTGCTGTGTCCGACACCTACCGCAGGACGGCTCGCCGCGGACCAGGCTTGCGTGTCCGACACCTAGTGATAGCCGAAGGCGGCGATGCAGAAGTACGCCGCCGGCACGGCGAAGAGGAGCGCGTCGAGCCGGTCGAGCATGCCGCCGTGGCCGCCGAGCAGCGCGCCGGCGTCCTTCACGCCCGCGTCGCGCTTCAGCATCGACTCGAAGAGGTCGCCCATCGGCGCGGCGACCGCGAGGACGGCGCCGAGCGCGATCGACTCGCCGATCGTGAGGAAGTGCTGCTTGTAGAGCGCCACGAACGCGACGAAGATCGTTGCCGCGGTGCCGAACACGAACCCCTCCCACGTCTTGCCCGGCGAGGTGTTCGGCGCCATCCGGTGACGCCCGAGCAGCCGCCCGCCGACGTACGCGAGCGTGTCGCCGGCCCAGACCGCGAGCACGACCGTGAAGGCCGCGAGCCGGCCGTGCTCGGGAAGGTCGCGCAGGAGCAGCACGAACGCGAGGCCGCAGCCGATCCAGACCGCTCCCATCACGGTCGCCGAGATCGACGCCGTCGGCGCCTGCCGCGTCGCCGAGATCCCCTTGAGCAGGAACGCGAGCGCGAGCGTGGTCAGCACGCCCGCCGACCATCCACTCGATCCCGCCCCGCTCGGCGCCGACGAGCGCGAGCGCCACGCCGACGTAGCCGGCCGGCGCGAGCGGCGCGAGCGGCTTCGCGAGGAGCCAGAACTCGTGCAGCGCGAGCACCGCCGCGACCGCGACGAGCGCGAACAGCCACCAGCCGCCGAGGTAGACGGCGCCGAGCACGACCGGGATCGCCGCCGCAGCGACGAGGAGGCGCGAGACGACGTTGCTCATCGGCCGCCGAACCGGCGGCGCCGCTGCGCGTACTCCGCGAGCGCGGCGCGCAGGTCGCGCTCGTCGAAGTCCGGCCACAGCCGGTCGACGAACACGAGCTCGGCGTAGGCGAGCTGCCAGAGCATGAAGTTCGAGACGCGCAGCTCGCCGCTCGTGCGGATCAGCAGGTCGGGGTCGGGAAGCTCGGGCGCGTACAGGTGCGCGGCGAGCACGTTCTCGTCGATCTCGCGCGGGTCGAGGCCGCTCTCGGCGATCCGGCGCGTCGCCTCGACGAGCTCGGCGCGACCGCCGTAGTCGAACGCGATCCAGAGCCCGAGCCGCGTGTTGAGCTCGGTGCGGTCCTCCATCGCCTCCATCCGGCGCCGCAGCTCCTCCGGCGCGCGGTCGCGGCGGCCGATGAACCGGACGCGCACGCCCTGCTCGGCGAGATCGGGCAGCTCGCGCTCGATCGTCTCGCCGAAGAGCTCCATCAGCGCGTCGACCTCGTCCTGCGGGCGCGACCAGTTCTCGGTCGAGAACGCGTACACGACCATGTGGCGGATCCCGAGGTCGATCGCCGCCTCGACCGTGCGCCGGAGCGCACGGGTCCCGGCGCGGTGCCCGACGACGGTCGGCAGCCCGCGCCGGCGGGCCCAGCGGCCGTTGCCGTCCATGATGATCGCGACCGTCTCGGCGACCTCGGGCAGGTCGCGCTCCGGCAGCGGCCGGACGCGCGCGAGCGTCCGGATGCGGGAGATGAGGTTCATGGGGGTCTCCTAGCCTTTTCGCGCAGCGAAAAGGCCTAGACCTCCATGATCTCGGCTTCTTTGCGCTTCAGAAGCTCGTCGATCTGGTGGACGTGGTCGTCGGTCAGCTTCTGCACCTTCGTCTCGGCCGCGCGCTCCTCGTCGTCGCCGACCTCGCCGTTGCGGACGAGCTCCTCGAGGTGGCGCATCACGTCCCGGCGGACGTTCCGCACGGCGACGCGCCCCTCCTCGGCCATGTCGCGCACGACCTTGACGAACTCCTTGCGTCGCTCCTCGGTGAGCTGCGGGATCGGCAGCCGGATGATCTTGCCGTCGTTCGACGGCGTCAGGCCGAGGTTCGACTCCATGATCGCGCGCTCGATCTGCTTGATCGACGACGGGTCGAACGGCTGGATCGTGAGCAGCCGCGGCTCCGGCACGTTGATCGTCGCGATGTTCTTGAGCGGCGACGGCGTCCCGTAGTAGTCGACTGTGATCCGGTCGAGCAGCGCCGACGAGGCGCGGCCGGTGCGCACGGAGTTGAAGTGCTCGTGCGTCGCCTCGACCGACTTGTTCATCCGGTCGGTCGCGTCCGCCACGAAGTCGTCGATGGCTGCCACTCACGCACCTCCTTCGGTCGGCGTCGAGATCAGCGTCCCGACGCTCTCGCCGGCGACGACCCGCCCGATGTTCCCGGGCGCGAGCTCGAACACGTGGATCGGGAGATTGTTGTCCATGCAGAGCGAGAGCGCGGTCGTGTCCATCACCTTCAGGCCCCGCTCGATCGCCTGCAGGTGGGTGATCGCCGGCAGGAACACCGCAGAGGGGTCGTCCGCGGATCGCCGTCGTAGACGCCCCGGACGCCGTTCTTCGCCATCAGGATCGCCTCGGCATCGATCTCGAGCGCCCGCAGCGCGGCTGCGGTGTCGGTCGTGAAGTACGGGTTGCCGGTGCCCGCCGCGAAGATGACGACGCGCCCCTTCTCGAGGTGCCGGATCGCCCGGCGGCGGATGTACGGCTCGGCGACCTCGCGCACGTCGAGCGCGGAGAGCACGCGCGTGTCGGCGCCGTTCCGCTCGAGCGCCTCCTGGACGGCGAGCGAGTTGAACACGGTCGCGAGCATCCCCATGTAGTCGCCGGTCGCCCGGTCCATCCCGGCGGCGGTCGCCTTCATGCCGCGGTAGACGTTCCCGCCGCCGATCACGAGCGCGAGCTCGACCCCCGAGGCGTGCACCTCGACGAGCTCGCGCGCGAGCTCGTCGACGGTCGCGCGGGTCGAGCCCGAACTCGTCCGTCCCCATCAGCGCCTCGCCCGACAGCTTCAGCAGGACGCGGCCGAACGCCGGCGCCGGCTCGGAGCGCGGGCGGGACGCGACGACCATCAGCCGACCGAGAACCAGGCGTAGTCGACGAGCTCGAGGCCGCCCTGCTCGAGCGCCTTGCCGACGGTCAGCCCGGAGTCGTGGATCCAGGCTTGCTCGCCCAGCACCGACTCGGCGAAGAAGCGCTTGTTCAGCATCCCCTCGACGATCTTCTCACGGACCTCAGCCGGTTTCGACACGACCTCGTCGGACTTCAGCAGGATCTCGCGCTCCGCGTCGACGAGCTCGGCCGGGATCTCGTCGCGGCGTCCGGAAGGTCGGGCGCGCGAACGAGATGTGCATCGCGAGCTGGCGCGCGAGCTCCGGCGAGCCGCCGCGAGCCTGGACGAGCGCGCCGATCTTGTTCTGCGGCGCGTGGACGTAGACGTCGAAGAACTCGCCGCTCCCGGACTCCAGGCGGCGCGCGCCGACGACCTGGATGTTCTCGCCGAGGCGTGCGGCGAGGTCGACCCGCTGCTCCTCGAGGTCGCCCGGGTCTCCGCCGTCGAAGACGGCGCCGAGCACGGCGTCGGCGAAGGCGCGGAAGTCGTCGTTCTTCGAGACGGGCTCGGTCTCGCAGCCGACCGCGACGATCGCCGCCGTCGAGCCCTCGACCTTCGCGAGGACGACTCCCTCGGTCGTCTCGCGGTCGGCGCGCTTGGCCGCGGACGCCATGCCCTTCTCGCGCAGGATCTTGACGGCAGCGTCGAAGTCGCCCGCCGTCTCCTGGAGCGCGCGCTTGCAGTCCATCATTCCAGCGCTCGTTGCGTCGCGCAGCTGCTTCACCATCGCGGCCGAGATGTCGGTCATCCCGCCACCTCCGTGTCGGCCGGTCCCTGTTGCGGCTCCGGATCCGTGGCTGCTGCGCTCGGGCTCCGGCGCCTGCTGGGTCTCCGGCTCCGGCGCTGCCTCGGCCGCGGGCGCCGGCGCGTCTCGGCCGCCACCTCGGGCTCCGGCTCTGCCGCGCGGTACGACCTCGGCGGGCGCGACCTTCTGCTTCCCCGCCTCGATGCCGTCGGCGATCGCCCTGATCACGAGCGAGCACGAGCGGATCGCGTCGTCGTTGCCCGGGATGACGTAGTCGGCCTCGTCGGGGTCGCAGTTCGTGTCGACGAGCGCGATCACAGGCAGCCCGAGCCGCCGCGCCTCGCGGACCGCGAGCTGCTCCTTGCGCAGGTCGACGATGAAGATCGCGTCCGGCTGCCGGCGCATGTCGGCGACGCCGCCGAGGTTCGCCTCGAGCTTCTCGAGCTCCGCCAGCATCGCGATGCGCTCCTTCGCCGGGAGCAGGTCGAGCTGCGACTCCTGGCGGAGGGTGCGCAGCTCGTGGAGGCGCTGGATCCGGTCGGACATCGTCCGCCAGTTGGTCAGGAGGCCGCCGAGCCAGCGATGGTTCACGTACGGCATGCCGACGCGCGCCGCCTCGGTTGCGACCGCGTCCTGGGCCTGCTTCTTCGTGCCGACGAACAGGATCGACCCGTTCCGGCCGGCGACGTTGCGGGAGAATTCGTACGCCTCGTCGAGCAGCTCCTGGGTCTGCTGGAGGTCGATGATGTAGATGCCGCCGCGCTCGGTGAAGATGAACCGCTTCATCTTCGGGTTCCAGCGGCGGGTCTGATGGCCGAAGTGAACTCCGGCCTCGAGGAGGTCCTTCATGGAGACGACGGGCATACGAGCCCCTTTCTCGGTTGATTTGGCAGTGCGCCGGCGGTGTCTCGGCGGCGCCGGGACATGCCGGCGACCGTCCGCCTCGAGCCTCCACCGGATCGAAGGGTCAGGAGCGCTGCAATGGTAGCCCAGCGAGCGGTGCTCAGAGGAGCGATTCCCAGCGCGCGGCGAGATCCGGTGGGAGCGGCGAGTCGACCTCGACCTGCTCGCCCGTGAACGGATGCGGGAACCCGAGGTGGGTGGCGTGGAGGAACTGCCGCCCGAGCGCGGCGTCCGGGATGCCGTAGACGGGGTCTCCGACGACGGGTAGGCCGATCGCGGCGAGGTGGACGCGGATCTGGTGGGTCCGGCCCGTCTCGAGCCGTACGCCGAGGAGCGCGTCCGCGCCGCGCTCCTCGACGACCTCGAAATGCGTGACCGCGTCGCGCGGAGTGTCGGTCTCGAGCGAGAATCGCGTCGGATCCCCACGATCGCGTCCGATCGGAGCCTCGATCCGACCCGGCGCGCGACGCCGGCGCGCCCCGGACGAGCGCGAGATAGACGCGTTCGAGCGCGCGTTCGCGGACGAGGTCGGAGAGCCGAGCGTGCGCCTCCTCCGAGCGGGCGACGACCATGAGGCCGGAGGTGTCGCGGTCGAGGCGATGGACGATGCCCGGGCGACCCTCCTCACCGCCCGCGACCAGTCCTTCGAGCTCGTCGACGAGCGTGCCCGTCGCGCGCCCGGCACCGGGATGGACGACGAGACCCGCAGGCTTGTCGACCACCGCGAGATGCTCGTCCTCCCAGGCGATCCGCACCGGCGAGCCCTCCCGCGGCGGTGAAGGCCGCCGCGGCGAGGGCGGGCTCCGGGAGCTCGACCCGCTCGCCGCCCTCGAGCCTGTAGCTCCGCGGCGCGGGCGCGGCCGTCGACGAGCGCTCCCGCGTCGACCGCGCGTGCCGCCGCCGCCCGCGAGCCGAGCTTCGTCGCCAGGAACCGGTCGAGCCTCTCCCCCGCGGCCTCGCCCGGAACGACCACGACCGTTCGGCTCGACTCCTCCACCGGTCACAGTCTCGCTGGGGTGCGGGGCCTAGCGGGCCGCGACGTCCAGGGGGCGGCGGACGTCCTTGCGGGCGGCGGTCGGCGCCGAGGAGCGCCGCGAGGAGGATCGCGACGCCGATGACGATGAAGCTGTCGGCAAGGTTGAACGCCGGCCACCAGCCGAAGTCGATGAAGTCGGTGACGTGGCCGAGGCGGACACGGTCGACGAGGTTCGAGACGCTCCCGCCGATCAGGAGGCCGAGCGCCGCGGGGATCACCGGATGGCGGGCGCCGTGGCGCGCGAAGTAGACGAGCATCCAGACGACGGCGACGGCGGTGAGGGCGATCACGACGCCCGTCGCCGAGGTGAAGAACCCGAACGCGATGCCGGAGTTCTCGACCCGGTGGATCGAGAGGGGACCGACCACCCGGGAGGACTCGTCGAGCGCGAGGCGGCCCGTGACGACGTGCTTGGTCAGCTGGTCTCCGGCCACCGCCGCGCAGACGACGGCCGCGAGCCCCGCCCATTGCCACGGGCCGGCGCCGAGCGAGCGCTCGGCCACGGAGACCGGTGCGAGGGCGTTCGTCGAGGATCCGACCCTGACGTCGGGCTGCCGAGCCCGCTCCTGCGACGGCGCGGGTCCCTCAGCCACGGTCGGCCAGCCTCTGGTCGTCGATGCACAACATCGCCGAGGGGCGCGCAAGCAGCCGCTCACGTCCGATCAGCTTGCCGCAGCGCTCGCAGGTGCCGTACGTCCCGTCGTCGAGCCGGGCGATCGCACGATCGATGCGCGCGAGGGACTGCTGGGCCCCCTCCTCGAGCCCCGAGCCGAGCTCGCGCTCGAACGTGATCGACGCCGTGTCTGCGCCGACGCCGCCCGGGACCCCGACCTCCTCGTCCATCGTCCGCTGGCCGTCCTCGTGCATCGTCGCGAGGGCGCTCACGACGCGCCCCCGCTCGGCTTCGAGGAGCTCCCGGAACTCGGAGGCTTCGACGGCGTTCATTCCGTCCAGTTTACGTCTTGCTCATTCCCCCCAGTCGAAGTCACGCGAGCCGCCGTTCGTGCTCTGCCGGAGCGCGGGTTCCGCGACAGGCGGAATCGGCGCCTCGGGCTGCGGTTCCGGCTCGGGCTCGGGCATCCCCGAGATCGGCTCGAACTCGCGCGTGTCCTCGCGGGACCAGCCGTACTCGTCGTCGGCCCCGGTCACGAGCTCCGGCTCGACGGCGGGCGCCACGGGCTCGGGCGTGGACGGCGGGCTCTCGACGACGTGAACGGGAGCCGGCTGCTCCACCATCGACGCGGCTACGACCGGCTGCGGCTCGACGAACAGGGACCGGCGCAGGCATCGGCTCAGGGACGGGTGTGGGCGTGGGCTCGGGCTCCACCTCGGGCGTCCGCACGACGAGGACCGGCTCCGCGTGCAGGGAGTGGTCTCCTCCTCGATCATCCCGAGCGCGGCGCGCAGCATCCCCTCGATCCTCTTCGACTCGACGAAGAGCCGCTCGCGCTCGGCCTGCGCGGAGCGACCGATCGCGCGAGACTCGTTGTGCGCCTCCTGCACGATCGTCTCGGCCTCGCGGCGGGCCCGCTCGCGCACGTCGCTCGCGGCTTGCTCCGCCGCGATGAGCGTCTGCGTGAGCAGGTGCTCCCGGCTGCGGAGCTCGGCGATCTGCTTCTCGAGCGCCTCGACCTTGTCGCCGAGCTCGCCGCGCTCGCGCCAGGTCGCCTCGAAGCTCTGAGCCACCTCCGCGATCAGCTGCTCGACCGTCGCGCGGTTGTAGCCAAAGAGGCTCCGCCCGACCTTCACGTGCCTCAACTCAACTGGTGTGTACGACATACCTCTCCTTCCGCTCTAGTGGACTTGTCCCAGGAGTGCGTCGATCAGCTTCTGCAGGACGATCAGCCCGAGGATGGCCGCGATCGGCGATAGGTCGAGCGGGCCGACCATCGGGATGAACCGCCGCCAGAGGCTCAGATATGGGTTGACGACGTCGTGCA
This sequence comes from uncultured Actinomycetota bacterium, assembly GCA_963738895.1. Taxonomy (GTDB): domain Bacteria; phylum Actinomycetota; class Thermoleophilia; order Gaiellales; family Gaiellaceae; genus PALSA-600. Next base: position 421,004 of record CAVTYN010000007.1, read on the forward strand.
GGAAGCGCTGGATCGGGCTCAGCGAATACGGCAAGCGAAACCACGACAGAAGCACCCAGAGCAGGATCGCGAGCAGGTAGACGTCGATGAAGACGTCGATGAAGTGCTGCGCTGTGGTGACCGCGTCGAGGACCATCGCGGGCCGCTTTCGGGTTCGCTCGGGCTTTTCCTACGCTTGGTTGTAGAAGCCGCCGCGCTCGAGCAGCTGCGCGCGCTGCTCCGCGCTCACCTCGACGTTTCGGGGGGTCAGCAGGAACACCTTGTCCGCGACCCGCTGCATCCCTCCGTCGAGAGCGTAGGTGAGCCCGCTCGCGAAGTCGATGAGCCGCTTGGAGAGCTCGGCGTCGGCGCTCTGAAGGTTGAGGATCACCGGGATCGAGTGCTTGAACTTGTCGGCGATCTGCTGCGCGTCGTTGAAGCTCCGCGGAAGCACGAGATGGACGCGCACGGAGCCCGGGTTCGGGACGGCCGCCATGTGTCGCACCCCGCGCGAGCCGCCGCCGCTGCTCGCCGGAGCGGGCCGCGGCGGCGGCGACGCGGCCGGGCTCTTCGGACTCCGTCCAGTCGTCGTACCCGGACGAGCGCCGGCGAGGGGTCAGCCGCCGCACGTTGGGCCGCTCGCGGTAGCTCTGCTCGAGCGACTCGCCCGGCTCGTAGATCTCGTCGTCCTCGTAGTAGTCCTCGTCCTCCTCGGCGATGCCGAAGTAGACGAGGGTCCGGTTCCAGAGGTCTCCGAAGCTCACGAGCGAGATGGTAAACCCCGGCGTTACCGGAAGAGCGCACTGCCGACGCGGATCATGGTCGCGCCCTCGGCGACGGCGATCGGATAGTCCTGCGTCGTCCCCATCGAGAGCTCGTGGAGACCATGCTCGGCGGCGAGGTCGCGAAGGCTCCGGAACCATCGGCCGCGAGCTCTCCGGATCGTCCGTCCCGGGCGGCATCGTCGCGAGACCTCGGACGTCGTACCGCAGGAACTCGTCGATCTCCGACGGCTCCACGCCCGACTTCGATCTCTCCCCGGCGAGGTTCACCTGAAGGAGCGCCGGGATCTCGAGCCGGGTAGCGGCCGAGTGCGAGTCGAGCGAGTGTACGAGCTCGCAGATCCCGTTCAGCACCCTCACCTTGTTCGACTGGAGATGACCGATGAAGTGCCAGCGGAACGCGTCGCCGTAGACGGCGTGCTTCTCCTCGAGATCCTGGGCACGGTTCTCCCCCACCACCTCGATCCCCGCCTCGAGGAGGACGGACATCTCCTCCACGCTCACGTACTTCGTCGCGGCGACGATCGTGACGCCCGGCCCCACCTCCCCCCGGATCCGGGCGAGCCGCTCGCCGACCTCAGCCGGCGAGAGCACCGATGACCCCCTGGGCGCCGCGCCGGGGCCCGCTGAAGCGGTGCGAGAAGAAGCGCTCGTGGTTGCAGCGCGTGCACAGGTCGACCCGCTCGACCGACGCGACGCCGGCCTGGCGAAGCGCCCGGTCAACGGCCGTCCAGAGATCGAGACGCCGGCCGGTCGACGAGATCCGCGTCGAACAGCTCCGCCACCTCCGGGCCGACCTCGTAGCAGCAGGGCCCGATCGCCGGCCCGACGATCGCCGCCGTGCCACCGGGGCCCAGAGCGCCGACGGCCGCCTGCACGACTCCGCCGGAGAGCCCACGCCAACCCGCGTGGACGACGGCGAGCGCCGGCCGTGCCGTCCGTCCGGGCGACTGCGATCGGGACGCAGTCGGCGGAGAGGGCGAGCAACGGCAGCAAAGGCTCGTCCGTCCAGAGCGCGTCGCCCACCTCGGTTGTCTGCGCCGGGACGGGCGCGGTTCACTCGTCGCCGTGTGCCGCTGGCGGTTCACCGCAAGCCGCGTCGAGTCGAGCCCGAGCGCCTCGCAGGCGATGCGCCGGTTCTCGGCGATCCGCGCCGGGGTCGTCCTCGCGGCTGCCGAGGTTCAGCGAGGCGAAGTCGCCGGCACTGACCCCGCCCTCTCGCGTCGTGAACGCGACGAGGTACGGACCGGGCGCATCCCAGCGGATCATGCGTGGAGAAGCTGCTCGGCGCGCTCGAGGAGCATCGCGCGCTTGTTCAGGGCCGGCTGGTCGACGACCTCGTCCAGCAGGGTCTCGAGCGCCTTGCCGATCGCCGGTCCCGGCTCGAACCCGATGCCGATCAGGTCGGCGCCGTCGACTGCGAGGTCGGCGAGCCGGTGGGGGCTTCCCAGCTCCAGCTCGACGGTCTCGCGGAACACCGCCAGCCGTTCGAGCCTCTGGGCGACCGACTCGGTGAGATCGCGACCCCGGAGGTCCGCGTGCCAGTGGTCGAGCAGGTCGAACGTGAGCCCATCGCCGTAGCGGGCGAGCATCCGGCGGGCCTCGGCGGCGTCGCCGTCGCCGAGCAGGAAGACGTGGTGCTGGACGATCCGGACGACCCGCTCGCGGAGGTCGTTCGGGTACCGCAGGCGGCGGAGGATCCCGTTCGCGAGCGTGGCCCCGACTGCGGCGTGATCGCCCCGACCCGACGGGCTTGCCGAGATCGTGGAGGAGGGTGGCGAGACGCACCCGAAGCGGCGTCCCCGCATCGGCTGCGGCCTGGACGACGGCGAACGTGTGCCCGTCGACGCTCATCGCATGGTCCCTCGACCCCGGGTCGAACCCCACCGCGGGACCGAACTCCGGCATCAGGGCGACGAGCACGCCCGTGTCGCGTGCGAGCTCGAGGGCCTTCTGCGGGTCGCGGCCCAGCAGGAGCTTCGAGAGCTCGCCCATACCGTCGGCTGCGAGCCCCCCACCCACCCGCTCGCCCGAGACGAGCGCCGACCCCCTCTGCTCCCTCGTGCATCTGCTCGAGCGTGGCGTCGTCGGGATCGAGCTCGAGCTGGGAGACGAACCGGAGCCCGCGGACGATCCGGAGCGGATCCTCGGCGAAGCTTCGCGGCGAGACCGTCCGTAGCACCCGGGCGCTCAGGTCGTCCCGGCCGCCGAATGGATCGACGACCACCCCGTCGGCGAGATGACGGGCCATCGCATTGATCGTGAAGTCGCGCCGGGCAAGGTCGTCCTCCACGCCGGCGCCGGGGTCGACGACGATCTCGAACTCGTGGCGGCCCGGCCCCGTGGAGAGCTCGCGCCTCGGTGGCGCGAACTCGATCCCCGCCGGTGCGAGCGCCCTGATGACGCGATCGCGCGGGTGGAGCCGCATCCCCACCGGCTTGCGCGCGACGAGCAGCTCCTCGACCTTGCCGTGAGGCTCGAGCACGGCGCGCAGCCCGGCGGCATCGACGCCGGGCACGAGGAAGTCGGCGTCCTTCGACGACCGTCCGAGCAGCTCGTCTCGCACAGCGCCGCCGACGACGTAGGCGTCGAGCCCGAGCGAGCGCACGTAATCCTCGATCTCCTTCACGCTCGTATTCCAGCACGGGCGCTCCCGGCCGCTCCTCGCCGCCGCGTTCAGGCCAGTGCGATCGCCTCGATCTCGACGAGCGCCCCCGCCGGCAGCCGGCCGACCTCCACGGTGGAGCGCGCAGGCGGGGTGCCGCCGATCGAGCTGGCATATACCTCGTTCATCACCGCGAACTCGTCGAGGTTCGCGAGGAACACCGTCGTCTTCACGATCGCGTCGAGCGACGAGCCCGCCGCCTCGAGGATCGCGCCGAGATTCGCGAACACGCGCTCGGTCTGGGGCCCGATGCCGCCCTCGACCACCTGTCCCGATGCGGGGTCGATCCCGAGCTGCCCGGCGACGAACACGAACCCGTTCGCGGCGATCGCCTGGTTGTACGGTGCGCCCTGGAACGGCGCCGGTGCCCGCTCGGTACGGATCACCTGCTTCATGGAGCTCCTCCTTCCGGCGTGCGGCACGCCTGGCCGATGGCTGCGCCGAGCGCCTTGAAGATCGCGCTCAGCACGTTCTGTGGGTCCTTGCCCTCGAGGACGCGGATGTGGACGTTCAGGCCGGCGCCGGCGGCGAGCTCTTCGAGGAACACGGCGACGACGTCGCTGCGGAGGCCGCCGATGCCCGAGAAGTCCACGTTCGACGCGACGAGCGGCCGGTCGGAGACCTCGAGCACTGCGCCGGCGAGCGCCTCGCCCTCGGGCAGCCACGCAAACCCGTGGCCCGCGGCAGCCGGAGCACGGAGGAGCGGCGCGATCCCTTCTCCTACGCCGCGGCCGGCCGCGGCGATCGCCTGGTCGACCGCGCCCGGGGGCGACCTCGAGCGCGAGCCGGAGGCGCGCCGTCCGGGCGAGCTCGCCAACGAGATGGTCGAGCACGGTCAGGCCGGTCGAGACCGTCGAGCCCTCTCCGAGCGCGACGCTGACCGACACCCTTGCCTGTCCTACCGGGGTGCCCATCGCCGGAGGGTAACTCGAAGTCAGGTACGCCCGATGGAAGCGCCGAGCGCGCGGAGCCGTTCGTCGATCCGCTCGTAGCCGCGGTCGATCTGGCCGATGTTCCCGATCACCGAGGTTCCCTCCGCGCAGAGGGCGGCAATGATCATCGCCATCCCGGCTCGGATGTCCGGGCTCTCGAGTCGTTCGCCGTGCAGCCGTGCCGGGCCGTTCACGACGGCACGATGCGGGTCGCAGAGGATGATCCGCGCCCCCATGCGCTCGAGCTTGTCGACGAAGAACAGCCGGTTCTCGAACATCTTCTCGAAGATGAGGATCGTTCCCCGGGCCTGCGTTGCGACGGCCAGGGCGATCGAGGTGAGGTCAGCCGGGAACGCGGGCCAGGGGCCGTCCTCGATCTTCGGGATCTGATCGCCGAGGTCGTCTCGGATCACGAGCTCCTGGCCCGGCGGCACCCGGACCGAGGTCTCGCCGAGCTCGACCGCGATCCCGAGCCGCTCGAACGCGTGCAGGATCGCGACGAAGTCGTTCGGCTCGATGTCCTCGATCGTCACGTCTCCGCCGGTCATCGCCGCGAGCGCGATGAAGCTCGCCGCCTCGATGTGCTCCGGCCCGATCCGGTGATCGCCGCCCGACAGGCGGTCGACGCCGTCGATCCGCAGGACGTTCGAGCCGATCCCGTCGATCCGCGCGCCCAGCGACACGAGGAACCGGCAGAGGTCCTGGACGTGCGGCTCGCAGGCCGCGTTCACGAGCACCGTCTGCCCCTCGGCGAGGACCGCCGCCATGACGGCGTTCTCGGTGCCCATCACGCTCGCCTCGTCGAGGAAGATGCGCTTCCCTCGCAGCCGGTCGGCGCGCAGCTCGAACCGGCCGTCGATCTGGATCTTCGCTCCGAGCTGCTCGAACGCGTGGACGTGGGTGTCCAGCCGGCGGCGGCCGATCATGTCGCCGCCGGGTGGCGGGAGCACTGCCCGCCCGAAGCGCGCGAGCAGCGGCCCGCCGAGCAGGAACGAGGCGCGAATGTGGTCCGAGAGCTCGGCGTCGGCCTCGACCTTCTCGATCGAGGCGGCGTGCACGCGAACCTCGTTCTCGCCGGTCCAGTCGACCGAGGCGCCGAGATCGCGTCAGAAGCGCGATCATCGTCGCGACGTCGCGGATCCGCGGCACGTTGCTGAGCACGACGGGCTCGTCGGTGAGCAGGCAGGCGGCGAGGATCGGAAGCGCGCCGTTCTTGTTCCCGGCGGCCCGGACCCGCCCGTTGAGCGGGCGACCCCCCTCGATCACGAACGATTCCACGGCGGCGTCTCTGACGACGGTGGTCGACAAGGCGGGCGGTATGGTACCCGTCGCCTTGGATCCCACCCGCGAACAGGCCTGGCAGACCCTCTGCGAGTACACGAAGGGTGAGGCTCTGCGTCGGCATGCGCTCGCCGTCGAGGCCTCGACGGCCTTCTACGCCCGGAAGCTCGGCGAGGACGAGGAGCAGTGGCGCGTGGCGGCGCTGCTGCACGACTTCGACTACGAGATCCACCCGACCCTCGACCAGCACCCTCAGGACGGCGCGCCGATCCTTCGCGAGCTCGGCTACCCCGAGGAGATCGTGGTCACGATCCTCTCGCACGCCGAGCATCTCGGCCTGCCGCGCGACACGCCGATGAAGAAGACCCTCTTTGCCTGCGACGAGCTCTCCGGGTTCGTCCACGCCTGCGGCCTCGTCCGCCCGACGGGGCTCGACGGGCTCGAGCCGAAGTCGGTCCGGAAGAAGCTCAAGCAGCCGTCGTTCGCCGCCGGCGTCCACCGGGACGAGGTCTACGCCGGGGCCGAGGGGCTCGGGATCGACCTCGACGAGCACATCGCGAACGTCGTCGCGGCGCTCCAGCCGATCGCCTCGGAGCTCGGGCTCCGTACCGCCGCGGACTAGAGGAAATTCCCACCTGTACCATCGAGGGAAGATGGCGCGGCGGATCCTGCTGAACGGGGCGTGCGGCGTCGGCAAACGGTCGATCGGAACCCTGCTCGAGCTCGAGCACGGGTTCCGGAACTTCCACGTCGACGGCATTCCCTCGCCTCGGCTCAAGTCGAGCCTCCTGCTCGAGATCTTCGCGGCCGCGCGCTCCGGCGAGGACGTCGTCATCGTCTGGACCGGCGTCTGTCCCTCCGAGTGGGTCGAGCTGCTCCACGGCCTCCAGTTCGAGTGGTGCTGGCTCGATGCGGACAGGGGTGCGAGCCGCCCGGCAGGCGTCGAGCGCCCGGGCTTCGGGACGATCCCTCCACCGCGGGCAGTCGACCCGTTCGACGGCGACGGCTCGTTTGCAGCGCTCGCCGACGTGGTCGCGGGGCTAGTCCTTCGGGCGGAGCTCGATCACGGCCTCGACGGGAGCGTGATCGGAGAGGAGCCTGCCGTTCAGCGTCCGGCGCTCGTCGGGCCAGACCGCGACCGACGTCGCGATCGCCCGGCGTAGCAGGAACTGGTCGATCCCGGTCCCCGCTTGCCGCCAGCGCGATTCCCGGGGCGCGTTGACGAGCTCCTGGACGGCCGACGAGGCCTCGGCAGTGACGTTGAAGTCGCCGCCGACGATCAGGCTCTCCTCGAGCTCGGAGCACCGGATGACGAAGTTCATGCCCCGCCGGAGCTCGGCGTCGGCAAGCCGGGTGTCGGCCAGATGGCTCGCGTGGACGTTTGCTGCGAGAAATCGGCGCCGGTCGGGCAGCTCGTACTGGACCAGGTGGAGGACCCTCCGCTCCCTCTCCCACATCACCATCTGCTTGGGCGTGAGCCCGAGCTCCCGCCCCCGCTCCTCGCAGAACGGGTTCGTGTTGAGGGTGATGGACTTGTCCTCGCGGATCGTCGCCTCGGGCGGGAACAGGATCACGTTGCCCTGCCCGGCGAACCCGGAGCGTGTGATGCCGTGATGGGGCGAGGTGAGCCCCCGGCCGGCCCCGGCGGGGATCGGGAGCGGGCCGAGCCTCGGTCGCCGCGCCTGCACCCAGACCGAGCTCATTCCAGCCCATTGCCCGATCAGCGGCAACGCCCAGGCCGGCACCTCCTGGAGACAGACGACGTCCGGGCGATCGGCAGTGATCAGCTCGACCATCTTCCGGAGATAGGCCCTCCGCCCGGGCGGGCTCGTGTTGCCGTGGAAGAGATTCCAGGTGCGGACGATCACCGACGCTCTACTCTAGGCCACCGATGCGCGTCGTCATCGCCGATCCGCCTGCGTACACCCCGTGGTACGACCACGAGCTGGCGGAGGCTCTCGCGCGGGGTGGTGCGGACGTCGAGCTCGCAACATCTCGGTTCCGATTCGCCGATCTGCCGCCCGCGCAGGGCTACCGGCGAGTGGAGCGCTTCTACCCGCTCTCGTCCCGGCTGTTTCGCCGCTCGCGCGCGCGGCTGCCGCTGAAGGCGACCGAGCATCTTGGCGTCGCCGCGTCGCTGGCGCGGATCGACGCGGACGTGCTGCATCTCCAGTGGCTCGCGCTGCCGCAGATCGACGTTCGGATCCCTTTCCGCTCGCCGACCGTGTTCACCGCGCACGACCTCCTCCCGAGGCGGACGGCCGACAAGCGCGAGCTCTGGTCGCGACTCCTCCACCGGTTCGACCGCGTCATCGTCCACACCGAACGCGGCCGCGAGGCGCTGCGTGAGCTCGGGCTCGAGCCTGTCGTCATCCCCCACCCCGTGTACCCGAGCAACGCCGTGCGCTCCGACGACGGCGAGACGATTCTCGCGCTCGGGGTGATCCGCCCCTACAAGGGCCTTGCGGACGCGGTCGAGGTGGTGCAGCGGCTGCCCGAGGCGCGGCTGCTCGTCGCGGGAGACCCGGCGATGGAGCTCGGCGAGCTTCGCGATGCTGCACGCGACCGAATGGCGGCTCGGCTACCTGACGCCGGCCGAGCTCGACCGGGCGCTCTCGGCGGCGACGATCGCGATCTTCCCCTACCGCGCCGAGCTCGACCAGTCGGGCGCGCTTCTCCAGGCGCTCGGCGCCGGCATCCCGGCCGTCGCCTACGACGTCGGAGGGCTCGCGGAGCCGATCTCCCGGTACGGCGCTGGCCGGGTCGTCGCGGCCGGAGACGTCGAGGCGCTGACGCAGGCTGCGCGCGACCTGCTCGGCGATGCCGCAGCGCTGCAGGCGGCCCGGGAGGGGGCGGAGCGGGCGCGCACGGAGCTCACCTGGGATGCCGCCGCCGGCAGGCACCTCGCGCTGTACCGTGAGCTCGGGTGATCTTTCGTCGCGGGCGCTTCTCGGAGCTGATCGGCCGTCAGCTCGACCTGTTCGAGGTCGATCACAGCGATGTGATCGACGAGGCTGCGGGCAAGCTCGCCTTGTACAACAGGGCCGAGCGCGAGGAGGCGGAGGAGCTCTACGGCGACTTCGTCGACGCCGTCGAGACGGGGACGGAGCTGCTCGCCGACATCCGCGACACATTCGCAGCGACGCTCCCCGAAGGGACCGACGAGGTCTACGAGAACGAGTTCAACCGCGCCGTCGCCCGGCGGTGGAAAGCCTTCGCGCTCGAGATCGAGAACCGCTGACCCGACGCGGGCCGGCTACGTGCCTCGTTTACGCTTCACCCACCGCGGGAACGACCGCTCGTGATGAAGGTGCTCGTCGTGGCGACGGCGCCGATTGCGCCGGAGGAGATCAGCTCTCCGATCGAGACCCGCTTCGGCGACGACGCGGAGTTCACGGTCGTCCCGCTCTTCGCCGGATCGAGCCCGGGCGGCGCAACGAGCGTGGCGGATGCTGCCGGGATGATCGACCAGGCCCGGCGCCGCTACGGTGCCGATCAGGTCGTCGTCGTGACGCGTGTCTCCGACGAGGCTTCGTGGGTCGGGAGCGGCGCCGTCGAGTCGGCGCGGGACCGGCTGGAGGTTCCGCTCACGCATCTGCTCGTGGCCTGACGCAGAGCGGCTCGGCTGCTAACGGTGCCCGAAGTGGTGTGCTGCCGGGAGGGCGGCGCGGACCTCGGCGTCGTTCGCGGCCCGGCGGGCGAGCTGACCGAGGCTCTCGAGCTCGTCGACGAGGACGTTCTCGTTGCGGCCGACCCGCTCGAAGCGGCCGCGGGCGAGAAGGAGCGGCTCGCCGCGGACGATCGCGCGGTGCGCCTCGTAGACGGGCGGCGGGATGATCAGGTTCATCTGACCATGCTCGTCCTCGAGGAGCATGAAGACGATGCCCTTGGCGGTCGAGGGGCGCTGGCGGGCGACAGCGAGGCCGGCGACCTCGACCCTGGCGCCGTGCGGGACGTCGTGGAGCTCGTTGCAGGCGCGGCAAGCGGGTGGAAGGTGCGGACGGAGGAGGGCGAGCGGGTGCAGGCCGACCGAGATCCCGGTATGGCGGTAGTCGGCGAGCATGTGCTCCCAGTCGGTCTGGAGTCGAAGTACCGGGATCTCGGCGGTCGGCTCGAGCGGGAGCGCGAGCTGGCGCGCTCCGCCCGCTACGGCCTCACCGCGGGGTGTGACGCCGAGCCGCCACAGAAGCTCGCGCCTGGGGCCCCATCCGTCGCAGGCGCCGGCGGCGACGATCGCCTCGAGCGCGTCCTTGCCGGCCGCGGACCGCCGCGCGAGATCGGCGACGCCCGTGAAAGGCTGGTCGTCGACGAGCGCGTCGGCGTCCGCTTCCCCGACCGAGCGGACGTAGCCGAGGCCGACGCGGACCGCGCCCTCCTCGATCGTGCAGCGGGCGTCGCTCAGGTTCACGTGCGGGGGACGCACCTCGACGCCGCGGCGCTGCGCGTCGCGGACGAGCGAGGCGGGCGGGTAGAAGCCCATCGGCTGGGCGTTCAGGAGCGAGCAGAGGAACTCGGCCGGGTAGTAGCGCCGCAGCCAGGCCGACTGGTAGGCGAGCAGGCCGAACGCGGCGGCGTGCGACTTCGGGAACCCGAAGCCGGAGAAGCCGACGAGCTTGTCGTAGATCGCATGCGCCGTGGCCTCGTCCATGCCGTTGCCGAGGCAGCCCTCGATGAAGCGGGGGCGGAACGCCTCGATCGCCTCCTCGCTGCGCTTGCGGCTCATCGCGCGGCGCAGGCCCTCCGCCTCCCCCACGCTGAAGCGGGCAGCGGCCATGGCGACGTCGAGCACCTGGTCCTGGAAGACGACGGCGCCGAGGGTCTCGGCGAGCGGCTCGCGGATCGACTCGTGCTCGACCGGATAGACATAGCTCGGGTCGTCGCGGAGGCGCTGCCGGCGCTCGATGTAGGGATGGACGGACTTTCCCTGGATCGGGCCGGGACGGACGAGCGCGACCTGCACGGTCAGGTCGTCGAGGTTCTCGGGCTTCGTGCGGAGCAGGCTCTGCATCTGGGCCCGGCTCTCGATCTGGAAGAGGCCTACGGTGTCGGCGGCCTGGATCTCGGCGAAGACGGCCGGGTCGTCGAGGGGGATGCGGGAGAGGTCGATCGGCTCGTGGTGGAGGCGCGCGATCAGGTCGACGGACTCCTCGACGGCGGAGAGCATCCCGAGGCCGAGAAGGTCGATCTTGAGGAAGCCGGCATCCGAGCAGGAGTCCTTGTCCCACTGGCAGATCTGGCGGCCGGCCATCGCGGCCGGCTGGACGGGGACGAGGTCGATCAGCGGACGGGTCGAGATCACCATCCCGCCGGGATGCTGGGAGAGGTGGCGCGGAAGGCCGGCGATCTCGTGGGTGAGCTCTCTGAAGGCAGCCCAGCGGGGGCCCGAATGGTCGCCTGGAATCCCGTCGAGCTCGCCGGCGACGCCGGTCGCAAACCACCCGTCGGTGACGCGGGCGAGCCGCTCGAGCTCGGCGAACGGAAGCCCGAGCGCCTTGCCGACGTCGCGGATCGCGCCGCGGCTTCGGTAGGTCGAGAAGGTGGCGACGAGCGCTGCGTGGCGACGGCCGTAGCGCTCGGTGACGGCGAGGATCAGCTTCTCGCGGATGTCGCGCGGGAAGTCGAGATCGATGTCGGGGACGGAGACGAGCTCGTCGTTCAGGAACCGGCCGAGCGAGAGGTTCGCCTCGACCGGGTCGACGTGCGAGAGGCCGGTGAGGTAGCAGACGATCGAGCCGACGCTCGAGCCCCTCCCCCGCCCCGGCGGAAGCGCGTTGCGGGGTGAGCCGGCGCCGCGCACCTCGAGCGCGCAGGCTCGGGCGAGCTCGAGCACCTCGGCGTGGAGCAGGAAGAAGCCGGCGAGGCCGAGGCGCGCGATGAGGTCGAGCTCGGTGTCGAGACGATCGTGGGCAAGCCGTTTGTGCCCGTTCGCGCCCGCATACCGCTCGGCGAAAGCGCTCTCGCAGAGAGCCCGGAGCTGGGTGTCGGCAGGGTCGGGCCCATCGGAGAAATCGGGGTAGCGATAGCCGAGCTCGCCGGTCAAGTCGAACGTGCAGCGGTCGGCGATCTCGCGGGTGCGAGCCGCGGCGTCGGCCGGAAGCCGGTCGGCAGCCTCTGGCGGAGGCAGAAGCACCGACTCGTGGTTGCCGCGCCGCTCGCGCTCACAGCCGTCGAGCGAGGTGCGGTTGTTGATCGCGACGAGGGCGTCCTGGAGACGCAGCCGGCGCTCGTGATGGGAATGGACGTCGCCCGTCGCGACAGTCGGGACTCCGAGCGTCGCGGCGAGGTCCTCCAGGGCGGCGTTCCGGCGGGCGTCGCCGCGCTCGTACGGGCGCTGGAGCTCGACGTAGAACGCGCCCCGGAACGCCTCGGCGAGGCGGGCGGCGGCATTCGGGTCGGTGACGGCGAGCCCATGGCGGGCGCAGCCCGAGAGGCAGACGAGCCCCTCGGCGTGAGCGGCGACGAAAGCCGCGGTGGTCGCGGCGGGGAGCAGCTCGCGCTCGCGGCCCTCGATGCGCGTGCGGGCGTGGGCGTCGGTGAGAATCCGGCAGAGGTTCTCGTAGCCGCGCCGTGTCTCGCAGAGAAGCGTCGTGTGCGCGCCGTCTTCCAGCGTGACCTCGGCGCCGGTGATCGCGCGGAGCCCGAGGTGCTTGGCGGCGTGGGCGAACTCGAGGGAGCCGTAGACGCCGTCGTGGTCGGTCAGCGCGAGCGCGTCGTAGCCGAGCTCGGCAGCTCTTGCCGCGAGCTCCTCGGGCAGGGACGCACCATCGAGGAAGGAGTACGCCGAATGGGCGTGCAGCTCGACGTAGCTCACAGCATTGTCGGTGTCGGACACCGCGTTCTTCGGGCGGCACGACCGCGTCCTTCGACGGTGTCCGACACCGCCTTGGACGTATCGGAGGTCGCTGCGTCTAGAGCGGTGTCGGACACGATCCAGGGAACGACCTGGCAGGCACTCCGGCTTGCCGTGTCCGACACCGTCACGCGCGCTGGGTGAACCAGGTGCCGCTGTCGCAGTCGTGATAGACGACTGCGTTCTCGCCGGTCTCGAGGACGAGGTCGAAGTAGCGGCGGTCGACGGGCTCGTCGGTCCACCAACGGTCGACGATCCGCCATTCCTCGCGAACGGTTGCAACGCGTTGCCGGTTGACACGGTGCGGGATGCCGTCGCCGTGCGCTTCGATGAGCGCAGGGCGAGGTTGGTTCAGTCGTCGCGGGGAACGAGCAGGGCGCGTGCTTCCGGTATGCGCGACCACGGAGCCACCTCCACCACCATCGAGACTCCGCCCGCGCCGACGGCTGCCTTCACCTGGCGCAGGCCCTGCTTCAGCTTCCCCCTCATCGCATCTCCTTCGGCCCGGACGAGCTCGAGCTGCTCTCCCTCGCCCCCGGCGAGCTCGGTCGCCTCGAGGCGGAGCTTGAGCACGGGCGCGGGCAGCTCGGCGAGCTTGGGCCCGAGCGCGAGCCGGAGCCGTTCCGGGTCGGAGGTGGGCTCACGGAGGGTGACTGCCCGGCGCCACGAGGCGCCGCCGACGAGCCTCGCCCAGAGGGCGAGCTTTCGCGGCGGGCGCCCCGCGCGTTCGGGTCGGGCGAGCAGGCCGTCGATGAGGACGCCGAGCCCTCGCCGGAGCGTCAGCTCCTGGCCGACTGCATCCGGGAACTCCAGCGTCTCGACGATCCGGGCGGGCGGCTGTCGAGGCGACACCCGTCCATCCTGCTCGCCTCTCGCCAGGCTCCAGGCGCGCCGGCCGTCCGGCCCCAGTCGTTCGGCGACGGCGCTACCCGGCAGCCCGGCAAGCTGTCCGATCGTTCTCACTCCGAGCTCCTCGAGCTCCTCGTAACGCGTCCGCTCGAGCGGGAGCAAGGTCAGCGGCAGCGGGGCGAGGAACGTGCGCGTGCGGTCGTCGGAGACGATCAGCGCCTGCCCCGGCCGCGCGACGTTCGCCGCCGCGAGCGCCGCGAACCGGCGCTCGGCCGCCCCTGCACGGGCATCCCACGCAGGGCCAACGGCGGCGAGAGCCCGCTTGAGAGCCGGCTCGAGCCCGCCGTAGAGCCGCTCGACGCCCTTCGTGTCGAAGAGCGCCGTGCCCGGCTCGGCCGGCTCGACGGCGAATCCCGCGTTCTCGAGCCCGTGCAGCACCTCTTCCCAGGCCTGCTCCACCCCGGCCGGGTCCTGTTCGACGAGGACGAGCGCCGGGCAGGTCGCAAGGGCCTCCCCGAGCCGCATTCCCGGCTTCACTCCCCGGGCCTGCGCAGCCTGCGTGACAGAGCCGATCAGCGGCTCGGTTCCCGGTAGCGGTGCGAGCGCTGCCGGCTCGGCCTCGAGCCCCGGTCGCAGCCGCAGAGCCGCCCGAAGGTCGAATGCCGGGATGACGATGACTGCGATCACGGAACGTATGTTCTAGACGAACGTACGTTCGGTGTCAAGTGCATTTTGCCGGTAGAACGCAGGCTCGAACTCCCCGAGGGTTAACCTGGCCTTCCGTGAACGTCGGGCCGGGCCAGGGTGACGAACAGTTCTTCCGCACCGAGATCGACTACTACGACGGTCGCGCCGAGGGCATCGCGAGCGTCAACGGCGTCTCGCTCGAGGACGCCCGTCTCGATCTCGCCCGCCGGCACGGCTTCGCGAGCTGGAGCGAGCTCGAGGGCCGCGTGGCCTCGATCCGCGACGGGACGGAGCAGCCCGCGCCGTTCATGCTCGCCTACGAGGCACTCGAGGCCGGGGACACGCCCCGGCTCGTCGAGCTCCTCGATGCCCACCCCGACCTCGTCCGGGCGCGTGGCACGAACGGGAACGACCTCCTCGGGATGGCCGGCCTCGAGCACGTTCGTCTGCTGGTCGAGCGCGGAGCCGACCCGAACCGTGGCAACGACTACGGCTGGACGAAGCTCCACCAGGCCGGTTACGCGAACCACCGCGAGCTGGCCGAGACGATGCTCGACGTCGGCGGCCGGCTCGATCTCTCGGCCCGCGGCGACGGGGGCACGCCCCTGATCGCAGCGCTCTTCTGGGGGCACCGCGAGGTCGTCGGCCTGCTCGGCCTCGAGCCGCGCAACCTCCGGGTCGCCGCCGGGCTCGGCTTGCCCGGGCTGATCGGCGAGCTCGCCGGGACGCCGCAGGCGGGCGCCCACCGGGCTTTCTACCGCCCTCACGGGGGCTTCCCGGCCTGGCAGCCCTCCGACCACCCACAGGAGGTGCTCGACGAGGCGCTCGTCTGGGCTGCGAAGAGCGACCGCGTCGAGGTGCTCGAGCTCCTCGTCGAGCTCGGCGCCCGCATCGACGCCGACCCTTACCGCGGGACGCCGCTCATCTGGGCCGCAGCGAACGGGCGCGTCGACTCGATCCGGGAGCTCGTGCGGCTCGGCGCCGAGGTGAATCAGCGGGCCGGCTTCGGCGGCCCCGACCACGGCGAGGGCGTCACCGCGCTCCATCTCGCCGCTCAGGCGGGTCACCGTGGAGCCGTCGAGGCGCTGCTCGAGCTGGGCGCCGACGCGACGATCCGCGACTCGCTCCACGACGGCGCGCCGGTCGGCTGGGCGAGCTTCGGCGGGCACGACGAGCTGGCGGCGCTGCTCGCGCGCCAGTGCTAAGAGAGGCTTCCGAGCGCGCGGCCGAGCGCTGCGGCGACGACGAGAAGCAGCGCGGCCGCAGCCGGCGAACCAGGCGCCGATGTCGCGCGTCTTCGTGCCGTGGCCGATGCTGCTGCCGACACGGCGGTAGAAGGCCGTGAGCTCCTTCGTGTCCTTCGCGGCCGCCGTGGCGCCGCCCGTCTCCTTGGCGATCCGCCGCATCAGCTGAGGCGCCGGAGCCACCCGCGGCGCGAACGGCCCGAAGCCGAGCACACCGTGGGGCGTCCCGAGCGCGACCGTGTCGACGGGGATCCGGGCGGCGTGCGCGAGCGCGGCCGCCTGGAGCGGCTGCATCCGGCCCTGGTTCTGCTTGCCGTCGGAGAGCAGGATGATCGCCGCGGGTAGGTTCCGGCCGTGCGCGACGACCACGCCGTCGCGGGCGAGCGAGCCCCTGGTCAACCGGATGGCGGTCGCGAGCCCTGCCCCGAGAGCCGTGCCCGAATCGGGGACGAGCATTCCGAGGGTCGCGGAGATCCGTGCGTGGTCGGGGGTCGGCGACGCGAGCACCTCGGGCTCGTCGCTGAACTGCACGAGGCCGACCTTGAACCCCGCCGGCAGCCGCTCGACGAAGCCGCGCATCGCGGAGACGGCGGCGTCGAGCCGCGTCGGCTCGACGTCGCGCGCGCTCATCGAGCCCGAGACGTCGACGAGGAGCACGATCGTCGCGTTGTCGACGCGCACCGGCAGCCGGGCCTGCGGGCGTGCCGCAGCGGTCGCCGCTGCCGCGAGAGCGAGGAGGAGCAGCGCCGCGGGGACGAGTCGCCGGCGCGGCCGGCGCCGGGTGCCGAGCGCCGCCTCGAGCACGACGAGGTTGGTGAACGCGATCGGGCTCCGGCCTCGGCGGGACAGCAGGCGCGCGGCCACGATCGCCGCAGGGACGGCAAGCAGAACGACCAGCACGAGCGGCGAGCCGAGGCTCATCTCCTCTCCAGAGTGTGCGCCCCGCCGGACGGAACCGCAACGGCCGCTCAGGCCAGGATCTCTGCGGCCGGGCCGTCCATCCGGACGAAGCGCGGCACGATGTCGAGCAGGTTCTCCTGCGCGCACCAGGCGATGTCGGCCTCGAGCCCCGGCGGCCCGTACGTGCGCGCGTCGAAGGCCTCCTGCGCCGTCGGGAAGGACGCGGCGATGAGCTCGGCGGCGCGGGCGGCATCGGTTCGCTCGCCCGGCGAGCGCCGGCGACGATTCGTCCGGCGCAGTAGGCGTCGTCGAGCGCGACTGTGCCTTTGAAACCCGCGCAGTACACAACGACATCCCCGTCAGAGCCCGCCGCTTCGACAACGGCGGACAGGTTGAGCAGCGAACCGATGAGCACCGTCTCGCACCGCGAGGCCGCCGAGAGGATCGCCGAGGTGCCGTTCGTCGTCGAGAGGATCAGCGTCGGCGCCCTCGCGCCCTGCGCGAACTCGCGCGGCGACGCGCCGACGTCGAAGCCCTCGACGACGACGCCGCTCCGCTCGCCGCCCACGACGGCCTGGTCGCCGAGAGCCGCGCGCAGGGCGTTCGCCTCCTCGATCTCGCGGCAGCAGAGGACGCGCTCGTACCCGGAGGCGAGCGCCTGGGCGATCGAGGAGCTCGCGCGGATGACGTCGACGACGATCCCGACCCGTGCCGCACGCCTCGTCGTGCGGTGTGAACGCGACATGAACGGGCACCCCGATACGCTAGTTCGGTGGAGGCCGAGCCGCGCTACTGCTACCGGCATCCCGACCGCGAGACCGGGCTCTCGTGCTCGGAATGCGGGAGACCCATCTGCTACGAGTGCATGACACCGGCCCCGGTCGGGCTGCGCTGCCCCGACCACTCGGGCAAGCCGCAGGGCGTTCGCAAGGCGACCGTCGCGGCCGAGCGCGTCGCGACGAAGGGCGGCGTCCGCCCCTACCCCGTGACCGTGATCCTGATCGCGATCAACGTCGCCGTCCTGCTGATCGAGTTCGCGATCGGCGGGTCAGCCGACGGGGGGAACAACACGATCTTCTACAAGGGCTCCCTCTTTGCCCACGGGTACTTCGACGGGTCGCCGGGGGTGGCCGACGGTGGCTGGTGGCGCCTCATCACCTCGGCGTTCCTCCACGCGGGGCCGATCCACCTGATCCTGAACATGCTCGGGCTCTACTGGTTCGGCCGGGTGCTGGAGGAGCTCATCGGCAGCCTCAGGTTCCTGTTCCTGTACGCCGCCTCCGGGCTGGCGGGCGCCGCGGGCGCCCTCTACCTCTCGCCGAACGCGCCCACGGTCGGAGCCTCCGGCGCGATCTTCGGGATCCTCGGCGCGCTGCTCGTCCTCGAGCGCCGCGGCGCGATCCAGAGCGGCGGGCAGATCCTGGCGCTGATCGTGCTGAACCTCGCGCTCACCTTCTCGCTTGCGGGCATCTCGATCGGAGGCCATATCGGCGGCCTGATCGGCGGCGTCGTCGTGATGCTCCTCTACACCGAGTTCCGCCGCTCGACGGCGGCGAGCATCGCCTCCGCGGTCGGCGTCGGAGTGGCCGCCGTCGTGTTCGCCTACGCGGTCATCTGACGGAGGGACGTCAGTCGCCCCACCAGTCGTCGTCGGCCTGGACGCCGTCGCCGCCCTCGGGCCGGTCGGAGCCGATCGCGAGCAGCTCGAGCCCGTCGGGGCCGGCGCTGAAGCCGCGGAAGGTGGCCGGCGCCACCCGGACGACGTCCCATTGCCGGATTTCGCGCACCTCGTCGTCCAGCTTGACCGTGCCCGAGCCGCCGAGCACCACGTACACCTCCTCCTGCTCCCGGTGGGCGTGACCGCGCTTGCTCCGGCGGTCCGGGGCCCACTTGACGTAGCTGACACCGATGTGGTCGGAGCCGGTCGCGCCTCTGGCGAAGCGCGCCTCGAGCGTGGGGCCGTCCTCGGTCGCGCGGTCCTCGACGTCCTTCAGGTTGACGATCGTGTAGCCGGACACGTTCTTCCTCCTCGCGTCGTGTTGTGCCGTCGAGGGCTTCGGGGCCCGCTTTGGCAGATCGGCGAGCAAGCTACTTCCTCACCGTCGACCGCCGAAGTCCAGGTGGAAGCTAGACCGGGGATCCGGGACCAACTGCTCGTCGACCTCCGGGTTAGCGGGTGGGAGCGAAAGGGTCACGCATCGGTACGCGCATCAGCTGCTCGAGCCGATGTCTGTCGGTGGCACTCCGCTGTGGCGCGTGGGTTGGAGCCGGTGTGTACGCGGCCACGTGGGCGACTGCGGCCGGTGCGGCTTGCAAGCTTGCGTACGTTGCCGGGTCTGGGACGGGGCGCTGCGTGAGCCCGAGCGTGAGGCTGATCGCGATCGCCCCGGCAACCGTCGCCCACGCAACGGCGAGGCACGTCCGCTCGAGAGGGCCGCGCCGCGCTACCGTCCTGGCGTTTGCCGCCGCGGGCGGAATCGGCTCGGGAGCTCCGAGCTGACGCACGGACTCGATCGAGGGAGCTGCCGAACGGTTCGGCGGCAGTCTCCGGGCGAGCACGGCAAGGAGTTGCGCTCGCAGGACCGGGTCGACGAGAGCGAGCTCGGGTGAGACCGGCTCGGGATGTGCCCGTTCGGGGATTTCGGTGGTCACAAAGACGGTATCGGCAGCCCGCGAGATCCCTCAAGTGAGGTACCGCTTCGCCGGGGCCGGCGGCAGGAAATCTTCCCGAAAGGCTTAGACAGGATGGAGCCGTGGCCTTGTGGGCCGTGGTGTCCGGTTGCTGGCAGACAGTGGTCGGCGCCTACGCATATCTCGTGGGTTGCCGGGGTGTGCCCGGTAGAGCCACATACGGAGGTCGCCGACCATGTTCGAGTCTACGACGGTAACTGTCGGGTTGGACGTTCACGCGAGGTCGATCCGGTTGGCTGCTGTTCGCGGGGACGAGTTGCTCGAGGAGCGGACGCTGCCCTACGACGAGGAGGCGGTCGAGCGGTTGCTGCGCCGCTGGCCGGGAGCGCGCTGCTGCTATGAGGCCGGACCGACCGGCTTCGGTCTCTACCGGCACCTCGTCGGGCGCGGGATCGACTGCTCGGTGATCGCGCCTGGGTTGGTGCCGCAGCGGCCGGGCGATCGGGTCAAGACCGATCCGCGCGATGCGCGCAAGCTGGCGCGGCTGCTCGCCGGCGGGCTGCTCGAGCCGATCCATGTGCCCGCGCCGGAGTTGGAGGCGGCGCGTGATCTCGTGCGTGCGCGTGAGGACGCCCGCCTGGATCGGATGCGCGACCGGCAGCGGCTGTCGAAGTTCTGCCTGCGCCACGGACGGCTGTTGCCGACGAGCTCGTGGACGATCGTGCGGCGCAAGTGGCTGGGCGAGCAACGGTTCGAGTACGCCGCGGAGCAGATCACCTTCGATACCTACCTGCACGCGGTCGACCTCGTCGACCGGCGGATCGAGGCGCTGGAGCGGTCGATCCGGGAGACGGCCGAACAGGGCCCGTGGCAGGAGCTGGTCGCCAGGCTGCGCTGCCTGCGCGGGATCGACACCCTGACCGCGCTCGCGCTCGTCGCCGAGATCGGCGACTACAGCCGCTTCCGCACCGCCGAGGAGTTCATGGCCTTCGTCGGGCTGGTGCCCTCGGAGCACTCCTCCGGCGAAAAGCGCCACCAGGGCTCGATCACCAAAGTCGGTAACAGCCACGTCCGCCGCCTTCTGGTCGAGTCCGCCTGGCACGCGCGCCGACGACCGACCGTCGGCTACGAGCTCTCCCGCCGCCAACGCGGACAAGACGCGCTCGTGATCGAACGCGCCTGGCGCTGCCAACAGCGCCTTTACCAGCGCTGGCAGCGGATGGCCGCCCGCGGCAAGCCGCACCAGAAGATCGTCGTCGCCTGCGCCCGCGAGCTCGCCGGCTTCGTCTGGGCGATCGCGACCAACCAACCCCTCAGGAGCACCTGACCATCAACCCTCTCGGCCTCGAGCAGCGGATGCGTCCAACCACACGGAGAACCCTCGCAGGCTCTATGCGGCACCCCGAGCGGGTGACCCGCGACCTTAGACAGAGGCAGCTCCCGACGGTTTCCCTTCATGCGGTCCCGACCCGCGAATGTCAGTCTGATCCACCGTCGCTGCTCCGGACCATCCGCTGCTCCAGGCCAAGAGGACAACCCATCGACCGAGCCTCACCCCTTGACGTTTTGCTCCATGTCAGAACCTCCAACGGAATGCCGTTGGAGGTTCTTAGCCGACCGTGACGCCGACCGGGCTGCGGGCCCCGGTGATGAATCGTTGGTTCGCGGCCGACCCGTCGAGGCCGGCGCGGCCGATCGTGGTGCCCCGGGTGCCGTGCGGGCCTCCGAAGTTCGACCAGTAGATGTACCCACCGCTCACGGCGATTCCAGCTGGGGAATCGGCGCCGGTGATGAAGCTCTGATTGGCGCCCTGACCGTTGAGGCTTGCGCGGCCGATCGTGGTGCCGGACAGATTGCTGCCCTGGTTCGACCAGTAGACGTAGCCGCCGTGGACCGTGATGCCCGCCGGGGCGGCTGCGCCGGTGATGAAGCTCTGGTTGACGCCCTTCCCGCCGAGGGTGGCCCGCCCGATCGTCGTACCGCTGCTCCCTCCGTCCGCGCCGTAGTTCGTCCAGTAGATGTAGTTGCCCGAGACCGCGACTCCCCACGGACCGATCGCACCGGTGATGAAGCTGGAATTCACGCCGGTACCGTCGAGCTTCGCCCGGCCGATCGTGTTGCCGTAACGGCTTGCCCAGTAGATGTACTTCCCGCTGATCGCGAGGCTGTGGGGACTCTTCAACCCGGAGATGAACGACTGGTCGACCTCGGATCCGTCGACCGTCGCCCGGCCGATCGTGGTTCCAGGACTGTTGGCGTCGACGCTCGGGTTCGACCAGTAGACATACCCCTTGTGCACAACCACGCCGACCGGGCCGCTCGCTCCCCTGATGAACCCTTGCACCGTGTTCGAGCCGTCGAGGTTGGCATGGCCGATCGTCCCGCCGGTACCGCTCACACCGTAGTTCGTCCAGTACAACGACGGCGCCGCCGTCCCGGTCGCCATGCCACCGGCCGACATGGCAAGGGCCGCTCCGAGAGCCAAGCCGCTGATCAACGCGCCGCGTGCAACGTTCCGGCCCGCACCTGTCCAACCGACGCTGCGGTGTCGAAGCACCCTCATGAAGCCCTCCTGATGTGATCGCCAGCAGCCGGACGTCGTCGCAGCCCGAGGAATCTCGAATCGCGGCAATCCTACTGATCCACGGCTTTCATGCTCACCCGGATCCAGGTCCGCGACTACGCCACCGACGCCTCAGCTCGGCCGACGGATAATCGGCCGGTGATTGACGTGATCGAGGCGATTCGCGTCTCACGCCCACCCGAAGGCGTGAAGACTCGGATCGTTGCCGTCGACGGCCCCGGCGGTCACGTCCTCACAGGAGGCGTTTCGCCCCTATCTCACGTACTCGATCTGGGTGGAAACGCCGCGTGGGCTGCGCTTGCAACGGGGCCTCGAACGCGACGGCGCAGACACCGCTGCTCAATGGAAATGGTGGATGGAAGCCGAGGATGAATACATCGAGAGGGAGCGGCCGGCCGAGGGAGCTGACCTCATCCTCAGGGGCGACAAGCAGCTCTGGGTGACATGACACCGGGCCCATACCCTGGCGAGGTGGCATCGAGCTCGACGACGCGCAAGGCCCTGGGGGTGATCGGCCAGCTGGCGCTCGGCGCCGTCCTGCTCACGGCCGGGACCGCCCATCTCACCAAGCAGCGCGAGGAGTTCCAGGCCCAGGTCCCCGAGTGGTCCCCGGCCGATCCCGACGTCGTGGTCGTGGTGTCCGGGGTCGTCGAGCTCGGCCTGGGCGCCGCGCTGGTGGCGACCTGGAAGCAACCCGCCCGCGCCCTGGTCGGCACCGGCGCGGCCGCCTTCTTCGTCGCCGTGTTCCCCGGCAACATCGGGCAGTACACCGGGCACGTCGACGCCTTCGGGCTCGACACCAACACCAAGCGGGCCGTCCGGCTGGTGTTCCAACCCATCCTGGTGGCATGGGCCCTCGCCACCACCGACGCGGTCCGGGTGTTCCGCGAGCGGCGGGCTCTCGCGCGCTGACCTGCGCCCGTGTCCCGCTGGGACGCGTGATCGAGGTGCGTAGCATTGAGCTACAGCGATGGTCAATGTCCGAAGACTGGCGGCTGCGGACATGTGGGGCTCTGCCGGAACGCCGCGGCGTCGCAAATTGATCCGAGCGGAGTTCGTGATCGGTGCGATCGGCTGCACGATCCTGGGAGTTCTGACGCTGACGCGTGGCCACGGCGGCGTTTGGGACCTCGTTGGGTTCTGGCTCGTCGGTATCGGCGTCAACTACGTTCCGCTCGCCCTTCACGCCCGGTCACTCTCGCGTCGGGGCGCGCTGGAAGCGGAACTGCAGGGCCTCGACCTTCGGCGGGAGCTGCGAAAGGCTGGGGCACAGCAGTTCTGGATCGCGGTCCCGTTTGTGGTTGCGCTCGTAGCTCTCGCGGTCGAGCTGCGGAATCGCCCGCGGTAGCTAGGGCGTCACGACAAGCGTGCCTTGCATGCCCTCAGCGGCGTGATCCTTGACGCCGCAGACGTAGATGTACGTGCCGGGCTTCAGGATGGCGGTCATCTTCGCGGTCTGACCGGGCGTAAGGAAGGCGCCGGAGGCGCCGCTGATCAAGACGAAGTTGTGGATCAAGGACCCGGTATTGCGCATCAGAAACGTGACCTTGCCGGCGGAGATCGTGTGTCGTGAGAGGGAGAACCCGAACTCGAACTCGTCGACCGAGATTGTCCTTGGAGGCAGACGCGGCGTCGTCGTGACCGTACGGTGGGTTGAAACCGTCGCGGAAGGAGACGCACCGGGGCCGTGCGAGCCAGCGCAGCCCGCCAGCGACACAACGGAAAGCAGAACGAGCGGGACTCTGGACGGTTGCAAGATCCTGGTGCCTGGATCGTCCGTATCAAGTCCGCGTGAGCACAGTTGCGGCAGTCTAGATGCCTTCAGCCCGTGCGGTCGTTCGGACGAAACGAGCGCGACAGAGGGCGGTGGTCTGCGCACGGACGTGGTCAACGTCACGCGATTATCTCACTGGGCTATGCCAGGGCTCAGGAATGGCGCCCGGGCCCACCGCTCGAGATGAGACGGCGTGCAACAGCGACGACTCCGCGGCTGACGGTATCGAGGGCAACCACACCCGCCAGCACGAGCGTCAAGACGACGACGGGAGCGCCACCCTCCCGGTCACCTTGAGCGCGTACGAACATGATTTCCGCGACGCCGAAGAGAACTGCGACGGTGAAGAGCGCTCGGCCGGGTTGAGAGAGCCGAAGCCAATGGCCGAGCCATCGCCAGTAGCGTCGCAGCAAAGCCACGCGCGGATTCTAGGTCAGACGAACGAGCGCCACCCTTCCGTCAGTGTCCACGAATGAGCCCTGAGCGCAATAACGTTCGGGATGCATCAGCGGCGTGCCGCTCAGCCTCGGGAGTGACCTCGGCGTAAACAACGCTGTTCTGCCCGAGGGTTCGGGAGTTGCGCCCGAGGCGAGACGGCTATCCTTGATCCCGGACGGTCCGCTTTGCTTTGTTGGGCTACACAAAGGCCCCCCTCTTGGCGGGCCTTTGCATGTCCTGGACCCCGGAGGCGGGATTCGAATCCGCATCTGTCGGATGGACGGTCCGCCGCTCTGCAGTTGAGCTACCCGGGGTCGTGCTCAACGGTCTACCGAGGAGGAGGACCCGTCGCGAGCCAAGTCCGCGCCTGTCATGCCGGTTCAGGGCGGAGCGCGCCGGCCTGCCCGAGCGCTGCGTACGCCTGAAGCTGCCTACCCGCCGGCGGCGACGTACGAGGCCGCGCCCTCCTCGGCGAGCGCGGCCTGCGCGGCCGCGAGGCGCGCGAGCGGCACGCGGTAGGGCGAGCACGAGACGTAGTCGAGCCCGAGCCCGTGGCAGAACGCGATCGAGCGCGGCTCGCCGCCGTGCTCGCCGCAGATGCCGAGCTTGATCGCCGGGGTTCGCGGCCCGGCCGCGCTCGACGGCGATCCGCATCAGGTCGCCGACGCCGTCGACGGTCGAGCACCTCGAACGGGTTGCGCTCGATCACGCCGTCGGCGAGGTAGCGCGCGAGGAACTTGCCCTCGGCGTCGTCGCGCGAGACCCCGAGCGTCGTCTGGGTCAGGTCGTTCGTGCCGAACGAGAAGAACTGCGGCGACTCCGCGCGATCTCGTCGGCCCGGATGCAGGCGCGCGGCAGCTCGATCATCGTCCCGACCGTGTGCTCGAGCGCCGGCGCCTCCTCGGCCCAGACGCGCTCGGTCAGCTCGCGCAGGCGGCGGAGCTCCTCGGCGAACCCGACGAGCGGGTGCATGATCTCGACGAGCGGCGCCTCGCCCGCGCGCGCCTCGACGGCGAGCGCGGCGCGGGCGATCGCGCGGATCTGCATCTCGTAGATCTCCGGGTAGACGAGCCCGAGGCGGCAGCCGCGCAGGCCGAGCATCGGGTTCGCCTCGTGGAGCGACCGGATCCGGGCGCGCATCGCCTCGTCGGTCGCCTGCTCCTCCGGCGGCAGGAACTCGTGCAGCGGCGGGTCGAGCAGCCGGATCGTGACCGGCAGCCCGCTCATCGCCTCGAAGATCCCGTCGAAGTCGGCCTGCTGGAACGGCAGCAGCCGGTCGAGCGCCGCTCGCCGCCCCTTCTCGTCGACGGCGAGGATCATCTCCTGCATCACCGGCAGGCGCTCCTCGCCGAAGAACATGTGCTCGGTGCGGCAGAGGCCGATCCCCTGCGCGCCGAACTCGCGCGCCCGCACGGCGTCGGGCGGCGTGTCGGCGTTCGCGCGCACCCGCAGCCGCCGGAACTCGTCGGCCCAGCCGAGGATCGTCTGGAAGTCGTCGTTCAGCTGCGGCGGCACGAGCTCGATCCGCGCCGATGTACACCGCGCCCGTTGCCGCCGTCGATCGTGATCACGTCGCCCTCGCGCAGCTCGCTGCCCGCCGAGCGTCGCCGATCCCGCCTCTCGAGCGTCAGCCCCTCGCAGCCGGCGACGCACGGCTTGCCCATCCCGCGCGCGACGACCGCCGCGTGCGAGGTCATGCCGCCGTGGACGGTGAGGATCCCCTGCGCGGCGATCATCCCGTGGATGTCGTCCGGCGTCGTCTCGTAGCGGACGAGGATCACCGGGCCGCCCTTCGCCTTCTCGACGGCCGTGTCGGCGTCGAAGACGATGCCGCCGCTCGCCGCGCCCGGGCTCGCGTTCAGGCCCTTGGCGACCGGCTCGGGCGCCGAGGCCGGGTCGATCCGCGGGTGCAGCAGCTGGTCGAGCTGCGTCGGGTCGATCCGCAGCACCGCCTCCTCGCGCGAGATCAGCCCCTCGTCGACCATGTCGACGGCCGCCTTCAGCGCCGCGGCCGCCGTGCGCTTCGCGGCGCGGGTCTGGAGCATGTAGAGCACGCCGTCCTCGACCGTGAACTCGGTGTCCTGCATGTCGCGGTAGTGCTCCTCGAGCCGGCGCGAGCGTCGTCGAGCAGCTGCTCGTAGGCCTCGGGCATCTCGCGGCCGAGCGACCTCGACCGGCTGCGGCGTGCGGATGCCGGCGACGACGTCCTCGCCCTGGGCGTTCGCGAGGTACTCGCCGTAGATCTCCTTCTCGCCGGTCGACGGGTTGCGCGTGAAGACGACGCCGGTGCCCGAGCGGTCGCCCTTGTTGCCGAAGACCATCTGGACGACGTTGACCGCGGTGCCGATGTCGTCGGGGATGTCGTTCGCGCGGCGGTAGACCTGCGCCCGCGGCGTGTCCCACGAGTCGAAGACGGCCCCGACGGCGCGCATGCAGCTGCTCGGTCGCGGTCTGCGGGAAGTCGGCGCCCTTCTCGTCGCGGTAGATCCCTCGGAACGTCTCGACGAGCGCCGCCGAGGTCGTCGGCCGTCAGGTCGGTGTCGTGCGCGACGCCCGCGGCTCGCGCTTCAGCTCGGTCAGCGCGTCCTCGAAGCGGTGCGCCGTCGATCCCGTCGACGACCTCGCCGAACATCTGGATCAGGCGGCGGTAGGAGTCGTAGGCGAAGCGCCGGTTGCCGGTGCGCTCGCGCGAGCCCTTCGACCGCCTCGTCGTTCAGGCCGAGGTTGAGGATCGTGTCCATCATCCCGGGCATCGAGATCGCCGCGCCCGAGCGCACCGAGACGAGCAGCGGGTCGGACGGGTCGCCGAAGCGCTTGCCGGTCTTCTCCTCGAGCCGGCGCCACGTGCTCGGCGACCTCGTCGTCGAGCCCGTCCGGCAGGTCGCCGGCGGCCATGTAGGCGCGGCAGGCGTCGGTCGTGATCGTGAACCCGCCGGGAACCGGCAGCCCGAGCGCCGTCATCTCGGCGAGGCCGATGCCCTTGCCGCCGAGGAGCTCGCGCCCGCCGGGCGCCGGCTCGTCGAAGTCGTAGACGAAGCGCGGCCCGCTCATCGCGTGATTGTTACCACGCAGCGGCCGCGGACGTGACCTACTCCGGCGCCGCGCCCGGAACTCCGCGAGCCAGGCGAGCGAGCGGAGCGCGAACCAGAACGGCGTGAAGAGGCCGTAGAAGACGAACGAGCGCCGCCCCGAGCAGCGTCGACCAGAGCGCCCAGCGCCACCTCGAGACCGGCGGCTTCGGCTTCACCGGGCGCCTCCCGGCGCGCCCCTCGACCGTCGCGGACGATCCGGAGCGCGATCTCCTCGATCGAGAGCTCGGAGACGTCGATCACCGGGCAGCCGATCCGCTTGTGGATCGCCGCGGCGTGCTCGAGGTCCTCGTAGACCTCGTTCAGGTCGGCGTAGCGCCGGTCGCCGCCCATCAGCACGATCCGCTCGCTGCGGATCTCGGCGAGCCGGCGCGCGTCGATCGTGAGCCCGACGATCCGCGCCGGATCGATCTCGAAGAGCTCCGCCGGCGGCTCGATGCCCTTCACGAGCGGGACGTTCGTCGCCTTCCAGCCGAGGTAGCCGAGGTAGATCGAGAGCGGCGTCTTCGACGTGCGCGAGACGCCGACGAGCACGACGTCGGCGCCGCCGAGGCTCCGCCGCCGAGGCCGTCGTCGTTCTTGACCGCGAACTCGATCGCGGCGATCCGCTTGAAGTAGCCCTCGTCGAGCGCCGGCCGCGCGCGCGGCCGCATCTCGGCCTTGCGCCCGGAGACCTTCGCGACCGCCTCGAGCGGCTGCGGAGAGCAGGTCGCAGTAGTCGACACCGGCCTCGTCGCAGAGCTCGCGCATCACCGAGCGGAGCGTCGGCTCGACGAGCGTGAAGATCACGACCGCCCGGCGGTCCTCCATCCGCGCGAGCGCGAGCTGGAGGTCGGCGACCGTCTCGACCCGCGGGTGGCGCACCGTGACGAACGGCTGGTCGGGGAACTGCGCCTCGGTCGCGGCGACGACGCGCGTCGCCGTCTCGCCGGTCGCGTCGGAGACGACGTGGAGCTCGACGACGTCGTCGCTCGCTCGCGCTCACGTCCGCAGACTGTAGTTTCAGGGCATGGCGGAGCTCGAGCGCTACGAGGGGACGGCGACGATCGAGAAGGTCGCGTCGCTCGAGCCGCCGCCGCGGCTTCGTCTACCCGTCGTCGGACATCTACGGCGGCCTCGGCTCCTCGTTCGACTACGGCCACTACGGCGTGCTGCTGAAGCAGAACGTGAAGGCCGCCTGGCAGCGCGCGATGGTGCAGGAGCGCGAGGACATCGTGCTGCTCGACTCGGCGATCATCCTCCACCCGCAGGTCTGGGTCGCCTCCGGCCACGTCGGCGGCTTCTCCGACCCGCTCGTCGACTGCCGCACCTGCAAGCTCCGGTTCCGCGCCGACCACCTCGACGACGTCGGCCTGCGGCACGCAGGCCGTCGAAGCACCCGGGCGAGACGCCCGACTGCGACCTCACCGAGGCGCGCCAGTTCAACCTGATGTTCGAGACCTCGATCGGGCCCGGTGCGCGACGAGGGCTCGCTCGCCTACCTGCGGCCGGAGACGGCGCAGGGCATCTTCGTCAACTTCAAGAACGTCACCTCGTCGCTGCGCGTCAAGCCGCCGTTCGGCATCGCGCAGATCGGCAAGAGCTTCCGCAACGAGATCACGCCCGGGGAACTTCCTCTTCCGCACGCGCGAGTTCGAGCAGATGGAGATGGAGTTCTTCGTGCCGCCCGCCGAGTCGCCGCAGTGGTACGAGTACTGGATCGGCGAGCGCCGCCGCTGGTACCTCGACCTCGGCCTGCGCGAGAGCCACCTGCGCGTGCGCGCGCACGACGCCGACGAGCTCTCGCACTACTCGAGCGGCACGAGCGACCTCGAGTACCTCTTCCCGATCGGCTGGTCGGAGCTCGAGGGCATCGCGAACCGCGGCGACTTCGACCTCAACGCGCACGCGCGAGCACTCCGGCACGAAGCTCGAGTGGATCGGCCACGAGGAGCGCTACGTGCCGCACGTGATCGAGCCCGCGGCGGGCGCCGACCGCGCCGCGCTCGCGTTCCTCGTCGACGCCTACGACGAGGAGGAGGTCGCGGGCGACACGCGCACCGTGCTGCGGCTCCACCCGCGCCTCGCGCCGGTGAAGGTCGCGGTGCTGCCGCTGATCGGCAAGGACGAGGGCATGACCGGCAAGGCGCGCCCGCTCTACGAGGAGCTGCGGCGCGCGATGCCGGCCGAGTACGACGACTCCGCCTCGATCGGCAAGCGCTACCGCCGCCAGGACGAGATCGGCACGCCGTGGGCGCTCACGATCGACCAGCAGACGCTCGAGGACGACACGATCACGATCCGCGACCGCGACTCGCTCGCGCAGGAGCGGATCCCGATCGCCGGGGCGCGGGCGCTGCTCGCAGGAGCGGCTCGCTCGCGCCCTGGACGCCGCGCGGTCGTAGGCCGCGTGGGCTGGCACGAGCTCGCGATCGCGAGCCGCGCGCTCGAGGGCAACCCGCTCGGCGACCCGGCGACGCGGCCGCTCTTCGTCTGGACGCCGCCGGGCTACGACGCCGAGCCCGAGCGCCGCTTCCCGTCGATCTACCTGCTCCAGGGGCTGACCGGTCAGGTGCGCGCGTGGTTCAACGTCTCGCCGTTCGTCGAAGATCGTGCCCGGCGATGGTCGAGGAGGCGGCGGATCGAGGCGGTGCTCGTGCTCGTCGACGCGTTCACGGCGCTCGGCGGCTCGCAGTTCATCGACTCGCCCGCGATCGGGCGCTACGGCACGTACCTCACCGACGAGGTCGTGCCGTTCGTCGACGAGCGCTTCCGGACGCTGCCCGACGCCGCGCACCGGGGGATCGCGGGCAAGTCGTCGGGCGGGTTCGGCGCGATGGTCTGGGGCATGCTGCGGCCCGATCTCTTCGGCGCGTTCGCGACCCATGCGGGCGACGCGCTCTGCGAGGTCTCGGCGCTCCCGGGCTTCCCGGCGGCGGCGCAGGCCCTGCGGAACGAGTACGACGGCTCGTTCGACGCGTTCTGGGCCGACTTCCGCTCCGGCCGACCGCCGCTTCGCCAGGCGGAGCGATCGCGCTGCTGCTCGAGGTCTACACCTCGGCTGCCGCCTACTCGCCGACGCCGGACGGCTCGGTCGAGCTCCCGTTCACGCTCGATACCGGCGAGCTCGTCCCCGAGGTGTGGGAGCGCTGGCTCGCCTGGGACCCGGTGCGGCTGGCCGCCTCGCAGCGGCGAGGCTCTCCGCGCCGCGCGCGGCATCTGGATCGACGCCGGCCGAAACGACGAGTACCACCTCGACCTCGGGGCCGTGGCCTTCCGGCAGGCCGTCGCGCGACGCCGGCGTCGACGACGAGGTCGTCCACTTCGAGCTCTTCGAGGGAACGCACCGGAACACCACCTGGCGCTACCCGCTCAGCCTCGCGTTCCTCGCCGAGCGCCTGGCCCTCGTGTAGAAAGAGCCTCAGAACCTCCAACTGAATGCCACGGCGCTGCCGGGGCGCGATGGGTGCGTGCTGATGCAAGGACGCAGGGAGCCTCGATAGCAGCGCTATCGGGGCGACTGAGGACGCAGTCAGCGTGCGTGCCCAGCGCGTTCCGGCGGCACGTGCTCATTCTGTTGGAGGTCTTAACCAGGCCGAGGGATGCCGGAGCGCGTCGCTGACGCCGATGCCAGCACCATGGAACGCAGGGTCATCTGGATCTGTGCCACGGTCGGCGGCGTCGTCGGGAGCCTCGTCCCCGGGCTCTGGGGCGGATCGGGGATATCGCTCGCGGCGATCGCCTTCAGCGCGCTCGGCAGCGTTGCCGGCGTCGTTGTCGGCGTGCGCCTCACCGGCGCGTAGCCCACGTCGCGATCGTCGCCGCGAACGCCCCGCATAGAATCGCGCGGGCATGTGGCGGATCGAGTCCCTGTTCTGGTCGTTCGTCGCCAACGCGATCGTGCTCGCGATCCTCGTGGCGTTTCCGAAGATCACGATCGGCTCGCCCGGGGCGCTCGTCGAGGCTGCGGTCGTGTTCGGCCTGCTGAACACGATCGTCAAGCCGCTGCTGAAGCTGCTCACGTTGCCGCTCGCCGTGATCACGCTTCGACTCATCTGGTTCGCGGTCGCTGCCGCGATGCTGAAGCTGACGGCGATCATCGTCCCGAGCTTCGACATCCACGGGTTGCTCACCCTCATCTGGGCAACGCTCGCGGTCTGGGTCGTGAACCTCGGGCTCGATCTCGTTCCGGGGCCGTGGCGAGGCACGCGCCGCGACGGTCAGGCGATGTCGCGCCGGCGAAGCTGAGCCGGTAGGTCTCGGCAAGCTCCGCTGGGCAGCTTGGCGCCTCTTCCGTGGCCGGGGTCGCCGTCCACGCCTCTACGGGCAGTGCGATTACGGACTGGCGATTTACCCGGTGAGGTCGTACACCGTCGCGCCGCCGACGGTCGTCGGCGTGAACGTGGCCTCGACCCAGCTCGCGATCGCACTCGAGGCCCGCGAGGCGCCTGGGCCCCCCGGACCGCCGCCGCCGAAGCCGCCGCCCCCGCCCGAGGAGACGAAGTAGTGGATCTTTCCCGCGGCCACGTCGGCCTTGAACTCGGCGAGCGAGGGCGTCGGATCGGTGCCGTTGAACCCGCCGATCGCCATCACGGGGTCGCCGGTACGCGAGCTGCACCCCGGCGGCGCTGTTCGCGCCGACGATCGCGGCCGCCCACCGGTACGAGGAGGCGTCGCTGCGGAGGAGCTTGACGAGCGCCGCGCTCGGCGTAGAGGCGTCGAGAAGGCCGCCGAGCCCGCCGCGTGTCCGGCCCCGGGAGACCGCCGGGAGCAAAGCCCGTGCGAGGTGCTCCGAAGCCGCCGCCCGCGCCACGTCTGCCGAACGCCGGAGGTGCGCCGCCCGGCCCGAAGCCGCGCCGTCCGCCGGCACCGGGGCCGCTCGTCGGAGCCACTCGGCCCAGCGGTCGGGAGCGCACCGGAGTGCGCCGTCGCGGCCGTCTCGGCGGCGTAGGCGGCCGGGGCCGCGAGCGCGGCGGCAAGGGCGACGAGCAGCACGGCGCGAGCAGCAGCACGGTTCCCGCCCCAGAGGAGCGGGCCCGCCGCGATGAGCACCGACGCGGCGATACCGGCCGTGAGCACGGCGAAGCGGAGCGCCGGATGCCAGGAGGGCGTCCGGTCGAGGAGCGCGAAGGCCCAGATCGTCGTCCCGGCGAGCGTCGCCGCGAGCACGAGCCGGTAGAGCGAGGAGTCGCGGCGGGCCCATGCGTACACGACCCCGATCCCGACGAGCGCTCCGATCGCCGGTCCGAGCACGACGTTGTAGTACGGGTGGATGATCCCCTGGGCGAGGCTGAAGACGAGCCCAGTGACGACGAGCCAGGAGCCCCAGATGAGCACCGCCGCCCGCCGCCCGTCCGTGCGCGAGGCCTTTCTCAGGCCCCATAGCGCGAGGCCGCCGAGCACGAGCGCTGCCGGGATGAGCCACGAGATCTGGGTGCCCATCTCGCCGCCGAAGAGCCTCGTGAGCCCGGTCGGCCCCCACATGCCGCCGCGGCCCCCTCCCCCGGCCCCGAAGCTCCTGCCGCCGACGACGCTTCCCGTCTCGTCGCCCGTGATGCGGCCGAAGCCGTTGTAGCCGAAGATCAGCTCCAGGATGCTGTTGGTCTGCGAGCCGCCGATGTAGGGCCGGCTGGATGCCGGCCAGAGCGTCACGATCGCCACCCACCAGGCGGCGGAGGCGAACAGCGCGGCGCCGCTCGCGACGAGCTGGACGAGGCGGCGCCGCAGCGTCGTCGGCGCAGCGAGCAGGTAGACGCCGGCGAAGCCCGGCACGACGAGGAACGCCTGGAGCATCTTCGTCAGGAACCCGAGCCCGACCAGGGCGCCTGCGAGCAGGAGCCACGAGGTGCGGGCGTCCTCGAGGGCCCGGGTGACGGCGTACGCGGCGCCGACGAGCAGGAGGGTGAGGAGCGCGTCGGGGTTGTCGAACCGGAACATCAGCGCCACGACGGGCGTCAGCGCGAAGGCGGCGCCGGCAAGAAGCGCGGCCGCGGCAGAGAAGCGCCTGCGCACGGTGGCGTAGAGGAGCGCCACCGCGGCGACTCCCTCGAGGGCCTGCGGCACCAGGATGCTCCACGAGCTCACGCCGAAGAGGCGGGCGGAGAGATCCATCACCCACAGCGAGGCGGGCGGCTTGTCGACGGTGATGAAGTTGGAGGAGTCGAACGAGCCGAAGAAGAACGCCTTCCAGCTCTTCGAGCCCGCCTCGACCGCTGCGGCGTAGAACGCGTTCGCGTACCCGCTTGCCGCCAGGTCGACGAGGTAGAGGAACGCGGTCCCTGCGAGCAGCCCGATCAGAGCCGGGCGAGCCCAGGCCGGGATCGTCGGCGCGGCCGCGGAGCAGGGCGCGCAGCCGCGCCGGACGGCGCGTCGTGTGCCGGGGCGAGAGCGCCGGCAGTGGTGGTGCTCACGGCGCCGCCCGCTGGGAGCGGAAGACCCACGTCCGGAGGAGCACGAACCGGAGCACGGTCGCGAGGATGCTCGCAACGATGAGCGCGGCGAGCTCGACGAGGCGGGACGGGCTCGGGTCGAGAAGCTCGACGAGGCGGAGTGCCGATGCCGTCAGCGCCAGTGCGAGCCCGAAGACGGCGAGGCCCTGGAGCTGGTGACGGACCCTGCCCGCCGTGCCGCTGACGGAAAAGGTGAACCGACGGTTCGCAGCGGTGTTCGCAATCGCCGTGAGCAGCAGCGCGAGCGCGTTCGCGGCCTGCGCGTCCATTCCGCGCCGGAGCACCAGGTAGAGGACCGCGTAGGCAAGGGTCGACAGCACGCCGATCGCGGCGAAGCTGAGCACCTGGCGGCGGAAGATCGTCTTCCGCGCAGACGGCCGGCCGCCCAGGAGCCTCACGACCCCCCGGAGATCGGCGACGGCGGTCGAGACGATGTCGACGCGTGAGTCGGGATCGTCCGTCCAGTCGACAGGAACCTCGTGGATTCGCAGCCCGGCTCGCTGGGCGAGCACGAGGAGCTCGGTGTCGAAGAACCAGGCGCGGTCGTGGACGCGCGGCAGGAGCTCGCGCGCCCTGTCGGCGCGAATCGCCTTGAACCCGCACTGGGCATCCGAGAATCGAGCGCCGAGGGCAACATGGAGAATCATGTTGTACGAGCGCGAGATCAGCTCGCGCTTGGTACCGCGCGTCACGTGGGCGCCACGGGCGAGGCGGCTGCCGATCGCGAGGTCGGAGTGCCCCGAGAGGAGCGGGGCGACGAGTGGCAGGAGAGCGGAGAGGTCGGTCGAGAGATCGACGTCCATGTAGGCGAGCACCCGCGCATCGCTCCCCGACCAGACGGCATTGAGCGCGCGACCTCTCCCCCGCTCCTGCAGCCTGATCGCGCGGACGGTGCGGAGCTCGCACGCGAGCGCGGAGGCGATCTCCCAGGTGCCGTCGGTGCTGCCGTTGTCGGCGATCGTGACCCGTGTCGTGAACGGAAAGCTCTCGAGGTAGTCGTGGAGCCGCCTGACGCTCGGCTCGAGCGTTGCCGCCTCGTCGAGGACCGGCACGACGATCTCGACTGCGGGAGGCTCGTGGCGGCTGACGGCACGGCGCTCGTTCACTGCGGTTGCGACGCTCATGCCGAGCAGTGTCCGCACGAGGCGTTAGCGCCGTCTGTGCTGTTCCTGTGAAAACGATCAGAGCTGAGCCGGCGTCCGGGGCACCCCGGCGGCGGGTCGCTCCATCACGCGGGCGCCGGGAGCGCCGAACCCGAACTTCCGGTAGAGATCGTGCGCGTCGGCGGTGTGGAGGATCCAGGTCCGCTCGGCGTACGGGCCGTTGTCGACCATCTCCCCGACCATCGCCTCGCCGAGACCATGGCCGCGATGAGACGGAAGGACGTACACGTCCGCGAGGTACATCGCCGGCGCCTCGACCGCCCGGCAGAAGCCGACCTGCTGTCCCTCGAGGTAGATGCCCACGACTCGCACCGAGGCGCGGGTGAGTCGCTCCTGGGTCTCGTAGTCGCGGCCGGCGGCCCAGTAGGACTCCTCGGAGAGGAACCTGTGAACGGCGGCGAGGTCGATCCGGCCGGGATCGTCGTCGAGCTCGTACCCCCCGCCGAGGTCCCGCCTCATGCCGACAGGCTACGCAGGCGAAACCCCCCGTGCTCCTCGTAGGAGGCGGTCACGATGGCGAGCGCCTCGCGGCGCGCACGGTCTGCGAGGCCTGCGGCGGCAGCGTCGGCCATCGGGGTCGAGAGGAGCTCCTCGACGCCGCCGAGCCCCTCGCGCGAGACGGCGAACGCCCCGGCCCTGTGGCGCGCGCAGACGGCGCCGCCGGCCCGGGCCGAGAAGCCGGTCAGGTCGTCGCCGCTCCCGCACTCGACGCATGCGGTGACGTGCGGCAGGTAGCCCGAGAGCCAGAGGAGCTTGAGCTGGAACGAGAGCGCGAGCGGGTCGAGCTCGGGACGCTCTCCGACGGGCGCCTCGTCGAGCAGGTCGAGGAAGCGTGTGAGCGCGTCGAATGCCCTCGGATTGGCCTCGGGCTCGCCGTAGAGCCGCAGCATCGCCTCGGCGCCGATCAGCCCGGCGCCGAGCCGGTAGGTCTGCTCACGCGTCTCGTGGTGCGAGGCGATCAGATCCACCCCGGTGACGGTCTGCAGCTCGCCGGAGCCCTCGTGCAGGATGAGCTCGACATGCGAGAGCGGCTCGAGCCGTGCCCCGAACCGCGATTTCGTCTTCCTGATCCCCTTGGCGATCGCCCCGATGCGGCCGCGCTCGGCGGTGTACAGGTGGAGGATCCGGTCCGCCTCCGAGTAGCGGAGCGAGCGCAGCACGACCGCCTCGGTCTTGTACGTCCCCCTGGCCACCCGTCCAGTCTAGGCGCCGCGGCGGCCCGCCCTCGTCGCCGGGGGCGGCTGGCAGGCGGGGCAGTACCACGTGCCGCGACCACCGACGACGATCCGCTCGATCGGCGTGCCGCAGCGTTCGCACGGCTCGCCGAGACGCCCGTAGACCTTGAACTCCTCCTGCATGCCGCCGGCCTCCCCGTCGGGGAGCGCGTAGTCGCGGAGCGTCGAGCCCTGGCGCTCGATGCCGAGCTCGAGGACGTCCCGGATCGCCTTCACGAGCGTTTCGAGCTCGTCCGCCTCGAGACTGCCGGCCCCACGTAACGGATGCAGCTGCGCGCGCCAGAGCGCCTCGTCGGCGTAGATGTTCCCGACGCCGGCGACGGTCCGCTGATCGAGGATCGCCGCCTTGACCGGGGCAGTTCGCCTGCCGAGGCGCGCGCCGAGCTCCCGCGCGCCGAAGCCGTCGTCGAGCGGCTCTGGCCCGACGCGCGCCGCCGAGGTACGGCTCGAGCTCTTCCGGCTCGAGCAGGAGCCAGGTGCCGAAGCGCCGCACGTCGCGATAGGCGACATCCGAGCCGTCGTCTAGCCTGACAACAGCCCGGCGGTAGGGATCGTCCGGCAGCGCCCCCTCCCCTCGTGGCCGGTACCGCAGCGACCCCGTCATCCGGAGGTGAACGAGAAGAGCCCTTCCCGACTCGAACCGAACGATCAGGTACTTGCCGCGCCGGTCGACGGCCACGACCCGCTCGCCCTCGAGCTCTCGAGCGACGAGCTCGGGATCGAACGGACGAGTGAGCCGGGCGTCGGCGATCTCGACCCGCTCGAGCCGCCGCCCGTCGAGGACCGGCACGAGACGACGCCTCACGGTCTCGACCTCGGGCAGCTCCGGCACATGGACACGCTAGCCGCGGCGCAGCGTTGCTACTTCCTCCGGCTACTCCCTCAGCTACTCGATGACCTCGAGCAGCACGGGTCGCGGCGGCCCGGCATGGTCGCCGAGCTCGTAGGCGTCCGCGACCGCGCGCGCAGCCACCGCCGCGGCGGCCTCGTCGCGTGCATGGATCTCGGCGAGGACCTCGCCCTCCTCGACTCGTCTCGCCGCGCTTGCGACGGCACACGACGCCGACGGCATGGTCGATCGTGTCGCCCTTCACCCGGCGACCCGCGCCGAGGTGAAGAGCGGCGACGCCGACGCGGATCGCGTCGAGGCGGACGATCGCGCCTGCCCGCGGCGAGGTGACCTCGAGCACGACCGGAGCCTGCTCGAGTGCCGATTCGTCGGCGGTGCCGCCCTGCGCCTCGATCCAGCGCGTCCAGTCGGCCTCGGCGGAACCGTCGGCCATGACCGCCTCGGCGCGTGCCCGGCCCTCCTCCACGTCGATCCCGAGGTCGGAGAGCGCCAGCAGCCGCGCCGCAGCTCTCGAGCACGAGCTCGGTGAAGTCGGGCGGGCCCTCGCCGCGGATCGTTGCGCGCGCCTCGCGCACCTCGAGTGCGTTGCCGACGGCGGCGCCGAGCGGCTGGTCCATGTCGGTCAGGAGGCAGACGACCTCGCGGCCTGCCTCCTCGCCGAGCGCCAGCATCGTCTCGGCGAGCCGGCGGGCCTCGTCGATCGTCTTCATGAAGGCCCCGCTCCCGACCTTCACGTCGAGCACGATCGCCTGCGCGCCCGCGGCGAGCTTCTTCGACATGATCGACGCAGCGATCAGCGAGAGCTGGTCGACGGTGGCGGTGACGTCGCGGAGGCCGTAGAGCATCAGGTCGGCCGGCACGAGCTCCGCGGTCTGGCCGACGATCGCCATCCCGACCGCGCGAACCTGGGCGATGAGCTCGTCGGTCGTGAGCTCGACCCGGAAGCCGGGGATCGACTCGAGCTTGTCGAGCGTCCCGCCCGTGTGGCCGAGGCCGCGGCCGCTCATCTTCCCGAACGGGACGCCGCACGCGGCGACGATCGGGCCGACCGCGAGCGAGGTCTTGTCGCCCACGCCGCCCGTCGAGTGCTTGTCGACCACCTTGCGCCCGAGCGCGGCGCCGAGGTCGATCGTCTCGCCGCTGCGGATCATCGCGTCGGTGAGCGCGAACGTCTCGCTCGGTCGAGAGCCCGCGGAAGTAGACGGCCATGCAGAACGCGGCCATCTGGTAGTCGGGCACCTCGCCGCGCGCGTATCCGAGGACGAGCTCGGCGATCTCGTCGGGGCGCAGCTCCTCGCCGTCGCGCTTGCGCTGGATCAGCTCGGCAGCCGCGATCACGGCTCGGAGGAACGGCTTGCCGAGCACGCCCCGCGGCACGGCGCCGCCGCCGAGCCAGGCGTTCACGGTCGCGCCGACGTCGCCGAACTCGCCGTCCTCGTGGACGCGGCCGGCCGCGTTCCGTCCCTGCACGTAGGCGAGCAGCAGCGCGTGCTCCCGCGAGTGGTCGGTCGACGGCGTCGTCGGGTCGCAGCCGTGATCGGAGGTGAGGATCAGCAGGTCGCCGTCGCGCAGCGCGTCGAGCAGGTCGGGCAGCCGCCGGTCGAAGTCCTGCAGGCAGCGATGGAAGTTCACGGGGTCGTTGCGGTGGCCCCAGAGCATGTCGGTCTCGACGAGGTTCGTGAACACGAGCCCCTCGTCGACGTTCCGCAGCAGCTCCTCCGT
The DNA here is from genome assembly GCA_963738895.1 of uncultured Actinomycetota bacterium. Taxonomy (GTDB): domain Bacteria; phylum Actinomycetota; class Thermoleophilia; order Gaiellales; family Gaiellaceae; genus PALSA-600. Next base: position 459,087 of record CAVTYN010000007.1, read on the forward strand.
CCGCTGGATGCCCTCGACGTTCGACTTCGTCGGGAACGACTCGTCGACGTCGCGTGCCCGCGAAGATGTCCGCGATCTTCCCGACGCCGTAGACCTTCTGGCCCCTCGCCCGGATGAGCGACAGGTAGTTCGGCCGCGGCGGCTCGAGCGAGAAGTCGTGCCGGTTCGCCGTCCGCACGTAGTTGCCGGGCTCGCCGACGAACGGCCGCGCGATCACGCGGCCGACGGCGTGCTTGCCGGTCAGGATCCGGCGGGCGACCCGGCAGGCCTCGTAGAGCTCCTCGAGCGGGATCGTCTCCTCGTGCGCGGCGATCTGGAAGACCGAGTCGGCGCTCGTGTAGACGATCCACTTGCCCGTCCGCTGGTGCTCCTCGCCGAGCTCCTGGATGATCTCCGTGCCGCTCGCCGGGACGTTCCCGAGCACGCCGTGGCCGGTCTCGTTCATGAACGGGTCGATCACCTCGTCCGGGAACCCGTGCGGGTAGGTCGGCATCGCCTGCGGCGTCAGGATCCCCATCAGCTCCCAGTGGCCCGTCGTCGTGTCCTTGCCGCGCGAGCGCTCGACGAGCCGCCCGGCGACCGCGGGCGCGCCCGGCTGCGGCGGGCAGCCGAGCAGCGGCTCGACGTTCCCGAGGCCGAGCGCCTCGAGCGTCGGCAGGTCGAGCCCGCCGACCGCCTTCGCGACGTTCCCGAGCGTGTCCGAGCCCTCGTCGCCGAAGTCGGCCGCGTCCGGGAGCTCCCCGGCCCCGACCGCGTCGAGCACGATCACGCATGCCCGTGGCACGCGGCTATCCTAAGACCTCGTGGAGAACGTACTCGGTCTGATCGGTTTCGCGCTCTTCATCGTGTGCGTGATCGCGCTCGCGGCGGGCATCACGTGGCCGTCGTCGCGCATCAGCCCGAATCCGCGCCGAACAAGGCCGAGCAAGCCGTCAACCTCGAGCTCGCTAGCCGGCGAGCGCGTCGACGAGCGGCGTGTACGTCGAGCCCGTGCGCCTCGGCGACGGCCTCGTAGGTGAACTCGCCGCCGAGCACGTTCACGCCCCTGGCGAGCGCCGGGATCCGCCCCGACCGCGCCGCGGAGGCCCTGGTCGGCGATCGCCTCGACGTAGGGCAGCGTCGCGTTCGTCAGCGCCTTCGTCGAGGTGATCGGCACGCCGCCCGGCATGTTCGCGACGCAGTAGTGGATCACCCCGTCGACGACGTAGACGGGATCGGAGTGCGTCGTCGGGTGCGAGGTCTCGAAGCAGCCGCCCTGGTCGATCGCGACGTCGACGACGACCGCGCCCGTCGTTCATGCCCGCGATCATCTCGCGGGTCACGAGCTTCGGCGCGAGCGCGCCCGGGATCAGAACCGCGCCGATCACGAGGTCGGCCTGCTCGACCGACGCCGCGATCTCGAGGCTCGACGACATGAGCAGCGTCACCCGGCCGGAGAGGATCTCCTCGAGGTGGCGCATCCGGTCGATCGAGCGCTCGAGGATCGTCACCTGCGCGCCGAGCCCGAGCGCGATGATCGCGGCGTTGTAGCCGACGATCCCGCCGCCGATGATCACGACCCGGCCCGGCGCGACGCCCGGCACGCCGCCGAGCAGCAGCCCGCGGCCGCCGAACGGCTTCTCGAGGAAGTACGCGCCCGCCTGGGTCGACAGCCGGCCGGCGACCTCCGACATCGGCGCGAGCAGCGGCAGCGCCCCGCGCGCCGTCTCGACGGTCTCGTAGGCGACGGCGGTGACGCCCGAGTCGACGAGCGCCCGCGTCAGCGGCTCGTCGGCGGCGATGTGGAGGTAGGTGAAGAGCGTCAGCCCCTCGCGCAGCCGGCCGTACTCGGAGGCGATCGGCTCCTTCACCTTGAGCAGGAGGTCGCTCGACTCCCAGACCTCCTCGACCGACGCGATCCGCGCGCCGACGCGCTCGTAGGCCGCGTCGGCGAAACGAGCTCCCGAGCGCCGGCGCCGCGTCTCGACCGTCACCTCGTGGCCGCGGCTGATCAGCTCGAGCGCCCCGGCCGGCGTCAGCGCGACCCGGTACTCGTCCGGCTTGATCTCCTTCGCGACGCCGATCCTCACGGCGCGGGACGATACAGCCGGCGGCTGCCGGTCGGGGCGCTCTAGCCGCGACGCGCCGGCAGGAACTCGGAAGGCCGGCTGCGCGGCGAGGAGGCGCGTGTCCGGAGGTGCCTAGAACGTCGTCATCCGCACCTCGACCATCACCGGAGTCGACGGGACCGGGACGCGGACGACGACGCGCTTGCCGTTGCCGACGACCGCTGTGGCGGGTGGCGAGCACCCGGTCGAAGACGGGCACCTCGTCCTTGCCCAGCTTGACCGTGCCGACGCGGATCGTCGCGCGACCGGGCGGCGCGGCGCCGGTGAACGCCGTCCGCGAGAGGTCGATCCGCACGGTGCCCGCGCCCGCCGCGGGGGAAGTAGGTGTAGCCATCGGCGAGGTCGCCCAGCCGTCGGTGAACACGTTCTGCTCCTCGTCGAGCAGATGCCACTGCGTCGGCGTGCGGTACAGCGTGAACCCGTCCTGCTGCTTCGACGATCGGCGCCGCCAGACGGACGCCGGGGCCGGCGAGCGTGTACGGGTCGCCGGTGTAGCCCTGAGAGCGCGCCGTCGGCGGTCTCGAGCCCGGGGCCGGACGCCGGTCCCGGGCCGGGCGCGGTGCCGTCGATCGCCGCGACGTGGTCGATGCGAGCGGTTCCAGAACTCCGTCACCCACAGCGAGGTCGGGTCGAGGTTGAGCCCCTGTCCCAGGAAGGTGACGTGCTTGCCGCCGGTCGCCGCGTCGACCCAGTCGCGGGGCGCCGGGATCCGGCTCGCGAAGACCTTCGAGTAGTTCGTGTTCGTCTTCGTCGCGTAGATCTGGCCGGTCAGGAGCCACGCCGCGACGAGCAGACGCCGCGCCGGCGGCGACCCACCGCCGGCGCCGGAAGGCCAGGACGGACGACCGTGACGGCGACGGCTCCGATCGCCACCACGTGGAAGTCGTTGATGTCCCAGCAGAAGTCGCGGTTCGCCGAGGGTCAGGATCGCGAGGCCGGGTGCCTCGAAGTACGGCGCCCCGACGATGAGGAGACCGCTCCAGCTGACCGCGAGCACGAGCACCGACGCGGCGGCGACGAGGAGCCAGTTCACCTTCCGCGCGTCGAGCACGAGCGCCGTCCCGAGCAGGAGGAGCGGCGAGAGGTAGAAGAGGTTCCGCTCCTCGATCAGCTTCTGGAGGGTCGCGACGAGGTAGGTCGACTTCGCGGCGGTGTAGATCCAGAGGGTCACGATCGACGCGCCGAGGTACGCCGCGAACGCCCGGTAGGCGGGGTCGCGTGCCCGCTCCGGCAGCCAGAGCGACGCGATCCCGCAGATCACCGGCAGGAAGCCGAGCCCGATCGCGAGCGCGCCCATCGCGAGGCCGCCCTGGCGCACGGTGTGGTGGTTGAAGTACTGGTCGAAGCTCCAGCTCTGGACGTGCTGGACGACGAGCAGATCGAAGGCGACCGCGAAGACGGACGAGCGCGCCTGCGGCGATCGCGATCCGTCGCCACGGGATCCCCGTCTCGCGCGGGCCGCGACCCAGAGCACGGCGGCGGCGAGCACGAGGATCGCCGGGAGCGCGACGAACTCCGACCTGACCCAGCGCCCGCCGACGGCGAGCACGACCGCCGGAACCGCACGCCCGAGGCTCGGCGCGGCGAGCAGCGCGGACGGCGAAGAGCGCGCCGGCGTGAACCAGAGATAGGCGAGGGACTCGGGCACGATCGAGGTCGCATACGCCATCGCCGGGATCGCGATCGAGAGCAGCGCCACCGCGACCGCCGCACCGGCGTGAGACGAGCATCCGAGCGAGGAGGTACGCCGGCACGGCGGTGAGGCACATCACGACGGCGTTGATGTACTTGACGCCGCGTAGGCGCTCGCGGTCGAGTGGATCCACCACGCCGGCGCGATCAGGAACGAGTAGAACGACTCGAACGGGTGCGGCTCGGTGCGCCGAGCCGCGTGACCGGTGCTCGCGATCGCCCGCGAGAGCTGCGTCCACTCGAGCTCGTCGGTGAAGAGCCACGGCGTCCTGCGGAGCGACGCCTCGATCCCGTAGAAGACGAGGATCCCGAGCACCAGAGCCGGCCCACGGGGCATAGCGGGCGATCCCCCGGCTCGAGGCCCCGTTCCCGGGCACGGGCTACGCCCTCGCGCTGTCGACGAGCGCGAGCGTGACGTCGACCATGGCGTCGATGTCGGCCACGGCGATGCTCTCGTCCGGGGTGTGGATCTCGCTCATGCCGTTCGCGAGGTTCACGCACTGGAGGCCGCGCTCGTTGAAGACGTTCGCGTCGGCCGCGCCGCCCGAGAGGCCGTAGCGCGGCTCGATCCCGCAGCGCCCGAGGGCGTCCGCGGCGAGCCGCACGACGAGATCGTCCTTCTCGAACCGGTAGGCGCGTGTAGTGGCGCGTCGAGCTTCGTCTCGACCTCGCACTCGGCGACCCCGGCCGCGAACGTGAGCGCGTCCTGCATCGCCTGCACCTGCTCTGCGAGCTTGCGGTCGTCGTGCGACCTCGCCTCGCCGACGAGCCTGCACGTGTCCGGCACGACGTTCGCCGCGCTTCCGCCTGCGATCACGCCGATGTTCGCGGTCGTCTCCTCGTCGATCCGTCCGAGCTTCATCTCGGAGACGGCGCGGGCGGCGGCGGCGATCGCCGAACGGCCTTCCTCCGGGAACATCCCGGCGTGCGCGGCGCGACCGTGGAACGTGACCTCGATCAGCTCCGCCGACGGCGCGCCGAGGATGATCGCCGCCGGACGGCTCGGCCTGGTCGTAGACGTAGCCGACCCGCGCGCGAAGCCGCGAGGCGTCGAAGGCGTAGGCGCCCTCGAGGCCCGTCTCCTCCTTCGAGGTGAACAGGAGCTCGACGCCCGCGTGCGGCCGGCTCTCCGCGAGGATCACGCCGGACGGCGTCGAGCATCACGGCGACCGCGGCCTTGTTGTCGCCGCCGAGGATCGCGGCGTTGCGGTTCCGCACGATCCCGTCCTCGACGACGGGCTCGATCGCGTCGACCGGCGGGACGGTGTCGAGATGGGCGCAGAGGAAGAGCGGCTCTCCGGCGGCGGTCGGCTCGAGGGAGACGAGGATGTTCCCCATCGTCGAGCCGACGGCGGCGCCGGTCCCGTCCTCGTCGGCGTGCAGGCCCGAGGTCCCGGACGTAGCCGAGCACGAGGTCGGCGACGGCCCGCTCCTCGCCCGACGGGCTCGGGACGGCGGCTAGCTCGAGGAAGAGATCGAGGGCCTCGGAGGGCACGGCGCGCCCATGGTAGAGGGCGGCTGTGACGAGAAGGTGAGCGTGACGTGAGGTCTACTCGACCGGCGGCTGCTGTCGCCGCTCGCGTGCGCGCTCGAGCGCTGCGGCGACGAACTCGCGGAAGAGCGGCGCAGGGCGCGTCGGCCGCGACTTGAACTCGGGGTGGAACTGCGAGGCGACGAACCAGGGGTGGTCGGGAAGCTCGACGATCTCGACGAGCCGGCCCTCCTCGAAGGTGCCGCTGATCACGAGCCCGGCATCGACGAGCTGCTGGCGGTAGGCGTTGTTGACCTCGTAGCGGTGGCGGTGCCGCTCGGAGACGACCGGCTTGCCGCCGTAGATCGCGCGGACGTCCGTGCCTTCCGCGAGCTCGACCGCCTGCGCGCCGAGCCGCATCGAGCCGCCGAGATCCTCGACGTCCTTCTGGTCCGGGAGCAGGTCGATCACCGGGTACGGCGTCTCGGGGTCCATCTCGGTCGAGTTGGCGCCGTCGAGGTCGCAGACGTGGCGGGCGAACTCCGAGACGGCGACGTGCATCCCGAGGCAGATGCCGAGGTACGGGATGGCGTCCTCGCGGGCGACGCGGCAGGCGAGGATCTTCCCCTCCCAGCCGCGCGAGCCGAAGCCGCCGGGCACGAGCACGCCGTCGACGCCGGCGAGCTCGGCGCGGGCCTCGTCGAGCGTCATGTTCTCGGCGTCGACCCAGCGGACGCGGACGCCGCAGCCCGAGTGGATGCCGGCGTGCTCGAGCGCCTGATGGACGGAGAGGTAGGCGTCGTGGAGCTTCACGTACTTGCCGACGAGCGCGATCTCGACCGCCTCGCGGCGTTCGCCGAGCCGTCTCGACGAGGTCGTTCCACTCGCCGAGGTCGGCCTCGGGCGTGTCGATTCCGAGCTTCTCGCAGACGAGCCGGTCGAGGCCCTCCTTCTGCATGGCCTTCGGTACGAGATAGATGTCCGAGACGTCGATCGCGGAGATGACGGCCTCGACGTCGACGTCGGCGAAGAGCGCGATCTTGTCCCGGATGTCCTTCGTCAGCGGCTCGGTCGAGCGGCAGACGAGGACGTCGGGATGGATGCCGATGCGGCGCAGCTCGTTCACCGAGTGCTGGGTCGGCTTCGTCTTCAGCTCGCCCGGCATTCGCGATGAAGGGGACGAGCGTGACGTGGATGTAGAGCACGTTCTCGGGCCCGACCTCGCGCCGGAACTGGCGGATCGCCTCGAGGAACGGCTGCGACTCGATGTCGCCGACCGTGCCGCCGATCTCGGAGATGACGACGTCGGTGTCGGTGACCTCCGCGACGGAGCGGATGCGCGCCTTGATCTCGTTCGTGATGTGCGGGATCACCTGCACGGTCGAGCCGAGGTACTCGCCCTTGCGCTCGCGGCGGAGCACGCGGTCCCAGATCGCGCCGGCGGTGTGGTTCGCGGCGCGGGAGAGGTTCTCGTCGATGAACCGCTCGTAGTGGCCGATGTCGAGATCGGTCTCGGCGCCGTCCTCGGTGACGAACACCTCGCCGTGCTGGAACGGGCTCATCGTTCCCGGGTCGACGTTCAGGTACGGGTCGAACTTCTGCACCTGCACCTTGAGGCCGCGCGACTTCAGCAGACGGCCGAGCGACGCGGCGGTGATTCCCTTGCCGAGGGACGAGACGACGCCACCGGTGACGAACACGTACTTCGTCGGCGTCACGATCGCCGCCTGCCCGCGAAATTGCCCACGGAACTCCACCTTAGCAGCCGGCCTCTCCCCTCCACGCCGACCGATGGTAGGACGCGCGGAGGACGTCAGAGGGCGGCGGCCATCTGGACCAGCTCGTAGAGCCGGTCCGCCGCCGTCTGCGCGAGCTCGCGCTCGTCCCGGGAGCCGGTCGCGACCTCGATCGGCGACCTCGGTGCGGTCGTCGGCGAGCGGCCGGAGCGCGACGGTGGCCGTGCGAGGGGCGACTCGCCGGTCGCGGCCCTCGGCGACACGGCGGTGAAGCTCGAACGACCACCGGCGCCTCGGCTCGATCGCGGTGATCACGAGCGTTCGTGTCGCGCTCGGGCCGGTGGGACGACCGACGCGCGGAAAACGGAGCGGCCCGATTCGGAGCGGGTCGGAGATCGCGGTGACCTGCCAGCGCGCGCCGGCCGCGAAGCCGCGCCGGTCGGGCTGAACGCTGATCACCCCGGGCCACCAGTCCGAGAGGTGGTAGGGCTCCGCGAGGAACCCCCAGGCGTCGTCCAGCGAGGCCAGGAGCTCCCGGGTCCCGCTAGCCACCCTCGCCGCCGGCCAGCAGGGCCAGGAAGTCGGCGCCGCCGAGCATCCGCTCGAGCTCCTCGCGGCGCTCGTCGGGCGCGAGCGGCTCGATCCGCGTGTGGGTCGGGTCGCCGGGGACCTTCTCGACGCGGAAGTGACGGTCCGCGAGGCTCGCGATCTGCGGGAGGTGGGTGATCGTGATCACCTGGGCGCGCGTGGCCAGGCGCCGGAGCGTCTCGCCCACGGCGTGCGCGGTCTGGCCGCCGATGCCGGCGTCGATCTCGTCGAACACCATCGTCTCGCCGCCGCCGACCGCGGCGATCGCGAGTGCGATTCGCGAGAGCTCCCCGCCCGAGGCGGTCTCGGCCACGGGCCCGAACGGAAGCCCGGCGTTCGGCCTCACCGAGAAGGCGGCCTCGTCCGCGCCGGAGGGGCCGGGAGCCGTGTCGCGGACGTCGACCCGGAACTCGCCCTCGCCGAGACCGACGCCGGCGAGCTCGGCCGCAACGGCCTCGGCGAACCGTGGAGCCGCGTCGCGGCGCGCGGCCCGGAGCTCTGCGTGGATACGGTCGACCTCGGCCTGCCCGGCGGCGACGGCATCGGCAGCTGCGCGTGCGGGGTCGTGCCCCTCCGCGAGCGCGTCGAGCTCGACGCGGGCCTCGTCTGCCTTCTCGAGGAGCTCCTCGTAGCTGACGGCGCCGTAGCGTCGGCGGAGCGTCGCGATCGCGTCGAGACGCCGCTCGACCTCCTCGACCCGTCCGGGCTCTGCCTCGAGGGAGTCGAGGAACCGCCGCAGGTCGATCGTGACCTCGCGGAGCGTCAGCTCGACGGCGCGCAGGCTCTCACCGGCGGCGGCGAGCTCGGGCGCGATCGCCTCGAGGGGCGCGACGGCGCGCTCGGCGGACGGCGACGAGGTGGGTCCCGCCGTCGCGCTCGTCGGAGGCGAGCGCCTCGACCGCCGTCGACGCGGCGAGCGCCAGCTCGGTGACGTGGCGAAGCCGCTCACGCTCGGCCCTGAGCTCGTCCTCCTCGCCCGGACCGAGGCCTTCGGTGTCTTCGGCGAGAGCGCGCAGCTCCTCGAGCCGGGCCTCGGCGGCGGCGGCGTCGCGGGTCAGCTCGTCGTGGGCGCGCCGGGCGGCCGTGAGCTCGCGCCAGGCGCGCCGCGCCGCGCGTGCGGTCTCGGCGGTCCCGGCGAAGGCGTCGAGGGTGGCGAGCTGGTAGGACGGGCGCGCGAGCCGCCGCTGCTCGAACTGGCCGCTCATCGCGAGCAGCGCCTCGACGGCGGCCGCAACGTCCTCCCTGGCGGCGCTGCGCCCCCACGCGTAGGCGCGCGTCCGCCCGTCGGCGAAGATCCGTCGAGCCAGCACGAGCGTCTCCTCACCCTCGGGCCGGAGCTCGGCAAGCGCCCCGAGCACCTCGTCGTCGGGCAGGTCGAGCTCCGCCTCGACATACGCCTCGTCGGAGGCGGCGCCGATCATCGCCGCGTCGCCGCGCGCGCCGAGCAGAAGCCCGATCGCGTTCGAGAGGATCGTCTTCCCGGCCCCCGTCTCGCCGGTGATGGCGTTCAGCCCGGGCGCGAGCTCGAGCTCGGCCTCGCGGATGAGGACGAGGTTCTCGATCCGGAGCCGGCGAAGCACCCCGGCATCGTACGACGCGCGCCGAGCCCCGGCGACCGTCCGCTCGAGCACCGCCCCCGGGGGCCACGTCAACGCACACTGCCCACCCGCACTGCCTACTGCACACCCCCACCCAGGGTGGGGCGCAACCCCTCCGCCCTCGAGATCAATTCTAGGTCAACAGACGTGACAGCATCGTGTCGACTTCTGGAAACTTCATCCACAGGGTTCCCACCACGTCTTGTTCGGCGGATCCGCGGTGAAGCTGGGTGTGGCGCGGCAGCGACCTGTCGAAGCGGGTCGAGCCGGCCGTCAGTCGATCCCGAAGACCTGGGCGTAGCGGCGGAAGAAGGTCTGCTCGGGAAGCGTCGCGAGCATCGTCCGGCTGGCTCCGAACCGCACGGTGACCGCCTCCCCGGCCTCGAGCGACCCGACCTCGTGGCCGTCGGCGAGGACGACCGCCCGGACGTCCGGGGTACGGTTGACGACCTCCAGCTCGAACCCGGGGCCGCACGACGAGAGGCCGTGCGTGGAGGGTGTGCGGGGCCACGAACGTGACCACCGCGGCGTCGAGGCCCCAGACGAGCACGGGGCCGCCGTTCGAAAGGTTGTAGGCCGTGGAGCCCGGCGGCGTCGCGCACAGGAGGCCGTCGCACGGCTGCGTGCCGAGGTCCTCGCCGTCGAGCAGGTACTGGATCTCGATGATCCGCCCGGGCGTGCCGCTCACGACGACCGCGTCGTTGACCGCGGCGAAGCGGCGCCCTCCGACCTCGATCTCCAGGGTCGGCAGCGAGACCACGTCGTACTCGCCGGCGAAGACGCGCGCCATTCCGGCCTCGAGCTCGCTGCCCGGGATCGCGGTCAGGAACCCGACCCGGCCGAAGTTCGCGCCGATCACCGGCACGCCGGTGTCGAGGAAGCGCGTGAGCGCGCGGAGCATCGTCCCGTCGCCGCCGAGGCAGACGGCCAGATCCGACGGGTCTCCCTCACCGTCGAGAAGCCTCACCCCCGCCTTGCTCGGCAACCACCCGGAGCCGCGCGATCGCGTCCTCGACGTTCTTCGTCACGCCGTGCGTGACGACCGTTGCGCGCTCAACCCGTTGCATCAGCGATCCACTGCTCTAGCTCGAGCGGGAGGACGGGGTGTTCCGACTGGACGAGGTGAAGGACGAACTCATGGTTTCCCTTGGGCCCGGGCAGGCCCGAGTCTACGACCCCGGTGACCTCTGCCCCCCACCCGACCGCAGCCTCGACTACCTCGCGCACCACGCGCCCGCGCACCTCGCGGATCCCGAACGACGCCCTTCCGCACCTCCGCGCGACCCGCCTCGAACTGCGGCTTGACGAGCACGAGCGCCTCCCAACCGGCCGCGGCGAGGCCGAGCACCGGCGGGAGCGCCGAGCGCACCGAGATGAACGAGACGTCGCACGTCACGAGCACCGGCGCGTAGGGCAGCTCCTGGATCGTCCGGGCGTTCGTCCGCTCGAGCACCGTGACCCGCGGATCCGCTCTCAGTCGCGGGTGGAGCTGTCCGTGGCCGACGTCCAGGGCGATCACCCGCGCGGCTCCCCGCTGGAGCAGCACGTCCGTGAACCCGCCTGTCGAGGCGCCCACGTCCAGGCAGTCGAGCCCTTCGGGGTCGACCCCGAACGCGTCGAGTGCGTTCGCGAGCTTCACACCTGCACGCGAGACGTACGGCGGCGGCCTCTCGACCTCGAGCGAGGCCTCTTCGTCGACCTGCTCGCCGGCCTTCGAATGGCCGGGGACGAGGCCCGCCATCACGAGCGCCTGCGCCTGCGCGCGGCTCTCGGCGAGGCCGCGCTCGACGAGCAGCACGTCGAGTCGCTTACGGGTCACGACGTGCGGGCGGCGAGCCGGGAGACCATCTCGGCGAGCACCGACGTGTCCGCCGGGATCGCCGCGAGCCGCGACTCCGCCCGCGCGGCGGCGGCGTCCGCGAGCTCGCGGGCCCCCTCCTCGCCCACCTCGCCGACGTACCCGTCGCCGTCGAGGATGTCGTCGACGACCTGGAAGAGCAGCCCGAGCTCCGCGGCGAACGCACGCCAGGGGCCGTGGTCGGGCTCGGGCAGGCCGGCGGCCCAGACCCCGCACATGATCGACGCGGAGAAGAGCGCTCCGGTCTTCAGCCGGTGGAGCGCGGCCAGGTCGTGGCCCCCCTCGAGGTCCATCTGCTGCCCGCCGATCATCCCGAGCGTCGCCTCGACGAGCTCGCGCGCGACGTCGGGGCCCGACGTCAGCGCAAGCCGGAACGCCTCGGCGACGAGGGCGTCCCCGGCCAGGATCGCGGTCGCCTCGCCGTAGGCCGCCCACACGCTCGGCTGCCCACGCCGTTCCTCGTCGTCGTCGAGCGCGGGCAGGTCGTCGTGCACGAGCGAGAACGAATGCACGAGCTCGACCGCCGCCGCCGCCGGGAGCAGGGGCTCGAGGTCCGCGCCGCACGCCTCACCTGCCGCGAGGCAGAGCACCGGCCGCACCCTCTTGCCGCCGAGCGAGTATCGAACCGGCTCATCCAGCGTCCCGAGCTCCGGCGTCAGCTCCAGGCCGGCGAGGTAGGCCTCGACGGCGTCGCGAAGCTCGTCAGGTGCCCGCGGCATCCGCCTCCGCTGCCCGCCGAGCCGCCTGCAGCTCGACCTCGATCTGCTTCGCGAGCTCGGAGAGCTCCTGAAGGATCTCGATCGCCTGGTCGGGATCGTCGGTCGACTCGAGCCTCTCGCGTGCCCCCTCGAGGCGCGCGAGCAGCTCCTCCGCCCGGGTCAGGGACTCGTCCGCGCTCATGAGCTCACCTTCATTGCAGGACCGCCTCTCTCTGGATCCGGCCGAGAATCCCGTTGACGAGCCTCGCCGCCTCCTCGGTCGCATAGCGCTTGGCGAACCCGACCGCCTCGTCGATCACGACCTCCGGCGGGACCTCGCCGCGGTCGAGCTCCCGGATCGCGACCCGCAGAGCGCTGCGCTCGACCACCCCGAGCCGGTCGGCTGTCCAGCCGTCGGAGGCGGCCGTGATGCGCGCGTCGAGCTCCGGAGCCTGCGCGACCGTCTCCTCGGCGAGCTCCCGCGCCCACGCGTCCATCTCGGCGCCGTAGCGCTCGCCGATCTCACCCTCGCCGAGATCCCACTGGTAGACGAGGAAGAGCGCCTGGCGCCGGGCCTGGCGGCGACTCATGTGAGCTCCCCGACGGCCACGTCGACCCTGGTCTCGATCCCGCACATGTCCTTCAGCATCGCAGCAACGGCGTCCTGCACGCGCTCGGCGAGCTCGACGAGCGGCTCGCCGCGTCGTGCGGCCACGGACAGCCGCACGAGCCGGTGGTCGACGTCGACGTCTCGGCGGCGGCGAACGCTGATCCCCTCGACGCTCTCGGCAGCCCGCACGGCGATCCCGACCAGCACGCCGCCCGGAACCGTGATCGTCCCGGCCTCGTTCGTCACGACGAGCGTCACGCGACGACCATCCCGAGCTCGGCGAGGGTCGAGGTCGAGTACACGCCGCTCGTGAACTCCTCGCTGCGGAGGATCCTGAGAGCGAGCTCGCGCGTGGTCGGGACACCCTCGACGACGAGCTCGCCGAGCATCCGCTCGGCACGCGCGATCGCAGCGTCGCGCCCGGTGTCCCAGACGACGAGCTTGGCGATCATCGAGTCGTAGTACGGGGAGATCACGGAGCCGTCCTCGACGAACGTGTCGACGCGGACCCCGGGCCCGAGCGGCGCCCGAAAGCGCGAGATCGTCCCCGGGGCCGGCATGAAATCGCGTGTGGGGTCCTCGGCGTTCAGGCGGATCTCGATCGCGTGGCCTCGCGCGCGGCACGCGGCCGCTCGAGCGGCAGGCGCTCGCCGGCGGCGACCTCGAGCTGGCCGCGGACGAGGTCGATGCCGGTGCAGAGCTCGGTGACCGGGTGCTCGACCTGGAGGCGGGCGTTCAGCTCGATGAACGAGAATGTCCCGTCGGGCCCGACGAGGAACTCGAAGGTGCCCGCGTTCAGGTAGCCGACGGCCCGGCACGCGCGCTCCGCTGCCGCCTCCATCGCCTCGCGCAGCTCGGGCGTGAGCGCGGGAGACGGCGTCTCCTCGATGAGCTTCTGATGGCGGCGCTGGATCGAGCACTCGCGCTCCCCGAGCGTCAGGACGTTCCCGTGCGCGTCGCACAGCACCTGGATCTCCACGTGGCGCGCAGGCGAGAGCACCTTCTCGAGGTAGAGCGTCCCGTTCCCGAACGCGGCCGCCGCCTCGGCCGATGCCGACTCGTAGAGATCCTCCAGGTCGGCGGGGTCGTCGACGAGGCGCATGCCGCGCCCGCCGCCGCCCGCTGTCGCCTTCAGCATCACCGGATAGCCGATCTCGGCCGCAGCCGCCCGCGCTCCTGCCAGAGTGGTTGCGCCCTCCGTTCCGGGAACCGTCGGGACGTCGGCTGCACGCATCGCCGTGCGGGCCGCGATCTTGTCGCCCATCGACTCCATCACCGCGGCCGGCGGGCCGACGAAGACGAGGTCGTTGTCGATGCAGGCCTCGACGAACGCCGGGTTCTCCGAGAGGAACCCGTAACCCGGGTGCACGGCGTCGCAGCCCGTGGTGACAGCTGCCGCGACGATCGCCGGGATGCTGAGGTAGCTCTGCGCCGCGGGAGGCGGCCCGATCCGGACGGCCTCGTCGGCAAGCCGCGTGTGGAGGGCTCCCTCGTCGGCGGTCGAGTAGACGGCGACCGCCTCGATGTCGAGCTCGTGGAGCGCCCGGATCACCCGGACTGCGATCTCGCCCCGGTTCGCGACGAGGACCTTGCGGAACATCTAGATCCCGAGCGGCCGGCCGTTGAGCGGCTCGAGCTCGAAGAGGAGCTGGCCGTACTCGACAGGCTGGGCATCGGAGACATGGATCCGCCGGACGATCGCCTCGACCTCGGCCTTGATCTCGTTCATCAGCTTCATCGCCTCGAGGATGCAGAGGACCTGTCCGGGCGAGACGGGGTCACCCTCCTCCACGAACGGTGCCGCACCAGGCCGCGGCGCCCGGTAGAACGTCCCGACCATCGGGCTCTCGACCGTCACCAGATGCGACGGGACGGGGCTCGCAGCCGGCGCCTCGTCGGCTCGGCCCTGCGGCTCGTCCCAGCTCCGCCACCGGCTCCGCAACGCTCCGGCGGACGCTGACTCGCACGCCGTCCTCCTCGACCGTGATCTCCCCCACGCCGGTCTCCTGCACGATCCTGACGACCGCCCGGATCTGCTCGTCGCGGCCGCGGGCAAGCGCGTCGTCCTCGCCCGGCTCCTCCCCGCGGGAACGCTGGCGGATCGACTGCAGCAGCGGCTCCGCCTCCTGCCCGAACAGCGCGAGCAGGAGCAGCTCCTCCTCGCTCGCGGCGAGGCCCTCGGCGCTGGCCTTCAGCTCCTCGATGTCGAGCGGCGCGGGCGGCGGCTCGACCCCGCGCAGCGCGACGGCCCGCTCGAGCGCGGGATCGATCGGCCCGGGAGTCTTGCCGAAGTGACCGAGGACGAGGTGGCGGAGCTCGTCGACGATCTCGCCGTAGCGGTTCGCGCCGAGGACGTTGACAAGCGCCTGGGACGCCACGATCTGGCCGAGCGGCGCGGCGAGCGGCGGCGAGCCGGCCTCGACCCGGACGCGCTCGACCTCGTCGAGCACCTCGTCGAGCCGGTCGGAGTGGCCGTGGTTCGTGAGCTGCGAGTCGATGACCGACACGAGCCCCGGCGGCAGCTTGCGCCGGGCCGCGCGCACGGAGACGCGCGGCAGGAGCGGCGAGATCGGCATGTCGCCGATGTGCTCGTCGACGAGCGCGGCCGCCTCCCAGACCTTCTCGACGTCGACGCCCGTGTCGTGCCCGATGCCTGCGAGCGCGGTCGCGAGCGACTCGGCAGTGATCCGGTGGGTCGCCAGGGCGACCGGATAGATCGAGCAGCTGATCAGGTCGACCCCGGCCCGCGCCGCCTCGAGGGCGAGTGCAAGCCCGTTCCGTCCCGCTCCCTGGCTGTACAGCCCGACCGGGAGGCCGGTCAGCTCGTGGAGCTCGGCAACGAGCTCGCCGGCACGGTGCGGCTGGAGCAGGCCGGCGGGGTCGTCGAGAACGATGCGCGCGGCACCGAGCTCCGGCATCCGTCGGGCCGTCTCGACGAGGGCGTCGTGGAGGCTCGAGCCGTACAGCAGCCCGGCGTCGAACTCGCGACCCGCCGCCACCACCGACCGGGCCGCGACCGCCAGGTTCTCGGCGTCGTTCAGCGGGTCGTGAAGGCGGAAGGAGTCGATTCCGCTCTCGGCGGCGCTCGCCATGAAGCGCCTGACGAGATCGTCGCCGAGCGGCTGCGAGCCGACCAGGAATCGGCCGCGGACGGCGAGCATGAGCGGCGTCTTCGTGCGCGCCTTGATCGCCCGGATCCGCTCCCACGGGCTCTCGATCCCCCGGCCGACCGCGGCGTCGAACGCGCCGCCCCCCGACACCTCGAGGTAGGCGTAGCCGGCGGAGTCGAGGATCTCGGCGAGGCGGAGCAGCTCGGCCGTGGGCAGCGCCCCGGCAAGCGGCTCCTGCGAGAGAATGCGAATCGAGGTGTCGACCAGTCTCGGCACAACGCGGGACCATAGCGGCCTCGCGGGAGGGTGAGGCCGCCCCTACGGTCGGCACGGGACTCTGGTTGCGATGGGCGGCGCTCGAGCCCGTGGCGCTTGCGGCAGTCGCTGCTCCGAGCGCCGCCGGCCGCCAAGATTGACGCGTGGACGAAGGCTTCGCACTTCTCGTCGTCGGGCTGATTCTCGCCCTGAGCGTGGCGCTCGCGCTCGGTGCGGTGCGCACCGGGCTGCCGGTGCTCGTCGCGTTCCTGGGCCTCGGGATGCTCCTCGGCTCCGACGGGCCGGGCGGGATCGACTTCGCCGACGCCGAGCTGACGCGCCAGGCCGGGGTGGTCGGGCTCGGGCTCATCCTCTACGAGGGAGGTCTTCAGACCTCGTGGCGGCGCCTCCGGGAGGTCGCGGTGCCGGCCGGGCTTCTGAGCACGGTCGGGGTGATCGTGACGACGCTCCTCACCGGGGTCGCGGCCCAGGGCGCTCTTCGACCTGACGTGGCTCGAGTCGTTCCTGCTCGGGGCGGTCGTCGCGTCGACCGATGCCGCGGCGGTCTTCTCCACGCTCCGCTTCACCCACATCCCGCGACGACTCGCCCGCACGCTCGAGGCCGAGTCGGGCGGCAACGACCCGATGGCGATCGCGCTCACCGTCGGCCTGATCGCGTGGATCGAGCATCCGGAGACCCACGGGCTCGGCGACCTCGCGCTGCTCGTCGTCCAGCAGATCTCGATCGGCCTGCTCGTCGGAATCGCGCTCGGTGCGCTCGCCGCGAGGGTGTTCGCGCTGATCCCGAGCTCGATCGCCGCCTTCGTCCCGGTCGTGTCGGTCGCCGCCGCGGCGCTGTCGTTCGGAGCGGCCGACACGCTGGGCGGGAGCGGGTTCCTGGCCGTGTACCTCGTCGGCCTCGCGGTCGGAAGCACCCCTCCCGCTACCGCCGCCAGCTCGCGGCCTTCCACGAAGGCCTCGCGTTCGTGGCGCAGGTCGGGCTGTTCGTGCTGCTCGGCCTGCTCGTGTTCCCGAGCCAGCTTCCGCACTTCGCCTTTCGCAGCATCGCGCTCGCCCTCGCGCTGATGCTCGTGGCGCGGCCGGCGGCGGTCTGGACGTCCACGCTCTGGTCGAGCTTCACGAACCGCGACCGCGTGCTGCTCGGGTGGGCGGGCCTCCGCGGTGCCGCCCCGATCGTCGTGGCGACCTTCGTCCTCTCGTCGAGCGTCCGCCATGCGAACTCGATCTTCGACGTCGTGTTCTTCGTCGTGATCGTCTCGGCGCTCGTGCAGGGCACGACGCTGGAGCGCGTCGCCCGGGCTCTCGGGCTGAGCACGCCCGCGCCGGCTGCCCGGGAGCACACTGCCGAGACGGGACCGCTCGCCCAGCTCGATCTGGTCGAGTTCGAGGTCGAGACGAGCCATGCGATCAACGGCTCCTCGGTGCGAGAGCTCGGCTTGCCCCGCGACGCCCTCGTCGCGGTCATCCAGCGCGACGGGGACTCGATCCCGCCCCGCGGCAGCAGCGTCGTGAAGAGCGGTGACCGGCTCCACGTGCTGATCCCGCACCGGCTGCGACCCGAGCTCGAGGACGTCTTCGTCCGCTGGCGGCGCCTGATCTGATCCGGCCGGGGCCTCCCGGCCGGGCTTTCAGCAGCCCCAGTCGATCAGCTGGACTTCAGGGACTGGCAGGAGCTCGCCTGGTCGAAGGCGCTCGAGAGCTCTCCGGAGGCGTCGAGCGTCTGGAGATGCTTGAAGGTGTCCGTGACGTCGGTGCCCATGGTCTTGAGCGAGTCGAGGATGACCGGGGCGGCGGTGATGATGCCCACCACGCTCGTCGCCCCGTCGATCTCGGTGCTGATCTTGTCCTGCTCGGTCGTGATGTTCGTCGAGAGCTGGTCGAGGGAGTCTTTCGCCTGCGCGCCCGCCTTCGTGTCGGGCTTGCCCAGGCCCTTCACCGTGTCCGCGAACGTCTGGTTCGCCGACTTGACCTGATCTGCCGCTTTCTGGAGCGAGGACTTCGAGACGGAGCCGCTCTTGACGGAGTCGACGGCCGAGGTGATCGAGGTCTTCCACGTCGTGATCGCCGTGCACAGGCTGCCGGCCCAGTCCGTCGTCGATTCGGTCGACGTCGTGGTGCTCTTGCTGCCGCACCCGGCGACGAGCAGCGCAGCCACGAGAAGTGCCCCGAGCATCGGAATCGCCTTGCGCATCACAATCCCCCTCTGGTCGTCCATTTCGGCGCGTCTTTCCACGAGAGACGTCGAACCTGCCGCACCTGACCCGCCGAAGTAGTACCCGAACCTGAGGCTCCCCGGTGAACGAGGTCTCGGCCCCGGATCGGGCACGTGTCTCGTTCAGCGGTAAGAGGTACCTTTTGCCGGACGATCTCGGGCACACGACGTTCACCATGACGCAACGGCAAGCAGACCCCGTTGCGACGACCGGCTTCCACCATCCGATCAAGAAGCTCGAAGATGAAGCTCATACGCTGATCGAGGCGGAGCATGCGGGCGAGACGAGCGCGACTCCGCTGATCTCGATCGGGATGATCCTGACCGTCGTCGTCCCGATCGCAGCGACGATGATGATCCTCGCCTTCGGCGCCGCCTGGCTGTTCGGTTGAATCTGGGCTCGGGGGCGGCTTCGCGAACGTCCACGCCGGCCGGACGGATGCTGGAGCCGTGGCGCCAGCCCGTCCGAGCGGCAGAACGCTGCTACGGGCTTACGCCGCGCGACTTGAACCAGTCCGTCGATCCGAGCCAACTCACCGCTCGGTCCCAGGCCTCCTCCGTATATCCCCTCGTGGCCAGCCGCGCCTCGAACTGATCCCTGAGGTCGAACGGCATGCCGGGATAGGCGCTTGTCAAACGCACTTCCATCTGAAGCGCGTGATCGAGGAACGTGTGGCGCCCGTCCGGGTCGACATGCGAACGAACCGCAATCTCAGCCTGGGCGAGCCGCATCCAGAGCGGAGGGCCGCCCTCATCCTGGTTGCCGTTGTTCTTGTGCGGTTCCCCCGTAGGCGCCACCCCCTCGTGCGTTCGGGAGATTACCTCGTGGTCCGGGTCTATAGCTGCGACCAACCCGAAAAGCCGCGGCTGATGTAGCGCTTCTCGCAAGAACGGCTCAGCTAAACGGCTGAGCCGTTCTTTCTACCGGATCTTTCTACCGTCGGGTGAGAACGATGTATCACCGAAAGCTGGAGCGCGCTCTATAGAAGGCAGCCAGGAAAGAGCGAGGGCCAGACCGATGGGACGGCTTAGCCTCGTTTCACTCGATGCCGGCTGTGGTGCGGGGCAGCCCGCCCCGTTGGGGTCAACGGGGGGACGGGGCGGGCTGCGACTCTGACCGACTGCAGGAAGTCCACCGATAAGCGACGTCAGTTTCGATTACAAGTGTCGCGAACGTCCAAGACCGGACGATTCCCACCGAGTGCTTCGAGGTCGCGATGTCCCTTTACGGAGCTGACGCAATCATCGGGCCGGGACGGATGTTCCGTCAGCGCCGGCAGTGGTATTCGATGGTTGCTCCTGTCAAGATCGCCGCACCGGGGCTGATCAAGCAGCTCCCCAAGACAGGAAGGGGAACGCCATGCGGTTTCCATCGAGTCGATGGCCCGCGGTGCGCGCTTCGACTGCCGCGAGGTCGACGATCGACGCTGTGTGCCGCATGTCGTGGTGAGGCCGAACGTAGTCCGTGATCCCGGCCGCGGTGAGAGCCTTCCTGAACTGCTCCGGATACCACCTCGACACCTCGCAGGGGTCGTGTTCCGCACGGACGGTGACGCGCTCGAGCGGAGGTTGCTCGGCGCGAGAACTACGCATTCTGAAGCGGTAGAAGGTTCTACCGACCTGAGCGCATCTCAGGCGATTTCGGGCGATCCGCGGGTATCTGAAACCCGCATCGGCTACGTAGCCAGACTAGTCGCTCGGCGATGTAGCGCTTCTCGCGCGGGTCGACCTTGATCCTGTCGCCGATGTTCACGAACAGAGGCACCTGGACGACGCCGCCGGTCTCGAGCGTCGCCGCCTTCGTCACGTTCGAGACCGTGTCGCCCTTCACCCCGGGCTCGGTGTCGGTGACCTCGAGGACGACCGAGGAGGGAAGATCGATCCCGGAGGCGCGCTCGCCGACGAACATCACCTGGAAGGACTGCGACGGGTGCATGAACGGCAGGTCGTCGGCGACGGCGGAGCGCGGCAGCGAGAGCTGCTCGTAGGTCTCCTCGTCCATGAACACGACCTCGTCGCCGGAGTCGTAGAGGTACTGCATGTTCTTCGTCTCGGTACGGATGCGCCCGAACTTCTCGCCCGCGCGGAAGGTCTTGTCGACGACCGCGCCCGACTCGTAGTTCTTCAGCTTCGTGCGCACGAACGCGCCGCCCTTGCCCGGCTTGACGTGCTGGAACTCGACGATGCGCCACGTCTGGCCGTCGAGCTCGATGTGCATCCCGTTCTTGAACTGGTTCGTCGAGACGACTTCGGCCATCGGCGCGGGAGTTTAGCTCCGACCGTCTGGTCTGCGACCGCGGGTACCGGTAGGCTCGCCCGCGCAAAGGACGGGAATGAGCGAAGCGGTCGCCCTGCGGGCGCACATGGAACTGACGTGGGAGCGGCTTCTGCTCGTCTCCGTCGGCGCGGCCGGGATCGTGCTGCGCGTCCTCACGTATCGCTCGACGCTCGGCGCAGAGGACTCCGACGAGGCGTTCATCGGCCTGATGGTCCGCCACGCCCAGCACGGGCACCTGACCGGGTTCATGTGGGGACACGCCTACGGGGGCATCCTCGAGATCCTCCTCGCCGTCCCCGTCTTCTGGATCTTCGGGCCGAGCATCCTTGCGCTCCGGGCGATCCCGATCGTGCTCGACGTCGTCACGGTCTACCTGGTCTGGCGCGCCGGCAGGCGCCGATCGGCGAGCCGGCCGCCCGCTAGGCCGCGGCACTCGCCTGGATCTGGCCGGGCTGGACGATCTTCGAGCACATGCACGAGTGGGGCTTCTACTCGAGCGACGCGCTCTTCTCGGTTCTGCTCCTGCTGCTCGCGCTCCGCGCCAGGGAGGATCCGACGGCGCTCCGGGTCGGCCTCTTCGGGCTCGTCGCGGGAGTGGCGTTCTACGAGACCTTCCAGATCGCGCCGGTTGCGATCACCGTCGGCTCGTGGCTCGCCTGGCGGCAACGTCGCGTGCTGCGGCATGCCTGGCTCGCCGCGGTCCTCGCCTTCCTCGGTGCGCTGCCCGTTCTGCTCTGGAACCTGCGCCACCACTGGGCCACGCTGCACCTCAACCCCGGCGCCGACTTCAGCTACGGATCGAGACTCCGGCTCTTCGTCTCGCCGGTCTTCCCGGAGGATCTCGGGCTGCAGTTCAGCGGCTCGATGGACTGGATCGTCCCGACAGCCGTCGCCGCCATCCTGTACGCCGGCGCCTTGTCGGGCTCTTCGCCTACGGCGCCTACCGGTCGCGCCGTCGCGACGTCATGGTCGTGTACCTCACGATCGCGGCGTTCCCGTTCCTCGCCACCGCTCTCCCCAAGGTGAACGCGCTGACCGATCCGCGCTACGCGATGGTCCTCGCGCCCTTCCTCGCACTCGTCGTCGGCCAGGCCGCCTCGACCTACCGGCGGGCCGCAGTGATCCTCGGGCTCGCGCTCGTGGTGTCCGCGGTCGGGCTCCGGGGATTCGACCGCTACACCGCCTCCCACCAGAACGTCTACGGGCCGTCGGCTCCCGCGCAGCCTCGCCCCGCTCGTGGCCGAGCTCGACCGACTCGGCGTCGATCGCGTGTTCACGAACTACTGGCTCGCCTACCGCCTCGACTTCGACACGAACGAGCGCATCGTGGCGGTCGAGAGACGGCTTCGAGAGCTCGAGGAGCGAAACGGGGACGTCCTTCCGACCCACGACCCGAGGCCACCTGGCCTGACCGTACGAGAAGGCGGTGCGAGCCGCCCCACACGGGTTCGTGTTCTTCGACCACTTCCTTCCCCGGCCGACATCCTCGCGACGCTCGCACGGCACGGCTACACCCGCCGCTCCGTGGACGGGTTCGTCGTCTACGCCCCGCCCGAGGCGGTCAGCCGACGGTGAGCAGGTCCTTCGGAAAGCTCGTGAGGAGCTCGAGCCCGTCCTCGCGCACGACGGCGAGGTCCTCGATCCGGACGCCGCCGACCCCCGGGAGGTAGATGCCGGGCTCGATGGTGATCACGTTTCCGACCTCGAGCGTGTCGCTCGAGTCGACCGAGAGGCGCGGGGCCTCGTGGATCGCCATGCCGACTCCATGGCCGAGCCCGTGGCCGAAGTTCTCCCCGTAGCCGGCGTCGGCGATGACCTTCCGGGCGATCCCGTCGGCCTCGACGCCCGTCATCCCGGGCCGGATGCCGTCGACTGCTGCGAGCTGGGCCTGGAGGCAGACGTCGTAGATCTCTCGCAATCTTGCCGGGATCTCACGGGTCGAGAGCGTCCGCGTGCAGTCGGAGCAGTACCCCTCGAGGCGGGCGCCCCAGTCGACCGTCACGAGCATCCGCGTCTCGACGATCGTGTCGTGCGGCTCGCCGTGCGGCTTCGAGCCGTTCGTGCCGGCTACGACGATCGTGTCGAACGCGAGGTGATCGACGCCGTGGGCATGCATCAGCGTCCGCAGGCGCCAGGCGAGCTCCCTCTCGCTCCGTCCGATCCAGGTCTCGGCGGTCAGCGCCTCGAACGCGCGCTCCGCGGCCCGGGCCGAGCGGGAGATCGACCCGATCTCCGGCTCGTCCTTCACCGCCCGGAGCACCTCGACCGCCCCCACGACGGGCTCGAGGTCGAGCCCGCCTGCGCCGAGCGCCTGCACCTGAGACCACGAGAGGACGTCTGCCTCGAAACCGATCCTTCCGCGGAGCCGTTTCGCGAGGTCGGCCGTCAGCGAGCCCTTGACGAGCACCGCCTCGACACCCGGGACCGTCGCGGCGCCCTCGATGTAGCGGGAGTCGGTGAAGAGCTTCGCGGTGCCCTTCGGATCGACGAGCAGCGCGGCGTTCGAGGTCTCGAACCCGGTCAGCCAGCGGATGTTCACCAGGTTCGTGATCAGGAGCCGGTGCTTCAGCGACGCCTGCAGGCGCTCGAGGCGCGACGCGACGGTGAGCTCCGTCGAGCCGACGGTCATCCGCGGCCCGCCAGGTAGACGAGCGCCTCCCGGTAGCCGTCCGGTCCCTTCCCGATCACCCGGTGGGCGGCGAGGTCCGCGATCACCGAGTGGCGCCGCCATTCCTCGCGCTCGTGGATGTTCGAGAGGTGCACCTCGACGATCGGCACGTCCAGGATGTCGAGCGCGTCGTGGAGCGCCCAGCTGTAGTGCGACCAGGCGCCCGGGTTGACGATGAGGGCATCGGCGTTGCCGTGGGCGCCGTGGATCCAGTCGATGTACTCGCCCTCGTGGTTCGTCTTCTCGCAGCGTGCCGTGATCGCGAGCTCGCGCGCCCATCCGTACACCTTGGTCTCGAGCTCCCCGATCGAGATCCCGCCGTAGATCGCCGGATCGCGATGCCCGAGCATGTTCAGGTTCACGCCGTTCAGCACGAGCACCAGCATGTCCGGAGGAATCTACGCGATCAGCCGCTCGAGCTCGCGCCGGACCTCGTCTGCGGGCCTCGCCTCGACGTAGGGGCCGTCATCGCCGAGGAGCACGAGGTTGATCGCGTCGCCCGAGCGCTTCTTGTCGCGCAGGAGCGCCTCCCAGGCGCGCTCGCGATCGACCTCGGCGGGCCGTGGCTCGAGCTCGCGTTCGACCTCTCCGGTGTCGCGGCCGGAGATGCGGAGCGCGGCGAGGAGCCCGAGCGCCACGGCCTCGCCGTGCGGCAGGTCGTAGTTCGCCCCGGCCTCGAGGCCGTGCGCGAACGTGTGCCCCAGGTTCAGCCAGCGCCGCGGCCCCCGGTCGTACGGGTCCTGCACGCAGATCCCCGCCTTGTAGGCCGCGGCGCCGCGCACATCGAGCCTACGATCGGCGAGCAGGCGCGTCTTGACGAGCTCGGCCTTCCCCTGCCGCCGCTCGCGCTCCGGAAGCGTCTCGAGGAGCGTCTCGTCGAGGACGACCCGCACCGGCCAGTGGAACGCGCCGACGAGGTTCTTCCCCTCGGGGATGTCGATGCCGGTCTTGCCGCCGATCGCAGCGTCGACCTGCCCGACGAGCGACGTCGGCACCGCTGCCCACGGCACGCCGCGCAGGTAGGTCGCGGCCGTGAACCCGGCCACGTCGGTCGTGCAGCCGCCGCCGAGAGCGACGACCGTGCCGCTGCGATCGAGGCGGAGCTCGCGCCAGAGCCGCGTCACCACCGAGACGGACTTCGCCTCCTCGCCGACGGGAAGCTCGTGCTCGGAGCTGAGTCGACTGCCGAGCGCCTCCTGCGCGCGGGCGCCGTAGATCCCCATGACCGTGCTGTCGGCAACGAGCGCAACGGGCCCCGTGCCGGGGACGAGCTCGCCGAGCCGGTCGAGGCCCCCACGCTCGTAGTGGACGCCACCGGCCGCCAGCACGATCCCGGTCGTATCCTCTGCGATTGCGTCGGCAGCCTCGCGGTAGATCGCCTCCCGCTCGGCGTGCAGGCGGCGGAACTCGCCCTCGTCACGGGCGAGCGGGCGCTGCGAGCGCCGCGCGCGGTCCCACGCCGTGTCGGCGTCGACCTCGATCAGCACCGTGAAAGCCCCGCCGACGAGCTCGAGCGTCTCGGGGCTCCCGAGAGCGCCGCCGCCGAGGGCGATCACGGCGGGCTCGGGGCTCGAGAGCGCGACCCGGGCGGCATGCCGCTCGATCTCCCGGAACCCGCTTTCGCCACGTTCGGCGAAGAGCTCCGGGATCGTCCTTCCCGGCCCGTTCCTCGATCGCCGTGTCGAGATCGAGGAACTCGCGCCCGAGCCGGGTTGCGGCGTCCTTCCCATGGGTGGTCTTGCCGGCGCCCATGAAGCCGATGAGCACGACATGGCGCCCGAGCGCGTTCAGGTGCATCAGCGGATGCGGTCTGTGTACGCGTGCCAGGCGGCCGTGAAATCGCCGACGGTGTCGCCGCCGAACTTCTCGTGCGCCGCACGGGCCAGCTCCCAGGCGACCGCAGCCTCGGCCACGACCGCGAGCGCCTCGACCGCGGCGACGTCCGAGCGCTCGACGAGCGCCTGCGCGGGCTCGCCCGTCTCCAGGTCGACCGACCCGAGCGGCTTCATCAGCGTCGGCAGCGGCTTCATCGCGGCCCGGACGACGATCTCCTCACCGTTCGACATCCCGCCCTCGATCCCGCCGGCGTGGTTCGAGGTGCGCCGCCGGTCGACTGCGATCTCGTCATGGGCCTCCGAGCCGAGCTTGCCGGCGAGCGCGAACCCGTCGCCGATCTCGACGCCCTTCACCGCCTGGATCCCCATCACCGCGGCCGCGAGACGCGCATCGAGACGATCCTCCTTCGCGGCGTACGTCCCGAGCCCGGGCGGCACACCGCGGGCGCGCACCTCCACGATGCCCCCGACGGTGTCGCGCGCCGTCCGCGCCTCGTCGATCCGCTCCCGGAGCTCGACCTCGTCGACAGCCGCCCCCTCGACCGTCGCTCCGATCTTCCCCAGAAACGCCTTGGCCACGGCTCCGACCGCCACGTGCACCGCCGTATGGCGGGCCGAGGCGCGCTCGAGCGCGCCCCGGACGTCGTCGAGGTCGTACTTCTGGACACCCGCGAGGTCGGCGTGCCCGGGACGCGGCAGCGTCACGGCCTTCGTACCCTTGCCGTGCGGCTCGCCCTCCGGCGGCCACGGGCTCATTCCCCAGGTCCAGTTCTTGTGGTCGACGTTCCGCACGACGAGCGCGAGCGGCGTCCCCAGCGTCTTCCCGTGGCGAAGCCCTGCGAGCACCTCGATCCTGTCGGTCTCGATCTGCTGCCGCGGCGAGCGGCCGTAACCCTGCTGGCGCCGGCGGAGGTCGGCGTCGATCAGGTCGCGGTCGAGCTCGAGCCCGGCGGGAAGCCCGGTCACGATCGCGACGAGCGCGGGCCCGTGCGACTCACCGGCAGTGGCGACCCGAAGCGGCATGCGACAGAGCCTAGACCGGGATCCGAACCGCGTCGCGCATGACCCCGGCAGGAGCCGGGATCCCGGTCCACAGCTCGAAGGCCTTCGCCCCCTGGCGGACGAGCGCCTCGAGCCCGTCGACGACCTCGCAGCCCGCGGCTTTCGCTGCGGCAACGAGAGCGGTGTCGGCGCCGTCCGGCGAATAGGCGAGCTCGACCACTATCTGACCGGCATGCGGCTCGACGAGGAGCTCGTCCCGCACCGGCGTGGCGTTCACGATCAGGTCGCAGCCCGTCGCATCGGGCGGCCACATCCCGCTGCGGGAGAACACGCGCGTGTCGGCCGGGAGAGCAGGCATGAGCGTCTGCGCCGCGCCGCCCGCGCCGATCAGGCAGGCGCTCCGCGCCGAGATCCCCGCGAGGATCTCCCTGTCCGTGTTGAGGCCGATCACACGGCCGTCGCGGAAGAGCAACGTGTTGACGGCGTCGCCTTCGGCCTCGTCGCATGCGGCCACGACCGCCTGCTTGTGCGGGATCGTCACGTTCGCGCCGGCGAACCCGAGCTCGCCGAGCGCGCCGACTGCGGCGACCGGATCCTCGACGTCGAACGCCGAGTAGTGCCAGTCGAGGCGCGCCGCGGCGAACGCGGCGTTCTGCATCCGGGGCGAGAGCGAGTGCGACACGGGATGCCCGAGGAGCGCGACGTGGGTCGTCACTTGTACCCGTGCGCGTCGAGGTAGGCGTCGAACGCCGCCGCACTCGCCGTGAAGAAGTGATGCTTGTGGTCGGGCTTGCGCACGTAGTAGAGGTAGTCGACATGCGCCGGATGCGCTGCCGCCTGGATCGCTGCGAGGCCCGGGTTCGCGATCGGCGTCGGCGGCATCCCGTAGAAGCGTCGCGTGTTGTAGGGGTTCGAGCTTGCGAGCTCGGACTCCGTGATCGACTGGGTGGGCGGGATGTGCAGGCCGTAGCGAAGCGTCGCGTCGATGCCGAGCTGCATCCGGTTGTGCAGGCGGTTGTAGATGACCGCCGCGACCAGCTTGCGCTCGGCCGGGACCGAGGCCTCGCGCTCGACCATCGACGCGATCGTGAGCACGTCGTAGGGCGTCAGGTTCCTCGACCGGGCGTAGGCGAGATCCACGTGGCTGAAGCGGCGGCAGAACGTCTTGATCTGCTCGAGCACGAGGGCGCGGGAGGTCGTCCCCTTGTAGAAGGGATAGGTCGCCGGGAACAGGAAGCCCTCGAGGCTCGACCGCCGCACCTTGCCGAGGCACGGGACGACGGCGCTCTTCGAGCCGAGGAGGTATGCAGCCCGGCCGAGGCGGACGCGCCCACGATGCTCGCGGTCGGCGATCTTCGCGACGACCTTCACCCGCTGGGCCATCTGGCCGCGCGTGAACCCCTCGGGGAAGACGACGTGGAACGGCTTGACGACCGGCGGGAGGGCGACCGTCGTCGTCGGCGCCGGGCGAGTCGTGTGGTGCTGGACGGCGCCGACCGACACGACTGCGGCCGCGGCGACGACCGCGAAGAGCACCACGACGGCGACCAGGCGCCGGCGGCGGATCGCCCGGTCTAGAGCCTCGCGCCGAGCCATTCGAGGTAGCTGGAGAGCAGGTAGGCGGCGGCGCGGGCATCGTCGCCGCCCGCGAGCGACGAGGTGAAGCGCTCGTCGTAGGTCTCGACGGGGATCTCGATCGCGCCACGCAGCGTCTCGACGAACTCGAGGGTCTCGCGGGCCTGCTCGCCGATCTCGCCGCGGAGCGTCACCGGGAGGCCGACGACGATCGACTGCGGCTCCTCGGCCGCGATCGCCGCGAGCAGGGCCTCCATCCCGGCCGGCGTCCCGACCTTCTCTGCCACGCCCACGGGGCGCGCAACGGTGCCGGTCGGGTCGGAGACGGCGATCCCGGTCCGTGCCGAGCCGTAGTCGAGCGCGAGCACCTTCACTACGAGAGGGCCGCCGAGATGAGCTCGCGGGCGCGCTCGAGCGCGTCGGCGAGCCGTTCGGGGCTCTTGCCGCCGGCCCGGGCCATCGTCGGGCGCCCGCCGCCGCCGCCGCCGACGATCGGCGCGATCTCCTTGACCACGTCGCCCGCCGAGATCCGGCCGGCGACGCCCTCGTCGAAGTTCGCGACCAGGTGCACCGTCCCATCCTCGCGGGCACCGAGGACGACGGCCGCCGGCGCGCTCCGCTGCTTGAAGCGGTCGGAGAGATCGAGGAGCGCGTCGGCATCGACGCTCGGGACCTCCATCACGATGACGTTCGACCCTGCGACAACGACGACATCGGGCTCGACGTCGACGGACTGCTCGGCCTTCTGCGGCTTCTTCGCCTCGCGCCGGACCTCCTCGAGCTCGACCCTGGTCGCGTCGAGCTCGCGCGAGCGGCCGTGGAGCAGCGCCCACGCCTCGCCGGCCGTCACCGCCTCGATGCGTCGCGCGCCCGACCCGACCGACGTCTCGGAGAGGATCACGAACGGGCCGATCTCGGCGGTCGAGCGAACGTGCGTGCCGCCGCAGAGCTCGCGGGAGAAGCCGTCGATCTCGACGACCCGCACCTCGTTCCCGTACTTCTCGCCGAAGAGCATCATCGCGCCGAGTGAGCGGGCCTCCTCGATCGGGGTGACGAACGTCCGCACGGGGATCGCCTCGAACACCTTCTCGTTGACGAGTCGCTCGACGCGTTCGCGCTGCTCGGGGGTGAGCTGCCGGGGGTGGCTGAAGTCGAACCTCAGCTTGTCGGGCCGCACGGCCGAGCCGGCCTGCTTGACATGGTCTCCGAGGACATCGCGGAGCGCGGCGTGGAGCAGATGGGTGGCGGTGTGGTTCGCCATCGTCGGGAAGCGAGCCGCCCACTCGACCACCGCGCGGACGCGGGTCCCCTCGCCGAGAAGTCGCTCGCCGCCGGTCTCGACCGCGAGAACCTGGTCGTCGCCGAACTTGAGCACCTCGGCCACGTCCAGCTTCGCGTCCGTACCGTCGACGACGAGGTAGCCGGAGTCGCTGACCTGGCCCCCACTCGAGGCATAGAACGGGCTCTGCTCGAGCTTCACGAGCTGCCGCGTGCCCGCGTCCTGCCCGACGGCGATCACGGCGGTGAGCACGTCGGTCTTCTCGTAGCCGACGAACTCGGTGTCCCGGAAGCCGGCGCCGACGATCCCGGCGGCCAGCTGCTCGGTCGTGCTCTCGCCGCCGGCGCGGGAGATCTCGCGGTGGCCCTCCATCAGCTCGCGGAACCCGTCGATGTCGACGGCCTGGCCGCGCTCCTCGGCCAGCTCCTGCGTCAGCTCGACCGGGAACCCGAACGTCGTGGCGAGCTCGAAGGCTTCGCGCGCGGAGATGGCATCGCGGCCGGCGAGCTCGTCGAAGACCTTCTGGCCACGGGCGAGCGTCTCGCGGAACCGCTCCTCCTCGAGCCGGACGACGCGCTCGATCTCCTCGCGGTGCTCCCGGAGCTCCGGGTAGGCGTCGCCCATCTGGTCGCAGACGACGCCGCCGAGGCGAAAGACACGATCGAGGCCGATCCGCTGGCCGTGCTGGACGGCGCGACGGATGATGCGGCGGCAGATGTAGCCGCGGCCTTCGTTCGACGGCGTCACGCCGTCGGCGATGAGGAAGGACATCGCGCGGCCGTGGTCCGCGAGCACGCGATGAGCCTTGGTCGCGACGGGATCCGCGCCGTAGGCGACCCCGGACTCGGCCTCGACCCAGTCCATGATCAGCCGGAAGCCGTCGGTGTCGAACACCGAGCCCACCTCCTGCAGCAGGCACGCGCCCCGCTCGATGCCAAGGCCCGTGTCGACGTTCTGGTGGGGAAGCGGCACGAGCTCGGGGCCCGGACGGAGGTCGTACTCCATGAAGACGAGGTTGTAGAACTCCATGTAGCGGTCGCACTCGCAGCCCGGCCGGCAGTCGTCTCGGCCGCACCCGTGCTGCTCGCCGCGGTCGAAGAAGACCTCCGAGCATGGCCCGCAAGGCCCCGTGTCGGCGGCCTGCCAGAAGTTGTCCTTGCCGAGCCGCACGATCCGGTCGGGCGGGATCCCGACGCGCTGCCACGCGGCGATCGCAACGCTGTCCTCGCCGAGGTCGAGCACCGGGCTCCCCTCGTGGACGGTCGCCCAGAGCCGCTCGGGGTCGAGCCCCATCTCCTTCGTCACGAACTCCCAGGCGAACTCGACCGCCTCGTTCTTGAAGTAGGCGCCAAACGAGAAGTTCCCGAGCATCTCGAAAAAGGAGCAGTGCCGATCGGTACGGCCGACGTCCTCGAGGTCGGTGTCCTTCCCGCCTGCGCGGAGCACTTTCTGGACGCTGACGACGCGCTCGTCGGGCGGCTCGCGCAGGCCGAGGAAGTACGGTTTGAACTGCTGCATCCCCGCGACGATGAAGAGCGTCGAGGGGTCGTCGGCCGGTGGGATCAGCGAATGCGAGGGCACGCGCAGATGCCCGCGCTCCTCATAGAAGCGCAGGAAGCCTTCGCGCAGCTCCGCAGTCGTGCGCACCGAGACAGTGTAGGTCGGGGCGTTATCCGTGAGCCTTGCGGAGATCGTCCTGGAAGTCGGCCTCGCGGCGTGCCGCGGCCTCCTTCCCGGATGCGACCGCCGCCTTGACGTCGCGCCTGGCCCGCATCGTCGCCCAGCCGTGCTTCGCGCCGGCGGAGATGCCGACGAGCTTTTCGATCGGCCGCTTGACGGCGAAGCTGACTGCGCGCACCGCCTCGTCCACGGCCACGACCGCGTCGACGGCGCTGTCGGTCGCCGGGTCGATCTTGTCGAGCTCGCGGTTCACCCGATCGATCGTGCCGCCCGACTTCGAGATCACCGGCATGACCTCGAGCTCGGAGCTACGGATGAACGAAGCGGCGCGCTGGAACACGGAGGCAAGCTTGAAGAGGGCGAACCCGAGACCGACCCCGACGACGATGAGGAAGAACGCGAGGGCGTAGTCGGCCCAGTCGCTTGCGGATGCAGCAATCACCCCGCGATCCTACCCGGCAAGGTCTCGCGTCTCGCTAGGCGGCGGCGACGATCGTGCCGGCGCCGACGACCGCGTCGTCGTCGTAGAGCACGGCGGTCTGCCCGGGAGCGACGCCGTAGAACGGCTCGTCGAGGACGAGCTCGAACCCCCGTGCCGAGCGCTCGACGCTCGCCATCACGGCGGGGGAGCGGTGGCGGAGCTTGGCCTGGACGCGGCGGGTATCCCGGTCGAGGCGGCCGCGTACCTGGACGCGGACGCGGCCGAGCGACCTCCGGGGGCCGACGACGACGGTGTTCGTGGCTGCCTCGGTCGAGAGTGCGTACAGGGGCTCGTCGGCCGCGACGCCGAGCCCGCGGCGCTGGCCGGGCGTATAGCGCCAGAAGCCCTCGTGCGTCCCGAGGCGGCGGCCGTCCTCGTCGACGATCGGGCCCGGCGTCAGCTCGAGCCCTCTGCGCGTGAGGAAGGAGCGGTAGTCGTCCCCGCCGAGGAAGCACGCCTCCTGGCTGTCTCGGCGGCCGGCGACGGCGAGGCCCGCGGCAAGTGCCTGCGCGCGCGTCTCCTCCTTGGTCTGCGCGCCGAGAGGGAACCAGAGCCGCTCGAGCGTCGCGGGCTCGAGGGTGGCGAGCATGTAGCTCTGATCCTTGGCCGCGTCGGTGGCGCGCGCGATCGCGAGGGCGCCGTCGTGTTCGACGATGCGGGCGTAGTGGCCGGTCGCGAGGCGTTCCGCACCGACGCGGCAGGTGAAGCGGAGCAGCTCGTCGAAGCGGAAGGCTCCGTTGCACCGGCTGCACGGGTTGGGCGTCTCGCCGCGGGCGTAGCCGAGCGTGAAGGGCTCCACGACGGCGCTACGGAACTGCTCGCGGAGATCGAGCGTCACGTGAGGGATCCCGAGCGCATGACAGGTCTGGCGGGCTGCGATCACGGCGGCGGGCGAGCAGCAGACGCGCTCGCTCGCGACGGCGTCCGGGTCGATCCAGAGCCGAAGGGTCACCCCGACCGCCTTCTCGCCGGCGTGGAGCAGCGCCACCGCGCTGTCGACGCCGCCGCTCATCGCGACCGCCGTGCGGCCCCGGCCCTCCCCTGCCCGGATCGCCGGCCCGATCGCGTTCGCAAGCGCGTCCACGGCAAGCATCTCGCCGCCGACGGCCGCCGCCTCGAGCAGGGTCGCTCCGACGAGATCGCCCTCGATTCCCGGCGAGTCGGCGCGAACGATCCGCTGCCCGTCCACCTCGAGCCGGACGAGCGCCCACTCACCCTCACGCGACGAATCCCCGACAAGCTCAGTAAGCACGCGGCCCAGGTTATCCGGCGAGGTGTCGGACACGACCTCAGGCTCTAGAACACAAGACCAAGCTCGCACGTGTCCGGACACCGCTCTGGACGCCTCGTGAGCCGACACGTTCAAGGCGGTGTCGGACACCGTTCGAGGGCACATTCGTCGACTCGCTCACGACTCGGTGTCCGACACCGTGTGCTTCGCAAGAGTCCAGGGACAGCTCGGAGCGCCCTGGTCCCGCCGTCTAGCCGCGCCCGTGTGAACCTGGCAAGCCAGGTGGGTGCTCTGCGGATGAGTTCCCCCACCCGACGCGAGCTCCCTTTCACATGGTGTTGGTTCTACATGGTGCGCGGCGGTGCGCACGGGATCGGGCGCTCCGAGCGCAGCACTGTAGCGGCTGCTTAGGACCCTGCGTAGCTCCAGCGGACCCGCCGGACGCCCGAGACGCCGAGGCGGCGAGCGAGGGCGTGCGTCAGGACGAGCGACGCGCCGGCGGAGTCGGCCTGGTCGATGACCGACGCGAGGACATGACGGTTCCGGTAGGTGACGTAGAGGCGCGCGCCGCAGGGGAGGACGGGACTGCCGATGCCCATCGTGGCGTCCCCGATGAGGACCCCGCAGCTCGTCTTGCGACCGAGCACCGACTCGCCGCTCGCGGCGGCGAGTGCGCTGTAGTTCCCATGAGGCGGCGGAAGGCGCGTGACGACGCGCTGGCGCTCGTCGCGATGGGTGACGAAGGCGACCGCGACGGCGACCGCGAGGATCGCGACGGCGGCGAGGATCACCTGCCGTTGGGCGAGCTGCCGCCTCAACGACGGGCCATCTGCTCGACGACGCGGCTCGGGAGCCTGCGGTCGGGCGGCGGGCCGTCGAGCACCTCCACCGCCGGGCTCTCGTCTCCGCCGCGCCGCGAGAACAGCCGGCGCCGCCCCGATGCCGTCAGCGGATCGACGCGATGGACGGCAGTTCCGGTGACGCGTGCGGGCGCGGCGAGAACCGGCGCCGGCGCGGGCGGGCGCACGGGCCCGGGCGTCTGTACCGGTACGGCGACGGCGGCGGCGACGGCCGGGGCCACCACCGAGACGTCGTCCTCGGTCTCCTCGGTCTCCTCGTCGTTCACGGCAAGAACGTCGGCGGCGACGGTCTCCTCGATCTCCGGGAGCGGCGGAGGAAGCGGAACGACCGGCACCGGCACCCCCTCGTCCTCGAGGAAGCTCCTCGTCGGCGGCGCGGCCACGGTGTCCTCCGCGACCCCTGCTGCCTCGACCTCGGGCCACTCGACGAGCCCCCACTCCTGGGTCGAGGCGACGAACGTCGGCTCGTCGTCGACCGGGGGCAAGACCGGGTACGGCTCGACCTGGTCGACGGCCAGCGGAGGCGGCAGCGCGATGTGCGGCACGTAGTAGCGCGGCGGCAAGCCGCGGCCGTAGTGCGGCTCGTCGAGCCATGCCGTCCACTCGAGCAGGGCGACGACTGCCCACGCGAGCGCCATGAGCCCGACGATCGCGGCGGGGCGCAGCTCCGCGTATGTCAGCGACGCTGCGACTCCGGCGAGGAAGAGCACCTCGAGCAGGAACCGGCGGGCGCTGTGCCTCGGCATCCTGGTGCTACGGCTCCTCGACTGTGACCGCGATCCCGAGCTCGTCGAGCTGCGCCTGCTCGACCGGCGTCGGCGCTCCCGACATCGGGTCGACGCCGGCCTGGTTCTTCGGGAACGCGACCGTGTCGCGGATGTAGGCCTCGTCGAGCAGCGTCATCGAGAGCCGGTCGATGCCCGAGGCGATCCCGCCGTGCGGCGGCGCGCCCATCGCGAGGGCATCGAGCAGGAAGCCGAACTTCTCCCGCTGCTCCTCGGGTGAGATCGCGAGCAGCCCGAACACCTTGGCCTGGAGCTCGGGCTCGTGGATCCGGAAGGACCCGCCGGCGAGCTCGACGCCGTTTCCGACGAGGTCGTAGGCGATCGCCCTGGCCGCGCCCGGGTCGAGATCGAGGAGCGCCTCTCCTTCGGCGTTCGGGCGCGTGAACGGATGGTGGACGGCGTCCCAGCGCTCGAGCT
Organism: uncultured Actinomycetota bacterium; assembly: GCA_963738895.1. Classification (GTDB taxonomy): domain Bacteria; phylum Actinomycetota; class Thermoleophilia; order Gaiellales; family Gaiellaceae; genus PALSA-600. The sequence goes on from CAVTYN010000007.1 coordinate 493,135, forward strand.
CGGGATCCCACTCGAACATCGGGAAGTCGGTGACCCACAGGAACCTCCAGGCGTTCTGGTCGATCAGCTCGAGCTCGCGGCCGAGCTGGAGCCGGAGCGCGCCGAGGACGCGTGAGACCATCTTCGGCGTGTCGGCGCCGAACACGACGGTGTGGCCGGGCGGGGAGTGGAACTGCTCGAGCTCCGCTTCGCTCAGGAACTTCGCGATCGGCGAGCGCACCTCGCCGTCCTCGCCGTATACGAGGTAGGCGAGCCCCTTCGCGCCCCATTGCTTCGCCACGTCCTCGAGCTTCGCGAGGTCGCCGCGTGAGAGCTCGCGCGGCACGCGCAGGAACCGCACCGCCTCGGCGGCGGCAAAGACCTTGAACTCGGAGAGGCGCGTCACCTCGGTGCCGTCCTCGATCTCGAGACCGAACCGCAGGTCGGGCTTGTCCGACCCGAAGCGGCGATCGGCCTCCTCCCACGTCAGCCGCAGGAACGGCCGCTCGAGCTCGACGCCGCGGCATTCCTTCCAGATCCGCACGATGATCCGCTCGATCAGCCCGAACAGGTAGTCCTGGTCCGGGAAGGCGGTCTCGACGTCGAGCTGGGTGAGCTCCTGCAGCCGGTCTGCGCGGAGATCCTCGTCCCGGAAGCAGCGTGCGATCTGGTAGTAGCGCTCGAATCCGGAGATGACGAGGAGCTGCTTGTAGATCTGCGGGCTCTGCGGCAGCGCGAAGAAGCGGCCGGGCTGGAGGCGCGTCGGCACGAGGAAGTCGCGCGCACCCTCCGGGGTGGGCTTGCCCATGATCGGCGTCTCGATGTCGATGAACCCGTCCGCCTCCATCTCGGAGCGGATGATCGAGACGAGCCGGGCGCGGGTGCGGATGTTGCGCTGCATCCTGGGGCGGCGCAGGTCGAGCCAGCGGTAGCGGATCCGGATCGTCTCGTCGACCCCGTCCTCGTCGAGCTGAAAGGGGAGCGGTGTCGAGCGCGAGAGGATCTCGAGCTCGCCGGCCTGGATCTCGATCTGGCCGGTGGGCATCGTCGGGTTGACGGTCTCGGGCGAGCGCGTGACGACAGCGCCGCGGGCGCTGACGACGAACTCGTTCCGGAGCTGATGCGCGACCTCCGCGGCGGCAGGCGCGTTCTCGGGGTTCACGACGACCTGCACGATGCCCTCCTCGTCGCGCACGTCGACGAAGACGAGCCCGCCGTGGTCGCGGCGCGTGGCGACCCAGCCGGCCACCGCCACCGTCTGCCCCACGTCCTCGACCCGCAGCGTGCTGCCGCGCCGGTCACGCCAACGACTCATCGGTTGAGCGTATCGACGAGGTCCGCGAGCGCGACCACGTAGTCCGTCTCGCCGCGCCGGCGAATCGTCGCCTCCTGGGCGCGCGCGATCACGAGTGTCGGGGCGCCCGTGCGCTCCCACTGGGTGAGCTGGCCCTTGAGCGAGCGCCCTGCGTAGTCGGTGTCGCAGGCGACCTCGAGACGGCGGAGCTCGCTCATGAGCGAGAGGAGCAGCCCGCGGTCGACCCCGTCCACTGCGAAGAAGACATCGATCGCCCTCGCGGGAATCGCCGTCCCTTCGCGCTCGATTGCGAGGATCAGCCGCTCGATGCCCGCCCCGAACCCGATCCCCGGGGTCGGCGGTCCTCCGATCGCCTCGACGAGGCCGTCGTAGCGGCCGCCGCCGCAGATCGTCGAGTTGGCGTTCTCCTCCGGTCCGATGAACTCGAAGGCGGTCCGGGTGTAGTAGTCGAGCCCGCGCACGAGCGTGTGGTCGACCAGGTACGGAATCCCGACGGCATCCAGGAGCGCCCTGACAGCGTCGAAGTGCGCCTGACAGGCTTCACAGAGCGATTCGCCGATTCTTGGTGCGTCCCCGAGCGCCGCGCGCAGGGCCGGGTTCTTGACGTCGAAGACCTGCAGAGGGCTCGTCCTGCGCTTGTGGCGCGCGTCCTCGTCGAGAAGCTCGTCGTGGGCGTCGAGCCACTCGTTCAGGCGGGCGACGTACCGGGGCCGGCAGGTCGCGTCGCCGATCGAGTTCAGGTGAAGCTCCCACTCGGTGACGCCGAGCCGGCGCAGCAGCTCGACGTAGAACTGGAGGACCTCGGCGTCGATCTCGGGGCCGGCCGAGCCGATCGCCTCGAGCGAGAGCTGGTAGTGCTCGCGGTAGCGCCCGCGTCCGGGTGCCCCGTAGCGGTACATCGGCGCGATCGTGTACGCCTTCACGGGCTGCGGGGCGCGGTGGAGGCCGTGCTCGATGTAGGCGCGCGCGATCGGCGCCGTCCCCTCGGGCCGAAGCGTCAACGAGCGGTCGGATCGGTCGGTGAACGTGTACATCTCCTTGTTGACGACGTCCGACGCCTCGCCGGCCGTGCGCGCGAAGAGGCCGGTGTCCTCGAAGCCCGGCGTCTGGATCCGGCTCCACCCGTAGAGCGCGGCCTGCAGCTCCATCGTCCGGACGACGTGCCACCACAGAGTGTCGCCGGGCAGGACGTCGTGTGTCCCGCGCGGCGCCTGGAAGCGCTCCGCCATCAGGCCGAGTCTAGTGTCGGCGTCAGCGGGTCTTGCCGCGTGGCGGGGAGCCGCCCGCCTGCTTGCGCTGGTAGCGCCGATAGACCATCGAGTCCGTCCAGTAGGTCAGCGGGACGAACATCACGGCGTACACGAGGCCGAGCAGCGGCGAGCCGTGAAGCAGGAACGTGACGACGACGCCTGCGACGAGGCCCCACGGGAGCCCCCGCTTCAGCGCGCGGTTCCACGAGGGCGGGTTCGGGACATGACCGCTGCTCTTCCGATTCACCTTCGGCGACCCGTTTGCCGGCGAGCCGGACCCTCCCTGCTTCTTGGCGCGCGCGTCGGCGGCCGAGATCTCGACCTCGTTCCCCTCCTCGTCGTCGACGACGAGCGCATAGTCGTGGCGGAAGGTCTTCGCGCGCTTCGAGCGCTGCTTGCGGGTGGCCATGGCATCCAGGTTAGCGAGCGGGCACACTCGCGATCGTGTCCGATCCGGTCTTCGACGTCCCACGCGAGGTGGAGCTCACCGAGCCGGTGGGCCGCCCGACGTCGCTAGCCCTGCTCCGGCGGCGCGACTTCGCGACGCTGTTCGCGGCGGTCTCGATCAGCGAGCTCGGCGATGCGTTGAACTACATCGCGCTGATGTGGCTCGCGTTGAAGACCGGCGGCCCGCTCGGGGTGGTCGCGGTGCGGCTCGCCGACAGCATCCCGGGGATCGTGTTCGGCCTGCACGGCGGGGTCGCGGCGGACCGTTGGAGCCGCCGAAAGCTCATGGTCGGGGCCGATCTCGTGCGCGGCGCCGTGCTCGTGCCGGTGGCTGTCGCGGCGATCGACGGCTCTCTCCCCCTCTGGGGGCTCGTTCTGGCCGCGTTCATCCTCGAGGCGGCGACGAGCTACTTCGCCCCCGCGTACGGGGCGACGATCCCGGCCGTCGTCGACCGCCAGAACGTCCAGCGCGCGAACGCGCTCGTCGAGACGGCCGCGCAGGCGCTGTCGATCGGCGGCTGGGCCGTCGCGGCCGGCCTGCTCGCGTTCCTGCCGCTCGGGACGTTCTTCGCGGTCGACGCGGCGACGTTCTTCGTGTCCGCTGCCCTCATCCTGCGCATCGCCGCCGGCCGAGGGGCTGCGGCGCACGGCGACGACGCCGCGGCTGCGCGAGGGGATCGACGCGTTGCGCCCGCGGATGGCGCTCTCGACGGCGGTCATCACGTTCGGGGCCGCGATGACGATCACGACAGGCTGCTGGATCGCCGGGGTGCCGACGCTGATCCAGCGGTCGATGCACGCGGGCGCAGGCGGCTTCTCGATCGTGATGATCGGGTTCGCGGTCGGCTCGATCGCGACCGGCGTTTGCCTCGCACGGGTCACCGTGCGCCGGAAGGCGCGGGCGAGCATGCTCGCCTGGGTCGTCGACCTTCCGGCCTACCTGCTGCTCGCGGCGGCGGGGTCGGTGCCGGTGGCGTTCGCCGCGGCCGTCGGGACGGGAGCGGCCGAGAGCTCTTCCTACGTCCTGCTGAGCTCGGCGGCGCAGGAGGAGATTCCCGACGACGTGCTCGGCCGTGTTCTCGGGGTGATCTCGTTCGTCCATCGCGGCTCCCACGCGACCGGGCTGCTGCTCGTGGCTCCACTCTTCGCGGTTGGCGGCGGCGAGACCGCTCTTCGCCGCGGCCGGGGTCGCCACCGCGATCGTCGGCCTCGGCGGCGCACTCCTCGCCGCGCGGCTATCGGGCCAGCCGAAGCTCGAGCACGCGTGAGGGGTCGAGGTCGAGGCCTGCCGCGGCGGCGGCGGGGATCAGCCCGACGAGCTCCGTCCCGGCCACCTCCACCCCGCGCTCCGCCGCCGCTTCCCGGATCCGGGTCACGACCTCGCGCGGCGGTGACGCCTGCCAGTCCTCGATGTTCATCGACACCTGGACGAGCCCGGCCGTCGGAAGCTCCAGGCCGAGTGCGCGAACGCCGGGGAAGCCGCCGCCCTTCTCTCGAACGACCTCGGCGATCTCGCGGGCCGCCCGAAGCGAGCCCCGCAGGTTGACGTTGAAGGCGATCAACGGCTTGCGCGCGCCGACGATCACCCCTCCGGCTGCCGGATCGAGCCGAGGCGGCCCGTAGTCCGGCGCGAGCTCGCCGTCGTCGATGCGTCGTTGGAGCTCCTCGGGGCCGCCGCGCCGGAAGTACGCCGGCCCGAAGTCGGGCGGGTCGTACAGGAAGACGGGCAGCCCGAGTGCGCCGACCCGCCTCGCGACGGTCCGCGCGACCGCGCGCGCATCCTCCATGTCGGCGGGGTCGATCGGCACGATCGGGACGACGTCGGCGGCGCCGATCCGCGGGTGTGCGCCCTCGTGGCGACGAAGGTCGATTCGCTCCCGCGCGACGACGATGCCGGCGAGGAGGGCCTCGACGAGCTCGTCCCCGTCTCCGACGAGCGTGAAGACGGACCGGTTGTGGTCAGGGTCGGAGTGAACGTCGAGAAGCGTCGCGTGAGCCGCCATCGCCTCGCCGATCGCGTCCACCGTCCGAGGGTCGCGCCCCTCGGAGAAGTTCGGGACCGCCTCGAGCATCGTCACGGCGGAATGCTTGCGTACCCTGGGGCCATGCGCCAATCGGAGGGGGCACGGTACCGCACGAGCTTCTGGCGGACGCTTGGCTTCCTCGCGCCGTACAAGGCGACGTTGTGGGCCTCGGTCGCGCTCGCGATCGTGTCGCAGGCAGGCTCGCTTGCCTTCCCGTTCCTCACCGGCGCGGTCGTCCAGGCGATCGACGACAACGACAAGACCGTCGTCCCGAAGCTGATCGGCGTCGTCGTCCTGATCGGCGTCGTGAAGGCCGCGGCGATGGTCGGCCGGCGCCTGATCTCGGGCAAGCAGGCGCTCGGGGTCGAGCTCGACATGCGGAACGCGATCTACGCAAAGCTCATCCGGCTCTCGTTCGGCTACTACGACCGTGCCCAGACCGGCCAGCTCATGTCCCGCGCGACCGTCGATCTGCAGAGCGTCCGGTTCTTCCTCGGCTACGGGTTGATCTTCTTCTTCCAGCACGTCTTCACCGTCGTGGGCGTGCTCGTGCTGCTCTTCGTCTACTCGTGGAAGCTCGCGTTCGTCGTGCTCGCGATCGCGCCGGTGCTCGTGGCGATCGCCTATCGCTACTCGATCGTGTCCCACCCGGTGCTACGGGACGTGCAGCAGCGGATGGCCGACGTCGCCACGGTTGCGGAGGAGAACATCGTCGGAGTCCACGTGGTCAAGGCGTTCGCGCAGGAGCAGACCGAGCAGGACAAGTTCGAAGGGAAGACGGAGGCACTCTTCGCCCGCAGCGTTCAGGCGAACCGCCAGCGGGCGTTCTACGTGCCGGTGCTGTCGTTCGTGCCGCTCCTCGCGCAGGCGGCTGTCCTGATGGCCGGCGGGAGGCTCGTGCAGGACGGCTCGATGAGCCTCGGGGCATTCGTCGCGTTCAACCTGTGGCTCTCGATGATGGTGTTCCCGCTGCGGATGCTCGGGATGTGGATCGGCGAGGGACAGCGGTCGACCGCGTCCGGCGAGCGCATCTTCCAGATCATCGACGAGCCCGAGGAGATCGAGGACAGCCCGGAGGCGGGCAAGCTACCGCCGGGGCCGGGCCTCGTCCGCTTCGACGGCATCACCTTCGGCTACGACCCCGACCGGCCGGTGCTCCACGACGTCGACCTCGTCCTCGAGCCGGGGACGACGGTGGCGCTGATCGGCCACACCGGGTCGGGGAAGACGTCGCTCGGCTCGCTGATCCCCCGCTTCTACGACGTGCAGGCAGGCAGCGTCTCGATCGACGGTGCCGATGTGCGCGACGTCACGCTCACCTCCCTGCGCGCCGAGATCGGCGTGGTCGCGCAGGATCCGTTCCTGTTCTCGGCGACGGTGCGCGAGAACCTGACGTTCGGGCGTCCGGAGGCAACCGCCGAGGAGGTCGAGGAGGCAGCGCGCCGTGCGCAGGCGCACGAGTTCATCGAACGGCTTCCGGACGGGTACGACACCGTGATCGGCGAGCGTGGGATCACGCTCTCGGGTGGGCAGCGGCAGCGGATCGCGATCGCCCGGGCGCTCGTCGTCGACCCGCGCGTGCTGATCCTCGACGACGCGACGGCCTCCGTCGACCCTTCGACAGAGGCGCAGATCCGGATGGGCCTGCGCGAGGCGATGCGCGGGCGGACGACGATCATCATCGCCCACCGGGCCTCGACGATCGCCCTCGCGGACGAGATCGTCGTCCTCGATCACGGGCGCATCGTCGCCCGCGGGCAGCACGACGAGGTGCTCGCCGCCAGCGACATCTACCGCGAGATCTACGAGCATGGCCGCTTCGCGAACGCGATCGTCGAGCAGGAGGTTGCGTAGTGGCGTTGGACGCGGAGGTGTCGGACACCGCGCGTGTCACTTGTTGGCAAGCCGGCGCACGGACGGTGTCCGACACCGCCTTGAACGCCGCCTGCGCCGAGAGGCCTGAGGCGGTGTCGGACACCGTTCGAGCTTCGGTCAGCCCACCAGTGGCATACGCGGTGTCCGACACCAGAACGCCATGAGGGTCTGGCAGCCGGGATCGACGCTCGTGCAGCACCGGAAGTTCGTCGTCGACGACTGGTCGTGGGCGGCGACGAAGCGGCGGCTGACCGCGCTGTACCGGCTCGCGAAGCCGTACAAGTGGCGCACTGCGGCGGCGATCGTCTCGCTGCTCGCCGCGACGGCCGCCTCGCTCGTCCCGCCGATCCTGATCGGCGCCGCCGTGGACATCGTCGGCGGCACGCGCGACGGCTCGCTCGACCTCGTCGTGGGCCTGTTCGTCGCGGTCAGCGTCATCGGCGTCGGCTGCTCCTACGCGCAGACCTACTTCACCGGCTGGACAGGCGAGCGCATGCTGGCGGACCTCCGCGACCACCTCTTCCGCCACCTGCAGCGCCTCTCGCTCGGGTTCTACGAGAGAAACCGCGCCGGCGTCCTCATCAGCCGGATCACGAACGACGTCGAAGCGCTCGACCAGCTCGTCACCGACGGCTTCACGTCGCTGATCCAGAACACGCTCACCCTCGTCGGAGCCGCCGTGATCCTCTTCCTTCTCTCCTGGAAGCTCGCGCTCGCGACGCTCGTCGTCATCCCTGCACTCGCCGTCGCCTCCGTCCTCTTCCGCAAGAGGTCGGGCCGCTCCTACCGGGCCGTCCGGGAGACGCTCGGTGCCGTCACCGCGACCCTCGCCGAGGACATCGCCGGCATGCGCGTCGTCCAGGCGTTCACCCGCGAGCGGGAGGCGACCGAGAACTTCCGTCGCGTCAGCGAGGACTACCGCCGGAGCAACCAGGAGACCGTGATCCAGAACGCGATCTACTTCCCCTTCGTCGACCTCCTCTCGTCGCTCGCGACCGCGATCATCCTCGGCTACGGCGCCTACCTCGTCTTCGACGGGCAGACCACCGTCGGCGTCCTGACCGCGTTCCTCGGCTACGCGACGACCTTCTTCGACCCGGTGCAGCAGCTCTCTCAGCTCTACAGCACGTTCCTCTCGGCCGTCGCGGCACTCGACAAGATCATGGAGGTGCTCGAGGAGGACCCACAGGTGACCAACGAGCCGGGAGCCTCAGAGATCGACGAGATCCGCGGCCACGTTCGCTTCGAGGGCGTCCAGTTCTCGTACGGCACCGGCCCGGAGGTCCTCCACGGGATCGACCTCGACGTGCCCGCCGGCACCACCGTCGCTCTCGTCGGCCATACCGGCGCCGGGAAGTCGACGATTGCCAAGCTGATCGCGCGCTTCTACGACCCGACCGCGGGCGCGATCACGGTCGACGGACGCGACCTGCGCGAGCTGAAGCAAGAGTCGCTGCGACGCCGTCTCGGGATCGTCCCTCAGGAGGGCTTCCTCTTCGCCGGGACGGTCGCCGACAACATCGCCTTCGGCCGCCCGGAGGCGAGCCGGGACGAGATCGTCGCCGCCGCCCGCACCGTCGGCGCCGACGAGTTCATCGGTCAGCTGGAGGACGGATACGACACCGCCCTCGGCGAGCGCGGGTCGCGCCTCTCGCTCGGGCAGCGCCAGCTCGTCGCCTTCGCCCGTGCGCTGCTCGCCGACCCCGCCATCCTCATCCTCGACGAGGCCACGAGCTCCGTCGACATCGCGACCGAGCAGCGCATCGAGCATGCCCTGCGGCGCCTCCTCCACGGTCGCACTGCGTTCATCATCGCCCACCGCCTCTCCACGGTCCGCCGCTCGAACCTGATCGTCGTGCTCGAGCACGGCCGGGTGGTCGAGCAGGGGACCCACGAGGAGCTCCTGGCGCGCCGCGGGCGCTACGCCGAGCTCTATGGCAGCTGGGCGACCGAGGCCGACGTGGCGTGACCGGCCTTCCAGGCGCGCACCATCGCGATCCGCTGGTCGATCGTCGGGTGGTTCTCGCCGAGGAGGTACTCCCAGGTCGGGGGCGCCGGGTCCTCGAGCGTGGTCGGAACGAACTTGCGGAAGAGCGACTCGGCGTCAGCCGGGTCGCGGGTCGTCTCGAGGGCGCGCCAGTCCGCCTCGGCCTCCATGTGCCGCGAGATCGCGTTCTGCAGCGGCAGCGCGAGCAGCTCGAGCACGACGAGCGTGAGCAGCGCGAGCGGGACCGCAGCGGGCTCCCCCATCCCGCCGCGCCGGCGCGCCACGCGACTGATGACGTATGCGCCGGGGAAGGCGAAGAGCGCGTACCACCCGATCGATTTCAGGATGTGCCGGCGCTTCGCGTGCCCGAGCTCGTGCGCGATCACGACCTCGATCTCGCCCCGTGAGAAGCGGCCGTCGAGGAGCGTGCTCCACAGCACCACCCGGCGACTCGGCCCGATCCCCTCGGTCACCGCATTCGGGAGCGAGCCCGACACGTCCTCGATCCTCACCGGAACGCGGCCGACATGCGCTCGCCGCTCCAGCGTCCTGACCGTCGCTGCGAGCACGGGGTCGCGGATCGGATGGGTGGGCTCGAGGTACGGCGACCCGAAGGCGAAGAGCGCGACGAGGCCGACGAACACCGGCGCCGCGAGCAGCCACCACCAGTTGCCGACCAGCCGGGCGAGGCCCATGACGACGAGCAGCGCGACGCAGAGGAGCACGAAGGCGAGCCCGAGCACGAGCCAGCCGCCGAGAACAGCCTTCCAGTAGCTCTCGTCGCTCACGTGGTGGCGGCGGTCCCACCAGATCCCGAGCACGGTGAACGGCACCTCGGCGAGCCAGAGGAAGCCGAAGCCGAGCATGCCGAGGAGCATCCCGGTGCCGATCGGACCTGCGGCCGAATCCCGGATGAACCGGGGGCCGACGCGCGCATAGAGGGCGAAGACCGCCACCGACAGGAGCAACCCGAGGATGCCGAGGAGGCTCTCGACGCGGTCGTAGGAGCTCGCCCGGTGCAGCGCCGCAGCGGGGAACGTGGCGGCGGTGTCGACATGCGGGAGATGGAGCGACGAGGGGACGGTCGTCTGCCAGAGCAGATAGGCCGCGGCCGCCCAGACGCCGGCCACGACGACGCCGGCCGCGGCCGTGACCCCACTACGAATGCTCATGAGCCTCCGTCGAGCGTACGGCTCACGCCGCCGGCACGGCCTCCTGCTCGGCGGCGGGCACCGGAGCCGGGCTCGCCCCTTCGAGCGGGCTCGAGTGCGGGTAGACGTCGGTGAGGAGATAGAGGTACGCGTTCGTCTGGCCGGAGTAGCGAAGCGCCCAGGCCGAGACGTTGCGCAGACCTTCGGGTGCCCGGGCCGTGAAGAGCGCGGTGAACCAGGTGAGGAATGCCGCGACGATCAGGACGCCCCAGAGCCCGGCGGTGATGAGGAAGGCCGGGACGACCAGGATCCCGCGAAAGAGCGTCTTCCACCGGTTCTGGCGGCCCGGCACGGGCAGCACGAGGTCGAGCGGGTACCCGCCCGCCCTCCCGGTGAAGCCGGGGAACGGGTTCGCCGCCAGCGAGCCGAACGCGTAGACGTGGAAGGCGTAGCGAACGTAGGCCGAGAGGAAGCGGTGGAGCGCTGCCGCGGGCCGGCCGGCGAAGAGGGTCACGAACCACTGCAGGATCAGGGCCAGCCAGGCGAGGGCCCCCCAGAGCCCGAGCCAGACGAGGTGCGGGATGAGCAGCGGGAGCCGGAAGAAGACCGTGACGCGGGAGCGGCGGAGGTCGAGTGCGTCGCCCTCGAGCCGAACCGGATGGAGAGGCGGTGGCTCGAGGCCGGAGAGAAGGATGTGCGGGTCGGAGTTGGGGTAGCGCTCGGTGACGAGCAGGACATAGGCGAGCGCCTGCGCCCGGTAGCCGAGCCCGTAGGCCCCGGTGTCGCGCAAGCCCCGCGGCATCTTCCCCTGCACGATGCAGGCGAACCACCCGAGGACCGCGGCGAGCGCGGCCATGCCCGTGACGTTCCCGCCGGCGCTCCGGCTCCCGTTCGGCCGCCGCGAGAACGCGAACGAGCCGCCGCCGCCGGTCAGCGCCGCCGAGACGAGCAGCGCGGGAATCGCGACCGCGATCCTGACGAGCACGAGCACCCTGCGCTGCGGGACCGGGTCGGGAAGGGTGACATCGACGGGGTAGCCGCCGATCGGGCGGCCGCTGAATGCCGGGTAGGGATCGGTCACGAGATAGAGGTACGAGAAGACGTGCGTCACGTACCGGATGTACGCGCAGAAGAACCGGTGCAGCCCTCCCGGTAGCTCCCCGGTGATCAGGGCGACGACCCAGCCGCCGATGGCAGCGACGAACGTCCCGACCGACCAGACGACGACCCAAAGGATGTGCGGAATCGCGAGAATCAGCCGGAAGAGGACGGTGAGCCGCGAGCGGTGGAGGTCGTCGGTGACTGTGAGGCCGACCGGAGGCTGCTGCGCGTGCATGCCTGATCTATGACAGATCGCGCGGAGGGCGGGCGGATCGACGCGGGCGTATGCTCCGGCGGTGGAGGGCGACGGGCAAGTGGGAGAGCCATCGAGCGACGAGGAGATCCCAGATCCGATCCCCGTGGAGGCGGAGCGCGAGGTGCGGCTCACGCCCTCCGAGGCGGTGGCGCGCATGCGGATCAACGTCCCGGTCCGCCGGAACGAGAAGCTCCGCCGCCTGATCGGGCGCGTCAACCGCGACGATCAGCTGAAAGGCTGGTGGCACGTCGCGAACGTGAACGCCGTGGCTCGCCTCGAGATCAACGACCACTCCTGGGTCCATGTCCAGATCGTCACGAACATCGCCCTCAAGCTCCTCCGCCAGCTGACCAAGCACGGTGTGGAGCCGGCAATGGTGAGCGACTACAGGATGGAAGGCGCGGACGCCGAGGTCGTCGTCGCGCTGACGGCGCTCACGCACTGCATCGGCATGTCGGTGCACCGCCACGGGCACGAGGACTTCAGCCTCTTCCTGGCCGAGCCGAAGCTGCGCGAGCTCCTCGAGGGGATCTACGACGAGCCAGACCGCACGGTCGTCGTCTCCGAGGTGCTGCAGGGGATCATCAGCCACCGCTCCGACGGAGAGCCGCTCACGCTCGAGGCCGGCATCCTGCGGGTCGCAGACGCGCTCGACATGGAGCAGGGGCGCTCCAGGATCCCGTTCGAGCGCGGCCACGTCGGCATCCACTCGCTGTCGGCCGCGGCGATCGAGGACGTGTCGATCGGCGACGGCGAGGAGAAGCCGATCCGGATCGACATCACGATGAACAACTCCGCGGGCATCTACCAGATCGACTCGCTGCTCAAGGCGAAGCTCGTCGGCTCGGGCCTCGAGCCCTACGTCGAGGTGTTCGCCCACATCGACACCGAGGCCGAGAAAAGCCTCGTCACGGTGTACCGGCTGGAGATCTGACGAGCATGTCGGCGCTACACTCTCACTGCCCTGCGGGATCGTCTAATGGTAGGACGCCTGACTCTGGATCAGGTAGTCAAGGTTCGAGTCCTTGTCCCGCAGCTAAGAGAAAAGCCCCGGAAACGGGGTTTTCTCTGCTCGCCGGCGTCAAAGGAAGCGGGCGACGAGGCCCTTCGCCCGGGCGAGGCAAGAACCGCGGAGCGGTCTCTCGGGCGGGTCACCCGATTGCGATTGCGCCCTCGAGGCCGTGGCCTTTCTTGGTGAGGGTGTTGCCGAGCTTGATCGCGTGGACGCCGTCTCCGTTCGGCTCGAGCACCCAGAAGTAACCCATCGCCTCGGTGGCGACGAACAGATCGCCTGCGTACGGTGCGAGTTGTGCGGCCGAGACGAAGTAGATGTTCTGAGTCAGATCGTCGGTGATGTAGATCCCGGGAGCCGGTGTGCCGCTCGCGCTCTTGCTCGTCGGGATCTCGACGATGGGGTTCGGACCGTCACCGGGGAAGGATGCGAGGGTGCGTGTATGCCCGCTCGGATCCATGGCAGCGACGCGGCCGCCGCTCGCGCCGGCGTCGACGGTGAGCAGCGCGTCACCGGCCAACGCGCCGAAGCCGGTGGGCGCGATCATCACCTCGTCCGCGCCGCCGGGCCCTTTGTAGCCGCCGATCGCCCTCACCTGGCCCGAGGCGGCGATCGTGTACACGGTTCCACCAGAGGGCGTCGCCGCGCCCGAACGCCCGGTGGCCGCAACGAGCCCGTACCCGAACCTGCCGACCGTGTCGAAGATCAGCGCCCCGTCCGATACAGGGCTCGCAGGGGCCGGCAACGTCGCGAAGACGCTCATCGTGCCGCCGTCGAGGCTGATCTCGTACACCTTGTTGTCGGGCGAGTGACAGAAGATGACCCCGGCCGGAAAACCGTGCGTTCCGGGTGAAAGCACACAGCGCGTCTCCTCGACGAGCTGCGGCATCGTTGCGATCTGCGTGATCGGGAGCCCCGCGGGCGGTGCCGACCACACCGTGTTCATCGTGTTGACGACGTACAGGAAATCGCTTCCGGTCCAGACGATGCTGTCCATGTTCATCCCGACGCGGCCGAACACCGTTACGTGCACATGCGGCGGCCCCGCCAGAGCACTTGCCGGGGAGAGGGCGCAACAAGCAAGAATCACGACGAGGAGATATCGCCCCACCATCCCGGGTTGATGCCCCGCGGCCCGACCCGGAAAACATGGCCCGACCCGACAGACGCCGTGACGCGCCCTCACCGCGCTCGGGCCTGCCACGACGACTGATGCAGACAGAGAAGCGCGGCGCCCTCAGCAGACCATGTCGGCGTCGAGAATCCCGTCCGTGCTCTGCTTGAGCCAGACCGGCCCTGCGGCGAAGCCGGCTGGGCACCCCGGGGGATCGGGGGCGCCGGTCGCAATCCATTCCGGGACGCTCAGCGAGGACCAGCGGCCCGCGATCTCCTGCCAGTACGTCGCGTTCGAGTAGATCCCGACCGTCGGCGTGGCTGAGTGGCTCAGGAGCTGATCCAGGATCCCCTTGATCGCGACGGCGTTCAGCACCCGGCGGGACGACCAGGAGTTGCCCGGCTCGACGTCGAGCCAGACGGCCTCTGCCGTCGTGCCTCCGAGCTGCGCGAGCGCTGCGGCCGCCTCGCTGCAGCCGACCGCGTAGGCGCGGCGCGGGGCGGGCCCGACGTACTGCTCTGCCGCCGCCGCTGCGCAGTCCGGCGTGATGTGACGGGCGAGTAGCGGGCTGTAGGCGGTGTTGATGTAGAGGCTCCGCGGCGGGCCGGCGGCCGCCCACTCGCCGGCGAAGCACGGGTTCGTCGTGAACGGACGTCCCGCGTTCAGCCCGATCACCGCAAAGTCGTGCACGCTCTGCAGCGGCCTGGCGCAGTTCGGGTAGCTGATGTCGACCCCGACCTCGCCCGACCGGTAGGGGTCGTGCTCGACGAGGTGGGCCAGGTCGAGCGCCGCGACGCCACCCGACGGAATACGCAGTCGGGTCCCGATCACGAGCACCTTCGCCGGGTCGAAAGCGTTGGCCCCCGCGAGTTGCCCGAGCGAGACGTGGTAGCGGAGCGCGATTCCGCTCAACGTGTCTCCGGGCCGCACGATGTAGGTCCCGCCGAAGCGGTTACCGCCGGAGCCGGTCGCCGGTACCCGGAGCACGACCCCGATCAGGAGCGTCTTTCTCCAGTCGAGCCCGTTTGCGCGTGCGAGCGCTGCCACCGGGACGTCGTAGTGCTGCGCGACCGCCGAGAGCGAGTCCCCGGCACGAACGATGTACCGCCCCGACCAACCGGGCCCCGCTGCGGACGCCCCTCCAGCCGACGCGAGCAGCACCGCGAGCAGTGCGACAACCACCTTGCCGCTCATTGACGAGGCTTCGAGCCGCAACACAGGGATCCTTCCCGCGTCGTCTCCGAAAGCTACGAGAGCAGCGTTCGAGACCCTCTCCGCCGGCCGTCAGCCGATCGTTCTCGGCTGTGTCGCGCTCGCTTCCCTTGTAGAGTGGGGGTCTGCGGGAGTCTCGGGTGGGACTCTGGGTCAGGTAACCTAGGTTCGAGTCCTAGTCCCGCAGCTCCATAGAAAAGCCCCGCAAATCGGGGCTTTTTGTTGGCGCAGGGCAGTATCCACTTCGACTTCCGGGGAGAGGTAGTCATGACCGATTCGCAGCCGATGTGTCCTCAGTGCTCCGCACCGCTCAAGCTCCGCGAGATGGCGATCCCGCGGCCGACGCCCAACGGGACGCCGCGCGCGGTCCCCAAGCGCCAGTGGATCTGCAGCAACGAGGACTGCATGTACACGGCGAACCAGCACGTGTACTCGCTGTCGGGCTGAGCTGTCGGGCTGAAGCTCTGGGGGCTACTCGATCCGGTAGATCGTGCCCGCGCTCGGGTCGACGACGAGCGTGCGCGACCCGGCGGGAACGGCAGCCGCCCCGACGAGCGCCTTCGGCAGCCGGCCTGCAGGCGTCGGCTTCCCCGTCGCGGGGTCGATCCTGACGACGGCCCTCGACGGCTTTCCGCCCGGCCCCGTTGCCGCCGAGCAGGTAGAGCGCCGTGCCGGAGGGAACGAGCACCGCGCCCTGGACGGGGCTCGGAAGCTCGGCGAGCGGCGTCACCACGCCCGAGGCGAGATCGACGGCGTAGACGCGGGCGCTCGGCCCCGACGCCGTCCTGCCGCCCGCGACGTACAGCGTGTGGCCGAGGCGGGCCACGGCCGGAGCGCGCAATCCGTCCGGCAGGCGCGCGAGGAGCGTGGTCGTGGCCGGCGGCGTGAGCTTCAGGATCGCGGTCGCGTACTTCTCGCCCGTCCAGCCGCCGACCAGGTAGATCGTCTTCCCGCTCGCCACGACGCCCGCCTCGGCGAGCGGCTCGACGAACTTCGCGACGGTGCTGCCGTGGCCCGTGCCGAGGTCGATCCGGAGCACGTCGTCGGCGGGCTTCCCGGCCTGCTCGCCGCCGAGGACGTAGAGATCGCCGCCGAGCTCGAACGCCTGCGCGCTCGCCCGCGGGCGCGAGAGCCGGGCGACCGGGCACGAGCTTGCCGCGGGGCGGCCCGGCGAGCACGAGTCCCGTCCCGGTCCCGCCGACCACCGCGAGGGTCGGCCCGACCATGGCCGCCGCGGCGTTCGGCGGCCCCGGAGGCAGCTTGCCGTAGGACTGGACGACGAGCGGGCCCCACGCGAACGTGACCTTGCGAGCGGGCGGCGATGGCGGCGGAGCCGGGATCGCCGAGGTCGTCGAGGTCGTCGATGTCACGGTCGTCGCCGCAGTGTGGTGCGACGGCTCGACGGCGCGCCCGACCGCGATCCCGGCCGCCGTGACGATCCCGAGCAGGGCGAGCAGCGCGATCACCTTGACGACCGTGCGGCCGCCGGATCCCGCCTCCCCGTCCGTCTGGTCCGGAGGCCTCGGTGGGACGGGCCACGGCGCGCCACCGCCACCGCCTCCGGAACCTTCGGGTGCCGGCTGCGACTCGACCATCGCCGCTCACCGTAGCGATCGCCCCGGACCGCGGAGGCGGCCACGCGAAGCGCAACCTCTTCCCCCGTCACTCGTCTCAATCTATGCTCTGACGCCATCACCCCCGGTTTTCTTCTTTCCCAGACACAGGAGGACTTGTGAAGAACCGAATCTTGTTGGGCTCGGCGCTCGGGACGGCTCTCGTCGGCGTTGCGCTCGCGGTTTCGGTCGGCGGCGCTTTCGCGCACTCGACCGGCGCCACGCCGCTCCCCGCTGCGACGTGCTCGGCAATCCAGAACCCCGATGGAGACCTGCTCGTCGCCTCGGACCTGCCGTTGCAGGGCTCGGGCCGCGCGCAGACCATCCAGATGACGAAGGCGATCGCCTTCGAGTTCAACGCTGCTGGCTGGAAAGCAGGGAACTACACCCTCGCCTATCAGAGCTGCGACGACTCCACCGCTCAGGCGGGCAAGTGGGACTCCGGCACCTGCCAGACGAACGCCTCCAACGATGCCTCCGACGCGAGCGTCGTCGGCGTGATCGGGACGTTCAACTCGGGCTGCGCCGAGATCGAGATCCCGATCCTGAACCGGGCGCCGAACGGCCCGCTGGCGATGGTCAGCCCCGCCAACACCTATGTCGGCCTGACGCATGCCGGTCCCGGCACCGCGGCCGGTGAGCCCGGGAAGTACTACCCCACGGGCCACCGCAACTACGCGCGCGTCGTTGCGGCCGACGACTTCCAGGGTGCGGCTGACGCCACGCTCGCGAAGCAGCTGAAGATCAAGAAGCTCTTCATCATCAACGACAAAGAGGCCTATGGCGCCGGTGTCGCGACGAACGTCTCGAACGCCGCCAAGAAGCTCGGCATCACGATCGTGAAGAACGTGGCGTACGACCCGAAGGCGACGTCGTACGCAGCCCTCGCTCTCCAGATGAAGTCCTCCGGGGCACAGGCCGTGTTCATCGGCGGGCTGATCTGCGAGAACGGCGGCAAGCTGATCAAGGACATCCGCGCGAACGCGCCGAAGCTGGCGATCCTCGCTCCGGACGGCTTCACGCCGGTCTCGGCGGACGTCCAGCAGTCGGGCGGTAAGGCCGAGGGCATGTACGTCTCGGTCGCCGGGCCTCCCGAACGACCAGCTGCCGGCCGGCGGCCAGAAGTTCGTGAAGGACTTCACGGCGGCCAACGGCGGCACCGCCCCCGATCCCTACGCGGTCTACGCGGCCCAGGCCGCGGACGTGATGCTCGCCGCGATCGCGGGCTCGGACGGTACGCGCGCAGGCGTGGCCTCCTCGCTCTTCAAGGTCAACATCAAGAACAGCATCCTCGGCAACGTGTCGTTCAACCCGAACGGCGACGTGACCTCGAACCCGGTGACGATCTACATCGTCGCGCACGGCAAGGGCTCGGTCCACAAGGTGATCGTTCCCGCGCTCTCGCTGGTCAGCGCCGCCTAGCGGCATTCTCAGCGGTTCGCTCGAAGGGGAGGGCTCCGGCCCTCCCCTTCCTTCTCTGCAGCGCTGCCGTCCCCCGGCGGCGCGCTCGAGCGAGCGGTCAGGCGACCGGCGCCGAGCCGGCCTGCGGCGGCACGGCCACCTGCTCCCACGAGACGATCTTCCCGTCCACGATCTCGAATCTGGCCGCGGCGAGCCCACCGGGCGAGTCGCATCTCGTCTTCCCGCGGTTCGCGAGTCGGAAGACCGCCGTGGCGTAGCGCCCCGAGAACACGATCCGGGTCACGTGCCCCGCACAGGGGAGCAGCGCGTACCAGCGGGCTACCTGCTTGCGGTTCACGAGCCTGTAGGCGTAGGGCCCCTGCACGATCAGCGCCGGAACGGCGTAGAGGCGTGCGAGCCCGTCGTTGTCGTTCGCGTTCAGCCTCGTGCTCCACTCGAGGACGATCCTCGCCATCCGCTCCTGGGCCGGCGTGCGAGCGGAATGCGCGCCTGCGGCACCACCGCAGAGCAGGGCACCGCAGAGCAGCAAGGCTGCGAAGAGCGGCACGGCGAGCCTGCCCTTGCTCACACCGGCAGTGTGCCAGCAGGGAGAATCGCTTGGTGACCACGCAAGAGACCACGGGCTTCTCGGGAAAGACCGCCTGGGCGCGGAACCTCGAGACGCCGCTGCGGATGTTCCTGCGGACGGAGACCGGCAGCGCCGTCGTCCTGCTCGGCGCGACGCTCTTCGCGCTCGTGTGGGTGAACGTCGACCAGGGCTCCTATGACCGGATCTGGGATGCGACGCTGACGATCAGCATCGGGTCGCACGGGATCTCCGAGCCCGTCCGGTACTGGATCAACTCGGGCCTGATGGCGCTCTTCTTCTTCGTCGTCGGGCTCGAGGCGCGGCGGGAGTTCGACATGGGCGAGCTCCGCGAGCGCAGACGGCTCGCCCTCCCGCTCGCCGCCGGGATCGGCGGGATGCTCGTGCCGATCGGGATCTACCTCGCCGCGAACGCGGGGACGCCTGAGGCACACGGATTCGGAGTCGCGATGTCGACCGACACCGCCTTCGCCCTCGGCATGCTCGCCCTCGTCGGTCCGCGGTTTCCGGATCGCCTGCGCGCCTTCATGCTCACGGTCGTCGTCGTCGACGACATCGTCGCGATCGCGGTGATCGCGGTCTTCTACACCACGAACCTCGTCGTCGGCTACCTCCTGCTCGCGGCCGCTCTCCTCGTGGCGCTCCGGATCGTCTCCGTCCTCGGGTTCAAGTGGGCGCCGGTGTGCGCGACGGTCGGGCTCGCGGCGTGGGTCGCAACGCAGGCCTCGGGCATCGACCCGGTCGTCGTCGGGCTCGTGATGGGGCTGATGACCTACGCCTCGCCGGCGGCGCGCGCGGACCTCGAGCGCGCGACCGACCTCTTCCGGATGTTTCGCGAGCAGCCGACGCCCGAGCTCGCACGGTCCGCGTCGATCGGCCTCCAGGCGGCGATCTCTCCCAACGAGCGCCTCCAGACGCTCTTCCACCCGTGGACGAGCTTCGTGATCGTGCCCATGTTCGCGGTCGCGAACGCGGGGATCGTGCATCGACTCGGGCTTCCTGGCCCACGCCTACACCTCACCGGTGACGCTCGGGATCGTCTTCGCCTACGTCCTCGGGAAGCCGGTCGGGGTGACCGGCGCGGCGCTGCTCGTCACGAAGCTCACCCGCGGGCGTCTCCGCCCGCCGGTCGGCTGGGCCGCGGTCGCGGGCGGCGGCTTCATCGCGGGCATCGGCTTCACGGTCTCGCTGCTCATCGCGAGCCTCGCCTTCCACGGTGAGACACTCGACGAGGCAAAGCTCGGCGTCCTCACGGCGGCGGCGGTCGCCTCGTCGCTCACGTGGGTCGTGTTCAGGGCGACCGCCAAGCTGCCGCAGCCGCTGCGGATCCGCGCGCTGCTCGGGACCGCGCAGCTCCTCACCGACCTCGCCGATCCGGTCGACCCCGACCGGGATCACTACCGTGGCCCCGAGGAGGCCCCGGTCACGCTCGTCGAGTACGGCGACTTCCAGTGCCCGTTCTGCGGCCAGGCCGAGCCCGTCGTCCGCGAGCTGCTCGCCGACTTCGGCGACGTCCGGTACGTCTGGCGCCATCTGCCGCTCACCGACGTGCACCCGAACGCCCAGATCGCGGCGGAGGCCTCGGAGGCAGCAGCCGCACAGGGGCGGTTCTGGGAGATGCACGACGTGCTCCTCGCACACCAGGACGCGCTCCGGCCCCCGGACCTCGTCGCGCTACGCCGAAGAGCTCGGCCTCGACGTCGAGCGCTTCACCGACGACCTGCGCCGTCATGAGTTCGCCGGACGGGTCGCCGAGGACGTCGACAGCGCAGACCTGAGCACCGTGTCGGGCACGCCGACCTTCTTCGTCAACGACGTGCGCCACCAGGGCGCCTACGACATCGAGACGCTCTCCGCTGCGGTTCGCGCAGCACGAGCCCGCGCATCGATCGCGGCGTAGAGGCTCGGAGTGCCGTCAGCCGGGTTTGGACAAGTGGAGAACGGGAACCCAGTCGGAGTGCGCCATCTGACGGAGATCAGGGCTGAGATCGACCGGCTGTCCGAGCGGCGTGCCCGGGTGCTTCAACTTCTCGGCGAAGCGCCCGATCCGACCCTCGCGGTCGAGCGTCGAGCCCTGGACGGGAGGATCGAGGCACTCTGGGACGAGCATCGCAAGACCCGCGTGACGATCCTCTTCGGCACCCGCTCGAGCATCGTCGAGCGCGCACGCCGCGCCGAGCGTATCCTGAGAGATCCGGCGCGCAAAGGCAGTCGCGCCGCCTGACACACACATGCAGCAACCGGATGCCCGGCTTCGTGAGCTCGAGGACCGCGTCGAGCGCGAGGCGTCGATTGCCGAGCTGGGCCGCCGCGCGCTGACCGGGACGGCAATCGCGGACCTGATCGAGCTCACTGTCGCCGACGCGGCGCGCATGCTCGACACCCCCCGTGCAGCCGTGCTCCTCGCCGAGGGCGCGGAGCTGCGGTTCGCGGCGTCCACAGGGTGGCCGCCGGAGCAAGCCCCGCCCGTGCCGCTCACCTCGAGCACCCAGACTGCCCACGTCTGCCTCGCACGCGAGCCGTCTGCCGTCGGCGACTTCACCCTCGACGACCGCTATCCCGATTCGCTGTCGCTGGTCCCGCTCGGGATCCGGAGCGCGGTTGCAGTGCCGATTCGGGGCGGCGTCGAACGCGCTCTCGGCGTGCTCGCGGTCCACGACTCCCGAGTACGGGACTACACGGCCGCCGACGTCCTCTATCTCCGGGCGCTCGCGAACATCCTCGCGGCCTCGATCGCGCGGGAGCGGGCGCAGGCAACCCTCACCTGTCTCCAGGAGACCACCGCAAGGCTCACCGAGGCCAGGACGTCCCGCGAGATCGGCGAGGCGATGGTCTCCTCCGGGGCCACGTGCGTCGAGGCCGCCGGTGGATGGGTCGCCGAGGTCTCGGCGGACGGCTCGAGGCTCGAGATGCTCGCGAGCCTCGGGTACGAGGAGAGCCGGGCCGCCGACTACAGCTCGATCTCGTTGGACGAGCGAAACCCGACCACCGACGCAATCTCGAGGGGGACCACCCTGTACTTCCGGTCGGCCGCCGAGTTCAGGGCGGAGTACCCGGACGTGCCCTACACGCGGTTCGAGGCGATGGCCGTGCTGCCGGTGATCACCGCTGCCGGCGCCGTCGGCGTCCTGGCGCTGAACTTCGACGAGCCCCGATCCTTCGACGATGCCGAGCGGGGGCTTCTGGACGTGCTCGCGAAGCTCTTCTCGCAGTCCCTCGAGCGTGCCCGCCTCTACGAGGATGCCCGCAGGCGCGAGTGGTCGTCCTCGCTCGTCGCCCGCCTGAGCGAGTCGCTCGAGCGAGCGACGAGCGTTCCCGAGCGGTGCCGCCGGGCCGCGGCGCTCCTCGCTGCCGAGCTCGCCGGCTTCGCCGCGGTCGATCTCTGCGAGGAGGACGGGTCGCTTCAACGCATCGCCTCGAGCCGGCGCGGCAGCACGGCCCACGGGGGTGACGAGGACCTCTCCGCCCATGCCCTCGCGACCGGCATGCCCCAGTGCACGGAGCCGGCCACCCTCGACGGGGGACGGCTGGTGCAGCTTCACGCGCTGCCGCTTCGGGCCCGGCGTCGCGTCGCCGGCGTGCTCGTCGTCGCAACCGACTTCGGGGACCGCGAGCGCTCGCTCGGCCCCGAATGGCTGCGCGAGCTCGCCGACCACGTCGCGCTCGCGATCGACAACGCCCGCCTGTTCGAGCGCGAGCAGAACGCATCGCGCACCCTTCAGCTCGGGCTTCTCGGAGGAGAGCTTCCGGAGCCTGACGGAGCAGCGCTGACGGCCGCCTACCGTCCCGGCACGGTCGCGAACGAGGTGGGCGGCGACTGGTACGACGCCTTCGAGCTCGGCGCCGGCCGGCTTGCGATCCTCGTCGGCGACGTCGTAGGCCACGACCTCGAAGCGGCCGTGGCAATGGGGCAGCTTCGCGGGGCGGTCCGTGCGCTCGCAGCGCTCGGCGGCCCGGCGGAGCTGCTCGAGCGGCTCGACTCGTTCGTCGCGAGCCTTCGAGGGGGCTCGATGACGACGATGGCGTACGCAGAGCTCGACGTCGCCTCCGGCGTGCTCCGGTACGCCTGCGCCGGGCACCCGCCGCCGCTCGCGATCTCCGCCGCCGGTGAGCCCCGCCTGCTGTGGGGCGGCCGGTCGGGGCCGCTCGGGGCCGACATCCGCTCGCGCCTCGACGAATCCGACCGCCTCGAGCCGGGAGCGACGCTCGTCCTCTACACGGACGGCTTGATCGAGCGTAGGGGCGAGAGCCTCGCCGTCGGGCTCGACCGGCTGCAGGACGCGGCGCGCAGCTCGCAGCGAAACGGCCTCGAATCGCTTCTCGACGAGCTCCTCTCGACGATGCTCACGGGGCATCCGCAGGAGGACGACGTGTGCGCGATCGCCTGCCGCCCGCAGGGATAGGAGCGATGCGGTTCCGTTTCAGGCCTTCCCGACTCGGGAACCACCACGGCATGAGAGACATGAACGGAACCGCCGACGTGAACGAAACAGCCGAGCAGGTGCGAGAGCGAGTCCTGGTGCTCGCGACGTCGGGCATCCAGCCTGCCGAGGTCGCCCGGGCGCTCAGCGATCGAGTGGCCGACGACGCCGAGGTCCGGGTCGTCGGAACCGCGTCCGGACTGTCGCGGCTCGACTGGCTCACGAACGCCGAGGACGACGCCCGCGCCGACGCCGAGGAACGGGCCGAGTCCGTCGCCCGCGCGATCCCGCAGCAAGACGTCGACTCGACCGTCGGCGACGTCGACCCGGTTCAGGCCCTCGCCGACGAGGTTCGTGTCTTCCATCCGAACCGGATCGTGGTCGTGACCCGGGACGACGACGACGTGACCTGGCTCGAGAGCGACACCGCGGACTCGGCCCGGAGGCTCCTCGACGTCCCGGTGACTCACGTCGTCGTCGCCGGCACGAGCGCGTGAGGCTCTAGGCCAGCGCGTCTGTCAGCGAGTCGACCACGCTGAGCGGCTCGGTGAGCCTGGTGATCTCGAACACCTGGCGAACGATGCGGTCGGAGGGGATGATGAGCCGCATCCCGATCGAGCGCTCCTCGAGCACCCTCTGCAGCCGCACGAGCGCGTTCAGGCCGGACGAGTCGAGGAAGCGAACCTCCGAGAGGTCGATCACGACCCGAGCCGGCGCCGACCGTCCGAGCTCGGACTCGATCGCGTCGATGAGCGCCGGGGCGGTCGCAAGATCGATCTCGCCGAAGGCCGAGGCGATGATGCAGCTCCCCTGCCGCGACAGCTCGACGCGGAAGGAGTCCCCCACGTCGGATGACGCTACCAGATCGATCCTGAGCCCACTCGGCCTGGGAGCGACCTGCTCCTACGACCCGGTCGGCGCCGCAACCCGCTCAAGCGTGGCGCCCTGCACGGCGGGTGCCCGCCGCCGAAGCACGGCGCGCGTGCCCCGGTGGTCGGTGCGGAACTCCGTCGAGTCCATGAGCCGCCTGATCAGCAGCAGCCCCCTCCCCCTGTCCCCGGCGGGCCGTTCCTCGCGCCAGCGACCTCTGTCCTCGACCACGGCTTCGAGCCAGCCCTCGCTCACCTCGGCGGTCACCCGGAGCGACCCGTTCGCTCCCGAGTATGCGTGCTCGATCGCGTTGTTGCAGGCCTCGCTCACGGCGAGGAGGATCTCCGACATGTCATCGTCGGAGAACCCGCGCCTGGCGAGCCAGCCGTGGAGACGCCGGCGCATTCCGGCGAGCACGGGCGGATCGGCCTGGAGCTCGACGTCGAAACGCGTCAGGGCGGCGTCGAAGCCGACCACGAGCAGCGCGACATCGTCGTCCGGCTCGCCGAGCCGCTCACCGACCTTGGCGACGAGCTGACCCGGGCCGGCCTCCGGGGCCTCGGCGAGGAGCTCGGCGAACAGGCCGATCGCGTCGTCGATGTTCAAGCCTCGGCGCTCGACCAGCCCGTCGGTGTACATGGCGAGTACCCCGCGGTCGGGCAGCGACAGGCGCTCCTCGATGATGTCCGCCGGCTCCGCGACGCCGAGAGGGGGAGCGCCGGCCCCTTCCAGGCGGACGATCTCTCCGGAGGCGCGGTCGAGGAGGATCGGCGATGGATGGCCCGCGCGGGCGTAGCGCAGCTCGGCCGTGAACGGGTCGATGCTCACGACCGCCACGGTGATCATCTCGTTCTCGTTCTCGATGTGCCTCAGCATCCGCTGGACGATGGCAGCGGGAGACTCGCACTCGTACGCATAGGCACGGAACGTGCTGCGTTGCGTGTTCATCACCGTGGCCGCGGCGACGCCGCGCCCGCTCACATCACCGACGCAGAGCTGGACGAGGCCGTCCGGGCGGCGGACGGCGTCGTACCAGTCGCCGCCGACCTCGACCGCTGCCGCTCCGGCGAGGTAATGGGCGCCGAGCTCGAGCCCGTCGACGTCGGGCAGGCCTCCCGGTAGGAGGCTGCGCTGGAGCTGAAGGGCGAGGTCGTGCTCCCGCGCAAAGCGCCATGCCCGCTGAAGCGCCTGCTCGCCGAGGTCCGCGAACGACTCGAGCAGTGTCCAGTCGCCCGCCTCGAATGACCCCGCCGGGGTGACGACCGCAAGTGTGCCGAGAAGCTCGTTGCGGCTACCACGCATGGGGAGCCCGTTGATCACGGCGAGCCTCGGCCGTCCCACCGCCTCGAGCCGGGCGAGCACCGGATCCTCGGCGAGCGGCCACGCCTTCGGCCCCTGGGCCGCGCGCCGACCGACCGCGTCGTACACGAGGGGATCGATCGTCGTCGCCCTGCCGAGCCGGATCGTGCGCGACCTGCCGCGCGATCGCAGGCCGTCGCCTGCCGCGATGGCGACGACCGCGACGGACTGCGGGAAGGCGTCGGCCAGCGTGGTCAGGAGCACGTCGGCGACCTCGGACGGCGTCGTCGCGGCGCCGAGGCGCCGGGTGAGACGGCTCCACGACAGGAGCCGCGCTTCCTGCTCGGCGCTCTCCCGGCCGGCGCGGCGGAGCGTCAGCCAGCCGAGGCCGAAGACGATCAGAAGCGCGGCACCGATCGACCCGACCTGCAGCCACAGTGCGTGCCTGGCGGCCGCGAAGACCGAGCTGGAGGGCCGGTCGATCGCGATCAGCCAGTGCGGGAGGCCCACGGTCGTGAACGCGACCACATGATCCGAGCTGCCGTCGAGGCCCGCGTACGCCCGAGACGACCCCGGAGCCCTTCTTGCGCATCGTCGCGAGCAGCGATCGGTTCGACGCCCGGTCGAGACCGGTGAGGAGCATCCGACCGTTCCGGTCGACGACCTCGAGGTTGCCGAAGCCGAGATCGACGGCCTTCTTGCTCTCTGGCCTCGGCTTCAACACGATGCTGCCGGCGAGCACCCCGGAGAGCCGTCCACGGCGATCGAACGTGGGTACGGCGACGACGAGGATCTCGTGGCGGTCGCGAAGGCCGACGAGCCCTCCGCTGACGTACGGCTTCCGGGTCGCGATCGTGCGGCGGACGTAGACGCGCGAGGAGAGGTCCAGCGTCGGCGGCGTTCGAGTTGCTCGAGGCATGGACGTGACCGTCGAGACCGATCCAGCCGGCACCGCCCGTGAACGCCGTGCCCTTCGGAAACGCACGGGCCAGATAGCTGGCGATCTGGCGGTCTCGCTCGCCGACCACGGCGGGCGCCTTCGAGACGGCGGTGAGGGTCGAGACGTCGCCGGCAAAGGCCGTGTCGAGCACCGCGCCCACGGCGACCGTCCGGGCGCGGAGGTCGGTGAGGGCACGCGCCTTTGCGTCGTCGTACAGCTTCCAGGCGACGAGCGTGGCGACCACGGCGAGCAGGATGACGGCGGCCACGAGCCCGAGGACGAGCCGGCGGCGGACCTCGGCCGACCGCAGGCCGACGCTGTCCTCGATCCGCGCCGAGCGGCGAGGGCGCGACGCGCCTCCGGTCTGGCCGCCTCCGAGCGTCACTCCGCGACCCTACTCCGTACCGGCGGACGGTTAGGAATCGGCCGGCTGGGAACGCCGAGTATGTGGAGAGCAAGACCGGGACCCGAAGAAGCAACCCCGAACGCACGCTCACTCTCTCGCTCGAGCCGGGCGTCGATGCGCCCGCACGCGCGCGGCGTGCCGTGGCAAGCTTCGCCGATGGCCCGACCGACCCCGCGCTCAGCTTCGCGCTCGAGCTCGTCGCGAGCGAGCTCGTGAAGAACGCCGTCCTCTACGGATCGAGTGAGGAAGCTGTCCTCCTCGAGCTTGCCGGCGACAGCAGCGAGATCGAGCTTCGCGTCACGAACCGAGGCGAGCGGATCCACATGAGCGGTCTTCGCTCCCATCGGGAGGACGGCGGCCGCGGCCTCGAGATCGTCGATGCCCTCTCCCTCGGCTGGACGATCACGAGCGGTCGGCTCGAGACCTCGATCTCGGTACGCATGCCCCTCGGCAGCCGTGGCGGGGGTGCAGGTTCGGGCACGCGTTTGGCCCGCCGCGGGGCCGGGTACGACGACGACATGCCCGCGAGCAGCCGGAGGTCGCAGTTGCCGCTCGATCGAGTCGCGACCGGCCCCGGCCGGGTCTGAGCCCGAGCGGTGGAGTTCCGGGTCTCTTCGGCTGAGCTCGACGACGGCGTCTCGAGCGTGATCGTCGGCGGCGAGGTCGATCTCTCGACGGCACCCGAGTTGAAGGAGGTACTGAACGGCGTGATCGACGGCGGCTCGCGGCTCGTCCTCGTGGACCTCTCCAAGGCGACGTTCATCGACTCGACCACGCTCGGCGTGCTGATGGGCGCCGTGAAGCGCGTCCGCCCCGACGGCGGCGAGATCGCGATCGCCTGCGACGACCCCAACATCCGCAAGATCTTCGAGATCACGCTGCTCGACCGCGTGTTCGGCATCTTCGACACCGCTCAGGCCGGAGCGGACCATCTTCGCCACGTTGCCGAGGGTGATCATCCGGCCGGCCCGCGTCAGCTGAGACGTCTTACGAACGTGATGGTGCTCCCGTTGGCCGCGCTCGCGATCGTCAGCTCGTCGGTCAGCGAGCGGATCAGCATCAGGCCGACGCCTGCGTGATCGCGGAGCTCGTCGTCCGACACGTGCCGGTCGGCGTCGAAGCCGCTGCCCCAGTCCTGCACCTCGACGGAGAGCGCGTCCTCGTCGAGCGAGAATCGGACGACGACCTCGTTGTCGCCCGGATCGCCGGAGTAGGCATGCTCGATCGCGTTCGTGCAGGCCTCGGTGACCGCGAGCTTGAGGTCCGCGACCACGTCCTCCCCGAGCGGTGTCCGAGCCACGACCCCTCCCAGCGCGAGCCGGGCCAGGACGAGGTTCTCGGGACGCGCATCCATGCGAAGCTCGACCGTGTCGGCCTGGCGAAGCATGCTGGCCGGCAGCCCGGTCACGGGCCGTCGATCTCCTCGCTCAGCTTCTCGAGCATCCGCCGGATGAGTCTCGACACGTGCATCTGGGAGATCCCGACCTCCGCTGCGATCTGCGACTGGGTCAGCCCTTCCACGAACCTCAGATGGACGATGCGCCGCTCGCGCTCGTCGAGCGTACGCAGGCCGGCGGCGAGGAGCTGGCGGTTCTCGGCCTCCTCGTAGCCCGGCTCCTCGTCGTCCAGGAGCTCGACGAGCTCGAGCTCGCCGCCGCCGTCCTCGGGGTCGTGGGAGCTCGTGAGCGAGCGGGACGAGTACGCGCGACCGACCTCGAGGGCCTCGACGACCTCTTCCTCGGTGATCGCGGCCTCGGCGGCCAGCTCGGCGATCGTCGGCGAACGCCCGAGCGTTGCCGTCAGGTCCTCGAGAAGCTTCGTGAGGCGGTAGTGAAGCTCCTTGAGCCGGCGGGGGACCGTGACCGACCACACCCGGTCGCGGAAGTGCCGCTTCAGCTCTCCGACGACAGTCGGGAAGACGTAGCTCACCACGTCGACCTCACGGGAGAGGTCGAAGCGGTCGATCGCCTTGATCACTCCGACGGCGGCGACCTGCTCCAGGTCGTCGGTCAGCTCTCCACGCCCCGAATAGCGGCGCGCGAGGCTGCGGGCGAGCGGAAGGAAATCCTCGATCAGGCGGTCTCGTGCGGCCGTATCGCCGTCTTCGCGATAGGCCCGCAGGAGCGCACGGCGCTCGGTCTCGGTCGACGAGCCGGGCCTCATGCAACCGGCCCCGCGAGCCGCTTGCGCATGACGACCGAGGCGGCCGCACCGTCGACGATCTCGACCGTGTCGACGAGGCGCTGCAGGAGCGTGTCGAGCGGGATGTCGTCGTTCACGACCTCGAGGAGCCGCCGTTCGACCTCCTCGGGCCGGAACGAGCCGACCGCAACGGTCAGCCACTCCTCGTCGTGTGCGAGCGGAGACGCGAACGTGGGTGCCGTCGGGCGGGATCGACCGGACGACCGCCTCGACAGCGAGCTGGATGTCGTCGAGGGCCTCGAAGCCGAGCATCCTCGAGACGAACCCGCCGACCACGAGGCGGACGACATCCGTGTACTGCCGCGCCGGCACGGTGAGTGACACTGCGTTCGAGCGGCCCGTCACGAGGTCACCCGAGTCTTCGGGCCGCAGGTTCGAACGGACCGCCACGACGTCGTTGTTCCCGGTTCCGATCGGCTCCAAACCGGGGGCAGTCAGCCGTCGGAGGGCACTTGCGACTCCGCGCCCGCCAGCGCACGATCGACATCGCCGAGCGTCGCCCGTCCACGCAGCCACGCTACCGGCTGCCGGTTACGGAAGACGACGAGCGACGGGATCTCCTTCACGGCGAGCTGACGGACGACGTCAGGCTTGCGGTCTGCGTCGACCCGGACGATCCTGATCTTCGAGCGCTCACGGACCTGCAGGCGCGCAAGCATCGACTCCATCCTGCGCCCCACGCCCGACGAGCTCCTCGTCACGAAGAAGACGACGATCTCTCCTGTCCCTCTGCCGCTCATGAGCGCGTTTCTACCCGCTCGCCGCGAGACTCAATCCCAGCCGCGAGAGAGCTTGAACGCAGCGTTGATCAGGCCGACGTGGCTGTAGGTCTGGGGGAAGTTGCCGCTCTGCTCGAGCGTGTCGGGAAGGATGTCCTCGCTGTAGAGCCCGAGACCGTTGTCGAGCGAGAGGAGCCGCTCGAAGAGTGCCGAGGCCTCGTCACGCCGTCCGATCGTCGCGAGCGCCTCGACCAGCCAGAACGAGCAGACCGTGAAGGCCGCGCGCGGCTTCCCGAAGTCGTCCGGGGCCGTGTAGCGGTGGAGCAGCCCGCCGTCTGCGCCGAGGGCGTCACGGGTCGCGAGCACCTGCGAGGTCGCTCTCGGATCGTCGGCGGCAAAGAACCCGAGCGGCAGCGTGAGGAGCAGCGCCGCATCGAGCGCCGGGTCGCCGGCCGCCTGCGTGATCGCCCCGGCGGCGTCGTCCCAGCAGCGCTCCTCGAGCAGCGCTCTCGCCTGGTCCGCGAGACCGGCCCCCCACGTGGCGAGGCGCTCGTCGCCGAGGTCGCGACCGAGCTCGGCTGCGCGTCGTGCCCCCGCCCAGTGCATGAGCACGGTGAAGCTGTGGAGCTTCTTCACCCCGCGGAGCTCCCACGGGCCTGCGTCCGTCTCGTCGAGGCGCCGGTCGATCTGCGCGAGCAGCTCCTCGACGAGCTCGACTGCCCGCGGCGTCTCGATCGAGCCGCTGAAACGGGCATCCATCATCAACCGGCTGACCGCCAGGATCATCTCGCCGTAGACGTCGTTCTGCGGATGGTGGAAAGCCTGGTTGCCGACCCGGACGGGCCCGTCCCCGTGGAAGCCCGTGAGGTGGGTCAGCTCGATCTCCTCGGCCTCGTCTCCGCCGCTGATCGTGTAGACCGGCAGGAGCTCGCCGCCCCGCTCCTCGGCCAGGTTGCGCAGGAAGAGCAGGAAGAGCTCCATCTCCTCGGCATGGCCGAGGCGCTCGAGCGCGTTGAGGGTGAAGTACGCGTCGCGGAGCCAGCAATAGCGGTAGTCCCACGTGCGCCCGGAGCCCGGATGCTCGGGCAGGCTCGTGGTCGCGGCGGCGAGCAATGCACCGGTGTCCTCGTAGGAGTGGAGCTTCAGGACGAGCGCCGAGCGGATCACCTCGCGCTGGTAGTCGCGCGGGACACGCGTGCGCTTGACCCACTCGCGCCAGTAGTCCACCGTCCGCTCGAGGAAGCGTCTCGGCCGTCCCTTCGAGCCCGGCTTCCAGCGGCTCGCCGTAGGTGAGCACGAGGTGGCAGTCGCGGTCGAGAAGGAACGGCCGCTCCTCCTCGACGTAGGAGAGCGGAACGTTGGTGGTGAGCCGAAGAGGTGCACCGAGGCCGGCGAACTCGAGGTGGTTCGACGCGCGCCAGCTCGGGGCCACGTGGCGGCCGTAGTCGTAGACGGGCCGGCAGCGGATGCGCACGAGCGGGTCGCCGGAGAGCGGGCGGCAGATCCGGACGAGCATCGAGGGCTTGAAGGCACGATCGTATTGCTCGAAACGCGGGGCGAACTCGATCAGCTCGAACGCGCCGGTCGGCGCGGTGAAGACGGTGCGAAGGACGTTCGTGTTCTCGAGATAGGTCTGCTCGACGTCCGTCGCGCCGATGCCCTCGATCGTGAACGCCCCGCCGCGCTCGCGGTCGAGCAGCGGGCCGAACACGAAGCTCGAATCGGGCCTCGGCCAGCAGAGCCATTCCACCGACCCGGCCGAGACGAGCGCCAGGTAGGAGCAGTTCCCGATCACGCCGAGCGGTGGGTCGCCGTTGGCCATCGCGCTTAGCCGCACACCACGCCGGGTATAAGAGGCACGTGGGTGGCCCGCTTGTCATCGCGAGCAATCGGCTGCCCGTGACCGTGGAGCTGGACGACGACGGCGAGGTCAGCGTCTCGCCGAGCGCAGGCGGGCTCGTGTCCGCGCTGCGCGGGCTCTCGCAACCGCACGTCTGGGTCGGCTGGCCCGGGAGAGCCGTGCCCGAGAGCGCCGAGAGCGTGGTCTCCGCACTCCTTGACGACGAGGGAAGCCTCCCCGTCTTCCTCACCGAAGCGGAGGCCGAGGGTCACTACCTGCGCATGTGCAACGAGACGCTGTGGCCGCTCTTCCACTACTTCATCGGCGGCCTGCGGTTCTCCGACGAGGCGTGGGCGAGCTACGTCGCGGTCAACGAGCGCTTCGCCGACACGATCGCGGGCATCGCCGAGCCCGAGGCAACGGTCTGGGTCCACGACTTCCACCTGGCCCTGCTGCCGGCGGCGCTCCGCTCGCGCCGTCCCGACCTCGCGATCGGCTTCTTCCTCCACGTTCCGTTCCCCTCGTCCGAGATCTATCGGCTGCTTCCCGCCCGGCGGGAGCTCCTGTACGGGATGCTCGGGGCAGACTACGTCGGCTTCCACACCGGCGATTATGTCCGACATTTCCGT
This sequence comes from uncultured Actinomycetota bacterium, assembly GCA_963738895.1. Taxonomy (GTDB): domain Bacteria; phylum Actinomycetota; class Thermoleophilia; order Gaiellales; family Gaiellaceae; genus PALSA-600. Next base: position 524,805 of record CAVTYN010000007.1, read on the forward strand.
TCTGCCTGTCTGCGCATTCTCGGGATGGAGTCCGAGCCCCAGCAGATCGACTTCGACGGCCGTGTCGTCGGGATCGGCGCCCACCCGATCGGGATCGACGTCGAGGCGTTCCGGACGACGCTGCGCGACCCGGAGACGGCGGAGATCCAGGCCGAGCTCGAGGAGCGCTACCGGGGAAAGCAGCTCGTGCTCGGCGTCGAGCGGCTCGACTACACGAAGGGGATTCCCGAGAAGATCGACGCATTCGAGCGAATTCTCGACCTCGAGCCCGAGCGCGCCGAGACGACGACGCTGCTCCAGGTGCTCGTTCCCTCGCGGCTCGAGAGCCCGGAGTACACCGCCAAGAGGGACGAGATCGAGCAGCGCATCGCTCATCTGAACGGCCGGTTCGGCCGGCTCGGGACGACCCCGATCGAGTACGTGCACCGCTCGATCTCGATGCCGGAGCTCGTCGCCCTGTACCGGCGCGCCGACGTGATGATGGTCACTCCGCTTCGCGACGGCATGAACCTCGTCGCGCAGGAGTTCGTGCTGTGCCAGGGCAGCCCGGGACCGCACGGGTCGCGCCACGGGCACGCTGCTCCTGAGCGAGTTCGCCGGAGCTGCCCAGGTGCTCCCCGGTGCCCTGCTCGTGAACCCGTGGGATGCGCGCGACCTGGCGATGCGGCTCCTGCAGGCTCTCTCCCTCGATGAGGCGGAGCGCGCAAGACGACTCGAGCTGATGACCGACCGCGTGCTCGATCTCGACAGCCGGAACTGGGCGCGCGGGTTCCTCGAGCGACTGCGCCGCCTCGCCTCGCAGCCCAAGCCCCACTTCCCCGATCGGCTCGACGGCACCGGAGAGGCTGAGATCGCCCGCAAGCTCTCGGGTGCGCGCCGCCGGACGTTCCTCCTGGATTACGACGGGACGTTGCGCGAGCTCGTGACGCACCCCGCGCTGGCTGCGCCGAGCAGGGAGCTTCGTGACCTGCTCGCGCGGCTCGCAGCGCTCCCGCGAGCAGACGTCCACATCGTGAGCGGTCGCCGCCGCGACTCCCTCGATGCCTGGCTCGGCGACCTCCAGGTGAGCCTCTGCGCCGAGCATGGTGCGTTCGCGCGTGAGCCGGGCGGCGTCTGGCAGAGGCTCATCGACGCCGACCTCTCGTGGCTTCCGGCGGCCGAGGAGCTCCTGGCCCGGACCTGCGAGGAGGTGCCGGGCAGCACGGTCGAGCGGAAGGAGACGAGCGTCGCCTGGCACTATCGCGAGGCCGAGCCGGAGTACGGGCAATGGCGCGCTCATGAGCTTCTCGCGGCGCTCGACCAGGCCCTCTCCGGCCTGCCCGCGGAGGTCATCACGGGCCATCGCGTGATCGAGATCCGTGCCCGCGGCGTGAACAAGGGGGCATACGTACGTCACCTCGAGTCGACCGCTTCTCCCGGCTGGGCGATCATCGCCGCGGGCGACGACCTGACCGACGACGACCTCTTCGACGCGCTCCCGTCCGGGTCTGTCGCGATCCAGGTCGGTGCGCCTCGCCCACGGGGGCGGAACGGCAGCGGGCAGCTCCGTTTCGTGGTCGACTCCCCGGCGACTCTCCGCCGGACACTCCTCCATCTCGCCGACGATCTCGGCCCCGAGCCGTTCGCCGGAAGCTAGCGCGGGTCGCTCGCGACAGACAGGGGGCCGCGCCATCCCGACCGCTATTGCCGGATCGCGCGGGCCCGCAAACCCCATCGGCCGGCGGCAGGCTCGTCGAGAAGCGCCCGGCGGTCGGTCCCCCCGAACGCCGCCGGGCGCTGCGGCCGTCTCGCGGGCATCGAGGCCCGGTCGACGGCCTTGCCTGTTCGCGCCGCTAGGCCGTGCTTCGGCCGATGCCGGCGAAGACCGCGACGATGAGAGCGACGAGCAGGACGAGAAACAGGAACTTCGACACGACGATCCCGCCGCCGACGGCGACGATCAGAAGAATCAGGAGCAGTAGCCAGAGCATCGCGACCTCCATCCTTGTCGGTGGAGTCCGTGGATACCCGCGCGCTCGGTTCCGAAACCAGAGGCCTGGGGCTCAGACGTCGTAGCCGGTGACCTGCTCCGGGTCGAGCCGTGCGGTCACGCGTATCTCCCGGTCGCGCAGGCCCCGGAAGGCATGGCCGTCGTACTTCCAGGAGAGACGCTCGATGTCGTCGAGTGCGCCCTCCGTCGTCAGTGTCACCGGTCCGCTCGCAGCGACCCAGTGGTAGCCGTCGGGCGCCATGACGACGACCGACGCGCGCGGGTCGTTCTCGAGCTCCCGGTACTTCGCGCGGTGGAGCGTCGTGTTGAAGAGGATCTTCCCGTCTTCCTCGTCGACCCAGACGACGGTCGAGTGAGGTGAGCCGTCGGCGCGGAGCGTCGTCACCACCGCGTAGTTCGGCTCGCGGATGAAGGCCCGCTGCTGCTCCGTGAGCGTCACGACAGCTCGAGCGAGGCGAGGCCCCGCGTGTCGACATACGTCACGCCGTGCCTCACGACCGCCACGATCAGGACGCTCCAGCAGCTCCGGCACCGTGCGACGGCGCCCGACCGCGCTCTCGTACACGACGAGCTCGGCGACGTGCGACGCGGGCGGCGCAGGACGCGCAGATGCCCATCGCCGCCGTCATCTCGTGACCGTACGCCTCGTACAGCGCTCCGCCGATCGCGTTCCCGTCGACGGCGATCACTCGTGGTCACCGACTACGAATGCGACCTCGTCGACGAAGCACCAGCTCCAGTCCTCGCCGGGCTCGGCCGACCGTGCGATCGGATGGCCGACCGCGGCCGCGTGCTTGCGTGCGTGCCGGTTCGGCGAGGAATCGCAGCACCCGATCTTCCCGCAGGTCATGCACATACGGAGGTGGAGCCAACGGCTCCCGATCGCGAGGCAGTCCTCGCAGCCCGCGATCGACTCGGGCAACGAGACGATCTCGATCTGGTCGAGGTGGGTGCACGGGACGCTGCTCATTTTCCTCCGAACCGCTCGGTCCTGATCCTAGAGGGATCGTGACCGAGACCGACGAGCCCCTCGGCCGCGGCCTCGACGAACGCGGTCGGGCCGCACATGTAGACGAGCGGGCTCTCGGCGGGTGTCCACGACACCTCCTCGAGGAGCGGCCGGTCGATGCGGCCGCTCCGCCAGCCGTCTCGCTGCTCACGCGTCAGCGTCGTGACGACGTCGATCTCGCTCCGTTCGCCGAGACGCATGAGCTCCTCGCGGTAGATCACGTCGTCGCGACGTGCGCGCCGAGAGGAGCAGCCGCACCGGGACGGTGCTGCCGACTGCGCGGTGGTGGCGGAGCATCGACCGGAACGGCACGATCCCGGACCCTCCGGCCACGAGCAGGAGCGGCCCGCCGAGGGACTCGTCCCACACGAACCAGCCGCCGATCGGGCCGCGCAGCTCGAGCTCGTCGCCGGCCTCGAGCACCTCCGTGAGGTACGGGGAGACCTCGCCGTCATCGAGCCGCTCGACCGTCAAGAGGAGCTGCTCGTCCTCCGGCGCCGAGCCGATCGAGTAGCTCCGCTGGGTCTGGTAGCCGTCGGGCGCCGTGAGGCGCACGTCGACGTGCTGGCCGGGACGGTGAGGCTCGCGGCCGGGCAGGTCGAGGGCGATGCTCCGCACCCGGGGCGTCTCGTCGACGAGCCCGGACACCTTGGCGACCTCCCAGGTCAGTCTCCGGCGTACCGCTGCTCCAGCCACGGATCGCCGTAGTTGTGGTACCCGTAGCCCTCCCAGAAGCCCGGCTGGTCGTCGGCCCGCAGCTCGATCCCGCGCACCCACTTGGCGCTCTTCCAGAAGTAGAGATGCGGGACGAGCAGCCGGGCGGGGCCGCCGTGCTCGGGGTCGAGCGGCCCACCGTCGTACCCGAAGGCGACCCACGCCTTGCCGCCCATCAGGTCGTCGAGCGGAAGGTTCGTCGTGTACCCGCCGTCCGACCAGGCGAGGACGTACTCCGCGGTCGTGTCGATCCCGTCGAGGAGCGTGTCGAGAGAGACACCCGTCCAGGCGGTGTCGAGCTTCGACCACTTCGTCACGCAGTGGATGTCTCGCGTCACCGTCTCGTTGGGAAGCGCCTGGAGCTCGTCCCAGCTCCAGGTGCGCGGCTCGTCGAGCTCGCCGCGGATCTGGAAGGTCCAGGCTCCGAGATCGGCGTGCGGCGTCGGCCCGGCCGAGAGCACGGGGAACTCGTCGATCAGGTACTGGCCGGGCGGAACGCGCGAGCTGTCGGCCTCGGGGCGCCGTCTTCCCCCGAAGCCGCGGGAGATCGGCGCCATCAGTCCGCCCCGAACTGCGCCCGGAGCATCCACTGCTGCTGCTCGAGGGCGCGGATGACCTCGATCAGGACGTCCTGCGAGGCGAGGTCGAGCTCGCCGACACGGTCGAGCTTGCTCCGCACACGTTCGCTGACCTCGGCGACACGGTGGGCCAGCTCGCGCACGACCATGCGGTCCTCCATCGCCCCGCGCTCGACCGGGGCGATCTCGGACGCAGCCGAGACGGCGCCGGACTGGCCGTCCGGGATGACGCCGAGGGCGACGGACCGCTCGGCGACCGTGTCGGCGAGCTCGCGCCACGAGTCGACGAGCTCGTCGAGCTGGAGGTGCAGCGAGCGGAAGTGCGGACCGACGACTGCCCAGTGGAGCTGCTTGCCGAGCAGCGACAGATCGACCAGATCGACGAGAATCGCCTGTAGCTCGCGCCCGGTCTCGTCACGCTCGTGCGTCGAGATCGCCGGAAGCTGCGCGGATGAAGCGAGTGAAGCCATCTCCCCCTCCTCTTTCGTCGCGGAGCCCACAGTCTTGCGGACCGCCGCGGCGCCGGTGCATACGATTCGGCGGATGAACCGGCCGAAGCGGGTTCCCCGCGTGTTGATCGCGAAGGTCGGCCTGGACGGGCACGATCGCGGTGCCAAGATCGTCGCGCGCGCGTTGCGCGACGGCGGCGTCGAGGTCGTCTACACGGGCCTCCACCGGCTGCCCGAGCAGGTGGTCGCGGCGGCGATCCAGGAGGACGTCGACGCGATCGGCATCTCGATCCTCTCGGGCGCGCACATGACGCTCGTCCCGCGGATCCTCACCCTGCTTCGAGAGCAGGGCGCCGAGGTGCCCGTGATCGTCGGCGGCACGATCCCGGACGACGACATCGCCGAGCTGAAGGAGCTCGGGGTGGCGAAGATCTTCACGCCGGGCGCTCCGACGGGCGCGATCGTCGAGTTCGTCCACTCCATCGTCGTCTGAAGAGATGAGCAGGGTAAGGCTCGAGGGGTTCAGCGACGGTGTGATCGCCGTCCTGATCACGATCATGGTGCTGGAGCTGCATCCGCCCGAGGGCGACCGCCTCGGCGATCTCCGGCCGCTCGTCCCGAAGCTCGCGGTCTACGTGCTCAGCTTCGTCTTCATCGCGATCTACTGGAACAACCACCATCACCTGATGTCCGTGGTCGAGCGAATCGGAGGCGGGGTGTTGTGGGCGAACGCACACCTGCTGTTCTGGCTGTCTCTGACCCCGGTTGCCTCGGCGTGGCTCGGGCCGAATCTCGGCGACAGCGCTCCCGTCGGCATCTACGGCGTCGTCCTGCTCGGCTCCGCGATCGCGTTCACGATCCTCACCCGCGCCCTGCTCGCCGTTCACCCGCCCGACTCGCCCCTCGCGGTCGCGCTCGGGAAGGACTGGAAGGGCAAGCTCTCGATCGCCGCGTATGCCGTCGCGATCGCCGCGGCGGCCTGGGTGCCGTGGTTCTCGACCGCGGTGTACGTCGGGGTGGCCTGCGTATGGCTCGTCCCGGATCGGCGGATCGAGCGCGTCGGCCCGGTCGAGGTGCGGGACTAGCGCTCAGAGCTAACGCTTCCGGACGGCGGCGAGCGCGTAACCGCCTTCGAGCATTGCCGGCGCGCGGGCGGCGAGCCGTTCCGGCGGGGGCACGTCCCACCCGAACGCGTCGGCGAGGCGGACGATCATGCTGAAGAGCGCGCAGACGGTGGCGGCGTCGCGGAGCGCGCCTTCGGAGACGCCCGCTGCCCGCACCGCCTCGGCGTCCGCCGGCTCGAGCTCGTCGGGGCGCAGCGTCATCTTCTCGAGGAAGACCAGTGTCGCTGCGAGCTCGGGGCGAACCGGCGCGGTCCGCCAGTCGGCCTCGATCCCGTCCCAGACTTCCTTCCCGAGGGCGTACGACGCGACCGCGCCGTGGGAGCCCATTCAGAAGTGGCACTGGTTCAGCAGCGAGGTGAACGCCGCGAACAGCTCGCGCTCGCCGGCGCTCCAGTCCGACGGGCCCCGCATCGCCGGCTCGAGCACGTCACAGAAGGGCGCCCCGAAGACCTCCGACCGGTACATGAGCGTCTTGACGACCCCGAGAGGCTCGTGGCCGCTCCGCTCGCGGATCATCGCCAGGACGGCCGCCTCTTCCGGCGCGTGGCCGCTGTCGACGACCGAGAGCCTCACTCGATCACCGCCAATGCGGCGTCGATTCGCCGAAGCCCCTCGCCGATCGCGACCGTGACGGTCGCCTCGAAGATCTCGTCCTCGCTGAGACCGGCCTGCTTCAGGGCCTCCACGTCGGCGTCCGTGACCGTGAACGCCCGGGCATGCACCTTCGCCAGGTACGGGACGAGCCTAGCGTCCGGCTCGGGCGCCTCGGACACGAGTCTGCGCAGCGCGTCGAACCGGTCTTCCACGGGCGCAGCGTAGCGGGCGCGATCCCTCGACGGAGCGGCGTAGGAGTCGAACCTACGCAGCCGTGGGTTACACGACCTGACCGGCTTTGAAGGCCGGCTGGGCCACCGGGCCCCGCCGCTCCGAGCGCAGTTCTACCTGCGCCTGAGCCGGCGGGCGTCGCCGACCCGCAGGGTCAGGCGGTCGGAGTCGAAGCGCTCGAGCACGAGCTGCGCGGTGCGGCGCGACAGGCCGGAGAGGTCGCGGAAGCGGGCGAGCGAGATCGTGCCGGCCCGGTCGCACTCCTCGACGACGGTCTCCTTGTGGTGCTCGTAGGCGGCCGGGGTGAGCGCGAGCCCCGCGCCGAGCGTGACCAGGCGCCCCTCCCGCTCGAGCTGGCGAGCGAGTGTCGGGTCGTCGACCTGGAACGGCCGCGACGCCCTCGACCGGCGGCGCCACCGAGTCGGCTCGTGCTCCCGAGCTCGGGCGCCGTCCCGGCAGGTAGAGCCTGCCCTCGTGCTCGTCGAGGCCGAAGGAGCGGCGCGACGTCTGCCGCCCAGGGCTCTCGCGGGAGCAGCGCCGAGAGCGGCAGGCCGGGGTCGACCTCGCCCTCCCGCGCCGCAAGGGCCGCCTCGGCCTTCCCGCGGGTCTCGTCGAGCCACGACTGCGAGAGCACGTACGGCCCCGCGTGAACGACCCCGTGCAACGACGCGCCGAGCTGCTGCTCGTCCGGCTGGAAGCGCCTCTGGAGCTCGGTCAGTGCCACGGGAGCCGAGACGATCGCCGCGAGCTCGCCCCGTGCGACGCGGTCGAGCCGCTCCGGGTCGAGCCGGCGCGGCGGGGCGGAATCGATCACGACGCCCGCCGCCCACCGTCGACTCCTGCCGGAGGACGACGCGGTCGCCGGGCGCGACGACGAGAGGCCGCTCGAGCCGGAGCTGGGCGTAGCCCGGCCCGGCGCGCAGCAGCCTCGCCGGGCACGGCGGAGGTCCCGTGGCAGACCGTCACCGGGGCCGGCGAGCCGAGCCCATCGGCCTCCTCGAGCACGATGTCGACGCGGTAGGTCGGCGCGATGCTCCCGGGCGCCACGAGCGCGTCGCCGGCAGAGGGTCGGCGGCGGCGCTCCGCCACGACCGCGAGCGCGACGCGGCTGCCCGCCTCGGCGCGCTCGACCGGCTCGCCGTGAACCTCGACGCTCCGCACGCGGACCTCGAAGCCGGCCGGCAGCACCTCGAGACGGTCGCCCGGCGCGATCGAGCCCGACCAGAGCGTGCCCGTGACGACCGGGCCGGCACCCGGGAGGCTGAAGGAGCGATCGACATACAGGCGAGCCGCGCCGGCCCGCCGGCGGGATTGCGCCGACGCGGCGACCCGTGCGAGCGCTCCGAGGAGCTCGTCGAGCCCCCTGCCCTGCGACCGCGCTCACGGGAACGATCTCGGTGGCCGGCAGGAGCTCGGCGACGGCGTCGCAGGTCGCGCGAACGCGATCGCGCGTCCACCGCGTCGACCTTCGTCACGGCGACGACGCCGCGATCGACGCCGAGCAGCCGCAGGATCCGCAGGTGCTCGAGCGTCTGCGGCTTGGGCCCCTCGCCCGCGTCGACGACGAGCAGGAAGAGGTCGACGCCGGTCGCGCCGGCCACCATCGTCCGGACGAAGCGCTCGTGGCCCGGGACGTCGACCACGGAGAGGAAGCGTGCCGTCGGGGAGCTCGAGCTGGGCGTACCCGAGCGCGATCGAGATCCCGCGTTGCCGCTCCTCCGGCAGCCGGTCGGTGTCGACTCCGGTCAGCGCCTCGACGAGCTTCGTCTTGCCGTGGTCGATGTGGCCCGGCGGTGCCGAGCGTGAGCCGTCCTCATCCGCGGCAGGCCGAGACGGCTCGTGCGACCTCCTCGACCTCGGCGTCGGAGATCGTGCGGCAGTCGAGGAGCGTCCGCCCGTCGCGGGTCGACCGCCACGACGGGCGTGGGCGCAGATCGCAGCGCCGCCTGCGAGCTCCTCCTCGAGCGCGCAGGCGAAGCTCGGGAGCTCGAGCAGCGGCAGGGCGCCTCCCCCGACCCGCGCCGCTCGACTCGACGGTCTCGCCGCCGGTGAGCCGGGCGAGCCTGCTCGGCACGGGCGCTCACCCGGTCGAGCGGCTCGTGGAGCATCCGGAGGACCGGGATCTCCTCGAGCGCGCGGTCGGGATCGAGGTAGAGGAGCAGCGTCCCCTCGAGCGCGGCGAGCGTGAGCTTGTCGGGTCGGAGCGCGCGCTGGAGCGGATGGCGGCGCAGCCGGCCGACGAGCTCGGCGCTGCCGCAGACGATCCCCGCCTGCGGCCCGCCGAGGAGCTTGTCGCCGGAGAACGCGACGAGGTCGGCGCCTGCGGCGAGGGAGTCCCGGGCAAGCGGCTCGTCGGCGAGCGGGAGCAGGCTTCCGGAGCCGAGGTCGTCGACGAGCGGGAGCTCGTGGCGGCGCGCGACGGCGGCCAGCTCGCCGGTCGCCGGGCCGCTCGGTGAAGCCGACCGTCCGGAAGTTCGACTGGTGGACGCGAAGGATGCAGCGCCGTGCTCTCCCCGACCGCGGCCTCGTAGTCGGCGGCGCGCGTGCGGTTCGTCGTGCCGACCTCGACGAGCCGGGCCCCGGAGCGCGCGAGCACGTCCGGGATCCGGAACCCGTCGCCGATCTCGATCAGCTCGCCGCGGGAGACGATCACCTCCCGGCCGTGCGGCGAGCGCGGTGAGGGCGAGCAGCAGCGCGGCGGCGTTGTTGTTGACGACGAGCGGCGTCCTCGGCGCCCGTGAGCCGGCGGAGGAGCGCGGCGAGAGGTCGTGGCGGGATCCGCGGCGTCCGTCGGCGAGGTCGTACTCGAGGTTCGAGTACGCCGGCGGTCGCGCGGATCCGCTCGAGCGCGGCCGCGGCGAGCGGCGCGCGGCCGAGGTTCGTGTGGAGGATGACCCCGGTGGCGTTGATCGACGCGGCGGAGCCGGGGCGCCCCGAGCCCGGCCGCGAGCGCGACCGCCCGGTCTGCGACGTCGCCCGGGTCGTCCCCGGCCGCGATCTCCTCGCGGGCCCCGGCGAGCGCCTCGCGCGCGGCCGCGACCGCTGCGGGATGCGAGAGATGGGCGAGCGCCGGCGAGCGGGCAAGGCGGTCGACCGAGGGCAGCTCGCGGCGCTCCACGCCTAGAGTGTAGGAATGCGCGCGGGAGTCACGGAGGTGCGGCTCACCGAGCTCGTCAGCTGCGGCGGGTGCGCGGCGAAGTACTCGGCCGCGCTGCTGCAGGATCTCGTCGCCGGGCTCGCGCCGAGCGCCGACCCCGACCTGCTCGTCGGACTCGCGCCGTCGGACGATGCGGCCGTCTACCGGCTGGACGACGAGCGCGCGCTCGTGTTCACGCTCGACTTCTTCCCGCCGATCGTCGACGACCCCGCGACCTTCGGCGCGATCGCCGCGACGAACGCGCTCAACGACGTGTTCGCGATGGGCGGCCGGCCGCTGCTCGCGCTCTCGATCGCCGTCGTTCCCCGAGTCGCTGCCGGCCGAGGCGGTCGGCGCGGTCTTCGCCGCCGCGGCGGCGAAGGTCGCCGAGGCGGGCGGCGTGCTCGCGGGCGGCCACACGCTCCGCGAGGAGGAGCCGAAGTACGGGCTCGCCGTCGTCGGGACCGTCGACGCCCGACACGATCTGGACGAAGGCCGGCGCGCAGCCCGGCGACGTCCTCTTCCTGACGAAGCCGCTCGGAACCGGCCTGCTCGTCCACGGCGCGCGCCGATCTGCACCGGAGGCGCGCGCGCTGGATGCAGGAGCTGAACGCCGCCGCCGCCGACGCTGCTGCGGCTGTTCGAGCCGAACGCGGTCACCGACGTCACCGGCTTCGGCCTCCTCGGCCACGCGTACGAGCTGGCGAGCCGAAGCGGCGTCGCGCTCGAGCATCGACGCCGCGAGCCTGCCCGTGCTGGCGGGCGCACTCGAGCTGGCCGAGGCCAGGGCGTGCGCACCGGCGGCGACCGCCGCAACCGCGACTACGTCGGCGACGCTCGTCACGGTCGACGGCGCCTCCGAGGCGCAGGTCGCGCTCGCCTTCGATCCGCAGACCGCAGGCGGGCTCCTCGTGTCGCTCCCCGAGTCACGGGCCGCGGCGCTCGAACAGGCCGCGGGCGATCGCGGGCTGCTCCTGGCGCGGATCGGCTCGGTCGAGCCGGGCGCCGGCGTCGTTCTCGCCTAGGTCGCGACCGTCCTCGAGATCGTCAACGACGCGGCCGACACCCGCCGTCGCGGCTGCACACGGTCAACTCGGCGCCACCTCTTCGACCTGCGTCGTCCAGACGGCCGTCCCGAGTCCCGACGCGATCCGCTGCGACGCGCCGAGCGCGCGGTCTCTGTCGGTGGCCTCGTGGCGAAACACCACGCGGATCCGCCCGTCTGCACCCTGGTCCCACGTGAACGCGGTGTCGCACCCTGCAGCCTCGACCAGGCTCTCGAAACCGGCGGCGCCGAGGTCACCGAGGTCGATCGGCTCTTGCGATTGCAGCGTGATCTCGTAGGTCTCCATCGTCCCCTCCCTTGTTGCGGTGGTAGCCACGGCAACATAGTCGTCCGCGGACGACGAGCTACGCCGGACAGGCGCGGCTCCTGACAAGATTGCGGCATGGGCGAGGGGTTATCGGCCGTCGAGGTCGGCAAGGAGATCGGCGAGCACGCCAGGCACGGCGGCGGGCACGACCAGGGCCAGCGCCACGAGCAACTCATCTCGATCACCGAGGCGGTCGTGCTCTCGATCGTCACGATCATGGCGGCGTGGTCCGGTTTCTCGGCGGCAAAGTGGAGCACGGAGTCGTCGCTCGACCTGGCCAAGGCGTCGGCGACGCGGACGATCGCCAACCGCGACTACCAGGAAGCGTTGACGCTCAGGGTTGGGGACTCGACCACGTTCAACGCCTGGTTCGGGGCCTACATCGCCGGGCGCAAGCAAGCGGCCCTCGTCGCGCAACGCCGTTTCCGCCCTGCCTACAAGGTTGCCTTCGACGCGTGGATGGCGACCCATCCGTTCACGAACCCACACGCCCCTCCGGGCCCCGCCTACATGCCGCAATACAAGCTCGTCAGCCAGGACGAGTCGACGAAGCTCGACGCAGCCGCCGAGGGCTACTACTCCGACGGCCAGAAAGCCGCACAGCACGCGGACGACTACATTCGAACCACCGTCATCCTTGCGAGCGTGCTCTTCCTGGTCGGCATCAGCAGCCACTTCCGGGTGAAGGGAGTTCGCATCGGCCTGATCTCGGTCGGCGTCGCTCTCCTGCTGGTTGCGCTCGTGGCGATCACCTCCCTCCCGGGGCCACCCTAGAGGCGACTCGGTCACCTCCGGGCGCTCGGGCTCCCGACGTCGGGAGCCCGAGCTCGAATCCCGAGCTAGCCCGTCGGGATGGGGGCCGGCGGCCCCGCGGCGGCAGGGGTGCGCTTGGGCATGACGACGCCAACCTGGGTCTCGGGCTTGCGGAGTGCTCCGCCGATCGCGAGGATCGCGAATCCGATGCCGGAGAGCAGCAGGGCAAAGCCGACGACGATCGCGAACAGGCCGAGTTGGCTTCTCCGTCCCGGTGTGCGTGCCGCCACCTTGAAAGGACCCGGCTCGGCTCCCCTGCAAGTCGCGGGATCTGGCTCTGGTCTACCTCGCTCATGAGGTTGATCCGGCCAGTCGAGTCACCATACATACGAATCATACTTCGCGTGTTACGATTCCGGTTTCTGGTATCGTTCGTGCTCTGATGCAGGTTGAGACTCCTACCTCCGCTGCTACCCAGAGCAGCCGGCCGGCGCGGGACTTCGCGTTCCTGACGAACCACGGCAAGACGCTGCTTCTGATCGCCCAGGATCCACGGATCCGGATGCGAGATATCGCCGCACGCCTCCAGATCACCGAGCGCGCGACCCAGAGCATCGTCGCCGACCTCGCCCGAGCCGGCTACGTCAGCTGGACCCGAATCGGTCGACGCAATCTCTACACGGTGAGCACCCACCTACCCCTCGGGCTGCCGATCCAGCGCGACGCCGACATCGGAAGCCTGCTCACGATCCTGCCCCCACCCACTGACTCCCCATGAGGAGTAGGCCATGACAGCCAAACCCGCCGAAACACCGTCGCCCGCAGAATCGCCACCGCAGACGCTTCCGGAAACACCAACGATCGCGTCCTCCAACGAGGACCGAGGCCTGCGACGCGCCCGCCACGCACGACGCGCACGGCTCTACGTATCAGCAGTCGCGTTCGTCATCCTGCTCGCCGTGCTCGTCGTTCTCGTCACGAAGAACGAACAGTCCGCAAAGCTCGACTGGGTCGTCGGCTCGACTCACGCATCGCTCTCCTGGGTCATCCTCACCGCCCTGGTACTCGGCTGGCTCCTCGGCATCATCACGGCCGCCTTGGTCCACCGTCGAACACGCCGAGCGCGCTGATCCCAGGTCGAGCCGACGCGTAGCTGCGGGTCTCATCGCAGGCAGATTCCAGTGCGCCGGCACCTTCGGCCCCTACTCGAAGAACGGGTCAGCAGGCCTCTGGCCTGGATCGCCCTCGGCCGGGTTGCTAGCGGTCGATCCGCGCTGCGGTCCAGCCGACGAGCCCGCCGGCGGCCCGGAGATCGAGCACGAGCGGCGGGGTGGCCTGCGCGACGAAGGCGCGACCATCGATCACGACCCCTCCCGCGGCGTCGATGACAACGCATGATCCGTCGCGAGCGGCGTCCACCGCCTCCGGGCACGCGACGATGGCGAGGCCGAGGTTGACGCAGTTTCGGTAGAAGATTCGCGCGAAGCTCCGTCCGACGACACCGCGGATCCCGCTCCCCTTCATCGCGAGCGGGACGTGCTCTCGCGACGAGCCGATGCCGAAGTTCGAGCCGACGACGAGGATCGTCCCGTCGACGAGCCGGTCCCGGAGCGTGGGATCGAAGCCCTCGAACAGATACTGCGCCATCTGCTCCGGATCCTCCACGTTGAGGTAGACGCCGGGGTACATGACATCGGTGTCGATGTTGTCACCCTCTACGACGAGCGCGACGCCGTCGACTCTCACCTGATCGCCTCCGGAGACACGAGCTCCCCGGCGACGGCAGCGGCGGCGGCAACCCAGGCATTTGCGAGGTACACGCCCGCGTCGGGAGACCCCATGCGGCCGCGGAAGTTCCGGTTCGTCGTGGTGACGGCGTTCTCGCCGGCGGCGAGTACGCCGTTGGAGCCTCCGAAGCAGGCCCCGCAGGTCGGAGTCGAAACGATCGCGCCCGCCTCCACGAACTGATCGAGCAGGCCCTCGCGCGCCGCCTCGCGCCAGATGGCCTGCGTCGCCGGGACGATGATGGCTCGCGTGCGCGGGTGGACGGAACGGCCGCCGAGGATCGATGCCGCCTGCCGCAGGTCGGTCATGGTCCCGTTCGCGCAGTTGCCGATGTAGACCTGGTCGACCCGGACACCGGCGGCGTCGGACACCGTCGTCACGTTGCCGGGCAGGTGCGGGAGCGCAACGAGCGGCTCGAGGGCGGACAGGTCGATGTCGAGGAGCTGACGGAACGAGGCGTCATCGTCGGAGCGCTCCGACGTCCAGGACGTGCGCGCGCGACCCTCGAGATACGTCTCGACGGCCTCGTCGGCGGGGAAGATCCCGGTCTCCGAGCCCGCCTCGACCGCCATGTTGGCGACGGCCAGCCGTTCGTCGACCGAGAGCGCTCCCGCGCCCGGCCCGACGAACTCGAGCACAGCGTTCGTCCCGCCGCCGACGCCGATCCGGCCGATCACCTCGAGAATCACGTCCTTCCCCGTGACGAAGCTGCCGGGGCGACCGGTGAGCTCGATCTGGATGGTCGCGGGCACCGCCTGCCAGAAGGACCCGAGCGCGAGGCACGAGGCGATGTCGGTCGAGCCGAGCCCCGTCCCGAAGGCGCCGAGCGCCCCGTAGGTGCAGGTGTGGGAGTCGCCGCCTGCGATCACGGCCCCGGGTACGATCCACCCCTCCTCGCAGAGGACTGTGTGCTCGATGCCGCCGCGGCCCTGCCCGTAATAGGTCACGCCCTGCTCGTCCGACCACCGCTTCAGGCGGGCCTGGAGCTCCGCCGATCTCGAATCCTTGGCCGGGATGAAGTGATCCGCGACCATCACGACCCTCGACGGGTCGAACACGCGCTGCGCGCCCATCTTCTCCATCGCACGGAAAGCGACCGGGCCGGAGACGTCGTTTGCCATCACGACGTCGCAACGGACGGTAACGACGTCGCCCGGCCGGAGGTCCTGCTCGTCGACGTGCGCCAGCAGGATCTTCTCAACGAGCGTGTGCGGCAACCAGCCCTCCCAACGCCCCCAGGCACTCGTCGAGCGACACGACGTCTCCGTACTTGAGATCGATGTCGTAGAGCGCCGCCTCGTGGGCCGCCGGGTTTCGGTCGCCGACAGCTTCGCGCGGCACCACCGGCCGGTAGCCGTACTGGAGCACGTCGACTGCGGTCGCCCTGACACAGCCGGAGGTCGACGCTCCCGTGACGATCACGCTGTCGCACCGATGCGAGGCCAGCAGGCTCGCGAACGGCGTACCGAAGAACGCGGATGCGAACAGCTTGTTGAGCACGGGCTCGTTCGGACGCGGCGCGATCCGCTCGTCGATCTCGACCCAGCGGGAGCCTGCCGCGAGCGTGAGCAGCACGGGAACCTTGTCGATGAACGCCTTCGCGGCCACCTTGTCGCCCTCGCCGTAGGAGACGGTCGTGTAGATGACCGGCATCTCGGCACGGCGCGCCGCCTCGAGCAGCTTCCGGATGGCCTCGATCGTGTCGTCGAGCTCGCAGACGAGCGGGGACACCGGGTCGGTGAAGCCGTTGTTCATGTCGATGATGACGAGTGCGGGCCGACGACCCACGCCGCCCGCCCGCCGGCCGAAGCCCTCGAACTGCTGACCGCCCACGGCTAGACCCCCTCACGCTCGCGGAGGCGGGCGAGCGTGACGGCGCCGTCCTCGAGCGGTGACCAGCGCAGCGGCTTCGCGGGCGTCGGCGGCTCGAGCCCCGTCTCCGCCTTGCAGTTCGCGAGCGCCTCCTCGAGCGGCGGCCCGAAGTCGAAGGCGAGGGGCTCCCCGCGCTCACCCCGCTGCCGCTCCCGCTCCTGCTCGGTCGCCCGAGCGTCGACGGTGCCGTCGGCTGCGACGACCACGCCGTACCCGGCGAGTGCGTTCTCGCGCGAGACGAGGCCTAGCTCGACATCGCGGGCGACGGCCTCGACGGGGCGCTCGAGCCGGTCCTTCCACCCGCCGCCACCTGCCGTGCGGTAGACGAGCATGTCGCCGGGGGCGACCTCGACGTTGTCGCACTTCGAGGGCAGGCGCTCCTCGGAGCCGTCCGTGCGGACGAGGAGCTTCTCGGACCGCGAGCCCGGCCTGCCGCCGAGCACGCCCCACGGACGAGACAGCCAGCGGTCGTCGTGGATCGAGACCTCGCCCGGCTCGAGGTAGACGTAGCGCTTCTCGACGCCGTTGCCGCCGCGATGAAGGCCGGCGCCGCCTGAGTCGGTGATCGTCGTGTAGCCGTCGATCCTCATCGGGTAGTAGGCCTCGAGGTATTCCGTGGGGATGTTCTCGAAGAGCGGCCACCAGGAGTGGCCGTCCATTCCGTCGCCGATGGGGCGGCCGGGGATCCCGCCGAAGAGGATCTCCATCGAGTAGAAGAACTCCCCGTCCTCACCCCACCCCGAGTAGAGCATGTAGGGCGAGGTGCCGTAGCCCGCCGCCGTGTTCAGCTCCGGGGCCAGCTTGCAGAGCGCGCCGCCGAGGACGTCGAACTGACGGGCCAGGGCGTGCGTGCGGCAGCCGAGCGCCGCCGGGAACCGCGGCTTCAGCAGGCAGCCCTCCGGCATCACGACGTGCAGCAGCGGATAGAAGCCGTCGTTGAAGAGGATCTGCGGATCGTTGACCATGATCAGGTAGATCCCGATGAACATCTTGAACATGCCCTCGGAGAGGTAGAAGTTGATCGGCCCGAGAGCCTGCGGATCGGTGCCCGTCCAGTCGAAGAAGGCATCGTCGCCCTCGCGCCAGATGGTCAGCTTCATCTTGAAGGGCCCGTTGCCGAGCCCGTCGTCGTCGATGTAGTCCTCGAAGCTCTGCGGCTCCTCGGGAATCGCCAGCTGGATGAGGGTGCGCATCGCCTCGTACGTGCGGTTGAGCAGCGCCTCGAGTGCTGCGAGGTAGGTCTCCTTGCCGAACCGCTCGCACAGGTCGAGCACGCGCCGCTCGCCTGCGCGACACCCGGCGACGATCGCGAACAGGTCCGCGCGGTTCATCTGGGGGAGCCGCACGTTGTTCAGGATCAGCCGGAGAACGTCCTCCTGCACGACCCCGCGCTCGATCAGCTTGACCGGCGGGATGATGATCCCCTCCTCGAAGACGGTCCGGGCACCCGTCGGCAGCGATCCGGGAAGCGGGCCGCCCGCGTCCATCTGATGCCCGAACTGACTCGACCAGCCGACCAGCTCGTCGTCGAAGAAGATCGGCAGCAGGACCAGCCAGTCGTTCGTGTGCGAGATCGACCCCGAGCACTTGAATGGATCGGAGGTGAGGATCACGTCGCCCGGGTACACGCCGCGATCCCAGTCGGCCATCATCTCGCTGATGTAGGCGCCGAACTGGCCGACGACCATCCGTCCGCGCGGGTCGGTGATCATCGGGAACTCATCGTGCTGTTCCCGGATGACCGGGCTCATCGCCGAGCGGAAGAGCACAGCGTCCATCTCGAACCGTGCGTTCTTCAATGCGCCCTCGATGATGTCGAGCGTGACCGGATCGACCGTGACGCCGGTGGGGATCTCGGCGATCCGGAGCCCGTCGTGGTGTGTGGTTGTCATCGACGTCCTCTCAGTTGTCCGGGTTGATCAGGATGTTGAAGTTGCCGTCGACCGCAGCGGTGTAACCGGGAAGCACGACCGTGGTCGAGTCGAACTCCGTCACGATCGCCGGGCCCTCGAACCGCATCTCCGGCTCGAGCTTCGACCGGTCGTAGATCTTCGTCTCGTGCTGCCGGCCTTCGAACCAGACCTGGTGCTCATCGACGATCGCACCGGATGCGTCTGTGCCGCCCGGCTCCCCGACCGCCAGCTCGGGCTTGGGCACGCTGCCGAAGCCGACCGCGCGAAGGTTGACGATCTCCGCTGCCGTATCGGGCATCCGGAAGCCGTAGAGCTGCTCGTGGAGCCGGTTGAACCGCTCCTCGAGATCTGCGACGCCGGCCGTGCGGATCTCCTCCGGATCGATGGCGATCGGGATCTCGTAGCCCTGGCCTCGGTAGCGCATGTCCGCCGTGTAGGTGATCGTTCGCGTGTCTCCCGAGATCCCCTCGGTCTCGAGCCACTCGTCGGCCCTGCCCCCTAGCCCGTCGAGCAGCCGGGCGATCTCATCCGGCTCCGCCGCCGAGAGCACCCGGATATACGTCTGTGCGAACTCGTCGCGGAAGTCGGCGACCAGGTCGCCGATCGCGCAGAGCAGCCCGGGTGCGGGTGGGACGAGCACCGGGAAAGAGCCCATGAGCCGGGCGACTGCGTTTGCATGGAGCGGGCCGGCCCCACCGTAGGCGACGAGCGCGAAATCTCGCGGGTCGTGGCCGCGCTGGACGGAGACGAGCCGGAGGGCGCCCGCCATGTTCTCGTTCACGATCGCGAGCATTCCCTCGGCGGCCTCCTCGACGGAGGCGAGCCCCATCGCGTCGGCGATCGTCTGGACGGACTTCCGTGCCGCCTCGACGTCGAGCGACATCTCCCCGCCGAGAAGCTGCGGCGGCAGATGCCCGAGGACGACATTGGCGTCGGTCACCGTCGGCAGCTCACCGCCACGGCCGTACGCGGCCGGGCCGGGAGCGGCTCCCGCCGACTCGGGCCCGACCCGGAGCGCCTTGGTCAGCTGCGGGACGTGCGCGATCGAGCCGCCGCCCGCGCCGACGGTATGGACGTCGACCGACGGGACGCGGATGCGGAAGTGCGAGATCGACGTCTCGCGCCCGATCGTCGGCTGACCGTTCTGGCAGAGCGCGACGTCGGTCGACGTCCCGCCCATGTCGAAGGTGAGGATGTCGTCGAATCCGGCCTTGCCGGCGACGAACAGCGCGCCCGCCACGCCGCCCGAGGGGCCGGACAGAACCGCGTAGATCGGGTTTCGAGCAGCCTCCCGCGTCGTCATCAGGCCCGCGTCGGAGCGGAGGATGTTGACGTCGGCTCTGGCGCCGATCGCCTGCAGCTCGGACTGGAGGCGACCCACGTAGCTCTCGACCTTGGGCCGGACGTACGAGTTCATGCACGCGGTCACCGCCCGCTCGTACTCGCGGATCTCGGGGAGCACCTGTGCGCTCAGAGTCACGGGAAAGCCGGGGTAGAGCCGCTCGACGATCGCGCCGATCTCCTCCTCGTGCGCCGCGTTGACATAGGAGTTGATGAGCGCGACGGTCAGCGACTCGATCCCCGACCCGACCAGGTCGTGCACGATCTCCTCGATCTGGGCTCCGTCGAGCGGGACGACGACGTTCCCCCGTGCGTCGATGCGCTCGACGGCCTCACGGGTGTCGGCCAGGGACGCCGGCGGGTCCGGCTTGATCATGATGATCCAGCCCGCAAGCGGGCCGGGCGTCTGGGAGCGGGCCAGATGGAGGATCTGGCCGAACCCGGTGGTGGTGATCAGGCCGACGCGCGCACCCTTCGACTCGAGCACGGCGTTCGTCGCCACGGTCGTCCCGTGCAGGATGTTCTGCAGCTCGCCGACCTCGATGCCGGCCTCGTCGCAGATCCGGCGGACGCCGGTGAGCACGCCCTCGGAGGGGTCGTGGGGCGTCGACGGCGTCTTGACGCGGAATTGAGCGCCGCCGTTGCCCTCGGACACGAGGAAGAGGTCGGTGAACGTGCCCCCGACGTCCACCCCCAGCCTGTACGTCATGTAGTCCTCCTTGTCTTAGCCGGCAACCGGCGCGAACGTGCCGGCCCTGTAGACCTGACCCTCGAGCTCGCGCCCGAGCTTTGCTTCGAGCCACTGCGCCACGCCGATCAGCGCGCCGAGGTCGATGCCCGTCTCGACGCCTTCGCCGTGGAAGAGGTAGACGAGGTCCTCGGTCGCGATGTTTCCCGTCGCCCGAGGCGCGAACGGGCAGCCGCCGATCCCGCCGACCGAGGCGTCGAACACCGTTGCGCCCGCTTCGAGCGCGACGTACGCGTTCGCGAAGCCGATGTTTCGCGTGTTGTGAAGGTGGACACCGACCGGAACGCCGAGTGGCGCCACGCGGGCGACGAGGTCGCGCACCTGGCGCGGGACGCCGACACCGACGGTGTCCGCCAGCACGAGCTCGGCCGCCCCGGCCCGGGCGAGCCGGGCGGCGAGCTCCGCCACGTGGCCCGGATCGACGGCGCCCTCGAAGGGGCAGCCGAACGCGACGCCGATCGTGACGGTCGCGCGAATGCCGTCCGCGGTCTGCGCGCTCGAGGATCCGCTCGCCCTGCGCCAGCGCCTCCTCGACGGACGAGTTTGCGTTGCGGCGGTTGAACTCCTCGGTTGCCGCGAACGCGAAGTGAGCCTCGTCGAGCCCGCACTCGCGAAGGCGGTCATAGCCCTTCTCGTTCAGCGCCAGACCGGCGTAGACGACCCCGGGGCGCCGCTCGATCGCCGCGACGACCTCCTCCGCTCCGGCCATCTGCGGGACAGCCTTCGGGCTGACGAAGCTGACGGCCTCGATGCGGCGCACGCCCGCGGCCGCGAGCCGGTCGACGAGCTCTGCGCGCACGCCTGGCGCAAGCGTGACCGGCTGGTTCTGCAGCCCGTCCCTCGGCGCGACGTCGCAGATGATGACGGTCATACGACGCCGTCCTCGCGCAACACGCCGAGCTCGGCGTCGGTGAGGCCGAGCAGGCCGCAGAAGATCTCCTCGTTGTGGCTGCCCTCCTCCCAGGTCCCGGACCATCGCACCTCACCGGGCGTATCCGAGAACTTGGGGACGATCCCGGGGCCGAGGTACGGGCCGAACTCGGGGTCGACGTGCTCGACCAGCATCTCCCGCGCCTGGTATTGCGGGTCCTCGAAGATCTCCGCCATCGTGTAGATCGGCCCGCACACGACACCGGCCTCGTTGAGGATCCGGTCGATCTCGGCGGCGTCGTGCTGCTCCGCCCAGGCGGCGACGATGCCCTCGATCTCCTCCTGGTTCTCGCCCCTCGGGACGTGCGTCGCGAAGCGCGGGTCGTCGGCGAGCTCGGGCCGGCCCATCGCACCGCAGAGCCGCCGGAAGACGCCGTCCTGGTTCGCGGCGATCACCATCCACAGGTTGTCGCGCGACCTGAAGATGTTCGACGGGGCGATACCCTTCAGGTGCGTCCCCATGGGCTCGCGGACGAGGCCGAGCCGGTCGTACTCGGGCACGGCGCTCTCGAGCAGCGCGAACGACGCCTCCATCAGCGAGACGTCGACGACCTGCCCGCGTCCCTCGCCGAGCACGTCGCGCTGGTAGAGCGCCGCGAGGATGCCCTGGACGGCGAACATCGCAGCGAGCGAGTCCCCGAGCGAGATCCCCGCGCGCGGCGGCGGCTCGTCGGGGAAGCCGTTGATGTACCGGAGGCCTCCCATCGCCTCCGCGACGGAGGCGTAGCCCGCCCGTTCGGCATACGGCCCGGTCTGGCCGTACCCGGAGATGCGAGCCAGGACGATGCGGGGATTCGCCCCCGACAGCTGCTCGTAGCCGAGGCTCCACCGCTCGAGCGTGCCGGGGCGGAAGTTCTCGGAGACCACGTCCGCGATGCGCACGAGCTCGAGCAGGAGCTGCTGGCCTCTCGGCTCGCGCAGGTTCAGCGTGATGCACTTCTTGTTTCGCGCCTGCACGGGCCACCACAGGGTGCGCCCTTCGTGGCGGGCCTGGCCCCAGTCGCGGAGTGGGTCCGGCTTGCCGGGTGGCTCGACCTTGATCACCTCGGCGCCCATGTCGCCGAGCAGCCGGCCGGCAAAGGGGCCCGCGAGCAGCGTGCCGAGCTCGATCAGCCGCAGGCCCGCGAGCGGGCCTGGGCCGCGCGCCGCCGGCACGTCGCTCACCACGCCGTCCAGCCGCCGTCGACTGCGAGCACGTGCCCGGTCACCATCGCGGCCTGCTCCGAGGCAAGGAAGACGACTGCGCCGACGACATCCGACGGTGCGCCGATACGACCCATCGGCATCCGTCGCACGACGTCGGCGCGAAACGCCTCGTCGTCGAACATCGGGCGGGTGAGCGGCGTGTCGATGAAGGTCGGCGCCACTGCGTTGACGGTGATGCCCGCGGGCGCCCACTCGACCGCAAGGGCACGTACGAGCCCGTTCACCGCGTGCTTGCTCGCGCAGTACGCGGCACGCCCGGGGTAGCCGACCTCGCCCATCTGCGACGAGATCGCCACGATCCGTCCGCCGCGGCCTTCCAGACCGATCGCGGCGGCGAACGCGCGGCAGGTGAGGTAGGTGCCGCGGAGGTTCGTCTCGACGACGAGGTCGAAGTCCTCGATCGGCTGGTCGAGCGTCGGGGCCGGCCGGTTCAAGCCCGCCGCGGTGACGCAGATCGAGAGGCCGTCGTTGGCGGCGGCAGTCTCGACGAGCCGCTCGACATCGGCGGTTGACCGCACGTCCCCGACGCAGGTCTCTGCCCGCCTGCCGCGCTCGCCCACCTCCAGGGCCACTGCGGCCAGCTCCGCGCCCGAGCGCGAGAAGAGCGTCACGTCCGCGCCCGCCTCGGCAAGCGCGAGCGCCGACGGCGCGGCCGATGCCTCGCCCGGCTCCGGTCACGATTGCGTGCCGGCCGTCGAGCCGCTGCGACGGGAGCACCGGCGAGAACACGCTCGTCATCCCTCGACCTCAGTTCGCAGCCGTGCGAGCCCTGCGTACGCGCGATCCCGCCGCGCGAGCAGCTCACTTGCTTCTTCCTGGGACATCTTCAGGAACCCACGCCCCGTCTTGACGCCGAAGTCTCCTCTGCCGACGTGCTCTCGCAGCAGCTCCGGGGCGGAGAAGCCCGGGCCGAGACCACGCTCGAGCGTCTCGTAGATATCTGCGTAGACGTCGAGCCCCGCCAGGTCGGCAATGGTAAACGGGCCGAAGAACGGAAGTCGGAAGCCGAACGACGAGCGCACGACCTCGTCGACCTGCTCGGGGGTTGCGAGCCCGTCCTGCACGATCCTTGCTGCTTCCCTGAACATGGCGAACTGGATCCGGTTGGCGACGAACCCCGGTCCGTCGCCGACGACCACGGCGGCCTTTCCGAGCCGTATCAGCGCCCCCATTGCCTTCTCGATGACCTCTTCGCTCGTGGCGGGAGCTGGGATCACCTCCACGCAGGGGACGAGCAGCGGCGGGACGAACCAGTGCATCCCGAGGAAGCCGGCCGGACGGCGCAGCTCCTTGGCCAGCTCTGAGATCGGGATCGACGAGGTGTTCGTGGCAATGACTGCGCCGTCCCCGGCGGCCGACTCGATTGCCTCGTAGACCATGGCCTTCACGTCCGGCCGCTCGACGACCGCCTCGACGATCAGGTCGGCTCCGCTCGACAGCCTCCTCGATCGAGGCTGCCGCCGAGAGCAAGACTCTTGCCGTTGCGGCGGCGCCTCCGCCGACGAGCTCTGCCGCCTCGAGCCGGGAGAGGAGCTCCACGGCACGCTCCCGGGCCGCCTCGGTCCGGTCGGGCGTGCTGTCGACGAGGACTGTCGGGATGCCGCCCAGGGCGAAGACGTGCGCGATCCCGACGCCCATCGTTCCCGCGCCGACGATCGCGACGCGCCCCGGCCAGAGGTGCTCGTGCTCGCTCACAACGACGCCTCGAACAAGGCCTCGAGCTCCGCCGCGCCGGTCTCCTTCGGCGAGCCGACGAGGAGTCGCTGCTGGTCGAGCGCCCCCTGGACGACCGCCGCGCAATCGTCTTCGCCGTAGCCGAGCTCGCGCAGCCCCGTCGGTGCCCCGACATCCGCGAGCAGGTGCTCGAGCGACATTGCCAGGTCGTCGCCGCCGTCGAGCAGGCGCGCCGCCGCAGCGCATCGCTCCGGCAGTGCGTCCTCGATGAAGCGGAAGACAGCCGGCGCCGTCACGGCGACCGCGAACCCGTGCGGGATCAGGGCTGCGCCGCCGTAGCCCGGCGGCTTCCATCCGTGCTTGAGCGAGGCGATCGGGTAGGCAAGGGCGTGTGGGACGTGCACGCCGGCGGCGGAGAACGCCATGCCGGCGGTCGTCGACGCGAGCGCCATGTTCGTGCGCGCCTCGAGGTCTCCGCCGTCGGCGACCGCGGCCCGAAGCGACCGGCCCACCAGTTCGATCGCGCGCTCGCAGAACGCGTCCGAGAACGGGTTCGACCCCTGGTAGGGCGGCCGCTCGGCCGGCGGGAGCGCTGGGCGGGAATCGTACGAGCTGACCGTGTACGCCTCGAGCGCGTGGAGGAGCGCGTCGACGCCGACCGACGCCGTGACGCCGGGCGGGCACGTGAGGGTGAGCCGAGGGTCGACGATCGCGACGGACGGCCGCAGGTACCGGTGCGAGACCCCGGTCTTCGTCCCCAATCGCGGGAAGTCGACAACCGCGACCGTCGTGACCTCGGACCCGGTACCCGCGGTGGTCGGCACGGCGACGAAGGGGAGCACGGGCCCGGGAATCTGCGTGCCTCGGCCGATCGGCGCGTTCACGAAGTCGAGCAGCTCGCCGTCGTGCGAGGCGAAGAGCGCACAGAGCTTTGCCGTGTCGAGAGCGGAGCCGCCGCCGATCCCGACGAAGCCGTCGAAGCCGTCCCGTGCAACCGCGACCGCCTCGCCGACCGAGCTCTCGCTCGGCTCGCCCGCAATGCCGTCGTAGACGACCGGCTCGATCCCGGCCTCGCGAAGCGACCTCTCGAGCCGCTCGCCGAGGTCGGACTCGGTCACGAACCTGTCGCAGACGACGAGCGCACGCGTGACGCCGAGGCGTCGCGCGTGCTCTCCGGTCTCCGCCGACGCCCCGGCGCCGAACACGACGCGGGCGCTGTCGAACGTGACGATCGTGGCACCGCCGCTGTTCACGAGCCGCTCGTCGACAGAGGCCTCCGCAACATCATCGCGACTGCCACTCCGCAAGACCGAGCAGCGCGTTGACGTCGTCGAAGCTCGTGAAGCGATCCGCGAGCGACGCCGTCGTCCGGTCCCGGATGACGGCGCGACAGAGCTCGTCATACGCCTTCGCGAAGACCCAGGTCTGGGTGCTCGGAAAGATGACCAGCTTGTAGCCCATCGTCTCGAGCTCGTCGGTCGGGACGGTGGGCGATTTCCCGGTCTCCGACATGTTCGCCACGGACGGAGTGGTGCAGCGCTCGGCAAGCGCCGCGAACTCCTCCACCGACCGGGGAGCATCGACGAAGACGAGATCGGCGCCTGCCTCGCCGTAGGCGTTGCAGCGGGCGATCGTGTCCTCGAGCCCGGTCACCTGCAGCGCGTCCGAGCGGGCTATGATCAGCGTCTCGTCGGACCGTCGCGCGTCGACGGCGGCGCGGACCTTGATCACCATCTCTGCGGCCGGGATCACCTCCTTGCCCTCCATGTGTCCGCAGCGCTTCGGTGCGACCTGATCCTCGATCTGCACGGCATTGGCGCCGACGGCCTCGAGCTCGCGCGTGGTCAGCCAGACGCCGGCCTCGGACCCGTAGCCCGTGTCGGCGTCGACGATGATCGGCAGGTCCGTCGCGCCGCGCATGCGGCGCACGCTTTCCACGACCTCCGCGCGGCCGACGAGGCCCACGTCCGGCAGGCCGAAATGGTGCGCCGCGAGGGCATAACCGCCGTGGTAGAGCGCCTCGACACCCGCCTGCTCGGCGATTCTCGCCGTCAGGCCGTCGTGCGCGCCGAGAGCGACGATCGCTCCCGGCTCCGCCAATCTGGATCGTAGGCTCATGGTCATGCGTGTCCTCCAGTCGGAGCGTGGCCGAAGTCGAACGGCTCGACCGGCCCGCGGTGGTCACGAAGTCGCGTGCGCTCCGCCGTCGTGGCGGCACGGTCGACGCTGCCGCCTTCGATGACGACGCCGTACTCGAGACGCGCCGCCTCGGCCGAGACGAGATCCCGCAGCACGTCTCGGAGCACGAGCTCGGGGTCGCGCCGGAGCGGGTCGCCCCACCCACCGGCGCCGGCTGTCCGGAAGACGAGTGTGTCGCCGGCGCCCACCGGGACCTGATCGATCTTGGACGGGAGCTCGACGACCTCACCGGACGCGCGGACGAGCGTCTTGGTGCTGCAGCCGCCGTGGCGGCCGCCGTTGATCCCCCATGGCGGGATCGTGGCTCTGTCGTCGTTCACGGTGAAGGCGCCCGGCCCCAGGAACGTGTAGGTCTTCTCGATCGCCGTTCCCCCACGGTGGAGGCCCGCGCCTCCGGTGTCGCGCGCCGGCACGTAGCTCGAGATCCGGACGGGGTAGTAGCTCTCGGCGTACTCCGCCGGGGTCGTCCTGAACAGGGGCCACCACGAGTGTCCGTCGAGCCCGTCGGCCGAGTACCGGGCCGGCAGCCCCCCGAAGAGAAGCTCGACGAACTGGAAGTACTCGCCGGCGCTGTCGTAGCCCGAGAAGACGAAGAACGGGCTCGTTCCGTACCCGGCCGCCATCGACAGGTCAGGCGCGTTCTGGCCGAGGGCGCCGCTCATGCAGTCGAAGAGGCGCGTGTGGACGTTCAGCCGGTTCGACAGGGGAGCCGGGAACCGCGGGTTCAACAGCGACCCCTCGGGCAGCGTCACCTCGAACACGTCGTAGATCCCGTCGTTGAACAGGATCTCCGGGTCGAACGCCATGATCATGTAGATCCCGAGGAACAGCTTGCAGAGGCCCTCGTGGATGTGGAAGTTGATCGAGCCGGGGGCCTGGTCGTCGGTCCCGGTCCAGTCGGCGTGACAGACGTCGCCCTCGCGCCAGATCGTCAGCACCATCTTGAACGGCCCGTTGCCGAGGCCGTCGTCGTCGACCCAGTCGGTGAAGGTGACGGGCTCCTCCGGGATGTACCGGCGGATGATGTGCGCCATCGCCGCGCGCGTCCGGTCGAGGAGCGCGTCGCACGCGCCCTCGAATGTCTCGGGCCCGAAGCGCTCGCAGATCTCGACGACTCGCCGCTCAGCGGCGCGGCAGCCGCCGATGATCGCCATCAGGTCGCTGCGGTTCGTCTCGGGCGTGCGCGTGTTGTTGAGGATCACCTCGAGCGCCGTCTCGTTGAGGACGCCGCGGTCGAAGATCTTGATCGGCGGGATCCGGATCCCCTCCTCCCAGATCGAGAGCGCGTCGGAGACCTGGCTCCCGGGGGCCTTCCCGCCGACGTCCATCATGTGACCGAAGAGGGAGGCGAACGCGACCCGCTTCCCCTCGAAGAAGATCGGCAGGATCACGAGCCAGTCGTTGCAGTGCGAGATCGACCCCTTACAGAGATACGGGTCGTTCAGCAGGATCACGTCGCCTTCGCCGATCTCGCCACCGAAGCGGTCGATCACCTCGGGGATGTAGGAGCCGAACTGGCCGACGACCATCTGGCCGCGGGCGTTGCAGATCATCGGGAACTCGTCGTGCTGCACGCGGATCATGGGCGACATGGCCGCCCGTCTGACCACCTCGTCCATCTCGAACCGCGCATTGAGGAGCGCGTTCTCGATCAGGTCGAGCGTCGCAACGTCGATCGCCGTAGTCACTTCCTCGCCTCCTCGGGGCGGATCAGCAGGTTCAGCCACGGATCGACGACGGCTCGATGACCGGGAAGCACGACCGTGGTCGCGTCGTACTGCTCGACGATCGCGTAGCCCTCGATCGCCATCCCGGGCTCCAGCAACGCGCGCGCGTAGGTCGGGACGTCGAGTGCTCCCTCCGGCGTCCAGACCTCATGGGTGCCTGTGAGGGCCGGCGAGGCGTCCGGGTCGCCATCCGGGCGCGCCTCGAGCTCCGGCAGCGGGACGCGGCCGGTCGCGACCACTCTCAGGTTCACGATCTCCGCTCCGCCCTCGAGCACGAAGCCGTAGAGACGCGTGTGCTCCTCTCCGAACCGGCGTTCAAGCGCGGCGAGCTCCAGCGCGGCCAGCTCGACGCCGTCGAGCTCGATCGGGATCTCGTAGCCCTGGCGGCTGTAGCGCATGTCGAGGATGAACCGGACGTCCTGGTCGCCGACGTCGACGCTCTCCGAATCGAGCCAGTCGCGCGCCCGGGCAGTCAGCACGTCGAATGGCTTTCGCACCGCGTCCGGCGTCGTCGCGGCAATGCTCTTGACGAACGTCTGGCTGAACTCGTTCTTGATCTCGGAGGCGATGAAGCCGAGCGCAGAGAGGACCCCGGACTCCGCCGGCACGATCACCGGGTAGGAGCCGATGACGCTCGCCAGGGCGTTCGCGTGCAGGCCGCCCGCACCACCGAAGGCCACGAGCGCGAAATCGCTCGGCACACGGCCGCGCTGCACGGTGACGACGCGGAGCGCGCCGAGCATGGCCTCGTCGACCATGCTGACGATCGCGCGCGCGGTCTCCTCGACGCCGGCGCCGCGTACCTCGGCGACCCGGGCGACGGCCTCGTAGGCGGCGTCCGTGTCGAGCTCGAACTCACCGCCGAGCAGCCGCGGCGGCAGATGCCCGAGAACGACGTTCGCGTCGGTGACGGTCGCCGCCGTCCCGCCGCGCCCGTAGCACGCCGGTCCCGGAACGGCTCCGGCGCTCTCCGGGCCGACGCGTAGCGCCCCGGTCGCCTCGACCACGTAGGCGATCGAGCCTCCGCCGGCGCCGATGCTGGCGACATCGACGGCAGGTGCACGAACCGGAAAGTCGCCCACCTTCGTCTCCCTCGTGATCTCCGGCCGGCCCGACACGCAGACGGCGACGTCTGTCGACGTGCCTCCCATGTCGAAGGTCAGGATGCGATCGAATCCCGCATGAGCGGCCACGAAGGACGCGCCGCTGACTCCGCCTGCCGGGCCCGAGAGAACGGTCTGGACGGCGTTCTTGCACGCCGACTCGAGGCTCATCAGCCCGCCGTCGGACCGCACGACCTGGAGCGGCGCGCGGACGCTCGCCTCTGCGAGCCCGCTCTGGACATTCGTCAGGTACTTCTCGAGCGCGGGCGCCACGTAGGCGTTCATCAGCGTCGTCACGGTGCGCTCGTACTCGCGGAACTCCGGGAGGATCTCGGAGGAGATCGACACGGGCAGCCCGGGGGCGACGGCTGCCGCGATCTCGGCGATCACCCGCTCGTGACGGCCGTTTGCGTGAGCGTTGAGCAGGCAGACGGTCAAGGCCTCGACGCCGTCCGCGACGAGGCCCTCGACGGCTTCGCGGGCCGCGGCTTCGTCGATCGCCTCGACGATCGAGCCGTCGGCGCCGATCCGTTCGGGCACCTCCCGGACGTAGCGGGTGTCGGTGAGCGGCTCCGGCTTCTCGTAGACCATGAAGCCGAACAACGGCCCCGGCGTCCACGCCTCGGCGAGGTGGAGGATGTGCCGGAACCCGCGCGTGACGATCAGGCCGACGAGGGCTCCGCGCCGCTCGAGCACGGCGTTCGTCGCCACGGTCGTGCCGTGAAGAATGGCGCTGAACTCCGGGAGGGGGACGTTCGCCCTTGTCGCGGCGAGCCGGATGCCCTCGATCACCCCGACCGACTGGTCCTCGGGCGTGCTCGGCGTCTTCGCGAGCCAGATCTGCTGCTCGGTGCTGTCGTAGAGAACGACGTCGGTGAAGGTCCCGCCGACGTCGACTCCGAGGCGATACGTCACGCCGCCCCACTCGCCAGGACGGCTGCCTGGCGGTACTTCTCGACCCTGACGTCGCAGCTGCGCGCGTGGCCCTCGAAGTTCTCGATCCGGCACTGACGAGCACAGATCTCGCCGATCATCGCGCTTGCGGCCTCGTCACATTCCTGGAAGGTCACGGTCTTCAGGAACTTCCCGACCCAGAGCCCACCCGTATAGCGCGCCGCGCCCCCGGTCGGGAGGATGTGGTTCGTCCCGATCGTCTTGTCGCCGTACGCGACGGTGGTCGCCTCGCCGAGGAAGAGCGCGCCATAGTTCGACATCCGCTCGAGATACCAGCGAGGGTCGGCGGTCTGGATCTCGACGTGCTCAAAGCCGTAGGCATCGGCGGCGGCGACCGCCTCGTCGTCGGACTCGGCGACGACCACCTCACCGTAGTCCTCCCATGCCCGAGCCGCGATCCCGGCGGTCGGCAGGCTCTCGAGCTGCACGGCGATCTGGTGGAGGGTCTCTTCGGCGAGCGCCGGCGACGTCGTCACGAGCACGGCGGGTGAGGCGGGGCCGTGCTCGGCCTGGCCGAGAAGGTCCGCGGCGACGATCACCGGATCGGCGGTCTCGTCCGCGACGACGAGGATCTCCGTCGGGCCGGCGACGAGGTCGATGCCCACCTTCCCGAACAGCCGACGCTTGGCCTCGACGACATACGCGTTGCCCGGGCCCACCAGGAAGTCGACCGGCTCGATCGTCTCGGTCCCGAGCGCGAGCGCGGCGAGCGCCTGAACACCGCCGAGGACATAGATCTCGTCGGCCCCGGCCAGATGCATGGCGGCAACGGTGGCATCCGGCACGCGACCGTCGAGCGGAGGAGTGCACGCAGCCACTCGCTCGACGCCCGCGACCTTCGCCGTCGCGATGCTCATGTGGGCGGAGGCAACCATCGGGTAGCGCCCGCCCGGCACGTATGCGCCGACGTTCTTCACCGGAATATGCCGGTGGCCCAGCCGGACACCCGGGAGTGTCTCCAGCTCGAGATCCGTCATCGTTGCGCGCTGGGCGCGGGCGAACGTCCGCACCTGCTCCTGGGCGAATCCGATGTCGTCGAGCACCTGGGCCGGGACCTGGTCGAGGCTCGCCGCGATCTCGTCGGCAGTGAGCAGGAAGGCGTCCGGCTCCCAGTTGTCGAGACGAGCGGAGTACCGCCGCACTGCGGTATCTCCGTCTACGGCGACGGCCGAGACGATCTCGTCTACGACGGCCGCGACGGCTTTGTCATCGTCTGCGCGCTCGTGGCTGCGCGAAGGCTTCTTGAGCGTCTCCACAACTCTTTCTCTCTCGGATTGACTACGTATGCATAAACCTCAGGGAGTGATCTTGTCAAATCTCTGGCGGTTGTCTGCGATGCTCCCTTCATGGCCGTGACGAGCAAGGACATCGCGCGCAAGCTCGGGATCAGCCAGTCGACCGTGTCGCGCGCGCTCCGCGGCGATCCTCGCGTTGCCGCAGACACGGTGGCCCGCGTCCAGGCGGCCGCACGGCAGATGAACTACACCCCGAACCTCGCCGCGCGGAGCCTCATCACCCGCCGGACTGGCACGGTCGGAGTGGTGGTGGGCGACATCACGAACCCGTTCTACCCGGAGCTCCTAGACATCCTGCACAACGAGCTGGCGCTCGCCGGCTACCGGACCATCCTGTTCAACGAGCAGACGGACGCGAGCGTCGAGCAGCACGTGGGCGAGCTGGTGAACGGGGCTGCCGTCGATGGGCTCGTGTACGTCTCGGCAACGCTCGACACGCCGCTACCCGGTCACGGTGCGCGGGACCTCCCCGTCGTGCTCGTGAACCGCTACATCGAATCCGCGCCCGTGGACACCGTGGTCTCCGACAACTACCGGGGAGGCCGGCTCGTAGCCGAGGCGATGATCACGCTCGGACACCGCCGGATTGCGCTGATCACCGGCCCCGAGAACACGACGACGAGCCGCGACCGCGAGCGCGGCTTCCGGGAGCAACTTCTCGCGAGCGGCGTCGAGCTCGACGAGGCACTACGCCGGGTCGGTCAGTTCAGCCACCACAGCGGTTACCAGTGGTGCCTCGACCTCCTCGCAGGTGAACCGCGCCCCACGGCGATCTTCGCGGCGAACGACGTGATCGCGTTCGGAGCCCTCGACGCTGCGCGCCGGGTAGGGGTTCGGGTCCCCGCGGAGCTCTCGATCGTCGGCTTCGACGACATCGACATGGCCGGTTGGGAGGGCTTCAACCTGACGACCGTCCGCCAGCCGCTCGCGGAGATGGGCCGCGCTGCATCGAAGCTCCTGCTGGAGAGGATCGAGTCGGACAACGGGCTCCCGCCGCGTCGACGGCTCTTCCCG
Organism: uncultured Actinomycetota bacterium; assembly: GCA_963738895.1. Classification (GTDB taxonomy): domain Bacteria; phylum Actinomycetota; class Thermoleophilia; order Gaiellales; family Gaiellaceae; genus PALSA-600. The sequence continues at coordinate 556,517 of CAVTYN010000007.1, forward strand.
GTTGGCGTTGTCCACCGCGACACTCTCGCGGCAGCACAGGGGGCCTGAGACGCACCTGCCGGAACAACCCCGATTGACACGCTTTGGCACAGGTTGTATTTTCGGCCAGTCGTATGACTACGTATGCATTGTCGTCGGTGCCTAACTAGTTTGTCCCCGCCCTGTCCAACCTCGTGCCAGGCGACAACGCACCACCACTTCTGCAGCGCTCATCAATCGTTTCGAACCGAAAGGACGTAACAGCATGACGCGCAAGACAACGCGTTGGGTCTCGCTCGCGGCGCTCGCCATAGCCGCAGCCGTCTTCACCACCGGGGCAATGGGCTCGAGCAAGGCGGGCCCGCTCTCCGGTAAGAAGGTCGGGGTCATCATCTGCACCAACCAGAATCCGTTCTGCGCGGCCTGGGCCGACTCGGTCAAGAGCGGCCTCGAGAAGCAGGGGGCGAGCGTCACTGTCCTCACCTCCGTGTTCGATCCCGCGGTCGACGCGCAGAACATGAACCGCCTCATCGCGGACAAGCCCGACCTCATCATCTCGGTGCCGTCGAGCGCATCCGCGATCGTGCCCTCCTACATCCGGGCGAAGGCGGCGGGCATTCCTGTCCTCGGCGCGATCGGGCGCCAGTCGCCGGCAGGCGCGAAGCTGGTCACGGCGGAAGCCCGCACCGACGATCCGGCGCTCGGGAAGTACGCGGCGATGAACCTCGTCGAGGGCATGAAGAAGGCAGGCTTCACGAAGGGCAATGTGATCGCATTGACGGGCACCGCCAGCCAGAACAACGTGACCGACCGCATGGCGACGTTCACCGCGTACATGAAGAGGTTCCCGCAGTTCAAGGTCGTTGCGGTCGAGGACGCGAACTGGGATCAGGCGACATCGGCCAAGGACACGCAGGAGCTGCTTTCGAAGTACGCCTCCCAGGGCGGCATCCAGGGCGCCTACGGCATGGCCGACAACATGGCGGTCGGGATCATCCAGGGCGCCAAGCAGGCCGGGGTGCCGATCGGCGTCGCGAAGAAGGGCCTGATCATCTCGGGCAGCAACTGCCTGGCGGTCGGCATCACGGCGATCAAGGCCGGCGAGGAGTACGGCACGGGGACGCAGGCACCGCAGGTCGAGGCGGCCCTTGCGGTCAAGCTGGCAGCTCAGATCCTTCAGGGAAAGACGCCGAGCCCGAAGGTGCAGTACGTCCAGGAGCAGCGCATCACTTCGGCGAACGTAGCCCAGCTCTCGAAGATCTGCACCTTCTAACGAGACCGGCTCCGATTCGATGAGCGGCGAACGGGATCCGGCGGAGAGATCGCCCGGATCCCGTTCTCCCTCTGACGATCGGACGGGCCCGTCGGTCCTCCTGGAGGTCGTCGACCTTTCCAAGTCGTTCGGTCCGGTGAAGGCGGTCCGCGGCCTTTCGCTCGAGGTCCGGGTCGGTGAGGTGCACGCAATTTGCGGGCATAACGGAGCCGGCAAGAGCACCCTTGTGAAGACACTCGTCGGCCTCGTCAGGCCCGACGAGGGGGTGATCCGTCTCGACGGCCAGGAGCTCACGCTCCGAAATCCGCATGACGCCCAGACCCACGGGATCGCGCTCGTGAACCAGGAGCTGAGCCTCGTACCCGAGCTCAGCGTCGAGGACAACATCTTCCTCGGAGGCCTCGACGTGCCCCTCCTCTACCGGAGGCGACGCCTCTCCGAGCATGCCCGGAGCGTCCTCGACCAACTCGGGCTCCGCCATATACGCCTCGGCACCCCGGTCGAGTCACTCTCGATCGGAGAGCGCCAGCTCGTCGAGATCGCCCGTCTGCTCGTCCGCGACGCCCGCCTGCTCATCCTCGACGAGCCGACCGCGACTCTGAGCAAGCCGGAGATCGAGCGGGTGTTCAAGGCGACTCGCGACCTCGTCGCCCAGGGTCGCAGCGTGATCTACGTGTCACACCGGCTCGACGAGGTCTTCGAGTTGTGCGACCGCGTGACGGTGCTGCGGGACGGGATACGGGTCGGGACGCACGAGATCGGCCAGATCGACCGCCGCGAGCTGATCGGCCACATGCTCGGCGAGATGGAGGGAGCGAAGACGCAGCTCGAGCACGAGCACGTGCTGCCCGGATCCGGCGCAGAAGTGGTCAGGATCGATCGGCTGCACGTTGCCGGCAGCGTCGAGGAGGTGTCGCTGACGCTCGAGAGCGGGATCATCACGGGCCTCGCAGGGCAGGTGGGGTCAGGCACGAGCACGGTCCTCCGCGCGCTCGGCGGGCTCGTGCCGAATGCCTCCGGCGCGATCGAGGTCAACGGCAATCGAGTGCTCCTGAACACGCCGCGGCGCGCTGCCGAGGCGGGCGTTCTCTACATCCCCAACGACCGGCAGCGCGAGGGGCTCTTCCTCGGGCAGGCGGTGGAGCGCAACCTGACGGTCACGCGGCTCCGGCGGCTGAGCCGGCTTGGAATCCTCCTGCGGCGCCGGATCCAGCGCAGTGCCCGCGAGCTCGCGACCATGGTCGCCGTCCCCCTCGACAGGCTCGGCTCGCCGGCCGCCAGCCTCAGCGGCGGCAATCAGCAGAAGGTTCTGCTCGGCCGGGCGCTGCAGCTCGAGGGAACGGCCTTGCTTGCGCTCGACGAGCCGACCCGCGGCGTCGACGTCGGGGGCCGCGCCGAGATCCACAATCTCGTCCGCGAGACGGCCCGCAAGGGCACGGCCGTGATCTTCTCCTCGACGGAGCTCGACGAGATCCTCGACCTTGCGGACGTCGTCGTGACCATCTTCGCCGGTCGCGTCGTGTCGGTCGTCCCGCGGGCACAGGCATCGGCCTCGGCGATCCTCGCAGACATGACCATCAACCAGGGCGCCCAGAGCGGAGCCTCATCGTGAGCGACCCGATGACCGCCGGCCTGGGCCGCTTCGGCCTGGAGCGCCGGGCGGTCCGGCTCACCGATGTGGCGCTGGCAATCTGGATCGGGGTGCTGGTGGCCGTGACGGTCTACGGCGCCGCAACGACGACCGGGTTCCTGACCTGGAGCAACTTCAAGGCCATCCTGACCTCGGCGTCATTTGTCGGAATCATCGCCGTCGGGCTGACGGTCATCATCCTGAGCGGCAATCTCTTCTCCCTCGCGCTCGGCCAGACCGCCGCGATCTCCGCGATGGTCTTCCTCTACGCGCTCCGAATCGACCTCGGAGCCGCAATCGCCCTGACGCTGCTCCTCGGCCTCGCGATCGGCGCGGTTCAGGGCTTCGCGGTCGGCGCCTGGGGAGCGAACCCGATCATCATCACGATCGGCGCCGCGGGCCTCATGGAGGGCATGGCGGTATGGCTCTCGAACGGGCAGAGCATCGTCCCGCCCGTCGGAGCGACGAGCTGGGAGCGCCTCGCGAACCCGGTTCTGGGACTGCCTGCCCCGGTCTACTTCTTCCTCGTCGTCACGGTCATTCTGGCGATCGTGATGAGACGGACGCGGTTCGGACGCCAGATCTATCTCCTCGGCGAGAACCGCGTCGCCGCAAGGGCAGCGGCTCTGCCGATCACGCTGCTGACGGTCGGTGCGTTCGGAATCGCCTCCCTGTACACCGCCGGCTCGGGGATCCTGATCGGCGCGTCGAGCGCCAACGCGTCCCTTCTCCTGACCGGGAGCTACACCTACGACGCGATCGCCGCAGCTCTCGTCGGCGGAAATGCCGTGACCGGAGGGCGGGGGTCGATCGCGCGGACGGCCTTGGGCGCGATCTTCATCGCGACGATCTCCGACATGCTCCTCCTGCGCGGTTACTCGACGGGCGTGCAGATCCTCGTCCGCGGCATCATCGTCGTCGTCGTCGTCGTGCTCACCAACCTGAGGCAGCGCGGCCGGTGAGCACGATCGAGCCGCGGCGTCGCCGCCCCCGTGCCGCCGAGGTCGCGCCCTACGCGATCCTCGCCGGCATGGTCCTCGCGCTGGCGCTGGTGCCGCTCCTCACGCGGTACACCGTGCGCACTGCCAACGTCTACGACATCTTCCAGAACTTCGCTTCCTACGGCCTCGTTGCTCTCGCGCTCGGGATCACGATGATCGCGGGCGAGTTCGACCTCTCCGTCTCTTCCGTCTATCTGTTCGGCGGCATGGTTGCGGTGCTGACGGGCGGCGGCTCCCCACTGGTCGGCATCATCGCCGCGCTCGGCGCGGCGAGCGTCGTCGGCCTCGCCCAGGGCAGCCTGATCGCGAGATTCCGGCTGAACTCCATGCCCGTGACCCTCGGCGGCTATCTGGTCGTCCTCGGGATCACGTACATCCTCGGTCATTCGAAGAGCGTGGTCTACAACAACTACACCGTCGGCCTCAGGCTCGACAAGCCGGTCCTGCAGATCTTCTCGATCAGGAGCCTCATCTCGCTCGGGATCTTCGTCGTCGCCGCGATCGTGCTCAGGTATCTGCGGCTCGGCAGGGACATCCGTGCGATCGGAGGCGACCGGCGAGCGGCACGCGTGGCCGGCGTCCCGGTCGATCGGCTCCTCGTCGGCGTGTTCGTCGTCGCGGCGGTCGGTGCGGCGCTGCCCGGCGCGTTGCTCAGTTACAGCCTCGCCACCGCAAGCCCGACCAACATCGGCTTCGACGTGTTGACGTTCTCGGCGACAGCGGCGCTCATCGGCGGGGTGAGCCTCTCTGGTGGCAAGGGCGGCGCCGTCGGGATCGCAGCAGGCGTCCTGTCCCTGAGCGTGCTCGAAGAGATCCTCTCCATCCTCGGCTCTCCCGACTACGTCTCGAGCCTGATCACCGGCGGCCTCCTCATCCTCTTCACGATCGTCTGGGCGCCCGACCTCTCACAGTGGTTCCGCACGGCGCGCGTTCCCGCCACCGTCGAGGAGCGCCGATGACGGACGCTCATCGGGTCGTTCTCGACCTGCCTGGACCCTCATGTCACCGCTTCTAGATCTCCCCGCTCCGCGGCGAGCTCTCGAGCGGCCTCGAGCACGGGCGCCACGGGCGGAAGCTGGCTGATGGAATCCGCCACGAAGCCGTAGCGCAGCACCCCGCCGCCGTCGATCAGGAACGCGCCGCGTGTGTTGAGCGGGCGGAACGTCTCGAGCCCTTCGTCCAACAGCACCCCGAGCGCCGTCGCGGCCTGCCACTCCCAGTCCGAGAGAAACTCGTAGCGCTGCCCCAGCTGCTTGCGCCAGACGGCAAGAACCTGCGGAGAGTCGCGGCTGACCGCGAACAGACGGACGCCGAGCGCCTCGAACTCGTCGAGCCGCGCGCCGAAGCCGCAGACCTGCGCCTCGCAGCCACTCCCGGCCGCGACACTCCCGGTGAACGCGAACGGAAAGAAATGGATGACGAGCGGGCCCTCGGCGAGCAACTCGTCCGACGTCACGACGTCTCCCACAGCGCGCACAAGCCGAAACGGAGCAACCTTGTCACCGATCTTCACCAACGTGACCCCACTCCTCTCTTCGCATGAACATCTGCTCTTCTCTCGAACGGCCGTGGCTCGAATCTGATTCCTTCCGAGGCCGGCAGCCTGCATTTCTTCGTCGCCTCGGATCCCGCCGGGAACCGAAAGCGGCCCGTTTGCGCTCCGTTCCTCGACGTCCGCTGGCACGACTCTGCTCGGCACGTGAACGCACCAGGGTCTCTCACTGGCGCGACCAATCGGCCAAGCGCCGAAACTGAGCGAGGTCCAGGGAGAGGAGACCCCATGAGCACCTCGCAGGGAACGCACATGTCGGAGGCAGGCCCGGTGACTGTGGCGCCGAGTCTGCTCCCCAGCACATTCACCAGCCTGATGCCGGACGACGGGATCGAGATTCGGGAGGGCTACGCCGAGTTCGGCGATCAGCGCTTGCATTATGTGGAGGCCGGCGATGGGCCGCTGGTCGTTCTGCTGCACGGGTTCCCCGAGTTCTGGTTCGGTTGGCGGCTACAGATCGCGCCGCTTGCAGCGGCGGGCTTCCGGGTGGTCGCACCCGACACGCGTGGGTACAACCTGTCATCGAAGCCTGACGGCTTCGAGGCTTACGGCGTGGATCTGCTCGCCGCCGACATCCGCGATTTCATCGGAAAGCTCGGCGCCGAGTCCGCGCTGCTCGTCGGTCACGACTGGGGCGGAAGCATCGCCTGGACCGTCGCGATGAACCATCCCGAGGTGGTCGACCGGCTCGCGATCCTCAACGCGGCCCATCCGCGGCGACTCCAGCAGGGACTGCAGCACCCGAGCCAGCTCCGAAAATCGTGGTACTTCTTCTTCTTTGCGACCCCGGGACTGCCCGAGGACGTGGTGCACGCCAGAGACTGGCACTTCTTCCGGCACTTCCTGCAGGACGCAAACCCGCCTTACACACCGCAGGAAATCGAACGTTACGTCGAGGCGTGGTCTCAGCCGGGCGCAGCCGCCGGGATGATCAACTACTACCGGGCCTCGGTCAGACAGTCCCAGAAGGAAGCGGCAGCGAAGCTTCGCCCGATCTCGGCGCCGACACTGGTCATCTGGGGGGAGCGGGATTCCTACCTCGGCTCCGACCTCGCCGAGCCCGAGCACGACGACGTGCCGAACCTCGACCGCGTGGAGCGCCTGGCCGATGCGTCGCACTGGGTCCACCACGACGAGGCCGACCGTGTCAATCAACTGCTCACAGACTTCTTCGCCTGAGAAGGAGCACTCATGGCCGAGCCAACCCACACCGAGATGCCTACGGTCGTCCTCGTCCACGGCGCGTTTGCCGACGCATCGAGCTGGAACGGGGTGATCGCCCGGCTGCAAGCGAGAGGCGTGCGAGTGACGGCGCCTGCCAACCCGCTCCGTGGAATCACCGCCGATGCCGCCTACGCCGCCGAGGTCTTCGCTCAGATCGCAGGACCTGTGCTCGCTGTCGGCCACTCCTACGGCGGCGCGGTGATCACGAACGCGGCAACCGAGGCGATGAATGTCGTCGGCCTCGTCTACGTGGCCGCCTTCGCCCCCGCGGAAGGCGAGACCCTCGGGGCAGCGTCGGCGGATTCGAAGGACAGTGTCCTGAACAAGCGCGCTCATCTCCCGGCGGTACCCGAGTGCGAACGGCGGGTCGGCGACGGAGTTCTACATCGACCCGGCTAAGGCCCGGAGCGCCTTCGCCGGTGACCTCTCGGACGAGCAGGCCGCGCTCATCGGAGCCACGCAGCGGCCCGTGGCCGAGTTCGGTTTCTCCGAGCCGAACGGCCCGCCCGCGTGGAAGCGCCTCCCTTCGTGGGCGGTGGTCGCCACCGGAGACAGGGCCGCCGGCACGGACGTCGTCCGCTCGATGGCAGAACGCGCGGGCGCCAGGATCACCGAGGTGGACGGCTCGCACGTGATCATGATCTCGCAGCCGGAAGCCGTGACGAACGTGATCCTGGAGGCGATGGCGTCGGTGACTGCCGTTGGGGTCGGTGCCTGAAGTGCCGCCCGCGACGGCGGCTCCGGACTCGAAGCTCGGCACCGTTCGCCAGCTCGATGCCGGCCGACTGAACGTCGGATACGTCGATAGTGGGCCGTCAGACGGGCCCGCGGCCGTCCTGCTGCACGGCTGGCCTTACGACATTCACAGCTACGCCGACGTCGTCCCCCTGCTGACCGCGGCCGGCCACCGGGTGATCGTCCCCTACCTCCGGGGGTTCGGAACGACCCGCTTCCTCTCGGACGGCGCCGTCCGCAACGGCGAGCAGGCGGCGCTCGCACTCGACGCGGTCGCGCTGATCGATGCCCTCGGGATCGAAACGGCAATCGTCGCCGGCTTCGACTGGGGAGCGCGGACCGCTGACATCGTGGCCGCGCTCTGGCCTGAACGGTGCAGCGGCCTGGTCTCGGTCAGCGGCTACCTGATCGGCAGCCAGGCAGCCGGCACGTTGCCCTTGCCGCCCGAGGACGAGCTGCAGTGGTGGTACCAGTACTACTTCAGCACCGAGCGCGGCCGCGCCGGCTATGAGAAGTACCGGCGGGAATTCGCGCAGCTGATCTGGCGTACCGCCTCGCCGAAGTGGGACTTCGACGCGGCCACGTTCGACCGCAGCGCAGCGGCATTCGACAACCCCGACCACGTCGCGATCGTGATCCACAACTACCGGTGGCGGCTCGGGCTCGCCGAGGGCGAGTCCGCGTACCTCGGGCTCGAAAACCGGCTCGCGGACGCGCCTCCCATCACCGTTCCCGCGATCACGCTCGAAGGTGACGCGAACGGCGCGCCCCACCCGAATCCGGACGCCTACGCCGCGAAGTTCGCCGGTCCGTACTCGCATCGGACGATCGCTGGTGGAGTTGGCCACAACCTCCCACAGGAAGCTCCGGAAGCGTTCGCCGCCGCCGTTCTCGAGGTGGGCGATCTGCGCTGAACGTCTCGGCGAGGGCTAGAACGTGGGTGGGTGTGCGACGGTGAGGAACCTCGCGATTCGGCTGCCCGAGTTCCGGTACGAGTGCGGCCGGTCGGCGTGGAAGTACGCACTGTCCCCCTTGCGCAGCTTCAGCGGCTCCGAGCCTTCGAGCTCGAGTGTGAGCTCGCCTGCGAGCACGTACAGGAACTCCTCTCCGCGGTGTGTGGTCCGCTCGGCCGAGGCGCCCGTCGGGGCAAGCACGCCGAGCGTAGGCGTGAGCGAGCGCTCGATATTCGGGGCGAGGAGATAAAGCTGAAGTCCCTCTCCGGGCGAGACGAGCTCCCGCTGCTCGCCCCGCCGCACTGCGACGGGATGGAGCGGTTCATCCTGCGGCAGGAGATCGTCGATCTTCGCGCCGTAGAACGTGACCAGCCGCAGGAGCCTCCCGATCGTAATGTCGCTCTTGCCGCTTTCGACCAGTGAGAGGAACGACTTCGACACGTTCGTCGCGCTTGCCACCACGGCGAGCGAATGTCCCTGGCTGACGCGGAGGTCCTTGAGCGCTGCGGCGAGCTGGGCGCGGGTGTCGTTCATCAGGCCGCCACGGCGTGTGCGCTGGCGCTCGGTGTCAGGCATCGCGTGCCACTGCTACCGCGCCGGCCTGAAAGGGCAGGATGTGACATGCCGCCTGGTTTCCGTCCGTGAGCACGCGAAGCTCGGGCTCTTCCGCTCCGCAGATCGCCTGCGAATACGCGCAGCGGGTACGGAAACGGCACCCCGATGGAATCTGGAGTGGCGACGGGACGTCGCCCGCAAGGGCGGGCCTCGTCCGGCGATGCTCGGGATCCGGCTTCGGCGCCGCGTCGAGCAGCGCCCGCGTGTACGGGTGTTGCGGCTGGGTGAAGATCGCCTCGACCGGCGCGAGCTCGACGATCTTCCCGAGATACATGATTGCCACGCGATCCGAGACGTGGCGTACGACAGCGAGCTGGTGGGCGATGAAGATCATCGTCAGGTCGAGCGTCTCGACGAGATCGCCGAGCAGATTGAGGATCTGCGCCTGTACTCGAGACGTCGAGCGCGCTCACGGCCTCGTCGGCGATGAGGACCTCGGGCCGCACCGAGAGCGCCCGCGCGATCGCGACCCGCTGTCGTTGCCCTCCGGACAGCTGCCGGGGGTAGCTGCCGGCGGTGCGGTCGGGAAGACCAACCAGGTCGAGCATCTCGCGGACGTGCGAGTCGCTTCCGCCGCGGTCGATCAGGCCGTGGACGATCGCCGGCTCGGCGATCGCAGGCCCGACCTTGAGACGCGGGTTCAGCGAGGAGTACGGGTCCTGGAACACCATCTGCATCCGCCGCCGTATGTGTTGCAGCTCGCGACGGTCAGCTCCGAGGACGTCTTGGCCTGCGAACGTGATCCTGCCGGCCTCCGGAGTCACAAGCCGGATCAGGCACCGTCCTAGCGTCGTCTTGCCGCTTCCGGACTCGCCCACGATCCCGAGCGTTTCGCGCCGCGCGACCGAGAGCGAGACGCCGTCGACCGCGACGGCCTCCCCAGCCCGCTGCATACGAACACGCCCCGCGACCGAATTCCGCAGACGGAAGGACTTCCGCAACCCGTCTATTTCGAGCAATGGACTGCCGTTTGGCTCGAGCTCGGTCATAGACCGATCTCCGCAGCAAACGGGCAAGCGGTCTGTCGGCGCCCGCCGCCCACCCGGACCAGCTCCATCGTGATCTCGCCGCACTCGTCGCGGCGGTATTCGCACCGCGGCGCGAACGGGCACCCGTCGACGAGCTCGTGCAAGTCGGGAGGCTGGCCGCGGATCGCGGCGAGACGTCCTTTCCCGGCCCCTGCTTCCGGAAGGGCTCGCAGGAGCGCCGCGGTGTACGGATGCAGCGGCCGCGCAAACAGCTCCTTCGCTGTCCCTTGCTCCACCACGAAGCCGGCGTACATCACGGCGACGCGGTCGCACGTCTGCGCAACGACGCCGAGGTCGTGCGAGACGAGCAGGATGGCCATTCGCTGCTCCTCCTGCAAGCCGACGAGAAGCGAGAGGATCTGATCCTGGATCGTGACATCGAGGGCTGTCGTGGGCTCGTCCGCCAGGAGCAGCCTCGGCTTACAGCTGATTGCGACCGCGATCATCACCCGCTGCCGCATGCCGCCCGAGAACTCGTGCGGGTACGAGTTGACGCGCTCGCGCGCCCCCGGAATCCCGACGCGATCGAGCAGCCGGACCGCCTCGGCCCGCGCGGATCGACGGCTCAGCCCTCGGTGGATGCGGAGCGGCTCGGCGATCTGCTCTCCGACCGTGAACACGGGATTCAGGCTCGCCATCGGGTCCTGGAAGATCATCGAGATCTCCTTGCCGCGAAACGCCGCCATCTCCTTGAGGGGGAGGTCGAGCAGCTCCCTTCCGTCGAAGCGGATCGACCCGGAGACCACTTGGCCGGGCGCCGGGACCAGACGAAGGATCGAGCGGCAGGTGACGCTCTTCCCCGAGCCGGACTCGCCCACGAGCCCGACAGTCTCGCCTGGCGCGATGTCGAACGACACGCCGTTCGCGGCGAGAACAACGCCGCGAGCGGTCGCGAACACCGTCACGAGCTCGGCGACCGAGAGCAACGGCTCACCGGCTTCCGCTTCCGGCGTCGAGGCCACGAGCGGTTGTGTCCCACCCTGGCTCAGCTGTAGATCCCCTTCTGGCCGACCTGCATCGCGAGTATGCACTCGGCGAAGATCACCCGCATCGCCTCCGGGAGATCCGTCGTGGTGTACTCGGTCGTGCGCGGCGACGGCTTCTTGATCCCCGGGATGTACTCACACGTCGAGGCGATTGTCGTCGTGCTCCATTCGAGGCCGAATGTGTACGGCCCATCGATCTGATACGGGTCGCGGGTACTGATGGTGCGGAGCGCATCGGCGACGCCCTCGCGGATCCCGGCCTGGGTCACCGACGGGTGCAGGCACGAGGCGCAGAACATGTCGATCCCGTCCTTGACAGCGTAGGTGGGAAAACCGTCGCCGAGCACGCGCTTCGCCTCCTGGCAGACCGCCGAGTCGCCGGCGACGAATGCAATCGGCACACCGAAGCTCCCGGCCACGAGCGCGTTCAGGCGGGTCTCGCCGATCGGGTCGCCGTTCAGGAAAAGGTTCTGCACCTCTTTGCCGAGCAGCGTGTGGTTGAGCACGCCGCCCTCGGTGCCTGCGCACGAGTGGTAGCCGACGCAGACGAGCGCGTCGAAGCTCGAGTCGATCCCCTCGACCATGCAGAGCGGCTTGTGGAAGCCGCGGATGAGTCGCGCTCGGGGATCAAGCTGTTCGAGCAACAGGTTGCGAGCGGTCCAGTGCGAGTCGTTGACGACGACCTCGGTCGCCCCGGCGTCGAAGGCACCGAGGATCGCCCCGTTCGCGTCGCTCGTCATCATCATCCGCCCGATCGAGTAGTCCGCCCCGTCCGGCAGCACGTCCTCGGGGTCGGTCAAGCCCGTCACGCCTTCCATGTCGACTGAGATCAGCACCTTCATCGCGCGTTCGCCCTCCTCATGGTTGTGGTTAGCCGGTCAGCCTGAAACGCTCGCCGAGACGTTCAGCGAGCCCGTCGCCGATCAGGCTCAGCCCGACGCCGACGACGACGATCACGATCCCTGGGAAGGTCGTGATCCACCAGGCGGACAGCAGGTACGTCTGGCCCTCGGCGACCATCGCACCCCATTCCGCCTGCGGCGGCTGCACGCCGAGCCCAAGGAACGAGAGCGACGCCACGAGGAGGATGTTGAGGACGAAGTCGGCCATCGAGAAGACCAGGTTGGGCCGGAGCAGGTTCGGGATCGCGTGGCGGATGATGATCCGCCTGCGTGAGAACCCGAGGGCCTCTCCCGCGAGCATGAACTGCTGTTCCCTGAGCACGAGCATCTCGGCGCGCGTCAGCCGGGCGTAGATGCTCCAGCCGACGGCGAGGACGGCGATGTACATCCCCGTCAGGCCCGGCCCGATGATCGCGAGAAGTGCAATCACGAGGATGAGGAAGGGGAAGGCGATCACCACGTCGACGACCCGCATGAACGTGGAATCGACCCAGCCGCCGTAGTAACCGGCGATCGCCCCGACCGCCATCCCCGTGACGAGCGGGACGTACGTCGTGATCAGCCCGATCTGGAGGTCGATCCGCGCTGCGAAGACAACCCGGGAGAAGATGTCACGGCCGAGCTCGTCGGTGCCGAGCAGGTGGTCCCACGACGGCGGCTGGAGCGAGGAGAGCAGATTCTGTTCGTTCGGTGAGTAGGGGGCGATCAGCGGCGCGAAGATCGCCGCGAGCACGGTGATGCCGACGATCACGATCCCGGCGTTGAGCGTCGCGGACGTCCAGCGCCGCTCCCGAAGCGAGCGGCGGCGCAGTAGGTCGGCATGGTGCAGGATGAGCTCGTTGCGCGTTGCCATCGTTTCCCGCTATGCGAGACGCACGCGCGGATCGATCGCCGCGTACGCGAGGTCGGAGAGGAGGTTGATCATGACGACGAGCACACCGAAAACGAGAGCGAGCGCCTGCACTGTCGGGAAGTCGCGCGTGAAGATCGATTCCACGAGCAACTGGCCGAGGCCCGGGATGTCGAACACCTTCTCCACGACCACGGCGCCGCCGATCAGGAAGCCGACGTTGACTGCGAGGATCGTGAGCATGCCGATCAACGCGTTCCGCAGGCCGTGCTTGAGCAGCACCCCCCGCTCGGATACGCCACGGGCCCTCGCGGCCTCGACATACTCGGTGTCGAGGATCTCGACCAGGCTCGACCGGAGCGCCCTGATCAACATCGATGCGAGGAAGAAACCGATCGTCAACGCGGGGAGGGTGAGGCTCTGGACGTGCCCGACGAACCCGGTCCCGTAGCCCGATACAGGGAACCAGCCGAGCTCGAGGCTGAAGAAGCGCACGAGGATCAGGGCGAGCCAGAACGAGGGCATCGCAAAGGCGACCAGGGAGAGGACCCGGATCGCGTGGTCGGGCGAGCGGTTGCGCCACCGAGCCGAGACGATCCCAAGTGGAAGCGCCAGCACCGTCCCAACGAGCGCGCCGTAGGCGAGGAGGAACATCGTCGGCCAGATATGTTCGGCGACGACGCCCGAAACCGGACGGCGCAGCACGATCGACTGGCCGAGATCTCCCCGGACTGCGTTGCCGAGGAACGTCAGGTACTGGCTCGGTAGAGGCCGGTCGAGCCCTAGTTGGTGACTGAGGTTCGCGACCACCGCCGGCGGAGCCCTCCCGCCGACCATGATCACGATCGGGTTCCCCGGGACGAGGTGAATCAGGACGAACGAGAACAGCGTGATCCCGAACAGCACGGGGAGCATCTGCAGGACTCGCCGGACGAAGAATGCCGCCACGGAGACGCTAGGGAGCCGCGGTCGGGCCGTTGAGGAACTTCATCCCTACTTCGACAGCCAGACGTCTTCCAGCGCCCACCACCCCGTGCGATACGTATGGAAGCCCTGTACGTTGCTGCGGAGACCCGTCCTCGCCGGCGAGAAGAAGAGCGAGACCCCGTAGGCGTCGTCCATCACGACCTGCTGGAGCTCACGGAATAGCTGGGCGCGCTGCGTCTCGCTCGCGGAGCGCGACGCCTGGTGAACGAGGCTCGAGGCCTTGGCGCTCTTGTAGCCGGTGAAGGCCGACTTGAACCCCCCGGGCGCGCTGTAGTCGAACTCGATCCCGGCCGGCTCATCGGGCGCCGAGCAGTCACTCGTCACGTACCAGTTGGTCCCGATCGTGTAGCTGCCGTTGACCCAGTTCGTGGCCGCCGTGCCGGCGTCGAGGTCCTGGATCGTCACGTTGACGCCGATCTGCGCCCATGAGCTCTTGACCACCTGTGCGATCTGCTGGGTGACGGTGTCGCCGGTCGGGACTACAAGGTTCGTCGAGAACCCCTTGGGTACCGAGGAGGACGCCATCAGGGCTTTCGCCTTGTTGATGTCGTAGGGGTAGGGCTTGACCGTGGGTGTCCAGTAACGGTGCTTGGGCATCATGTGGTTCGAAACCTGCGCCTTGTCGAAGAGGAGCCGGGAGACCATCGATTCCTTGTCGGTCGCATAGTTGAGCGCCTGGCGCACCTTCTTGTCGCCGATCGGCTTGTGCGTGTGATTGAGCCAGATCCCGTCCCAGCGGAAGAGCGGGTCGATCTGGACGCGGGTCGAGTTGCCGTGGTCGACCGTGTCGATCTGCGCGTACGGGATCAGCGTCGCGATGTCGGTCTGACCTGCCTGGAGGTTGAGGATCCGTGTGTTGTCATCGGGAACGTATTGCATCATCACCTCGTCGACGTACGGCTTCCCCGGCTGCCAGTAGTGGGCGTTGCGCACGAGATGGGTGAACTGCCCCTTCTCGAACTGCTTCAACGAGAACGCGCCCGAGCCGATCGGCTTCTCACCGAACCCCTTCGGGTCCTTGGTGACGACAGACTCCGGAACGATCGCGGCAGCGAACACGGAGAGGCTTTCGAGTAGCGGCGTCGTCGGTTCCGAAAGCACGAGCTGGATCGTCTGCGCGTTCAGCTTCTTCATGCTCTTGACCGAGGTGAAGAGGAACGAGTAGAAGCAGGTTTTCGGGTCGAACGTCCGCTTGAGGGAGAAGATCACGTCGTCGGCGGTCACCGGTGCTCCGTTGCTGAACCGCGCGTTGCTGCGCAACTTGAAGGTGTAGGTCTTGCGGTCCGCCGAGATGGCCCAGCTCTGGGCCAGTGAAGGCGCGACGTAGTTCGAGGCCTTGTTGATGCGCGTCAGCTGGTCGAAGATCTGCTGGATCGTGTAGATCGAGCCGTTGTCGCCGGGCACGACCGGGTCGAACGAGAGCGGTTCCTCGTTGCGCGCCATCTGCAGGACGCCGCCCCGCACCGGAGCACCGGCCCGCAGCGCGAGCTCGGCTGCGCTCGCTCGGCCTGCGAGGGCTGACGGTAGAGCCAGAGCCGCCCCGCCGACAGCGGCGCGCTTGAGCAGCTCCGAACGCGTGAGGCCTGCGTTTGCACGATCCCGACGAGGGTCGCCGGCATGAGGGTTACCAGTCATGGTGTCTTCTCCTCAGACTCAGAAGCCGAGGCCCGGAGTCGTCGTCTCGGTGAGAGCAAGACGCCTCGTCGCGTCTATGATCCTGGACGGCGCAACCATAACTCTGGACACAAGCGCTGTCAATCGGCCACACCGCCAAGTTCGAACAAGCCTGCGGAACGAGATGAACACACTGACTCCGAGCGCAGAGACACGGCCGCGCGAGCTCGACGGCGATCCATTGGTCACGCCGGCTCTCCTGCTCGACGCGCCCGCGCTCGGCCGGAATCTCGCCCGGATGGAGCAGCTGCTCGAGGGGAACGCGCGCCTCCGACCGCACGCGAAGACGCACAAGTCGCCTGAGGTCGCGCGGCTCCAGATCGAGGCAGGCGCGATCGGGATCACGACCGCAACTGTCTGGGAGGCGCTCGCGATGGCCGAAGCGGGCCTGTCCGGGATCCTGATCGCGAACGAGGTCGTCGGCGCCGGCAAAGCGGCTGCGCTCGTGAAGGCCGCACTCCTCGTCGAGCTCACGGTTGCGGTCGACTCGGTGCAAAACGCGCTCGAGCTTTCGTCTGCAGCCTCCTCTTCGGACGCCGAGATCGGCGTAGTCGTCGACGTGGACGTCGGACTCGGACGTTGCGGCGTGCGCTCCGTCGAGGAGGCACTCGAGGTTGCCGGCGCGGTGGAGCGGTCGACCGGCCTCCACCTTCGCGGAGTGATGGGGTATGAGGGCCACTGCACGTTCGAGCCCGACCACGCGAGACGTGCAGAAGCCGCGACTCGCGCGATGAGCAGACTGCTCGAGATTGCGTCCTCCCTTCGCGACGCTGGTTTCGAGCTCGAGATCGTCTCCGGCGGCGGCACGGGAACCTTCGACATGACGGGCACCACGCGGGGAGTGACCGAGATCCAAGCAGGCTCATACGCGTTGATGGACACCTCGCATGGAGCGATCGTCTCGGACTTCGAACCGGCGCTCACGGTCCTCTCCACAGTGATCAGCCGCCACGGAGGAACGATCGTCCTCGACGCCGGGCGCAAGACGATCGGGCTTGACGAGCCCCACCCCGCCCTGATCGGCTTTGACGCCGAGGTCACGTATGTTGCGGAGGAGCACACGGTGCTCCAACTCCGCGGAGCCGGCCCGGCGATCGGCTCGCAGGTCGAGCTCATCACGAGCTACTGCCCCGTCGCGGTCAATCTCCATCGCGTCTATCACGTGATCGACGGCGACCAGGTCGTCGATCGGTGGCCCATCGTCGCGCAGGGAAACGGCCTGGCCTGATCGTCCTGTTCGGAGTCGAAGAGCCGATCTGCGCGATCCATTTGACGAGATGCACCCGGGACACAGCGGCGCGCAGTTAGCCGGCGTTCGGTAGCGTCGCTCGTATGCGTGACCCGGTGGAGCTGATCGAGTTCCTCGCCCAGCCAAACCTGAGTGAGGGGACGGTTCTCATCGAGGCGCTCGACGGGTTCGTCGATGCCGGGCATGCGGTGAGGCTCGCCCGGGAGCACTTCTTGGCGTCGTTCGAGTCCGAGGTCGTCGTCCGGTTCGAGGTCGACGAGTTGCTCGATCACCGCTCGCGGCGACCCGTGCTGCTGTTCGACAGCGACCGCTGGGCGAGCTACGAGGCTCCGGGGCTCGACGTGCAGCTCCTCCGCGACGCCAACGGCAGCCGGTTCCTGCTTCTGGCGGGTCCCGAGCCGGACGTGCAGTGGGAGCGATTCATCGCCGCCGTGCTCATCGTGGTCGATCGCCTCGACGTTCGCCTGAGCGTAGGACTGCACAGTGTCCCGTGGGAAGCCCCCCATACCCGCCCGATCGCGATCACCTCGCACGGACGCCCGGCCGAGCTGCTCGAACCGCCACCGTTCGGAGCGACCAAGGTGCTCGTGCCCGCAACCGTGGGACACCTTCTCGAGTATCGCCTCGGGAACGCAGATCGGGCCGCGATCGGCTTCGCCGCTCACACCCCGTACTACCTCTCCCAGCTCGAATACCCCGCTGCCACGGTGACGCTGCTCGAGTCTGTCGAACGGGCGACCGGGCTCTCGCTGGCGCTCGAGCCGCTCCGGGCGCGCGCGCTCGAGATACAAGCGGCGATCGATTCCCAGACGGCGGGCGACGAGCGGTTGCAGTCGATCGTGCACGACCTCGAAGAACGCGACCAGCCGGCAACCGGGTATGGGCTGACCCACGAGCTTCCCACTCCTGACGAGCTCGGCGCCGAGTTCCAGCGGTTCCTCGCCGAACAGCCCCGACCACCCGCCGGCGACGATCCGCCGACCTAGTCAGCCTCCCCGCTCGAGCGATTCGAGCAGGTCAGTCATCCGACATGGGATATCGGCGTCCTCGTTCAGGTAGTAGCTGGCACAGATTCGGTGGTATCCGTCCGCCACGATCAGAGGAACATCCGCCGTCGCTCGTCCACGCACGAGCAAGACCGGCGACAGCGCCTCGCCCTTCGCGACCCGCTTCAGATCCTTCGCGACCTCGGAGTCGTCGGACGGCAGGAGCTGAAGCCGACTCGCGCGCAACAGGTCCTTGGCCTTGCGCTCCACCGTCCCCGCTACGCGCAACTGCTCGACAAGCGCCGCCGACAGAGCCTCTGGAAAAAGCAGACTCAGATAGTCCCCGGCTGCCGGGAAGTCGTGCTCATCCGGATCCTTCTTCCAGTACTCCGTCGGCTCACGGCTTTTCGCCATCTGCATGGGTCAGGCTAACCCAGGCAGTCAGGCCGAGACGGCCTTGACGGCCGTTCGATCACCCTGAGGTCGTACAGCTCGCATCTCGGCCACGCCGATGCGCCATAGTTGCGGATCGTGGTCGACCGTCCTGCCGAGGTGCTCGTGGTCGGGGCCGGGATCGTCGGGCTCGCGATCGCACGCGAGCTCGGGCAGGCCGGGGTCGCGGTCGCCGTGCTCGAGCGGGAGGGGATCGGCGCCGGCGCATCAGGTGTCCAGCCCGGAGGCATCCGGCGGCAGTGGGGCACGGCGGTCAACTGCCGGCTGGCGACCGAGTCGTTCGCGTTCTGGCAGGTGGCCGAGGAGCGTCTCGGCGCGCGCGTCCCGTTCGGCTTCCGTGAGTGCGGCTACCTCTTCACCGCACACTCGCAGGCCGTGCTCGACCGGCTCACCGCGAGCGTGCAGCTCCAGCAGGAGGAGGGTGTGCCCTCGCGCATCGTGTCGGCGGCGGAGGCGGCCGAGCTCGTCCCCGGCCTCGACCCTTCGACCCTCGCGGGCGCCGCGTGGTGCGCGACCGACGGCTACTTCGACCGGCCGCAAGCGGTGGTCGAGGCCTTCGCAGACGGAGTGCGGGTCGTGGCGGCCGAGGTGGTGCGGCTCGAGCCGGACGGTGAAGGGTGGGCCGCCGTCCTCCGCGACGGAGAACGGCGCCGCGCGGACGCGGTCGTCGTGGCGGCCGGCGTCGCGACGCGCCGGGCTTCTCGCGCCGCTCGGGATCGAGCTGCCGATCGAGCCGGAGGAGCGCTTCCTCTTCCTCTCCGCGCCGATCCGCGAGCGGCTGCTCGAGCCACTGGTGGTCTCGGCGGAGCTCCGCTTCGCCGCGAAGCAGCTCGGCAACGGCCGGGTGCTGACGAGCGACCTCGGCGCGGCGGGCGACTCCGAGACGGGGCTGCCGGCACTGGCAGGCGAACGTGCGAGCCGGGATCCGCACCCTCGTGCCCGCGCTCGAGTACGTCGACCTCGGCATCGTCGTCCCGGGGATCTACGACGCCACGCCCGACCGGCAGGCGATCCTCGGGCCGCTTCCGGGCCTCGACGGGCTCCACCTCGCTGCCGGCTTCAGCGGCCACGGGTTCATGCTCGCACCGGCGGTTTCGCGCATCGTGGCCGGCGCGGTGCTCGGCGAGCCGCCCGATCCCGCGCTCGCGATCCTCGACGCGGCCCGATTCGCGGAGGGACGCCTCGTCCCCGAGCCGGCGATCGTCTGATGTTCCTCCAGCTCCTCGCGAACGGGCTCGTCACCGGCTCGGTGATCGCGATCGCGGCGGTCGGAGTCTCGGTCGTCTACGGAATCCTGCGCATCGTCAACTTCGCCTACGGGGACGTGATGGCGTTCGGCGCCTTCACGGCCTGCCTCTTCAACGTCACCTGGCGCCTGCCGCTCCTGCTCTCGGTCGTGCTCGCGATGGCTGCGACGGCGCTGCTCAGCGTGCTGATCGAGCTCGTGCTCTGGCGTCCCCTGCGACGTCGGCAGGCCGGGTTCATGAGCCTCTTCCTGGCCTCGATCGGGCTCGCGCTCGTGCTCCGTCGAGGGCATCTTCCTCGGCTGGGGACCGCAGCCGCGCGCCTACCGGATCGACCCCTACAAGGTGTACGTGATCTGGTCGGTGCGGCTCTCCGGCGCACAGGGCGCAGCGATCGTCGTCGCCGCCGTCTCGATCGTGCTCGTCGCGCTGATGCTCGCACGCACCGACCTCGGCCGCGCGATGCGGGCGATGTCGGACGACCGTACGCTCGCCCAGATCGCCGGGATGGACACCCGGCGGATCATCATGGCGACCTGGATCCTCACCGGCGCCCTCGCCGCGCTGGCCGGGGTGCTGTTCGGGCTCGTCGAGTCGTCGTTCGACCCGAACTTCGGCTTCCAGCAACTCCTCCCGATCTTCGCCGCGGTCGTCCTCGGCGGCATCGGCAGCGCCTACGGCGCCCTCGTCGGCGGCCTTGCGCTCGGGCTCGCGATGGAGCTCTCGACCTGGAGCGGCTTCGCGGGCGGCGTCGACCCGGTCTACAAGCCGGTCGTCGCCTTCGCCCTGCTGATCGTCGCGCTGCTCCTGCGCCCGCAGGGCCTCTTCGGAAGGGCCCGGACGGCATGAGCACGATTGTCAGCGGCGACTTCTGGGCCTTCGTCGGCGTCGTGGCCGGCATCTACACCCTGTTCGCGCTCGGCCTGCAGATCCAGTTCGGCTTCACCGGCCTCCTCAACTTCGGCCAGGTCGGGTTCATGGCGATCGGCGCGTACACGATGGCGATCCTGACCGTGAAGGAGGGGATGTCGATGTGGCTCGCCGCCTTCCTCGGCGTCGTCGCAGCGGGGATCGCCGGAATCCTCGTCGGGCTGCCGACGCTCCGCCTGCGGGCCGACTACTTCGCGATCGTCACGATCGCCTTCGGGGAGATCGTCCGCTATGTCGCCACCAACCAGGACGGGCTGACGGGCGGCTCGCAGGGGACGATCGCGCTCGGCGGGATCGACCAGGCAGCCGAGTACGACGGCGAGTGGAGGCGCTTCTCCTCCTGGCTCGGCGGCCGGCTCGGAGTCTCGAACAAGGACGTCGTGATGCTGCTCGTCGTCTGGGCGGTCGCCCTCGCCCTCCTCGCGCTGACCGCGCTCGCCGTGCGGACGCCGTGGGGCCGCCTGCTCAAGTCGATCCGCGACGACGAGGACGCCGCAGCCTCGCTCGGCAAGAACCCCTTCGCCGTCAAGCTCCAGAGCCTCGCGCTCGGCGCCGCCCTCGCCGGCCTCGCCGGGTGCTTCTATGCCTGGCAGTTCTCGTTCTTCAGCCCCGACGACTTCCAGCCGCTGATCACGTTCTTCGCCTGGATGATCGTGATCCTCGGCGGCACCGGCCGCGTCTGGGCCGTACCCGTCGGCTCGCTGCTCTTCGGGATCCTCTTCGCCGGCACGCGCTTCTTCGGCTTCCCGCCGTTCTCGTGGCTCTCCTCCGACGACCGCGCCTACGTGCGGCTGCATGCTGATCGGGCTCGTGCTGATCGGGCTGATGCTCTTCCGCCCGCAGGGGATCCTCGGCCGGCGCGAGGAGATGGTGCTGGAGTGAGCGCGAGCATGCTCGAGGTCCGGGGCGGTGAGCCGCTCGTTCGGCGGCGTCCGCGCAGTCGACGAGGCGAGCTTCGCGGTCGAGCGCGGCTCGATCACCTCGCTGATCGGCCCGAACGGCGCCGGCAAGTCGACGCTCTTCAACATCGTCGCCGGCTACCTGCGCGGCGACTCGGGCTCCGTGCTCCTCGACGGGCGGCGGATCGACCGGCTGCCGCCGTACCGCGTCGCGAGGCTCGGGCTGGCGCACCTTCCAGACCGCACGGGCGCTCGGCCGGCTGACCGTGCTCGAGAACGTCGTCCTCGCCGCCCCCGGCCACCCGGGCGAGCGGCTCGGAGGCACCGTGCTGCACCGTCGCGCGAGCCGCGAGTTCGAACGGCGCGCCCGCGAGCGGGCGCTCGAGCTGCTCACGCTCGTCCGCCTCGACGGCCTTGCCGGCGATTACGCCGGCACGCTCTCGGGCGGGCAGCGCAAGCTGCTCGACTTCGCGCGCGTGCTGATGACCGGCCCCGAGCTCCTGCTCCTCGACGAGCCGATGGCGGGCGTGACGCCGGTGCTGCGCGAGCAGCTCCTCGGCCACATCCTCGACCTGCGCCGCGAGGGCGGCATCACCTTCCTGCTCGTCGAGCACGACATGGACGTCGTGATGCGCGCGAGCGACCGCGTGATCGTGCTCGCGAACGGGCGCGTGATCTGCGAGGGCACGCCCGACGAGGTGCGCCGCGACCCGCGCGTGATCGACGCCTACCTCGGCGCGCACCCCGAGGCCGTCGGCGTGACCGAGGCGCTCCTCGAGGCCGAGGGCATCGAGGCGGGCTACGGCGCCGCGCTCGTCCTGCACGGCGTGCACGTCCGGGCGGCACCCGGCGAGATCGTCTCGATCATCGGGCCGAACGGCGCCGGGAAGTCGACGCTCCTCAAGGCGCTCTACGGCCTCGTCCGTGTCCGCGCCGGCCGCGTCTCCCTCCGCGGCGCCGACGTGACGCACCTGCGGCCCGACCTCCGCACCCGGCGCGGCCTCAACTTCGTGCCGCAGCTCGCCAACGTCTTCCCCTCGCTCACGATCGCCGAGAACCTGAAGGTGAGCGTGCTCGGCCTCCCTCGCGCGGAACGCCGCGCCGCGCTCGCGCGCACCTTCGAGCTCTTCCCGCTCCTCGCCGAGCGGCCGCGCCAGCATGCGGGCACGCTCTCGGGCGGACAGCGCAAGCTCGTCGCGCTCGCCCGGGCGCTCGCGACCGGCCCCGAGCTGCTCCTCCTCGACGAGCCCTCGGCCGGCCTCTCGCCGACCGCGATGGACACGGTCTTCGAGCAGCTGCTCGAGATCAACCGGCTCGGGATCGCGATCCTGATGGTCGAGCAGAACGCCCGCCGCGCGCTCGCGATCTCCCACCGCGCGCTCGTGCTCGACATGGGCCGGAACGCGCACGAGGGGCCGGGCGCCGAGCTGCTGCACGACCCGAAGGTGGTCGAGCTCTACCTGGGCGGGATCTCGTCGACGAGCGCCTCGAGCTCGACCTCGACGAGCGCTCCCGGCGGGATCAGCCCACCGCAGAAGTAGGTCGTGTTCGCCGGGTTCACGTCGGCGAAGACCTCACGGTGCGCGTCGGCGGCGCCGCGCCAGTCGGCCCCCGGCACGAGGATGATCCGGGTCCGCACGACGTCGCGCGATGGACGCGCCGAGCTCCCCGGCCGCCGCGACCGCGCGCTGCAGCGCAGCGAGCGTCTGGGCGCGGCAGTCGCCCGGGTGGAGCGCCGTGCCGTCCGGGCCGAGCGCCGCCGTCCCGCTGACGACGACCCACGGCCCGGCGCGCACGGCGCGGGAGTAGGCGGCGGCCTCCTGGAAGCCGCCGCCCTCCCTGCACGCTGCGCGCGGATCAACCGCGGAACGTGACCGTCTGCAGCGTCGAGATCTTGCCGTTGCCGTCGTTCTGCCAGATCTCGTAGACGGCCGAGCCGATGTCGCCGTTCTTGTCGAAGTCGACCGGGCTGAACGCGCCCTCGTAGTCGATGTCCTTGCCCGCGAGGAGCGCCTTGACGCCCGTCGTGAGGTTCCGGAAGGTGACCTTGATCCCGGGCGGCCCCGAGATCGGGATCAGGTTCGCCTTCAGCCTGGCGTCGGAGGCCGAGCAGCCCTTGACCGCCGCGAGGAACGCCATCATCGAGGCGTCGAATGCCGTGCCCTCGAAGCCGGTGTAGGGCTTCGCGCCGTGCACCTGCGCCTTCCAGAGCGCGGCGAATGCCTTGCCCGCGGGGCCGCCGGCCGAGCTCGCAGCGGTGCCGCGCAGCCCGTCCACCGGGCTGCCGATCGCCTTGAGCACGTCGCCGTTCCGCAGCGCCTCGGTCATGAACGTCTTCTTGGGGTCCCACTGGCCCGTCCGCACGAGCGACGGGGCGAACTTCTGGAACGTGTCCGGGAAGTCGATGATCACCCAGCCGGCCGGGTCGCCGGAGACGAGCTGGCCGGCCTCGGTGTCGAAGTTCGCCTGGTTCGGGTTCCAGAGCACTGTCTTCCCGACCTTGCCGCCGAGCGCGACGTACTGCTTCTTCACGAGCGCCGCGAGCGCGGTGCCGAAGGCGTCGTTGCGGGCGCCGATGTTGAGCACGCCCTTGTTGAACGCCGACGCGGCCGCCGCGCGAGCACCTTGCCCTGCAGCGAGTCGGACGGGTACAGCCGCCAGAGCAGGTTGTGATCCTTGATCGTCGAGATCTGCGGCGCGCTGGCCGTCGGCGACAGCGTCACGATGCCGTCGGGGATCGTCACCGATTGGGCCATCGGGATCGTCGCGCCCGAGGCCATCTCGCCGATGATCACGTTCGCGCCCTGCGTCTTGATCAGCTTCGTCGCGGCCTCGACCGAGGCGCTGGCCTGCGTCTGCCCGTCCTCGGAGCCGACGAGCTCGACCTTCGCGCCCGTCATCCCCGCGGCGGCGAGCGACTTGTTCTCGAGGTCGACCGCGAGCTTGACGGCGCGATCCATGTTCCCGCCGTACGCGGCGAGGTCGCCCGTGAAGGGCAGGACGTCGCCGATCTTGAGGTCGAATGCGCACGACGCCGGGCTCACGGCGGCGCGTGTCACGCCCGCGTTCGCGGTCAGGGCCGCCGCGGCGAGCGCGCCGACCCCGACGAGGGCGGCGGCGATCGAAATCCACGTGCGTCTCACTTCGGTCCACCTCCGATCGATGCTGCTTTGACGGAACGGCGTAACAGTGGACGATTCCCCATCGCGATGCAACCGACCTCGGCGCGGGGCGCGGATCAGCCGATTCTCAGTCCAGGAGGAACGTGAGCCGCTGCGCGTGCTCGCCGCTCGACGTGGCGTCGACCTCGCCTGAAAGGCCCGCGTATCGACCCGTACCGCCCGTGACCGTCAACGCCCAGGCGCGTGCGCCGAAGTCGAGCGTTCCGTCGGCGTCGAGCGTTCCCCCGTCGAGCTCGAACGTGACGTCGCAGAAGGCGGTCTTCGAGAACGAGTACTGGCAGCTGTAGACACCGGAGCCGGCGTCGGTGTCGAGCTTCGAGCTCGAGAAGATCCCGAACTTGAACAAGGCCTCGTCGCCGGGGAAGGGGCCGCTGCCGCTCTCGTTGATCGCCGCGGCCTTCCGGCCGTCGATTCCGAAGGGGTTGTTGACCGCCCCGCGGGCCTCGTCGTCGTCGTTGTTGACGAAAATCTCGCTCGTCACGTTCGAGTATCGCGTGAGCTTTTTCGTGTGACCCTGGGGCACCGTGTCGAGTGTGAATGCCAGGCGCTGCGACTGAATCATCGGGGCGGCGCGAACCACGGGCTGCGGCTGGGTCGCTTTCCCGAGCGCCGTGATGTCGACGACACCGGTGGTGTTCCGGTAGGCGGAGGTGCCACCCTCGACGGCGAGCGCGAACTCGGGCGCCTCGAACGCAAACCCGCCCTTGGCGAGCAGAGTGCCGTGGTCCAGCTCGAAGGAGGCATCGCAGAACGAGTTCTCGTCGAAGTCGTACTGGCAGACGAAGCTCGCCGTTCCGGCCTTCGATTTGCGGTCGGGGCTCGTATAGAGCGAGAAGGTGTACTCGCCCTCGTCGCCCGCGAAGGGGCCGAACACCTTCTCGTTTGCCGGCGGGGCCGGCGACGTGCCGGGATTGCCGAAGGGGTTGTGGCCCTCTCCTCTCGCGCGATCGTCCGAGTTGTTCACGAACGTCTTCCCCGTCAGCACGCCGTAGAGCTGGAGCGATCGCCTTACCGGCGCGGCGTGCGCATGTGCAGCCGCACCGGCAAACGCGGCGAGCCCGGCGAGGGCCACCGCGGCACAGAGTCGCATGAGGCGACTACGCAAGACGGAACTCGAGCTTCTGAGCATGGTGCGGGCTTGGTCCCTCGCTTACCGTCCCCTTCCCCCCGCTCCCGGATCCGCCGTAGGCCCCGGTCACGGCCAGCGTGAACTTCGGCGCCGTGAACGCAAACGAGCCTTCGGCCAGCAGTGTCTCGCCGGTCGCGAGTCGGAAGCTCGCGTCGCAGAACGCGTTCTTGTCGAAGTTGTACTGGCACACGAAGACCGCTGTGCCGGCACGGTTCGTCAAGTCGGAATCGGAGTAGAGGTTGAAGGAGAAGATCGACTCGTCACCGGGAAAGGGGCCGTTGGGGCTCTTCGTCTGAGATCCCGATGTATCGCGGAAGTTGCCGAACGGATTGTTGCCCTTGCCCCGCGTACGATCGTCTTGATTGTTGACGTACTGCTCCTGCTCGGCACGCGCGTAGAGCGTGAAGCCGTGGGTGTCGATGTGGCCGGAATGTGCTCGAGCTCCGCCGGCAGCGGCAAGGACCCACACGCCGACCGCCGCAAGAAGGGCACCAAGGACAACCGCTCTCTGCCGACCTGGAAACGCGTCGCTCGTCTGCACTGGCCGCCTCTCCTGCGTCTGGAACCCAAGGTAGCAGCCCAAAATTCTCATGGAAGCGCCGGCCCGAGAGCAATGCCGAGCCCGACGGCAGCCGCCAGGAGCACCGCGGCCGCCGCCTCGAACCACGCGCTCACGTCCTCCCGCGCGGAATGGCGATCGATTCCGCTCGCAAGCTGCCGATAGATCGAATCGAGCCCCACGGCTGTCTTGGCGTCGAACGACATTCCGCCGGTTTCCCGAGCGAGAAGCGCCATTACTCCCGGGTCGGGAACGACTCGTACAGAGCGGCTCAGCGGTCCTTCGCCTTCGGTGATGAAACCGTGGCGGGTGCCGAGTGAGACGCCGTAGATCGGGATCCCCGCCGCCTTCGCGGCGTCCGCACCTTCGAGCGGCGTCACGGTCCCTCGGTCCTGCGCTCCGTCCGACTCGACCACGATCGCGGCGGGCAACGGCTTGCCCGGTCGACGCTGTATATCCTCGCCGGCGAGGCTTGTCAGGAGCACTCTTACCGCCGCCGTGACCGCCGATCCGAGCGCGGTTCCGCCCTGAGGCTCGAGGAGCCGGAGGTTGCTCTCGACCCGGGACCTGTCCGTCGTGGGCGCCGCGAGCACCTCTGCAGCGTCGCTGAAGGTCATCAGGCCGATTCTGTCGTCTTGCGGAACCGCGGCGAGGAAGCCCCGCATCGCGGTGATCGCCGCCACGAGCCGTGACGGACGGACGTCCGTCGCCTCCATCGAACCGGAGACATCGGCGAGCAGGAGGATCGTCGTGCTGCGGTCGGTTACCGCGTCCGGAACACGAGGCTGCGCGAACGCGCCGACGGCGGCGGCGAACGCGAGCGCGAGGAGCAGGAGCGGCACAAGTCGCATCCAGTGTGAGCCGCGGCGCGCTGTCAGCGCCAAGATGTCGAGGTTCGTGAAGCGGACGTTCCCGCGGGCTCGTCGACGAGCCAGGACGAGGACGAGGGCGAGGACGAGCGGCACGACCAGGAGCGCGACGAGACGCAAAGGCGAGCCGAAGTCGAGGTGGTCGAGCGTCATCGAGACCGGCACGCAGATGTCCCCTGCGAGGGCCGGCGGGCGTGCGACCGGCGTCTCACACGAGCCTGCCGGCCTCGAGGCCTGACACCGCCGCACCGGCGAGCATGAACACGAGGGCGATGCCTGCCGCGACCCAGCCAAGGCTGTCGGTTCTTCGCGACGACGTGGTGAAGCCGCGGAGTCTCTCGTAGACCCTCTGCCGGTCCGAAGACGATCGCAGCGACGATGCAGTGAACGCGATCCCGGACGTCTGGGCTGCCAGCATCCGCATTGTCCCGGGCTGCGCCGGAACCGGCAGGGTCGCGCGGGCGCGTACGCCGGCGACGGTCTCGAGCTGCGTGACGGATCCCTTCGCCGTACCGATCGCGACGGTGTCGACCGGCACTTCGTCGACGACGGCCGACACCGCAGCCTGGGCCGGCGTCGTGCCCGAGCTCGTCTGAACGCCGTCCGAGAAGAGCAGCACCGCCCCCGTGCCCCCGATCGTCTCGGGGCTCGTCGTGCCTGTAGCCCCGCCGGCCAGCGCCACTGCATAGGTGACCCCGTCACCGAGTGCGGTGCCGCCGCGCTCGGTCACCGCCGACGGGATAGCTGCGATCGCTGCGGCACGGTTGCGTGTCGGAGCGATCGCGAGCTGCACTGTGTTCGCGAAGCTCACTATTCCCACTCGGTCCCGCCTCGGAAGATGGTTCAGGAAGCTGATCGCGAGCGCGCGAGCCTCTCCGAGGCGCGATGGGCTCACGTCCCGTGCCGCCATCGAGCCGGACGTGTCGAACGCGAGCACCACCGTCGGGCTCTGCTGCGTCGTGCTTCCGACGACGCGCTGCGGCCGGGCGAGTCCGACGAGCAGTGAAGCCAGCCCGAGCAGGAAGAGGAGCCGCGGCAGTCGTCGAAATCGCCGGATGGGATGGATGACGAGGTTGGGAAGCATCGCCTTCGTGGACCACGCGCCGGCTCTCCGAGACCGCCGGCGGTTCAACAGCTCGTAGATGACCGCGCAGACGGGGACTGCAACGAGGAGGAGCAGGAGCCAGGGCGCCGCAAGTCTCAGGATCGACGATCCAGATGCTGGGCCTTCAACCCCCGCAGGGCTCGACCCCCGCCCCTGCGGCAGAAGGCGGAGATCGCCGTTCTGGAGCGCGACGCAGCGCGCACCATCGGTCGCGGTCGCAGTCCGGACGAGCATCGCTTTCAGGGCAGTCGGCTCGGGCTTTCCGCCTTGGCCCCCATAACTCGTCACCGAGAACCGATCCTGGGAAGCCGACCGCGCCGCGATCGTCGCCTGCAGGACGCTCTTTGCCTGGGTTGCGAACGCCGGATTGGTCGGGTTCCAGGCGACGACGAGCTGAAAGGTGCCGGGGTTCGCGGTCGGAAGAACGCTGCAGAGGAAGGGCGCCTGGCCGGCCTGGTAGCTGATCGCAACGACCCGCCGAGGAATCGCCGTCCCGCCGAGGAGGGCGAGCGCGGCGCGCGCGCCGGCGGTCTGGTCCTTCGTGGGACCTGTCGCCGAGGACGAGACGGCCGAACCACACCACGCGAGCGCGGCGACGAACAGGATCAGCACCCACGGCGCGACGCCGCGGAGCCGTGCTCGGAGGGGCCCGGGTATCATCCGCCTTATGTGGCGGTCGGGAGGGGAGTAGGCCGACTCACGGCCCATTCGAGTGTACCCCGGGTGGTTGTCCCGAATGCCGAGGCCTCTGGTGCTCGCCTGTTGCCTTGTCTGTGTGGCCACGTCGGTTTCCGGTAGCGCGTCGGCGGTGCCGTCGTCGCAGCCGTTCTACCTCGTCCCCTCGACGACGACCGAGTGTCAGGGAATCAAGAACTGCGTCGGCACGAGGGGCCCCTGGGTCGATGTCCCGGCCGACGGCGAGGCGACCTACCTTTTCGGCTGCCCCCAACGGATCGGGTTCATCGTGGCGGGGACGGACGCGCGTGCGAGCTCGAAGGCGATACGCGTCTGGTTCGACGACTCCACCGGTGGCAGGATCGGCCCGTTGGTGAAGCCGGGTGCGGCACCGGTTCTTCTTTTCCATGCCGCGAGCGACAACGGCCGGCCCGGCTGGTTCCAGCCGCTCATCGGCTGCGTCTCGCTCATCCCGAAGAACAAGCGATCGACGACCTCGGCCTACGGGGGCGTGCCTCCCGGCCCACTGGGCGATCTCAAAGCCGAGAGCCTCGTTCCGCGCACTGCTGCGAATCTCGCCGTTCAGCGGAAGCGGCTGGCGTGCCCGCGGAACGAGCGGGCGGTCAGTAGCTGGGGTGCGTTCGCCCTCTTCACGTCGAACCCGCCGGACGCGTCGTTCAACAATGCGATCACGGTTCGCACCGTGCTTCAGGGACGCCGCGTGCTAGGGCTCTTCCACTTGAACCGCTTGTTCTCGCTGCTCGCGCCGCGGTTCTTGGTTCAGATCGGCGCGATCTGCGAACCGTGAGGCCGATGGGCCCGCGCTACTATCGGACCCTTATGCCCCGGGCAGTCGTCATGGCAACCGGAGCCCTGGCCCTCGTTCTCGTGGCCGGCTGCGGAGGCTCTCGGTCCGGGGCCCAGGGCTACACGCTGTCGGCCACGCAGACCTGCCTCGAGAAGGCCGGATACAATACCGCCGTCGTGAAGAACACGACCCTGCCGTCGTCGGGCGGGAACCTCCGCGTGCAGATCGGCAAGACGGGCAGCGGGCTCCTCGATCCCGCGCAGCCGAAGGGCGGCGTCGCGCCACACACATACGTCTTCCTCATCTTCGCGAAGGACGCCGCCGCAGCCCTCGCGACCGAGAGGAGAGCCGTGCGGATCGCCGTCCAGGCTCTGCGGACACGCGGGCTAACGGTCACACCCGCCACGATCCGCAACGACGTGGGTGTGGCAAAGAACGTCTTCTTCTACTCGACGACCGGCGGCGTGACGCCGAGCGATCGCACGAAGTTCGCCTCCTGTCTTCACTAGCGGAGGCTGCAGGCGCGAAGCGGCTAGGGAGGAAGGGGCGGGCCTGGCGGTGCGCAGACGCTGCAGGTGTCGCCGACGATGAGCTGGCCCTTCTGGGATGCCTTCGCTTTCCCGTACGAACCCCCGACGTAGTACGGCACGCGACCGCGAGCCGCGAGGTACAGGAGGAGCGTCTTGTTGGCGCCCGGACGGAGCACCGTCCTGAACCCGAAGCGGGCGCCGAGACCGGGTGACTCGCTGCCGACGCTGAAGGTCACGGGCTTCGAGCCCGTGTTCTTCAAGATGAAACGCGCAGTCGAACCACGCGGCTCGGACTTCGGAGAGATCGTCACCTTCGAGTCCGTGATCGTCACGTGGATCGGGACGAAGACCGAAGGGTTGGTGGTCCTCGCCGACGCGGACGCGCCCGAGATTCCCAGGAAGGAACCCAGGACGTAGATTAGGAGCGGCAGCCCGAACCAGCGGAGCCGTATGATCACCCATCGACTGTACCAGAGCCCGTCTCGCGTCCCCGAGGCCCGTGCCTCGTGAAGCGGCCGACCGTGACGTGGCCGCGGGTCATCGTTGCGCTCCCCGCGATGATCGCCGCGGTTGTGATCTCGCCGCCTGCCGACGCCAAACGACCGCCTGCCGACGCCAAACGACTGGGCACCTACACGGCGAAGGATGTGAAATATGGTTTCGCCGCGGCCGGCGATCCGGTGTTCGACACCGGTTACAGCTCCTTCGCGAGCGCGGTGACCATCCTCTCGACCATCTCGCCGCGTGATGGGTGGGTCGCGACGATCTATGTCTATCCGAGTGTGGTCGAGGCGAGCTCGTCGTTCGAAGCCAACCGCCTGCTGTGGCAGCGAGCCGGTATCGCAGCCGAACAGCTTCGCAACCTGGTCGTGACGGTGTCCCACCAGGCGAAGCAGGGCTCAGAGCCGGGGAAGTCCGCGGTGCCTGCGCTCGTCGTCAAGGCACTCGGGCTCGCAGCAAGACGGTAGAGCGGGTCTTCGTCAGGCCGGCGGCGACGGCGACTCAGAGGGAGCCTCTGGGAGCGGCCGACCATTTGACCTTGAACGAGCGACCGCCGGTGGATGCAGCGCCGGGCGTCGCGCCGGCAGGCAAGGCCGCCTCGCCGGTGACGGCCGGATTGCGCGCAAAGGGGGTTGACCTCGGGTAGCTGGGAACGCGAACCCGGCCGGGCACGAGTCGCAGCCGCGTGAGGTGCCAGGCGGGGTTCGAGAGTGTGCCGCTGACGCCGTTTGCAACCGCCGAGATCCCCGTCATCGACACCGAGCCGAAGTTCGCCAGGGACGTCTGCGTGCAAACCTGGCGCAGGCAGCTCGCGGGCGCTTCGACCAGCCATTCTGCCGATGAGCCGTCCGGCAGGCTCTGGATCCCGGTGTTCTGCGCGCCCGGGGCAACCAGGAACCGACCCGCCGAGACCCAGGAGATCTGGCGGGCGAAGCGCCAGCCGGCGGTTCGGTTGTCGAGCTCCACCTCCACGACGGCCGGGCGTCTCGTTGCGAGGATCGTGACGGTCGCCGTCAGTACGTCTCCCGCATGGACGGCGTGCGGCACGGTGTAGGACGGGTACGGCGCGAGGTCGAACCACCCGAAGTAGCGCGGCTTCCCCGCGGGGGTGCAGTTCGCGTCGGCACCCACCTGTTCGTCGCTCTGCGTATGAACGCCGTAGCCCCCGAGCCCGACCGCGATCGTCGAGAAGGCGTGGCTACCCGGCCCGCACGAGACCGCCGGCTCCTTCCATGTGCCGGTCGCGCTCGAGTACCTGGTGCCGGGCTCGGCGGTGACGACGTAGCCCGACCAGTTCGGGCTGATGCGGGAAGCCGGGCTCCGGTTCCCGCCGGCGAGAGCGGTCCCCGAGAGCCAGCCGAGGAGCCCGAGCACCGCGACCGCGACGCACATCGGCAGGATCAACTCGCTCGGCACCCCTGAGAATCTGCGCGCTGCCAACACGTCGGGGACGTTAGACGATGGTGGACGGCACCCCCCTCGGGGAAGCCGTCCACCATCACGGTCGCATCTCTTCGACGAGCCGGTTACCCGAGCTTGAACGTGTACACGCTGTCTCCGCGGACACGCTCGTTCGGGTTGTTCGGGTTCGGCCGAGTCGGGTCGGTGTGGTTCTCACCACCCACCACCTCGGACACGTACTGAACGCCGTTGACCGAGTACGTGACCGGCGGCGCCGCGGCGGGAGCGTCCATCAACGCTGACTGCCAGAGCTGCTTGCCCGTTCTCGTGTCCACCGCCGCCAGATAGCCCTTGCCGTCTTTCGCGAGGCCGACGCCGAGGTGACCGATGAAGGTCAAACCGGACGCCGTGTTGGCCGACCCGCTGAAGCACGGCGCGAGCCACATCTGATGCCACTGGTCCTTTCCGCCCGATGACGGCGACACCGTCGCGAGATCGAGCGAGGTGAAGTTGCCGAAGTCGTTCAGGTTGAGCGGGTCGATCGACGCGTCGATGACCGCGCTGATGCCGAAGCCGATGCCGCCCGCAGGATCGACGACCTGCGACGCAGGCGGGACCTGCGCGAAGGCGAAGGCCCGGTTCGTCGTCCCGCACGTGATGAAGCCGTGCGTCACCGGACTGTACGAGCTCTCCTGCCAGTCCATCGACTCGAACGGGGTCACGACGAATTGCTTCGTCGTATACGGCTCCCAATAGCACGAGACCTTGTAGGGCTTGCCATTTGGAGCCTTGAGGCCCGCCCAGCGGGCCGGATCGGCGCAGATCCGACCGCCGCCGCCCTTCAGCGGTTGGTCGTAGCAGTGGTTCGCGCTCTTGTAGCTGGTCGGATCGCCGGCAATGCAGCCCGTGAGCGTGTTCGGTGTCTGGGGGATCGGCTGCACCGGCCAGTTGTACGTCAGCGGCGCCCCGCTGACCGGCACCTTCTGGATCTTGATCGGCTCGAGCCGCTTCCCGGTCTTCGCGTTGAGGACGTACGTCTGACCGTCCTTCGTCACCGCGACGACTGCCGTGACCGACTTCCCACCGACCTTCTCGTTGACCAGCAACGAGTGGTTGGGGAGGTCGGAGTCCCATTCGTCATGGTGCGAGACCTGGTAGCCCCAGACGAATGCGCCCGTGTTGACGTTCAGCGCGACGAGGGAGTCGGTCCACAGGTTCTCTCCGGGCCCGCGGCTGTTCCACGGGTTCGGGTTGCCCGTGCCGATGAGGACCAGCCCGTCCTTCGCGTCGATGACGGGGTTCTCCCAGATCGCGCCCCCGCCGTAGTTCGCGCCGGTGCGATCGGAGAGAGGCCACGTGTCGCCGCCCGGCTGGCCGCGGGTCGGGATCTCGCTCCAGGTCCAGATGATCTGTCCTGTCTGGGCATTGAATGCCGACATGATCGAGCTGACACCCCCGCCGTCGCCGCCGCTCGTACCGACGATCAGGGTTCCGTTGTAATACGCCGGGCTGACAGAGAGCGTCACGCCCTTCTTCCAGTTTCCGACGACCGTCGACCAGACGATGTCGCCGTTCTTCTGGTTGTACGCGACGAGAACGCCGTCCGGAAGCGTCTGGTAAACGAGTCCGCCGCCGAGGGACACGCCCGGAGTCCGCCCGCCTGCGCCGGGCTTGTAGCCGGCCAGCCACGTCGGGTTGACCTTCCAGATCGTCTTGCCCGTCGCAGCATTCAACGCGAAGACCTGGCTATGGACGTTCTCGAGGTACATGACCCCGTCATAGACGGTGGCGTTCTCCTCCTCGCCCGAACAGACCTGGTTCCCGCTTGGGCAGTCACCCATGTGGATGTGCCAGGCGAGCTTGAGCTTGCCGACATTCGACGGCTTGATCTGAGTGAGGGTCGAGAAGCGGTCGTTCTGGAGGTCGCCCTGAACCTGGATCCAGTTCGCGCCCGCGTGGGCAGTCAGTTGCGCCGTGGTGAAGGCCGGGGTCAGGGCGATCGCCGCTTCAGCCTTGACGTTCGACCGATCCGCAGCAGAGCTCCCGGTGACGACGAAGAAGGCCGCCAGGGCCAGAGGGAGAAGTGGGACTAACCGAGAGCGACGCATCAGGCTCCTTCCCAGAGAGGTGACTCTTGCTTTGACGCAGCGTGCTCGCGGGTCTTGCCGGGTGTGGACCCGGCCCTTCCCGCCGCGGGCGCCGAGCAAGTCCAGTGAACGTGCGTGTTCCAGCCAGCCCAACGGGGTGCTTTCGGGGTCGGCCCAACGCGGGCGAGCGGACCGGTACGTGATTCCGGACACCGCGGACCCGCGACGACCTCCTCGTACCGGCTACCTCGCCTGCCCGGGCTCGTGCCCCGCGCTGAGAGGAGGTCACCTCCGGTCCCGGTGACACCTCCCACAACGACGAGCGATGTGTGCTTAACCACTGCGGCCACTACCCCCTCCGAGCCGCACTCAATGGGTTTCGACCTCGACCGCCGATCGATACCCAACCTATCGACCACTGACCGTTCGACCGAATGAGCACCCGATCAGGGCGGACTATACGGATTCATGGAGTGGGAGTAAAGAAAACTTGATGACAGATTGCGCCGGAGTCGACGGCGACGAGAGAGCTATGATCGACTCCGATGACGGTTGCTCGCTGTCGTCGAGTGGGGGCTCTCTTCGGCGCCGTCGCCGTCGGGATGGTCCTCTGCTACGCGACGATCTGGTCGGGGGTGGCGCACGGCGACTCGATCACCGGTGTGAAGCATGCGAAGACCGTCGTCACGCCCAATTGGTCCGGGTACGTTGCTTCCGCGCCCAGATCGACCACCGGGACGCGGTACTTCACGAGCGTCACCGGAAGCTGGACCGTTCCGGTTGCGCACTGTCGGGGGGTCAAGGAACCATCATCCTCGACCGTATGGGTCGGGCTCGGCGGCTATCGCAGCCACGACCAGCAAGAGGTCGGAACGGATTCGAACTGCAACGCCTCCGGCCGGCCGGTCTACTACGCGTGGTTCGAGCTCGTGCCGTATCTGTCCTACCAGGCGTTCCCACAGATCACCGACAAGGTCGCAGCCGGCGACGCAATGACCGGGCTCGTCCGCGTCATCAGCCCGGCCGAGATCGAGCTGCGTCTCCGCGACAGGACACGGGGCTGGACGTTCATGCGGAAGATCGCCTATAGCTCGCAGGACACGTCGACCGCCGAATGGGTCGTCGAGGCGCCGGCGGATTGTGTCGGCTACTTCTGCCACGAGGCCAATCTGGCGAACTTCGGCAAGGTCGAGATGACCTCGATCTCGGCGAAGGCACATGGCAAGGCCGGCACGCTCGCCGATCCCCGGTGGGACCTCATCCCGGTCCGCCTGATTCCAAGCAAGCTCGTCGTGCCGACGCTTCTTCCGGGCCCGAACGCAGCGAAGTCGACGACGCCGATCAGGAAAGGCCGGGCACGGTCGCCGGCCGGGGCGACTCCTGGACCGCCCTCTCAGGACGGGCGAAGCTTCAGCTTGAGATGGATCCGGGTCGCGAACCGCGGACTCTAGGTTTCGCCACTACTGCCCTCGGATAGCATTTGTCGCGGGCGGGCGGCCAAAAGCTAACGACAGGGGGCACGAATGCACGGTTTCCGGTTCGAGCGTCGATCGGCAGTTTATGTGGCTGGGACGAGTCTTCTTCTCGCGCTCGCCGCAGGCATCCTCCTGCTCCTCTCTGCCGGAACCGTTGCGGCCGCTCGTTCAGCGTCTCCTTCGACGGTCACAGTGACCCTTGGGAAGCCATCGCAGTACAGGGTCACGGTCGCCCCCAAGTCGGTGCCCGCGGGCACGGTCGTGTTCAAGGTGACGAACGCCGGAAAGATCAACTACCGGTTCAAGGTGTGCACGAAGCCTGGCAGCGCACCCGCAACGGCCTGCGTCGGCAGGACAACGAGTGCGCTGGCGCCCGGCAAGACGGCGTCGCTCACCGTGAAGCTGCCGGCGAAGGGAACGTACTCGTACCTCTCGACGCTCCCGTTGAACGCCGCCTCCTCCGGTATGAAGGGGACGGTCTCGGTCAAGCCGGCCACGGGCGGCGGCTCCTCGGGAGGCACGACCGGCAACACCGCCGCAGGCGCGGCGATATTCAAGAGCTCGGGATGCGGCGCCTGCCACGCGCTCAAGGCCGCTCACTCCGCAGGCGGAATCGGGCCCGACCTCGACCAGCTCGCCGCTTCGGCAGCGGTTGTCGCGAAGCAGGTCGCGGCCGGCGGAGGGCAGATGCCGTCGTTCGCCGCGACCCTGAGCCCGGCTCAGATCAAGGAAGTCGCAGCCTACGTCTACGCCTCGACGCACTAGTCAACTACCACGAGGAACGGCTTTCCTTTCTCGATGACATACGTCGCGAGCTCCGCCGCGTTGCCCGTGCCGACATTCTTCACGGCGTGCACCGTTTCGGGTGGCACGATCAGGGCGTCACCGGCCTTCACGTTCAGAGTCCTTGGCGGGTCGCTTTCTATCTGGTACTGGAGCGATCCTTCGAGGACGTAGATGATTTCTTCGCCGGGATGCGTGTGTCTGAACAATGGCGCGTCGGTTGAGATCTCGACGCGATTCTGGATGACCTCGCGGCCGGGGATGCTGAGATCGCGCCGCTGGAGATCGATGCGAGTGATCCCGGGAGCCTGCGGAGCGGTATCGGTGGTGTTCATGCCAAACCTCCGTGGTTTCGTTGGATGTTCCTATCCAGGTTCCTTCAGGGCCGGCTCGGGCGGGTGGAGCGGCGACACCGGGAGCCGCTCCACCCGCAGCCGAGCTAACGAATCGACTCGAAGGCGGCTCGTAGTTCCTCGGTGAAGAGCTGCGGCTGCTCCCAGGCCGCGAAGTGGCCGCCTCTGTCGACCTCGTTGAAGTAGACGAGGTTGGGGTAGGCCCGCCGCGCCCAGCTCTCGGGGGCCCGGTACACGTCGTCGGGGAAGACGGTTACGCCGACGGGAACCGAGATCTCGGCACTCTTGAGCGCGGCTGCGCTGGTCGGGCCTGCGCCGTGGTTCTCCCAGTACAGCCGGCCGGCCGACGTGGCGGTGCCGGTCAGCCAGTAGAGGGAGAAGTTGTCGAGGACGTCGTCCCTGGTCGGGGACGCCTTCGCGTCGCTGCCGAAGGTCCAGTTCGCGAAACCGGGATGCCAGAGGAAGAACGCCGCAAGTCCCGCCGGCGAGTCGGTCAGCCCGTACCCGACCGCCTGTGGCCGTGAGGTGAGGGCGATGAAGTAGCCCGCATATCCGGCCTTGCGGTAGGCGATCAGCGAATCGAAGACCGCGCGTTCCTGCTGGGTCATGTCCGGTAGCGGGCCGGTGCCGGCAAGGGCCGCCTCGACGTCGGCCGGAACTGCTGCCGGAAGGTTGACGTGGATGCCCGCGAGCCCAGGTGGTGCCTGGCGGCCCATCGCCTCGGAGATGACTGCGCCCCAGTCACCACCCTGGGCGACGTAGCGGTCGTAGCCGAGTCGACTCATGAGTGTGTCCCAGGCCTGCGCGATCCGGTCGGGGCCCCAGCCGGGCTCGGTCGGGTCGTCCCGAGAAGCCGTAGCCCGGTAGCGACGGGATGACGAGGTGGAAGGCGTCTGCGGCGTCGCCGCCGTGGGCGGTCGGATCGGTCAGCGGTTCGATCACCTTCAGCAGCTCGACCACCGATCCCGGCCAGCCGTGGCTGATGATCAACGGCAAGGCATCCTCGTGGCGGGAGCGCACGTGGATGAAGTGGATGTCGACGCCGTCGACCTCCGTGATGAACTGCGGGAGCGCGTTGAGCCTGGCCTCGATCCTGCGCCAGTCGTAGCCGTGCCCCAGTAGCTGACGAGCTCCTGCATCTTCGCGAGCTGGGCGCCCTGTGACTGATCGGCGACGGTCTCCCTGTCGGGCCAGCGCGTTGCCGCGAGGCGCCACCGGAGATCGGCAACGGTCTCATCGGGAATGCCGATCTGAAACGGGCGGATCGTGGCGGTTTCCGTCATCTCGGTGAGCTGAGACACGTGGTCTCCTTTCAAGTTGAGTTAGGAACGAAGAGTGATCGCACCGCACGCGCGTCGCACCCGGCGACACCCCTGGTGGGGTCACTGGCAGGTTCGCCGAGATAGAAGGAGGGAAGTGATGAACAGCACCGAGACGAACGACTCCGCCCTGCCGACGGCGGGCGGGCAACTGACGGCCGAGAACCGCCGTGCTGAAGTCGACGGCGAGACCTTCGTCTACCGCCGCTTCGGCAAAGACCGGACCGGCGCGCCACCCCTGTGCGAGGCACAACTCGAAGCGATCACCCGTTGGGGAAGCCCCGACCCGTCGAAGCTCGCGCAGCTGACCGCGCTCACACAGCCCACCTTCGTCGCTAATGTCGACAACGACAGGTGGATGATTACCGAGAACAGCCATCTGCTCGCCCACCACCTTCCGAGCTCCGAGCTGAGGATCTACGCCGACTCCGGACACGGCTTCCTCGATCAGTATCCGGAGCTCTTCGCGGATCACGTCAGATCGTTCTTGAACGGAGGCTGAGAGGATCACTTGCCGCGGCGGTCGTGCAAGGATGCGCCCGTAGCCTCTGCTGGCGGACCGGAGCTCTGGATTCCCCGACGCGCCTGGGGCGGAACGCGTAGAGCCTGGCTTCAGCGGCCGATGTCGATCAGAATCTTCCCGACGACTCCCGCCTCGGCCGCAGCATGAGCAGCCGCTGTTTCGCCGAGCGGGAACCGGTGGAGCGGGAGCCCGGCCTCCACACCGACCGGCAGCGCGCCGTCGGCGACTGCCGCCGAAACGTCCTCGACCGAAGCGTCCTTGGCCTCGGCCGGCACCGTGTAGACCAGTACGAACTGATACCTGACGTTTCGCCCCATCAGGCTCCCGACGGCGAGCTCGAGCCTGCCCGGCTCACTCGAGTAGGCGGCAACCACACCCTCGGGCCCGAGCACCGCTGCGTCAAGCGCGGCGTTCGCGGCCGGCGCGACCTCGACGATGGTGTCGACGCCGCCGGGAGCGAGCTCCCTGATCCGTTCCCTCGCGTCCTCATCGCGGTAGTTGATGACGCTCGATGCCCCGGCCGCCGCTGCCAGGCTCGCCTTGGCCGGGTTGCTGACCGTCGCCAGCACGGTTGCTCCCGCCCAGCGCGCGAGCTGAATTGCCGCATGGCCGACCGCGCCGGCCCCACCTGCAACCATGATCACGCGCCCCGCGAGCGCGCCCGGCTTCAGACGCCTCGGCCCCAGCTCAGCCACCGTGAGACAACGATGGGCCGTGAGCGCCGGGATCCCGAGACTCGCTCCGACGTCGAAGCTCTGATCGTCCGGAAGCGATACAGCCTGCCGTGACGGTACCGCGACGAGCTCCTGGGCAGTGCCGTCGGCCCGGCGCCAGGCCGACTCCCACACCCAGACCCGCTCACCGACGCGAATCGGATCGACCCCGTCGCCCACCGCCTCGATCACCCCGGCCCCGTCCTGGTTCGGCACGACCTCCGGGAACGGTGTCGCACCACCGCTCCCCTGGCGGGCCTTCCAGTCGGTCGGATTGACACCCGACACCACGACCCGAACGAGCACCTCGCCCCGGCCCGGGCGCGGCGGCTCGCGCTCGACCGCGCGAAGCACCTCCGGCCCACCAAACTCGGAATAGACGATCGCTCTCATCCAACGCTGTTATAGAGCACCGGCCCCGAATGTCCACGTTCGGTCTCGGAGGCACCGTTCGGACACGCGGCTGGACCTAGACGAACTCGTCGGCGGCGGCGGCCGTCTCGGCCTCCTCGACTGCCTCCCCGCACGTGGGGCAGTACCAGCGCGCCTCGAGCGGCGTCCCGCAGGCGGCGTGTGTGAGGGGCTCGCCGTCGGCGCCGCCACGGCTCCCCCAGTCTGCGAGTAGGCGGAGTGCACCGGCAAGCTCGCGGCCGGTCTCAGTCAGCTGGTACTGGAAGCGTCGCGGCCGTTCGCTGTAGGGCGTTGCGACGAGGAGCGCCTCCCGTTCAAGATGACGCAGCCGTTGTGTGAGGGTGTTCGGCGCGATACCGCCGACGTCCTCGAGCAGCTCTTTGAAGCGGCGCGGACCGCGGAGGAGCGCGTCGACGAGGAGAAGCGTCCACCGGTCGCCGACACGCTCGAGCGCTTGCGCGAGCGGGGACTCGTTCACACCGTCATCGTACTGCGTGGGCTCTCTTGTCGCAGGTAACTTGCAAGTCGCAAGTCACTACGAAGGGAGAGGCATGGCACTACTAGACGAACTCCAAACGAGCGTCCAGAGGATCGCAGCCGAGGTGGGTCCCGCGGTCGTCGGCCTCGGGCGCTTCGGCAGCGGCGTTGTCGTGGCGGACGGGCAGGTCCTGACGAACGCGCACAACCTGCGGCGCGAGACGCGAACGGTCGTCTTCGGTGACGGGCGCACGGCCGAGGGCACTGTCGCCGGCGTCGACGGCGACGGCGACGTCGCCGTGATCTCGGTCGACACCGCAGGCGCGCCGGCAATCGAGTGGGCCGACGGAACGGCTGCGATCGGCCAGCCGGTCTTCGCGCTCGCGAACCCGGGCGGCACCGGCCTGCGTGTCGGTTTCGGCCTCGTCTCCGGGTCCGGGCAGACGTTTCGCGGCCCCCGGGGGCGACGGATCGCGACGAGCGTCGAGCACAACGCGCCGCTTCTTCGCGGCTCGTCCGGTGGCCCAGTCGTCGACGCGGAGGGCCGGCTGCTCGGCCTCAACACGTTGAGGCTCGAAGGCGGGCTGATCCTCGCCCTCGCCGCAGACGACGCCCTGCGTGCACGCGTCGAGGAGCTCGCGCGTGGCGAGAGCCCGCTGCGCCGCGAGCTGGGAATCGCGCTCGCATCGCCGCGTGCGGCGCTGCGCATGCGACGTGCGGTCGGCCTGCCCGAGCGCACAGGACTGCTCGTCCGGGCGGTCAAGGAGGGGACTCCCGCGGACCGCGCCGGCCTCGAGGGCGGCGATCTGCTCGTCACGGCGGCGGGCCGGCCACTCGAGTCGCTCGACGACCTTTTCGAGGTCCTCGATCACGCAGATGCGAGCCTCGCGCTCACCGTCGTCCGCGCCCTCGACGAGCGGCAGGTCACGGTCGTCCTGGGAGATGCGGTGTGAGGGATCTCGTCGACGAGGAGGCGGAGGCGCTCGACGCGTACTCACGCATCGTCACTTCCGTCGCGGAGAAGCTAGCCCCGTCGGTCGCGAGCCTGCGCGTCATGCAGCGCGGCCGCGGGGTCTACGCCACGACCGGCGCAGGTAGCGCCATCGTGCTCACCGCCGACGGCTTTCTGCTGACCTCCGCGCACGTCGTCGCTGGTCGCTCGACCGGCGGCCGCGCGTCGTTCACCGACGGGCGCGAGTACCGGTTCGGGGTCATCGGCCGCGATCCCCGGTCCGACCTCGCGGTGCTGCGCACGGAAGCGGACAGCTTGGAGTCCGCGGCGCTCGGGGAGGCGGAGACGCTTCGAGTCGGCCAGCTCGTCGTCGCGATCGGGAACCCGCACGGGTTCGAAGGATCGGTCACGGCCGGCGTCGTCTCGGCACTCGGCCGCACGCTCGCCACCGGCGGGCGAGACGGCGGCCGGCTGATCGACAACCTGATCCAGACCGACGCGGCGCTCAATCCCGGCAACTCCGGCGGCGCACTGGTCAACGGCCGCGGCGAGGTGATCGGGGTCAATACGGCAGTCGCGGGCGTCGGCCTCGGGCTCGCGATCCCGATCAACGCCCCGACGCGCACGATCATCGGCGCGCTGATGACCGAGGGACGCGTGCGGCGCGCGTGGCTCGGCATCGCCGGCGGCCCACGTCCCCTGCCGCCTGCTGTGCGAGACCGAATCGGAGCCCAACGAGGCGTCGAGGTGATCGAGGTGATCGACAACAGCCCGGCCGCCCACGCCGGCCTACGACCCGAGGACCTCATCGTCAGCGCCGACGGGATCCCCGTCACGGACGTCGCCGAGCTGCAGCGGCTCCTCGTCGGCGAGCGCATCGGCCGGCGCCTGACGCTGCAGGTCGTTCGCGCAGGAGAGCTGCGCGAGATCGAGCTCGTCCCGCACGAGCTCGAGGGCTAGAGACGGACGCCGAGCCGCCACAGCCCAGGAAACTTGTGGCACGGTCGCCACGATCGCCGAAGTCGCCGTTGCGCGATCCCCGCACCGGATCGCGCTTTCCTCGGAGGCGGCAAGGCTCACGCCAAGCGATCCTCGAGTGGTCATGGGCCACACCGAAAATCATGGGACGACACGCAGGGCGCTCATCGTGTCCTGCGTGTCCCTGGCCCTACTGGCCCTGCTCCTGACCGGCTGCGAGAGCCGGACGGAGAAGCAGGCCGACGAGTACACGAACAGCCTTTGCACCGATATCTCGGGCTGGCAATCGCAGGTCGAGACGATCGCAGCCGGCCTCACGGTCAGCGCCCCCCGGCAGACAGCGCGGACGAAGTTGAACCGGGCGCGCACTGCGACCATCGGCCTCGTGCGCCGGCTCAGGGCGCTCCCGGTGCCTTCCTCGAGCGGGGCCGAGGAGGCGAAGCACGACGTCGACCTGTTCGTCTCCGACGCGGAATCGACTGTCGACGCCGAGAGAAGTCAGTTCCGGTCGAAGGCCCTGCAGACGAGCTGCGCCAGCGTGGTGCCGAGCGAACGCGCCGGCGAGCACATCGGCCGGGTAGTGCACTCCGGTGTGAACCCTCGAGTAGGCGACGAGGGACGCAAGCGCTCGAATCGGAATCGCTTCGACGGGGCAGCACGCTGCCGACCCCGGTCGCGAACGCGAACGCGGAGGCCGCGTGACCGGACGGAAACGAGCTGCTCGCCGGCACGCGCGCCCGACGGGTCGCGAGCATCTCGCTCGAGTCCGGACGACGGCGACGCGAGAGCGGCTTGAGCAGGAGATTCGCGGCAGCCGAGGCGACCGCGACGGACGCAGTGCCTCGGATGGCGGCCCGGCGGCCTGACGAACCGCGTGTCGCGGCGAGAATCGCCGCGCAGCCGAGCCACAGCCGCGAGTAGTTGGCCGCTCGAGTGAGCCGTCGCATTCCCTCATCCAGGCTCGGCGTCGGCGTCTGCGTGATGGCGTCGTAGACGGCTGCGTCGACGCGCCCAGCCTCGAGGAGCCCAGCGCGGGGTCATGGGCGTGTCTCGGCTCAGCAGGGCACCGCCGCCCCGGGATGACGGCGCGCGATCCGCACCTTCAGCGCGCCGGGCCTCGTCCGGAATCGGAGCGGCGGCTCGAGCCGCGCGGCCTCGCCGTCGACGCCCGCGTGCACCGTCGAGCCCGGACTCGACCGCGAACGAGGGAGCCGTCCACGTACGCCACCCAGAGGGCGAGCGAAGGAGCGCCGGGCGCGCGTGCGGCTCCCCGAGCACGAGGATGCCCAGCACCCCCTCGTCGAGGCGCGGCGCGGACGCGGCGAGCCGAGGTGCTCGTCGAGGCGGTAGGGGTTGTTGGAGACCAGCAACGTCGGGCGGCCCCTCCTCCGGCTGCCGTCCGGGCTCGGTCCAGCGCAGCTCGGCCTTCGGCGGTCGGGCGGATCGACGGCCGAGGGATCGCCTCGAGGAGCGTGCGCAGCTTCGCGTTCCGGTAGCCGGGCCGCTGAACGGCCTCGCCGTAGATCCCGAGCGAGACGTTGTTGACGAAGACCCTGCCGTTGACGTCGGCCAGGTCGACGACGCGCTCGGCGCCGTCGACAAAGGCGTCGAGCGCGCCGACGACGTCGTCGCGGTCGACACCGAGGTCGAGCGCGAAGTGGTTTCGGGTTCCGGCCGGCACGCATGCATACGGCAGCGAGTGCTCCGCGGCGATCGCGGCCACGACCGACTGCGACCCGTCGCCGCCGGCCATCGCCAGCGCGTCCGCACCGCGCGCCACCGCGTCGCGCACGAGCGCGTCGCATGTCCGTCGCCGGGCACGAGCTCGACCGGCTCGATCCCTCGGGCCTCGGCCTCGGCCGGCAAGCGAGAAGCGCGCCGCCTTTCCGCCTCCGGAGCGCGGGTTGTAGAAGAGCACCGGCCGCTGCGGACGGGCGGCGGCAGGAAGTGAGTCGGGTGTTCAGCCAGCTGTCTCATGCACGAACGGACCATGCGGTTTCTCCCCGACGTCGGCCGGCGCTGAGCGGCCCACGGCAGCGTTCGCCCTCGACCGCGGAGGCCGCACGTGCCGCACGCGGCGTTTCGGGCCTCAGTACTCG
Source organism: uncultured Actinomycetota bacterium (assembly GCA_963738895.1). Classification (GTDB taxonomy): domain Bacteria; phylum Actinomycetota; class Thermoleophilia; order Gaiellales; family Gaiellaceae; genus PALSA-600. The sequence goes on from CAVTYN010000007.1 coordinate 600,596, forward strand.
ACGACGATGAGATCGTCGACGTCGTTGACGCCGGGCGCCGCCCAGGCGGCGTCGAGCGCCTCGTCGTGCTCCGACCACGAGTTGACGACGCCCGAGATCGTGATCGTCCCGTTCGAGCTCGTGACGGTGAGATCCTCGGCGTCGAGCTTCGCGTTGCGCTTGAACGCGTCCTCGATCGAGTCCTTGACGTCGCTGGCCTTCGGCTTCGCGTCTGCGACCTTGATCTTGTCGTCGACGTCGAGGACACCGACGATCGCCGAGGCGACATACTCGGCCTCGTCGCGCTGGTACTGCCATTCCGCCGTCCCCGTCAGGGTGACAAACCCGCGGCACGACCGCCGACCGCTTGCGGAAAGGACGAAGCCGAAGTT
>CAVTYN010000008.1:0-11316 GCA_963738895.1 uncultured Actinomycetota bacterium
GCAGGACGGCGAACTCGTCGCCGCCGAGTCGCGCCGCGGTGTCTCCGGAGCGCACGCACCTGGAGACGCGGCGGCCGACCTCGACCAGGACCTCGTCGCCGACCGCGTGGCCGAGGGTGTCGTTGATCGCCTTGAAGTCGTCGAGGTCGAGGAACAGGACGGCGGCGGCGCCCGACGTCTGAGTCAACGCCGCCTCGACGCGTTCCGTGAAGAGCGCGCGGTTGGGGAGGCTGGTGAGCGCGTCGTGGAAGGCCTGGTGGCGGAGCCGCTCCTTCAGGTCGGTCACCTCCGCGAGCGAGCGCTCGAGCCTGCCGTTCTCGAGCATCACGCTGGCGTGCCCGACGAAGGTGTCGAGCAGATTCAGGTCATCGCCGTTGAAGGATGCGATAGCGCCGGAGCGCCCCCCGACCAGGAGGATCCCGAAGGCTCCGTTCTCGCCACGGAGCCGAGCGATCATCCCGTCCGACAGGCCGCGGGCGGCGAGGTAGCCGTCGAGCGGCTGGACGCTGCGGCCCGCGGCGAGCAGGATCGCCCCGCCGGCGTGGTCGAGCGCGGCGTCCGCCTCGGAATCGACACGGTCCAGCGCCTCGGGGTGCGCCGTCGAGGCTCCGAGAGGGCCGATCATGCTGCGAAGGCCGGGCTGCCCGTCGGCCGGGAAGAGAAGGATCTCCGCGTACTCGACGCGGATGAGCTGGCGGACCGCGAGCAGGAGCTGGCGGACCGCGAGCGTGAACTCGGGCGCACCCTGGGTCGCCTTCATCGATTCGTAGAGGAACTCGAGGTGCTCCTGCCGCCGCGTCTGCGCGACTGACGCGCGGAAGGCCCCCACCGCGATCGCCGCCGGAAGGACGAGGAGGACGACCGAGCCTGCTTCGGCCCGGGCGAGCGTGAGCGCGAGCAGGACGAGGTTCGACACGACGGCGGCCGAGAGCAGCGAGATCGCGACGGGCACCCGCAGCCGGCGCACGTCCCGCGAGCCTTCTCCGATCGCGATCCCGGCGGCGAGGAGGACGCTGCCCGCGAGCGACGCGGCCACGCCACCGAGGGTCGCCCCCGCCCAGCCCGCGGGGCCGAAGGGGTCGCCCATCTCCGCTACGGCACGGAAGACGATGAGGGCCACGGCGGTCGTCAGAGCGGCCCGGGCGAGGTCGAGCACGAGCCTCGCCGGGTCCCGGCGCCGCGCGAGCACGAGCGCCGTCGCCGTGCCGGCGAGCGTCGCGGCCAGCAGCCCTTCCGGCGAGAGCGCGTAGAGCCCGAGCACGAGGCTCCCTGCGCCGAGCGAGATCGCGTGCGCCTCGCGCCGGAACTGCAGGTGGACCACATGTGCCTCGGCGAGATAGAAGACGAGTGCGAAGCCCCACCACGGCAAGCGCGTGGGCGCGATCGCCTCCCAGGCCGTCGCGTGGAGGACGCCGGCCCAGGTCGCGACCGCTGCAAGAACGACACCGGCGCCGTAGAGCCGGATGGGAGCGGATCGGCGATCGGGGCTCATCCCTCTTCTATCGGCATTCGCCGTGCCGATCGCTACAGGTTCGTCGACCACGTTCGGATGTCGCTCGCTCCGGTCCTCGCTCGCCCTTCCCGCTCACCCTAGGGAGCGGAGCGCGCGCATTCCTACCCCGTCCGGGGTAGGTCGAGAGGTTCCCTCGTGCGAGCTATACCGCGGAGCCGCGGTCTATTCGACGGTGACCGTCTTCGCCAGGTTCCGCGGCTGGTCGACGTTCAGGCCGCGAAGGCGGGCAATGCGATAGGCGAGGAGCTGAAGCGGGAGGACCGCAAGCACGGCCTGCAGGAACGCCGGCGACCTCGGGATGTAGATGACGTCGTCCGCATGATGCTGGATCTCCTCGTTGCCCTCGGTCGCGATCGCGATCACGTGCGCGCCGCGGGCCCTCGTCTCCTGGATGTTCGAGACGACCTTGTCGTACACGGTGTCCATGCGGGTCGCGACCACGATGACGGGCGTGCCTTCCTCGAGCAGCGAGATCGGGCCGTGCTTCATCTCGCCGGCCGAGTAGGCCTCGGTCGGGATGTATGAGATCTCCTTGAGCTTCAGGGCGCCTTCGAGGGCGACCGGGAGCCCGATGTGGCGGCCCAGGAAGAGGAAGAACGGCTCGCGATAGAAGCGCTGCGCGATCTCGTCGATCGGGTGGCTGCGACGCAGGAACCGGCGCATCCGGCCGGGCAGGCGGTAGACCTCGTCGAGGATGAACTCGATCTCCTCCGGCGGCAGCGTGCCGCGGGTGCGGGCGAGCTCGAGGCCGATCAGGTACATGAGCCCGGTCTGGGCGGTGAAGGTCTTCGTGGCGGCGACGCCGACCTCGAGGCCGGTGCGCGTCAGCAGGGTCGAGTCCACCTCGCGCGTGATCTGCGAGCCCATCTGGTTCGTGATCGCGACCGTCCTGGCGCCCATCTCGCGGGCGAGCTTCATCGCCTGGATCGTGTCGCGCGTCTCGCCGGACTGCGAGATGCCGATGACCAGGGTGTCCTCGTCGATGACGGGGTTGCGGTAGATCCACTCGCTCGCGATGTCCGGCTCGACCGGGACGCGGCCCCACTCCTCGATCACGTACCGGCCGACGACGCCGGCATGGTAGGACGTCCCGCAGGCAACGATGACGATCCGCCGCAGCTCACGGAGCTCGTCCTCGTTCAGCCCGAGCCCGTCCTGGACGAGGATCCCGTGCCTGACACGGTCGCCGATCGTGACCTCGAACCCCTCGGGCTGCTCGTAGATCTCCTTGAGCATGAAGGTCTCATAGCCCTCGCGCTCGGCGACCTCCTCGTCCCAGTCGATGCGGACCACCTCGAGCTCGACCGGCTCGCCGTCCTCGGCGCGGATCACGCGCACGGACTCGGGCGTCACCTCCACGATGTCGCCGTGGTCGGGGTAGGAGACGCGACGTGTCTCGGAGAGGAATGCCGAGAGGTTCGAGGCGAGGAAGTTCTCGCCGTCGCCGTACCCGATGACGAGCGGCGTCTCGCGGCGCACCCCGACGAGCCTGTTCGGCTCGTCGCGGTGGATCACGACGAAGGTGAAGTGGCCCTGCAGGCGACCGTACACGGCGCGCACGGCAGCGAGCAGATCGCCGTCGTAGACGGTCTCGAGCAGGTGCGCGACGACCTCGGCGTCGGTCTCGGAGCTGAATTCATGACCCGCTTCCTCGAGCTCCTGCTTGAGCTCACGGTAGTTCTCCACGATTCCGTTCAGCACGATCGCGAGGTGGCCTTCGTCGCAGCCCGTGAGCGGATGGGCGTTGTCCTCGTTCACGCCGCCGTGGGTCGCCCAGCGCGTGTGGCCGACACCTGTCGTGGCGACCGAGCCGTTCTCCGCCACGGCTTCCTTCAGATTCGCGAGATTCCCGACGGCGCGGACGTACTCCAGCCCGCCGTCCTCGAGGAGCGCGATCCCGGCCGAGTCATAGCCTCGAAACTCGAGGCGCTCGAGACCGGTGATGAGCAAATCTTTCGAGGGGCGATGCCCGACGTAGCCGATGATCCCGCACATAGGTCGTTTGCTCCTCTCTAAGAACGCGAAAAGCCCGGCTTCGCTCGCCGTCGCAGACTTCCGTTTTCTGCAGGCGAATCAGCCGAGCTCGCTCTCGACAATCGTTACGAGCGTAGCACAGGCCTTTTTCGCCACTTGACCGTCTCTGGCCTCCACGAGGACACGGATGAACGGCTCGGTGCCGGACGGACGGACGAGGACGCGGCCGTCGTCGCCGAGCTCGACGCGCGCGTGCTCCACCGCCTCCTGCACGGGCCGGGTGAGGTCCTTCGACGTGACACGGACGTTCTCCTTGCACTGCACGTAGGGTACGAGGACGGAGGCGGCCTGGCTCAGGGTGCGTCCGCGAAGCGCCGCACAGAGCATCAGGGCAGCTACCAGGCCGTCGCCCGTCACGTGGTCGCCGAGGTGGATGATGTGGCCGGACTGCTCGCCGCCGAGCACCCCGCCCTCCCGCTCGAGCGCCTCGAGCACGTAGCGGTCCCCGACCTCGGTCGTGACGACTCGGATCCCGTTCTCCCTCATGAGGGAGTGGAAGCCCAGGTTCGTCATTTGGGTGACGGCGACGAGCTCCGGATGCTGGTCGAGCGCGAGGATCGCGAGGATCCCGTCGCCGTCGACCACCTCTCCGCGCTCGTCGACAGCGATCAGCCGGTCGCCGTCGCCGTCGAAGGCGAGGCCGAGCGCAGCTCCGCGCTCGACGACGGTGCGCTGCAGGAGCGCGGTGTCGGTGGCGCCGCAGCCGACGTTGATGTTGGAGCCGTCAGGGGAGTTCCCGACCGCGTGCACGGCCGCGCCGAGGCGCTCGAACGCGTCGACGCCGATGCCGGAGCAGGCCCCGTTGGCGCAGTCGAGCACGACGTCCAGGCCGGAGAGGTCCGCGCCGAAGGTGGCGGTGGCGAAGTCGACGTACGCGGCCGCGACACCGCCGTCCCGGGTGATCGCGCCGAGGCCGGCAGCCGGGGGCGCGTCGAGGAGCGCCTCGATCGCCTCCTCGTCCCGGTCGGAGAGCTTCCCGGCGCGCCGGAAGAGCTTGACGCCGTTGTACTCGGGTGGGTTGTGCGACGCCGTGATCACGGCGCCGAGATCGAAGTCGAGGGCGCGTAGTCCGACAGCCCCGCTCGGGAGCACGCCGCCGAGGACGACGTCGGCCCCGGCCGAGGCCATTCCCTCGGCGAGAGCCGCCTCGAGCGCGGGCCCCGAGCCGCGGGTGTCGCGCCCGACGAAGACCCGGCGAGCACCGCTCCAGAGCACCGCCGCCCGCCCGAGCCGCTCGACGAGGCCCGCGGTGAGAAATTCGCCTGCGACCCCACGAACGCCGTCAGTTCCGAAGTACCGGCGGGTCATCGGCGGCAGGCTAGTCGACGAGAACCACCTCGCACCGTGCTGCGCGCTGCACCTCGGCGTCGACGTCCGGGCCGAACAGCCGGTCGAAGAGCCCATGATGATGGGCCCCGATCATGATTCTCGACGCGCCGCGCTCGTTCGCGGTGTCGACGATCACCTGAGCCGGCTCGCCGACGCCCCAGACGCACTCGGCGGAGACGCCCGCGTCGGCCGCGCGCTTCCGAGCCCGGTCCATGGCCTCCTGGACGCCGGGGAGCGGGTGCTCGAGATCCGGAAGCGAGACCGTCGGCTCGAAACCGTACCCGCCGGCACCGTAGGGGGCGATGTCCACCGACAACGAATTCTGCGTCGGCGGAAGCTCCTCGGCGACGGCCACGATCAGCTGTCCGCCGTCCGCCAGGACGGTCTCGATGGCCCGGTCGAGCGCTCGGTCCGAACGCTCGCTGCCGTCGTAGCCCACGACAACTGTCTCCCCCATCGCCGAAGCATCGCAGCTCTCGTGATCCGAGGCGAACCAGGTCCCGTGGAATCTAGACTGCCGTCGTGGCGGGGTCGGTCGGGACACGGTTCGTGGAGGCGATCGCCGACCAGGACGAGTCCGCGATCGCGGCGTGCTTCACGCCGGACGTCGTGTTTCGGGCGCTCGTCCCGCCCGGGCTCCGGGAGCGAACGGGAGCCGAGGAGGCTGCAGCGATGCTCAGCCGCTGGTTCGAGGACTCGACCGAGCTCGATCTCGTCACGTCACTGGTGGAGGAGGTCGGCGACCGCCTCCATGTCTGCTACAGATTCCTGGCCGTCAAGGACGGCGAGTCCTACGTCGTCGAGCAGCACCTCTTCTGCACGCTCGCCGGCGGCCTCATCGAACGTGCCGATTTGGTCTGCTCGGGGTTTCGGCCCTCGCGGTCCGAAGTAATCGCTGCGGGACGGCCTCGAAGGGCCTAGGCCTCCCCGACGACCTCGCAGACGTCGACGCTGACGAACGTGGCGGGCGCATCGGGCAACTCGCGGAGCCGGTTGAACATCGCCTCCGCCGCTCGAGCGTTCGCCTCGGTGTCGAAGAGCCAGAAGGTGTGCTGGATCAGGTCGCCCTCGACGTTCCGCGCCCAGTAGCCGCCGGTCGAGCCGGCCATGCCCTGCAGCATCGCAACGCCGTGCTCGCTGATCATTGCGAGCGCCTCGCCTTCCCGGTCCGGCTTGAGCTCGACCCGCCCGATCACTGCGTGCATCGCCTCTCCCTTCACTCACGGAGCCGCCTCGTGGCGCCCTCGCATCAGTATGGGCGCCCCCGGGCTCTGCCGACGGCAGGTCGGCGAGCAAGCTCTCGATCGTTCGTCGAGGCGCCCCGACTGGAGAACGCGACCCTAGAATGGTGCTTCGATTGAGCCCTCCCGTGTTGTTTCTTCCGGGTGCGCTCGGGGCGGCCGAGTTCTGGCGGCCGGTGGGTGCGCTGCTTCCTGACCAGTGGGAGAAGCGGTATCTGGCCTGGCCGGGTCTCGGATCTCAGCAGCCCGATCCAGACGTGCGGAGCATCGATGACCTCGTGCGCCTCGTCGAGCTGCAACTCGACGTTCCGAGCGACCTCGTGGCTCAGTCGATGGGTGGCGTCGTCGCAGTCAGGGTTGCGTCGAGGAATCCGGAGAAAGTCCGTCGACTCGTGCTCGTTGCCACCTCGGGAGGTGTCGACGTCATGGGCCTCGGCGGCAGCGAGTGGCGGGAGAGCTACAGGCGCAACAACCCGCGTTCTGCGCGCTGGATCACAGAGGAGCATGCCGAGAACACGGTCGAGCTCCGGGGAATCCTCGCGCCGACACTTCTCATCTGGGGCGATTGCGACCCGATCAGCCCCGTCGCCGTCGGTGAGCATCTCAGGTCCCTGCTCGTGAATTCGCGACTTCGAGTCATCTCGGGAGGAACCCACGACCTCGCCGTCGAGCACGCGGAAGAGACCGCAACGGAAGTCGCGGCTCACCTCACCGGGTGAGCTACTCGTCGGGAAGACGCTCGGCCACCGCTTTGAGCACCTTCAACTGAACCTGCGGAAAGGTACGCAGCAGTCGATTGAAGCTGGCCCGGGTGATGAACGCGACCCGTGCCGGCCCGGTCGTCGCGACCGTCGCGGTCGTCGGACGATCGGACAGAAGAGCGATCTCACCGAAGAAGTCACCAGGCCCGAGCGTGTTGACCTTGCGGCCACGCCGCCGAACGACCGCCTCGCCTTCGAGCAGGATGAAGAACTGTCTCCCGGATTCGTTTTCGCGGATGAGCTCTTTATCTGCAGCGAAGTCGAGCTCGTCCGCGATGCCGCCGACCGCTGAGAGCTCCCGCTTCGACAACGCGGCGAAGAGCGGGACGTTCTTCAGCGCCTCAAGCTTGCTGTCCTGATGACCGTGGCGCATCGAGAGGATCCTATGCGATCACTGAAGGAGCCATTCGAGCGCTGCGGACCTGGGCGTGCGCCTCAGTGTGCCGGGGCGCTAATCCGCCGGCCAGACCATGAGGTCAACCGTGGCACCGAGTTCCGGGAGGTCGACCGGAGCCTGACTCACGCGCCAATTCTTCCCACCATGCTCGATCACGGTGCCGGGCTCGTAGACCTCCTCACCACTGTCGATCACTGCGGTCGGAGCGTCTTCGATCGGATCGTTGAGATGGCTGGGAAAGACCAGCCGGTACAGTGGCATCGCAGACAGGCTAGCGCCTTTGGGCTCAGATTGGACGTTGACTCGCCTCTGGCCGGCGAACGAGTCGCGCTTCGTGGACGACGTTGCAACTCGCCCGGCTTGCGGAGTTCGCGGCCGCAGCCCGATCAGACGGGAGTTGTCAGCAGGCACCGGGGTGAGGCGTGCCGTTCGGCCCGGTTTCGTGCATGGTGGCGGTCGAACTGCCGATCGTCTCGAGACAGTACGAGGACGCGTCGGCGCGAACGAGCGCAACCCCCGAGCCCGTGGGCAGCGCAGCCCCGGCGTAGGTCCCGTTACCCGAGTACCACGCCTGCAGCACCGATGACATGCCCTGGAAGTTCGTCGCGGCCACGGCAGCCTGCGCCTGTGTCTCGGCCTGCGTGACGGCAGGCGCGGTGGGCCCGCTCGTCTTCGCCTCCTGCAAGAACAGGTAGCCGCCGATGACGAGCGAGACGAGGAGCATCGACAGTCCGAGCGTGCGCGTCATGGATCGCATATCGGCAGACAGGCAGCCGTCCACGAGTAACCGATCGGGCGAGCGAAGGGGTCCGTCGTCGACCGGCCGCGTTCGCCGGCTCAACCCCTGCTGAGTTCGGCTTCCGCCTCGGCCTCCATGCGCGCGAGACGGGTGTAATAGTCAGGGAACTCTTTGAGGTGCGCGAGGGCGATCTTGCCAGTGATGACTGGGTCGGAGTCGGTGACGTTCGTCACCAGGTCGTGCAGCCCGTGCTCGAGCTCGACGTCCATGCCCATCCGGAACTGCTCAACGTCAAACGCGGCGTCCGCCCAGTCGATCCCGATCTGGGCGCCCACGAGGCGCGCCTCTTCGACGCTGAAGCGGCCCTTACTGGTCATGCCAGCCGAGTCTAGACGGCTTGCGCGAAAATATCCGTATGACGTGGACATCTCGACCACTTGTGTCGGATCGAGAGTCGACGCTGTTATTCGTTCGGACGAGCGCTACGCCTCGACGAGCATCACGAGCGTCTCGGGTACGACGCCGTCATGGGCCATTGCCTCTGCGGCCCCCGGAGTCTCCATCGCAGCCTTGAGCGCATCCATGTCGGCTACGTCCATAAGCACTGCTACGCGCGTCGGGTTCGTTGGATCTACGAAGGTTCGGATATTGGTGACTCCAAGCGGACCGAAAAACTCTTCGCGCTTCGGCGAGGCAAGCCAGTGATCTTTGTCTTTCACGTCGTGATGACCGATCACACTAGGCATCGAGGCTCCTTGGGTTGTGGCGGCCGGTGACCCGACCGGTTTTCGGATCGTACGCTCGGACGACCTTGGGCGCCGTCGCTCCCGACGTTCTCTGGGCCCCAGGTCGGCGCGTCCGGCTACTCAGGCTGGAAAAGCGCCAGCGTGTTTCCGTCTGGGTCTTTGAACCAGGCCGATTTGCCGACGCCGGTCGTCGTCGCGACGTGGTCCACTGTCTTCAGCGTCGGGAAGTCGTAGTCCTCGAAGACGGCCCCCCGGCTTTCAAGCTCGCGTACATCACGCCCGAGGTCGTCACTCCACAACCGCACCTGTGTGTGATCGGCCTTGTTCGGCGCGGGACGTCCGTACACGAGGAGCGTCCCATCACCGCACTCGAAGAGAAGATGATTGGGGATCGTCTCGGCGGAGAGCGTCAGACCTACCACCTGCTCGTAGAACGCCTGGCTGCGGGCGAGATCACCCGAGCATAGGACCGCTGAAATCCTGTGCGCACCCACTGCAACCCCCGTGTCGTAGTTGACTGCCGAGCGCCACTATCTCAGACAGCGGCCACGCCAACAACGGCTTCCGCCGACAGGTCGCACGCCTGCGCCAGCGATGCGCCAATGCACCCTGAAGACTTGTCACGGAGAAGACGGTGCGCCGCCGAACTGGAGTTCGACGAACGCGTCCTTGAATGACACTCCGATTTCGCCGAGACGCGGAGGCCACAGCAACATGCGCTGCTCGAACCCGCGGTCTGGTCAAACATCGAACTCGGAATAGAGAATCTCGGTCTCCGGATCATTCACCCGCTCCAGGAACTCGCTCTCCGAGAGGTCGAGCGGAGCGGCATGTTCGTACCGGATGACGAAGCGAAGCGGATCCATCGGGAAGTCCCCCGTCCAGTGGTAACCGTCGACGGTCGGAACGAGCGAGCCGTCTTCAAATCGGCCACCGGCAAACCGGCCGTCGTGCAGCGACTGATCGCCTCCCGCCTCAGCCAGCACGGCAACGCCGGACGGAAGGAGCGGCCCGACCGCCAGGACATGTTCGGCGTGCGCCCGGTCGAGTCGGTCAGCTTCTTCCTCGGTCGTCACGCCTTCATGCCACTCGCGTGTGTGGAACTTCACGGCTGAAGTGTCTCAGGTCGCGCTTGCTGGATCGAGATTAAGGGATAGTGCTTGCCCGGAGTTCGACCGAGGCGTCGACGACCGCGAAGACGTTGCGGACCTGGCTCTGCGCCTGCCCTCGTATCGCCAGCTCCGTTGAAGCCGAAGCCAGAACGGCGATCGGTAGGTCTGAGGGTCACTCGCGAGGATGACTGTGACCGAGAACCTTGGCCCGGTACCGATGAACCCGACGACCGGGTCGGGTGAACCTACGATCGTAGGCCCAAGGCGAATCCCAGAGTTGGCGAAGGCCTGTCTGACCTCCGCCTTCGACAGGACGGTTTCCGGCGGATGCGCGGCGCCGAGCAGCGCCGGCGGGCAGAGGGAGACTGCAGCTGCGATGAGCACACCCGTGACCGGCCTGGCCATGAGCCTCATCTTGGTGTAATCGCGCTGAACTGCCCGAGTGCTCCCGAGTGAATCTCCTATGACTGTCAAGTCGCGAGTGGCTTGGCCTCCTGCATGACGCGGTAGAGGTGCCGGGCGAGGTAGCGCTTCAGGAGGCGTGTGGCTTCTCGACGGGTTTTGCCTTCGGCGACTCGACGCTCTATGTATTGCCTGGTGCGGTGGTCGTGCTGGCGGCGATGAAGGATGACGGTATGGAGGGCCCGGTTGAGTTGGCGGTCGCCGCCGCGGCTGAGGCGGTGGCGGTTGGTGATCCCGCTCGAGGCGGGGAGCGGCGCGACGCCGGCAAGCCGAGCGAAGGCCGCTTCAGAACGGACGCGGTCCTTGTGTGACCAGCTCACGATCAGCTGCGCGGCGACGATCGGTCCGACGCCTGCTTCCTGGAGGAGTTCGGGTGCGAGTGCGCGGACGTGGGCGAGGATTTCGCGTTCGAGAAGCGTGGCCTCATGCGTAGCCGCCTGGATGCGTTGGGCGAGGGAGCGGAGCGCGAGGACGGTGGCGAGGTGGTCGGGGGTGCGAGCGTTCGAGCGGCGGAAGCGACCGCAGCGCCTGACCAGTTCGGTGACAGGGAGCAGCCGAAGCTCCTGGCGGAGGCCCTCTGGCGCGGTCACGATCAAGCTGCGGAGCTGGACGAGCGCAACCCGGCGTACGTCGACGGCGCTTCGGCGGGCGACCATCAGTACCCGCAGCGCTTCCTGACGCTCTCCCGAGCGGGGAGTCGCACGAACGCCGGTTCCGATAACCGAGCGGGCGGCACGGATCGCGTCGAGCGGGTCGTCCTTACCGCGCAACCGCCGCTCGGCGCGGGTCGTACGGGCGCTTTCGTGGACGATCTGGCCATATTCGGCTAGATGACGAGCGAGCCCGGCGCCGTAGTGGCCCGCTCCTTCGATCGCCCACAACCGTGCTCCCGGCGCGAACTCCTCGGCGAACCGCAGCGCGGCCGCATACCCGCGAGCGGTCGCTGCCACCGATCGTTGCGCAATAACAGCGCCGGTTGGCA
>CAVTYN010000009.1:0-283067 GCA_963738895.1 uncultured Actinomycetota bacterium
GGACCACAACGGCGCACTCGCCTCCGTGCGCAACAACTGCGCGACGCTGGCCAGGGGCAGGTTCGCGGGCGCGACGCAGCTTTCGCTCGGCACCTTCGAGAGCGAGAGCGGGACCGGAGCGCCCGGTGTCGTGCACGGCACGCTCCTCGCCACCGGGCCGCAGGGCTCGGTCACGCTCGATCTGCGCGGGAAGCGGACCTACATGACGACACCCAAGGGCGCTCCGTACATGCAGGAGAGCGGGACCTGGACGCTCGGCAAGGTCTCCGGCTACCCGGGTGTGCAGCTCGCCCGGAGCGGCGTCTACTCGACGATCATCAAGACGCTCTCGACGGTGAACGGCACGAAGGTGACGCTCGTGAAGGTCACCGGCAGCTTCGGCTGCTGGGACTGCGGCTCCACGTAGGAGACCACGCGAACGCGTCCGGCTTCCCGGCCTGGACGGCCGCCTCCGTCGCGGCGGCGGCGCTGGCAGCCGGCTGCGGCGGCGCGAGCGCCCCGGCGCCGGCCCCGGCAGGCTCGCCCGCAGCCAGGCTCTGGATCGACAACGCGGCGCGGTTCGTCCAGCAGCTCCAGCACGACATCATGCTCAGTGCGGCCGGAGGGTCGAACCTCGCGACTGCGCGCCGCACCGTCGCGGATCAGGACGCGGTCTATCTGCTCCTCGTCGCCTACGGGGACTTCGGCGACTGCAACCGCGAGCTCGCCGCCGCGGGAACGCCGAGCCTTCACGGGCAGGCGGTCGCCTCGCTGATCCTCTCGGCCTGCAGGCCGCTCGAGCGGGCGGCGAGCCTCTTCGAGCGGGCCATGCGCCGGAACGACCCAGAGGCGCTGCTCGCGGCGACCAAGACGTCCGCGTCCGCAGCGCCGACGCTCGTCCGTGCGCTCGCGGCACTCGAAGCGCTGGGTTAAGCGGCCCGCGATACTCCGCAGGTGGCAGAGAGCGTTCCGCTGGCCCGCCCGATGCTGCAGGGGCGAGTGTCGCCCGCGCGCGACCGCGCGGTCCGCGTCCTCGTCTCGGCGCTCGTGTGGGTCTTCGTGCTCGGGAACGTCGCCGCGATCTGCTGGCTCTGGGTCGCGAACCACAACCTCGACTTCTCGTTCGCACCCGACTGGTGGGCGACGCTCTGGAGCAGGCTCGGAGGGCTGACCGGCCTGCTCGCCGGGTTTCTCGCGCTCGTCCAGGTCCTGCTGCTCGCGCGGCTCCCGTTCCTCGGCCGCACGATCGGCTTCGACCATCTGACCGTGTGGCACCGCTGGAACGGCTACCTCGTGGTCGTCCTCTGCGTCGTGCACACCGTCCTCGCCGTCCAGGGGCGGGCGATGGACGTCGACCAGTCGTTCTTCGACCAGTTCTGGGCGCTCCTCGCGCACGGCCTCCAGGTCGGGATGGTGACGGCGACGATCGGCCTCGCCCTGATTCTCCTCGTCACCGTCACTTCGATCGCGATCGTGAAGCGAGGGCTTCGGTACGAGCTCTGGTACTGGGTGCACCTGACGGCGTACGCAGGGATCGCATTCGCGTGGTTCCACGAGATCCCGACCGGCGGCGACATCAACGGCGCCTTCCACCCGAACGCCGAGATCTACTGGCGGGTCCTGTTCTTCGGGACGATCGCGCTCGTGATCCTGTTTCGGGTGGTCGTGCCGGTCGGATCGGCGTTCTTCTACCGCCTGCGAGTCGCGGACGTGATCGCGGAGGGGCCGACGGTCACGTCGATCCGGATCGCGGGTCGCAGGGTCGAGAGGCTGCGACCGAGGCCCGGTCAGTTCTTCCTCTGGCGATTCCTGACCGGCGGTTTCTGGTGGACGTCACACCCCTTCTCGCTCTCGGAGGCGCCCGACGGCCGGACGTTGCGGATCAGCGTCAAGGCCGCAGGCGACCACACCTCGCGCATGCGCTCGATCCCGTTCGGGACACGCGTGGTCGTCGAGGGGCCCTACGGGGCGTTCACCGAGTCGGTACGGCGGCGCGACAAGTCGCTCCTGATCGCGGGCGGCATCGGGATCACGCCGGTGCGCGCGCTCGCCGAGACGATGGAGGGCGACACGATGGTCATCTATCGCGTCCTCACCGACCGGGACATCGTCCTCAGCGACGAGCTCACACGACTGGCCGAGAGACGTGATCTGACCGTCCGTTACGTCGTCGGCGACCATCTCTCCGCGTTCGGGCGAGACCTGCTCTCGACCTCGCATCTGCGGGAGCTCGTGCCGGACATCGCGGAACGCGACGTCTTCCTCTGCGGGCCGCCGGCAATGGTCGCCGCGATCGAGGGGAACGTCCGCAGGGCAGGCGTGCCGCGGCGGTGCCTGCACGTCGAGCGGTTCGCTCTCTGACTATTCCGAGGCACCCGCGCAGTGGACGGACCCCGGCGGACTCGTTACAGTCTGCACGAGGGATGAGATCAAAGCTCGCGTTCGGACTTGGTGCCCTTTTTCTCATCGCCGGGGTGGCCGTGGTCGTGCCGGCCGTGGCTGCGAACCGGCAGGCGAGCTCACCGAAGGCGGGCAGCGTGCCGGGCGACATCGTCAACGGCAAGACGGTCTACATCCAGTTCTGCGGCAAATGCCACACGCTCTCGGCGGCGGGCGCGCGCGGGACGCTCGGCACCAACCTCGATCACGTGCAGGTCACGTTCACCTGCGCAGTCGACGCGATCGAGAACGGCGTGGGCGGGATCCAGGCCGAGTACGTGCTCCGGAACGTCACCTTCAGCCAGATCTACGACGTGGCCAAGTACGTGTCGACCGCGAGCAAGAGGATCGGCAGCACGCACTGTACCGGCACCAGCTAGCGGCGCTTTGAGCGCGTTCGCACACGCCGAGCGGATCCCGCCGCAGCAGATCTGGGACGGCATCGTGAGCCGCTCGGTGACCTCGGAGAACCTGACCCTCGCACTGATCGAGCTCGACGCGAACGCCGTCGTGCCCGAGCACAGCCACCAGAACGAGCAGGTCGGGATCCTCATCGAGGGCTCCCTGACATTCACCGTGGGCGACGAGGTCGGCGAGCTCGCCCCGGGATGGACATGGCGGATCCTCGCCAACGTCCCGCACTCGGTTGCCGTCGGCCCCGAGGGCGCCGTGCTCGTCGAGGCGTTCTCGCCGCCGCGGCACGACTGGGCCGCGATCCCGAGCGGCGAGCCCGGCCCCGGCCGGTGGCCGTAGCCCGGCAAGAGCTCCTCGCCCGCGCGAAGGCCCGCCTCGATCGCCTTCGGCTCTACCCGCGGCCCGTTCGGATCGACCGCGTCCGCGTCCTCGTGGTGCCCGCCCTGTTCCGGCTCCCGTGGCTCCGGCGCTTCGACGGGTACGCGGCCTGGGAGACGATCCTCCTCCGCGCGGAGCCCGTCGACGAGGACCTCCTGTGCCACGAGCTCTGCCACGTGTGGCAGATGCAGCACCATCCGCTCGTGATGCCGCTCTCCTACGTGCGCGCCGGGTACGAGCGGAACCCGTACGAGGCGGAGGCGCGCGGCGCGGTCGAGGCGACACGCTCGAGCTGAGCGCGGTGCGCGGCGGCTCAGCCCGAGACGTTCGCCGAGCTGATCCGGCGCCGTTGCATCTGCGCCTCGCTCGGCAGCCGCACGTTCCACACGAGCCCGATCCGCTCCAGCCCTCGGATCAGCCACCAGGAGAGATCGATCTGGAACCGGTGCAACCCATGGCGGGCGGACGCGGGGAAGGCGTGGTGGTTGTTGTGCCAACCCTCGCCGAACACGAGCACGGCGACGATCCAGTTGTTCCGCGACTCGTCCCGGGAGCGATAGTCGCGGCGGCCGAACATGTGGCAGATGGAGTTCACGCTGAAGGTCGCATGCTGGTAGAGGAAGATGCGGACGAGACCTCCCCAGATCAGCCCCTCGATCGCACCCGGCCAGCCGCCGAGCGCGTAGCCGATCGCGAACGGGATCCCGAGCGTCAGCCCCACCCAGAGCAGGTAGAGCCTGTCGATCGCGCGGATCATCCGGTCGTCGTACAGGTCGCGGCCGTAGATGCGGCCCTGCTCCATCCCGAGGTTCGTGAACATCCAGCCGACATGCGCATGCACGAACCCCCGGAGCGTCGCGATCGCGCCCTCGCCGTGACCGTGGGGCGAGTGCGGGTCGCCCTCGACGTCCGAGAGCGCGTGATGCTTGCGGTGGTCCGTGACCCACTGCGTCAACGGTCCCTGCATCGTCATGCACCCGAGAACGGCGAGCACCGCCCTCACGGGCGCGCGCGTCTCGAAGGCGCGGTGGGTGAAGAGACGATGGAAGCCGACGGTGACGCCGAACGCGCAGACGACGTACATACCGGCCATGATCGCGAGGTCGCTCGCGTGGAACGCCACGTTCCACAGGAGCCCTGCTGCGGCCAGGATCCCGAGCGGCGGGACGACGACTGCGACGAGCGTGACGAGTTGGCTGATGCGGCTCGTTCCCTGCCTGACCGTACCGAGGGGCACCGTGGGGCTGACCTGCGGCGGAGAGGCTGGAGTGTCGATCACCGACAGCTATTCTAGACGAGCCGCCGCCGGCGCTTCTCCGACCGGCAGTCGAGCCGCGGCGGAAGACTGCCCGGCGAGACCGCGACAAACCTGCAGATGAGACGCCCTCCCCTCTACGCGCTCCTCGAGCGGATCCACTTTCGGCGGTGGTTCGCGCGGCTCTATCGCGTCGATCTGCTGTGCGCCGACCGTATTCCCACCTCGGGCCCGGTGATCCTGGTCGCCAACCACGAGTCGATGATCGACCCGTGGCTGCTCGGGCTCGCGACCCCCCGGCCCATCCGCTACATGGCGAAGGCGGAGCTCTGGAGCAATCCGGTGCTCGGCCGGGTGATGAGCTGGTTCGGCACCTTCCCCGTCGACCGGGGCTCTGGCGACCGCTCGTCGGTCGGCCGCGGGGCCGAGCTCCTCCGGGCTGGAGAAGTGCTCGGGATCTTCCCGCAGGGCACCTGCCTTCCGTATCGCAACCGGCCCTGGCATCGCGGCGCGGCGAAGCTCGCGCTCGCGACAGGCGCGTCGATCGTGCCGGTGTGCATCGTCGGCAGCGAGAAGGCACTTCGGCCCGGGAAGCCGAAGCTCGGCCTTCCCCGCATCACCGTGCTCGTCGGCAATCCGATTGCGGTCGCGGCCGGGAAGGCGACGATCGCCGCCGCCCGCGACCTCACCTCCCGGATCGAGCACGCGATCGAGGAGGCACGAGGCCCGTACGGGCCTCCGGAGCATGCCTGGTTCGCCGACGAGAGAACCGCCTAGGCCCGTATCCTGTTTTCGTGGCGAACAAGAAGACGCGGACGCCCAAGCCGCCCAACTCCCGGGGCCCGAGCTCCCCGGGTGCAGTGCAGGCGCCCCGCCGCCGCGACACGAAGTCGTCGAACCCGCTGTCCGAGGTTCCGCGGTGGGTCTGGTTCGTGAGCGTCGGTGTGATCGCAGGCGTCGTCCTGATCGGCGTCATCCTCGCGTCCGGCGGCAAAGGCTCCGACGCGAAGGCCGCGATGCTCGCAGCCGGATGCACCTACAGGGACGTCAAGCCGTTCCCGCCCAAGAAGGATCCGACCAACTACCACGCCGACGTACCGAGCCTCGCAACCCCCACCAAGGGCCTGTGGAGCACCTCGCCGCCGTCCGCCGGCGCGCACTATCCGCTCTGGGCCGTCTGGGGCTTCTACCGCACCCCGGTGAACCCGCGCCAGGTCGTCCACAACGAGGAGCACGGCGCCGTCGTCATCTGGTGGGGGCCGAAGGTGCCGAAGTCGACCGTCGACCAGCTCGAGGCCTTCTACAACCAGCAGCCGGACAGCGTCTTCGGGACGCCGTACGCCGGGCTCGGCAACAAGATCGCGCTGACCGCCTGGACGGGCGACCCGGCCAAGTACTACAGCAACGGCTACTACGGCATCGGCCACATCGCGATCTGCTCGAGGTTCGATCAGAAAGCGTTCGCCGCCTTCCGCTCCGCCTACCGCGGCAAGGGCCCGGAAGGCATCCCGGTCTCGAGCAACGAGCCGGGCATGGGGCCCCAGTAGCGGGGGAACCCAGGGTTCCCCCGCGGGCCCCCTCCTTCTTGCCTCGGTAAGCGGGCCGCTCTGGTGGTTCGGAGCGGGGACCGGGTTCAGGCGCCTCTGTAGCTGGGGCACCGGCTGGGCCGGTGCCCCAGCCGAAACTTCGTCGAGGCTCGCTTGCGGATCTCGGGGGGCTGTGCCCTACAGGGCGCACTGCGTGGTCCTTAGCTCGCTTCGGTCGCTAAGTCCGCGGAGGGCGTCGTGGATCGCGGGTGCCGCTGGGTTGTTCTTAGGTTTTGGTCATGGTCGGCGGGTAGAACGACCGCATGAACAAGATCAAGACAACACTCGTCGTCGTCATCGCGACCGCCGTGGTCGTCGTCGGTGCCGGGTTCGCCTCCAGTAGGTCGACGACGTTCGCGTCGTCCGACTCGGTCGCCGTGTCGCTGCAGAACGCGTACGCGTCCGTCTACAAGAACGTCTCTCCCTCGGTCGTCCAGATCCAGACGAGCGAGGGCCTCGGCTCGGGCGTCGTCTTCGACTCGGCCGGGAACATCGTCACGAACGCGCATGTCGTCGGCACCGCGAAGACCTTCACGGTGACGACGTCATCCGGGAAGCGCCTGACGGGCAAGCTCGTCGGCGTCTTCGCCCCGGACGATCTCGCCGTGATCAACGTCAACGCCGCCGGCCTCCAGCCCGCGACGTTCGCGAACTCCGCCAAGCTCCGGATCGGCGACATCGCGATGGCGATCGGCAACCCGCTCGGGCTCTCGTCGAGCTTCACCGAGGGGATCGTCAGCGCGCTCAACCGGGCCGAGCCCGAGGGCAACGGCGTGGTCCTGCCAAGCGCCATCCAGACGAGCGCCCCGATCAACCCCGGTAACTCGGGCGGGGCCCTCACCGACATCAGCGGCTCCGTGATCGGCATCCCGACGCTCGCCGCCGCGGATCCCCAGCTCGGCGGCGCGGCCGCCGGGATCGGCTTCGCGATCCCGTCGAACGTCGTCGTGAACATCGCGAGCCAGCTCGTCAAGTCCGGGAAGGTCACGAGCTCCAACCGCGCCTTCCTCGGGATCGAGATCGCCGACACTCCCGAAGCGACAGGAGTCGTCGTCAGCAAGGTGCTGCCCGGAACAGCGGCAGCGAAGGCCGGGATCGTCGCGGGCGACCGCATCACCGTGCTGAACGGCACCAAGACCCCGACCTCCAACGACCTCTCGACCACGCTCGCGAGCCTGAAGCCTGGCCAGACCGTGACGGCCACGGTCGTCCATCAGAACGGCCAGAGCGCCACCCTGAGCCTCACGCTCGGCGAGGTCCCGGGAGCGACCAGCTAGAACGATCGGCTAGACAGGAGCCGAGACCGCGAAGGGCTTCGTGGTCGGGGCCCTCGAGCCGCCTGCCGGCTCGACGGTGACCGCGACCACGGAGCCCTTTCGCACTCTCTCGCCGATCGGCACGAACGTGGTGCCGCCCCCGCGGAAGAGGCCTGCCGGTGCCGGAGCGCGTTCGCCCCGGATCACCCACGCCTCGTAGGTCTTGCCGGTCGGAGCGGCGTCGAGCCGGTAGAGGACGAGAGCTGCCGAGCCGTTCGAGGCGACGACGAGCGAGCCCGGGGCGCCCGTGACGGGGACGCTCTGGAGCGCCTGGGCCCGCGAGAGGCGGTCGTGGAGCGAGACATTCCAGATCCCGAGCCCCACCGCGGCGCACGCGGCGACGGCGGCGACCGCCGCGACCGCGTAAGCCCACCGAGGCCTGAGCGGCACGACGTTCGGGCGCTCCGCCCGGGCGTCGACGAGGATCCGGTCGCGCAACCCCGGCGGCGGCTCGGCCGGGCCGGACGCATAGGCGAGCGCCTCGGCCGCCCCCGAGAGCCCGGCGATCTCCTCGCGGCAGCGCTCACAGCCGGCCAGGTGCTCCTCGAAGGACAGGCGCTCGCCCTCGTCGAGAGCGTCGAGCGCGTAGGCCGCACTCAGGTCGTGGATGCTCTCGGTGTCCATGGGTCTCCGTCTGTGGGTGAGTCCAGCAGCTCGCGCAGCCGGGCCAGGCCGACGAACATCCTGCTCTTTATGGTGCCGAGCGGCTCGCCCAGGCGCTCCGCGAGCTCCGACTGCGTGAAACCGCCGTAATAGGCGAGCTCGATCGCCTCCCGCTGTGCGTCGGGTAGCTGGGCCAGCGCCGCCTGGACGCGCTCGCGCTCGAGGCGCAGCCACACGCTGTCGGCAGCCGAGGGCCCGCCCGAGCCCGGTTCGGCCTCCGGGAGCGGGTCGGCGCGTCGTCGTTCCTCGCGGCGCACGACGTCGACTGCGCGGCGATGGACGAGCGTCATGATCCAGGTGCTGGCCTTCGCCTTCTCCGGGATGAACCGCGCGGAGCCGCGCCAGATCGCGAGGAACGCTTCCTGCACCGCGTCCTCGGCGAGCGCCTCGTCTCGCAGAACGCGCAGCGCAAGGCCGTAGGCGGCCCGGCCGTAGCGGTCGTACAGCTCCGCCAGCGCGATGTCCTCCGATCTCGCGATGAGAGCGACAACGGCTTCATCCGAGAGGTGAGCCAGGTCACGGCGTGGCATCGTTCCGATCCGCCGAGGGCGGCGCACGGACCCTACCAAGCGATCGCCGATGCCCACACGAGCGCATTCGCCGGCGGGCCCCACCCGGTTCGCTTCGCGGTGGGCGCGGCAGCCGGTGCGAACCGGATCCGGTAGCCGGGCGAATGATGGGAGCTCGCGACCGCGGCGGCGCCCGGCCGCGGCGTAATGCCCGATTCCAACCTACTTTTCAGGCAAGGGCGGGGGCTCGGCTCTACGATCCACCCATGCGGCTCGCTCTCGTCGCAGGAGTCCTGGCCCTCGCGTCCAGCTCGGCCGCCCTCGCCGGCACCCCGGCGGAGAACGCGAACGCCGCCGCGAGCCTCAAACCCCTCCTCGCGAAGAAATTCAAGGCCGTCGCGCCGAAGCTCGTGATCGGCAAGGTGACGTGCAAGACCCTCGCAGACGGCGTCACCGCAATCTGCCGCGCCCACTTCGCCGACAAGCCCGACGCCGTGAACGTCACCTACACGGTCAAGGAGGTGCTCCACCGCCAGAGCAACTCTCTGACCTGGTCGACGACGGCTCACAGCTGCACGAGCACGAAGTCCGGCAAGAAGGTCCCGTGCTGAGGGCGGCTGCGGCGCTCGGCGCGGCGCCCGCCTGCTCACGCTAGGCGAGCTCGGCCAGCTCTGCGTCGAGGCTGTCGAAGTCGCGGGCCGCGAGGGCGGCGAACCGTCCACCCTGCGCCACGAGCTCGTCGTAGGCACCGGTCTCGACGACGCGGCCGGCGTCGAGCACGACGATCTGGTCGGCGTCGCGCACGGTGGAGAGGCGGTGGGCGATCGCAATCGTCGTGCGCCCCTCGACGAGCCGCGTGAGCGCCTCCTGCACGGCGCGCTCGGTCTGGGTGTCGAGCGCCGAGGTCGCCTCGTCGAGGACGAGGATCGGCGGGTTGCGGAGCACGGCTCGGGCAATCGCGATTCTCTGCTTCTCACCGCCCGAGAAGCGGTAGCCGCGCTCGCCCACGACCGTCTCGTAGCCGTCGGGCAGAGAGGAGATGAGGTTGTGGATCTGCGCCGCCCGCGCTGCCTCTTCCACCTCTTCGTCGGTGGCGTCGGGCTTCGCGAAGCGCAGGTTCTCGCGCACGGTGGCGTGGAAGAGGTAGGTCTCCTGGGAGACGACGCCGATCGATGCTGCGAGCGACTCGAAGCTCAGGTCTCGGAGGTCGGTCCCGTCGATCGTGACCCGCCCCTTCGTCGGGTCGTAGAGCCGTGAGACGAGGTAACCGAGCGTCGTCTTGCCGGCGCCGGTCTCGCCGACGATCGCCGTCGTCGTGCCGGCAGGCACCGCGATCGATACCGACTCGAGCGCGTAGGGCCCATCGGCATAGCGGAACCAGACGTCCTCGAGCGCGACGTCGCCTCGCACGGTCTCGAGCGTCTTCGAGCCCGGCGCGATGTCGATCGGCAGGTCGAGGTACTCGAAGATCCGGTCGAAGAGCGCGAGCGAGCTCTGGACGTCGACCGAGATCGAGAGCAGGCTCCCGATCGGGGCGAAGAGGCGGGTCTGGAGGGTGGTGAAGGAGACGAGCGTGCCGACGACCGCGTAGGACGAGGTGCCGCCCGAGTTGTGGACGTGGTACCCGCCGAACCAGTAGATCAGCGCCGGCATGATCGCAAAGGTCATCTGGATCGACTGCATCAGCCAGCGGCCGGTCATCCTCGAGCGGACCTCGAGCTCCGCGAGGTGACTCGACTCGCCCTCGAACCGCTCCGCGAGCTCGTTCGAGCGGCCCATCGTCTTGCCGAGGAGGATCCCGGAGACGGAGAGCGACTCCTGCACGAGCGAGGAGATGTCTGCCATCGACTCCTGGCGCTTGGTCGTGATCTTCCGCCGCGCCCCGCCGACCCTGCGCGTGATCAGGACGAAGATCGGCATGAGGGCGAGCGCGATCACCGCGAGCTGCCAGGAGAGGAGGAACATCGCGATCACGGTCGCGACGACGGTCGTGATCGTCGACATGATCGACGTCGCCGTAGAGGTGAGGACGTTGTCGACACCGCCGATGTCGTTCGCGATCCGGCTCTGGACCTCACCGGTCCGTGTCCTCGTGAAGAACGCGAGCGACAGGCGCTGCAGGTGGCGGTACACGGAGGTGCGCAGGTCGTGCATCACGCTCTGGCCGACCTGGGTCGAGAGGTAGGCCTGGATCACGCCGATGACGCCGCTCACGACCGAGATCGCGATCATCGCCACGACGAGCTCGGTCAGGAGCCTGAGGTCGACGGTCACGTGCCCGCCGGGCGCCGGCTGGAACGCGTTCGAGATGACGTCCCGGAGCAGGAACGCCGGGATCACCCCGAGCGCCGACGCGACCAGGATCAGGAAGGTGACGACTGAGAGCTTGCCCCAGTAGCCGCGGAAGAGCGATCCGATCCGGCGCAGGTTGGCACGGCGCACCGCCTTGTCGGCCGTGCGCTCGGGCTTCTGGCCGGGGGCGAAACCCCCGAAGTGTCCTCCGGGCACCCTTTTACGGTAGCGCTCTCAGGTCGCCTGAGAAGCGAGGCGCAGCTTCTGCAGGAGCACCGCGTCCGGCTGCTCCCCGGTGGCCGACCACGCGATCCTCCCGCGAGGGTCGATCACGTAGAAGGTCGGATAGAGCCGCACCTCGTACCTCTTGGACACCGGTCCCGGCGAGCCCGGCGAGCGGAAGCTTCCGGGGTCTGTCCCCGGATCGAGTAGCGCCGGGAAGGGGAGCCCGAACCAGATGTGGTAGGCAAGGACGCTGGCGGCGTCCTCGCTGTCGGCGTTGACCGAGACGAACGCGTAGCGGTCCTTCGGGAGCCTCGCGTAGAGGGCTTTCAGATGCGGTGCCTCCGCGGCGCAGTGCGGGCACCAGGTGGCGAACAGCTCGAGCAGGACGGTCTTGCCTCGAAGAGAAGCGAGGCTGAGCGCCGTGCCGGTCGGCGTCCGCAGCGTGAAGGCAGGGGCTGACGAGCCCACGGGGAGCAGGCTCTTCGCCGCAGGCGCAGCGATGCCGGTGAGCGGCCGCCCCTCGACCTCGCCGACGCCGGGGGTCGCGGTCGGATGGAAGTTCACGGCCCTGGCGTCTCGGAGGAGCGCCGGCGAGGCCGAGCGATCCGCCGCCGGGATCGTGACGACGTGCGGCGCCGCCTTCTTCGCACCCGTGGTCGCCGCGAGCACGCCGACGGCGAGCGCCGTCGCGACCGCGAGCCCGAGCACGACGGCCATCGTGTGCCGGGTGCGCCTGTTGAACGCGGGACGTCCCGGGCCGAGCGGGACCCGGGCCTCGCGCACCTCGTGCCGCTCGGTCACCGGGCCGCCTTCAGCCGTCTGCGACGGCGTGACAGGAAGACGGCGCCCGCGCCGAGCGCGCAGATCAGGAGCGCTCCGCCGGCGATCTCGCCGCGCTCGACCCAGACCGAGGTGCCGCCAGACGCGCTGCCGGTTGCGAGCGTGAGCCCGCGACGCGCGGCGAGCGCGGTGACCGCCCGCTCCGCAGCGGCCGCGAGCGTCGGCCCGTCGGTCGTGTCGAGCTTCGGGAGCTTCGCGATCACCGCCTTGTCGGCGGGCGGAAGCCCCTTCAGCTTGTAGAGGCCGTAGCCGTTCGGCATCACCACGAGCAGCTCGTCCTTCCAGAAGTAGAAGTCCTCCTGGGCGAGGAACTTCGCGTAGGTCTGGGGCTTCCGGTACAGGATCGGGACGGCGCCGAGGTCGTAGCGGGTGGCGATCACGGCGAGCTTGAGCGGGAAGCCCTGCTCCTTCGCGCTCAGGAGCATCGCCTCGATCCGCTTCTGCTGTGAGACGGGGATCTTCCCGTCGTAGGGCGAGAGGAAGCTCGACTGCGAGAGCAGGTAGTCGCTCGCCGGATCGCCGTCGGCCAGCGCGACCGGCGCCAGCAGCGCGACCGCGAACGCGAAGACCATCAGGGGACAGACCCGCTTCAAGACCATCCGGGGACAGACCCGCTTCAAATCGCACTCCCGAGCAGAAGGAGGGCGACTACCGCGGCGCCGGCACCGAGCGCGAAGGCGAGCAGGGAGGCGGCAAGGCGGATGCCCGTCATCCGGAAGCCCTGTCGACGACGACCGCGGTGAAGGGCGTGCCTCCCTTTGGAGTCACGTTGAACGACAGCCCCCAGTGGCCGACCATCACGAGCGCCGGGGTGAGCTTCGAGTAGATGCCGGGCGAGGTCTCGGTGAGCTGATACTCCTGGGTCCCCATCTCCATGTCCAGCATCGCGAAGGTGGTCGTCACGTTTGCCCCGGTGAGCGGGCGGCCGTTCCTCGTGATCTGCAGCGCAAAGCGATTCGGCGCCGCGGCCTTGTTCGGATCGACGATGACTTTCAGCGTATACCCGTTCTTCTGGACGACGGCGGCGACGGGCCCGGGGCCGACCTTGGCGAGCGCTCCGCCCTCCTGTCCGAGGTACTTCGACGGCGGGGCGAGGCTGGTGAGAACGGCCGCAGCCGCGATCGCGCCGATGAGGATCAGCACCTCGCCGGAGGTGATCACGCCGAGCAGCGACACGGCCGGCGGCCCGACCTCGGGCCTGGCGCGCGCCGCGACGAGCCGCGGCCGGTTGACGGCGAAGTTGACGGCGCCAAACCCCATCGCCACGGCGAGGAGGGAGGCCTTGACCAGGATCGTCTGCCCGTAGGCCGTCGTCCACAGCGCCGAGAGGATCGGCAGATGAAGGACCGCGGCCCAGATCCCCGAACCGAGGAGAACCGCGACGGACACCAGCGCGACGTTGGAGAACCGCGGCACGACGACCGCGAGGCCCGCGACGCGCCTGACCGGGGCGAGCGTGGCGCAGAGGATCACGAGGCCGGCGAGCCCGCCCACCCAGAGGGAGCCCGAGGCGACGTGGAGCCAGTCGAGCGCGACGGCGAGCCCGCGGGGTGAGGTCTGCGCGGCGTGGCCGGCGGCTCCCGGGATGAGGACGACGGCGGCGGCGGCCGCGACGACGCCGGTTCCCGCCAGGATCTCGGCGATCGACCGCTTCTCACGGTCGGGCCGGTCGACCCAGATCGCGATCCAGGCCGCGGCGGCGAACAGCGCGAAGACGAGCTCGAGGTCGACGAACGCACGACCGTAGGCCGTCGTTCGCCAGAGGGGCACGAGAGCTCCGATGTCGAAGAAGCCGTGGAGCGAGTCGACGGAGGTCGACTCCTCGAGGAACACGGGAACCAGCACGAGAGCTGCCGTCGAGGCGATCGCGAACGCGAACGTGACGGCCCTGAGGCTCGCCCCGTCGACCCGCCTGACGAGCGGCCGCCCGATCGCGAGCCGCATGGCGGCAAGGCCGATCGACGCCATGACCGTGAGGAACATCGCCCACTTCGCGACGACGAGCGCCGTGGTCGTCGCGCTCTTCGCGATGTGCGGGATGACGAACTGGGGCGCCGGTCCCGGGTTCGGCCCGACCGCGAAGGTGAACGCTCCCTGGACGGGATGGCCGTCGACCGAGATCGCACGCCAGTAGACGAGGTACCAACCCTCGGGGAGGTGCGGCTTCAGGTGGACGAGCAGCGTGTCCGGGTTCGCCGGCGACCGCTGTGGCGAGTCCGTCGCCATCTGCCGGGCGCCCTTGTCGGTGACCGAGATGATCGCGAAGCGGGGCTCGACCGCCTCGTCGAAGGTCAGCGACACGATCGGGGGCGGAGTGTCGAGGATCGTGCTCGGCGACGGGAACGTCTTCGTCAGGTACGCGTGCGCCGACGCGGCGGCGGGCGCCGCGAGGGCGACGACCGAGACCAGCGCGATCAGGACACCCCGCCCCCTCCGCCTCATGCGAGCTGCCTTCCTCCGCCGCCGCCCCGGGCGAAGAGCGCGATCGCGCCGAGGACGACGCCGACCGCGCCGACGACGAGCGCGATCACGGTCAGCGTCGAGGTGCCGCCGCCGCCGAGCGACGCCTTGACAGAGATCGTCGGCGACGGGTTCTCGGACGATTCCGTGCCGTTCCAGTCGACGATCGATCCGTCGTTGTAGGTCTGCTGAACGCCGAAGGTGAAGTTGCCGCTCTTCGACGCCTCCGCCAGGAACTGGAAGAACGAGTCCTCCTCGGTCGGCGTCGAGCCGCCGGTCCACGTCACCTTCTGCACGACAGCGTCCTCTCCGGACCCGGTCGCCTGCACCACCCGGTGCCAGCCCGGGCTCGCGACGAAGGAGTCGATCGAGAAGCCGCTCGGGACGGTCAGGACGATCTTGGTGGTGGTGGCATCCTCCTTTTCGGTCGGGACGACGAGGCTGTAGAGCTGCAACTCGTTCGCGACCGAGACGGGCGGGCTCACACGCGCGTGGGCGTAAGCACCTGACGCGCTGGCGAGCGCGGCGATGACTACGACTCCGAGCACGACCCGCGCTCGGTTCCGTCGGCCTCCTGAGGGGGACAGACCCCTTGGGAAAACGCTCACGTTGATGGCTCCTCTCTGGAAGTGCGTCAAAGAACGGGGACGGCGGGCGGCGGCGGCCCGCGTGCACCGTTCGCTGCCGGCGGGCGCCGGCGCGGAGAGAGGTCCGAAGACGAAGGGCGGCCGCGGCCGGGCCCGGCGCTCCGAAGAGCCGCGCCGCAAGCTGGGCGAAGAGCCGCCGCGCCCAGGCGAGCAGGTGCTCGACCGCGCCGTGAACGGCGACGGCCAGCAGCGAGAGCGCTGCCAGGATCGGGATCGCGTCACGGTGGACAGGCCCGACGAGGCAGTGGATCCCGTGCCAGCCGAGGCCCTCGCGCCAGTGGATGTACGACTCGAGCATCGCGAACGCGAACGAGGTCACGAGGAAGAGCGCTGCCGCACGGGCGGCCAGCACGCCGGGCCGGAGCCGGGGCGCCGACACGAGCCGCCGGCCCTCGAGCTGAAGCCGGACGCTCACGGTGCTCACGGCAAGCGCAAGCACCGCCGCGGCGAGAACGGCAGCAGCAGACAGGATTCCCAGGAGCGGCACGGTCAGGTGCGGCCCGAGCGCGCGGTTGTCGGCGAGCTCGGCAAGGAGCACGGACTGCGGCGCGAGGGCGTAGACGAGCGTCCGCGTCGCGAGGACGACGGCAACCGCGACGAGCGCCCAGATCCCGAGCCGCAGCCTCATCGCACCTGGAGCACGAAGGGGGCGGTGAGCACCTTGCCGTCGACCTTCCCCTGGAGGAACAACCGCCATTTGCCCGGGAGCGGGGACGAGCACGCCGACCTTCAGCTTCCCGGGCGTCGTCGAGGTGCCCGTGACCTTGGTCGGCCCGAGCACGCTGGTGCAGCCGCTCACCCCGGGCGCGCAGACGTGGGTGTGGAAGTAGTCGAGGCTTCCCTGGCGGAAGAAGATCGCGTGCGCGAGCGCCCCGAACCACGGGGTGAACGTCGCAGGCTTCCCGTCGGGGCCGGTGACGTCGACAGTGACGAGCTGCGCCTGGATCGCCTTCAGCGCGTTCGCCCCGTGAAGCGTGAAGTGATAGCCGTCGACCGTCTCCGACGCACTCGTCTTGCCGAGCGGGCGCGGATGGTACGGGCCGGCGACCGTCAGGTTCTCGAAGAGCTGGAAGTTCGCGTTGACCTGCTGGTCGCTCGAGGCCGGGTACACGTCGACGACGAGCCGGTAGGGCCCCGGTGCGGGGAAGGTGATGAGCTCGTGGATCGTCGCGCCTCCGACCGGGGGATGCTTGTGCACGATGTACTGCAGGTCTCGCCTCACGAAGATCAGGTGCACGCCGGTGTGGGGGCCCGGGCCCTTCTTGAACTTCGTGAGCGGCGTCCCGTCGGGCTGCTCGATCTGGAACGAGACGAGCACCGGCTTGCCGGCGGGGACCGGCTGGGACGGCTTGAAGTGCGCGATCTCGTAGGTCGCCGCCGGCTGCACGGTGACCGACTCGCTGCCGCCCGAGCCGCCGCAGCCGGCGAGCCCGACAACGGCCACGAGGGCCGCGAGGGGGACAGACCCTCTCACAGCGAGGGGGACAGACCCTTTCACGAGTCACCTCCGGCGAAGAGGAAGAAGGGGTGCGGCGGCACGTAGCCGCCGAGCTCGAGCACGATCTGCGCGTGCTTCGTCAGCGGGATCGCAGCCGGCGACCCCGTGGACGAGCTTCCCGCCGACGTACGCGCGGAGCGGCGACTCCGAGGTGAACCCCGCGAGCCGGCTGGCATCGAGCCGCTGCCCCCAGACCCGGAAGACGTCGGCCAGCCTCAGGCCGGGAGCGACCCGGACGACCCCGTCCGGCCCCTCGGTGGAGACGGGGTAGCGGCATCCCTTGTCCGACACGCCGATCCCTGCGGGGACGATCACGACCTTCCGGTCGACGAACACCTCGAGATGGATCCGGAATGCCTTGCCCGACTCTCCGCAGCGGAGCTCACCGACGGGAGCGCCCGCCGCGACCGTAGCGGGCCGCGCCGGCGGTGTGTAGGCCGGAGCAGGCCCGACCGGCCACGGGTGAACCCAGGGGGGCAGCGCCATCAGGGCGACGACCGGCAGAGGTGTCCGACAGCGGGTCAGCCTCCTCATCGCGGCAGCGGCCTCCTCATCCGCACGGGCTCGTCGAAGTCGGGCAGGAAGCTGAGCACGGCCGCCGAGGCTCCGCCGACGACGGCGAGCACGCAGAGCGCGCGTGCGAACGTCCCGGCGAGGAGCGAGATGACCACGCCGTGCCAGAACACCGGTAGCGAGCTGATGCTCACGGCCGCGGCGACTGCGCCCACGACGCCCGCGGCATGCACGCGCGAGCGTCCGCGCAGGCGCAGGAGCAGGACGCCGAGCACAGCCGTGACGGCAGCCGCGGCGACGAATTGAAGCCACGCGACGCCGCCGGTCGGGGAGTCCCGAACCGCGAACGTGGTCACGAGGAGAAGGGCGGCGAGCCCCGAGGCGATCCCGAGCCCGACGGTCAGCGCGCCCCGGAGGGCTCGGCGCCGCACGGCGAGGACGATCCCGGCCACGAGTCCGACGGACGCTAGCGCCCACGGCCACGCTGCGGGTCGCGCGACCCGGAAGAACGTCCCCGAGATCGCAGCGGGACGCCCGTTCACGGCGACCGGCACCGTGAAGCGCCCGGCCGGGCCCGACCGGCTCGCGGGGGGCGGGGCGAGCCGATGGTCGTGCCAGACCACCGTCCGGCCGTCGTTCACGTGCACCCAGCCGCGCCTGGAGCTCGAGACGAGCCGGTCGCCGGTCGCGGTCGGCGAGCTCGCGTTCACCCACAGACCGGTGGAGTCGATCTTCAGCAGCGGCTCGCGGAGTGCGCCGAGCACGACGAGGCGGACCCCGGGATCGGCGCGAACCTGAAGCTCTCTGTCCCCATCGAGCACGCGCACGTGGACGCCCGCGAGCGCGCGCACGGACTCGTCCAGCGCGAGCCGGTAGTCGAGGGCGATCGTGGCGCCGCGACCGTGTGCTGCTGCCTGGCCGGGCAGCAGCAAGGCGGCTAGCGCAACGGGCGCGACGGTGCGGAGCCGAAGCGGCTCCAGCATGGGCTCTCCTTTCGGGAACGAGGGCGGGCTAAGATCGGGAACGGAGGCGGGC
The DNA here is from genome assembly GCA_963738895.1 of uncultured Actinomycetota bacterium. Lineage (GTDB taxonomy): Bacteria > Actinomycetota > Thermoleophilia > Gaiellales > Gaiellaceae > PALSA-600. The sequence goes on from CAVTYN010000009.1 coordinate 18,050, forward strand.
TAGAAGCGCGCCGTTCCCGGAGGCGCCCGGCCGGCAGAGCGGAGGGCGAGCGGAGAGATGGACGGCACGGTCGCGGCGAGCGGCCGCAGCAGTGCGCGCGCCGGGGCGCGGGAAGCGAGTGCGCGAATCGGGTGCGACCGCCCGGACGACCGCCGCGGCGAGCCGCAGGAGCGCTGCGACGGCGAGCGCGGCGAGCGCCGACAGCGGCACCGCCCACCAGCCGCCGTGTCCGAAGACGCCGTCGAAGCCTGAAGGATGGCCCGCGGCGAACAGGCCCTCGAGCCACTCCTGCACCACGTATGCCGCGAGCAGGAGCAGCCAGGCGACGCCGGCGAGCCGCGCGAACGACCTGGGCGGAGCCACCGTCGCGGGCGCCTGCGGCGGAGCGGACGACACGCATCAGATAAGAGCCGAGCCCGAGCGCCAGCAGGATCCCGACCCAGGGTGCGAGCGAGTCGAGGTATCCATGACCCTGAGCGGCAAGCGCCGCGCTCGAGCCGGAGCCGTACCCGAGCTCGAACCGCAGCTGGTGCACCGCATACGCCGCAGCCGGGAACAGCACGAAGCCACGGCCCGCGAGTGCATCGCGAAGACGGCGAGAGCTCACAGCCACGAGGTTAGCTCGCGGGCTCGGCAGCCTGCTCTCGCGGCGGGGGCGCGAGCGACACCACGGTGCGGCGGCCGTTGAGCGTGAAGACGACGTCGACGGCATCGTTCTTCCCGTAGCTGCCTGCGATCCCGAGCGCCATGCGGGCCCAGCGCCAGAAGCCGAGCGAGCCCTCGCGCTCGAGCGACCTGGAGAAGAGAAGGCTCGAGCCGACGATCTCGAAGTCGGTCCCCTCCCGCTGCGGGATGCCGTTCACGAAGACCTCGAAAGGACGCGTGACGCGCGCCGGAAGGTCGATCCGCGTTCGGCTCTCCACCGTCTATACGATGCCACGGCGTGCGTCGGAGGGCCCTCGTACTCGGTATCGCGTGCGCGGGCATGCTCGCGCTCGCCGCGTCGGCGCTCGCCGGAAACGGGGGAACACTGCCGCCGACGCCCCATTCGCCGAACGCGAAGATCACGCGCGAGGCGTTCATCTTCGTCCTCGTCTTCACCGCGATCGTGTTCGTCGGAGTCGAAGGCGCCCTGATCGTCGCTCATCGTCAAGTACCGGCGGGGCAAGCGGGCGCGCTACGCCGACGGGCTGCAGCTCCACGGGTCGACGCGGCTCGAGACGATCTGGACCGTCGTCCCCGTGGTGATCCTCGCGGCGATCGCAACCTTCGTGCTGCTCAAGCTGCCGTCGATCGCGAACCCGCCGAAGGCGAATGCGGCGAACTCGACGACGATCAAGGTCGAGGGGCGGCAGTTCTACTGGATGTTCCGCTACCCGAACGGCGCGGTGTCGGTCGGGAACATGGTCGCGCCCGCCGACAACGTCGTGAACGAGGACGTGTACTCGCCCGACAACGACGTCCTCCACAGCTGGTGGGTCCCGGAGCTCGGCGGGAAGATCGACGCGATCCCGGGCCGCACGAATCACACCTGGTTCAAGGCGCCGCCGGGTACCTACGATGCGCGCTGCTCGGACCTCTGCGGGATCCAGCACACCTTCATGCTCGCCACCGTCTCGGTGAAGGAGCGCGCCGGCTACGAGAGCTTCATCGCCGAACGCGCCGCGAACCCCACGAGCACCGCGCTCGGCAAAGAGGAATGGGAGCACGTCTGCCTCGTCTGCCACCGGCTCGACACGACCTACATCGGCCCGGCGCTCGGCGACAACCCGCTGATGACCCACCCCGCGCAGCTCTCGGTCCTCCTCCGGAATGGTGCCGGGGAGATGCCCGCCGTCGGAAGCGACTGGTCGGACGACCAGATCACGGCCCTCGTCGACTACTTCAAGGAGCTGAAGGCAGGCAATGGCTAGCGCCGACACGACCACCGTCCGCCCGTATCGCTCCGACTGGAAGGAAGGGCGCCTGACCTCGTGGCTGACCACGGTCGACCACAAGCGGATCGGGATCCTCTACCTCTGGACGGCGCTCATCTTCTTCGCGTTCGGCGGCCTGCTGGCCCTGCTGATCCGGACGCAGCTCGCGACCCCGAACGAGACGGTCCTGACGCGCAGCTCCTACAACGAGGCGGTCACGATCCACGGGACGACGATGATCTTCCTGGTCATCGTCCCGATCCTGGCCGGGTTCGGCAACTACCTCGTGCCGCTGATGATCGGCGCACGCGACATGGCGTTCCCGCGGCTCAACGCGCTCTCCTACTGGCTGTACCTGCTCGGCGGACTGATCCTGGTCCTCAGCTTCGAGGCCAAGGGCGGCGCCGCCCAGTCCGGCTGGACCTCGTACGCGACGCTGTCGACGCTGCATTCGCCGGGCCGCGGGCAGGACCTCTGGATCCTGTCGCTCCACGTGCTGACGCTGTCGTCTCTCGCCGGGGCGATCAACTTCATCGTGACGATCACGAACATGCGCGCCCGCGGGATGACGTGGTCGCGGATGCCGCTCTTCGTCTGGACGATCCTCACCTACGCGTGGCTGCTCCTGCTCGCGCTGCCCGCGCTCTCCGCCGGGCTGACGATGATGCTGACCGACCGGAACTTCGGCACCCACTTCTTCTCACCGGCGGAGGGCGGGAACCCGGTGCTCTACCAGCACGTGTTCTGGTTCTTCGGGCACCCCGAGGTCTACATCATGGTGCTGCCGGCGATGGGGATCATCTCCGAGATCATCCCCGTGTTCGCGCGGAAGCCGATCTTCGGGTACAAGGCCGTCGTCCTCTCGACAGTGGGGATCGCGTTCCTCGGCTTCCTCGTGTGGGGCCACCACATGTTCGCGGTCGGGCTCCCGACCCGGGCGGACACGTTCTTCATGATCTCGTCGATGGTGATCGCGATCCCGACCGGCGTGAAGATCTTCAACTGGCTGGCGACGCTCTGGCGCGGGAACATCTCGTTCGAGACGCCGATGCTCTGGGCTCTCGGCTTCATCGGCGTCTTCACGATCGGCGGCCTGTCCGGGATCTACCTCGCGGCCTTCCCGGTCGACTGGCAGCTGACGCAGACGTACTTCGTGGTCGCGCATATCCACTACGTGCTGTTCGGCGGCTCGATGTTCGCCATCTTCGGCGGGCTCTACTACTGGTGGCCGAAGATCTTCGGCCGACTCCTCGACGAGGGGCTCGGGAAGCTGCACTTCTGGCTCGTCTTCATCGGCTTCAACCTGACTTTCTTCCCGCAGCACCTGCTCGGGTTGCTCGGGATGCCGAGACGCATCTACACGTACCATCAGGGCGGGCTCTGGGAGGCGTACAACATGATCTCGTCGATCGGTGCATTCACGATGGCGGTGGGGATGCTCATCTTCGTCGTCAACGTGATCAAGACCTCGAGGAGCGGCGAGCGCGCGACCAACGACCCATGGGTCGCGGACACGCTCGAGTGGTATGCGACCTCGCCGCCGCCCGAGTTCAACTTCGACCGCGTGCCGTACATCATCAGCGCGCGGCCGCTGCGCGACCTGCGTCGGCGGCTCGAGCAGGAGCGACGGCTGTGACCGCGGGGCCCTGGGCACGCCTGCTCGCGCTCGGGGCGGTCGGGGCGACGGCTCTCGCCGTCGTGTCGGGCGCCGCCGACTGGCACACGGCGCACCGCGTGCTCGCCGGGCTCGCGCTGCCGCCGCTCGTCGGCCTGCTCGTGCTGGCCTGGGTCTCGATGCAGGCGGCTGCTGCCGATGGCGATCGTCTCGGTCGTGCTGTTCGGGCTCGCGGCGGTGCTGACACACCCGCGGATCCACCTCGCCGTCGCCGCGGCGGCGTTCGCCGCCACCTCGCTGCTCACCGCACAGGCCTTCCGGGGCGCCGCCGGGCCGGTCGGTGGCGCCCGCGACTACGTGACGCTGACCAAGCCGCGCGTGATGTCGCTGCTCCTGCTGACGGGCGGCGCGGCCGTGTTCGTCGGCGCCGCGGGCGTCCCTCCGTGGAACATCTTCTTCGTGACGATGATCGGCCTCGCGCTCGCCTGCGGCGGCGCGGCGGCGCTGAACCACTACCTCGACCGGGACATCGACAAGTTGATGGGGTCGCGGACGGCCGGCCGGCCGGTCGCCTCCGGGCGGATCGAGCCGGAGCGGGCGCTCGAGTTCGGGATCGCGCTCTCGGCGCTCTCGTTCGTGCTGCTCGACTCGCTCGTGAACCTGCCGACCGCGCTCCTCGCCCTGGCGGGGAACCTCTTCTACGTGCTCGTGTACACGCGGTGGCTGAAGCGCTCGACGCCCCAGAACATCGTGATCGGCGGCGCCGCCGGCGCCATGCCGCCGCTCGTCGGGTACGCGGCGACCGCCGGCCACCTGGGCTGGGCGGCGCTCGCGATGTTCGGGATCGTGTTCCTGTGGACGCCGCCGCACTTCTGGGCGCTCGCGCTGATGATCCGCGAGCACTATGCGAACGCGCAGATCCCGATGCTCCCGGTCGTCCGGGGCGAGCGCGAGACCGCGCGGCAGATCGCGTGGTACACCGTCGCGCTCGTGCCGGCGACGCTGCTCCCGGTCGCCTTCGGGCTTTTCGGCCTCGTCTACGGCATCTCGGCGCTCGTACTCGGGGCGATCCTCTCGTGGATGGCGTTCGCGCTCTGGCGGCAGACGACCAGGCCGCATGCGGCGAAGCTCTTCCACTACTCGATGCTCTACCTGGCGCTGCTCTTCGTCGCGATGGCGCTCGACGTGGTGGTCTGATGGCCGCGCTGCCCCCCGACCTGATGAACGATGCGGTCGGGCCGAGCCCGGAGCTCAACCGGCGCAACGCGCGGCTGGCCCTGATCCTGACGCTCGTGTTCGTCGTGCTGTTCGGGGCGACCTTCGCGGTCGCGCTCGCGTCGCTCAATCTGTAGCGCTGGACAGCGTCTTCATCACCGAGCTCGAGCCCCGGGAGGGGATCGCGCTCGCCGTCAAGGACCTGTTCGACACGGAGGGCGTACGGACGACGTACGGGTCAGCGGTGTTCTCCGACCACGTGCCGTCGCAGACGGCGGAGGCGGTGCGACGCCTCGAGGCCTCGGGGTACGCCAACATCGGGAAGACGAACCTCCACGAGTTCGCCTTCGGCGTCACCTCGCAGAACCTCCACTACGGGACGGTGCCGAACCCGGTGGCGCCGGGCCGGACGTCGGGCGGCTCGAGCGGAGGCTCAGCGGCGGCGCTCGCGGCGGGCCTCGCGGAAGCGGCACTCGGAACCGACACGGGAGGCTCGATCCGCATCCCCGCCGCCTGCTGCGGCGTGACCGGTCTCAAGCCGACCTACGGCCTCGTCTCGACCGACGGCGTCTTTCCGCTCGCGCCGAGCTTCGATCACGCGGGGCCGATGGCAGTCGACGTGGCCGGCTGCGAGGCGATGATGGCGGCCCTGGTGCCCGGCTTCGCGGCCGAGCTGGTCGAGCGCCGCGACGTGCGCGCCGCGGTCGCCTGGCTCGAGCCTGCCGAGCCGCTCGTTCGCGCCCGGGTCAGGGAGGCTGCGGCGCTCCTCCAGGCGATCCCTGTCGAGCTTCCGTTCGCGGAGGACATCTCGCCGCTCTACATGCGGGAGGTCGGCGACGTCCATCGCGAGCTCTACGCCGAGCAGGGCGAGCTGTACGGCGAGAACATCAGCCCCAAGATCGAGCGGTGCCTGACCGTGTCCGACGGTGAGGCGGCCGCGGCGGCCGCGGCCCGAGCGGCTTACCGCGAGCAGATGGCGAGGGCGCTCGAGGCGTTCGACGTACTGGTGACCCCGACGCTCGCCTTCGTCGCTCCGCCGGCCGACATCGACGAGATCGCGAGCCGCCCCGACTTCGTGCGCTTCACGTTCCCGTTCAACGCGCTCGGGTGGCCCGCCCTGGCGCTCCCCTGCGGCGCGGCCGAAGACGGGCTGCCGGCGTCGGTGCAGGTCGTCGGAAAGACGGGGACAGACCCCTTGGTGGTCGGCGTCGCCAAAGCGCTCGAACGAGCGCTCAAGCGGTAGGAGCTTGCTGCCGACAAGAAGGCTGGATGCCACGTTTCGCGCTTCCCGCCCTCGCAGCACTCGCGCTCGTCCTCGTCTCGCAGGCGAGCCCGGCGTCGAACGCCGGCGCGATCTCTCAGGGCCCGACCGGGCTCCGCGCCTTCCTGCTCCGGGCCGACGAGCCGATCTCGCACGCGTATTCGCGAACTCCGTCCTTCTCGTGGGCGCCCGTCAACCTCGCCGGCGGCCACTACCAGTTCCAGATCGCCGTCTCGAGGAGCTTCCAGGACGGGACGCTCGTGTTCAAGGACATGAGCGTCTCGCAGCCCGCCGAGACGGTCCCGCGCCAGCTCCCGTGGATGACCGGTGAGCCGTACGCCCTCTGGGCGCACGTCCGCTGGATCTCGAAGGACGGGAAGAAGGCGACCCCCTGGAGCGTCCCGTTCGGGTTCAACATGGAGTGGGCCGCGGGAGAGGTGCCGGCCGCGGAGCCGGCGCCGGAGGGGCTCGTGCGCTGGTCGCCGGTCGACGGCGCGACCGCCTACGAGGTCCTCTACCCGGATCTCGTGCCGGCGGTGTCGTTCCAGACGACGACGAACGTCGCCGACGAGCGCGAGCTCTTCACGTTCCACTCCGCGCTCGGATACACGACGATCCACTGGCGGGTTCGCGCGATCCGGGACATCGGGCAGTTCCAGAGCTCGACGAACGGGCTGCCTGCGGTCTCCTATGGGCCCTGGAGCCCGATCTACACAACGGTGAACGCGCCTCAGACGCCGGGCGGGCTGAAGCCCACGGACACGATTTCGGACACGCGGGACAAGGCGGGAAAGCCCGGAACCGCGCACCAGCTGACCCCGGGATTCGCCTGGTCGCCGTCGGCATCCGTGATCTCGGAGGGCATCGACCCCGGCTCGAGCCTCTACCGCGTCTACATCTTCTCCGACCGGAACTGCGTCAACCGGATCTTCACCGGCTCCATCGTCGGCTCGCCGGCGTGGGCGCCCCGGACCGTGGGCGGCCCGATGCCGCTGCCGGGTGACACGAAGAGCCTCTCCGAAGCGGAAGCCTCGCCGCCCTACCTGACCGGCGCCGGCACCGAGGGCACCGCTCTCGATGCGACCGGCGCGAAGGTCGTCTCCAACGAGACGCCCGGCTCACAGGTCGGAGCCACGGGCGCGAGCGGGGCGGGTGCAGCGGCTGCGTCCGGCGCCGCGCAGTCTGCCGGTGTCGATCTCTGGGACTCCGGCTGGCCGACAGGGCGCTTCTACTGGACGGTCGTGCCCGTCTCGGTGCAGCTCACGAAGATTCAGCCCGCGTCGGCGCCGAGCACGTCCACCGGGTCGAGCTCCTCGAGCTCGTCCGCGCCCGCGTCCACGTCGTCGCCCACGTCCACGCCCGCGTCCACGTCCGCGCCGTCCTCCACCTCCGGGTCCGACTCGTCGTCGGGACCCGACGGCTCGATCGCGTATCACGACATGGCGGTGCCTCAGGACTCGTGCCAGGCGGGGCACGGCATGAGCTTCGGAAAGGTCTCGCAGCCGGTTGTCACCTCGGCGGGCAGGCCGTTCCTGTCAGGGGTCGGGCCGACCGGCCGCACGGTGGCGGCTGCCGGGGCGAACCCGGTTGTCTTCGCCTCGCCGATCGCGGCGTGGAATCCGGTCATCGGCGCCACGAAGTACCAGATCGAGGTGTCGCGCTCTCTCTACCCGTGGCACGCGACGATGCGGGTCGGAACACCGGCGACCTCGCTGGTGCTGCCCCTCACGAAGTACGACGCCGGGGTCTGGTACTACAGGGTGCGCGGGTTCAACCAGGCTCTGCCCCGCGGCGCCAGGGCGATGGCCTGGTCGACGCCCGTCCGGGTGCGGATCACCGGCAACCGCGTCGCGATCGTCCACTAGCGACTAGCTTCCGGGCGTGGGCCCGGACCTCCGATTCGCGCACGAGTTGGCCGACGCGGCCGACGTGATCACGCTCGGCCGGTTCCGCGCGCTCGACCTGCGCGTCGAGACGAAGCCCGACCTGACGCCGGTCACGGAGGCCGACAAGCGCGACCGAGGAGGCGATCCGCGCGCTCGTCGCCGCCGGGCGGCCCGGGGAGGGCGTCCTCGGCGAGGAGGGCGGCGACGACGGCGGCGACAACCGCTGGATCGTCGACCCGATCGACGGAACCCGGAACTACGTGCGCGGCGTGCCCATCTGGGCGACGCTGATCGCGCTCGAGCGGGAGGGCCGGCTCGACGCGGCAGTGGTGTCCGCTCCCGCGCTCGGCCGCCGCTGGTGGGCAGGCCGCGGCGAGGGCGCGTTCGCCGGGGCCGACGGCGAACCGGATCCACGTCTCGGCCGTCGACCGACTCGAAGCCGGCGTCGTCTCGACGTCCGAGTGGCACGAGATGCCGCCCGGCTGGGCGCGGCTCGCGTCGGAGGCCTGGGTCAGCCGCGGCTTCGGAGACTTCTGGCAGCACTGCCTCGTCGCCGAGGGCGCGGTCGACGTCGCCGCCGAGCCGAGCCTGCAGATCTGGGACTACAGCGCCGTCCGCTTGATCGTCGAGGAGGCAGGCGGCCGCTGCTCGACCTTCACCGACGGCACGCCCGCACCGGGCGCATCGTTCCTGGCGACGAACGGCGCTCTTCACGCCACGGCCGTTGCGTTCCTGGGGGGACAGACCCTCTGACACGAGCCTCGCTGAGGCAACCAATCGCGAGGGGGACAGACCCCGTCAGGTGTCAGCAAGGCGCAACGATTCACGAACGCCTTGTCCACATCTCTTGCGGACGACGCCCGCTGATGTCAAGATCGACAACAGATGGCGCGCCAGCCCAGGAATGAGGTCGCAGGTTCGATCTACCACGTGATGATTCACGCGGTCGCCGAGACGGTCGATCGTCCGTACCAACCGCGACCGCAAGATGCTCGTCCAGACGTTCGCCCAGGTCGCCCGCCGCTTTCACTGGCAGGTGCTCGCCGTCGCGATCCTGGATACGCATTACCACGCACTGATCCGCACTCCCGAGACGACGCTCGGCCGCGGAATGCAGTACCTCAACGGAACCTACGCACAGGCGTTCAACCGCCGGCACGGCCGGAAAGGGGCTCTGTTCGGCGGCCGATTCAAGTCCAAGCGGGTCGAGACCGACGCCCAGCTTCGCATGACGATCCGCTACATCGCTCTCAACGGGTTCAACGCCGGCATCGCCGACCACCCTCGCGACGACGCCTGGAACAGCTACCCGCGAACTCTCGGCGCGATGGCACGCTGGCCCTTCATCGCCACCACGAAGCTGCTCAGCTACCTCGGTCCAAGCCGCCGGTCGGCGTTTCGCGAGCTCATCGCCCTCGTCGAGGGGCAGGACATCCATCGAAGAGCGCCGCCTCCGGCGCGGCAGCCTGCCTCCCTAGCCGGCGAACGCGGCTGCCGCGGCCGCTTCGTACACACGATCGCGAGACAGATTGTCGAGCTCGGCGCTCAGCAGGTCGCTCGGGCTGAGCTGCTCGTCCCGCGGCGCCGGCATCTCTTCCCCGTCGAGCCGGACTCCGAGCTCTCCCGCCGCCCCGGCAGGAGGCAGCTTGCGCTCGAGCCTCGAGGCAAGCCAGCCGCGGAGAAGAGCCGCCTCCGCGCGCGGGCCGCGAACCTCGATCTCCTGCGACGCAATCGCCGGCCAGCGGCCGGCCAGCGCCACCCGCCAGGCCGCCGTCCGGGCCCACGCGATGTCGGACACGGCCGACCGGGCGAACGCGCCCGAGAGCTCCGGGTACCGCAGCTCGCCCCACTCGGAGGAGTCCACGACGACGCGGTCGGCGATCCCGACGAGCTGGTCCCACTGCGTCTGGCCGAACGGCGGCTCCCCGCGCCAGCGGACGAATACCGGCAGATCGGAGATCGCGAGCGGCAGCACGATCGACGACGGCGCCACCGAACGATCGCCGCGAAGCGACAGCTCGATCACCTCGCCCGCGACGGACCGGCGGCCGAGCGGGAACGAGCGGACCCAGAGCCTTCGCGTCGATCCCTCCATCCTCTTCCGGCCTCGGGACCAGGAGCACCGTCCGGGAGGGATGCCGCTCCCGCAGTCCCTCCAGCACGCGCTCGGCCGCCTCGAGCCACTCGGGCGGCACCCACGCAACATGCGTCATCACGCTCGTTCGCTGCTGCGGGTGACCGTCCTCGTCGGCCGATTCGGCCCGCAGCCGGGCGAGCTCGGACTCGATCTCCGCGATCGAGACGTCGGCGCCCGACCACTCCTCTACGTGGGGGACAGACCCCATCAGTGGCGGCGCCACGAGCGCCCGTCGCGCTGCAGCAGCTCGTCGGACGACGGTGGGCCCCAGGTGCCGGCCGTGTAGTTCGGGAACGCGGCGCGGTCGCGCTGCCAGCCCGCGACGATCGCGTCCACGATCGCCCACTGCTCCTCGATCTCGTCGGACCGCGTGAAGAGCGTCGCGTCGCCGAGCATCGCGTCGAGGATCAGCCGCTCGTAGGCCTCCGGCAGGCCGTCGCGGAAGGCGCTCCCGTAGAGGAAGTCCATGTGCACCGTCCGGATGGACATGCCCTGCCCCGGCATCTTCGCGCCGATGGCCAGCGACAGGCCCTCGTCGGGCTGCACGTGGATCAGGAGCACGTTCGGCCGGAGCGCCTCGACCGCGATCTCCTCGAACGGCGGATGCGGCGCGCGCTTGAACTGGATCGCGATCGTCGTCTCGCGCCGCGGGAGCCGCTTCCCCATCCGCACGTAGAACGGCGTATCGGCCCAGCGCCAGTTGTCGACGTAGAGCTTCGCCGCGACGAACGTCTCGGTCTGGGAATCCGGCGCGACGCCCTCCTCCTCGCGGTACCCGGGCACCTCGACGCCCTCGACGAACCCCCGGCCGTACTGCCCGCGCGCCACCGACTTCGGCCCGGGCGTGTGCAGCGACCGCAGCACCTTCACCTTCTCGTTGCGCACCGACTCGGCGGTGAAGTCGCTCGGCGGCTCCATCGCGGTGATCGCGAGCAGCTGCAGGAGGTGGTTCTGGAAGATGTCGCGGATCGCCCCGGCCTGCTCGTAGAACGCCGCCCGCCCCTCGATCCCGATCGACTCGGCGACCGTGATCTGCACGTGGTCGATGAACTGCCGGTTCCAGATCGGCTCGAAGATCCCGTTCGCGAACCGCAGCGCGAGGATGTTCTGGACGGTCTCCTTGCCGAGGTAGTGGTCGATGCGGAAGATCTCCCGCTCGGGGAAGTGCTCCTGGACGAGCGCGTTCAGCTCTCGCGCCGAGGCCAGGTCGCGCCCGAACGGCTTCTCGACGATCAGACGGTTCCAGCCCTCTCCGGGCGGCATCGAGGCGACCATCTCCACGAGCGGGACGAACGCGCCCGGCGGCACCGCGAAGTAGTAGATCCGGTTCCCGCGGGTTCCGCGCTCCTCGTCGACCTCGGCGAGCAGCGCGCCGAGGTCACGGGCCACCGCGGCGTCCTCGGCGCCCTCGAGCTTGAAGTAGCGCATCCCGGCGGCGAGCTCGTCCCAGACCTCTTGCCTGAACGGATCGCGCGCGTAGCGCTCGACGCCGTTCCGCATCGCCTCGCGGAAGCCCTCGTCCGTCCAGTCCGAGCGCGCGGCCCCGACGACTGCGAACCTCTCGGGCAGGAGCCGCCTGAACGCGAGCGAGTAGAGCGCGGGCATCAGCTTGCGCTCGGTCAGGTCGCCGGAGGCGCCGAAGATGACGAGCGCGCACGACTCCGGGCGGCGCCTGAGCGGCAGCCCCTCGACGAGCGGGTTGCGCTCCTCCACGGCGATGCTCATCCGGAGCCTTCTTCGAGACGACGGCTCATTCGGCCGCCTTCACTGCGTGACCGCCGAACTGGTTCCGGAGCGCCGCCGTCACCTTGGCCGCGAACGAGTCGTCCTGGCGCGAGGCGAACCGCGCAAAGAGAGCCGCGGTGATCACGGGCACCGGCACGTCCTCTGCGATCGCCTCGGCGATCGTCCAGCGACCCTCGCCCGAGTCCTCCACGTACCCCTTGATCTTCTCCAGGTGCGAGCCCTCGGCCTCGAACGCGAGATGGAGGAGCTCGAGCAGCCACGACCGCACGACCGACCCGTACCGCCAGATCCCCGCGATCTCGTGGAGGTCGAGGTCGAACTCGGAGCGCTCCATGACCTCGAAGCCCTCGGCGTAGGCCTGCATCAGCCCGTACTCGATGCCGTTGTGCACCATCTTCACGAAGTGGCCCGCGCCCGCCGGCCCGACGTGCGCGTAGCCGTCTTCGGGTGCCAGCGAGAGGAACACCGGCTCGAGCCGGGACACCGGCTCGTCCTCGCCGCCCGCCATCAGGCAGTAGCCCTCCTTCAGCCCCCAGATCCCACCCGAGACGCCGACGTCGACGAAGTGGAGCCCCGCGGCGGCCGCCGCGCCGTGGCGGCGCTGCGAGTCGCGGAAGTTCGAGTTGCCGCCGTCGACGATCGTGTCCCCGGGCCCCGCGACGCGCAGCAGCTCCTGGAACGCGTCCTCGGTGATCTTCCCGGCGGGGATCATCAGCCAGAACGCCCGCGGCGCCTCGAGCTGGTCGCAGAGCTCCTCGATCGTGCCCGCAGTCGACGGCACGTTCGGGTCGTAGGTCTTCACGTCGTGCCCGTCGTCGTCGAGCCGGGCCGTCATGTTGCTTCCCATCCGGCCGAGGCCGATCATCCCGAGCTGCATGGTGTCAGTCCACCTCCTCCAGGCGGATGCGCGCGATGCGGCGACCGCGCTCTCGCAAGGACTCGAAGTCGCCCGCCGCCTGCGCCCGGATGAGGCGTGCGAAGCCGAACGGCCTTGCCGGGAATCGGCAGCTCCGCGCCGTAGTCCTCGACCACCTGCAGGAAGGCCGCCGGTCGGCGGGCCGCCCTTGTGCAGCTGGCCGGTCGAATGCAGGTACCGAGGGCCGAAGCCGTGCGTCACGACGCAGCCAGATCGCTCTTCGAGCGATCTGGCTAGTTGGGCGATCGTCGCCTGCGTTCGCGTCTGTCGGGTCGACGAACGCCTGGATGCAGACGTAGTCGGGCGGCTCGACCCCTGCCAGCAGCTCGTCGATCGAGCCCTCGGGCTCGAGGGTGACGTCGCCTGCCGCGAGCACCTCGTTCGTCTTGTCCTTGGCCGCCTGGACGTCGGGCTGGTCGAACGGGTTGATGCCCATGATCGAGCCGGCCACCGCGGTCGCGAACTCCCAGCGGAAGAACTCCTGCCCGAGCTCGAGCGGATCGGGAAGCCGCACCTCGTGCTCCTGGCGGTCAGGAGCGCCGCCGGCGACCCCGGGCGCCGGGACGAGGCCCTTGCCCTGCTTGCCGGTCGACTCGGCCAGCAGCTGCTCCACCCACAGGCCGAAGCCGCCGGGATCCGGCAGGCAGATCTTGTCGGCTCCGTCCAGCCAGCCCCGGCCGAGCGCCAGGCCGAGGTCGAGCCCGGGGTTCCCCTCGTCGAGGCGGCACGCATCGGCCATCTCGCACGCGCGGTCGAGGAGCCCTGTGACGTCGAGGCCCATCAGCGCCGCCGGCAGCATCCCGAACGGAGACAGCGCCGAGTAGCGCCCGCCGATCGTCGGCTCGCCGGGCGAGACGGCTGCGAACCCGCGCTCGTGCGCGAGCTCGGCGAGCGATGAGCCTGGATCGGTGATCGCCGCCCACTGCTCGCCGCGGGGCGCGAGCTTCCAGAAGTAGTCGGTGTGCGACCGGGTCTCGAGCGTCGAGCCCGACTTCGACGCCGAGACGAAGAGCGTGCGCTCGAGATCGAGCGCCTCCGTCAGCCGGCGGACGGCGCCCGGATGGGTCGTGTCGAGGACGTGCGCCGTCTCGACGCCGTAGGCCTGCCTGAGAACCTCGGGCGCGAGCGACGAGCCGCCCATCCCCAGCAGGACGACGAAGTCGACGTCCTCCAGCAGGCCCTCTCCGACCCGCAGGAGCGGGTCGACGTCGTCCCGCATCCGGAACGGCTCGTCGAGCCAGCCCAGCCAGCGGGCCTCGTCCGAGCCCGTCCAGACGGTCGGGTCGCGCGACCAGATGCGCGCGACGAGCTCGCGGCGCTCGGTCGTCAAGTCGCCGCCAGCTCGCCTCGCCGCGCCTCGATGCCCTCGATCAGCTCGTCGAAGGCGTCGGCGAACTTCTGCACCCCCTCCACCTCGAGCTTGTCCACGACCTGGTCGTAGTCGACGCCCGCGACCGCAAGCCGCTCGATCAGCTGCTGCGCCTCCGCCACGCCCTCGAGCGACCGTGTCGCCGCGAACCTCGCCGTGGTCGGCGAACGCCTCGAGCGTCTCGAGCGGCATCGTGTTCACGGTGTCCGGGCCGATCAGCTCCTCGACGTACATCACGTCCCGGTAGGCCGGGTTCTTCGTCGAGGTCGACGCCCAGAGCGGCCGCTGCTTCGAGGCACCCGCCGCCGCCAGCGTCTCCCAGGCAGGCCCGCCGAAGAGCTCCTGGAAGTCCCTGTAGGCGAGCCTCGCGTTGGCGACACCGAGCCGGCCCTCGAGCTCGGTGTTGCCGAGCGCATCGAGCTGCGCGTCGGCCTCGGTGTCGAGGCGCGAGACGAAGAACGAGGCGACCGAGGTGACCTTCGAGAGCTCGCCGCCGTCGGCGATGGAGCCGCGCGAGGCCGCGCTGGTAGGCCGCGACCACATGCCGGTAGCGCTGCACGGAGAAGATCAGCGTCACGTTGATCGAGATCCCCCGCGCGATGCAGTCCTCGATCGCCGGGAGGCCCTCGACCGTGGCCGGGATCTTGATGTAGACGTTCGGCCGGTCGACGCGCCCGTGCAGGTCGACGGCCTGCTCGACGGTGCCGCGCTCGTCGTGGGCGAGGCCCGGGTCGACCTCGAGCGAGACGTACCCGTCGGCGCCGCCGGTCGCGTCCCAGACGGGGCGGAGCACGTCGCAGGCGTCGCGCACGTCGTCGACGGCGAGCCGCAGGAAGATCTCCCTCGGGTCGTCGGTCTCCTCGAGGCTCTCGCGGATCTGGTCGTCGTAGTCGCCGCCGCCCGCGATCGCCTTCTGGAAGATCGACGGGTTCGACGTGAGCCCCGTCACCGAATCCTCGTCGACGAGGCGCTTCAGCTCCCCCGAGTGGACGAACTCGCGCGAGAGCAGGTCGATCCAGATCGACTGCCCGCGCGCTGCGACCTCGGCCAGGCGTGATTCAGCCATTCCTCATCCCCCTCTCCATCGCAGCCACCTTCTCCAGGCGCGCCACGTAGCGCTCGCCGCCGTCGAACCGCGCCGCCAGGAAGACGGCGACGAGCTCGCGTGCGACGGAAGCGCCGATGATCTCCGAGCCCAGGCAGAGAACGTTCATGTCGTCGTGCTCGACGCCCTGGTGCGCGCTGTAGAGGTCATGGCAGACCGCTGCCCGGATCCCCGCGATCTTGCAGGCCGCAACCGCCGCGCCCACGCCCGAGCCGCAGACGAGGACGCCGCGCTCCGCGTGCCCGGCGACGATCTCGTCCCCGATCTGCTGGGCCTTGTCGGGGTAGTCGACCCTGGGCTCGCTCGTGTGCGTCCCGAGGTCGATCACCTCGTGGCCTTCGAGCGCCTCGACGATCGCCTCTCGGAGCGCGACTCCACGATGGTCGAATGCAACCGCTACCCGCATCGGTTGGATCATGCCAGCACCGGGGTCGCTCGACTTGAATACATCTCGTGACGGTCCTGATCGCATCCAATCTCCGCAAGGAGCTCGCGGGGACGCCCCTGTTCGACGGGGTGTCGTTCAAGGTCGAGCGGCGCGACCGGCTCGCGCTCGCCGGGCCGAACGGCGCCGGGCAAGACGACGCTGCTCCGCGCGCTGACCGGCGAGGTCTCGCTCGAGGGCGGCGAGCTCGCCTGGGAGAAGGGGCGCGCGGGTCGCGCTCCACGACCAGCGCCCGCCGGCGACGAGCGCGCGGCCGCTGCGCGAGTACGTCCTCGCCGGGACCTGCCGACCTGGTCGCGCTCGAGGCGGAGCTGCGCGAGCTCGAGGCCGAGATGGCAGGCGGCGCGCACGACCGGCGGACGATGAGCCGGTACGCCGCCGCCCAGGCACGGCTCGAGCACGCGGGCGGCTACGACTGGCGCGACCGGGCCGCCTCGGTCGTCCGCGGGCTCGGCTTCTCGGACGCCGACCTCGACCGGCCGCTCTCGACGTTCTCGGGCGGCGAGCTGACCCGCGCCTCGCTGGCGCGCGCGCTCGCCTCGCAGCCCGACCTGCTCCTCCTCGACGAGCCGACGAACCACCTCGACATCGAGACGCTCGAGTGGCTCGAGGGGATGCTCGCCACGATCGACGCCGCCGTGATCCTCGTCGCCCACGACCGCTGGTTCCTCGAGGCGGTCACGACCGCCGTCCTCGAGCTCGACCGCGGGCGCTCCGTCTACTTCCCCGGGAAGTGGCACGTCTGGCGGCGCGAGCAGGCCGCGCGGGCGCAGCATGCGGCGCGTACCGCGGAGCGCGACGCCGAGAAGATCGCGCAGCTCGAGCGCTTCGTCGAGCGGTTCGGCGCGAAGAACACGAAGGCGAAGCAGGCGAAGTCGAAGCAGAAGCAGATCGACCGGCTCAGAGGCGGGCATGCCAGGCCGAGAGGGTCTGTCCCCCACGGCTCGCCGCGGCCTCGGGTTCGAGTTCCTGAAGCCGGCGCGGTCGGGCCGGGTCGTCGTCGAGGCCGAGGGTCTGTCGCTCCGCGCCGGCGACAAGGAGCTGCTCGAGGACGCGTCGTTCGCGCTCGAGCGCGGCGAGCACGTGGCGCTCGTCGGCCCGAACGGCTCGGGGAAGACGACGCTGCTCGAGACGATCCTCGGCCGCCGCGAGCCGGCCGCCGGCCGGGTGAAGCTCGGGCCACGGCGTCGAGCCCGCCTACTTCTCGCAGCACGAGGCGGAGCTCGACGAGCGCGGCTCGGTGCTCGACGCGACCGTCGCCGCGACCGGGCTGCGCCGCCCGGAGGCGCAGAAGCTGCTCGGGAAGTTCCTGTTCTCGGGCTGGGAGGAGCACGAGAAGCCGGTGACCGCGCTGTCGGGCGGCGAGCGCCGCCGTCTCGCGCTCGCGCTCGTCGTCGCGAGCGGCGCGAACCTGCTCGTGCTCGACGAGCCGACGAACCACCTCGACCTCGAGAGCCGCGAGGCGCTCGAGGCGGCGCTCGGCGCCTTCCCCGGCAACGTGCTCCTCGTCACCCACGACCGCGCCCTGCTCGACGCGGTCTCGGCCCGCGTGCTCGCGATCGAGGACCGCCGGCTCGTCTCCTACCCGGGCGGCTGGGCCGAGTACTCGGCCCGCAGCGATCCGGAGCCCGAGCCCGCAGCCTCGAGGCCGCCGAAGCCGACAGCCCGAAGCAGCGAGAAGCCGAAGCCGCCGCGCGCGCGGCCGAAGAGCCCGACGCCGCTCGACCTCGTCGAGCGCGAGATCGCCCGCACCGAGGAGCGAATCGCCGAGCTCGAGCGGCAGCTCGCGGACGACTGGACGAACGTCGACCTCGCGAACGCCCACCGCGCCGCCCGCGACGACCTCGCCGCGCTGCTCGGGCGCTGGGAGGGCCTGTTCGAGGAGGCCGGGGCCTGACCGGCCGGATCCCGGCCGGGCGGGAGCTCAGGGCGCCTCGTCGGCCCAGAATGCCTCGAATGCGTGCGGGTCGCTGGGGAGCGCCGTGATCTCCTGCCACCGCCCATCGCCGGAGCGTGATCAGGAGGACCTGGTCGATGTCGAGCTGCCGACCGAGCCGGGTCCCGCGGGCACGGTAGACCGCGACGGCATGCTCGCCGTGCGCCGCCGCCCAGAGGAGCTCTGCCCGGTAGGTGCCGTCGGTGCGGCGGCGCGTCTCGCGGAAGAGCTCGAAGATGCCCTCCCGGCCGCGGTACTCGCCCGCGACGGGTGCCGAGCCCGCGACGCGCCAGACGGCGTCCTCGGCGATCACGTCGTGAAGCACACCCGGGTCGCCGCCGCGCGAAGGCGTCGAAGACGCGATGGATGTCGTCGACCGCGCTCAGCGCTCGAGCGGCGCCATCGTGAGGCCGTAGCCCCCGAGCTGGGAGTGATAGAGCTCGGCCGCCTCCCGGTGGCCCGACCAGACGATCGCCTGCCCGGAGGTGTGGATCTTGTTGGCGAGCCGCATCCCCTTGTCGTAGTCGACGCCGGGAATCGTCTGGGCGAGCGCAAAGGCGACGCCCTCGAACGTGTTGTGGTTGTCGTTCATGACGATCACGCGCCAGGCGTCCCCGAGCCCGGAGCCGGACCCGCGCGAGAGACGCTCCTTCGGGGGAGTGACGGTCGCGGTCATGCCGGTTCGAACGTATCGATCACAGCCTCTGCGATCACCCGCAGCGGCCGGCCTGAAACCTGGCTCGCCCGGCGCAGCCGCGCGAACGCGTCGGCCTCCGAGAGCTTCTCCTTCTCCATCAGGAGCCCCTTGGCCCGCTCGATCGACTTCCGGGCGGCGAGCGCCTCCGAGAGGGAGTCGGCCTCGGCCCGTACCTCCATCAGCTCCTCGTGGCGCGCCCGCGCCGTCTCGATCGCCGGGAGCACGTCCTGCTCGCGGAACGGCTTCACGAGGTAGCCGTAGACGCCCGTCTCGGCGGCGCGATCGACGAGCTCGCGCTGACCGAACGCGGTCAGCATCACGATCGGGATCGGCCGCTCCTCGAGGATCCGGCGTGCGGCGTCGATCCCGTCGAGCCGCGGCATCTTCACGTCCATCACGACCAGGTCGGGCTCGTGCTCGCGGGCGAGGGCGACCGCCTCCTCGCCGTCCTTCGCCTCCGCGACGACCTCGTAGCCCGCGCGCTCGAGCAGACCGCGCAGGTCGAGGCGGATGATCGTCTCGTCCTCGGCGATGAGGATCCTCATGACCGCGTCGAGTGTAGACGGGCACGAGCAGCACCACGACGTGCGACCCTCTTCCTCACACCGGGAACCTGACGACCGCCCGGGTTCCGGACTCGCCTCCCGCGAGCTCGAGCGTCCCGCCGAGCTCGTCCCGCACGAGCGCCCGCACGATCGAGAGCCCCGTCCCCTTCGCCTCGGCCGGGATCCCGGCGCCGTCGTCGGCGATCTCGAGCACCGCCTCGCCGTCCACGCCGTGCAGCGCCGATCGTGATGTGGGCGCCGCCGTGCTCGAACGCGTTCCCGAGCAGCTCCGAGAAGACGAGCGCGAGTGCCGTCGCGCGCTGCCCCGCGAGCATCACGGGCTCGAGCTCGGCGGTCACCTCGTGCCCCGCCGCGCCGACGTCCTGCACGAGCATCGCGCGCAGCCGGTCGAGGAGCTCGGCGAGGTCGACGTCCTCGTCGCGCTGCTCGGTCAGCACCTCGTGGACGGCCGCGATCGCGAGGATGCGGTTGACCGAGTCCTCGAGCGCCTTGCGCGGATCGACGTTCGCGGCGTCGCGCGCCTGAAGCCGCAGCAGCGACGCCACCGTCTGCAGGTTGTTCTTGACCCGGTGGTGGATCTCCTGGGCGAGCACGCCGCGCATCACTGCCCGCCCGTGCTCGAGCGCGACCGCCGCCTGCTGGGCGATCGACGCGAGCAACTCGCGGTCGGGCTCGGTGAACGGGGTCGCGCGGTCGGCGACGAGCTCGCCGATCTGGCGGCCGCGCCAGCGAAGCGGCTGGCGGATCGCGTGCTTGTCGGCCGTGCCCTCGGGCCACGCGATCGCGCCGTCCTCGAGCACGAGCGCGGCCCCGGTCGCCTGGAGCGCGTCCATCGTCGTCTTCACGATCGCCTCGAGCGACTCCTCGAGGTAGAGCGCCTCCGACACCGCCTCGGAGATCCGCGCGAGCGCCTCGAGCTCGTGCACCCGCCGCTGCGCCTCCTCGTACAGCTTCGCGTGCTCGATCGACTGGGCGACCTGCGCGGCGATCGCGAGCAGCAGCTCGATCTCGTCCTCGGTGAACTCGCGCGGGTCGCGCGTGCGGATGTTGAGCGCGCCCTCGAGCCGCTCGCCGCGGGCGAGGATCGGCACCGCGAGGATCGACTCGTACTCGTCCTCGGGCAGGTTCGGGAAGTTCTTGAAGCGCGGGTCGACGTTCGCCCGCGCCGCGATCATCACCGGGCTCGCGCGATCTCGGCCGCCGACCCCGTGATCCCCTCGCCCGGGCGCATCCGCGGACGCTGCGTCATCTCCTCGACCCGGGTGCCGTGCGTCGCCCGCAGCACGAGCTCGCCCGGCGCGGTCGTCGTAGAGGTAGACGAAGCACGCGTCGGCGTGGAGCGCGTCGGCGACCTTGGTCGCGACCTGCGTCAGCACCTCCTCGAGGTCGAGCGTCGAGTTGACCGCCTCGATCGTGTCGGTGAGCAGCTTGAGGTGGCGTTCGCGCGGGTCCATCCGTCACGGAGCGTACGTTTCCCGTGCGGCGAACGTTTTACGAACTCCTTACGCCCGACGTGGGAATTCGAAGACGAACGACGAATAAGGTCGCGAGTTGAGCGCCTTGGCCCTTGATCTCACGCCACACCACCGGATACCTCGTCGCCGACGTGCGCGGCCGGATCGTCGGCAAGGTCGAGTGCCCGATGTACGGGACCTCGCCCGAGACGCCCGACGCGCTCTCGGTTCGCTCCGGCTTCCTCGCGCGCCGCCGCCGCCTCGTCCCCGCCGAGACGATCGAGCAGATCGACGGCGGCTCGAGGGTGATCGGCCTGCGGATCGACCGCGAGTCGATCCGGACGTTCCTCTAGGCGTCCCGTCCGCTCAGAGCACCGAGAGGTAGCGGTCCAGCTCCCACTGGGTGAGCTGCACGCGGTAGTCGTCCCACTCGGCCCGCTTCAGCTTCACGTACGCGTCGAAGATGTGGTCGCCGAAGGCGCGGCGCATCAGGTCCGACTGCGAGAACTCGTCGATCGCCTCGCCGAGCGTCTCCGGTAGCGACACGATCCCGCGCTCGGCCCGCTCCTCCGCGGAGAGGTGGTACAGGTTCGTCTCCATCGGCGGCGCGAGCTCGTAGCCGCGCGCGATCCCCTCGAGCCCGGCGTGCAGGAGCGCGGCGAAGGTGAGGTACGGGTTGCAGGCCGGATCCGGGCAGCGGATCTCGGCGCGCGTCCCCTGCTCGGAGCCCGGCTTGTAGAGCGGGATCCGGACGAGCGCCGACCGGTTGCGCTGCGACCAGGCGACGTACACCGGCGCCTCGTAGCCCGGCACGAGCCGCTTGTAGGAGTTGACCCACTGCGCGAACACGGCCGAGAGCTCCCGGGCGTGCTTCAGCAGGCCGGCGATGAACTGCTTGCCGGCCGGGGAGAGGTGGTAGGCCTCGTCGGAGGAGAAGAACTGGTTGCGGCCGTCCTTGAACAGCGACATGTGCGTGTGCATGCCCGAGCCGTTCTCGCCGAAGAGCGGCTTCGGCATGAACGTCGCGTAGACGCCGTGCTTGGCCGCGACCTCCTTCACGATCAGCCGGTAGGTCATCGTCGAGTCGGCCATCTCGAGCGCCGGCTGCGTAGCGCATGTCGATCTCGTGCTGTGACGGGGCGACCTCGTGGTGGTGGTACTCGATCGGGATCCCGACCGCCTCGAGCGCCTTGATCGTCTCGTAGCGGAGGTCGGTCGCCGCGTCGAGCGCCGTCATCGCGAAGTAGCCGCCCTCGTCGAGGCGCTCGGTGCCCGTTCGAGTCGGCGAAGAGGAAGTACTCGAGCTCCGGGCCCGACGTTGAAGGTGTCGAACCCCATCTGCCGCATCCGCTCGAGCGCCCGCTTGAGCACGTAGCGCGGGTCGCCCTCGTACGGCTCGCCGTCGGGCTTGACGACGTCGCAGATCATCCGGCCGATCCGGGGCTCGCCCGGCGCCGGCGGGCATGATCTGGAAGGTCGCGGGGTCGGGGATCGCGACCATGTCCGACTCCTCGATCGCGTTGAAGCCGGTGATCGAGGAGCCGTCGAAGCCCATGCCGTCGTCGAGCGCGCCCTGGAGCTCTGCGAGGGTGATCGCGAAGCTCTTGAGGTGGCCCTCGATGTCGGTGAACCAGAGGAGGACGTACTCGACGCCTCTCCTTCTCGACCCTGCGCGAGCACCTCGCGGCGCGCCTCCGGGTCGGACGTGGCCCTTGCCCTGCTCTCGATCATGCCCATGATTGCCTCCCGCGCTCGATGGCTCGACGACCCCGACTCTACCCTGGTACGCTCTCGCGAACGCGGCCGTCGGCGACGGGCGCGGAGGCAACGAGGCCTCGCGAGTCCGGCTCTACGAGCCGAAGTCGCGGGGCCTTTTCGTTGTTGGAGCAAGCAAGACAGTCACTGAATACAACCGCGGGAGGCGGCAGCACATGTCCGAGATGAAGCACTACCTGGCGAACGGCGCCGAGACGGCTCCGGAGCCGTCCGAGGCGCTCGAGTTCACGCGCAAGACGCAGGCCAAGCTCGTCGACCTGAAGTTCACCGACCTGCTCGGGTCCTGGCAGCACATGACGCTGCCGATCGCGGCATTCGACGAGAGCTCGTTCGAGGACGGCCTCGGCTTCGACGGCTCCTCGATCAGGGGCTGGCAGGGGATCTCCGAGAGCGACATGCTGCTGATGCCGCAGGCGGACACGGCGATCCTCGACCCGGCGACGGCGGAGCCGACGATCTCGATCCTCTGCGAGATCCTCGATCCGGTCACGCGCGAGCCGTACCACAAGGACCCGCGGCGCCTCGCGCGCCGCGCCGAGGAGTACCTGCGCTCCACCGGGGTGGCCGACACCTGCTACATCGGGCCCGAGAGCGAGTTCTTCGTCTTCGACGCGGTCGCCTACGACATGCCGTCAACCGCGCGTACTACGAGGTCGACTCCGAGGAGGGCCACTGGAACTCGGGCGCGCTCGGGCTCGGGTACACGGTGCGCCCGAAGGAGGGCTACTTCCCGCCGGCGCCCCACGACACGCTGCACGACATGCGCAGCGAGATGGTGCTCACGCTCGAGCGCCTCGGGATCGCCTGCGAGTTCCACCACCACGAGGTGGCGACGGGCGGGCAGTGCGAGATCGACATGCGCTTCGGGACGCTGACCCGCATGGCAGATCAGGTCATGACCTACAAGTACGTGGTCAAGAACGTCGCCCGCAAGTACGGCAAGACGGTGACGTTCATGCCGAAGCCGCTCTTCGGCGACAACGGCTCGGGCATGCACTGCCATCAGTCGCTCTGGAAGGAAGGCCAGACGCTGATGGCCGACCCGTCCGGGTACGCCGGCCTGTCGAAGATCGCCCGCAACTACGTGGGCGGGCATCCTCGCCCACGCCCCGGCGCTCCTGGCGTTCTGCGCGCCGACGACCAACTCCTACCGCCGGCTCGTGCCGGGCTACGAGGCGCCGGTCAACCTGGTCTACTCGCAGCGCAACCGCTCCGCGTGCATCCGCATCCCGATGTACTCGGAGTCGCCGAAGGCGAAGCGCATCGAGTTCCGCTGCCCCGACCCGACCGCGAACCCGTACCTGGCGTTCTCGGCGATGCTGATGGCGGGCCTCGACGGGATCGAGCGCGAGCTCGACCCGGGCGCGCCGGCCGACTACGACCTGTTCGAGGAGTCGCGCGGCGAGGTCGCCCAGGTCCCCGGCTCGCTCGAGGCGTCGATCGCAGCGCTCGAGGCCGACCACGCCTTCCTGACCAAGGGGAACGTCTTCAGCGAGGACCTGATCCAGACCTGGATCGACTGGAAGCGGGTCAACGAGATCGATCGTCGTTCGGCTCCGCCCGCACCCGGCCGAGTTCTTCCTCTACTACGACGCGTAGCCCGGTTACGCACGCCAAGCCGGCAGCGGCTCTCCCGCGCGCTGCCTGCGCTTCCGGCCGGCCTTCGGCCGGCCGGAAGCGCTAGTCAAGGAGCGAGCTGGGTGACGAGCTCGTCGCGCAGGCCGGGCTCGGTCGAGGGCTTCTCGAAGATGAGGCTGCCGAGCTTGAGGACGGCAACCTCGTCTGCGACCTCGAGGCTGAGATCGAGGTTCTGCTCGACCATGAGGACCGTGCAGCCGTGCTTCTCGCGCAGGTCGCGCAGCGCGACTCCGACCTGGGTGATCACCGCCGGGCCGAGGCCGTCGCTGATCTCGTCGAGAACGAGGAGCTCGGGCACGGCGACGAGCGCCTTCGCCAGCGTCAGCATCTTCTGCTCGCCCCCGCTCAGCGTTCCCGCCTTCTGCCGGAGGCGCTGGCCGAGCACCGGGAAGTAGCCGATCACCTCGTCGCGGATCGCCGCAGGGCAGCGGCGGCCCTTGCCGACCGAGAGGTTCTCGTCGACCGAGAGCTCGCCGAACAGCGAGCGCTCCTGGGCTGCGTAGGAGACGCCCATCCGTGTGATGCGGTGGGTGGGCCAGCCCGTGACCTCCCGGCCCGCAACCGCGACGGTTCCCGCCGACGGCTTGAGGTAGCCCATCACCGTCTTGAGGAGCGTCGACTTGCCCATGCCGTTTCGGCCGACGATCGCAAGCGCACCGTGGTCGGGAACGCCGAAGCCCACGCCCTCGAGAATCGTTGCCGAGCCGTACCCGGCGCGCAGGCCGTTCACCTCGATCCTCACGTGACCACCGTCCCCACGTAGGCCTCGCGGACGACGGCCGACTCCGAGACCTCGGCGGGAGTCCCCGACTCGACGACCCTCCCACCGTGGAGCACGACGACGCGGTCGGCGACACGTGCCACGAAGTCGAGGTCGTGCTCGATCAGCACGATCGTCATCCCTGCCTCGACGAGCCGGCGGAACACGTCGCCGATGACCTGGCGCTCGTTGCTCGTAAGCCCCGCGGTCGGCTCGTCGAGGAGGAGCACCTCGGGCCGGACGGAGGTGGCCGCGGCGAGCTCGAGCCCCTGCTTGAGGCCGTGGGCGAGCGCCGGCGACGGGGTGTCCTCTCGGCCTTCGAGCCCGGTCGCGTCGACGATGTCGAGCACCGAGCGGGCGACCGGGATCTTCTTCGTGCGACGCCACAGCGAGGGAATGCGGCCCTTCCGCTGGGCGAGCAGGATCGTCTCGGCGACGGTGAGGCTGTCGAAGAGATGCGGGATCTGGAACTTCCGGGC
Organism: uncultured Actinomycetota bacterium; assembly: GCA_963738895.1. Lineage (GTDB taxonomy): Bacteria > Actinomycetota > Thermoleophilia > Gaiellales > Gaiellaceae > PALSA-600. The sequence continues at coordinate 42,967 of CAVTYN010000009.1, forward strand.
GATGCCTGCGCGCGCGAGCTTGTGGATCGGCCGCGCTCTCCGGTCGAGCTCGCCGCCGTGCAGGTGGTAATCGATGGAGCCCCGCGCGGGCAGCTTCCCGTCGGTGAGCACGTTCAGCATCGTCGACTTGCCGGCGCCGTTCGGACCGACGATGCACAGGAGCTCACCGGCTTTCATCTCGAAGTCGACGCCCCGGAGCACCTCGAGCGCGCCGTAGGCGAACTCGACGTTCGCTACCGAGCACACGACCTCGCCCCGCGGGCGCAGCTCCGGCCGCGAAGCCGGCGCTGCGACGAGCTGCCGCGACAAGCTGCTTCGGGCGCCGTCGCTGCAGGAGCCGCTGCCCCTGGCGGACGAGCGGCGGCAAGACGCCGTCGGGCACGAACACGACCACGGCGACGAAGAGGAGCCCCAGGAAGAGCGCCCACTCGGTCGGGTACGACGCGTTCAGCTCGGAGGTGACGAAGCTGAGCCCGATCGCGCCGATGATCGGGCCGATGATCGTCCCCCGCCCTCCGACGGCGACCCAGATCACCATCTGGGTCGAGAAGAGGAAGCCGAAGAGCGGCGCCGACACGAAGCCGACGATCGTGGCGTACACGCCTCCCGCCAGGGCCGAGAGCACGGCGCCGAGGACGAAGACGCCGATCTTCACGTACTCGACGTTCGTGCCGAAGAAGCGGATCCGCCGCTCGTTGTCGCGAATCGCGCGCATGACGAGCCCGAAGTCGCTCCGCACGAGCACGACCGCGCCGCCTGCGATGACCACGAGGAGCGCAGAGGCGATGTAGTACCAGGTGTCGCCCGAGAAGCCGTGGTAGGCGAACCCGAAGAGCCCGTTGTCGCCGCCCGTCCACTTCGTCTCCTGCGTGTAGACGGTCCCGGCGATGAGCGTCAGCGCGAGAGTGACGATCGCGATGTAGAAGGGGTCGGACTCCCCCTGCGAGAACGACACGAGCCCGACCACCAGGGCGATCGCCCCGGCCACCGCCATGCCGATCGCGATCCCCGCGACGTGGGCGCCGAGCCCACCGTGGGTGCCGAGCACGAGCCCGGTCGGATCGACATCGGTCGTCATCATCCCCACGGCCAGCGCACCGGTGCCGAACCAGAGCGCGTGACCGAGATCCGGGATGCCGGTGTAGCCCCAGACGAGGTCGAGGCTCAGCGCCGCGATCGCAAAGAGGATCGACTCCGTGAGCAGGCTGAGGTAGTAGCTCCCGAGGAGCTGCGGCATCAGGATGACGACACCGAGGAAGACGAGCGCGCCCACCAGGATGAGGGCTCGCTGCCGACTCATGAACGCCGCAGCGCGAGGCCCTGCGGCCGGAAGCGCAGGATGACGACCGCGACGCCGATCACGACCGCGTTCGCCCAGACGGCGTTCTCGTAGCGCGCGTACACCGTGGCGATCGTCCCGAGCAGAGCACAGGAGAGCACGAGCCCGAGCAGCGTCCTGCCCGAAAGCAGGACGGCGAGGAAGCCGGTGCCGACGAGGGTGGCGCCGAAGTTCGGCTCGACCCCCTGGATCGGCGCCAGCACCGCGCCGGCAAAACCGGCCAGGGCCGCCCCGGTGACGAACGTGATCTGCCTCACGCGCACGGTGTTGATCCCGTGGCTGCGGGCGAGCGGCTCGTTCGTCATCACGGCCCTGATCGTGAGCCCGATCGTCGTGAAGCGGACGATGACCGCCAGCGAGGCAAGGATCGCACAGGCGATGACGATGATGAGCAGCCGGTAGTTCGAGTACTCCGTCCCGACGACATCCGTGGCGCCGACGGTCGGGAGGTCGAGGAAGCGCTGGTTGGCTCCGTAGATCTCGGTGATGCCCTGGACGAGCACGAGCGAGATCCCCCAGGTCGCGAGGATGGTGTCGAGCGGGCGCGCGTACAGGCGCCGGATGACGACGATCTCGATCACGGCGCCGGCGGCGCCGGTCACGAGCGCGGCGAGCACCAGGCTCGGCCAGAACGGGATTCCGTGCCCGCGGAAGCTCACCTCCGCGTAGACGCCGACGGCCATGAGGCCCGTGTGGGCGAGGTTGATCACGTTCAGCAGGCCGAAGATGAGGAAGAGGCCCGTGACGACGATGAGCAGCGTCGCGATCGCGACGAGCGTGTCCAGCGTCAGGCTCACAGGGCCGCCAGGGGCTTTCCCGAGCCGTGTTCGAGTGGCGGCGCCGACGAGGCCGGCGCCGCCACTCTCGAGCTTTCAAGCCTACGGCTCACGAGCCCTGACTCTATGACCTCTGCCGCTGCGGCAGCCCGGCTAGCAGGTCGGGTTGACCGGAAGCGGGGTGATGCGCAGCTGCTTGCCGACGAGCTTTGCCGAGCCGTCCTTCTGCTCCTGCACGAGGTAGGTCGTCATCGCGACGTAGTGCCGGTTCCTGAAGGCGAGGTCGCCGCGCGGCCCCGACGTCTTGGCGTTCATGAGCGCCGCGATCACGTCGGGCCCCGAGGTCGACTTCGCGTTCTTCAGAGCGTGCGCGAGGATGAAGACCCCGTCCCACGCCGCCGCGGCGGCACCGGAGATCTGCGCCTTGTCGCCGTACTTCTTCGTCATCGCGTTGATGAACTGCTGATTCCCCTTGCTCGGGTTGTCCTTGAAGTACCCGGTCGAGAGGATCGTCCCTTGGAGCAGCTGGCCACCGATCGCAGCGGCAATGCCGTCATCCATCAGGAAGCTCGCGGTCTGGATGCCCTTGGAGCGTGGATCCGTCTTGAACTGCTTGTAGAACGCGGTCTCGTCGCTGCCGACGAGGATGTCGATCACGGTGTCGGGCTGCGCCGAGGCGATCTTGCCGATGTCGCTCGAGAAGTCGGTCGTCCCGAGCGGCTCGTACGACGTGCCCACCACCTGCGCGCTGTCGCTGGCCGCACGCGCAGTCACCTGGCCCGCGCCGATGTGACCCGAAGAGAAGTCGCTCGCCACGATGTAGATCTTCTTCGTCCCGAGCTTGTGGGTGAGATAGTCGACGAGCGGGTTGACCTGCTGGTTGCCGACGTTCGCCAGCGAGAAGTAGTTGGCCAGGCAGATCGAGCCGGACGTCGAGGTCTGCGCCAGGACGTACGGCAGGTTGTTGTTCGTCAAATAGGTGTTGCACGCGGCTTGTGAAGGCGTCGACTCGAAGCCGAGGATCGCGCTCACGTGCGTCTGGTTGACGAGCCGGTTGCAGACGTTGCCGGCGGTGACCGGGTCCGCCGCGTCGTCGGCGTAGAAGACCTTGATCGTCCTGCCCGCCAGGTTGTTCTTGTTGACGTTGGCGAGGGCGGCCTGCAGCCCCTGCGTCGCCGATGCGGAGTTCGTTGCCTGGCTGCCCGTGAGGCCGGAGACCCAGCCGATCGCGTACGGAGCGGGGGTCGCCTTCCTTGCGGACACGGCCGTCGCCGCGAGAGCGCCGGCGAGCACCGCCAGCGCAAGGACCGCCGTTGTCGTCCGGCGGCCCGGGAGTTTGGATCTGAGAGCCGACATGTTGCGCGCCTCCTCGAAGAACGTTCGCTGGGTCCACGGTCCGCCCGGAAGCGGGAATGACCGGGTGGTGACAGCGGCTTTTAACCCAGCCGGGGGTTGTTTGTCAAGTAACCTGATACTCGCCCGGCCTCGCTGTTCCTTTCCGAGTCGAAGCCGCTCCTACCGTTTCCGGGATCCCGCTGCGATCGTGCTTTAAGACGCCGCGGCGGCGTCTCAGATAGCGCCGGCGGCACGAAGCGCGTCGATCCGGTCGGGCGTGTAGCCGAGGAGCCCGCCGAGCACGAAGTCGTTGTGCTCGCCGAGCCGCGGCGCCGGCGCGTCGTATCCCGCACGGGCGTCGGAGAAGCGGACGGGGAAGCCGCTCCCGTAGAGCTCCTCGACCGGCCCGAGCTCCGGGTGGACGAGCTGGACGGTCTCGCTGCGGCGAAGCGAGCGGGGGTCCCGTACGGCGCTCGCCGTGTCTCGGACGATCGCGGCCGGGACGCCGCGGGCATCGAGCGCGGCCACCGCCTGCGCGGAGGGAGGGAAGCAGCCCACTCGGCGATGAGGCCGTGCAGCTCTGCCGAGTTGGCGACACGCCGGTCGCGGGTCGAGAACCGGTCGTCGTCGACGAGCGCCGCCTCGCCGATCGCCTCGAACACGCCGCGTGCGAACGCATCGGTCGGTGCACACAGCGCGACGTGCCCGTCGCTCGTCGCGAAGATCCCGAACGGCGCGAGCCGGGGGACGACGTTCCCGGTGCGCGTCTCGATCCCGGCACGTTCCATCGTGTCCCATGGCTCGGTGGCGACCAGCGAGGTGAGCGCTCCGAGCAGCGCCACGTCGACGTGCTGCCCACGGCCTGTCCGCTCGCGCATGAAGAGGGCCGACACGGTCCCGATCACCCCGAAGAGCGGGCCGACGAGGTCACCGAACGGGACGGCGTTCCTGACGGGCGGGTCGCCGCGGCTCCCTGGAGTCGTCATCAGGCCCGAGAGCGCCTGGAAGATCGAGTCCATGCCCTTCCCCGGCTCGCCGGCCCCGAAGCCGCTGATCGAGAGGTAGACGAGGCGATGGTTGAGCCCGGAGAGTCGGGCGTACCCGACTCCGAGCCGGTCGGCGGTGCCGGCACTGAAGTTCTCCACCACGACGTCGGCCGCGCGGGTGAGGTCGTCGAAGACCTCGCGCGCCTCCGGGCGCTTGAGGTCGAGCGTCACGCTCAGCTTGTTCCGTCCTCGCTCGAGCATCGAGACCGACAGGTCGCCCGCGTCCTCACGTGCGAGCTGGAGCCCGCTCGCTCCGACGTAGGGCGCATTGTTGCGGGAGGGGTCCCCGCCGTCGGGATTCTCGACCTTGATCACGGTCGCCCCGAGCGCGGCAAGGAGCTGCGTGGCGTACGGGCCGGCGAGCGCGATCGTCATGTCGACGACGGTGATCCCGTCGAGCGGCTTCGCAGGCGGCCCGGACACGCCCGGCACTATCTCAGGTTTCCGGATGCGCCTCGCAGTAGGGTTCCGGCGGTGGCCGAGCACACCGAGCGCGTCCGCGTCGCGTGGATCGACACCGATGTCGGTGGACGGATCCACTTCGCCGCAGTCTTCCGCTGGGCGGAGGCAGCCGAGACCAGCCTCTACCGCAAGCTCGGACTGCTCCAGGAGGGTCGCGGGGACTACCCCCGGCGCAGGGTCGAGGCCGACTACCTGCGAGTCCTCGTCTTCGACGACGAGGTCGACGTGCGGATCCGGGTGGAGTCCGTCGGGCGGACCTCGATCCGCCTCGTGTGGGAGGGCGTCCACGACGGCGAGGTGGCGTTCAGCGGCGCATCCACGATCGTCCACGTCGACGGGGACGGCCGGCCCTCGCCGATCGACGAGCGGACGCGCGCCCTGCTTGCCTCCTGACGAGTATCAAGGAACCTGATACTCTCGGCGCCGCGGAGGACGAGACGGGAGACTGGGATCCCAACACCGCCTGGCAGCCGGTCGTGGCAGACCAGGTTCCCGACGCGAGCGTCGCGTACGCCGAGGCGCGGGCCACCTGCCCGGTCGCCCGGGTCGACGGTGTCCTCGGCGGATTCTGGGCAGTCCTCGGCCACGACCTCGTCGTCGAGGCGGCGCTCGACACGGCGACGTTCAGCAACGTCGTGCCGTTCTTCAACACGAGGCGCCCGCCGCTCGAGTGCGACCCGCCCGAGCATCGCGTCTACCGCCGGATGCTCAACCCGTACTTCTCGCGCGAGCGCCTCGCGGTACTCGAGGAGCCGCTTCGACGGTACGCCGGCGAGATGCTCGACCCGCTCGTCGAAGCCGGGAGCGGCGACTTCGCCGACGTCTTCAGCCATCCGTTCCCGACCCGGGCGCTCTGCCTGCTGCTCGAGCTCGCCGACGACGACTGGCGGCTCGATCAACGACTGGTCGCGCCGGGTCGACGAGATCGGGGGACAGACCCCGCCAGGAAGCCCGGAGCGGATCGCCGTGGGCGAGGAGCTGCGCCCGTGGATGACGGCGCTGATCGAGGAGCGCCGGCGCAACCCGGGCGACGACGTCGTGAGCGCACTCGTGCGGGGCGACCCCGAGCTGCCGCCGCTCGACGACGAGATGGTGGTGGGGATCGTGATGATGTTCATCTCGGCCGGCCACAACACGACGACGAGCGCGATCGGCAACGCCGTGCTGCGGCTCGCGCGCGACGGCGATCTGCAGGCCCGCTTGCGCGCGGTGCCCGACTCGATCGCCGCGTTCGCCGAGGAGGTCGTGCGCGTCGATGCGCCGCAGCAGGCGATGCGGCGGATCGCAACGACCGACACGGAGCTCGGCGGCCGGCCCGTCGCGGCGGGCGACTTCGTCTGGCTCGTGTTCGGCTCGGCGAACCTCGACCCGGCCGCGTTCGACCGTGCGGCGGACCTCGACCCGGAGCGCACGCCGAACCGCCACGTCGGGTTCGGGCGAGGGATCCACCAGTGCATCGGAGCACCACTCGCGCGGCTCGAGCTGCGGGTCGCGCTCGAGGAGCTGCTCGCCCGCACGCGATCGTTCGCGGTCGACGGCGAGGTCGTCCGGCCGGCGTGGCCGCGGCTCGGAGTCGACCGGCTTCCGTTGAGCTTCTCGTGACCCGCGGGTCGTTCACGCTGAGCGGCGGGCTCGCACTCTCCCATCTCCGCTGGGGAGAGGATGGCGCACCGGACGTCGTGCTCCTCCACGGCGGCGGCCTGGACGCGACCGACTGGCAGGAGATCGCGCCCGGGCTGGCCGCGGCGGGCCGGCGCGTGACGGCACCCGACCTGCGCGGCTGCGGCGAGAGCGACTGGGACCCCGAAGCCCGCTACGGCGTCGAGCAGACGCTCGCCGACCTCGACGAGCTGATCGACGGCCTCGAGCTCACGACCTTCGATCTGGTCGGCCACTCTCTCGGTGCGGTCACGGCGTGCGTGTATGCGGCGCGCAACCCGGAGCGAGTGCGCCGCTGCGTGATGGAGGACGGAGGGCCCGCCGACCACACGCGTCCCTCCTCGCTCGAGAGCCCGACGATCGTGTTCGACTCGCACGAGCATGCGCTTGCCGCGCTCGCGAAATCGCTGCCGCGTGGCGTTCCCGACTGGGTTCCCGCGTCGCGATTCCGGGAGCTCGACGACGGCCGGCTGACCTGGCGCAGCGACATCGAGGGCCGGGTCCGCTGGTCCGCCGCAGGCGGCGAGCCGTTCATCATGGGGCTCTGGCCGTCGGTCGAGGCGATGCGCTGCCCGACGCTCGTCGTCCGCGGCGCCGAGTCGCCGCTCTTCAAGGTCGAGTACGCCGAGCGGATGGCCGCCGTGAACCCGATGATCCACCTCGTGACCATTCCCGACGCCGGTCATCTCGTCCACTGCGAGCAGCCGGCCGCATTCCTCGACGCGGTGATCCCCTTCCTCACGTGAGCGCGCTCGAGGAGCTGGTCGCCGCGTTCGAGAGCCCGCCTGTTCCGGACACGGGCGTCGTGGGCTACCTCGGCAACGACGTGCCACGCGAGCTGATCGCCGCCGCCGGGCTCAACCCGTTGCGTCTCAGGGGGTCTGTCCCCATCACCGACCAGCTGCGTCTCAAGGGGTCTGTCCCCGATACGGAGCGCGCAGACGCGATCCTCGGGCCGGGGGTCGACGCTCCAGTTCGTGCCGTTCTCGCCGGACTGCTCGACGGGCGGCCGCGGCTCGACTTCCTGCTTCTCTCGCACGACTCCGACAGCACCGTCCGCCTCTTCACGGCGCTGCGGGTGCTCGCCCGGACCGAGCCGCTGCCCGAGCTCTGGTTCCTCGACCTCCTCCATCTCCCGACCGAGACGACCGCTCGGTACAACCGCGACCGGATCGCCGAGCTCATGGGGGTGCTCGAGCGATGGTCCGGACGGGAGGTGACCGACGAGGACATCCGAGCGGCCACCGGCGAGGCAGGGGAGACGAAGCGCCTGCTCGACCGCCTCGCGGAGCTCCGCCGCGGAGCCGGGATCGCCGGGAGCGACGCGCTCGCCGCCGCCGGAGGCGCCGCGAACCTCCCTGCCGCGGAGGCGAACCGGCTCCTCGAGCAGCTCCTGGTCGAGCGGGGCAGTGCACCCCCGGCCCCCGGGCGTCGGCTGTTTCGTGACCGGCAGCGAGGCGAGCCCGCACCTCTTCCGGTCGCTCGAGGCCCACGGGCTCCACGTCGCCGGCGAGAGCTTCGACCGGCACGAAGGCGCCGCCGCGGTCGCACGGGAGGCCGAGACGGCAGGCGCCGATGTCGTACTCGCGTGGATCCGCTCCGGCGACGACGCGCGTGCCTGGGGGATCCCGGCTCTGCGCGATGCGCTCGACGCCCCGCTCGTCGTGCTCGACCGCCGCAGCGACGAGGCCCTCACCGCTGCAGACCTGGCGCTCCTGGCATGAGCCGCGCGCCTGGCGGAGGCCGATGAGCGAGACGTTCCGGGGAGCCCGCGGCACCCGCCGGCTCGCGAGCTCGGCCGCGGCCCTCGCCCACCAGCGCTCGTGGTTCGCGGAGCTGCACGAGCGCGTCGCCGCCGGCGAGCCGCTCGTCCTCGCCGACGCGGACGTGCCCCACGAGCTCCTGCGCGCGATGGGGATCCCGTACGTCGTGAACCAGTGGTGGGCCTCGATCTGCTCGGCGAAGCAGCGCGCGCCGCACTACCTCGCGAAGCTCCGCGAGCGTGGTTACCCGGACTGGATCGAGCAGTACAGCGCGATCTCCCTCGGCTCGACGCTCGAGGACGACCCCGGGGAAGCGCCCTGGGGCGGGCTGCCGCCCGTCTCCGCCTTCGTCACGCAGGCCTGGACGGACGCCCACCTCGGCATCGCCGAGGCGTGGAGGCGCGAACGGGACGTCCCCTACTTCGCGCTCGAGAAGGCAGTCGATCCGATGCTGACCGACCGCTGGTGGGAGCGGCATCGCCCACGACTGGGAGACCGTCGTCGGCACGGCGCGGCTCGACCTGATGAGCGCCGAGCTCGAGCGCCTCGTCGAGTTCCTCGAGCGGCTGACCGGGAAGCGGCTCGACGAGGCGCGGCTCGGGCGGATCCTCGAGCTCGCGAACGAGCAGCAGGAGTGGAGCCGCCGCACCCGCGACCTGCTCGCGACGACCGCGCCCGCCCCGGTCGACATCGTCGACAGCATCCCCGCGGTGATGCTCCCGCAGTGGCACCGCGGGACCGAGTGGGCCCGCGATGCGGCGCGAGCGTTCCACGAGGAGGTCGAGAGCCTCGTCGCCGAGGGCGCCGCCGTCTGCGACGACGAGCGGCTCCGGCTGATGTGGATCGGCCGCGGCCTCTGGTTCAACCTCGGCTTCTACCAGCGCCTCGCGGAGCGGCACGGCGCCGTGTTCGTCTGGTCGATGTACCTCGCGATCGCCGCCGACGGGTATGCCCGGTACGGCGGGCCGCCGCTGCGGCAGCTCGCGGCGCGGTTCGCCGCCTTCACGGACTTCCTCGGCATGCCCGGCTGGGCCGACCCCTGGTACCTGAAGGAAGCGCAGGCCCACGGCGTCGACGCCGTCGTCCACCTCGTGACGCGCCGAGTCTCGGAGCCCCTACTTCGTCACCCGGGCGCTCGAGGAGCGCCGGGATCCCCGTCCTCGAGATCGACGCGGACAACGCCGATGCCCGCGGCTGGGACGAGCAAGCCTTCACGACGGCCCTCGAGCAGTTCGTCGAGGGGATCCCGCGATGAGGCTGCTCCTCCTCGGCGACCTGATCCTCGACGAGCCCGACCCCGACTCGTTCTTCGAGCCGAGCGTCGAGCTCCTGCGCTCCGCCGACCTGGTGGTCGGGCAGGTCGAGGTTCCGCACACCGCCCGCGGCGTGCCGAGCAGCGTCGACATCCCGGCACCGCCGGCCGACCCGGCGCGCCTCGAGGCGCTCGCCCGTGCCGGGCTCGGCATCGCGACCCTCGCCGGGAACCACATCTTCGACTCGGGCCCGAACGGGATCGAGGACACGATCGCCGCGCTGCTCGGGCTCGGGATCGAGACCGCCGGCGCGGGAATGACCCTCGAGGAGGCGCGTCGGCCCGCCGTGGCGAGCGGCGTCGGCGTGCTGTCGTACAACTGCGTCGGCCCGCGCGAGAGCCGCGCGACCTCACGCAAGGCGGGCGCCGCCGCGCTCGACGTGCTGACTCACTACGAGCTCGACTACGCCGGCCCCGGCGGGCCTCCGCGCGTCTACACGTTCGTCGCGCCCGAGAGCCTCGACCTGCTTCGCGCGGACGTCCTCGCGCTACGGGAGACGGTCGAGGTGGTCGTCGTCGCCTTCCACAAGGGCATCGGGCACGTCCCGGTCGTGGTGCCACGACTACGAGCGGGAGCTCGGCCGCACGGCGATCGACTGCGGCGCCGACGTCGTCGTCGGCCACCACGCCCACATCCTCCGCGGGATCGAGATCTACCGCGGCAGGCCCGTCTTCCACGGCCTCGGCAACTTCGTCGCCGTGACTCACGCGCTCACGCCGTCGGGGGGGAGCGCAGCCGAGCTCGCCGCCTGGTCGAGGCGACGCCGCGAGCTCTTCGGCTTCGAGCCCGACCCGGCGATGCCGTTCTACCCCTTCCACCCGGAGAGCCGGAACACGATGATCGCCGACTGCCGGATCGAGGACGGCGCCGTCGATGCGGGCTTCGTGCCCTGCTGGATCGACGACCGCGGGCGACCCGTGCCGCTCGAGCGGCGCGACGAGGTGACGGGCTACGTCGAGCGGATCACGGCCGAGGCCGGCTTCGACACTCGCTTCACGCCGGGCGACGACGGCGTGCGCGTTCAGGCCGGGACGCAGGAGAGCGGCAGCGTCTCCGGCCCGTAGACGGGCCAGCCGAGCATCTCCGGCTCGCCGGCCCGCTCGAACGACGAGGTCAGCGAGAGCAGCTCCTCGAGCGCGATCCGGAGCTCGGCCCGCGCCACCGCCGCGCCGGCGCACTTGTGCGGGCCGTGGCCGAAGGCGAGGTGAGGGTTCGGCGAGCGGCCGAGCACGAACTCCTCCGGCGACTCGAACACCTCGGGGTCGCGGTTGGCCGAGGGCAGCACGAGCGCGGCCATCTCGCCCTCGTGGATCGTCCGGCCGCGCACGTCGAGGTCCCGTGTCGCCGTCCGGGCGAAGCCCTGGTTCGGCGCGTAGAGGCGGAGCAGCTCCTCGAGCGCGGCGGGGATCAGCGCCGGGTCGGAGCGCAGGAGCTGCTGGAGCCCGGGATCGCGGGCCAGGTGGTCGACGGCGCTCGCCAGCAGCGCGGTCGGCGCGACGTGTGCGGCGATCAGGAGCTGCCGCAGGCTCCCGGCGACGAGCTCGTCGTCGAGCGGCTCGCCGTCGACGCGAGTGTCGAGCAGCGCGCTGACGATGTCCTCGGCAGGATCGAGCGGCTCCGCCTTCCGTGCGGCGACGATCCTGCGGCACTCCGCGTAGAGATGCTGGTTCTCGCGCTCGGCGGTCTCGACGTCGAAGTGCGCCTGCGCGTGCTCGAACCGCTCGCCGCTCGCGTTCAACTCACGGGCGAGCTCCCGCGGGAGCTGCAGGATGTCCGTGAAGACGAGCCCCGCGTACGGCGAGCTCACCTCCAGCACGAACTCGCCGCCGCCGGACGCGACGAACGCCGCGATCAGCTCGGCTGCGAGCTCGCGCATCGCCGGCTCGAGCTCGGGAAGGCGGTCCTCGCCGAGCACGCGGTTCAGCGGCCGCCGGTAGCGCGGGTGCTCGGGCGGGTCGAAGTGAAGCGGGGCGCGGCGGCCCGAGACGGGGTTGCTGCGGCACCACGATCCCGAGCGAGCTCGTGAAGTCGCCGGGCCGCGAGCTCGCCGCGATGACGTCGTCGTAGCGCGTGAGCGCCCAGAAGTCCCAGCGGGCGCCGCGCGCGACCGGGCATTCGGCGCGGAGCCGGGCCCACACCGCGTGCGGGTCGCGCACGAACTCCTCGGCGAGCGGATCGAAGTCAGGCGCCGTCATGCGAGCCGTGTCGGCACGCTCAGCGTCCCCCACTCGGGCCAGCCGGTCATCGTCACCTCGCCGACGATCTCGATCGAGCGCGTGCGCGCGAGCAGCTCCTCCAGGGTCACGCGAAGCATCAGCACGGCGAGCGGGGCGCCGGCGCAACGGTGCGGCCCGGCCCCGAACGCCAGATGCCTGCCGATCGCCGGGCGGTCCAGCACGAAGCGCTCGGGCTCCGGAAAGACGGACTCGTCGCGGTTCGCGGACGCGTACACGAGCGCGACCGGCTCGTCCTTGCGAATCAGCCGCCCGCCGACCTCGACGTCCCGGGTCGGCGTGCGCGCGAAGCCGCGGTAGGGCGTGAGAAGCCGCAGGTACTCCTCGACCGCCGCGGGCACGAGCGACGGATCGCTGCGCAGCTCGGCCTGCAGCTCGGGGTGCTCGGCGAGGTGGACGACCATGCTCCCGATGAACACGCACGGAGCGACCATGCCGACGACGATGAACTGGCGGATCGTCCCGAGCAGCATGTCCTCCGGCAGCGGCTCGCCGTCGACGCGCGCCGCGAGCAGCCCGGTGACCGGATCGTCGGCCTCGTCGAGCGGCTCGGCGCGCCGCATGTCGATCAGCGCCTGCGCGATCTCGTAGAGCGCGAGGCTCGTGCGCTTCACGTCCTCGGCGCGGAACCGCTGGACGGCGTCGACGAACTCGCGCGTCGCGTCGCGGATCGCCATCCCGAGCTCGGGGGTCAGGTTGAAGAACTCGGCGAGGACATAGCCGGGAAGACGGTGGGTGAACCCGGCGCAGATGTCGCCCCCGCCCGCGGCGACGAGCGGGTCGAGCAGGTCGGCGACGACCTTCCGCACCGCCGGCTCGATCGCCGCCATCCTCGCCGGGGTGAAGTACGGATTGAGCGCACGGCGGTACGGGGTGTGGTCCGGCGGATCGAGATGGAGCGGAGGCCGGCGGCCGGTGAAGGCCAGCCTCGGCACGACGTTCTGCACGGTGGTGGTGAAGAGCGCCGGGTCGCCGGCGGCCGCCAGGACGTCGTCGTAGCGCGTCAGCGCCCAGAAGCCGTTCCAGGCATCGCTCCGGGCGACCGGGCACTCCGCGCGCAGCCCGGTGAACTCGCGGTGGAAGCTCTCGAAGCTCTCCGGCGCGAGCGGGTCGAAATCAGGCGCTACAGTCATTCGTCGACGATCTCGATCGCGAGCGTCGGGCAGGCGTCGACGGCTTCGCGAACGGCGGCCTCCTGCTCCAGTGTCGGCTCCGGGTCGTAGACGAGCTCGCCGTCCTCGATCCGGAACACGTCCGGTGCCGTGTAGGTGCACTCCGCGTTGAGCGAGCAGACCTCGCGGTCGACGGCGATCTTCATGCGAGCCTGACCGGGAGGTGGGCGACGCCCTGGCGGATGAATGTCGTCCGCACCGGCTCACCCGCGAGCTCGATCCAGCCGGTGCGAGCGAGCAGCTCCTCGACCGCGACGCGGATCTCGAGCCGGGCGAGATCGATCCCGATGCAGCGGTGGATGCCACGACCGAAGGTGACGTGGTCGTTCGGCGAGCGGTCGAGGACGCACCGGTCGGGGTCGGGGAAGTGCTCGGGGTCGCGGTTCGCGGCCGCCCAGACGAGCATGACCATCTCGCCCTCGGCGAGGTGGCGTCCGTGGAGCTCGACGTCCTCGCTCGACCAACGCGGCATCGCCTGCACGGGCGTCTCGAGGCGGAGGAACTCCTCGACCGCCGCCGGGATCAGCTCCGGCTCGGCACGAAGGCGCCGCTGGATCTCGGGCTCGCGCGCGATCCGGAGAATCGAGTTGCCGATCCCGCCGGTCGTCGAGTTGTGGCCGGCGGTCAGCAGCAGCCGCACGAGCTCGACGCAGCTCTCCTCGGTGACCGCATGGACCCCGTCGCTCTCGCCGAGGATGCCGCTGATCAGGTCGGTTGCCGGATCGCGAGGCCGCTCGACCCGCTCGCGTACGAGCCGGCGCGAGTACGCGTAGAGCTCCTCGTTGCACGCCGCGCGTGCCGCCGGATCGTCGCCGCGGCCCTCCTCGGCGGCGAACAGGCGCTCCGAGACCCCCTTCAGCACCGACCACTCCTCGTCGGGAAGCCCGAGCCAGAGACAGAGCGTGCGCGCGGGCAACGGATAGCTCAGGACCTCGGCGAGGTCGGCCTCGCCGGCCTCGAGCGCAGGCTCGAGCATCTCGGCGACGAAGCCCCGCACCGCCGGCTCGAGCAGTGCGATCCGCTCCTTCGCGAAGTGCGGCTGAAGCAGACGGCGGAAGAACGTGTGCTCCGGCCGGTCGACCTCGAGCGGCGGGCGGCTCGTCCCGAACTGCGGCCCTCCCGAGTTGTTGAAGCGCTCCGAGGCCCGGGCGATCGCGACGACGTCGTCGTACCGGGACACCGCCCAGAAGCCCGACATCCGCTCGCTCCACGCGACCGGGCAGCGCTCCCGCAGCTCCGCCCACGAGGCATGCGGGTCGGCAACCGCGTCGGGCGCATACGGATCCCACTCGACCTGCCTGGTGCTCATTTCGGCAGGAACGTCTCCCCGGCCTCCTGATGCTCGGGAAGCTCCTCGCGCCTGAAGAGGCGGAACGCCTCGAGCACGGGCCGGTCGCTGAGGACGAAGTGGTCCGCCTGCTCGCTCGCCTCGTGGTCGGCGGCTGCCCAGGACGGGACGACGAAGATGTCGCCGGGCCCCCACTCGAACACCCTGCCGTCGATCACGGAGCGCCCGGCGCCCTGGAACACGACGTGGACCTGGCTTCCGGTCTGGCGGCGGGTCGGGGTGCGGGCTCCGGGGAGCAGGCGGGTCATCTCGGACGCGAACGTCCGGATCGCCGGTCCGCCCGTCGCGGGGTTCAGGTACTCGACCTTCGCCTCGCTCCCTCCGGTCGAGGCGAGCCGATGGTCGAGCAGGCGCTCGGTCTCGCCCCACGAGTAGCGAAGGAGCGGCGAGTTGAGCGGATCGCGGTCCTCGCCCGCGGGCGCAAGCCCGCCGGCCGTGTGCAGCTGCTCGGAGAGCCCGTGCCCCCGCACCGGCTGTCTCGCGTCCGGATGGTTCTCGAAGAAGATCGACTCGAGCGTGACCATGAGCGGCAGGTCGAGCCCGTCGAACCACACCATCGGCTCGTCGCCGTAGTTGTTGTGGTCGTGCCACATCCAGTTCGGGGTCAGGATCAGGTCGCCGGGCTGCATCTCGCAGGCGTCGCCGTCGACCGTCGTGTACACGCCCGAGCCCGTCATCACGAAGCGGATCGCCGAGGGCGTGTGCCGGTGGGCGGGCGCGTTCTCGCCGGGCCCGAGGTACTGGATCGCGCCCCAGAGCGTCGTGCTCGTGAACGGCAGCCCGCCGAGGCCCGGATTCGCGAGCGCGAGCACGCGCCGGTCGCCGCCGCGCTCGATCGTGATGATCTCGCCGGCGCGCTTGGCGAGCGGGAAGATCGTGTCCCACTTCCAGAGCCACGGGATCGTGGCCGGGATCGGCACGTCCGGCATCAGCTTGCGCTGGAGGCTCCACAGCGCCTGCAGGTCGTGGGATGCGAGCGCGCCGCAGAACTCGTCGTAGCCGACCTCGACGGTGTTCGCTCTCGTGACGTCGATGGTGCTCATTCGCTCCTCCTGGGATGTTGACTCAAGAATGCACTGCCGTCGAGCTCGGAGAAATGGGCCTGCGCGGCCTCCCGCCAGGCGGCGTTGCGGCTCTGGAAGAGCCGGTGGGCGCTCGGCCTCGGCCAGTCGCGAGGCAGAAGCTCTCCCGGCAGGTCCGGATCGAGGAACGCGAGCCGCCGCCAGGCGTGCACGAGCTCCGTCTGAGCGCGAAAGAGCGAACCCGCGGCGGTGGCCGCGAACCGGTCGAGGAACGCCTGGTACTCCGCGCCGAGCTCGTGGAAGTTCCAGGCCCCGGCGAGATCGTCGTGGCGGCCGAGCGAGCCGGGCTCCGCGAGGAACGACACGGCCTCGCCGATCGCTCCCTCCGCGCGGAGAGCCGCGGTGACGAGGGGCTCGCGATCGGCATGCGGAGCGATCCAGACGCCGCCGCCGAGCGACCCCATCCCCGCCCGGGCGAGACGGGTCCGGACCCGCGTCGCGCACCGCCCGGCGGTCCTCCGGGATGCGCAGGACGACCACCAGCCAGCGCCCGTCCCAGTCGTGCTCGGGGCCGAATCCGAAGATGCGCTCTCCTCCCTGCTCGAGCATCCGGACGGTCGGCGGCGTCACCGACATCCGCGTACGCCGCCCGACGCGCTCCCCGGAGAGCCAGCCGTCGCGGGCGCTCCGCGCCACCGCCTGCCGCGCCGTCTGCTCGGTGTGGCCGAGCGCGGCGAGCGCCGCGACGAGCGACTCCTGCCACACGACGCCGCCTCGCGGCAGTGCGTACTCCCCGAGCACCGTCAGCAGGACGGAGCGCGCCGCGGGCGGCCCGACGCTGCGGCGCCGAAGCGCGCTCTCCGAGGGCGCGATCGCGGTCATATCTCGAGCACGAGCGCGGCGCCCGTGTCGCCTGCCGCGCAGCCGGTGAAGAGGCCGATGCCGCCCCCCCGCCGGACGAGCGCCTGCATGAGCTCGACGACGCCGCGCGCCCCGGTGGCGGCCTGTGGGTGGCCGTAGACGAGGCTGCAGCCGAAGGGGTTGAGCTCGTTTGCGTCCACACCGAGCTCGCGGGCGAGCCACACGTCGTTGACCGCGAACGGGTTGTGGGTCTTGATCACGGCGACGTCCTCGATCGCCACGCCCGCGTCGGCGAGGGCGGCCCTGGCCGCAGGCACCGGCGCCTTGGGCATCGCGCCCCGCTCGACCCGGGCGAAACCCGTCGCACGGATCCGCGCCACCGGGCCGTCATAGCCCGCCTGCTCGATCGCCGGCCGGGTCGCCACGACCATGCCCGCGCAGCCGTCCGCGGGATGGGTCTGCGTGCCGAAGCTGACGACGCCGCCCTCCTGCACCGGCCGGAGGGCCTCGAGCGCATCCCGCTCGATCGGCCGCACGCCCCAGTCCTCGGCGATCTCCACCGGCTTTCGGGCGCTTCCGGCGACGATCGGCACCATCCACGGTCGCTGGAAGGCGCGGTCGTCGGCGAGCGCGTCGAGGTACTGCTCGTAGCGGCGCACCGCGAGCTCGTCGAGCTCGGCCTTCTCGATCTTCCCCTCGGCCGCCACCTGCTCGGCGGTCGAGAGCATCCCGCGCCCCGTCGCGGGGTCGCGGCCG
Organism: uncultured Actinomycetota bacterium; assembly: GCA_963738895.1. Lineage (GTDB taxonomy): Bacteria > Actinomycetota > Thermoleophilia > Gaiellales > Gaiellaceae > PALSA-600. The sequence continues at coordinate 60,053 of CAVTYN010000009.1, forward strand.
AAGCTGTCGAATACCCAGTTCTCCGAGTCGGGCGAGGCGCCGGGAGCGGTCGTGCTCGGGTAGACGACGTGCGGGCCGTTGCTCGTGCGGTCGGCTGCGACCACGAGCCGCGCGCCGTCACCGTCGAGCTGCTGGGTGGCCGAGGCCCAGTGGATGCAGGCCACCGAGGTCGCGCACGCCTGGGCGAGCATCGGCCCGCTCGTATGGCCGAGGCCGAGCCGGGCCGCGAGCGTCGGCCCACCGTAGAACGCCTCCTTCTGCGGAACGGTGATCCCGAACACGACGTCCGAGAGCTGCCAGTCCGCCTCGCTCCGCTTCAGGGCGTCGCCCGCCACCTGGGCGGCGAGATCGACGGCGTTCACGTCGGCGGCCGGCCCCTGCCAGCGCACGAACGGGCTCGACCACGCCGCCTCCACCGGGATGAACACATCTTCGAACCGCACACGAACCTCCTTCGCTCGCCCGCCATTATTGACACTTTCGTCGCCTACCGTCTAGGGTCTGTCACATGACGAGGCTCGTGACCCTCGCCCTCGCCGACGGCTCGACCGTCGCCGCGCGGCGCGACGGCCAGGCGTTTCGCGCCTTCAGGGATCTCACCGGGGAGCGGTACGAGGACATCGGCGCCCTGCTTCGCGGCGGTCTCGCGACCGCGACGACGGAGACGGGGACGGTCGAGGGGCGCCTCGTCCGCCCGGTGCTCGAACCGGGAGCGGTCGCCTGCGTCGGGATCAACTACGGCGCGCACATCGCCGAGATGGGCCGCGAGACTCCCACGAGCCCGACGTTCTTCCTCAAGCTCGCGCGCGCGCTCACCGATCCCGGCGAGCCCGTCGTGCTTCCACCCGAATCGCCGAAGGTCGACTACGAGGGCGAGGTGGCGGTCGTGATCGGACGCGGCGGCCGGCGCATCGCCCGGGAGGACGCCCTCGACCACGTCGCCGGCCTGACCCTCGTGAACGACGTCTCGATGCGCGACTTCCAGAACCGCTCGCTGCAGTGGTTCGCCGGCAAGTCGTGGCAGCGCTGCACGCCGGTCGGCCCCGAGGTCGTCACGCTCGACGAGCTCGGCGACCTCGCCGGGCTCGAGCTGACGACCACCGTGAACGGGGAGGTGCGCCAGCGCGCGACCCTGGGCGACCTCGTGTTCGACATCCCGGCGCTCATCGCCGACCTTTCGCAGATCGTCGAGCTCGAGCCCGGCGACCTGATCGTCACGGGCACGCCCGGCGGCGTCGGGCACGCGATGGACCCGCCGCGTTACCTGGCGCCGGGCGACGTCGTCGACGTGTCCGTCACGGGCATCGAGACGCTCCGGACGGTCTTCGCCGACGGCTCGTGACCCCCGCGGATCGAGTGCCGTGACGGGTCGTGCGCTCGAGCGGCTGTTCGACGCCCGCTCGGTGGCGGTGATCGGCGCGTCGGCGACGCCGGGCAAGGCCGGGAACGCGCTCGTCGGCAGCCTCGCGGGCTTCCCGGGCCCGGTGTACGCCGTGAACCCCCGCGGGGAGCCCGTCGGGGGGCGACCCGCCTTCGAGCGCATCTCGGAGATCCCGGAGGCCGTCGACCTGGCGCTGCTCGCGGTCCCGGTCCCCGTCGTGCTCGGTGCGATCGCCGAGTGCGCCGAGGCGGGCGTCGGGGCTGCGGTCGTGCATTCGGGCGGCTGGGCGGAAGCGGGCGAGGAAGACCTCCAGGCGGCGCTCGCCTCGCTCGGGCGGGAAACGGGGCTCAGGATCCTCGGGCCGAACACCTCCGGCTTCTTCGACCCTCGCTCGGGACTCTGCGCGAGCTTCGTCCGGACGGCCGCGGAGCTGCCGCCGGGCGGTCTCGCGATCGTCGCGCAGAGCGGCGGCGTCAACCACGCACTCGCCTTCCAGGCCGCCGGGGAGGGGCTCGGCATCCGGCTCGGGGTCGGCCTCGGGAACGCGGTGGACGTCGGGTTCGCGGAAGTCCTCGACCATCTCGCCGCCGACGAGTCGGTCGAGGTCGTGGCTCTCGCCGTCGAGGGGATCGCCGACGGGCGGCGCCTCGTCGAGGCGATCGAGGCCGTCGCCGCCCGCGTTCCGGTCGTCGCGCTGAAGGCCGGCCGCACTGACATCGACGCCTTCTCGCGCTCGCACACCGGCGCGCTCACCGGCAGCTGGCGGGTGACGCGCGTCGCCCTCGCACAGGCGGGCGCCGTGGTCGCCGACGACCTCACGCAGCTCCTCGACGCGGCCCAGGCTCTCCGGCTCGTGCGGCTTCCGGCGTCGCTCGACCCGGGGATCGGCGTGGTCACCGGCCAGGCGGGCCCCGGGCTTCTGCTTGCCGACGAGCTGGCGTTCCGCGGCGTGCGACTGCCCGAGCTTCGAACCGAGACCGCGGAACGGCTCTCCGAGCTCCTTCCGCCGATCACCTTCCAGCGCAACCCGGTCGACACCGGCCGGCCTGCAGAGACCTTCGGCGCCGTCCTCGACGCCGTCGCCGCCGCTTCCGGGATCGACCTGCTGGCCGTCTACCTGCTCGACGAGCCCGACGCCGCGGATCCCGCAGCGCTCCTCGCGGCTGCCCGCGGACCGGCAGTGCTCGGGCTGACAGCGGGTCCCGCGCGGCTCGCGGAGATCCGCGAGGTGCTCGGGCCCGCCGGCGTGCCCGTCCTGCCAACGCCAGAGCGAGCGGCCCGGGCCGTCGCGGCGATCGCAGCGGATGCAGTGCAACGTGCCAGGCGCTCGCCCGAACCGGCGCAGCAAGCGGTGCCCGCGCATCGCCCGGCGAACGACTGGGACGAGGGCTCGGCGAAGGACCTCGTGGCGGCGCTCGGCATCCGTACGCCGGAGCGGTTCGTCTGCAAGACGCGTGAGGAGGCCCGCGCAGCGCTCGCGCGACTGGGGCCGCCCGTCGTCGCGAAGGCCCTCGCCCCCGGGCTCCACCACAAGACGGAAGCGGGCGGCGTCCACCTGGGGATCCGCGACGAGGACGCGCTCGGCCGGGCGCTCGTCGCGATCGACGCGATCCCGGGCTCTCGCTACCTGATCGAGGCGACTGCGCCCCCCGGCCCCGAGCTGATCCTCGGCGCGAGACGGGACGCGGTGTTCGGCCCGCTCGTTGCGCTCGGCGTGGGCGGGACGGGGGCCGAGGCGACCGACGACGCAACGGCGAGGCTCGCACCCGTGCCTCTGCTCGAGGCGGCCGCGATGCTCGGCGAGCTGGTGGCGGCGGCGGCGTTTCGGGGCGCCAGGGGCGCGCCTGCGGTCGACGGCGACGAGCTGGCACGCGCGATCGTCTCCTTCGGCGCGTTGATCTCCGGCCGGGAAGACATCGCCGAGGTGGAGATCAACCCGCTCCGCGTCACGCGGGACGGGCTCGTGGCCCTCGACGCGCTCGTGGTCGCGCGATGAACGACCGGACGATCGTCGTCGGCGCCGGTCCCGTCGGCCTGACGGCAGCGCTCGCCCTCCGCGCCGCCGGTCTGCCGGTGACGGTCGTCGAGGCCGGCGGCGCCGACCGCGTCCGTCCCGGGAGCCGGGCCATCTTCATCCACGGCGCCTCGATGAAGCTGCTCGAAGGACTCCGGCCCGGGCTCGGGCACGAGCTCGCCGATCACGGCCTGATCTGGCTGACCAAGCGGACCCTCTACCGCGGGCGGGAGCTGTACGCGAAGACGTACCCGCCGCCCCCGGACGGCGTCATCCCGGCCGCGACGAGCCTGCCCCAGGTCGTGACGGAGCAGCTTCTGCTCGCCGCGGCGATCGAGGCCGGCGTCGAGTTCATCTGGGAGTCGCCGGTGAAGGGGGTGGAGGCGACCGGCGCGGGGGTCGCCGTCGTGACCGAGGGAGACCGGCTCGAGGCCGGCTTCGCGATCGGCGCGGACGGCGCCCGCTCGGACGTGCGCTCGTCGCTCGGGATCCCGCTCGAGGGGCCGCGAACCGAGAACGCGTTCGTCATCGTCGACGCCTCGGAGCTACCTGACTCGCCCCGCCCGGCCGAGCGCGTCTTCCACTACGAGCACCCTGCGGTCGGCGGGCGGAACGTCCTCTTCGTCCCCTTCGCCGGTCACTGGCGGGTCGATTTGCAGTGCTTTCCCGACGACGACCCCGGCGAGTTCGGGGGGACAGACCCCGTAAGGAACTGGCTGCCGCGCGTGATGGATCCGGTCTACGCCGAGCGCGTGACCTGGGTCTCGACCTACGTCTTCTTGCAGGTGCTCGCCCGCGAGTTCGCCGACCCGACCGGGCGGGTGCTGCTCGTCGGGGAGGCCGCGCACCTGTTCGCGCCGTTCGGCGCCCGCGGCCTCAACTCGGGCATCCCGGACGCGATCGTCGCGGCCCGCGCGATCCGGGCTGCGACCGACGCCTCGACGGAAGGCGAGGCGCGCGCTGCAGTGGCCCACTTCGCCCGGTCGCGGCGCGCGGCGGCCGAGCGGAACCGCGCCGCCTCCAGCGCCGCGCTCGCCCACCTGGCCCCGACGAGCATGGCCAGGAGACTCGAGCGGCGAGGCGCCGCGCTCGTCGCGCCGCGCGTCCGCTCGACGGCGAGATGGCTCGACTCGGCCCCGTATGGGCCGCGCCTCGACCCGCCGGACAGCGACGGGATGCAGTACTAGAAGCCGAGCTGTCGCGCGAGCGCCGCTCGGTCGATCTCGCGCTTCACGATCTTCCCGGTCGGTCCGGTCGGGAGCACCTCGACGAGGAGCACGTGCCGGGGGTACTTGTAGGCGGCGACGCGCTCACGCACCCAGTCGTGCACCTCGGCGGGATCGCAGCTCGATCCCGGCCTCGGCTGAACGAGCGCGACGACCTCCTCGCCGATCCGCGCGTCGGGCACGCCGACCACGGCCGCCTCGAGCACGTCCGGGTGGGCGTAGAGCACCTCCTCGACCTCGCGGGGATAGACGTTGTAGCCGTTGCGGATGATCATGTCCTTGAGGCGGTCGACGAGGAAGAGGTAGCCCTCCTCGTCGCAGAAGCCGAGGTCGCCCGTGGCGAGCCAGCCGTCCTCCGAGACGGGGACGAGGCCCGCGTCCTCGCCCGCCCAGTAGCCCGGGATCACGCTCGATCCGCGGAAGCGGATCTCGCCGACCTCGCCGGGCCGGGCGTCCGCTCCCTCGGGCGAGACGACGCGAAGCTCGGTGTCGCCGAGCGGGCGACCGACGGATCCCGTCTTGCGCGGCTGACCCTGCCGGTAGGTGGTTGCGATGCCCGAGATCTCGGTGAGCCCGTAGCCCTCGAAGACCTCGGCGTGAAACAGCCCCTCGAACTCGCTCGTCACCTCGACCGGAAGCGGCGCGCCGCCGATGTGGGCGAGCCGAAGCGACGGCCGCGGCCCGCCCGACCGGAAGGCCTCGCAGAGCGCGGTGCACATCGTGGGCACGCCGAGCATGACCGTGACGCCCGTCTCGGCCATCGTCGCGAGGGTCGCGGCCGGCTCGAAGCGCGGGACGACCGCGAGGGCCCCGCCCGTCGCAAGAGTCGCGACGAGGCCCGTCGAGGAGCCGAGCACGTGCGAGAACGGCGCGGCGCCGAGCATCACGTCGGCCGGCCCGAGAGCCAGCGCCTCGGCGGCGTTCGCCGCCGCCGCAGCGATGCTCCCGTGGGTGAGCACGGCACCCTTCGAGACTCCCGAGGTGCCCGAGGTGAAGAGGATGACCGCCGGGTCGGAGGCGGTCCGCTCGACGGGTGGGCCGGCCGTGTCGCCGCGGTCGAGCTCCTCGACCGGGACGACGGCGATCCCCAGGCCGTCCGCAGCCCCGGCGACGAGCGCCGTCTGCTCCGCGTCGGTCACGATCGCACGAGGGGAGACGGCCGCGAGGCGCTGCTCGATCTCGCCGGGCCGGAGGAGGAGGTTGAGCGGCACCACGACGGCGCCGGCCCAGAGGGCACCGAAGTACGCGGCGACGAAGGTGGGCGCGTTCGGGAGGACGATCGCGACGCGGTCCCCGGGGCCGATACCGCGGCTCGCGAGCCCGGCCGCCGCCGCGCGCACCTGCCCTGCAAGCTCGCGATAGGAGATCGACGCGCCACCGGCGATCAGGGCCGTCGAGCCGTCGACGGCGCGCGGCCTGGCGAGGATGCCCGCGAGACTTGCGCTCACCGCCGAAAGAATGTCAGGTTATCTGACACTATGCGCTGGTTGCCTTCTCAACTTCCCAGCGCTGCCGAACGCGTGCGAGAGCCCGGCAGATGAGCGAGCCGGCCCTCGCGACCGAGCGCGCCGAGGCCGCCACGGCCCGCGTCAGCTACGTGATCGCTCGCCTCGAGCGTGCCGTCCGCGCCGCGATCAACGAGCGGGTCCGCCCCTACGGCCTCACCACGCTCCAGTACACGACCCTCAGCGTCCTCGGCCGCCGTGGCGCGCTCTCGAACGCGCAGCTCGCCCGCCGCTCCTACATGACGCCGCAATCGATGAGCGAGGTGATCGAGGCCCTCGAGAGCAAGGGGCTGATCGAGCGCACGCAGCATCCGAACCACCGCCGCGTGCTGCCCGCGCAGCTGACGGCGACCGGACGGACGGTGCTCGAGGCCTGCGAGGAGGCGGTCGCGGCGATGGAGGAGGAGATGCTCCGCGGCCTCGGGCCCGAGGAGCGGGAGACGTTCTACCACGGTCTCGTCTCGTCGGTTCGCGCGCTGCACGCCGGGTTTCCCCGAGAGCTGATTGTCAGGTAGCCTGACGCGCCGTGACCGGGGTGCTGGAGGGCAAGGTTGCGCTGGTGACGGGGTCGGCGCGAGGCATCGGCCGCGCCGCGGCAACGCTCCTCGCCGAGCACGGCGCCGAGCGTGATGATCTCCGACCTGGACGAGGAGGTCGCACGCGAGAGCGCGGCAGCGATCCCCGGCGCGACCGAGGTGTTCGCGGGGAACCTGACTGAGGACGGAGTGCCCGAGGCGCTCGTCGCGAAGACCGTCGAGGCATTCGGGAAGCTCGACATCGTCGTGAACAACGCCGGGTACAGCTGGGACGGGATCGCGCACAAGATGAGCGACGACCAGTTCCGCGCGATGCTCGAGATCCACACGGTCGTCCCGTTCAAGATCCTCCGCGCCGCGGCGCCGCACTTCCGCGAGCCGGCCAAGCAGGAGGCCGCGGAGGGCAAGGAGGTCTTCCGGAAGGTCGTCAACGTCACCTCGATCTCGGGGACGCAGGGCAACGTCGGGCAGGCGAACTACTCGGCCGCGAAGGCCGGGCTCGTCGGGCTCACCAAGACGCTCGCGCGGGAATGGGGCCCATCCAAGGTCAACGTGAACGCGGTCGCGTTCGGGTTCGTCGAGACGCGCCTGACCGCGCCTGCCGGAAGCGAGGCGTTCACCGCGGGCGGCGTCGAGATCCCGCTCGGGATCCCCGAGCAGATGCGCGAGCTGGCGGCGAAGATCATCCCGCTCGGACGGCCCGCGACCCCGGAGGAGGCGGCCGGCCCGATCTTCTTCCTCTGCTCGCCGTGGTCGAACTTCGTCCAGGGCCAGGTCATCACCGCGAGCGGCGGCCAGCTGACCGGGATGACGGTATGAGCACGCAGCTCGACGGGCTGCAGCTCGAGGGGATCGGCACTCCGGGAGCCGAGGTCGCCTACGAGGTGACCGCCGAGGCGATCCGGGCCTATGCCGCGGCGACCGAGGATCCCTCGCCGGCAGCGCTCGAGGGTCGGATCGCGACGCCGGTGTTCGCGATCCTGCCGGTCTGGGAGGCGATCGCGCCGGCGTCGCAGTCGATCGCGAGCGAGGCGGCGCGCAAGCGCGTCGTCCACTTCAGCCAGGACATGGTGCTCCACCGGCCGATCGAGGCGGGGATGACGCTCGTCTCGATCGCGACGCCCGTCGCGCTGCTGAAGCGGAGCAGCGGCTCGGCACTCGTGATCCACACCGAGACTCGCACCTCTGGCGGGGAGCTCGCCAACGAGCAGTGGGTGACCGAGTTCTTCCGCGGAGTCGAGGCGCCCGACAGTCGCGGCGAGCAGCCGGCGGACCACCGGCTTCCGGCCGAGGTGACGGGGCTGGAGCCGGTAGCGGAGGTCGTCCAGGCGGTCGCCGCCGACCAGCCCGACCGCTACGCGGCCGCATCGGGCGACCGCTTCGCCATCCACCTCGACGACGAGGCGGCGCGCGCCGTCGGGCTGCCCGGGCCGGATCCTCCACGGCTTCTGCACGCTCGCGCTCACCGCCCGCGCCGTGACGGACGCCGCCGGAGGCGGTGACCCCGCACGGATCGCGGCGCGCTTCTCCGCCCCCGTCTTCCCGGGCGACGTGCTGACGACGCGAGTCTGGGAGCTCGGCGAGAGCACCTACGGCTTCGAGGCGTCCTGCGCCCCCGACCGTGTGGTGATCAAGGACGGGCTCGTCCGGCTTCGCTGAGCCCCGCCCCGGCCTGAGAGAAGTCCCTAAGCGGCGGCACCGAACGCCGCGAGGTACCGCTCCCAGCGCGCCGGGATCTTCGGTGCGGCGAGCCTGATGAAGAGCACCGGCGCGGGCGGGCGCGGCGGATGCGGAAGCTCCATCGGCACTTCGTGCAACAGCCGGTTGCCCTTGCGGAGGTTGCAGGGCGCGCAGGAGGTGACCACGTTCTCCCAGACGGAGCCGCCGCCCCGTGAGCGCGGGATGACATGGTCGAGCGTCAGCCGGCCACTCGAGGTGCCGCAGTAGACGCAGCGCCAGCCGTCACGCGCGAAGAGCGCGCGCCTCGAGATCTTGCGCTGGACGATGCGTGGAACACGGACGTAGGAGAGAAGCCGGATGACGTGTGGCCACGGGAACCTCGCCGCGGCCGAGCAAAGTGGTCGGTCGAGCTCTTCGACCACCTCCGCCTTTCCCTTGAAGACGAGCACGTGCGCACGTCGCAGCGAGCACACGTTCAGCGGCTCGAAGCTCGCGTTCAGGACAAGGACCTGATTCACGTGCTTCAAGCCTACCCGCCCCGCTTGCCTACCGCCCCATCGCCTTCTCGACGGCCTGCTGCTCCTCCGGGGACAGCGCGACCGCCGGGGAGCCGTGGTCGATCTCCTTCATGTAGATCCGGGCGTAGTCGCGGCCCTGAATGGCGGTGACGACCACGCCCGTTCGCGCCGCGTCGAGGAGCGCGAGGGAGGCCGACTGGTGGCCGCCCGTGTCCTCGTAGGCGTCGTAGCGCACGATCGCGGTGTTCGCGACCGTCTCGTCGACCCTCCGGTCGACCCGGGCGAGGCCGGCGGCGACCTCGTCGACCGCGCGATGGAGGTCGTCGATCCGGGTCTGGAGCGAGATCGCGAACTCGACGAGATCCTTGCGCCCACCGCCCACCAGCGTGCGCTGCGCGTCCCGGAGCCGCCGCACCCGCGTCCACGCCACCCACGCGAGGACGATGGCCGCCACGGCCAGGACGACCCCGGCGGCGGCGATGAGAGCGGCAGCGTTCCCCGACAGGTGCATCCCTACGACGGGAGCGAGAAGATCACCTGGTAGGAGGCGTGGTTGTTCGCCACGTTCACCTCGCCGGGCACCTTCCCCACGTCGACCGTGACCTGCGTCGGTGAGGCGAACGGCACCGAGCCGAGATCGGCGAACGTGACCGACTGGTCGGTTCCCGGGTCGATCAGCTGGATCTTCTCGGTCTTCGTGATCGGGCCCCCCTGCGACGAGGGCCGGCTGATCGTGAGCGTGACCGGGATCTGGACCTCCTGCGAGATGCCGCCGTTGTGGACGGTCACCTGGAAGACCAGGCTCGAGCTCGTCGTCACCGTGTTCAGCTGGCCGGCGACGAGCGGGCTCGCCGTCCCACCCGTGCCGTTCGGGAGGGCGGAGACGGACTGGATGTTCGTCCCGTGGAGGCCTGTCGGCGTGGTCGACGTCGAGGAGGTCGAGATGCGGTCGAGGATCTGCGACATCGCGTGGGCGGTGATCACGAGGTCGGGCTCGGCGAGGAAGTGCGACGACGGGATCGTGACGCCTCGGACACCCTGGTCGTCGAGCACGGTCGTGGACGGCGCCTTGAAGAGGTCGTCCCAGACGACGTCGCTCGCCAGGAGCCGGTAGGCCTGCTGCGAGAGCTCGAGCGCCTGAACGGCCGGCTTGCTCTTCGACCCGATCGTGTTCTGGAAGCCGCTCGCAAGGCCCTTGACGCCGCTCTCGCGGAGCGCGAGCGACTCGATCAGGCTCATGTGCTCGCCACGAAGCTTCCCGGGCGGCGAGATCCCCTGCGCCGAGGCGACGTTCTGGGCCTCCTGGGCCGCGATCGCGTTCAGCTTCTTGACGATCGCCGCCGCGCCGAGCCCCGGCGTCGTGAGCGCCTTGACCGTGTTCGCGCCGTCGGTCGACGACTGGCCGGCGATGGTCGAGACCTTGTTCATGTAGTTGCCGTACGCGCTCTTCTTCGACTCACCGGCGCATGAGGAGATGAGCAGGGCGAACACGAGCAGCAGGAAGACGAAGCAGACGACGAGCGCGAGCAGCCGCCCGAGAGGCTTCAGCTGATGAGGCGTCTCGGACGGGACGCGCGGCTTTCGCCCGATGCGGGGAGCCCGGAGGCGTTGAGGGCGCTGAGTCGACTCGGCGGTGACAGGCTCGTCGTCGAAGAAGTCGAACTGGATGTCGTCGTCGGGCGGGTCCATGCCTAAGCCGAATGTATCGCGTGCTTCGGCGGCGAAAGGACTTCTCCTCGACACGAGGTAGAACCGGACTGTGGCTTCGCCCGCCGTCGCACAGGAGCTGATCCTCAGAAGGTACAGACCGCTACGCCCTCTGGGCTCCGGTGGGATGGGACACGTCTGGCTCGCCCGGGACGAGCGCAACGGCCTCGACGTCGCGCTCAAGATGGTGGTCAGGGAAGGCCGAGTCGCCGAGCGGGCCGAGCGCGAGGCGCGCGCCGCCGCCGCCCTGCGCCATCCCCGCTGCCAACGCATCTATGCGCTTGCGCGCGACTCCGGCCACGTCTACATCGCCTACGAGTACGTGCCCGGCCGCACGCTCCGCCAGGCGCTCGCCGCCGGCGAGCTCGGGGACAGCGAGGCCGTCGAGGCCGCCGCGCAGCTGCTGGACGCGCTCGCGCACGCCCACGGCCGCGGCATCGTCCACCGCGACGTGAAGCCGTCGAACGTCCTGCTCGGCGAATCGGACGAGATCGACGTCCGCCTGCTCGACTTCGGGCTCGCACAGATGGCCGAGTTCGACACGCTGACGGCGGTCGGAGACGTGCCCGGGACGCTCACCTACGTCTCTCCCGAGCGCCTCGACGGCCACCAGGCGACCGCCGCCGCCGACGTCTGGGCCGTCGGCGTCATCCTCTGGGAGGCTCTCGCCGGCCGGCATCCGTTTCGCTCGAGCAACGCCGCCGGCACGACTCGCCGGATCCGGGCCGGCGCTCCGCTCCTCGAGACGGTCCGGCCCGACCTGCCGCCGGCCCTGCTCGAGGCAGTCGACGCCGCGCTTCATCCCGATCCGGGCGCGCGCCCGCCGGCTGCGCGACTCGCGACCGACCTGCGGGGCCAGGCGTCCCGCAAGCGCCGCCGCATCCCCGGCCAGGCCGAGCACCGGGAGCCGGCCGAGCCACGCCGCAGCACGCGTTCTCGACACCGCTCAAGACGCGGCTCGCCCCGGCCCTCGCCGCCGCCCTGTGGACCGGCGTGGGTGGCCTTCGCCCTGCCGTTCTATCCCGCAGGGTGGCCGCTCGGGCTCACGGTCGCAGCCGCCGTGACCGGGCTCGCCTTCCCTCGGGCCGCGCTCGCGTTCGCCTTCGCGGTCAGCTTCTTCCCGCTCTGGAACATCTCGCTCGGGCTCGCCGTCCTCTTCGGCGTGCTCGGCGCGGCCTGGGTGGCGCTGACCTGGCGCGACCCGCGCGGCAACCTCGCTCTCGTCGCAGCCCCGCTCCTGGGGCCGATCGGCGCGCTCGCCCTCCTGCCGCTCGCAGCCCAGCTCGCACGCGGGCCGGCGCGCCGCGCCGTCCAGGCGGCGGCGGGCGTGCTTCTCGCCGTCCTCGTCGCCGGACTACGGGGACAGACCCTCCCATTCGACGGCGCGGCCCCGCCGCTCGGCCTCGGGATCGCGGGCAGCGACAGCCCGAGCGCGGTCGGGTGGGCGCTCGCCCGAGGCGTCTGGGCACACCCGGTCGCGCTCGGCCAGGCCGCAGTGCTCGCGGCCGCTCGCGGTCGCGATCCCCTACCTGCGCGGCCGCGGCCCGTGGCCCGCGGCCGCCGGCGGCTGCGCCGTCATCGCCGCCTGCGGGCTCGGCGCGCCCGATGCGCCGTTCGCGCCGCTCGTCGCCGCGGGCTTCGTCACCGCCGTCGTCCTCGCCGCGAGCCCGCTGTCGCTCAGGAAGGCGAGCCCGGCGCCGACCGCGGCCTCGACGACCGAGCGGCGCGGCCCGACGACGAAGAGGGACTCGCGGTTCCGCAGGCGCGAGATCATTCCGACCTTCTCGCCGGAGGGGTTGTAGATCCCGATCTGCGCGCCGACGTAACGCTTCGAATCGACGTCGATCCGTCCCACGTGGCCGAGCCCCTCGAGCAACACGCCCAGCTCGTCGGTGTCGTGGAAGCCCTCGTCGGAGACCGAGACGAGCAGCCACCGCGCCGGAATCGCGGCGAGGAGCTCCGCGAACGCCGCCGGCGCCTGTCGCTTCGAGTTGTATGCGCTCCGGTTCTCGCGGCAGTCGACGCGCTTGCAGGCGACGCCGTAGGTCTCGGGATCGTCCCAGCGCACGAGGGTCTCCCAGACGTGGTAGTTGGAGAAGAACGAGTGCTGGTTGTAGGGAGGGTCGATGTAGACGAGGTCGACGTCGAGCATCGGCGCGAGCTCGTTCGCATCGAGGCGGGAGACGACGCCGGCCGGACCGGGGACGGCCTCGGGCAGGCGCAGGTCGAGGTCGTTGAAGGAACGGCGCGCCCAGGACTTGAGGTAGGCCATCTGCAGGCCCGTCGTGCTGTCGACCCGGTCGGCGGCGAGCAGGAGCGAGGCGAGCAGGAGCGCGCGCTCGACCGGCGGGAGCTCGTAGCCCTCGATCGCCTCGCGGATCGCCTCGATCCGCGCGCCGTTCTGCGGCTGGAGGTACCGCGACCTGCGGCAGAACGCGTCGGTGAACCACCCGTCGCGGCCCTCGAGCGACCCGAGCTCGACGAGGATCCGCCTCGAGGCGGGCACGGTCGACCTCGGGGCCGGCCTCGATGTAGGCGCGCCCGAGCACCTCCGAGTACGTCGCGAGGTCGTTCGAGTGCACGGTGAGCCCGAGGCGGCGCAGGGCCTGGCCGACCCTCGTCGTGCCGGCGAAGAGGTCGCAGGCCGAGCGAACGGGAAGCCGGGCGGCGACGCTCGAGATCAGCGGCACGAGCGTCCGCTTCGACCCGATGTACTTGATCAACGCATCCACGGTAGCCGGGGCCGCAGATGGTGTCTTTACACTGGTCGGGCACCCTTTCGGGTGCGGCTATGAGCGTGCTCAGGAGCATCGAATCGAAGCTCGAATCCCTCTTCGAGGGCGTGTTCGGCCGTGCCTTCAGGTCGAACGTGCAGCCCGTCGAGCTCGCGCGCAAGCTGGTCAAGGAGATGGACGACCACCGCAGCGTCTCGGTCTCGCGCGTGTACGTCCCGAACGAGTACACGGTCTACCTCACCTCGGCCGACCGCAATCAGTTCGCGGGGTACGAGGACTCGCTCTGCGAGGAGCTCGCCGACTACCTGACCGAGCACGCCCGCCGCGAGCGCTACGTGCTCCTGACGACGCCCGTGGTGAAGCTCGAGACCGACGACGACCTCACCGTCGGCGAGTTCGGGATCGCGACGCGGCTCGTCCGCGGCCCGCGCCCTGCTGCCGGCCCTCCCGCCGGCCGTAGCGCCGGCCGCCGCCGCCGGCAGCAGCCGCGGCAGCAGCCGGCGGTGCGACGATGGTCTACAAGGCGCCGCCGCTCGAGCCCGAGGACGACCACGAGCCGGAGCCCGAGGCGACGGTCACGATCGACGGCGAGGAGCACCCGCTGCGGGACCACACAGTCGTTCTCGGCCGCTCGAAGGACTGCGAGATCCGTCTCTCCGACCCGAACGTCTCCCGGCGCCACGCCGAGATCCGCCCCGACGGGCTCGGCTGGACGGTCGTCGACCTCGACTCGACGAACGGCATCGAGGTGGACGGAAAGCGCGTCAGGGAGCTCGCTCTGACCGACGGCACGCGGTTCACGATCGGTACGACCGAGGTGTCATTCTCCCAGAGGACCAACTAGTTGCCGACCGCGTCGGTAGGAGTCGAGACAACCCTTCTTGTCCTCAAGATCGCCTTCCTCGTCCTGCTCTACCTCTTCATCTGGCGGATCGTGCGCTCGGCGTCCCGCGACCTGCGACTGCACCAGGAGTCGATGATCCTCTCGCCCCAGCAGGCCTCCGCCCTGCTCGCGCAGCCCGCCGCGCGCGAGCTCGGCCGGCTCGTCGTCGTCGACAGCGCCGCGCTCGAGGAGGGCGACGTGTACGCGATCGACTCGACGGCGCTCACGATCGGCCGCAGCGGCGACAACGACCTTCCCGTCCCCGCCGACGAGTTCGCCTCGGCACGCCATGCCCGGTTCGAGCCGAGACGAGACGGCGTCTACGTCGAGGACATCGGCTCGACCAACGGCACCTTCGTGAACGGCATCCGCGTGACCACCGACCGGCGGCTGGTCCCCGGCGACGTCGTGCGGATCGGCGAGACCGACCTGAGGTTCGAGCGGTGAGGATCTCCGGGGCGGCGGCGGAGTCGAATGTCGGGCGCAAGCGGCGGCACAACGAGGACTCCTACGTCTCGGCCCCGCCGGTCTTCGCCGTCGCCGACGGCATGGGCGGCGCGCAGGCGGGCGAGGTCGCCTCGGCGCTCGCGGCCGGCACGGTCTCGGAGGCCGAGGCCGACCCCGGCGCGACTCCCGAGGAGCGCGTCGTCTCGCTGGTCAAGGCGGCGAACCTGCGCGTCCACGAGCGCGCGTCGTCCGACGCGTCGGTCTCCGGGATGGGGACGACGATGACCGTCGCGATGCTCTCCGACGACGGCAAGGTGACGATCGGGCACGTCGGGGACTCGCGCGCCTACCGCCTGCGCCACGACCGGCTCGAGCAGCTCACCGACGACCACTCGCTCGTCGCCGAGCTCGTCCGCCGCGGCGAGCTGACGCCCGAGGAGGCGGCCGTCCACCCTCAGCGCTCGGTGATCACCCGCGCGCTCGGGACCGAGGCCGACGTCGACGTCGACGTGTTCACGGTCGACGCCGAGGACGGCGACCTCTACCTGCTCTGCTCCGACGGTCTCTCGACGATGGTCGACGGCGGCACGATCGAGCAGATCCTCCGCAACAACCGGAGCAGTCTCGACGCGGCGACCCACGCGCTGATCAAGGCGGCGAACGACCGCGGCGGCGACGACAACATCACCGCGATCCTGTTCGCCGTCGCCGCGGGCGACGCCGGCGAGGCCGAGACGCTCCTCGTCCCGGTGGTCGCTGCCGCCGCCGACCCCGACGACGAGGACACCCTCCACCCCGAGGACAACGTGCGCCTGCCCGAGGAAGCGCTCGCGGCGGCACCGCTCGCCGAGGTGACGATGGTCGTCTCGGCCGCCGACCTGCGAGCGCCATCTCGAGCAGTCGCAAGCCGCTGCCGCAGGGGAGCCGGCGCCCGACCTGACGGTGCCAGCACCCGGCCGTCGTGCCGCCGCCGGCCGCGGCGGAGCACGAGACCGAGGACGGGGCCGAGGACGACGGGGTCGAGAAGGCCTCACCGCTGCGGATCGCCCTCGCGCTCGTCGTGATCGTGCTCCTGGCCGGCGCGATCGTCCTGCTCGTGCTGAACGCACTACCTCGATGACGGAGAGAAACAGGGAGCTCGGGTACCTGGCCGCGGTCGGGGCCCTCACCGGGCTCGGGTTCGCGAGCGTCTACATCGCCCGGCAGTCGGTGATCGGCTGGGGCTCGCTCACCTACGCGGCGTTCTTCATCGCGCTCTACCTCGCCGCGCACGTCGTCGCGCGCATCACGGTGCCGAACGCCGACCCCTACCTCCTGCCGCTGACGGGCTTCCTGACCGCGGTCGGGCTCACGGAGATCTACCGCCTCGGCCCGAGCGACGCGTTCAAGCAGGGCCTGTGGGTCGTGATCGGCGTCGCCGCCTTCGCGATCACGCTGATCGCGCTGCGACGCGACTACCGCGTCCTCGAGTCGTACAAGTACCTCTTCGGCGTCGGCGCGATCGCGCTCCTGTTCCTGCCGCGCCTCCCGGGTCTCGGCGAGACGGTGAACGGCGCGCGCCTGTGGATCCACGTGGGCGGCCTCCAGCTCCAGCCGGGCGAGCTCTCGAAGATCTTCCTGATCGTGTTCCTCGCGGGCTACCTCCGCGAGAAGCGCGAGGTGCTGGCCCAGGGGCGGCTCAAGGATCTCGGCCCGCTGCTCGCGATCTGGGCGGCGACGATGCTCGTCCTCGTCGCGACGAACGACCTCGGCTCGGCGCTCCTCTACTTCGGGATCTTCATCGCGATGCTCTACATCGCGACCGCGCGGCTCTGGTACGTCCTCGTCGGGCTCGCGCTCTTCGTCGCCGGGGGCGTGGCCGCCGACCGGACGATCCCCCACGTCACGGAGCGGATCACCAACTGGCTCCATCCCTTCACGTCCAACAAGGTGTACTGCCCGCTCAACGGCAAGCTGGAGTTCCGCCAGGACTGCCAGAGCTATCAGCTCGTCAAGTCGCTCTACTCGATCGCGAACGGCGGCTTCGGCGGCACCGGGCTCGGCAAGGGAACGTTCACGACGACCGGCGGGCAGTCGCTGATACCCGACGTGAAGACCGACTTCATCTACTCCGCGCTCGCCCAGGAGCTCGGCCTCGTCGGCGTCTCGGCGCTACTGCTCGTGTTCATGGTGTTCGTCGCGCGCGGGATGAAGGTCGCGCTCCGCGTCGACGACGGCTTCTCGAAGCTGCTCGCGGCGGGCCTCACGTTCGGCTTCGCGCTGCAGACGTTCACGATCGTCGGCGGGATCGTCCGCATCATCCCGCTCACCGGGATCACGCTCCCGTTCGTCTCGTACGGCGGATCGTCGATCGTGGCGAACTTCGTCCTGCTCGCCGGCCTGCTCCTCGTCTCCCACCGGGCGAACTCCGTCTCGTGAACAAGCGCATCTCCCAGGTCGCGATCGTCTCGCTCGTCCTGCTCGCCTCGCTGATCCTCGCGACGACCTACTGGCAGACCTGGGCATCGGCGGGGCTCGCAGCGCGGCAGGACAACGACATCCAGCGCGTGGCCCAGTTCACGATCGACCGCGGGCTGATCGTCGCGTCGAACGGCAAGACGATCCTCGCGAAGAACGTGAAGAAGAAGGTGAACGGGCAGACGCTGTACTTCCGCACGTATCCGACGCACGGGCTCGCCTCGCAGGTCGTCGGCTACTCGACGCAGAGCCGTGCCCGCTCGGGCCTCGAGAGCTCCCAGAACAGCTATCTGACCGCATCGAACGCCGATCTGTCGCACGATCTTCGACACCGTCGGCGACCGGCTCAAGGGAACGACGGTGAAGGGGAACGACCTCGAGCTGACGATCCACCCGGGCGCCCAGTGGCTCGCCCAGCATCTGCTCGAGGGCGAAGTGCGGCGCGGCCGTCGTGATGAACCCGCAGACGGGCGCCGTCTACGTGATGGCGTCCTCGCCGGGCTTCGACCCGAACCTGATCGAGAAGGAGAACGGCTACGCGCAGGTGCAGGCGACGAAGAGCCCGTGCGCACCCGAGGCGGCTTCGCCGCTCCTGAATCGCGCTACACAGGGCCTGTATCCGCCGGGATCGACCTTCAAGACGATCACCGCGGCGGCGGCGCTCGACGACGGCGTCTACAAGCCGGACTCGACGTTCTACGACCCCGGCTACTGCACCGAGTACGGCAAGCCGGTCAAGAACGCGCTCGACCAGTCCGGGCCGGAGTCGTTCGGCACGGTGAACCTCGTCGAGGCCTACCAGCACTCGATCAACGCCGTGTTCTGCAACATCGGGAAGACGCTCGGGGCGAAGCGGATCCTCGAGGAGGCGAAGAAGTTCGGGTTCTACTCGACCCCCCCGCTCGAGACGCCCGCGAACGCGCGCTCCGCCTCCGGCCTCTACGTCAAGGGCAAGCTCTTCGACCCCAGCACGAGCTCGGGGTTCTCGCGCGTCGACCCGGGCCGGCTCGCCTTCGGCCAGGAGAAGATGCTGACGACGCCGCTGCAGATGGCGATGGTCGCCTCGGCGATCGCCAACAAGGGCGTCGAGATGCGGCCGACGCTGATCAAGTCGGTGATCTCGCCGAGCGGCTCGGTGATCAGGCGGCTGCACCCGCACGTGTACCGGGTGGCGACGAAGCCCTCGACGGCCGGTGCGCTCAAGAACATGATGGTCGAGGTGGTGCAGGCAGGCACCGGAACCGCAGCGCAGATCCCGGGCGTCGTCGTCGCCGGCAAGACCGGGACCGCCGAGACGTGCTCGTGCAATACCGTGTACGACGCCTGGTTCATCTTCTTCGCCCCGGCCGAGAACCCGACCCTGGCGGGTGCCGTCGTCGTCCAGGACCAGGACAATGGCTTCGGCGGCGCGGTCGCGGCGCCGATCGCCAAGCAGCTGATGCAGGCACTCCTTCCGACCGCGTCGAACGGATAACGAGCGCGTTATGGCCACGAACACCGAAGACCGCCTGATCGGGACCCTCTTCCACGGGCGATACCGGATCGAGAGAAAGCTCGGGTCGGGAGGGATGGCCGACGTGTACCTGGCCGAGGACGAGGAGCTCGGGCGCAAGGTGGCGCTGAAGGTGCTGAACGAGCGTCACGCGCGCGACGAGCAGTTCGTCGAGCGGTTCAGGCGAGAGGCCCGGAACGCCGCCGGCCTGAACCACCCGCACATCGTTCGCGTGTACGACCGGGGCGAGGTCGACGGCACCTATTACATCGCGATGGAGTACCTCGACGGGCCGACGCTGAAGGAGCTGCTGATCCGGAAGGGCCCCACCCCGCCCTTGACGGCGATCAAGTTCGCGCGGGAGATCCTGAGCGCGCTCGGCGAGGCGCACCGGCACGAGATCGTCCATCGAGACATCAAGCCGCACAACGTGATCGTGAGCCCCGACTGGAACGTGAAGGTCGCGGACTTCGGGATCGCCCGGAGCGGCGCCTCGCAGATGACCGAGGCCGGCTCCATCGTCGGCACCGCCCAGTACCTCTCGCCGGAGCAGGCGCGGGGGAAACCGGTCGACCAGCGCTCGGATCTCTACTCGCTCGGGATCGTCCTCTACGAGATGCTGACCGGGAAGGTGCCGTTCACCGGCGACGCAGCCGTCGAGATCGCGATGAAGCACCTGTCGGTCGGTCCCGGACCCGCCGTCGAAGCTGCGGCCCGAGGTCTCGCACGATCTCGATGCGGTCGTGATGCGCGCCCTCGCGAAGGACCCCGACGACCGCTACTCCTCGGCCGAGGAGATGGACGCCGACCTCGCGCGCGTTGCCCGCGGGGCCTCGGTCTCGAGACGACACCGAGGAGGCGACTGACGCGGGTCATGGCGGCGGACACCGCCGCGGCGACGGCGATCGTGCCGCGCTCGGCGGTGACGCCCGTGCCGGCGCCGCCCGCGTACCGGCCGCCGTCCTACTACGAGGACGGTGGGCGCCGCCGCTCGCCGTGGCCGATGATCCTCGGGATCGTCGCCGTCGCGATCGCCGCGGTCGGCGGGTATCTCGTGTACCAGAAGGTCAACACGGCGATCGACAAGAACGCTCCGGTGGCGGTGCAGAACGTCGAGTTGACGCCGGTGAAGAACGCCGAGCTGATCCTCCACCAGCAGGGGCTGCAGACGCACGTGGTCGAGGAGGCGAGCTCGACGGTCGCAGAGGGGCTCGTGATCAGCCAGAACCCGGCCCCGGGCGACCGCGTCGCGAAGGAGACGATCGTCACGTTGACCGTCGTCGACCGGCGCGCCGAAGACGACGGTGCCGGCGCTCGCGAACCTGCCTGCAGCGCAGGCGCAGACCGTGCTCGAGAACGCGGGACTGAAGATGGAGGTGCACTACGTCCCGTCGACGACGGTGCCGGAGGGCTCGGTCACTGCCTCGAACCCGGGCAAGGGAACGACGGTGCTCGTCGACTCGACCGTCGACGTGAACGTCTCGACCGGGCCGAAGCAGGTCGGAGTGCCGGGTGTCGTCGGTCAGCCGTACGAGAACGCCGCCGGGCAGCTGAAGGGCGCCGGCTTCGCCGTCAGCCGGGTGGACGCCGCGAACGCCGCGCCCGTCGACCAGGTCGTCTCGCAGAGCCCCGGTGCGGGCTCCACGGCGGCCAAGGGCACGACGGTCACGCTCACGGTCTCGAAGGGGCCGGAGATGGTCACCGTGCCGTCGGTGACGGGGAACGACGTCGACACGGCCAAGCAGAGGCTCACGCAGGCCGGGCTCACGGTGTCGGTGCTCCAGCAGGACGTGACCGACCCGGCCCAGGACGGGCTCGTGCTCGCACAGTCCCCGCCTCACGGGAAGCTCCAGCAGGGCTCGACGGTGACGATCACGGTCGGCCACCTGGTCACCGCCCCGCCGCAGCCGACGACCGCGGAGACGACGACCACGGAGACGACGACCACGTCCACCACCACCACGACGACGCCGGCCACGACGACGCCGGCCACGACTCCGACGACGACGACGCCCCCCGCGACGACCACGACTCCCCCGACCACGACGACGCCGGCCCAGAGCACCACAACACCGCCTGCGACGACACCGCCCGCCACGACACCGCCCGCCACGACACCGCCCGCGACGACAACGACGACGACCCCGCCCAGTCCTTGAGCCGGCGGATCGCGGTGCTCTCGGGAGGGCGCTCGAGCGAGCACGAGATCTCGCTCGCCTCCGCCCGGAGCGTCGCTGCGGCGCTCGCCGAGCGCGGCGCCGAGGTGGTGACGGTCGAGATAGCCCGGAGCGGGCAGTGGCAGCTCGGCAGGGAATCGGGGCAGGGGAATCGGGGTCGGGGAATCGGGGTCGGCAACCGGGTCGGAGCTCGAGCCGCGGCTGCCGGGACGCGCGGTCGCCGCAGCCCTCGTCGGCGTCGACGTCGTCTTCCCGGTGCTCCACGGGCCCTTCGGCGAGGACGGGACGGTGCAGGGGCTGCTCGAGCTCGCCGGGGTCCCGTACGTCGGGGCCGGCGTGAGCGCCTCGGCGCTCGCGATGGACAAGGACCTGTTCAAGTCGGTCCTGCGCGACAACGACATCCCGGTGACGCGGAACATCACGCTGCGCACGGGTGAGCCCGCGCGGTCGCCGTTCGACTATCCGGTGTTCGTGAAGCCGGCCCGGCTCGGCTCGTCGGTCGGGATCTCGAAGGCCCACGACGACGGGCGAGCTCGCAGCGGCGGTCGAGCTCGCGTTCCGGCACGACGAGAAGGTGCTCGTCGAGGAGTTCGTCGACGGGATCGAGGTCGAGGTCGGCGTCCTCGGGCAACCTCGATCCGATCGCGTCGGTGCCGGGCGAGATCGTGGTGACGGCGAACGAGTGGTACGACTACGAGGCGAAGTACGCCGAGGGCGAGATGGAGCTCGTCGTTCCGGCGCGCGTCTCGCCCGAGCAGCTCGACCGCTGCCGCGAGCTGGCGGTGCAGGCGTTCGTCGCGACCGACTGCGAGGGCATGGCCCGGGTCGACATGTTCGTCCGGCGTGACGGCGAGGTGCTCGTGAACGAGCTGAATACGATCCCCGGGTTCACGCAGACGAGCGTCTACGCGAAGCTCTTCGCCGCGTCCGGGCCTCGGCTACGGCGAGCTGCTCGAGCGGCTCGTCGACCTCGCCCTCGAGCGCCACGAGCGCCGCTCTCAGTTGCGCTTCTAGATACCGTCAGCTCTCGTCGGAGACTCAGCGGGCGGTGACCTCATTGATGTGTACCGAGGCGTTGTCGCCTCGGTTCGTGATCCAGATCAGGTAGTAGCGGGCCGCGGCGCCGGGGAGCCGGAAGGTCGCGCGCGTGCCGGCCTGCTGTGAACCGGAGACGGCCCTGAACGGCCCGTCGGGGCTGTCGCCGACCTCGATCTCGGCGGTATACCCGGGCGTGTCCGACACCACTGTGATCGTGTGGACGGCGCGCGCCGCGGCGGCGTCGAGGACGACCCCGACGCCTTCCTTGCCGAGGCCGCCGTCCGGGTAGCGGTACGACTCGGTCGGCCAGGCGGTCGTCGCGTTCCCGTCGGTGGCGTTGCCGACCAGACCGTCGTTCTCGTGCCCGTCGCCGCCCGGGTCGTATGCGGCGACCGCCCTGAGCGCGATCGGTGCGAAGCCGCCGCCGGCGGCGCCCGGCTTCGAGCCGCCGTCGAGCAGGAGGACGGCGGCGACGGCCGCGGCCGCGAGGACGAGCGCGATGACGGGCCCCGCGATCCAGATGCGCCTCCGGCGACCACTCTGCTTCCGGGGTCGCGGCGGCTTGACGATGGGAAGGACGCCGGTGGCGCCCGAGTCCTCGCCGTCGCGGAGGTCCGCGAGGCAGCCTTCGAGCTCGGCCTCGAACTCGGCCATCGTCTGGAAGCGCGCGGCCGGGTCCTTCGCCAGCGCCCGCTCGACCGCGGCCTCGACACGGCGAGGCACCTCGGGGCGCTTGAGGCTGACGGGGGGCGGCGACGCGTTGATGTGCTGCATCGCGATCGCGACGAAGTTCTCGCCGCTGAAGGGCACCTCGCCGGTGAGCAGCTCGAAGAGGACGACTCCGAGCGAGTAGACGTCGGTGAGCTCGTCGACGTGCTGGCCCTGCGCCTGCTCGGGCGAGATGTAGTCGCAGGTACCGAGGACGGTTCCGGTCTGGGTCTCGCCCTCGCGTGCCTCGATCGGGCGGGCGATCCCGAAATCGGTGACCTTCGCCTCGCCCTTCCCGTCGAGGAGGACGTTCTGCGGCTTGACGTCGCGGTGGACGAACCCCTTGTCGTGGGCGAACGCGAGGGCGCGGGTGATCTCGATGCCGAGCTCGAGCACACGAGCCACGGGGAGCGGGCCGTCTCGCCCGACGAGCTGCTTCAGGTTCTCCCCGGCGACGTACTCGAAGACGATGAAGGGGCTGCCGCCGTCGTCGCCGCGGTCGATGACGGCGACGATGTTGTGGTGAGACAGGCCGGCCACGAGCTTGGCCTCGCGGCTGAAGCGGTCGACGACGTCCTGATGGGTCGTCAGCCGCTCGTGGAGCATCTTGAGCGCGACCGTCCGCTCGAGCACACGGTCATGGGCCCGGAAGACGCTCGACATGCCGCCGGAGCCGACGAGCTGCTCGAGCTCGTAGCGCTTCGCGACCACGTCGCCGGCGATCACTGTCAGCTACCTCCCGGGTTCTGAGCCTCAGCGTAGAGCCGCGTCGAGCGCCTCTTCCCACGCACCCAGCGCCTCCTCGAGCTCCGCGTCGCCGATCACGAGCGGCACCAGGACGCGAATGCCGTTCCCCAGCACACCGCAGGTGATGAGGAGTAGGCCTCGCTGGAGCGCCTCGGCGGTGACGCGTTGCGCAAGCTCTTTGGCCGGCTTCCTCGTGCTCGGGTCGGCGACGAGCTCGATCGCGAGCATGGCGCCCAGGCCGCGCACCTCACCGATCGCGGGCCAGCGCTCCTGCCAGGAGAGCATGCGCCCGCGGATCACCTCGCCGATCGCCTCCGCGCGCTCGAGCAGTCCCTCGTCGTCGATCACATCGAGGACGGCGAGCGCGGCTGCCTGGGCGACCGGGTTGCCGACGAAGGTTCCTCCGACCCCGCCGGGGGCGGGGGCGTCCATGATTGCGGCCCGGCCGAGCACGCCGGAGAGCGGGAGGCCGTTCGCGATGGACTTCGCCACGCAGACGAGGTCGGGCTCGACGCCCGAGTGCTCGATCGCGAAGAACCGGCCCGTGCGCCCGAACCCGGTCTGCACCTCGTCGGCGACGAGCACGATGCCGTAGCGGTCGCAGAGACGGCGCAGCCCCTTCAGGAACTCGGGCGGGGCCACGACGAAGCCGCCCTCGCCCAGTACCGGCTCGACGACGATCGCCGCCACCGTCTCCGCGGCGACGGTCGTGGTGAAGGCGCGCTCGAGCGCTGTGAGCGCCTCCTCGGTCGTGATGCCTCGATACTCGTGGGGGAACGGCACCCGGTACACCTCGGGAGCGAACGGCCCGAGGCCGGCCTTGTACGGATGAACTTTCGAAGTCATCGTTAGGGCAAGCAGGGTGCGGCCGTGGAACGCGCCGTCGAAGACGATCACCGCCGGCCGGCCGGTGTAGGCGCGGGCGAACTTGACGGCATTCTCGACCGCCTCGGTGCCTGCGTTGAAGAATGCGGCCTTGACCGGGCCGGAGATCGGCACCCGCTCGGCCAGGCGCTCGGCGAGAGCGACATACGGCTCGTACGGGACGATCGTGAAGTCGGTGTGGGCAAACCGGTCGAGCTGCTCGTGCGCGGCCGCGGTGACCTCGGGATGGTTGTGCCCGGCATTCAGGGCGCCGACCCCGCCGGTGAAGTCGATGAACGTGTTGCCGTCGACGTCGGTCAAGGTGGCGCCTCGTCCCGACGCCGCCACGATCGGGAACGTGATCTGGAGCGGGCCCGCGACCACCCGCTCGATCCGCTCCCCGATCTCCCGTGAGCGGGGCCCCGGAATCTCGGTCAGGAGCTCGATCGCCTTGGTGGCCGCCATTTTGCCAGCGTACCCGACGCACATGAGGCCTTTGGGGGGCGAACGCGCGCCGGTGTCGGACACCGCAAAGGACGCCTAGCCTCGATCACGCGGCTCGAAGGTGTCCGACACCGCTCTGGACGGATCGCTGGACGAGGCGCTTCGTGCGGTGTCGGGGACACGATCCAGGGACGAACCTGACGCGAGGGCCCGTTTGCTGTGTCCGACACCGACTACTAGAACAACGAAGGCCGCCAATCTGGCGGCCTTCGTTGTTCGGTTACTAGCTTGGATTTCGTAGGGGCGCTTCCGGCCGACCATCAACTCGGCGGCGCGCTTGCGCGATATCCCCCACGCTGGCTAGGCGATTCCCCGTCAGGTCTCGGGGACACACCCCTACGAGCTAGTACCTCCACTGCCCGTACTGGAAATCTCCATCTACCGGACCACCTCCTTTCCGCGGTTAATCCGATAGTAGCCAGCCGGTCAAGACGGTGGTCACCTCGAGGCCGTTGTCGAGCGGCACCGTGACGCTCACGAGGGTGGGATCCGCCTGCCGCGCGGCCGAGTAGGCCGCGAGATCGGAGTGGGAGACGACGTTGTCTGCGACCACGATCGCCCCGGCCTCGACGCGGCGCCGCACGAGCTGGAAGAGCGGCTCGTAGTCGTGCTTCCAGGCGTCGAGGAAGACGAGGTCGTACGGGCCGTCGAGCCCCTCGAGCGACACGAACGCGTCGCCGGGGATCACGTCGATCCACTCGTCGAGCCCGGCGTCGGCGATGTTGCGGGCCGACGCCTCGAGCTTCGCCGGGCTTGCCTCGAGCGAGGTGACGTGGCCGCCGTGCCTCCGGACGGCCGCTCCGAGCCAGATCGTCGAGTAGCCGCGCGAGCCGCCGATCTCGAGCACCTCGCAGCCGGGGCGTCCGGAGGCGAGCGCGAACAGGAGCGCCCCGCTCGAGGGCGGGACCTGGAGCGAGCGCTCGTCCGGCGGCCCGTCGGGATCGTCCTGGTCGGTCTCCTCCTCGAGGCGCCGGAGGACGGCTCTGACCTGGTCGTCGACCATCAGGCGAGCGCGCTCTCGCTCGACGTCGTCTCGCACCCAGCAGTCTCGAATGTGGTCGTTCACGACGCCACATGCTTGCATGGCCGCGTACACGGTGGTCGGGCCGACGAACCGGAAGCCCGCGCTGCGCAGCCGTTTCGCGAGCGCAGCCGACTCGGGCGTCGTCGAGGGCAGGTCGCCGAGCGAGGCCGGCGCGGGCCGCGGACCGGGGGCGTGGCTCCAGAAGAGCTCGTGCAGCGGCTCTCCGGCGCGGAGGCCGACCGTCGCACGCGCGTTCGCGATCGCAGCCTCGATCTTCCCGCGGTGGCGGACGATGCCCGCGTCGCCGAGCAGCCGCTCGACGTCGCGATCGCCGAACGCCGCCACCCGGTCGGGGTCGAACCCGGCGAACGCCTCCCGGAACGCCGGTCGCTTGCGCAGGATCGTCAGCCAGGAGAGCCCCGACTGGAAGCCCTCGAGGCAGAGCCGCTCGTAGACGCCGCGCTCGTCGCGCACCGGCCGGCCCCACTCCTCGTCGTGATAGCGGTTGTAGCCCTCATCCGTCGTCTGCCAGCAGCGGACGGGCTCCACCTCAGTCGAGCTCGACGACGACCACGCCGTCCTCGACGCGAACCGGGAACGTCCTCACCGGGAGGTACGCCGGAAGCGTCAGCGCGCGCCCGGACTCGAGGTCGAAGCTCGCGCCGTGGCGAGGGCAGACCACGCTGCACGCCTCGGCGTCCCAGTTGCCGAGGCACAGCGGCCCGTCGTCGTGGGAGCAGCGGTCCTCGATCGCGTGGAGCTCGCCGTCGCAGTTGTAGACGCCGACGTTGAAGGGCTGGTGCTCGACCAGCTTCATCTCGCCGGGCGGCAGCTCCTCGAGCGGCCCGACGACCAGCTCACCCAATGTCGAGGCCCTGCCATTCCTCGGGCAGAGGCGTCCCCTTCGAGCGGTTGAGCGCGACCTTCACGACGCCGAGCCCGAGGATCGCGCACTTCATCCGCACCGGTGTCAGGGGGATGCCGACCTCGTCGAGGATCTCCTCCTTCTGGAGCGTCGCGACGTCCGCGGCCTTCCGGCCCCTGACGAGATCGGTGAGCATCGACGTGGCCGCCTGCGAGACCGCGCAGCCGCGGCCCTCGAAGCCGATCTCCTCGATCGTCTCGCCGTCCTCGGCGAACCGGATCGAGACCGTGACCTCGTCGCCGCAGAGCGGGTTCTGGCCCTCGGCCCGCGCGTCGCTCGGCTCCAGGAGCCCGTAGTTCCTCGGGTGCTTGTAGTGGTCGAGGATGTTCTCGCGATAGAAGTCTTCGAACGAGTCGCTCATCAGGTCATGAGCTCCCGCGCGCGCCTGACTCCGGCCGCGAGCCGATCGATCTCGTCGGGGAGGGTGTAGAGGTAGAAGCTCGCGCGGTTCGTCGCCGGCACGCCGAGCTTGCGCATCAGCGGCTGGCAGCAGTGGTGGCCCGCGCGGATCGCGATCCCGTCGAGGTCGAGGATCTGCGCCATGTCGTGCGGGTGGACGCCCTCGACGTCGAACATGACGATCCCGGCGCGCCGGTCGGCCGGCGGGCCGTAGAGCGTCATGCCCGGGATCTCGCCGAGGACGTCGAGCGCGTAGGCCGCGAGCCGGTGCTCGTGCGCCTCGATCGCCTCCAGGCCGACCGCCTCCAGGTAGTCGACCGCGGCGCCGAGGCCGACCGCCTCCGCGACCGGCGAGGTGCCTGCCTCGAACTTCGCGGGCAGCTCGGCCCAGCTCGTCCTCTCGTCGCCGACCGACCGGATCATGTGGCCGCCGAGCAGGAACGGCTCCATGTCGAGCAGGAGCTCGGTGCGGCCCCAGAGGAAGCCGACGCCGCTCGGGCCGAGCATCTTGTGTCCCGACACGGAGATGAAGTCGGCGCCGAGCGCCTGGACGTCGAGCCGGACGTGAGGGGCGGCCTGGGCGGCGTCGCAGGTGAGGATCGCACCTCGCTCGTGCGCCCAGTCGGCCAGCCTGCGAGTGTCGGCGATCGTGCCGAGCGAGTTCGAGACGACGTTCGCCGCAACGACCTTCACGTTCTCGAGGTCCGCGACCGCCTCGAGCTGCGGGTCGCCGTTGTCGTCGATCGGGATGATCCGGAACTCGGCGCCCGTGCGGCCGGCGACGTACTGCCAGGGCACGAAGTTGGAGTGGTGCTCGAGCTCGGTCGCGAGGACGACGTCGCCCGGCTTCAGCCGCGCGAGCCCGTAGGCGTAGGCGACGAGGTTCAGCCCCTCGGTCGCGTTCCGGACGAAGATGATCTCGCGCTCGGTCGGCGCGTTCACGAAGGCGCGGATCTTCTCGCGCGCGCCCTCGAGGCCGGCGGTCGCGCGCTCGCCGAGGGTGTAGACGCCTCGATGGACGTTCGAGTACGACGTCTCGTAGAACTCGGTCATCGCGTCGAGCACGGCTCTGGGCTTCTGCGAGGTCGCCGCCGAGTTCAGGTAGGCGAGCGGCTTGCCGTTGATCTCCTGCTCGAAGATGGGGAAATCGGCGCGCAGCCGCGCAGCATCCAGCACCGGCTCCTGCACCCTCACGACCATGGGACCACTGTACCGGCGGGCCGGTGTCGGACACAGCGTCGGAGGCGGCGACCAGGGGCCGTCCCTCGTTCGTGTCCGACACCGCACTAGACGTATCGCCGAGCGGGGCGTTCAAGGCGGTGTCCGACACCGTCCGAGGCGAGAGCGGTTGCGTGCTGCCAACGCGGTGTCGGACACCTGACGAGCTCCGGGTTGTGGGCGCAGAACCAACGCCGTGTCCAACACCTCTCCGCGTAACCTCCCACGCGTGTCCGAGTTCGTTTACTCCATGTACCAGGCCGACAAGTTCTACGGGTCGGACAGGCAGGTGCTCGCGAACATCTCGCTGTCGTTCTTCCACGGTGCGAAGATCGGGGTGCTCGGGCCGAACGGCGCCGGTAAGTCGACTCTCCTCCGGATCATGGCCGGGAAGGAGGAGACCTCGAGCGGCACGGCGCAGCTCGCCCCCGGCGCGACGGTCGGGCTGCTCGAGCAGGAGCCCGAGCTCGACCCGGCCAAGGACGTCCGGGGCAACGTCGAGGACGGCGTCCGCGAGCTCCGCGACCTGCTCGACCGGTTCAACGCGATCTCGGCCGCGTTCGCCGAGCCGGACGCCGATTTCGACGCCCTCCTCGCCGACCAGGCGAAGGTGCAGGACGAGATCGACCGCCGCGACGCCTGGTCGCTCGACGCCACGCTCGACCGCGCGATGGACGCGCTCCGGCTGCCCGAGGGCGACCGCGACGTCACGACCCTCTCCGGCGGCGAGCGCCGGCGGGTCGCGCTCTGCCGCCTGCTCCTCTCCGCGCCGGACCTGCTGCTCCTGGACGAGCCGACCAACCACCTCGACGCCGAGAGCGTCTACTGGCTCGAGCGCTTCCTCGCCGAGTCCAAGAGCGCCGTGATCGCCGTCACGCACGACCGCTACTTCCTCGACAACGTCGCCGGCTGGATCCTCGAGCTCGACCGCGGCCGCGGCATCCCGTTCCAGGGCAACTACTCCTCGTGGCTCGAGCAGAAGCAGGCACGGCTGGCCGTGGAGGAGAAGCAGGAGTCGGCGCGCCGCCGCACGCTCGCCCGGGAGCTCGAATGGGTCCGCATGAGCCCCCGCGCGCGGCACGCCAAGTCGAAGGCGCGCCTCTCCGCCTACGAGAAGCTCTACGCGGAGGAGGACGCCGTCAAGCTCGACCGGGTCGAGATCCACATCCCGCCCGGCCCGCGGCTCGGCGACCTCGTGATCGAGGCCGACGGGCTCTCGAAGGGATTCGGCGACCGCCTGCTCTTCGAGGACCTGAGCTTCTCGCTGCCACCGGCAGGGATCGTCGGCGTGATCGGGCCGAACGGCGCCGGCAAGACGACGCTCTTCCGCATGATCGCGGGCGAGGAGCAGCCGGACGCCGGCGCCCTCCGGCTCGGCGACACGGTGCAGCTCGCCTACGTCGACCAGTCGCGCGGCGACCTCGACCCGAAGAGCACCGTCTGGAAGGAGATCTCGGGCGGCCACGACGTGATCGAGCTCGGGAAGCGCGAGGTGAGCTCCCGCCAGTACACGAGCTGGTTCAACTTCCGCGGCGGCGACCAGCAGAAGCCGGTCGGCCAGCTCTCGGGCGGCGAGCGCAACCGCGTCCACCTCGCGAAGCTCCTGCGCAGCGGCGGCAACGTCCTCCTCCTCGACGAGCCCACGAACGACCTCGACGTCGACACGCTCCGCGCGCTCGAGGAGGCGCTGCTCGACTTCGCCGGCTGCGCCGTCGTCATCACCCACGACCGCTGGTTCCTGGACCGCGTCGCCACCCACATCCTCGCCTTCGAAGGCGACTCGCAGGTCACGTGGTTCGAGGGCACCTGGGGCGAGTACGCCGACTGGGTGACCGAGACGCGCGGTGCGGAGGCCCTCGAACCGCACCGCATCAAGTACAAGCCGCTCGTTCGCACGTGACCCGTCGCCTCGGCGGGCACGCCCTCGTCCTGGGAGGCTACGCCGCCGTCGCGTTCGCCTACTTCGGCGCGCGTCTCGCCTCGCATCCCGGCCGCGATCTCCTCGGCCACGGGCGCGACCCGCAGATCTTCGTCTGGTCGTTCGCCTGGTGGCTCCACGCGCTCGAGACCTGGCAGAACCCGTTCTACAGCCACGCGATCTACGCGCCCGACGGCGTCAACCTCGCCTGGACGACGTCTGTCCCGGGGCTCGCGCTTCTGTTCACGCCGCTGACGGCGCTCGTCGGCCCGGCGGCCTCGTTCAACGTCGCGGCGATGCTGGTGCCGGCCGTCGCGGCGTTCACGGCCTATCTCCTCTGCCGGCACCTCACACGGTCCTCGTGGGCCGCCCTCGTCGGGGGCTACCTCTTCGGCTTCTCGAGCTACATGCTCGGCCAGGAGCAGGGCCACATGCACATGACGGCGGTGTTCCTCCTGCCGTTGATCGCGCTCGCGGTCGTCCGCTATCTGCAGGGCGAGATCGACGGCCGCGGCGTCGCGTGGCGGCTCGGCGTTCTCTTCGGCCTCCAGTTCTGGCTGTCCACCGAGATCCTGCTCACCGCCGCCCTCGCCCTCGCGGCGAGTCGTCGTGCTCGCGTATCTCCTCGTCCCGACGGCGCGGCCTCGCCTCCGCGCGGGGGCGAGGCCGCTCCTCGCGGCGGTCGGGATCGCGCTCGTCGTCGCCGCGCCGCTCGTCTGGTACACCGTGACCGGCTTCCAGTCGGCCGCGATCAACGAGCCGGCGTTCTACAACGGCGACCTCTTCAACTTCCTGCTGCCCACGCACTTCGTCTGGGCCGGCGGGGCGACCTTCGCTCACATCTCGAGCCTCTTCGCCGGGAACGACTCCGAGCAGGGTGCGTACCTCGGCATCCCGACGCTCGTGATCATCGCCTGGTTCGCGCTCAGGGCCCGCCGCTCGGCAGTCGTCCGCTTCCTGCTCGCCGCGCTCGCCGTCGCGTTCGTCGCCACCCTCGGGACCGGGCTCGCGATCAAGGGCACGATCGTCGTCGGGCTGCCCTGGAAGTACCTCGTCGCGGCTGCCGCTCCTGAACAACGTCCTGCCGTCCCGGATCAGCCTCTACGTCACGCTCCTCGCCGCGGTCGTGGTCGCGCTCTGGACGGCCGGCCGGCAGGGCTGGACGAGATGGCTCCTGCCGGCGCTGGCCGTCGCCGCCCTCGTCCCGGACGTCGGGAAGGCCTACTGGACGGTGCATCCGGAACGCTGGGCGTTCTTCACCTCGAAGATCTACAAGGTCTGCTTCGCGAAGAACGAGAACGTCGCAATCTTCCCGTTCGGCTACCTGGACGCCTCGACGCTCTGGCAGGCGGAGTCCGGGTTCTACTTCCGCATCCCGGAGGGTTATCTCGCCCCCACGCCGCCCGCGAAGAACCTCGCAAGCGACCCGCTCATCCGGATGGCCACCTACTCGCTCGCGAACCCGACCCCTGCCGAGATCCTCGCGTTCGCGAAGAACAAGAAGGTCGACCGGATCGTGTCGGTCCAGATCTACGTGCACCCGAACGGCCACGAGATGCGCCGGTTCGGCGAGGTGCAGGCTCTCGGGGGTGTGCTGGTCTCACCGGCCTGCGGCTACCCGTCGCTGCAGAAGGTGGTCCATCCGTCGCACCCCCAGGGGGGCTGATCCGGCCGCCTGCGAGACCTGGGGGATGCGCGCCTCGAGGGCGGCGCCGAGAGCTTCGCGGACCGGCTCGAGGTCGATGCGGTCCAGGATGTCCTGGAAGAACCCGCGGACGATCAGCCGCTCGGCCTCGGGGCGGGAGAGGCCACGGGCCATGAGGTAGAAGAGCTCGTTGCGGTCGACGCGCCCGATCGTCGCGCCGTGGGTGCAGCGGACATCGTTGGCCATGATCTCGAGGCCCGGGATCGAGTCGGCATGGGCGTTGTCCGAGAGGAGCAGGTTGCGGTTCTCCTGGTAGGCGTTCGTCTTCTGGGCGTCCTCCTCGACCCGGATCATCCCCCGCCAGACCGCGTGCGCGTGCCCGCGCAGCGCGCCCTTGAAGGCGAAGTCCGACTCGGTCGAGGGGGCCATGTGCTCCTGGAAGGTGTCGTAGTCGAGGTGCTGGTCGCCGTCGGCGAAGTAGGCACCGGTCACGCGCGAGGTCGCGCCCGGCCCGCTCAGGTCGTTCTGGATCCGGATCTTCCCCTTCTTCGACCCGAACCCGCCGGCGACCCAGTCGAGCTGCGCGTCGCGGTGGACCCGGGCGTGGTGGGTCGCGAAATGCCAGGTCTCGCGCGAGAGGTTCTGGATCGAGACGTACTCGAGCTTGGCGGCCTGATTGACGAAGATCTCGGCGACCGCGTTCGAGTAGCCGTGGAGGTCCGGCGAGGCCGATGCATACTCCTCGATCAGGGTGCAGCGCGACCCCTCCTCGGCGACGACGAGGAGGCGCCAGAAGAGGCTGCCGCCGTCGATCGTGTTCTGGAGGCGGATGTAGATCGGTCGCTCGACCTCGACTCCACGCGGGATGTGCACGAGCACGCCGTTCTGCCACAGCGCCGCGTTGTGGGCGGCGAACTTCTCGTTCCAGCCGACGAGCGTCCCGAACAGCGGGTGGTTCTCGTCGAGCCGCTCGACGGTGACGCCCTCCGGCACGCGCTCGAACTGCATTCCCTGCTCGTCGACCACGATCGAGCCCGAGACGTCGAGCTCGATCAGCGAGGCCGGCTCCCCGGCGGCCGGACCGGTCGCGCCGAAGGAGTCGGGGTCGAACCCGCGCAGATCGGTGAACCGCCAGGACTCCTCGGTCGTCGAGGGAACCGGCAGCGCCCGATAGCGCTCGAGCGCCTCGGCCCTGGCCACGTGCGCTTCTTCCTAGGCTCCGCCGGCGTCAGCCGACGGAGCCCTCCATCTGGAGCTCGATCAGGCGGTTCATCTCGATCGCGTACTCGAGCGGGAGCTCCTTGGTGATCGGCTCGACGAACCCGGAGACGACCATCGCGCTCGCCTCGGTCTCGGACAGCCCGCGCGACATCAGATAGAAGAGCTGCTCCTCGCCGATCTTCGACACGGTCGCCTCGTGGCCGATGTCGACCTTGTCCTCGTCGATCTGGATGTAAGGGTAGGTGTCGGACCGCGACTCGTCGTCGAGGATCAGCGCGTCGCAGACGACCTTCGACCGCGAGTTCTCGGCGCCCTTCGCGACCTGGAGCAGGCCCCGGTAGCCGGCACGGCCGCCGTTCTTCGAGATCGACTTCGACGTGATCACCGAGGTCGTGTCCGGCGCGACGTGAACGCACTTGCCGCCTGCGTCCTGGTGCTGGCCGGCGCCCGCGAACGCGATCGAGAGCACCTCGCCGTGAGCGCGCGGCCCCATCAGCCAGATCGCGGGATACTTCATCGTGAGCTTCGAGCCGAGGTTCCCGTCGACCCACTCCATCGTCGCGTCCTCGTGGGCGACGGCGCGCTTGGTGACGAGGTTGTAGACGTTGTTCGACCAGTTCTGGATCGTCGTGTAGCGGCAGCGGCCGCGCTTGTGGACGACGATCTCGACCACCGCCGAGTGCAGCGAGTCGGAGGAGTAGATCGGTGCGGTGCAGCCCTCGACGTAGTGCACGTACGCGTCCTCGTCGACGATGATCAGCGTGCGCTCGAACTGGCCCATGTTCTCCGCGTTGATGCGGAAGTAGGCCTGGAGCGGCAGCTCGATCTTCACGCCCTTCGGCACGTAGATGAACGACCCGCCCGACCAGACCGCGCTGTTCAGCGCCGCGAACTTGTTGTCGTTCGAGCGGGATGATCGTCCCGAAGTACTGCTTGACGAGCTCCTCGTGCTCGCGGAGGCCCGAGTCCATGTCGAGGAAGATCACGCCCTGATCCGAGAGGCTCTCCTGGATCTTGTGGTAGACGACCTCGGACTCGTACTGGGCGCCGACGCCGGCGAGGTACTTCTTCTCGGCCTCGGGGATGCCGAGCTTGTCCCACGTGTCCTTGATGTCGGCGGGCAGGTCCTCCCACGAGTCGGCCTGCTTCTCGGTCGGCTTGATGTAGTAGTAGATGTTCTCGAAGTCGATGCCCGAGACGTCGCCGCCCCACGTCGGCAGCGGGCGCGCCCGGAAGTAGTCGAGCGAGGTGTGGCGGAACTTCCGCATCCACTCCGGCTCGCTCTTGTGCTCGGAGATCGGCGTCGACCAGCTCGTGCGAGAGCCCGCGGCCCGACTTGAAGAAGTAGTCCTCGGCCGCGTCGGGCGAGTGGAAGCCGTACTTGGTCGCGTAGTCGGTCCCGATCTCACCGACGATCTCGTTCTCAGTCTGCGCCATCGTGTCCTCCCGTTCCGTTGCCGTTCGCGCCTTCCCAGCGCTCGTAGCCGGACTCCTCAAGGGTATCCGCCAGCTCGGGGCCCCCGGACTCGACGATTCGCCCGTCGACGAACACGTGGACCTTGTCGGGCTCGATGTAGTTCAGGATCCGCTTGTAGTGGGTGATGACGAGCGCGCCCATCTCGGGGCTCACGAGCTCCTTCACCCCGCCGGCGACGACCTTGAGCGCGTCGATGTCGAGACCCGAGTCGGTCTCGTCGAGCACCGCCATCCGCGGCTTCAGCATCGCCATCTGCAGGATCTCGACGCGCTTCTTCTCGCCGCCCGAGAACCCGTCGTTCAGGTAGCGGGACGCGAGCTCGCGCGAGACCTTGAGCCGGTCCATCTGCACGAAGAGCTCGTCGCGGAACTCCCGGACCGGGATCGGGTCGTCCGTCGCCCGCCTTGGCCTTGCGGATCGCGTTGATCGCGGTGCGGAGGAAGTCGGTGACCCGGACGCCCGGGATCGCCTGCGGGTACTGGAAGGCGAGGAACAGCCCTGCGCGGGCCCGCTCGTCGGCGCCGGCGGCGGTGATGTCCTTACCGTCGAGGAGGACCTGCCCCTGGGTGATCTCGTAGGCAGGATGGCCGGCGATCGCATACGAGAGCGTCGACTTTCCCGACCCGTTCGGCCCCATGATCGCGTGGACCTCGTTCGAGTCCACGACGAGGTCGACACCCTTGACGATCTCGGTGCCGTCCTCGAGCGCGACGTGCAGATTCCTCAGCTCCAGCAGTGACAAGGCTCTCCCTCTCCAAGCGCTCCGAAGGTTACGGCGAGCACGCCTGCCCTCCGCGGCGCAGCCCACCCGCATCCATGGTAGCCCGCTCCAGGACGCGTGCGGGCGCAGGCGGACCTGACAGGAGCGCGGCACGGCCGGGCAAAAGGACTGTGGTACCATCGCTTGCATGGGAACAGGACTACTTCAACCGACTCACCTGATCTTTCTGCTCATCCTCGCCCTGCTTCTCTTCGGCGCGAAGCGGCTGCCCGAAATCGGTCGTTCGCTCGGAGTCGGCATGAGGGAGTTCAAGGACTCCGTCACGGGGGTCCAGGAGGCAACGCAGATCGATACTTCCCGCTCCGAGCTTCCGCCGCCCCAGCCGGCCGTCCAGGCGGTCCCGGTAGAGGCTGTGGCTGCTGTCCCGGTCGTTGCTCCGGTCGCCGCTCCGGCTCCCGTCGCCGCTCCGGTTCCGGCAGAGGCCGCCGCCCCGGCTGCCGCTCCCGAGCAGGAAACCGAGCCCGTCTCCTAAGACGGCGATCGGAGGGTTAGGGTGCCGCGGATCAGGCTGCCGCGTCGCCTCGATCATGGCGAGGAGGCCTCTCTCGTCGAGCATCTCGACGAGCTGCGGTCGCGCCTCTTCATCATCATCGGCGCGGTCACGATCGGGACGGTCGTCGGCTTCGTCATCCACAGCCGCCTGATTCACTGGCTGATGCTGCTCCTGCCGAAGGACCGGCAGGACGAGAAGCTCACGACGCTGAGCCCGCTCGAGAACTTCACGACGGTCCTCTGGATCTCGATCTACTTCGGTGTCGCGATCGCGCTGCCGGTCGTGCTGTGGCAGATCTGGGCGTACTTCATCCCGGCCGTCAACAAGGGCAAGACGAAGCTCATCAAGTGGCTCGTGCTCCTCGCCGCGTGCCTGGCGGCCAGCGGCGTCGCGTTCGGCTACTTCATCGTCCTGCCGCACGCGCTCAAGTTCCTGACGGACTTCGACTCGAATCAGTTCAACAACATCCTCCAGGCCAAGCCGTACCTCGGCTTCTGCGTGCACGTCCTCCTGGCCATGCTCATCGTCTTCGAGCTGCCCGTGTTCCTGGTCGCGTTGACGCGGCTCGGGATCATGACGACGGCCAGCCTGCGCAAGAACCGCCGGATGGGCTACTTCGCCTGCGGCGTCGTCGGGATGGCGGTGGCGCCGAGCGTCGACCCGGTCACGACGACCCTCCAGGCGGTCCCGCTCTTCGTCCTCTTCGAGCTCTCGATCATCCTCTGCGCGCTCCTCGACCGCAGGGCGACCCGCCTGAATCCCGCCTTCGACACGTGACCCAGGCCGTCTCGGGCGCCTGGGTGGTCCCGGTCGACGCCCCACCGCTCGACGACGCCTATGTCGCCTGGGAGGACGGCCGGATCGTCGAGATCGGCCGCGGTCGCGGCGACCGCCACCATGACGGCGCCGTGATCCTGCCGGGGCTCGTCAACGCCCACTCCCATCTCGAGTACGCGGTCTATGCCGGCTTCGGCGACGGCCGCCCGTTCGGGGAGTGGCTCGCGACGCACATCAGCCGCAAGCGCAAGCTCGACGCCGGGGGAATGCTCGCGATCGCCCGCCTCGGCGCCGCCGAGTCCCTTGCCGCCGGCATCACCACTACCGCCGACTACAGCTTCTCCGGGGTTGCCGCCACGGCGGCCGAGGAGCTCGGGCTCCGCGCGATCGTCTACCTCGAGGTGTTCGGCGAGCCCGCCGCCGCCGAGGCGCGGTTCGCCGAGCTTCGAGGCCCCCTGCACGAGACGGAGCTCGTGCAGCTCGGCGTCTCGCCCCATGCCCCGTACACGTGCACCGTCGAGACGTACAACTGGTGCCTCTCGCTCGGGGTGCCGGTCGGGACGCACCTTGCCGAGAGCGACGGCGAGGACGAGTGGCTCGAGCACGGATCGGGGCCGCTCGCGGCCGCCCGCGACGTGCTGGTCGAGCCGACCGGCAAAGGTGCGGTCGCGACTCTCGAGCCTGTGCTCGGCCCGGATCTTCTCTCTGCCCACTGCGTGACCGTCGAGGCCGGCGAGATCGCCGCGCTGGCACGCGCCGACGTCCCCGTCGTCCACTGCCCACGCTCCAACGCTCTGCTCGGCTGCGGCACCGCGCCGCTCACGGCAATGCGCGAGGCCGGGATCCGCGTCGGGCTCGGAACGGACTCGCCGGCATCGACCCCGTCGTTCGACCCCTGGTCGGAGATGCGGGCCGCAGTCGGCGCAGCAAGGGCCCGCGAGCGGCGCCCGGATGCGCTGGACGCCGCATCGGCGCTGCGCCTAGCTACGCTGGGAGGGTCGTCCGCTCTCGGTCTCGAAGGCGAGATCGGCAGCCTCACACCAGGCAAACGTGCCGACATCACCGTCGTCTCACTTGCAGGAAGCGCTTACCATCCCATTGAAGATCCAGCAGTCGCCGCCGTCTTCGCAGGATCGCCCAGCCGTGTCGTGGAGACGATCGTCGACGGACAGACCCGCTACCGCCGAGGAGTGACCGAGTGGCCAGAGGTACGCAGCACCGCAAGCGCCGCCCGCAGGCGAATGCTCGCGTAACGCAGCCGAGTCATACGGTTGCCCCGCCGAAGCCGAAGCGGGTCCAGCACCAGAAATGGGAGGACCAGCTCTTCTTCGCACGGCTGCGAAACCATGGCAGGTTCCTCTGGTACCTCCTCGCCGTCGCCCTCATCGCCGCGTTCGTGCTCCTCGGAGTCGGCTCCGGCTCGAGCGGCATCAGCGCGATCGTCTCGAACTTCTTCAGCGGCACCTCGGCATCGGGCAAGTCGCTGTCGGCGCTCCAGAAGCAGACCGTCGCCCATCCGAAGAGCGGCGCCGCCTGGCTCGCCTACGCGAACAAGCTCCAGCAGGAGAGCAAGCTCGACGAAGCGGCGGCCGCGCTCACGACCTACACCACGCTCAGGCCGAAAGACCAGGACTCGCTGCGCCAGCTTGCCGCGATCTACCTCCGCCGCGCCGCCGACTGGCAGACCGTCTATCAGGAGCAGCAGACCCGCAACGAGGCGATCGCGCCGAGCTCGACGCTGACCCCGAAGTCAGGAAGCCCGCTCGCGCAGGCGATCGGGTCGCTCTCGAACCCGCTCGCGAGCGCCGTCTCGGCCGACACCACGACGGTCGTGAACAACGCCTACCAGCAGTTCGCCTCCGCACTCTCCGCAGCGTGAGGACACGTGGAAGAAGATCGCGGCCCTGAGCCCGAAGGACGCTTCGACCCAGCTTTCGCTCGCCCAGGCAGCACAGGACGCCAGCGACGCGAAGACGGCGGTCGCCGCCTACAAGGCCTATATTGCGCTCGCGCCGGCCGACTCCGGTGTTCCGACGGCCAGGAAGCAGCTGAAGCAGCTCGAGGCCAGCCTTGGGTCGACTGCCGCGAGCACAGGCACGACGACCACCGGCAAGTAGACTTCCGGGCGGGCATGAAGAACCCGTTCCGCACCGAGGCGGCAGCGTTCCATTTCCTCTGGGGCACGATCGGCTACTTCGGGCTGATCGCGATCGCCTCGCTGATCAACACCTGGGCCGGCATCGCCGTCTTCCTGCTCGAGACCGCTGTCCTCGTCGGCTGGTTGCTCACGTCGCACGGCGACGCCGACGTCCCGGAGAAGCAGGTCTCGCCGCCGCATCCGCCGGGCGAGAAGCGGCTGCTCGTGATCGCGAACGAGACCGTCGGCGGGCCCGAGCTCCTCGCCGAGCTCGAGCGCCGCGCCCGGGGGCTGCGACGACCGAGGTACTGGTCGTCACCCCGGCGCTGAACACCCCGCTCCGCCACTGGGTCTCCGACGAGGACGGGGCGCGCCAGGCAGCGGGCGAACGGCTCGAGGCCTCGCTCGAGGCCATGCGTGCCGCCGGGATGACGGCCCGCGGCGAGATCGGCGACTCGGACCCCGTCCAGGCGATCGATGACGCGCTCCGCACCTTCGGTCCCGACGAGATCGTGATCTCGACCCACCCCGAGGGTCGCTCGAACTGGCTCGAGCGCGGGGTCGTCGAGCACGCGAGGGAGCGCTTCGACGTGCCGGTGACGCACGTCGTCGTCGATCTCCAGGCAGCCGTCGCCGAGGCGGGCTTAGCTAGCTGGGAATCTTGACGGTCTCGTTCTTGACGTTGCAGCTCGGGTCTCGCCGAGCAGAGCCCGACGTAGACCGAGACGTCGCGGGCGTCCTGGCCGTGAAGGAGGTTCGCGGTCATGCCCTGCGTCGAGGTGCAGCTGAGCCCCTTGCCGGCCTTCGTCTTGGCGGTGTTCGTGCAGATGGTGCCCGGCCGCTCGTCGGGGTAGGCGATCTGGCCGCGCACGACGTTCGACGATCGTCGACACGTGGAAGCCCTGCTGCTTCACCGAGTTGAAGGCGTCGTCGAGGTTCGGCCCGATCGTGCCCTGGGTCTTGGCGTTCGCGAGCGTGTGGCAGGAGCCGCACTTGGCGACGAACAGCGTCTTGCCGGTCGCCGGGTTCCCCGAGGTGACGCGCGCGACGGCACCGCAGCCGGCCGCGAGGAGCACCACGGCCCCGAGGGCGCCGAGTGCAACGAGGGTCCGCCTGCTCACGACGGCTCACAGGATGTACACCGTGACGTAGACGACGATCCACATGACGTCGACGAAGTGCCAGTAGATCCCGCCCACCTCGATCCCGTGATGCTCCTCGGGGCTGAAGTGGCCGCGGAACGACCGGACCGTCATCGCGAGCAGGATCATGAGGCCGATGAAGACGTGGCAGGCGTGCAGGCCGGTCAGGCCGAAGAACGTCGCCGCGAAGGCGGTATCGCCCGTGTTGAAGCCGATCCGGTGGTACTCGATCACCTGCGTCAGCAGGAACGTCGTGCCGAGGAGCAGCGTCAGCACCATCCCGGCGCAGAGGCCTGCGCGGTTGCCCGCGCTTGATCGCCGTCGTCGCCCAGTGCATGGTGAAGCTCGAGGTGACGAGGATGAGGGTGTTGACGAGCGCGAGGAACCACGGCCGCTCGAACTGGATGTGGGTCCCGGGCATGTAGGGCGGCCAGGGCCCCGGATGGACTTGCGCGTTGACGACGCGGCAGAAGAAGTAGACGGTGAAGAACGAGCCGAAGAGCATGATCTCCGACCCGATGAAGAGGAAGATCCCGACGACCGGCGGGAAGATCCGCGAGCTGTAGTGGATCGGCGGCGGATGCTCGTTCGCGTTCCCGTGAGGCGGATGGGCGTGCCCGATCGGCTCGGCGTGAGCGCTCATGACGTCTCCGTTCCTTCCTCGGAGACGACGTGCTCGACGGGGACGCCGGTCTCGGCGCTGCAGTCGCTCGATCAGGTCACGGCGAAGCCAGCCGGAGCGGGCAGAGGGGAAGGTCGAGACGATGATCTCGTCGACGCGCTCGTCGTTCGTGCGCCTCCATCGCGGCCGTGAACGGGTCGGGATGGACGACCTGGCCGTGGGCGTCGATCCCGTCCGAGCCGGAGCCCGAGAGAGCGCCGCCGCAGCACGCCGGTCGGCCTCGGGGCGCGGGTCGTCGCTCTCCTGCGGCGAGACGATGAGGAAGCTCGCCGGGCCCTTCGCGGCGCGCGCGCGGATCGTGTCGAGAAGCTCCTTCGAGATCACCGTCTCGTTCGCGACCACGAGCACGTTCCGCTCGAGCTCGACGGGGTCGTCGTCGCCGGCGACGACGTGCCTCACCGGGACGCCCCCGGCGGCCTTCGTGATGTCGTCGATGACGTCGCGGCGAAGCCAGCCGGAGCGGGCTGCGGGGTGCGTCGAGACGACGATCTCGTCCGGCTGGGGCTCGAGCTGGGCCATCGCGTCCTTCGCCGCCTGCACGGGGCTCGTGTCGACCACGAAGCCCTGCGCGAGGATGCCCGAGCCGCGCAGGATGCCGAGCGTCTTCTCGAGGCGGCGGCCCGGCCGAGGCACGGCGGGTGTCCTCGAAGACGACGTAGCCGTGCCGCGGCTCGCTCACCGGGGCGATCACCGTCACGTGGAGAGCCGAGTCGCCGGCCGCCTCCTCGCGCAGGGCGCCGAGCAGGGCGGAGGAAGCTACCGTCTCGTTCGCGATCACGAGCACGTGCGTCAAGCCGTCAGTGGCCGCCCGAGGGGACGGGCTCGGGAGCGGCGGCACCGCTGCAGGATCGCGTGGCGGGCACCCGGGACGCCGTACTCGTACGGGCCCGCCGACCACCTGGGGGATCTCGTCGAAGTTGAAGATCGGCGGGGGCGAGGAGACCTGCCACTCGAGCGTCATCGCGTGCCACGGGTTCGCCTCTGCCTTCTCGCCGTACTTCCACGAGTGGATCATGTTGTAGAGGAAGATCACCGTCGAGGCACCGAGGCCGAACGAGGCGATCGAGATGAAGAGGTTGAAGTCGGCGAACCGGCCCGCATAGTCGGCGACGCGGCGCGGCATCCCCTGCAGCCCGATGTAGTGCATCGGGAAGAACGTCAGGTTGAAGGCGATGAACGTGAGCCAGAAGTGCAGCTTGCCGAGCTTCTCGTTGTACATCCGGCCGGTCATCTTCGGGAACCAGTAGTAGATGCCCGCGAAGACGGTGAACATCGACCCGCCGAAGAGCACGTAGTGGATGTGGGCGACGATGAAGTACGTGTCGCTCGCCTGGATGTCGATCGGGACGGAGCCGAGGTAGATGCCCGAGAGCCCGCCGATCGTGAACACGGCGATGAAGCCGATCGCCCACAGCATCGGGGTCGTGAAGTGGATCTTCCCGCCCCAGATGGTCGCGACCCACGAGAAGATCTTGATCCCGGTCGGAACGGCGATCAGGAGCGTCGTCACCATCATCGGCACCCGCAGCCACGAGGCCATGCCGGCGACGTACATGTGGTGCGCCCACACCGAGAAGCCGAGCACCAGGATCGCGAGGAGCGACAGCGCCATCAGCCGGTAGCCGAAGATCGGCTTTCGGGCCATGACCGAGACGACCTCGGAGATGATCCCGAAGCCGGGCAGCATCATGATGTAGACGGCCGGGTGCGAGTAGAACCAGAAGATGTGCTGGTAGCCGAGCACGTAGCCGCCTTCGGCCGTCTCGAAGAAGTTCGTGTGCATCACGCGGTCGAACATCACGAAGAACTGCGAGCCGGCGATGAACGGCGTCGCGAGGACGACGAGGGTCGAGGTCGCGAAGTTCGCCCAGACGAGCAGCGGCATGCGCCAGAACGTCATCCCCGGCGCGCGCATGGTGATGATCGTCACGAGGAAGTTGAGGGCCGTGACGATCGAGCTCGCGCCCGGCCCACTGCACGCCCATGTTGAAGAACACCTGGCCGAGCGGCTGATGCGAGCAGAGCGGCGCGTAGCACGTCCAACCGGCCGACGGGCCGCCGCCGGGCGTGATCATCCCGGCGAGCATGACGACGCCGCCGATCGGGAGCAGCCAGAACGAGAGCGCGTTCAGCCGCGGGAACGCCATGTCGGCGGACGCCGATCATCAGCGGGATCACGAAGTTGCCGAGGCCCGCGAAGACCGGGACGACGACGGTGAAGATCATCAGCGCCGCGTGCTCGGAGATCAGCACGTTGAAGGTCTGCGGGTTGAAGTACTGTCGACCCGGCTGCGCCAGCTCGGCGCGGAAGAGCATCGCCAGGAAGCCGCCGATGACGAAGAACGTCATCGTCGTGACGAGGTACTGGACGCCGATCACCTTGTGGTCGGTGTTCGGGCGGAAGTAGTCCTGCCACCTGCGGGCGCCGTGCCCGGAGTGGTCCTCCGGCCGCGTCGGCCGCCCGGAGACGTAGTAGGCCCAGTAGTCGAACGCGCCGATCCCGATCAGGAAGCCGATCGGGAAGGTGACCGTCGCGACGGTGACGAGCGGCACGCTGTACCAGATCGGGTCCCAGTGCGCCGCCCAGCGGATCAGGCACGTCAGCCCGAGGCCGGCGAAGCCCGACGAGCGGCGTCGTCCACAGGGCGCGCCACCAGCCCGGGCGCGGTGAAGCGGTGGATGCCGGTCGGCCGCGGCGGAGGCGCGTGGTGGCCATGGCCGTTCGACGTCTCGATCTGGGGTTCGACTGCGGTGTCCGTCATGTCTGCTGCTTCCTAACTTAC
Organism: uncultured Actinomycetota bacterium; assembly: GCA_963738895.1. Classification (GTDB taxonomy): domain Bacteria; phylum Actinomycetota; class Thermoleophilia; order Gaiellales; family Gaiellaceae; genus PALSA-600. The sequence goes on from CAVTYN010000009.1 coordinate 103,294, forward strand.
GTCGTGTTGGCGGCGATGAAGGCGACCAGGGTGTTCAGCTGCGTCGCCGGGATCGTGGTGCCGAACGACGGCGGCATCACGCCCGGCTGGAAGCCCGGGGCTGATGTACTTGTTCGGGTCGACGATCGACTCCTTGATGAAGGGTGCGAGCGCGTCGCCGGCTGCTTTCGCGCTCTTGGACAGGTTGTCGAGATCGGGCCCGACCTTACCGTTGGCGTCGGGCACGGCCTTGAAGGTATGGCAGGCACCGCAGCCGTTCTTGGTGAAGATCACCGCGCCGGCCGTCCCACCGCCCCCGCCGGGCGCAGGCTTCGTACCGGTCCCTGCGTACCACTTGTCGAAATCCGCCTGACTCATCACGGTCGTGGAGCTGCGCATCAGCGCGTGGCCGAGGCCGCAGAGCTCGGTGCAGATCACGGGAGTAGGTCCCTCTCCCTCGTCGGGCGTGATCACCAGGTCGTTCACCTGCCCCGGGACGGCGTCCTGCTTCTGTGCGAACTCGGGCACCCAGAAGGAGTGGATCACGTCGCTCGCGGTGATCTCGAGCTTCACCGTCCGAGAGATGGGAAGGTTCAGCGTCGGTGTCATCGTGCCGTTCGGGTACTGGAACCTCCAGGCGAACTGCTGGGCGAAGACCCTGACCACGAGCGGGTTCGAGCCCGCGTTGCCGTTCTGGGTCAGGACGATGCCGCTCGCGATCGCGATGGTGGTGACGAGCACGGCAGGGATCACGGTCCACACGATCTCGATCGTCGTGTTCCCGTGCACCGGGGGCCCGTCCGACCAGTCGCCCGGCTCGGCGCGGAAGTTGATGATCGCGTACACGAGGATCGCCGCCACGACCGAGAAGAGCGCGAGGCAGATCACGTTGGTGAACCAGAAGGTGAAGTAGATCCGGTCAGCCTGCTTCGAGGCCGAGTGGGGCAGCCAGGGAACGAGAATCGCCACTGCTGTTGCGATTGCCCCGGCCACGAGACCGATTCCGACGAGCTGGAAGTAGGAGCCCCGGCGCACCGCTCGGAACCCTACTCGATTGTCACAAGCACCTTCTGACGAACCGTTTGGCAGCGCCCTTTGGTTGTCGCAATCGTCACGAAGTCACGACTCTGACTCTCGCTCCTCGACCGAAACCGGCGGGGCCGTCCGGTCCAGGGGCGATCATCCGGCAGTTGGAGGTGACACCGGCGACCACCCTTCCAGGCTCCACCGGGCGCATCGCCGAGGAGGCGCTCGCGGGAGCCGTTCGCCGTCTCTGCCGAGGGGGAAGCTGGCAGGGGCTCGCACGCGAGCTGGCGTGGCGGGCGGTCACCGACGGCTACCGCGACGCGCGGATGGTCGAAGGACTCGCGGGCTCTGCCGAAGCGATGCTGGCGACGGAGATCGACGAGGCGCTCTGGCAGGTGGAGCACGCCGCGATCCGGGGGCGCGACGAGCTTCTCGCGGAGCGCCCGGGCGAGCTCGAGCGCGCGCTCGAGGCCGCCCGCCTCGACGCCGACGAGGAGGCGAAGCGCCTGGTCGCCGTCTCCTACGACCGGGTGCTCGACACGCTGCTCGCACGCTCACGCCGCGCGGCCTAGCGGGCCGCCTCCCGGCCCATAGCTTTTCGGCGCCGGCCGTCGTATCATCGTCCATCCCCAAACGCCCCCAGGAGGACAAGCATGACTGACGTCACCGTGCCAGAGCCCATCCACCTGACGGAGGACGAGAGGATCCTGCACGGGATGGGCTATGCCCAGGAGCTCTTCCGCGCGATGTGCGCGTTCCGGAACTTCGCGATCAGCTTCACGATCATCTCGATCCTCGCGGGATGTCTGACGTCGTTCTTCCTCGCGTTCCAGTGGGGCGGCCCCGTGTCGGTGACCTGGGGGTGGATCATCGTCGGCACGTTCACGACGTTCGTGGCGCTGTCGATGGCCGAGATCGCCTCCGCCTACCCGACCGCCGGCGGCCTCTACTACTGGTCGTCCAAGCTCGGAAACGCGGGTTGGGGCTGGTTCACGGGCTGGTTCAACCTGCTCGGGCTGATCGGGATCATCGGGGCGGTTGGCTACGGGCTCGCGATCTACGCCACGGCGCTCTTCAACCTGCTCTGGGACTACCCCAACGACCGCCACCACATCTTCTATCTCTTCGCCGCGTTCATGCTCGTCTGCACGCTGATCAACGTCTTCGACGTGCGCATCACCTCGCTGATCAACGAGATCTCGGCCTGGTGGCACGTCCTCGGGACGCTGATCATCGTGATCGCGTTGATCGTCGTTCCGGACCACCACCAGTCGGCAGGCTACGTCTTCGGACAGACGATCAACAACTCGGGGTTCTCGGGCCACGGCTGGTCGAGCCCGGTCTTCTGGATGGTCTTCGCGATCGGCTCGATCGGCATGGCGCAGTACACGCTCACCGGCTACGACGCCTCGGCACACATGGCCGAAGAGACCCGCAAGGCGTCGCGGGGCGCCGCCACCGGGATGCTCTGGTCGGTCGTCGTGTCGGTCATCTTCGGGTTCGTCCTGATCACCGCTGTGACGTTTGCGATCCCGAACCAGACCGACGTGCAGTCGCACTTCGGCGACATCGTCACCTGGATCTGGCAGACGTCGATGAGCACCCACTGGGCGGAGGTGCTCCTGTTCATCATCGTCGTGGCGCAGTTCTACTGCCTTACGGCGTGTCTCACGTCGGGGTCGCGGATGCTCTTCGCCTTCTCGCGCGACCGCGCAGTACCGGGCCACAGCCGCTGGCGTCACGTCTCGCGTCACCGCGTCCCGGTCTACTCCTGCTTCGCCGTCGGCGTGCTCGGCTTCCTCCTGCTGCTGCCGACCTACTGGAACAACCTCGCCGGGTACTACGTCGGCACCTCCGTCGGGACGACCGGTCTCTACATCGCGTTCATCCTCCCGGTGATCCTGCGGATGCGACAGGGCGAGGCATTCGAGCCCGGTGCGTGGACGCTCGGTAAGCACCGGAAGTGGATCAACCCGATCGCGATCCTCTGGGTCGTTCTTCATCTCGATCGTCTTCATGCTCCCGACGAGCCCCGGCGGCATGCCCTGGCGCGACGGGCTGGGACTGGAACCTGACGAACTACGCCCCGGTCACGATTCTTGGCGCGTTCCTGCTCTTCGGCGGCTGGTGGGTGCTGTCGGCGCAGAACTGGTTCAAGGGCCCCGTGCGCATGGGCACCGAGGAGGAGCTCGCGCGCTCGAGGCCGCCGCAGGAGAAGGAGTTCGCGGCTCCCGGCCGACACCGGGTTCGACACCTCTTGACCGCGACCGTAGACTCGCCGCATGCTCACGCTCGACGAGCTGAGAGACGAGGTGGAGGCGCAGACGATCGACACGGTCGTCTGCGCCTTCACCGACATGCAGGGACGCCTCCTGGGCAAGCGCGAGGAGGCGCACTTCTTCCTGTCCGAGACCGCCGAGCACGGGCTCGAGGGCTGCAACTACTTGCTCGCGGTCGACATGGAGATGGACCCCCAGCCCGGATACGCCATGGCGAGCTGGGAGCGCGGCTACGGCGACTTCCACCTGCGCCCGGACCTGGCCACGCTGCGGAAGATCCCGTGGCTCGAGGGCACGGCGCTCGTTCTCTGCGACGTCGCCTGGGAGGACGGGTCTCCCGTCGTCGCCTCTCCGCGGCAGCTCCTCGCAGCCCAGGTCGCGCGGGCGCGCGCGGCCGGGCTCGAGCCGATGGTCGGCTCGGAGCTCGAGTTCTATCTCCTCAAGGAGACCTACGCCCAGGCCCACGACTCCCACTACCGCAACCTCACTCCCTCGGTGCCCTACGTCCTCGACTACCACGTGCTCGCGACGAGCTACGACGAGGGGCTCATCCGGCAGATCCGGAACGGCATGCAGGGCGCCGGAATCCAGGTGGAGAGCTCGAAGGGCGAGGCCTGGCCCGGCCAGCACGAGATCAACTTCCGCTTCGCCGACGCGCTGACGATGGCCGACAACCACGTGATCTACAAGAACGGCGCCAAGGAGATCGCTCACCGGAACGGGTGCTCGATCACGCTTCATGGCGAAGCCGGACCACTCGTGGATCGGCAACTCGTGCCACATCCACGCGAGCCTCTGGCGCGACGGCCACAACGCCTTCGCCGCAGACAGCGCGGTGTTCGACGGGTTCCTCGCCGGCTGGATCGCGTGTGCCCGCGAGCTCGCGCTCTTCCTCGCGCCGAACATCAACTCCTACAAGCGCTACGCCGCCGGGAGCTGGGCGCCGACGACGCTCGCGTGGGGCCGCGACAACCGCACCTGCGGGTTCCGGACGGTCGGCCACGGCAGCTCGAAGCGCGTCGAGACGCGGATCCCCGGCGGCGACGTGAACCCGTACCTCGCCTTCGCGGCGCTGATCGCCGCCGGCCTGCACGGGATCGAGGAAGGCCTGGAGCTGCCGCCGCCGCTCGAGGGGAACGCCTACGAGTCCGACGCCGAGCGGTTCCCCTCGACGCTGCGCGAGGCGATCGCCGCCCTCGAGACGGGAACGGTCGCGCGAGCCGCCTTCGGCGACGAGGTCGTCGACCACTACCTGAACTACGGGCGTACCGAGCAGCGGCTGTTCGACGAGGTCGTCACCTGCTGGGAGCGCGAGCGCCTCTTCGAGCGCGGCTGACCGGTAGTGGTGTCGGACGACGAGCGTCCCTGGCCTGCTCGACAGACAAGACGAAGCTCGCACGTGTCCGACACCGCTCTCGGACCGGTGCCTGGCTCGGTGGCCGATACAGCCAACGGCGGATGCTCGGACGGTAGCTGCTTGAATCCACGGCCGTGACGATCACCATCCTCAACCCGGCCACCGAGGAGCCGATCGTCGAGCTCGAGGAGGCGGGCGTCGAGGAGACCGACGCCGCGGTCGCCCGGGCGAAGGCAGCCTTTCCCGCCTGGCGATCCGTGGCCCCGGCCGACCGGGCGCGGCTGCTTCGCCGGCTCGCCTCGCTCGTCGAGGAGCACTCGCGAGGAGCTCGCGCGGATCGAGTCGGAGAACGTCGGCAAGCCGATCTCGGGAGCGCGCGGCGAGGTCGGGATGGTGGCCCAGGTGCTCCACTTCTACGCGGGCGCCGTGGACAAGCACTACGGGGAGACGATTCCCGTCGCAGGCGGAATGGCGGCGACGTTCCGCGAGCCGCTCGGGGTGGTCGGGCTCGATCGTGCCGTGGAACTTCCCGCTCAACATCGCCTCCTGGAAGCTCGGCCCCGCGCTCGCCTGCGGCAACACCGTCGTCCTGAAGCCCGCGGCGCTCACGCCGCTCTCGGCTCTTCGGCTCGCCGAGCTCGTGCTCGAGGCCGGGATACCGGAGGGCGTCGTCAACGTTCTCGTCGGGCCCGGCTCCGTGGTCGGGAACCGGCTCGTCGAGCACCCCGACGTGGCCAAGATCGGCTTCACCGGCTCGACCGAGGTCGGCCGCGACGTGATGACTCGCGCGTCGGGGACGATCAAGCGCGTCACCCTCGAGCTCGGGGGCAAGTCGGCCAACGTCGTCTTCGCCGACGCCGACCTCGAGCGGGCCGCGGCCGCGGCGCCCTATGCGGTGTTCGACAACGCCGGCCAGGACTGCTGCGCGCGCTCGCGCATCCTCGTCCAGAGATCGGCCTACGACCGATTTCTGGACTTGCTCGTGGCTGCGACCGCCAAGGTGAAGGTCGGCGACCCCTCGCATGGAGGACACGGAGATGGGGCCGCTGATCTCGGCCGCTCACCGGGCAGACGGTGGCCTCGTACCTGGAGGGCGTAACTAGCCGTTTTCCGGGGCGAAGCACCGGAGAAGGCCCGGCTTCTGGTACCCGTGCACGCTCGTCGAGGCCTCGAACGACGACCGGATCGCCCGCGAGGAGGTGTTCGGCCCGGTCGCGGCCGTGATCCCGTTCGACGACGAGGCCGACGCGATCCGCATCGCCAACGACACGCCCTACGGGCTCTCCGGGTCGATCTGGACACGGGACGGCGCCCGCGCGATCCGCGTCGCCCGCGCACTCGAGACGGGCGTGCTCTCGGTGAACTCGAACAGCTCGGTCCGGCCGTCGACGCCGTTCGGCGGCTTCAAGCAGTCCGGCTTCGGCCGCGAGCTCGGCCTGGCGGCCATGGACGGCTACTCGGAGATCAAGAGCGTCTTCTTCGCAACGGAGGGATGAGGCATGGGCAGGCTCGACGGCAAGGTGTGCGTGATCACGGGCGCCGGCGGCGGGATGGGCCGCGAGGCGGCGATGCTCTTCACCTCGGAGGGGGCGAAGGTCTGTGCGGCCGACGTCGCGGTTGCGTCGGCCGAGGAGACGGTGACGATGTGCGAGGGCGAGGCGTTCGCCTTCCCGGTCGACGTGTCCGACGAGGGCCAGGTCGCGGCGATGATGGCCGCCACGGCCGAGCGCTTCGGCGGGATCGACGTCCTCTACAACAACGCCGGCATCTCGCCCGACGACGACGCGTCGATCCTCGACACCTCGGTCGATGCCTGGGAGCGGGTGCAGGACGTGAACACCAAGGGCGTCTTCCTCTGCTGCAAGCACGGCATCCCGTACCTGCAGCGGCGCGGCGGCGGCTCGGTGATCAACGTCGCGTCGTTCGTGGCGATCCTCGGCGCCGCGACCTCGCAGATCTCCTACACGGCCTCGAAGGGCGCGGTGCTCTCGATGAGCCGGGAGCTCGCCGTGCAGTTCGCCCGCGAGGGGATCCGCGTGAATGCGCTCTGCCCGGGCCCGGTCGAGACACCGCTCCTCCTCAACATCTTCGGCGACGACCCCGCCGCGCTCGAGCGGCGGCGGATCCACTGGCCGACCGGGCGCCTCGGCAAGCCGCGCGAGATCGTGAACGGCGCGCTCTTCCTGGCGAGCGACGAGTCCTCGTACGTCACCGGCTCGACCTTCCTCGTCGACGGCGGCCTCACCGCCGCCTACGTCACGCCCCAGTGATTGCGGCAGTGAGGCGGCCGTGAGGCAGGAAGACGCGCGCGCGTCGTCGTCGTGGGCGGCGGGGTCGGCGGCTGCTCGATCCTGTACTGGCTGACGAAGCTCGGCTGGAGCGACGTCGTCCTCGTCGAGCGGGCCGAGCTCACGAGCGGGTCGACGTTCCACTCCGCAGGGCTCGTCGGGCAGCTGCGGGGCTCGCTCAGCCTCACGAAGATGATGATGAGCTCGGTCGAGCTGTACCGGACGCTCGGCGAGGAGGTCGGCCTCGAGACGGGGTGGCGCGAGGTCGGCTCGCTGCGCCTCGCCTCGACGCAGGAGCGGATGGAGGAGCTCTCCCGGCAGTCGGGGTGGGCGAGGACGTTCGGGCTCCCCCTCGAGCTGATCTCGGCGGCGGAGGCGCAGAGCCTGTTCCCGCCGATGACCGTGGACGGCGTCCTCGGCGCCGCCTACCTCCCCACCGACGGCTACATCGACCCCTCGCAGCTCACCTTCGCGCTCGCCGAGGGCGCGCGCCGCGGCGGCGCCGAGATCCACCAGCAGACCCGCGTCACCGCGATCCCGGTCGAGCGGGGCCGCGTCAAGGGCGTCGTCACCGACAAGGGCGAGATCGAAGCCGACGTCGTCGTCAACGCCGGCGGCATGTTCGCGAAGGAGATCGGCGCCCTCGCCGGCGTGAACGTCCCGATCGTCCCCATGGCGCACGAGTACCTGATCCTCGAGCCGTCGGGGCTCCCGCTGGACATGCCCACGATGCGCGACCCGTCGCTCCTCGTCTACTTCCGGCCGGAGTCGGGCGGGCTGATCATGGGCGGGTACGAGCGCCGCCCCGCGCCGTGGTCGCTCGACGGGATCCCGGCCGACTTCAACGGGAAGCTGCTCGCCGAGGACTGGCCTCGATTCGAGGAGCTGATGACGAACGCGATCGTCCGCGTGCCCTCGCTCGCGGAGATGGGGGTCGTGAAGCTGATCAACGGCCCGGAGGCGTTCACGCCCGACGGCGAGTTCGTCCTCGGCCCGACCGAGGTGCGCGGGCTCTGGACGGCCGCCGGCTTCTGCGCGCACGGCCTCGCCGGAGCCGGCGGCCTCGGGCAGCTCGTCGCCGAGTGGATCGTCGAGGGGGTCCCGTCGCTGGACGTCTGGCACATGGACTCGCGGCGCTTCGGCCGCACCTACCGCTCGCCCGCCTACACGCTCGCACGCACGCTCGAGGTGTACGAGACCTACTACGACGTCAAGTACCCCGGCCACGAGCGAACCGCCGGGCGGCCGCTGCGGGTCTCCCCGACCTACGGGCGGCTCTCCGGGCTCGGCGCCGTCTTCGGCGAGAAGTCGGGGTGGGAGCGCGCGAACTGGTTCGAGCCGAACGCGGCCCGCGGCGAGGAGTCGCTCCGTCCCCGCGGCTGGGCCGGCCGGCTCTGGTCGCCCGCGATCGGAGCCGAGCACCTCGCCTGCCGCGAGACGGCGGCCCTGTTCGACGAGACGTCGTTCGCCAAGATCGACGTCTCGGGCGAAGGCGCTGCGACACTCCTCGAGCGGCTGTGCGCAAACCGCGTTGCCCGGGAGGTGGGGGCGATCACCTACACCTCGATGCTGAACTCCCACGGCGGGATCGAGTGCGACTTCACCGTGACGCGGCTTGCCGATGACCGGTTCAGGATCGTGACCGGGACGGCGTTCGGACAGCACGACCTCGCCTGGATCCGCGAGCACGCGACAGCCGGCGTGGCCGTCGAGGACGTGACGTCGGCCTACGCCTGCCTCGGCCTCTGGGGACCGCGCGCCCGGGACATCCTGCAGCCGCTGACGACGACTCCGCTCGACTTCCCCTACATGCGCGCCCGGGAGCTCGCCGGTCGGCAACGTGCCTTGCCTCGCGCTGCGTGTCACCTACGTCGGCGAGCTCGGCTGGGAGCTCTACTGCCCGTCCGAGCTCGGCCTCGCTCTCTGGGATGCAATCTGGGAGCCGGGCGGCGATCTCGGCCTCGTGGCGGGTGGCTACCGCGCAATCGACTCGATGCGGCTCGAGAAGGGCTACCGGGTCTGGGGCGCCGACATCACGCCGGACGACAACCCGTTCGAGGCCGGGCTCGGCTTTGCCGTGAAGCTCGACAAGCAGGGCTTCACCGGCCGCGAGGCGCTGCTCGCTGCGGGGGAGCCCGACCGGAGGCTCTGCTGCCTGGTCCTCGCCGACCCGCGGGCCGTGGCCCTCGGCTCGGAGCCGGTGCGCGTCGAGGGCGACGCGGTCGGCAGGGTCACGAGCGGCGGCTACGGCTACTCGGTCGAGCGGTCGATCGCCTATGCCTACCTGCCCACCGATCGCGCCGAGCCCGGGCAGCCCGTCGAGGTCGAGATCTTCGGCGAGCCCGTCCCCGGCGAGGTCGCCGCGGAGCCGTTGTTCGACCCGGCCGGGGAGCGCGTTCGGGCGTGATCGAAGAGGTCGTCGAGCGGGTCTGGCCGGACGGCGTCGACTCGGTCGACGCCGCTCGGCGGAGGGATCACGAACCACAACTTCAAGGTCGTGACGGGCGGGGAGGCGTTCGTCCTCAGGATCGGCGGGAAGGACACGGCGCTCCTCGGGATCGACCGCTCGGTCGAGCACGAGGCGACCCTCGCGGCGGCCCGGCTCGGGATCGGCCCGGAGGTCGTCGCCTTCGTCGAGCCCGAGGGCTACCTGGTCACTCGGTTCGTCGAGGGCGAGGCGGGGAAGGTGACGGTGGCCGGAGCGGCGGGGCTCCTCCGGCGTCTGCACGGCGCGGCGGCGATCCGCGGCCGGTTCGACGCCTTCCGGGTCGTCGAGTCCTACGCCGCGACGGCGGGGTCGCGCGGCGTGCGTCGGACCGCCTCGTACACGATGGCGAAGTCGGTCGCCGACCGGATCGAGCGCCGTCGCGGCGCCTATGAGCTCTTCCCGTGCCACAACGATCTCCTGGCGGCGAACTTCGTGGCGGGCCCCGAACGCACGTGGATCGTCGACTGGGAGTATGCGGGGATGGGCGATCGCGCGTTCGATCTCGCCAACTTCGCGGTGTCGAACGGGCTCGACGAGGGGGGCGACGCGGAGCTGCTCGAGGGCTACGGCGGCGCCGACCCCGACGTCCACGTGCTGATGCGGTTCATGTCGGACTTCCGCGAGGCGATGTGGGGAGTCGTCCAGCAGGCGATCGCCGAGCTCGACTTCGACTTCGACGCGTATGCCGCCGACCACTTCGACCGGCTCGAGGCGACGGCCGGCGAGTCCCGGTTCGCCCGTGCTCTCGGTTGAGCCGTGTTGCGAAGCGGTGACGGTCCACGGTCGAAGTCGTGACGACCTGGCTCCGACGCAGCGACAGCCCTAGTATCGGGTCGATGGCGGAGCGGCACGCGGCCGGCGTCTCCGGGCGCGCGGGCAAGCGCTGTCTGCATTCGGAGCCCTCGGCGACGACAGCGCCCTACGCCTGCTCGCGGTCGGTGCCGATCTTCGGGCCGCTGGAGCTGCCCGCACTCGAGCGACTCGCCCGCACGGCGGTGCCGGTGTGGGCGACCGCGGTGAGCAGGTGATCACCGAGGGCGAGACCGGCGAGCGCTACTACGTGATCCGCTCGGGCAAGCTCAGCGTCAGCTCGGGTGGGAGAAATCTCCGGGTTCTCTGTCGCCGTCGAGCCGGGAGGCGGCCGACCTAATCATCGACGTCCGGCTCGGCTCGCTCCGCTCGGGGCTCGCGACGGTCTGAGGACTCAGCCGATGGGCGGGCGGACGTAGATGACGCCCTGGTGCTTGATCGGGACGAACGGGTCCCCGATCGCCATCACTGCATCCTCGACCTCGGAGTAGAGCCGCGGCTCGGCGCCGTTCGGCGGGCAGTGGACGTCGATCTCGACGCCGTCGACCGGCCGTGCGTCGTGGCCGTTCTCGGAGAGGAGCGCGAGCAGGCGGTTCCGGTCGGGGATCCGTGCTGCCACGACGCGAACGATCTCGTCCATCCTGCACCTCCTTCGCCGATTGTCGCGCTGCGGTTTTCGCCTGGCCGATCCTGGTTCCGGATGGATCCATACCGGATCCGAGAACCAGGATGACGGGCCAAGTGTAGCAGATCGAACGGCAAATTGGATCCAGACGCGAGGTCTTCTGGATCCAATCAGGCGGCGACGGTGGCGGGGCACCCTGGGGAATCGTGCGAACGGCCGCAGGCTCAGCCTGCCGGTTCGGGCTCGTTCCAGTGCGAGGGGTAGTAGTCGGCGAGTATCTCGCCGACCCACCCGAAACGCACACCGGCCCGGAGCATGCGCTGCGCCAGATACCAGTCTCCGGGCAATCCCATGTCTGCGGCAATCAGCTCTCGGGCGAAGAAACGCAGGCCGGCGTGGTACATGCCGCCCGCCCAGGTGAAATCGCCGAGATGCGGAGGGAACGCCCCGATCACCCCCTCGGGCCGGCCGTTCATATGCACGGTCACGCGCCCGTAGACCGCTTCGAAGCGTCCCTCACGGGCCCGGCCGAGTAGGCGTTCGACGCAATCCGAAGCCATCGCGTCGTCGTCGTCGAAACACACCACCCAGCTTCCGGTCGCGAGTCGCATGGCCTCGTTTCGCGCCAGGGTCGATGCGACCAGCCAGTGGCTGTTCTCGTCGTCCGTGAATTGCAGGCGCTGAGTGAGATTGCGGAAGGTGACTCTTCGATCGCCGAGAGCGTCGACCGCCGCCGCGGTCGCCTCGTCGGCATCGTCTCCAACGACGATCACCTCGAGGTTCTCGTAGGTCTGGCCGAGAATGGACGGCAGCGAGCGCTCGGCGAGCAGCTTCGCCCGCGATCTCGTCGCGATCGTGACCGTCACGAGCGGCGCCGGGGTCGTCCAGGCCGAGTCGTAGTCAGGGGTTTCCCGCAGGCTGTACAGCCGTCGACGGTTGCCAGGTTCCTCCGCGACGAGCGCACGCAGGATCGCGCGGACCTCGCCGTTCAGCAACTCGTGCGTCTCCCTGGCGAGCTCGGACGGATCTGCGGCAACCACAGCCTGTTCCAGATTCGTCAGCCGTGACTGTATGTCGTCGAGCCGCTCGTCGAGTGCTTCCAGAGCGGCGTACGGCCCGTGGAGACGGCGTCTGACGGCTGCGAGGAGGCGAGGGGACCGGGTCACGCCGGGCCACGGGCGAAAGGTTGCGCTGGGACTCCCTGGACACGGGTGTCCGGATCGACGTCGTGGAGGACAACCGCCCCGGCAGCGATGACCGAGCGAGCCCCGATCGAGCGCCCGTTGACGACGGTGGCCCCGATACCGACGAAGACGTCCTGGCCGATCGTCGTGTTGCCACCGATGTTCGCTCCCGGGTTCAGCACGGAGAAGGCGCCGACGTCGACGTGGTGGCCGACGAGCGCGCCCCGTGAGACGAGCGCGTGAGCGCCGATCACGCTGGCCGCCCCGACCACGGCGAGAGGACCGATCGTCGCGCCATCCTCGACACGCACATCGGCGGCGAGCACGGCGCCCGGGTGAACGACTCGGGCAGGAGACCAGCCGGCGGCGGACAGCAGCTCCCAGCCGGCACGGCGGCTTCCGCCGAATCCCAGGACGATACGAGCGCCGGCGCCCTCGAGCCGGGGCCCGGACACCTCGAGACCGTGCCGCCTCGATCCCACGCTCGAGTCGTCGAACAACTCGACGAGACCCAGGACGCTACGGCCGGCCGCACGGGCCCAATCGGCGATCTCGGCGGCGAAGCTGCCTGTGCCCGCGATGAAGAGGTCCGAGACGGTGTCGTGTACCTGTGGATCCGGCAAGTGTGATCGCTCTCCGCCCGCCGCGGACCGGCGTTTGGCAGCCTAGCTTGACGAGTTCGCGCCGCAGGGGCGCCGGCTAACCGTCCGTCAGGGCTCTCACCCCGTTTCAGGCGCCGGCGCGTACGAGCGCAGTCGGACGGCGCGACAGCGCAACGGAGGTGGCGAGCCCCACGACGGCAGCGGCGGCGGCCGTGGTGCAGAGCAAGAGACCGGAGGCGAGACCGAAGTTGATTGCCTCCTCGCGATGAACGCCGAGGGCCAGGAGCACGGCCGCGGTGGCGCCCACGTTGGCGATCGCCCCTCCCGAGGTGACCGGTATCAACGAGGCGGCGGCTGCAAGGCAGAGAACGACGAGGGCGAGAACGGGTGAGAACCCGGCCCCGAGGGCGGCCAGCAGCAGCATGCTGCCGGAGGCACGTGTCGTCCAGCAACCGAGCAGGAAGAGCCAGGCCATGATCGCGTCCCTTCTCGTTCCCCCGGGATGATCGGCCACACGACGGGCAAACCGCGAGAGGCGCGGCCGTCGGGCGATGAACGGCACGGCTGCCAGCCGCCGGCCGGCGACCAGGATGCCGCAGGCGCCCACACCGAAGAGCACGACGAGGATCAGCGGCAGGCGGAAGCCCGAGGAGCTGGTGGCCGTCGCGGAGATCGAGAGCGGCAGGAAGGCGACGGCGTCGACTAGGCCCAGCGAGATGATCGAGAAGACGATCGCCTCGAGCCCGAGCTTGACGCCGGGCATCCGTCGCAGCGTGGAGATCTTGACGATGTAGTCCAACCTGAACGGGAGGATCACCCCGCTGGCTGCGGCGGCACCGCAAGCCGTCAGGCAGCGGACTCGGCCCGGACGGCCGGCTGCGGGAAAGAGCTTCTGCCAACCGAGTGCCCGGAGCACGTAGCTCATGAAGTAGAGAGCCACGGCTCCACCCACGAGGCCCATGTGCGCGCGCTCGAGCGGCCAGCTCGTGTGGGTCAGACGCCGCGCGAGGAGGACGCTGACGCCGAGAGTGAATGCTGCGAAGGCGACCGAGGCGATCAGGCGGCGACGGCTCGTGCGCTGCTCGGTGGGTGCGAGCGCCGGCGGCGCGATGGTCGAATCGCTCTTCACGACCCTCCATCGACAGCGAGGCCGGTCCACACGAGCGCCGCTCGCATCTACGCCCTCGTTCGAGCGACGGCGGGTAGGCCGGCGGCGTCGAGGACGAGTGCCGCTCGATGCATGGCGAGGGTCGATTCGGCACCTTCGTTCTCATTCGCGCCCTCGTCCCCCAGGCCGTCGCAGCAACCGCCGGTCGCGAAGTCGTAGAGCGGACGCCGGAGCCGGTTTCGGCCGAGGAACCAGTCGAACGCGCGCTGGGCGCGCAGGCGGTGCTCGAGGTCGCCGGTGACCGAGAACGCCGCCAGCTCGGCCTCGACGAAGGCCGCGGCGTCGATCGGTTGCTCGTCGCCGAGGCCGGGAGCAGGCTGGTCGCGGCGGCGCCCGCGATGCCCGGTCAGCCGTAACGTGCCGTCCGCCAGCCCCGACTCGTTCCCGAGCCAGCCGAGCGTCCGGAGCCCCGTCTCGACGAGATCCTCGCGGCCGAGAGCCGTGCCGCCGGTGATCAGGGCGTGGGGAAGGTGCGCGTTGTCGTAGGTGAGCTCGTCCTCGAACCAATCCCAGCCCTCCGTTGCGCATGACTTGTGGGCGTCGGCGAGCCGGCCCACCGAGCGCTCGAGGAGCAGCCTGGCATGAGGCTCCAGCCGGTCGGGGTCGAGCCGGGCGAGCCCGAGCGCTGCGTACGCGCCCGTTCGGAGAGACGCGCCGGCGAGCAACATCCCCGTGACTGCCTCGAGCAGCCGGGCTGTCGGGCCGACGACAGCCGGTACCCACGCGGTGGAGAGAATCTCGCCGAGCGCCCAGACGGTCCGGCCGACGTGGTCGCCGACGTGAGGCTCGTCGAGCCACCGCCGGTCGTATCCCATGAAGTTGCGCATCCCGGCGCCCGGGTCGGGTCGCGTCCTGCAAGAAGGCGAGGGAACGGTGGACGATCGAGGTCCAGATCTGCTCGTCGCCCCGACGTGCGAGCTCGAGCGCGACGACGGAGAGCCGTGCGACGTCGTCGACGCAGTATCCGGTCGCACGGTTCGGGATCACTCCGTTCGCGTGCTGCACGATGCCGGCGTCGTCGATCAGCGTGCGCAGGTGATCGGTCCGGATGTTGACGAGCTGAGGGTCGACGGCCGGAACGACCCGGCGACCCGGCACGCGCTCGATCGCCTCGCGCAGCACCGCCGCCGTCGCCTCGGCGACGGAGGGCCACGCGAGCTCGTCGCCGATCCTCCGCGCCTCGGCCCGCGAGGCTGCCAACCGCTGCGGCTCCTCGATGTACCGGCAGACCGCCGCTGCGAGCGCGTCGGAATCGGCGAACGGCACGATCTCGCCCGCACCCGAGGCGAGGAGGTCCTGCGCGTACCAGTAGGGGGTCGAGACGACGGCACAGCCGGCGGCGATGCCGAAGCTGAGCGCGCCCGACGAGATCTGCTCGAGCTGGTGGTACGGCGTCACGAACAGGTCGGTCTCCGCGAGGAGGTCGGCGATGTCGTCGACCGGGAGGTAGCGGTCGTCGAACTCGACGTGGTCGACGAGATCGAGGTCGACCACCGCGCGCTCGAGCGTCAAGCGGTATCGCTCGCCCTCACGTCTCGCCACGTCCGGATGCGTCCGGCCCGCGACGACGTAGACCGCGCCCGGATGGCGCTCGACGATTGCCGGCATCGCGGCGATCGCCGTCTCGATTCCCTTTCCGGGAGAGAGCAGGCCGAAGGTGGAGAGCTGGAACTTGCCGGCCGCATTCCTGCCCTCGCGTCTTCCGTTACGGCCCGCCAGCGCCGCATGCTCGGCGGCTCGCCGAGCGAGCACCGTCGGAGCGCCGTGAGGGACGACCCGGATCTTCTCCTCGCCGCAGCAGCCGCCCTCGACCAGCAGGCGCCTCGCCGTCTCCGTCATCACGACCACGAGCTCGGCGCTGCGACAGAGCGCGGTCAGCACGGCGGCCTGGTGCCGCGAGGGCCGGGACAGCACCGTGTGCAGAGTCAGGACGATCGGCTGCTCCAGGTCTTCGGCCAGGGAGAGCACGTAGTCGCCGTCCCTGCCGCCGAAGATCCCGTACTCGTGCTGCAGCAGGACGACGTCGACGTCCAGCCGGGCGAGGATCCTCGCCGCTCGCACGTAGTCGCCGCGGACACCCTGGGCCACCGTCGCGACGAGCCCGGGACGCTGCGGCCGCGACGGCTCGTTGACGATCACCACACGCTCGACTCGCTCGACACCATCGGTGCCGAGGAGCGCCGCGCGAACGTCGGCGGCAAATGCGCCGATGCCACAGGCCCGAGGCGGATAGGTCGAGACGATCGCAGCACGCACGGCCTTCTGCGCGCGCTTCCCGCCGGTCGCCGCGGGCCGCCTCGACGCGGCTGACGACCTCAAAGAGTCGGCACGGGCATCACGGCCGCAACGGCTGCCGGGAGACCTTCTTCGGCTGTCGGCCCTACGGGCTCGAACTCACCGTCTTCCTCGCTCGGGATGAACGTGGGCAAGTACGTCACGGACCCGATGCCGCGCCCGCTCCTCGTGGAATCGGCGTCGCCGGCTTCGGCCACCACGACGAGCTCCGGAACGACGCGGAGATGCCTCCGTCTCGAGACGTCGATCGTCTCGCCGGTCGGAGCGACCGTCACGGTCTCCGAACGCGGCGGACCAGTGGTCGCGCACGGTGAGATGCTCGGATCCATTCGATCGTCCTCTCCTCGACTTCGATGACGGCGCCGACGGCCCGCCCGGTGAACTCACGGTTCGAGTAAGTCGGAGAGGACGAGTCCGAGCCTCAGCGGCTTTCGCGTAACCTCCGCGCGCCCTGCGAGTGTAGCTGCCACCGGCTGCGAGCCGGTTCGCAGATGGGCTGGTTGCCCGCCTCCGTTCGCGATCAGGCTCCGCCGAGCACCAGCCCGAGTGCCGCTCGAACGTGTTCGTTTGGACACCGGCGCGTTGTCCACAGATTCGTTGACAGAGTTTGTTCGTTGGCTACGATCCAGCCACGCGTGCTCTTGGCGGAGGGGTCATCTGGGAATACCTCTATGACAGTGCACGTCTGCGGTTTGGCCCGGGTGGAATTCGCTCGGTGATCTTGAAGACGACTGCGGCGGCCAGCCACGAACTTAGAGGGGGTAAGGGAATGAAAGGACCTTCGTTGAGCGGCGCATGGCGCTTCTCGACCATCGCGAGCAGCACGAGGACTCGGTCATGAACAGACACGATCTTCTCCTGCGGACAGCGGCTTTGGCGGGCGCACCCGGTTTCCCGTCGCGGTCGTCGTCCGCTCTTCTCAGTCCTGCAGCCCTGGCCAACGTCAATCCTCTGTCACTCCTCGGCAGCGGAGGATTGAATCTCACCACGTTCTACGGCGTCTCGCCAAGCCGGTCGGCCAGTCAGAATGCGGCAGCCATTCAGAAGGCATTCGCCGACTCGGGCGGGTTCACTCCGCTGTACCTGCCGGCAGGTCGTTATCCGTGCGATCCGCTCCTGCTGCCGAACACGCCTCATCACCTGGCTCGGAGACGGCAAGGACCTCAGCGTGCTGGTGTTCCCCCCGTGTGTGCCCGTACGGCCTCAGCTACGACAACAGCAGCTCGGGTCGCATTCCGTCCAGCAGTACCTGGTTCCCATCGACGAGGAAGGGCGGCGCGAACTCGAACCACGCCTGGACGCTTCGCGGTCTCGGTTTCGAGGGCGGCGACTGGACCGGCGACACCGTCAATGCAGGCCTGTATTTCCCGAACTGGAACCCGGCTGGTGGGCACGACGCGATGTGCCTCCGCATGTTCTACGTCGGCGTTTATCTCTTCAAGGGGCCGGGCATCGTGTACGAGATCAACGGTCTTGTCGGAGACTCCGAGTTCGTCGACGTCGACGTGGCCTCTTGCTAGTGGCACCGGGCTCATCCCCGGCAGCGATCAGCGCTGGGTCAATATGCTCGTTCACGACTGCGGTGGCTGGGGCGTGAAGCCGGCCACTCACCGCAACACGCAGCTTCTCGGTGGCAAGGCATACGGCAACGGCCAGGTCGACGATACGGCAGGCGGCTACTTCATCACCGGGAACCAGACCCTGTTGAGCAACCTCTATGCGCAGGACAACTCCGGCCCCGGCTTCCAGCTCGACGGCGCGACGCTCGTGCAGGGAGGCCAGCTCGTCGCCGATCGGAACTGCATCAACGGCGTCGATAAATCCGGGATGATCATCAACAACTGCGACGGCGTCATCATCGACGGTTACGGTGCGACAGACACGGCACGGGATCTCCAGCAGCATGCCCTGAAGGTCACCGGCACCAACAG
Organism: uncultured Actinomycetota bacterium; assembly: GCA_963738895.1. Classification (GTDB taxonomy): domain Bacteria; phylum Actinomycetota; class Thermoleophilia; order Gaiellales; family Gaiellaceae; genus PALSA-600. The sequence goes on from CAVTYN010000009.1 coordinate 121,326, forward strand.
CCAAGGGGTCGTGCGGCTGAACCAGGTCCAGACGAACGCCCCTCTGGGTTCCGCCGTGGAGAGCAACTCCGGCGGCGTCACCGTCTACGACCCCACCTGAGACGCCCCCGCCGGGGAGCCGTTGTGCCCATCGGCCCCACCAGGGGTCGATGGGCACCGCTTTGACCGCCGCGGGCGCAGACGTCTCGGTCTTTTCCATTGCGTCGCCGGGCGGCCTGGAGGCGGTCATCAGCACTCTGGGCGCAACTGTCATCCGTCTCCGCGCGAGGGACGGCAACGGAGAGGCCAGGGACGTCGCGCTCGGCTTCGAGTCGTCAGCCGATCAGCTGACGCATGCGCGCTACTACCTCGGCTCAACGGTGGGGCGGGTCGCAAACCGCATCGGCCGCGCACGCTTCGTCCTTGACGGCACCCTTCATCGCCTCTCGGCGAATGACGGCCCGAACTGCCTGCACGGGGGGAGCGCCGGCTTCAGCTCCCGTCACTGGTCTCTCAAGGAGCTGTCGTCGAGCAAGGTGACGCTCGAGCTCCGAAGCCCGAGCGGGGACATGGGATTTCCGGGGGCTCTTCACGCCGCGGCCAGCTATGCGCTGAAGGACAACGACCTTCGAATTCGATACACAGCGACGACCACGGCTCCCACGGTCGTCAATCTCGCCAATCACGTGTACTGGAACCTCAGCGGCGGCCTCACCTCGATCGCCGAGCACGAGTTGCGTGTCCATGCGGACGCATTCGTCCCGGTCGACGGCGACCTGCTGCCCACGGGCGAGACAGCCGCCGTTGCCGGAACGCCGTTCGATCTCCGGATCGCCCGGAGGATCGGTGATCCGCTCGTCACGGCCGATGAGCAGCTTCGAAACGCCCGCGGATATGACCATAGCTTCGTCCTGGACCCGATCGGCGCCGGCCGTCTTCGCCTCGCGGCCGAGCTTCGCTCTCCGGCCGGTGGCTTCGAGTTGGCGGTCCATACGACCCAACCGGCCCTTCATGTCTACACCGGCAACGATCTCGGCGGCGGCGGCGAGCCGTACGATCGTCTCGGCGGCATAGCCCTCGAGGCACAGGGCTTTCCAGACGCCCCGAATCATCCGAACTTCCCGTCGATCGTCCTTCGCCCCGGCTCGGTCTATCGTCAGACGACCGTTTATCGAGTCCGCCGGGCCACATCGGCCTAGGTCGTCCACTCGCCGACCGGCGCCGCTAGCCTTCCGGTCCGGATGCAGAAGCCCGCCGCGCACGGGACCGAGCCGGTGTGGGTGATCTGGGCGCCGGGGCGGGTGAACCTGATCGGCGAGCACACCGACTACAGCGGTGGCCTCGTCCTCCCTGCGGCGATCCAGCTCGGAATCACCCTGAGGGCGACCGCAGTTGCCGACGAGGTGACGCTGACCTCGAAGCACTTCGGACCGGCCGACCCGTTCAGAGCCGACGGTGGGGGACCGGCGGCAACCGGTTGGGCGCGCTACGGCCAGGCCGTTGCGGCCGAGCTCGCAGCGCTCGGCCGCCCGGCCGTCGGGCTGGTGGGAACGGTCGATTCGGACTTGGCTCCCGGAGTCGGGCTGTCATCCTCCGCCGCCCTGGAGGTGGCGCTCGCGCTCGCGCTCTGTGCCGTGGCGGACTTCGAGCTCGAGGCGCTCGAGGTCGCCCTCGCCTGCCAGCGCGCCGAGTTGCGCGCAGTCGGCGTGCCGTGTGGGATCCTCGACCAGGCGGCGTGCCTGCTCGGGCGCGCCGGTGCCGCGATCCTGCTCGATTGCTGGACGCTCGAGCATCGCCTCGTGCAACTTCCCCGGCGTGCTGCGCTCCTGATCGTCGACTCGGGCGTCGAACGGAGCCTGGAGCTGACGGCATACGCGGAGCGGCGGGCCGAGCTCGAGCGGGGGATGGGGCTCGTCGGGGCCGCCCGTTCGACCGACGTCGCTCTCGACGACCTCGAAGGGCTCGATCCCGTCTCGCTGCGCCGGCTGCGGCATGTGGTGACCGAGAACGAACGTGTTCGCAGCTTCGCCGCCGCGCTCGAAGCCGCCGACCTCGAGACGGCCGGGGCTCTGCTGCGCGAGAGCCACGCAAGCCTGCGCGACGACTACGAGGTCTCGATTGCCGAGCTCGACCTGCTCGTCGAGCTCGCGGTCTCTGCAGGGGCCTACGGAGCGCGGCTGCTCGGCGGAGGCTTCGGCGGTGCGATCCTCGCACTCGTCGACGCGTCACGGGCAGAGCAGATCGGGACTCTCGTCGCGGACGGCTACCACGCTCGGACCGGGCGGGCCGGACGTGCCCTGACCGTCCAGCCGGCTGCCGGGGCAAGCGCCTCACATCTGGAGAAGATGCGCCGCGGCAGCTCGATACCCTAGAGCCCGATGGCACGGATCGTCGTCACCGGTGGGAGCGGAAAGGCTGGACGCGCCGTTGTCGCCGAGCTGGTCGACCGTGGCGAAGACGTCCTCAGCGTCGACCTCGTCACCTCGCCCGAACTTCCCTGCGAGCAGGTCCAGGCCGACCTGACCGAGCTGGGCCAGGCCGTGGAGGTGCTGCGCGGGGCAAACGCGGTCGTCCACCTCGCCGCGATCCCGGCGCCCGGCCTCCGCCCCGACGAGGTGACATTTCGGATCAACACCGCGAGCACCTACAACGTCTTCAGCGCCGCGGCGACGCTCGGCCTCGAGCGTGTGGTCTGGGCCTCGAGCGAGACCGTCCTGGGGCTCCCGTTCGACCGGGAGCGGCCGGCGTACGCTCCGATCGACGAGGCGCATCCGACCTATCCGGAGTTCAGCTACGCACTCTCGAAGCTGCTCTCCGAGGAGATGGCGCGCCAGTTCAACCGTTGGACCGGTATCCCGTACCTCGGCCTCCGATTCTCCAACATCATGGAGCCGCAGGACTACTCGCGTTTTCCGAGCTTCTGGAACGATCCGCTCGAGCGCAAGTGGAACCTGTGGGGCTACGTCGACGCGCGCGACGTCGCCCAGTCCTGCAGGTTGGCGCTCGCGAGCACGGTCGGCGGCGCCGACGTCTTCATCATCGCCGCCGCGGACACCGTGATGAACCGTCCCAGCGCCGACCTCATGGCGGAGGTCTTTCCGGACGTCGAGATTCGTGGCGAGCTCGGCGAGTTCGAAACCTTGCTCTCCGTCACGAAGGCGCGGGGCCTACTGGGTTACGAGCCCGCCGTCTCGTGGCGGGACCAGGTGCCCGGGCTCCCGTAGGACGTGCCCTTCGACCACGATGATCCTCACCCGACGGGCCGGAGCAGGTAGTCGAACCGGTAGACGCGATCCATGAGGCGGTGGCGGAGTGCCGTGTCGGGGCCGCAGCTCGCGGTGCCGAGGCCGCGCTGGGCGTGATCGAGGCTCAGCACGATCTCGGCGCGAGGCTCGAGGTCGCAGGTGTGACGCGCCGCGTAGAGATCCGCGGCCGTGAAGTGGCTTGCGCCGAAGCCGAGCGTGGGACGGCCCTCGACGGCGAGGCCGAAGCCGTCGTCGCCGGCGAGCGTCAGCCGCCGTACGTTGCTCCGATGACCGTGCTCCTGGGGAAGGATGTACGGCACATACTGGTCGGTCACCGTGCTGCAGAAGCGACCGACGACGGTCGAAGCGACCCGATCCGGATAGCTCTCCCACGGGCCGGCGCCGAACCACTCGAGCTGCTCGAGCCCGGGCCGAAGCGTGAGAACGACGCCGACGCGCGGCAGGTCGAGCAGCTCCTTCCCGACCCGGACCTCGTTCTCGACCAGCAGGTCTCCCGTCGTGAGCAGTCGATAGGAATGCCTGTGGATCGCATCACCCCAGTTGCCGCGGCCGGACGCGAGGTGCACCACCTCGATCCCGTTCTTCGTGACGCGGTGGGACTGCAGGCGTTGCTCGACCCGGTCGAGCCCGAGCTCGAGCCAGCGGGCGAGCACGCCCGAGCGCCGTTGCGGAAGCAGGCGTAGCCCGTCGTTGTCGGTCGGCGCACGCCAGAGCTGCAGGCGCGGCCCCGCGACGAGAACGTCTCGGCCGTCGACGCTCAACTCCGACAGGACCCCGGTCTTCGGCTCGACAACGGCCCGGGTCCCGGCCGCCTCGAGTAACCCCGACGTGCTCGGTGCGGCTGTCCGCGGGACCACGCGGCGCCGGGCGCGCGCCGGAAGCGCGAGTTGCTGCCAGGCGACCTCGTGGCCCTCGGGCGCCCAGTCGGTGGCGCGGGCGAGTACGAAACGGAACGTCAGGAACCGCTCGCCCGTTCCCGGCGGGAGGTCGAGCTCGACCTCGAGGGACTCTCCGGGGGCGACGCGTAGCCGTGGGAGCGTCCCGTGTCTCACCACCTCCCCGTCGACGGTGAGCTCCCACGTCCCGCGGAGACGATCGAGACTCACGAAGTCGTGGAGGTTGCGGATCAGGAACCGGTGCGCGCCCAGCGCCTCGACGCGAACCGGGCGGGCGAGGAACTTCAGCTCGGCGAGGGCGGGGTGGGGTACCCGGTCGGGCCACACGATCCCGTCCGCGCAGAAGTTGGCGTCGTTCGGCTCCTCGCCGAAGTCTCCACCGTAGGCCCAGTAATCGCGACCCCGCTCGTCGGTCTGCCGGATCCCGTGATCCACCCACTCCCAGACGAACCCGCCCTGCAGCGCGTCGTATCGCTCGAAGGCCGCGAAGTAGTCGGCGAGCCCACCGTTCGAGTTCCCCATGGCGTGCGAGTACTCGCAGAGGATCATCGGCCGGGAATCGTCGCCGCCCTCTGCCCACTCTACGATCGCGTCGAGCTCCGGATACATCGGGCAGACGATGTCCGTCGCGCGCTTTCCGCCCGCCCAGTCGTACCTGATCGCGCCCTCGTAGTGCAGCGGCCGCGAGGGGTCACGGGAGCGGATCCAGCCGGCGGCCGCGTCGTGATTCGCGCCGTACCCGCTCTCGTTGCCAAGCGACCAGCTGATCACGCACGGGTGGTTCTTGTCGCGCTCGACCATGTTGCGCGTTCGCTCGACGAAGGCCGCGACGTACCGGGGGTCGCGGCAGATCTGGTCGTAGTAGGCGTGGGACTCGATGTTCGCCTCGTCGACGACATAGAGCCCGTAGCGGTCGCAGAGGTCGAGCCAGTAGGGGTCGTTCGGGTAATGCGAGGTGCGGACGGCATTGATGTTCGATTGCTTCATCAGCTGCGCGTCGGCCTCCATCAGCTCACGCGAGACGGCGCGGCCGCGGCGGTCGTCGTGATCGTGTCGGTTGACACCCCGGATCAGCAGCGGCTTGTCGTTCAGGAGCAGGCGGCCGTCGCGAATCTCGGCCGTGCGGAAGCCCACGCTGCAGGACACGCTCTCGCTCCCGTCGCTGACAACGAGCTTGTAGAGCCACGGCTCCTCGGCCGACCAGAGCCGCGGCGGAGCGAACGCGTGCTTCGAGCCGATCGGAGAAAGACTCGTCGAGGACGACATGGCCGAACGGGTCGAGCAGCGTAGCGTCGAGCCGTTCGCCCTCCGCGTCGACCGTCAGCACCCCGTCGGCATTGCCGCGGGCAAACACGTCTCGGATCGGCGAGGCCGCGGAGATCGCCACGCGCCGCGAGATGCCCGCGTGCCACCACTGGTCTTGATCCTCGACGAAGCTGGCGTCGGACCAGCGTACGACGACGGCGATGAGCTCATTGCTGCCGCGGCGGCGGACGAGGTCGGTGATGTCGAACTCCGCGGGCGTCCGCGAATCCTTTGCGATCCCGACGGGCCGGCCGTTCAGCACCACGTGCAGCACGCCCTCGGTGCCTCCGAAGCTCAGCACGATCCGCCGCCTGGCCCAGTGGCGGGGGACCGTGAAGGCGCAACGGTAGATGCCGGTGGGATTCTCCTCGGGGACGAGGGGCGGAGCGTGCTCGAACGGCATCGCCACATTCGTGTACCTGGGTATGTCGTAACCGAGCATCGTCCAGAGGCTCGGCACCTGAACGGTGTCCCACCCGCGCGCTCGACCGAGTGCCCGGGGCGCGTCGTCGGGGCACCCGACGAGCCGGAACTCCCAGTCGCCGTCCAGCGACCGCTCGAGGGAGGCGTCGCGCTCGAGGGTGGCGCGAGGCGGGAGCCGGTTCAGGCTGGTGAGCTCCGGGCTCTCCCAGCTCCTGCTTCCGCCCGGATGGAGGAGAGTCTCGAGCGCGTCGGCGCTCACGTGAGTGCTTCGCGAAACGACTGCGCGGCTGCCTCGGGCGCGATCGGATTGAAGAAGACGCCTGACCCGAGCTCACCGGCGGCAACGAACCGCGGAACGCCGGGGGCACGCCACGGCGTGACGATCTCGATGTGCAGCCGCGCGCCCGGCCACTCGGCTCCGTCGAAGGGCCGCTGATGGACCCACAGCATGTAGGGCGTCTGCGCGTCGAAGAGACGATCGAGGGCCCCGAGCACGTCGACGAGCAGCGTCGCGAGGCCGTCACGGCCGACGTGGTCGAGCGACGGGAGGTCGGGGACCGGCGCGTCCGGCACGAGCTTGAGCGCGTACGGGAAGATCGGTGCCTCCGGGACCCAGGCGCGCCACCCGGTCGAGCTCGAGACGAGCCTCTCCCCGGGCTCGTCGAAGTGACGGCCGTGCTCCAGCTCCCGCAGGGGCAGCTCCGGAACGAAGTCGAAGGCATAGATCTGGCCGTGCGGGTGCGTGATCGTGGCCCCCACCTCGGCGCCGCGATTCTCGAAGACGAGCACGTAGTCGATCTCGGGGCGGCTCCCGAGCGCCGCCGTGCGCTCGGCCCAGAGGTCGATGACCTTGCGGGCCCCGGACTGTCCGAGCGACCAGAACGTGGCATCGTGATCCGGCGTGTACAGGACGACCTCGCACCGATCGCCCGGCATCGAAGGCCACCGGTTCGGAAACCAGCGCACGTCGTAGAGCTCGGGAGCCTCGAGCCCGCCGGGGCAGAACGGGCAGCCGGCGGACGGAAGGTTGGGTCGCTGCTGGCGTGAGCCGACGACGTACGTGCGGATCCCCGTATGCACGTCCTCGAGCAGCCTGGGCTGACCGTCGACGACGACCTCCTGTTCCTGCGTAGGGGGCGCCGGCTTCACCGGCTCGACAGCTCTGACAGGCTCGAACGACGGCCACCGACGGGCGCGATCACGACCTCGCCGACCGACTCGGAGAGGATCGACCGGGCCTCGGGAGAGAGGCCGCCGTCGGAGATCACGACGTCTGCATCGTCGAGGCGCGCGATGCTGACGAGGCCGCGGACTCCCCACTTGGTGTGGTCGGCGAGGACGACGAGCCGTTCCGCGGAGGCGATCAGCGCCTCGTCGGTCTCGGCCTCGAGCAGGTTCGGGGTCGTGAAGCCCGCGTCCTCGCTCATCCCGTGCACGCCCATGAAGAGCACGTCGACGTGCAGCGAATGGAGCGTCGCCGCGGCGATCGGCCCGACGAGCGCGTCGGAGGGGGTGCGGACGCCGCCCGTGAGAACGACGGTCAGATCGGGCCGTTTCTCGGCATGAAGGACGTCGGCGACCGGCAGCGAGTTCGTGACGACGGTCAGGTTCGGCGTGTGGCGCAGGCGCCTGGCGAGCCGCCAGGTCGTCGTTCCGGCCGAGAGCGCAACCGCCTGACCGGGCCCGATGAGCTCGCTCGCGGCCCGGGCGATCGCCTCCTTCTCCGCGACCTGCTGGTACGACTTCGCCTCGAACCCGGGCTCGTCAGCGCTGAGGCGCGACCGCATCGTCGCCCCGCCGTGCACCTTCTCGATCAGGCCCTCCCGCGCGAGCAGGTCGAGGTCGCGTCGAATGGTCATCTCGGACACCCCGAGCTGTTCCGTGAGCTCGCTGACGCGCACCGAGCCGTGCAGGCGAACCTCCTCGACGATCATCAGCTGTCGTTGTCCGGCGAGCATCAGGTGGCCTCAGACGTTTCGGTCGATGGGGGCGTGGCGTGGTTAACCGCTTGCTACTCGCACACTAACCAACATCCTCGCACAAAGCGAGTCACGGTGAGTGGGGAGGCCGGCAACGCGGCGCTTCTCGCTTGACAGCAACCTCCGGCACGTGAGAGTGTTGCTGAAAATAGATAACCGAAAGACGATGGGGCCGAACTCAAGCGATCGACTCGAGTTCGATCTTGGTCGAATATGAGCGTTTTTTCGAGACACTCGGGAGGTACACATGTCCGACGACTCAACGTCCGCTCCGGATCCGGCAGAGGACGTCAACCTGCGGCTGACACGCCGTAGGCTCTTGATCGGCGGCGCCGCCGGCGCCGCAGCCTTGTACGGTGTCGGAAGCGCGAGTGCTCACCGTGCCGCGTTCAAAGGGCTCAGGGCCGCGGAGGCGGACACGGTCACCCTCGGATCGTACGAGACGGGCCCAGGGATCAAGGCACTCGCCGCGGTCACGAAGAACTTCACGACGGCGACGGGAATCGGCGTCAAGACCAACACCGTCGACCACAACACGTTCCAGAATCAGATCAACAGCTACCTCCAGGGCGACCCGGACGACGTCTTCACCTGGTTCGCCGGCTACCGGATGCAGTTCTTCGCCGCCAAGGGCCTGTCCACTCCGATCGACGACGTGTGGAAGGCTCTGACGCCGTTGATGCCGCCAGCCGTGAAGGCAGCCTCGACCGGCGCAGACGGCCACCAGTACCTGGTCCCCAACAAGAACTATCCGTGGGCGGTCTACTACCGGAAGAGCCTCTGGAAGGACAAGGGCTACCAGGTACCCAAGACGTGGGCCCAGTTCATCGCCCTCGCCAAGAAGATGCAGGCGGACGGCCTGACGCCGATCGCGTTCACCGACAAGGACGGCTGGCCCGCGATGGGCACGTTCGACATCCTGAACATGCGGATCAACGGCTACCAGTTCCACGTCTCCCTGATGGCCGGCCAGCAGAGATGGGACGGCCCGCAGGTGAAGGCGGTCTTCAACACGTGGCGCCAGCTCCTGCCGTTCTACTCGCCGGGCGCGCTCGGCCTGACGTGGCAGGACGGCGCGACGCAGCTCGAGAACAAGCAGGCCGGCATGTTCCTGCTCGGCGGGTTCGTCGTCAGCAACTTCCAGCCCGCCAACGCGCCCGACGTCGACTTCTTCCCGTTCCCCATGCTCAACGCGAAGTGGGGGCAGGACTCGATCGACGCCCCGATCGACGGCTACATGCTCTCGAAGTCGCCGAAGGAACTCGCCGACGCAAAGAAGCTGATCGGCTACTTCGGCACCGCCCAGGCGATCAACACCTACCTGCCGTTGAACCCGGGCAACCTCGGCGTGAACAAGCAAACGAACACGTCCAAGTACACCCCGCTCCAGAAGAAGGAGGCGGCGCTGATCGCGGCGACGCCGCACATCGCGCAGTACATGGATCGCGACACACGACCCGACTTCGCCTCCACGGTGATGATCCCGTCGCTCCAGACGTTCCTCAACAAGCCGGGCGACGTCAACGGGCTCGTGCAGAGCATCCAGAAGCAGAAGACGGCGATCTTCGGATCGTGAGGTTCTAACCAACGGCGCCGATGGCGACCGACCCCGCAATGAGCTCGACGCCGGACGGCGCGCGCAAGAGGAAGCGCGCCGTCCGGCTTTCCACCGGTGATCGCATCGCGATCGCCGTCATGATCACGATTCCGGTCCTCGTCACCGGCAGCCTGGTCTGGTTTCCGACGATCTCGTCGATTCTTCTCTCGTTCACGAACTGGGACGGGATCGGCGGCGTGCGGACGATCCACTGGATCGGGACGACCAACTATCGCCAGATCGCGACCATCTACCCCCCGTTCTGGCCTGCGTTCGAGCACAACCTCTACTGGCTCGCGGCGCTCGCGTTCGTCGGAGTGCCGTTCGGGATGTTCCTCGCCTATCAACTCGACAAGCAGTTGCGTGGATCGCGGATCTACCAGAGCATCTTCTACATCCCCGTCGTGATCGCCCCCGCGGTCATCGGCCTCATCTCCGAGCTGTTTCTCTCGCCGACCGAGGGACTGCTCAACAATCTCTTCGAGGACCCGCAGCACGGGAAGCTGATCGACTGGCTCGGGAACCCGCAGATCAACCTCTGGGCCGTGCTCGTCTTCGCCTGCTGGCGGCATGCGAGCTACGTGATGATCATCTACCTCGCCGGCCTCAAGGCGCTCGACCCGTCGCTTCGCGAGGCTGCTGCGATCGACGGTGCAAGCGACACGCGGGCGTTCTTCACGGTCGTCCTGCCGGCCCTGAAGCCGATCAACATCGTGCTCATCGTGATCACCGTCATCGAGGCTCTGCGCGCGTTCGACATCGTGTACATCATCAACAACGGGCGCAACGGCCTCGAGCTCCTGTCCGTCCTCATCACCGACAACATCATCGGTGAGGCCAGCAGGATCGGATACGGCTCGGCGATCGCGGTCGTGCTGCTCACGATCGCGCTGGTGCCGATCGTGACCTTCGTCTGGAACAGCTTCAGCGAGGTGGAAGCATGACGAGCGCCGCCGTCGAGGCACCGCTGCCATCGCGGCGGCGCAAGAAGAAGCTCGGGCCGAAGCGGATCGTGCTGCACGGCTTTCTGATCGTGGCGGCGTTGCTCTGGATCTCGCCCATCGTCTGGGCGATCTTCACTGCTCTGCGGCCGTACGGCGACACGTCGCTCCACGGCTATGTCTCGTGGCCGAGGGAGCTCAACTTCAACAACTTCAGGACCGCATACACCGAGACCGACATGCCGCACTACTTCTGGAATTCGATCATCGTGGCACTCCCGGCGATCGCGCTGATCCTCCTCTTCTCCTCCGCGCTCGCGTTCGTGATCTCGCGGTACAGCTTCCGCTTCAACGTGGCCCTCCTGGTCTTCTTCCTGGCGGCCAACCTGCTTCCGCAGCAGGTCATACTCCAGCCGCTCTACCGCCTCTACCTGCAGATCCCGTTGCCGACCTGGCTCTCCGACAGTGGCCACCTCTATGACTCCTACGTCGGGCTGATCGCGATCAACGTCGCCTTTCAGACCGGGTTCTGCACCTTCGTGCTCTCGAACTACATGAAGACGATCCCGAAGTCGTTGACCGAGGCCGCACGAGTCGACGGCGCCGGGGTCGTGCGCCAGTACCTCCAGATCATCCTCCCGCTCTGCAAACCGGCGCTCGCCGCCCTGGCCACGCTCGAGTTCACGTTCATCTACAACGACTTCCTGTGGGCACTGATCCTGATCCAGAATGGCAGCAAGCGACCGATCACGGCAGCGCTGAACAACCTCCAGGGTGAGTTCTTCACCGACAACAACCTGCTCGCGGCGGGAGCGCTCATGAGCGCGGTCCCGGCGCTCCTCGTCTTCGTCGTGCTCCAGAAGCACTTCGTCAACGGGCTCACGCTGGGGGCGAACAAAGGATGACGAGGATCGCGTTCGTCGGCGCCGGCAGCGTCGTCTTCACGAAGAACCTGCTCGGCGACATCCTCGACCTGCCCGCGCTGCGCGGAGTGGAGATCGCGCTCCACGACATCGACGCCGACCGGCTCGAGACCGCCGAGGCGATGGCGCGCCGGGTGGCGCAGGAGCGGCGGGCGTCGCCGCGTGTCACGGCACACCTCGAGCGGAAGGCCGCTCTCGACGGGGCCGACTTCGTCCTCAACATGGTCCAGGTCGGGGGCCACGCAGCGACGGTGCGGGACTTCGAGCTCCCCGCCCGCTACGGCCTCCGCCAGACGATCGGCGACACGCTCGGGATCGGCGGCATCTTCCGCACCCTTCGCACCGCCGAGCACATGCTCGCCCTCGGGCGCGAGCTGGCCGACCTCTGCCCACGTGAAGCCTGGCTGCTCAACTACACGAACCCGATGGCGGCGCTCTGCGAGCTCGTCTACCAGGGAACGCCGACGACCAACGTGGTCGGGCTCTGCCACTCCGTCCAGTTCACGGTCGCGGAGCTGTGCCGGGTCGTCGGCGTGCCTGCAGAAGAGGTGACGTTCCTGTCCGCGGGAGTCAACCACCAGGCCTTCATCCTTCGCCTCGAGCACGACGGCGAGAGCCTGTACCCGCGACTCGACGAGTGCATTGCGGCTGACGGCGAGCTCCGGCGAAAAGTGCGCGTGGCACTCTACGAACGGCTCGGCTTCTACCCGACGGAGTCGAGCGAGCACGCGGCCGAATACGTGCCGTGGTTCATGGGACACGACTCCGAGATCGAGCGGTACCGGATCCCGGTCGGGGAGTACCTTCGGCGCAGCGAAGGCAACCTCGTGGAGTATGAGCGCGTGAAGGCTGCGCTGTCGCGGGGCGATGCAATGCCGCTCGAGCGCTCGAACGAGTACGCCGCTTCGATCGTGAACTCGGTGGTGACCGGCGAGCCGAGCGTCGTCTACGGCAATGTCGCGAACAGGGGCCTGATCCCGGGCTTGCCCGACGGAACCTGCGTCGAGGTCCCATGCGTCGTCGATCGCACCGGCGTTCGGCCGACCCCTGTGCCCGACTACCCGTCGCACCTTGCTGCCTTGAACCGGACCTACGTGAACGTCGTCGAGATGTCCGTCAGGGCAGTGCTGGAGTGCCGCCCCGACCACATCCGCCATGCCGCGATGCTCGATCCGAGCACCTCGGCGGTGCTCACGCTCGACGAGATCGACGAGCTCTGCGACGATCTCGTCCGCGCCCACGGCGAGCTGATCCCGGCCGGGCTGCGATCGCTGAACCCGAGTCCCTCGGCAGCGATGCCGGCCGAGCCGGCGAGATACCACGGCATGAGCGGGATCCTGCTCGACCAGGTCACGAAGATCTACCCGAACGGCGTGCGCGCGGTCAACGATCTCTCGCTGGACATCGCCGAGGGCGAGTTCTGCGTCCTCGTCGGCCCGTCCGGATGCGGCAAGTCCACGCTCCTGCGCATGATCGCCGGCCTCGAGGACGTCACGGCCGGCGAGGTGCTGATCGGGGGCGTTCAGGTAACCGACATGCCACCGCAAAAGCGGGACATCGCAATGATCTTCCAGAACTACGCGCTCTACCCGCACATGTCGGTGAAGCAGAACCTCGCCTACGGGCTCAAGCTCCAGAAGCTCAAGAAGCAGGAGTGGCAGAGACGCGTTCAGGAGGTCGCGACGACGCTGGGCCTCGAGGAGCTGCTCGACCGGAGGCCGGCTGCGCTCTCCGGCGGGCAGCGCCAGCGGGTAGCGATGGGACGCGCGATCGTGCGAGAGCCCAAGGCGTTCCTGATGGACGAGCCGCTCTCGAACCTCGATGCGAAGCTCCGTGTCTCGATGCGCGCCGAGCTGGCGAAGCTCCACGAGCGGCTGGGCGTCACGACGGTCTACGTCACGCACGACCAGGTCGAGGCGATGACCCTCGGCCAGCGCGTCGCCGTGCTGCTCGACGGCACGCTGCAGCAGGTGGACACTCCGCACAACCTCTTCCATCGTCCCGCGAACCTGTTCGTGGCCGCGTTCATCGGCTCCCCGTCGATGAACCTGGTCGATGCGCGCCTCGACGGCGGCTCGGTCAGGTTCGCGGACGTCTCCCTCGCCCTCCCGGAGTCGTCGCCGCTCGCCGGCCTCGACCGGGACGTGATCCTGGGCATGCGCCCGACCTGCTTCGAGCACTCGACGACGTCGAATCTCGACCTCCCGCGAATTCGGGTGCAGGCCCGACGTCGTCGAGGACCTCGGCCCGGAGTACCACGTGATCTTCACGGTCGACGCACCGCGTGTGAGCACCGAGGCGGTGCGTGCGGCGGCCGAATCCGACGACGGCGACGAGGGGAAGCTGTTCGCGGAGGACCGGGCGACCTTCACCGTCGTCCTCGATGCCCGGCAGTCGGTCTCCACGGAGACGGAGGTCGAGCTCGCAGTCGACCACAGGCGCCTCCACTTCTTCGACCCGGAGACCGGCCTCGCGCTCGACGGAACGGGGCGCTCGGTTGTCGCCGCCTGACGCCGCGAGGCCTTGAGTGGTGTGCGGCCGGCGGGACAACCGCGCCGCGACCTTTCACCGGCTCGCAGTCTTCGGGCCGTTGCTGATCCTGGCGATCGACCAGGGAACCACGGGCACGACGTGCCTGGTCGTCGACGAGGCGCTCTGCCCGATCGGTCGAGGCTACCGCGAGATCGCCCAGCATTTCCCACGGTCGGGCTGGGTCGAGCACGATCCCGAAGAGATCTGGGCGAGCGTGGAGAGCGCCGCCGCGGCTGCCGTCGAGGATGCGGGCATCGCGGCCCGTGAGCTCTCCGCGATCGGCATCACCAACCAGCGGGAGACGACGCTCGTCTGGGAGCGGCGGTCCGGGCGGCCGGTTCAGCGGGCGATCGTGTGGCAAGACCGCCGCACCGCCGAGCGTTGCAGGGAGCTACCGGCCGAGTTGATTCGAGAGCGGACAGGTCTCCTCCCGGACCCGTACTTCTCGGCGACGAAGCTCGAGTGGATCCTCGAACACACCGAGCTTCCCGCAGAGTCAGCTGGCGTTCGGGACGGTCGAGACCTGGCTGATCTGGAAGCTGACGGATGGTGCCGCCCACGTCACCGACGTGACCAACGCGTCGCGGACAATGCTCCTCGACCTCGCAACCGGGCAATGGGACGAGGAGCTTCTGTCCGTCTTCTCCCTCGATCCCTCCATCCTTCCCTCGGTCGTGGGCTCGTCGGGCGTCGTCGCCGAGGCCTCGCTCCTCGGTGCGAGAGTCCCGGTGGCCGGGATTGCCGGCGACCAGCAGGCCGCCCTGTTCGGTCAGGCCTGTTTTCGCGGAGGGGACGCAAAGGCGACGTACGGGACAGGCACGTTCGTGCTCGTCAACCTCGGCGAGCACCTCGGCGGCGTCGGGCCCGGCGTCCTGAAGACGGCGGTCGCGGTCGCGGCTGGGACGGCGGCCCAGTTCGCCGCCGAGGGCGCCGTGTTCGTAGGCGGCGCTGCGCTGCAATGGCTGCGTGATGGGCTGGGCGTGATCGGGACGGCGGCGGAGTCCGAGTTGCTCGCCCGCCAGGTCTCGTCGACGGAGGGCGTCTTCTTCGTCCCGGCGTTGACGGGTCTCGGCTCGCCGCACTGGGATCCAGACGCCCGCGGGTTGATCTGCGGTCTCACCAGGGGCTCGACCCGAGCGCACCTCGCGCGTGCCGCCCTCGAGGCAATCGCCCACCAGGTCGCCGACGTGCTCGACGTCCTTCCGCTCGAGGTCGGCGTGCTCCGTGCGGACGGTGGCGCCAGCGCGAATCGCTTCCTGATGCAGTTCCAGGCCGACCTGATCGGTACACCCGTCGAGGTCGCCGAAGAAGCCGAGACGACGGCGCTCGGCGCCGCCGCGCTCGCGGGCCTCGGTATCCAGGCGTGGAGGTCTCCCGCAGACATAGCCGGCCTGGTGCGACGCGGCGCCACGTTCGAGCCGAGCATGGCCCGCGATACCGCCGACGCGCACCGCGAAGACTGGCGCCGTGCGCTGAACAGAGCCCTGGCCTGACGGCAACCTGACGCAGCGCGTCGCCGAAGAACGCGGCCCCGTGCCGTCAATACTCGTCGGCGAAGTCCCAGGCGCGCACCGTGCCGGGCTCGAGCCGGATCACGACGTCGTCGGCCATGCCTCCGGCCGTGTAAGCCTCGCCCGCCGCCGGGCCGAGGTAGCGGACGGCGATCTCACGCGCGGCCTCCCTCGCACCCTCGTCCAGCAAGGTCGGCTGCGTCCGCAACTCGACTCCGCGATAGGGAGGCGCATGCTCGTAGACGAGGATGGCGGCCCGCGGGTCCGTCCGCAGGTGCCTCACCTTGACGTCACCGCGACTCGTCGCGACATCGAAGCCGCCGTCTCGCCACCGGTGCCAAACGGGGGAGAGGAGCGTTTCTCCGTCACTCCGGTAGGTCGCGAGCACAGCGACCAGTCGAAGCTCGAGCAAGTCGCCCAAGTCCGCGAGCTGCAGCCCCCGTCGCACGGCGGCGATCCTACGCGAGGACGCGTCACCCGGAGAAGACCCAGTTCAGCCCATGAAGGGGGCGGCCCCAATCTGGATTCACGCTTCCCCCGAGTTTGATGTATCAGGCCGGGCCCGTACGCGCTCTTCTCATCATCGCGATCGCAAACGGCGATCCCGGAGAAGGAGGAACTGATGAACGCTCGGCAGCACGGAATCCTCGCCCTCGCAGTGGGCGTCACGCTTGCACTGGGCGCATCGAGCGCGAACGCCACAACGGTCGAGGTCGACGGCGCCTCGAACGCAGTCGGAGCATCGACGTCCAGCCACCTCTCGGCGGCGGCGCTCAACGCGCTCGACCTCCGGTGGGAGGCCATCGCGAAGTCCTACCGCCAGAACCATTCCAGCGGCAACACGACGCGGCCGGATGATCGTTCGGGCATCCACGGCGTCTAGCGCGCAGCAAGACGCGTCGGGACTCCGGATCTCCAGTCAGTGTCGAACCCGGGGACGTGCCGCCGACCCGGCGCATGTCCCCGGGCGACGCGCCGCCGGCCAATGGGCTCAATCACGTGCGGCCCGCAGGCCTGCTCGGCGAGTCACGGCGATCCGGTCGCGAACAATGGTCACGCCGCGCCGTACCTCGATCGTGCCGTGCGCCCGCTCGGCTGCGAGGACTGACGCCACCGTCGCTCGCGATGCGCCGGCGAGCGCGCCGAGCTGCTCCTGGGTGATTCGAATCTCTTCCTCGCCGCCGCCACCGTCGACGCTTCCGAGCTCGAGAAGCCGTCGCAGGACGCGACGCCGCGCACTCTCGTAGAACGCCTCGCTCAGGAGCTCGGTCATCCGCTGCAGCCGCCGCGCGAGCAGGCTCACGAGCACCCGGTCGACGCTCGAGTGTCGGGCGCGGAGCTCGTCGAAATCGACCCGATGCACGGAGAGCGTCTCACCCGGCTCGAGGGCCGACACGGTCGCCGACCGGTCCTGGCCGGAGACGAGCGCGAGCTCCCCGAAGGCGTCCCCGCGCCCGCAGATCGCGAGCAGCGTGTTCTCGCCGGCAGTGGTACGCCGAGCGATTTCGAAGCGTCCCTCGACGACGAGGTGGAGCGAATCCACCGGATCGTGCTGATGAAACACGACCTCGCCACGCCTGAAGGTCCGGTGGCGCGCGATCTCGAGCACACGACGCAGGTCCTCCGCCGGCACCCCTTCGAACAGCTCCCACTGCACGGCCCGATCTTAGCGATCAACGTCTGAAATTAGACATTCGGAAGATCCGCGCCACGAACGACGTGGGCACGCACCCCTCCTACCGTGGGAGCTGTCGCTTCGAGCCCGGTCAAGAGACAGGAGAGAACATGGCCCTTCATCCCTCCATCCACTCCGACCTGACCCACCAACGCGAGCTGGAGCTTCGTCGGCGGCTCGCGCTTCCCGGCCGCAGCGCGGCCAAGTCCACCGACGAAGCGTCCAAGAGACTCACCATGCTCGTGCAGGCCTCGCGTTCGAGAGACCCGTACGCGTGGGAGTCGCTGGTCGAGTGCTTCACGCCGATGCTTCGCGCCGTAGCCCGCGACTATCGGCTCTCGGCCGCCGACGCCGACGACGTCGTGCAGGGAACCTGGGCGGCGGCGTTCACGCACATCGCCGAGCTACGCGAGCCCGAGGCCTTCGGCGGCTGGCTCTGCGTAACCGCCAGGCGCCAAGCGCTACGCATCATCAGGTCCCGTCAGCGTGAGATCGCCGTCGAAGAACCGCGTCATCCCGACGAGAGTGACCACCCGGCCTTCGAGACCTCCCTGGTGCAAGACGAGCAGCGCGCGGCTGTCGACGCCGCCGTGGAGCGGCTCCCCCAGCGGCAGCGCTCATTGATCGTCGCCCTGTTCTACGGCACCTCCAGCTACCAGGCGTTGTCGTCGAAGCTGAGAATGCCGCCCGGCTCGATCGGCCCGACACGGGACCGCGCGCTCGCAAGACTCCGCCGCGACCGCCGGCTCGCCGCGGCACTCCAGCCGACGTACGACGGGTGAAGCCGGCACAACGCGGCGTGAGGTTCCAGCACGCGTTTCGGCGATTCGGACTCGGGCAACTACGAAGGCGTCAAGCTCGTCAGCCGATCCCACAAGGAGGATCTAACGGTGCGCACGCTTCTCGTCGTACTCACCGGGCTCGCGTTGGCTCCCTCCACGCTCGCCGCGGCCACGCGCCCCCAACCGTCACTCTCCCTGCACGTCTCCTCGTACCGCGTGCTCTACGGGCACTCGATGACCGTCTCCGGGAAGCTGAGCGGCGCCCACGCCGCCGGCCGAGCGGTTTCCCTCTATGCCTGGCACTACAGCCGTTCCGCACCGGCCCGCCTCGCCGTCGTCCGAACCTCGTCCGACGGGCACTGGAGCTACGAGGCCTCGCCTCGCATCCGGACGACATATTGGGCCACGGCCGGGGCCACGGACAGCCGGAAGCTGGTCGTCGGCGTCTCGCCGAAGCTCTCGGTCAAGGTCTTGCCGAACGGCCACGTCCGCGCGCACGTGAGCGCCGCGCGCTCGTTCTACGGACGGACGGTCGAGCTCCAGCTGCGAAACACCGACGGCAGCTGGACAACGCTCGTTCGCAAGCCGGTCGGGCTCCACTCCACCGCGGTCATCGCACGGCCGCTCCCCACCGGGACAATCCGGATCGCGATGAGCGTGAACCAGGCCGGCGCCGGCTACCTGGGCGCAGCGACTCACGCGCTTCGCTACCGGCCTCTCTCGCTCACCATTCATCCGGTCGCGTTCAAGGTCCTCTATGGGCATCGCGTCATGCTCATGGGCCGCCTCGTGCGCGGCGGGGCCGGCCGGCACGTCGCGATCCTCGCCCGCCCCTACGGGCACAAGGCGGTGCGGGTCGGAACCGCCGTGACAGGCCGCGGCGGCCGCTTCAGCCTCGAGGTGAGGCCGCGGATCATGACCACCTACCGGGCGCGTCTCGGCATCGTCCGACCGAGCGCAGCGATCACGGTCGGCGTCCGGCCGGCGATGTCCATCTCCGAGCTCTCGAGCGGTTCCCTTCGCGCGCATGTAACGGCGGCGAAGTCGTTGCGCGGTCGCATGGTCGAGCTGCAGCGGCGGGTCGGGACGAGGTGGCAGACCGTTGCGAAGCAGCCGCTCCGAGCAGCATCGAACGCGACGTTCGCCGTATCGCTGCCGGTATCGGTCATCCGTGTTGCGATGAGCGTCAACCAGGCGGGCGCCGGCTACCTCGGGACCGCCAGCCATCCTCTCGTCTATCGCGCAGTCTGAGTCTGCGCTTCCGGCGGGCGGGTGCCGCCGGCCGGACGTGACGGTCAGCCGCTCGATGCGGCTGGCCGTCCACGCTTTTCGATGGGCCGTGAAGGATTCGAACCTTCGACCTTGCGATCCACGACCTTGCGGCTGAAGCAATCGATCACCGAGGCCGCGCGCACGAGAACTCTACGACGCACTCGAGGTCGGACGTTCAATCCTCGTGCATGGCGGCCTCCACCATCAGAACATTCTCGACGCCGGTGACAAGTACCTCGCCATAGACGCCAAACCCATGCTCGGCGAGCCCGAGTTCGATGTGTTCCCGTTCTTGCGTAACCCATCGGCCTATCGAATGTCGCTCGAGACAACCGAACGCCGTCTCGCAGCGTTCGCCGCAACGGGCTTGAACGAGAGGAGAATGCGCGCGTGGAGCATTATCCGAGGCGCGGACCTCGGGGCCGACGCCGACGAGGTCGAAGTCCTCGACGCTCTGATCTGAGCGAGGCTCGGGCGGCGTGACGGAAGCCGTCACAATCGCTGCGCGGAGGGCGATTACGTTCGGCGTACCGCGGCGGTGAACGCTCTGCTCCTTGAGGTCATCGGCCGGGTGCGGACGGCCGCGACCTCAGCGATCGAGGGCCGCGACGTCGAACTCCTCGCGTCGTTACAGGAGACGCTCGAGCAGCTCGACTCGGTAGTCGACGTCCTTACGACCAGCCGGGCTGAGGGCGCCGCGATCTACGCGACGACCCGACTTTCGCCAGGTCGTCGAAGACGTCGCTGGCGAGGACTAGGGCGCGCACCGCTCTTCCGGCCGTGTCCCTAAGCGCCGACTGCAAGACGGGTCTCCTCGCGGGTAGATTACGCCGCCCGGTCCACCAGCCGCAGTTCCGTCGAGCGGAGCCAGCTACCCCGTGCACGTCCCCGGCTGGGTCCCTCTCCATCGTGACGCCATGGAGCGTCGGGATTGAGGCGGACCGGGCGTTAGCTCCAACGTAGAGCTGAGACTTTGCCATCGGCCACGTCCTTGTGGCGGCTGCGTACCCCCCGAAGGTCCAGGCCTCGTTTGTCCGAAGGGCCTGGGCACCGTTCGGAGGCGCCAGCTTTGGGAGGAGCAATGACCGCGAGCGCCAGCGAGCAACTCGAGGGCTTCGACCCGTCCGCGCCGATCCCCGTCTTTGCGCCGTCTCAGCGGCCTGACGGCGGGTTCGGGTTAGGGCCGGGCGAGCCAGCCAGGGCCACCAGCGGTGCGCCGTCGCCGGCGACACGCTGAAGCGAACCGCGGCCAGCTTCAGCGAGATCCCACCCTCGATCGCGAGCACCAGTTCGTGTCGGCCAGCCAGTCCGAGCTTGGCGTCAGCGTGCAGATTCATCACGGTCCTCCTTTGGGCACAGGTCTTGGCGGACCCGCACACACTCAAAGGAGGGCCGGATGTACCTCTCAGCCGTTCACAACGTCTGTAGGCAGTTCATCTCTAGTCGCACGGGACTGACTGCGGCCTCGGGCCGCTCCGCATCAGCGACGAACAGCCCGAGGAGGTGATCGCGATGGCGTTGGAGGGGCGGTGAAGCTGGGGCGGCTCCGAGCCGTCGCGACTCCCGAAGCCCCACCGAGCCTCTGTGCCTGCGCGCGCATCGTGCGCCTCCATGCCACTACCCCTTCCCCCGTGAACGGAGCGGGATCGCCATTTCCGAACCGGTTCGCCTATCATAGTCGTCGTCCGCGTTTTTGGCCCATGACGGTCGAGGACGTGAGCGCAGCCTCAGCACTCAGGTCGCGCGATCGCTGACCCATTTCCGGTCAGCACGGGATCGATCGCAGCGACCGGGAGTGTGGGGGTAGTGACGGGGGACAATTCGAGGCAGCGAGCCGTGTCGTGGAGGCACCCCTTGCGGGCGCCCGCGCTCGGCGAGGCCGCCCTTCTTTCCAGCAGAGGTGATGACACCGGCAGGTGTCTGCGCCCGCACGTCCATCGGAGGGGGGGTGATCCGTCGAGCGACTCCGCGCAGCGCTAGTTCGGACAATCATGGGAGAGCCACCGATCCGTTCGGTGGCCACGAAAGGAGAGATTCAGTGACCAAGTTGCATACGACCTTTCTGGCAGGAGTCGCAGTACTCGCGCTTTCGTTCGCCGCCACCGCATTCGGCGACGACGTGAGCCAGGGCGACACGAGCCAGGCGAACTCCTCGTCCGGGATGAACTCCGGCAGTAACACGAGCACGAGCTCGAGCTCGCTGACGCAGTCGAGCTCTGCGACGAGCTCGGTGTCCGTGAGCCTGGCCGGAGGAGCCGGCGGTGCCGGCGGTTCCGGCTCGAACGCGAGCATGAACACCGCTGGTGCCGGTGGTGCCGCGTCGAGCACGGCAGACTCCTCGGCGACCGGTGGAACGACCTCGCCGGCCTCGATGTCCACGGCGACCGACACCACGGGCGATGACTCACTCGGGATCGCCGCGAGCAAGTCGGGCCTCAACAGCAACGGCAACGGAAACGCCGATTCGGCGGCCGTAGCCGGGGCAGCCTCCGTCGGAGGTAACGCCACGGGCAACGGTAACGGTGGCAACGGCGGCGACGGCGGCGGTGGCGGCGGCGCGTGGATCGCGGCGGCGTCGATCGGCGGCGACACGTCCTCGGCCAACGCTGCCGAGGTCTCGCAGTCCGCGGACCAGAGCATCGTCGTGGTTCCGGTGGCCGTGCAGCTCGCATCGGCCGAGTACAGCGCGCTCTCGCACGTCAACGACGTCTAGCGAAGGCGTACGAGCTCTGCCGTCGGAGCTTTCGGCGGCCGGCTTCCGGGGGTGAGCCGCAATCACCCCCGACAAATTTTCTGTCCAAGACCAGGGGGTTCCCGTGAAGAAGAGTCGCATCGTCTGGCCGGTCGCAGCAGCCTTGGTCGTGCTGGCGTTCGGGCTCCTCACGGGGCTCGCAACCGGAGCGGACCACCCGAGCGATACCTCGGTCACCAGCGCTCCGGCGACATCGACCGATCCGGCAACAGCCGACACGACCGATCCCGCCACGAGTACCACGACCGATCCCCCCGCGACCACGACCGATCCCGCCACGACGACGGCGCCTACGACCACCGATCCCGCAACAACGACGACCACCGATCCCACAACGACGACCACGACCGATCCCGCCACGACCACCACGACCGATCCCGCCACGACCACGACCGATCCCGCCACGACGACGGCGCCTACGACCACCGATCCCGCAACGACGACCGACGACCGATCCCGGAACGACGACGACGACCGGCCCTGTGGTGACCGGGGCGAACACGCCGCCGCCGACGACGGACTCGACGACCCAGAGCGGCCCGACCACGAACACGATCCCGACCCCGCCGGCGACGACGACGATCGCGGCGCCTCCGACGGCGCCCTGCGACACCACCCAGCTCACGTGCGGCAACAACGCCTCGACTCAGGTGGCGATCGTCTCTCAGAATTGCGTGGCCTCGTCGCAGAACACGACCCTCAACGTCGAGATTCAGACGCTCGGCGGCACGCCCGTGAACAACGTCACGATCAGCCCTCAGACGAGCTGCCTGAACACGCTGCAGATCACCCAGATCGTCGCGCAGTACTGCGTCGGCTGCACGGTGATCGTGATCCCGCCGCCGGCACCGGTCATCTACGTGCCCGTTCCGGGAACGAACACGATCACGAACTCGGTCACGACCGTGGTGACGCCGGCTCTGGCCCCGCCCGTACGGGTCGAGGCTTACTGCATGCCGAAGCCGGTGCTCAGGCCTGACGGGACGCTGGGGACACTCCTCTACCTCCCCGTGGGCGAGCCACAGCACAACTCGAAATACGGGAAGGCGATTCCGGCGACGTTCGTCCCGGGCGTCGGCATGAAGTGCGCGAACGCGAGCCAGACGACGGTGAGCGCACACGTGCCGGTCTTCACGCTGACCGTGCCGGCGGGCTTCGTCGGCCAGTACGTCAGGCTCTGCCTGCAGCCCGCCTCGACCCACGCGAAGACGATCTGCCACTCGATCCGGATCGATCTCGGGGCGACGATCGCGGTCCCCGTCACCTCGAACGTCGTCGCGAGCGTGCTCAAGGGAGCGAAGACCACCAAGGGGGCGAAGTCGAAGAGCAAGGCGCAGATCTCGCAGGCGGCGAACGCATTCGCCTCGGCGCTGACACCGCCCGCCAAGGGCGCCAAGTCCACGCTCAAGGAGCGGGACGCGACCAGGAAGGGGACACGGCCATGAAACGGATCCTCGCGGTGAGCGGGGCCGTCGCGGTCCTCGGCGCGACGAGTGTGGCCCTCGGCGCGATGCGACTGACGCACGGCAACGCGATCATCCTGCGTCCCGGTCAAGCCGTCACGTATGCCGGCCTGACCTGCACGACCTACTCCCGCACCAAGGTCACGAACGCGAACATCGTCTGCGTGCGCAACAACCTCGCCGGGTTCGGCGTCGTGGTCAGCCAGCAGTCGATCATCGTGGCCAAGAAGGCCGGATCGAGCGTCAAGGTGGTCTTCAAGACCAAGAACCGCTGAAGCTCGGAAGACGCGGATCGGCAGTCTCGTCACGGCCGAGCGCGTCGTCGTCCTCGTCAACGATGTGGAACGTCGCGGTCTTGCCCCAGCCGCGCTCGGCGAGAAGCTTCGACGCCTCGAGACGGTCCCGTACGCGAGCCGTGGCGTCGTTCATGACCTCGACCCAGAACCGCACCATCGCTTCGCCGTCACGGCCGACGATCTCGCGGGCCTGCCGGGCCAAACCGGCAGGCCTCCCACCTGGGTTGCCGCTCTCCCCCGCCCGGAACCGGCCTGTATCCGTCCTGTTCTGAGGCACGGCTCACAGAATAGGGCGGCTTTGGCTAGCAAAGCCACAAGCCTCGGGGCACGGCCCAGGTCGAGGAGGCGGCCGCGTGGCCTCCCGTACTACCCGCGTGCGCGCGCTCTCCGGGTGCGCACACGTCTCCCGTAAGAACACCGAAGTTTGCGGGGGCAAAGCGATGGGCCGTGAAGGATTCGAACCTTCGACCTTGGGATTAAGAGTCCCCTGCTCTACCAACTGAGCTAACGGCCCGGAACAGCCTCTAGCCTAGCTCCGTGCGTGTCGTCACCGTCGTGGGCAACCGGCCCCAGTTCATCAAGTCGGCACCGCTCTCGGCGGCGCTCCGGACCGCCGGGATCGAGGAGGTCGTCGTCCACACGGGGCAGCACTACGACCGTGAGCTCTCGGAGGTGTTCTTCTCCGAGCTCGGCCTCGGAGAGCCGAGGTACCGGCTCGGGCTCGAGACGGCGGACCCCGACGCGATGCGGCCCGCGATCCGGGCTGCCGTCGAGAGCGAGCGGCCCGACTGGGTGCTCGTGTTCGGCGACACGAACTCGACGCTCGCGGGTGCACAGGCGGCGGAGGAGACTCCGCTCGCCCACGTCGAGGCAGGCCTCCGCAGCTTCGACCTCACGATGCCGGAGGAGCGCAACCGGATCGAGGTCGACCGGCGCTCCGCGCTCCTCTTCTGTCCGGACGACCGCTCGGCCGGGCAGCTCGAGCTCGAGGGAATCGCCGGCAAGGCACTCGTGGTCGGCGATGTCATGGCCGACGCGAGCCGCCTCTTCGGGCCGGTCGCGCGCGAGCGCTCGGGCGTGCTCGCCCGGCTCGGCGTCGAGCCCGGCGCCTACGTCGTCGCCACCGTCCACCGGGAGGCGAACGTGCAGCCCGAGCGGCTCGCGCGGATCGTCGAGGGCCTGAACCGGATCGACGAGCCCGTCGTCTTCCCCGCCCACCCGCGAACCCGCGCCGCGCTCGCGCGCCTTGGCGCGTCCGTCGAGCTCGTCGACCCGCTCGGCTACCTCGACTTCACGGCCCTCGCCTCGCAGGCCCGCGTGATCGCGACCGACTCGGGAGGCGTGCAGAAGGAGGCCTACTGGCACGGCGTGCCGTGCGTGACGCTCCGCGCCAACACCGAATGGGCGGACACGGTCGAGGCCGGGGCAAACGTCCTCGTCGACGACGACCCCGACGCGATCGTGCGTGCCGTCGCCGAGGCTCGCTTCCCCGAGGATGCGCCGACCCTGTACGGCGACGGGGAGGCGAGCGGCCGGATCGCGGCCGCTCTGTACCCTTCGACGCCGTGAGCCGGACCTGGGACGTTGCCATCATCGGCGCCGGCTATGTCGGACTGCCGCTCGCACAGACCTTCGCCGAGGCGGGGAGCACCGTGCTGCTCGTCGACGCTCTCCCCGAGGTGGTCGAGGGGATCAACGCCGGTCGCAGCCACATCGGGGACGTCTCCTCCGAGGCGCTCGAGGCGCTCGTCGCGACAGGCCGGCTCGCCGCCACCCTCGACTACGGAGAGCTCCGGCAGGCCGAGGCGATCCTGATCGCCCTCCCCACGCCGCTCACGAAGCAGCGCGAGCCCGACCTCGGCTACATCGAGCGCGCTTCGCACTCGATCGCCGCGAACCTCCAGCCGGGCCAGCTCGTCGTGCTCGAGTCGACGACCTACCCGGGCACGACGCGAGAGGTCGTGAAGCCGATCCTCGAGCAGGGAAGCGGCCTCGTGGCCGGCACGGACTTCAACCTCGCGATGTCGCCCGAGCGCGTCGACCCCGGCCGCACCGACTGGACGACGAAGACCACTCCCAAGATCGTCGGCGGGCTCACCCCCGCCTGCACCGCCGCAGCCGCAGCTCTCTACCGGCGCGCGGTCGACACGGTCCACGAGGTGTCGGCGCCCGAGTCCGCCGAGCTGACGAAACTCCTCGAGAACATCTACCGCTCCGTGAACATCGCCCTCGTCAACGAGCTCGCGCAGCTCTGCGACCGGATGGGAATCGACGTCTGGGAGGTCGTCGAGGCCGCCGCGACGAAGCCGTTCGGGTTCCAGTCCTTCCAGCCCGGCCCGGGCCTCGGCGGGCACTGCATCCCGCTCGACCCCTACTACCTCTCGTGGAAGGCGCGCGAGTACGACTTCTCGGCGCGATTCATCGAGCTCGCCGGCGAGGTCAACAACAACATGCCGTACTTCTGCCGGTCGGTCATCTCGCAGGCACTCAACCACGGGCTCAAGAGGTCGGTGTCGGGCTCGAGGATCCTCATCTCGGGGGTCGCCTACAAGGCGGACATCGGCGACGTCCGGGAGACTCCCGCCGACAAGCTCGTGCAGCTCCTGCGGACGGCCGGCGCCGAGGTCGCCTACCACGACCCGCACGTCCCCGAGTTCGACGGCATGACCTCCTCGCCGCTCGAGCCCGAGGCCTACGACTGCGTCGCGATCGTGACCGCCCACTCGGCGATCGACTACGCCGACCTCGTCCGCCGCGCCAACGTCGTCGTCGACTTCCGCAACGCGACCCGCGGTCACGAGGTCGACGGGAAGGTGTGGAAACTGGAAGCTCATGAGATGCCGGCTCGCCGACCCGCGTCCGAACCGGTCGGCGCAGGTCGGCCTCGGTGCGTGGGGGCAGAACCTCGTGCGCAACCTCGACGTGCTCGGCGAGCTCACCTGGATCTGCGACGCCTCGGAGGAGCGCCGCGAGACGTTCGCACGCCGGTTCCCGAACGCGATGGCGACGAGCTCCTACGACGAGCTCCTCGCCGATACCGATCTCGAGGCGGTCGTCATCGCGACGCCCGTCCCGACCCACTACGCCCTCGCCAAGCTGGCGCTCGAGGCCGGAAAGCACGTCTTCGTCGAGAAGCCGCCGGCGATGCGCGCCGCCGAGATGGAGGAGCTCGTCGTGCTCGCCGAGTCCCGCGGCAAGGTGCTCATGCCCGGCCACCTGCTCCTCTACCACCCGGGCGTCCGCAAGCTCAAGGAGCTCGTCGACACCGGCGATCTCGGCGAGGTCCTCTGCATCTACGGCAACCGCCAGAACCTCGGGACGATCCGCAAGGACGAGAACGCGCTGTGGTCGCTCGGCGTCCACGACGTCTCCGTGATCCTGCATCTCGCCGACGAGGAGCCCTCCGAGGTCTGGGCGCGCGGCAACGCCTTCCTGAACCCCGGCGTCGAGGACGTCGTCTTCTGCTTCCTCCGCTTCCCGAGCGGCAAGATCGCCCACCTCCACCTCTCCTGGCTCGACCCGCACAAGATGCGGAAGCTCACCGTCGTCGGCCGCGACAAGATGGCCGTCTTCGACGACATGGAGCTCGAGCGCAAGGTGACGATCTACGAGAAATGGCCCGAGCAGCCGGCGCAGACGTTCGGCGAGTGGCAGACGCGCACCGGTGACATCCTCAGCCCGAAGATCGCGACCGACGAGCCGCTCCGCCTCGAGTTGTCGCACTTCATGCGGCTCGTGCGCGAAGGCCCGACGGGCCAGGAGGCCCGCGACGGCCTCGCCGTCGTGCGAGTGCTCGAGCGGCTGCAGAACTCGCTCTCGTCATGACCGCCGAGGTCCACGAGACCGCGATCGTCTATCCGGGCACCGTGCTCGGAGCGGGGTGAAGGTCCTCGAGTACGCCGTCGTCGGCAAGCAGCCCGCCCTCTCCCCGCGCTCGACGGCGAAGCGCGAGCCGCTGCCGCCACCGGAGATCGGCGACGGGACGATCGTCTCGACCGGCGCCATCGTCTTCGCCGGGACGAGCGTCGGCGCCCGCGTGATCCTGGGCGACCAGTCGTGCGTACGCGAGCGCGTCACGATCGGGGACGACGTCGTCCTCGGCCGCGGGCTCGGTCATCGAGAACGACACCACGGTCGGAGCGATGACGAAGATCCAGGCCGGCGCGTACATCACCGCCTACTCGACGCTCGAGGAGCACGTGTTCATCGCGCCGTGCGTGATCACCTCGAACGACAACTTCATGGGCCGCACGGAGCGGCGCCACGAGCTCATCGAAGGCCCGACGATCCGCCGCGGGGCGCGGGTCGGCGCGGGCGCGGTCCTCTGCCCTGCCGTCGAGATCGGCGAGGAGGCGTTCGTCGGCGCCGGCGCGGTCGTCACGAAGGACGTCCCGCCGCGAACGCTCGTGGTCGGCAACCCGGCACGGAAGCTCCGGGACGTTCCCGAGGAAGAGCTCCTACCCGACGGCTGAGCCGGCCTTGCGCCGGGCGACCGAGAGGTAGTAACGGTCGGCGGCGCGCGACGGCGCGCCGACCTTGACCTCGAGGTAGTACACCCCGGTCGACGGGCGCGACGTAGGCGAGGCGCTGCTGCCCGTTCACCGCGGCCGAGGTGACCGCGCGATCGGAGCGCACCTCCGCCGGCGTGGCGTTCACCGACTGCGTCCCCGGCCTCCACAGGGCCAGCGAGTTGGCGACCGGGCTCCCCAGGCCGAGCCGGGCGAAGAGCTCGTCGCCCTTGGTCAGCCGGATCGAGTACACGTCGACGGGGTCGTCCCAGTCGTCCAGCGTCGCGACGAGGGTCCGCGGCACCGACCCGAACGGCCGGGACGCCTTGCCGGCGTCGTCGTTCGTCTCGAGCGCGTCCGGCGGCGGGAGCCTGTCCGAGTGCGAGAGCATCGCGAGCGCTGCAGCGACGTCGAGCGTCCCCCAGCCCGTGAGCGAGTCGCGTCCGACCGGACACGCGGGGCAGCCGGTCGCCGCGGTCGCGTCGGCGGCGCTCCGCTCGAGGATCCACTCCAGCTGGCGAGTTCGTCAGGTCCGGGTCGGTTCCGAGCAGCAGCGCCGCGGCCGCCGCGACCTGCGGTGCGGCGAACGACGTCCCGATCCCGTTCTTGAACTCCGACGGCCCGCAGTCGGAGTACGCGGCCCCCGGCCCGCTGCACCCCGGGGCCGACGCGTCCACGAGGTTCCGCGGGATCGTCGAGAAGATGGGGCCGCCCGGGGCGGCGATGTCGACGAACTGCCGGTCGCGGTTCGAGTAGGCAGGCACGTTCCCGGACTGGGTGACGGCGGCCACCCCGATCACGTGCGGCAGCGCCGCCGGGTAGTCCGCGTACGGCCAGGGCGTCCTCGGCGCCTGCGGCCCGTTCCCGGCGGCCGCGACGACCAGCACGCCCTTCGACCACGCGTACTGGACCGCTGCGTCCTCGGCGGGCGAGTACGAGTCGATCTGCGCGTCCTCCGGGTCGCGGTTGCCGCCGATCGACAGGTTGATCACGCGCGCGCCGTGGTTCACGGCCCAGGTGATCGCGCGAACCTCGCCGTAGGTCGAGACGTTGCAGTCGGACTGGACGACCTTGGCGACGAGCAGCTCCGCGTTGAACGCGATCCCCGCGATCCCCATGTTGTTCAAGGGGTTCGCCGCGATCTCGCCCGCGACGAACGTACCGTGGCCGCAGGCGTCGGTACGCCAGCTGCTGTCGACGAACGACACGCCGGCGAGGACGCGTCCCGCGAACTCGGGATGGCCGGCATCGATCCCGGAGTCGATCACTGCGACCTTCACCGGCGTGAGGCTCGCCGGCTGTGTCTCCCAGTGGTTCCAGGCCTTGTCCGCGGGGAGGTACCACTGCTGCGCAGCGTCGGGCTCCGTGTTGTCGAACTGCAGGGTGCGAGACTCCTTGCCGAGGTCGACGACGTACGAGGCGCCGCGGACGTGCGGGACGAGCGCCGCGGACGAGCAGCGCCCGACCGGGGACGAGCGTCGTCGCGTGCGGAAGCTGCGCGCGCAAGGCGGCGATCCCGCCGGGATGCGCGCCGACGGCCCAGTTCGCTCCGAGCGCCGTCGACGGCAGCAGAAGCGCCGCGGCGAGAGCGGCAATCACGAGCTTGGTCACTGGGTGATGGTCAGCACGGACGTGGTGCCCGTAGGCAGTCCGTGCCCGGGCGTGTACCGCACACGGTACGTGCCCGGAGCCGGCAACGGTCGAAACGCGAACGTGCCGTCCTCGACCGCCCGCGTCGTCGCGACCGTGATCCACCGCTTCCCGTCTCTACGGTCGAGGAAGAGCGGGGCACCCGCCGTCTGGGCGGATACGGCACCGGTGATCGAATCCGGCGCGATGCTCGCCGTCACGGCGCCGCCCGTCTCGACCCGGATCAGCGCCCCGCGCACCGTCCCACTCGCGAGGCGGTACCACGTCTCGGCCCGGGGCGAGACCTCGACGGTGAAGGCACCGCTCGCGTCGGGGCTCACCGCGCCGACCACCCGCCACGTCCCTCCCGCGACCCTCGACTCGAGCGTGACCGCGCTCAGCCCGCGCGCCGTGCCGGACAGGGGGACCGTCCCGGCGGTGGGGACCGGCCCCACGGGGGGCGTGAGCGAGAGCCAGCCGAGCTGGAACCAGGTCGAGCGCAGGCCGAGGTCGCTCTGCACCTGGGCGCCCGAGAGCGTCACGCTGCCGGCCGGCCCCACCGCGGTCGCCTTCGTGACATGACCCGACGTCGTCGCGGGCTGGAGATCCATCAGCGGGGCGTTCAGGCCGAGGGCCTTCCCGGCCGCGTTCGCGCTGACGAGAACGGGGCCCCAGTCGTGGTACGGCGAGAGCTTGTCGTAGGGATCCGGTACCGGGGCGAGGTACGGGAGCGGCCGGCCCTTCCGGTCGACGCCGAGGGCGGTCTCACCGCCGCTCGAGGAGGAGAAGTACGTCGTCGCGACCTTCCCGTGATAGAGGACGACCTTCCCGGCCGTCGCCTGCACCGCCTTCGAGGTCGCCGGGGTCTCGGCTCCGATCCCGCCGTAGATCTGGCTGCGGGTGTCGGAGTACAGGCTGAACGGGCTCGACGTGACGACTGTCTGCAACCGCGCGAGCGCATACGAGCGGGCCGCGACCGCCTGCGCCTCGAGCGCCGCCGCGGGCCAGGTCGACGGCACCTCGGCACCGACGACGCCGTGGAGGTACGACTCGAGATCGACCACGTTCACGACCTGGATCCGCTTCCCGTTCGAGACGACGAGCAGGCCCCCGTGGTACGCGCTCCCCGCCACCTCGACGGGCGAGGCACCGGGCGAGAACATGACCGGCGAGACCAGCGTCCGTCCTTTTACCTGGAGCGAAGCCGGCAGGTCGAGCCGGCCCGCCGGGAGGTTCAGCTCCTGGCCGACGCCGTCAACGAGGCTCCAGGGCGCGGCCGAGCCGAGCGAGACCGAGCCGTCCGCCTCCTTCAGGAGCACCCGGACGATCTGCGTGGGAGCTGCGCCCACCGTCGTGCCGGAGTAGTAGTGCTCGAGGATCCTCTGGTAGCTCCAGCCGTGGAGGGCATAGCCGTAGGCTCCCCATTGGCCCATCCCGACGCCGTGGCCGAAGCCGTGACCGGTGATGACGACGGTGCTCGACGCGGCGCCGGACCCGATCGCCGAGCTCGACGGCGACCCGGACGCCGAGCCGGCGAGGGCGAGCGCGACGAGCAGGGCTGCGGCGGACCAGCGCATAGACGGTACTTCGGCCGCGAGCGGCCGCTCCCTTTCTCAACGGTCGTCGTACTGCTGCTTGTAGTAGGCGAGGTACTCGCCCGACTTGATCGGCTCCCACCAGTCGCGGTTGTCGCGATACCAGGTGACGGTGTCTGCGAGGCCGCCGCTGCCGAACGAGTGCGCCGGCGTCCAGCCGAGAGCCCTGACCTTCGAGGAGTCGACCGAGTAGCGGCGGTCGTGGCCGGCGCGGTCCTTCACGTGCTGCACGAGGTCGGGCGAGGCTCCGGTCAGGTCCAGGATCCGCCTGACGACCTCCATGTTCTCGTGCTCCTGGCCGCCGACGTTGTAGATCTCGCCCGCGGGGGCCCTCCGCATGACGGCCTCGATGGCCGAGCAGTGGTCCTCGACGTGCAGCCACTCGCGGCGCTGGCGCCCGTCGCCGTAGACGGGGAGCTCCTTCCCCTCGAACGCGTTCGTCACGAACAGGGGCAGGAACTTCTCGGGGTACTGGCGCGACCCGTAGTTGTTGGCGCCCCGGGTGATGCACGCGTCGACGCCGAAGGTGCGCACGTAGGCGAGGACCTGCAGATCGCCGCCGGCCTTCGAGGCCGAATAGGGGCTCGACGGGCGCAGGGGAGCCTCCTCGGTGCACGGCAGCGCGTCGAGCGGGATGTCGCCGTAGACCTCGTCGGTGGAGACCTGGACGTGACGGATGCCCGCATGCCGGGCGTGGTCGAGCAGCACCTGGGTCCCGAGCACGTCGGTGAGGATGAACTCGGCCGGCCCCAGGATCGAGCGGTCGACGTGCGACTCCGCAGCGAAGTTCACGATCGCCTCGCATCCCCTCGCGGCCGCGGCAACCGCAACCGGGTCGCAGATGTCGCCCTGGTGGAACTCGTGTGGAGCGCCGTCGAGGTTCGACCGGTTGCCGGCATAGGTGAGCTTGTCGAGGACCACCACCTCGTCGCCGGCCGCCGCGAGGCGGTGGACGAAGTGGGAGCCGATGAACCCGGCCCCGCCGGTCACGAGCACGCGCACGGCCGCAGGCTACTCGCCGAGCCCGGCCCGGATGGAGGCCAGGCACTCGCGTAGGCCGTCGCGCCAGTGCGGCAGCTCGGGCGCCCCCTTCTCCGACCGGAGCACGGAATACGCCGGCCGGGGCGCCCTCGCGCCGAACTCCGCCGTCGTGATCCGCCTCACGCGCGCGTCGAGACCCGCCTCCTCGAAGATCGCCTCTGCCAGGTCGGCCCACGTGCAGTCCCCCGCCGCGGCGAGGTGATAGAGGCCGAAGGGCAGCTCGACGACCTTCGCCGTTGCGGTCGCGAGATGCCCCACATAGGTCGGCGAGCCACGCTGGTCGTCCACCACCGCGACCTCGGGAAGCTCGGCGCCGAGCCGCAGCATCGTCCGCACGAAGTTGTGGCCGGTCGAGCCGAAGAGCCAGGAGGAGCGGACGACCCAGGCCTCGGAGCCGACCGCAGCCTCGCCGTGCAGCTTCGTGCGGCCGTAGGCGCCGAGCGGCGCCGGCGCGTCCGACTCGAGATACGGCTCGCGCTTGCGCCCGTCGAAGACGTAGTCGGTCGAGTAGTAGACGACCGGGGCGCCGAGCTCGGCGGCATGTCGTGCGCCGCCGACGTTCACGGCCGCCGCTTCCTGCGGGTCGTCCTCGGCGGCATCGACCGCGGTCCACGCGGCTGCGTGAAGGACGACCTCGAGCCCGTCGGGCACTGCGGGAAGCGGGAAGCGCACGTCCCACGCCCCCCGCGGGAGCGCCACGGCCTCCGGGAACGTCCCGGCGAGCGCGGCCCCGAGCTGGCCGCCTGCGCCCGTGATCAGAGCGCCGCGGCCCTGTCCCGCTCGGAGAGAAGCGGCGATCGCGTGCTCCAGAGGTCGACGACGCGCGGGTCGTTCCAGGGGATCCCCTGCTCGTCGGGGTCGGCCGGGTCGAACTCCTCGGTGACGAGGTAGCAGAACAGGCAGTCCGTGAGCGCCTCGTAGCCGTGCGCGTGGCGGCCGGGCACGTAGATCGCGACACGGTTCTCCTCCCCGATGTCCTCGCAGAAGGTCTCGCCGGTGCCGCGGTCGAGCACGACCACGCGCACCATCCCCTGCAGGCACAGGAACAGGTCGTCCTGGCCCCGCTCGTGGTAGTGGAGGCCGCGGATCACGCCCTGGCGGGAGTAGGCGAGGTTCCCCTGGCGGATCGGCTTCGGGAGCGAGCTCGCGCGCGCGAGCTCGGAGAACCAGCCACGCTCGTCCTCGTGGCGGGCGAGCTCGAACCGGGTGACGATCACTTGTTCACGCCCGTCTGCTCGATCAGCCGACCGACCTCGGCGAGGTCGCCCCAGTGCTTGCCGCCGTCGTGCCACCAGCCCTCGACCCTGCAGACGCTGAGGTCGCCGCGCTTCGCGTACTCGCGGTTCACGTCGGTGATCTCGAGCTCGCCCCGGCCCGACGGCTCGAGCGCGTCGATGATCTCGTAGACGTCGGGCGGGTAGCAGTAGAGCCCGACGACCGCGTCGCGAGAAGGCGGCTCCGGGTAGCGCATGTCGACGACGCCGGCCTTCTCGACGATGTCCGCGACCCCGCCCGCGTCGTCGTAGGCGACGACGCCGAAGCTGACCGGGTCGTCGACCTCGCGCACGAACACCATCGCGCCGTCTCCCCAGCCGGCGATCGCGTCGGTCTGCGCGTTCTCGAAGATGTTGTCGCCGAGGCACACGACGAGCTTCTCCCCGCGCGCGAAGTCGCGCGCCATCCCGACCACCTGGGCGATCCCTCCCGGCTCGACCTGCACCTTGTAGGAGAGATCGAGGTCGAAGAGCGCCTCGTCGGTCGAGCGTGCGCTGACGCGGCCGTCGCCGAGCAGATCGATGAAGTCGCCTGCGTGCTGCTTCCCGGTGACGAGCAGCACCTCGTGCACGCCGACGCGCTGGAGCAGCTGGAGGGGGTAGTAGACCATCGGCCAGCGGCCGACGGGCAACAGATGCTTGTTGGTGACGCGCGTCAGCTCCTCGAGCCGCGTCGCGGTTCCGCCTGCGCAGATGAGGCCCTTCATGGCCGAGGCGATGCTACAGCCGCGGCCGCCGAGGGCCGGACGCGCACGATCCGGGCGAACGACGGCGGCAGCCACCAGTTCCAGCGACCGAGGATCGCCATGAGGCTCGGGACCAGGATGCTCCGGACGATCGTGGCGTCGACGAAGATCGCCACCGCGAGGCCGAGCCCGAACTCCTGCAGCCCGACGATGTTCCCCGCCAGGAACCCGGAGAACGCCGCGCACATGATGATCGCGGCCGCCGTGATGATCCGGCCCGTGCGCTCGAGCCCGTGCGAGACGGCGGTCTCGTTGTCGTCGCCTGCGTCCCAGGCCTCGCGCATGCGGGTGACGAGAAACACCTCGTAGTCCATCGACAGGCCGAACAGCATCGCGAACAGGAAGATCGGGATCCACGCCTCGATCTGGTCGAACTGGTAGAGGCCGAGCAGGCTCTGCCCGACGCCGAAGCGGAAGAACAGGACGAGCATCCCGTAGGCGGCCGCGACCGAGAGCAGGTTGAGCAGGACGGCCTTGAGCGGCAGGAGCAGCGAGCGGAAGGCGCGCATCAGCAGGAAGTAGGTGAGGACCAGGACGGCGCCGATCAGCGGGACGAAGTACTTGTAGGCGAGATGCAGGAAGTCGACGCCCTGGGCGGGGCCGCCGCCGACCAGCACCCGGGTGGTGGCGGGGAAGCGGGCTGCCGGGATGATCGACCCGCGGAGACGCTTGACGAACGCCTGTGACTGCGGGAAGCCGTAGTCGTGCCGGCCGGCGACGATGCACCTGCCGGAACGTCCGGGTCGAGTCGACAAACGGAGGCCCGATGCCGGTGTAGACCTTCGCGACCTCCGGGTCGCGCTCGAGGCCGGCGACGAGCCGCCGCACGGCGGCCCGCGTCGCGGGCGCGCCGACGTCGCCCGCGGGGGCGCGGACGAGGATCTGCGAAGGGGCGACTGCGCCGGACCCGACGGCCCGCCGCAGCACGTCGAAGCCCCTGACCGACTGCGAGGTGCGCGGGATGCCGAACGTCGAGCCCGGGGTGACCTGGATCCAGAACGCCGGCAGCGCCATCAGGACGAGCACGGCGGTGCCGGCGACGAGGAACGTGACCGGCCGCGCCATGATCAGGCGGGAGAGCCGCGCCCAGAAGCCGCGGTCGGGCGCTCTGCGCCGACGCTCGAGGACGCGGTGCCGCACGGTGCCGCGGCGGCCGTAGTAGCTGAGCAGCACCGGCTGGAGCGTGACCGCGCCCACGATCGAGACGATCGGGATCAGGAAGCCCGCGACGCCGAGCATCCGGATGAACGGGAGCGGCATCGCCACGAGCAGCGCGAGGCCGAGCGCGACGGCGATCCCGGAGAAGACGACCGCTCTGCCGGCGGTCTGCATCGTGCGTACGACCGCGTCGTCGATCTCGTTGCCGGCGGCGAGCTCCTCGCGGAAGCGGTAGACGATCAGGAGCGAGTAGTCGACCGCGATCCCGAGGCCGATCAGCTGCACGAGGTTCGTCGCGTAGGTCGGGGTGGCCCAGATGCCGGCGACGCCGTAGACGATCCCGAGCGTCCCGGAGATCGTGCAGGCGGCGAAGATGAGCGGGATCGTGACGGCCCACGAGAGCCCGAAGACGGCGAGCAGCACGAGGAGGGCGATCGGGACGGCGATCATCAGCTCGCCGTGCTTCAGGTCGTTCTGGAAGACGGGATCGAGGTCGTGCTGGATCGCGGCGGCGCCCGTGACGTAGACGCGGTCGACGCCCGGCGGGTGCCCGAGCGCCGCTCTCACCGCGCCGGTGTAGCCCTTCGCCCGCGAGAGGGTCGAGCGCCGACTGGACATCGCCGTAGACGATCGTG
Source organism: uncultured Actinomycetota bacterium (assembly GCA_963738895.1). Lineage (GTDB taxonomy): Bacteria > Actinomycetota > Thermoleophilia > Gaiellales > Gaiellaceae > PALSA-600. The sequence continues at coordinate 157,504 of CAVTYN010000009.1, forward strand.
GTGCCGCCCGGCGTGCGCGCGACGTTGAACTGGCCGGCGCTTCCGTGCGGGACGGCAGCAACGGCGCGCCTCACCGCCGGCACGAGGGAGGCGCGGGCCTCGGCCGGCGAGGCGTCGCTCGCGAGCGCGAAGACGACGGTGAACGACCCGTCCGAGCGATCGCCGAAGTGCGCCTGGAGATCGTGGCGCACCTGCTCGGAGGCCGTGCCCGGGACGGAGAAGGTGTTCGAGAGAACCGCCGAGAGCTTGGAGCTCGCGTACCCGCCGGCGAGGAGGACGACGACCCAGGCGGCGAGCACGATCCGCCGGTGCCGAATCACCAGGCGCGTCCAGCCGGCCACGAGGGCCAACGCTAGCGATAGCGTTAGGGTCGATGACCCGGCGCGAGCGGACCACGCCGCAGAGCCTGCACGCGGAGATCGACGAGCTCTTCTCCGAGCTCTGGCACGTCCCGAGGTTCGCCGGGCTGCGAAGCGGCTTCCGGCCGATGGTCGACAGCTACCGCACGGACGACCCGCCCGAGCTGACCGTGATCGTGGAGGTTCCGGGGATCGACCCGAAGAGCCTTGCGATCGCCGTGAGCGAGCGGACGCTCGCGATCTCGGGCGAACGCGTCCGCGATCGGTCCGACGGGCGCGTCTACGAGCAGATGGAGATCGAGTACGGGCCGTTCGCGCGGCAGATCCGGCTCGGCGAGGACGTCGACCCCGACGGCGCGACGCGCACGCTACGAGCAGGGCATCGTGACGATCACGCTGCCGATCGCGGCGAAGCCGGTGCCTGCGCTGCGCTACTCGATCGTCGTGGAGCGGCGATGACCGACATGGACTTCGAGTTCCCCGAGGACGTCGGGGAGACCGAGATCGACCTGCCGGCGACGCTGCCCGTCCTGGCGCTCAAGGACACGGTCGTCTTCCCGCAGTCGATGATGCCGCTCGCGATCGGGCAGGAGCGCTCGATCCGGCTGATCGACGACGTCGTCGCGGGCGACCGGCTCCTCGCGCTCGTGACCGCGAAGGACGCGTCGATCGACGCACCGGGGTTCGACGACATCTACGACGTCGGGACGGTCGCGGTCGTCCACAAGATGCTCAAGATCCCCGACGGGACGCTCCGGATCCTCGTCGGCGGGCTCCACCGCGTGAGGCTCGCCTCGACCCGTGTCGAGCGACCCGTACCTCGTCGGCGAGTTCGAGGCGCTGCCCGACACGAACGACGACACGCCCGAGGTCGAGGCGCTGACGCGGAACGTCCAGGGGCTGTTCGCGAAGATCATCGGGCTCGCGCCCTACCTCCCCGCCGAGCTGCAGCTGGCGGCCACGAACGTCGACGATCCGAGCGCGCTCGCGCACCTCGTCGGCTCGACGCTGCGGACGATCCCGACCGAGGAGCGGCAGGAGCTGCTCGAGGAGCCCGACGTCGAGAAGCGGCTGCGGAGGGTCTCGGCGATCCTCTCCCGCGAGGCCGAGGTGCTCGAGCTCGGCTCGAAGATCCAGTCGCAGGTCCAGTCCGAGATGGAGAAGGGCCAGCGCGAGTACTTCCTGCGCCAGCAGCTGAAGGCGATCCAGGCCGAGCTCGGCGAGGGCGATCCCGAGCAGGCCGAGATGAACGAGCTGCGCGAGCGCCTGCAGGCGATCAAGCTCCCCGAGGAGGTGCGGAAGGCCGCCGACCGCGAGCTCGGCCGCCTCGAGCGGCTACCGACCGCGGCGGCCGAGTACGGCGTGATCCGCAACTACCTCGAGTGGATCATCTCGCTGCCGTGGGACGACCGAGACCGAGGACAACCTCGACCTCGACAACGCGCGGCAGGTGCTCGACCAGGACCACTTCGACCTGGACAAGGTCAAGGAGCGGATCGTCGAGCACCTCGCGGTCGCGAAGCTCCGCAACGAGATCTCCGGCCAGATCCTCTGCTTCGTCGGGCCGCCCGGCGTCGGCAAGACCTCGCTCGGGCATTCGATCGCGAGGGCGCTCGGACGGAAGTTCGTGCGGATGTCCGTCGGCGGCGTGCGCGACGAGGCCGAGATCCGCGGCCACCGGCGCACCTACATCGGGGCGCTGCCGGGCACGATCCTCCGGTCGCTGCGCGACGCCGAGTCGCGAAACCCGGTGCTGCTGATCGACGAGATCGACAAGATGGGCTCGGACTACCGCGGCGACCCGGCGAGCGCGATGCTCGAGGTGCTCGACCCCGAGCAGAACAGGACGTTCCGCGACCACTACCTCGACCTGCCCTTCGATCTCTCGAAGGTCCTGTTCATCTGCACCGCGAACGCGCTCGACACGATCCCGGGGCCGCTTCTCGACCGGATGGACACGATCGAGCTGTCCGGTTACACCGAGGCCGAGAAGCTCGCGATCGCGAAGCGCTACCTCCTGCCGAAGCAGCTCGCCTCGGCCGGGCCTGAAGCGCTCGCAGCTGTCGATCTCGGACACGGTGCTGCGGACGATCATCCGCGAGTACACGCGGGAGGCCGGGGTGCGGAGCCTCGAGCGGCGGCTGGCGGACGTCTGCCGCAAGGCGGCGACCCAGGTGGCGACGCGGCAAGACGCAGAAGACGCGCGTCGACGAGAAGCGGCTGCGGGAGTGGCTCGGGCCGCGGCGGTTCTCGGGCGAGGCGCGGAAGCGGACCTCGCAGGCCGGGGTGGCAACGGGGCTCGCCTACACGCCTGCGGGCGGCGACGTCCTCTTCATCGAGGCGGCGGCCTACCCGGGCAAGGGCGAGCTGATCGTGACCGGCCAGCTCGGCGACGTGATGAAGGAGTCCGCGAAGGCCGCGCTCTCGTGGGTTCGGTCGCACACCAAGCGATCTGGGCGTGCCCGGAGCAGTGGTTCGAGGAGCACGACCTCCACATCCACGTCCCGGCCGGAGCGGTACCGAAGGACGGCCCGTCGGCCGGCGTGACGATCGCGACCGCGATCGCGTCGCTCGTGCGCGGCGAGCGGGTCGCCGACGACGTCGGGATGACCGGGGAGATCACGCTGACCGGGCAGGTGCTGCCGATCGGCGGCATCCGCGAGAAGTCGCTCGCGGCGCAGCGCGCGGGCCTGAAGCGCGTGATCCTGCCGCGCGAGAACGAGAAGCGACCTTGCCGAGCTGCCGCCCGAGGTGCGCGACGGGCTCGAGTTCATCCCGGCCGACACGATCGAGGACGTGTTCGCGGCGGCGTTCGACGGCGCCAAGCAGGGGCGCGGCCGTCGCGGCCTCAGCGCGGTCGACCGGCAGGCAGCCCGCGGCGGCTGGCGAGACCGGAGCACGAGCGCGGAGGGCCGCCTCCCGGGGCGCCATGTCCGATCGGCCGGCGAGGTGATCGCGACACGCTTTCGTGACGCTTGCGTAACGGCGCCTGGCACCGATCCTCGCAGCCGCAGCTATCGCTCGGCGCAGGGATTGCCGCCGGCGGCGACGCGGGAGGACACACTCTCGTGACGTTCGCCTGGCACCGGGACATGCGCCGCGGGGACGTGGGCCAGGCGGTGCGTGTCCGGCTCAGCCCAGGGCGAACGTCGGGAAGAGCTGCGTGCAGGTGTCGTTCGGGGCGGAGGCGGCCCGCCGGCAGAGGAGCTGGAACTCGCTGCGGCCGTCGAGGACGAACGCGATCTCCTGCGTCTTGCCGTCGCCGTAGTCGATCGTGTACGAGCGCGCCTTCCGGCCGGCGAGATCTGCGGTCGAGCGCGACGAGACCTTCCCCGACAGCTGGCCGGCGAGTCGCTCGACGACACCGTCGAGCTCCTTCGACGCCGCGGCGAAGAGCGCCGGGCGGTACTGCTTCTCGAGCGTGAAGCGGAGCACCTCGACGCGGTCGACGTCGCCGTCGACGGCCGCGACCGACGGGCCCTTCCGCACGACGGCCCACGCCGCCGGCGCCTCGAACCGAAACCCGTCGCCCTTCACGGTTTGCGTCTTCGCCGACGTGGAACCACCACAGCCTGCAAGGATGAGAAGCGCCAGCACGCCGAGACTTCGAAAGGAGCGACAGCTCATGGGACGACAGAAGGACACTCTGCTCACGAAGGCCGACACGGTGCGGCCGTACGTCGAGCGCGCAATGAGCGACGAGAAGCTCCGCCGTGACGTGGTGCGCGCATTCGCGATCGCGCGCGAGCTGTACGGCGAGCTTGCCCGCGACCGCGACCAGCCGATCACGATCGCAAGCCGCGTCGCCACCGACGACGACGTCCGCGACAAGCTCCGCGACGCGATCGAGGACCTCCGCAGCGCCAGCGACCGGCTCCAGGGGAAGAAGGAGCACTCGCGCACGCGAGGCTCGACGCTCCTGATCGCCGGGCATCGCACTCGGGATCCTCTTCAACCCGGTGACGGGGCCGGAGACACGGCGCTTCATCAGGGACCTGTTCTCGGGCGGCGGACACCACGACCACCACGAGCACTCGCACGACGTCGAACGGCGCGGCTAGCGATCATCGAGCCGCGCCTTCGCCGGGCGGACGGCCCGGCGCAGCGACGCCGGGTCGAGCCCGTCGGCCGTCGAGATGTCCGAGACCGCCGATCAGCACGGCCCCGGGCGCCGGGGCGCTTGATCGTGCCGGGCACCTTCGGCGCCCAGCCGGCAGCGACCGGGAACGGCGAGGCTCGCGAGATGCCGCCACGACGCGAGGTAGGCGCCCGGGTCGACGGCGCCGTCCTTGCCGAGGAAGAGCATCGAGACCGGGTGCACCTCGAAGTGGAGGTGCGTCTGCGCGCCTCCGGAGTTGCCGGTGTCGCCCATGAAGCCGATCACCTGGCCGGCGCGGACGTGCGCGCCGTTCGCGGCGAGCGTCGAGAACGCCGAGAGGTGCGTGTAGAGGAACTCGTTGCCCTGCGTGTCCCGGAGCCAGAGCCGGTTCCCGCGACGCGCGGTTCCAGCCGACGCGAGTAGAGCGTCCCGGCCGCGACCGCGACGAGCGGCTGCCCGAGGCGCGCCGAAGATGTCGACTCCGTGCTGCCAGCCCGCCGGTCGCGTTGGGGCGTCCCGTACGCGTCGCCGACGGTCGAGTCGGCCGTAGACGCGGGAAGACGTACGGACCGGCGGTGAGCGTCGGGCGTCGTGACCTGCGGCACGCCGATCAGCGGCGCCGGTCGCCGGCGGCAGGAGCTGGGGTCGGTCGCCAGGCGGCAGGCCCGCTCTCCGGAACGACGGGCGGCGCCGTCTCGACGCCGGCCGCGGCGTAGCCGATCTGGATCTCGCTGCCCGCCGGCAGGCCGCCGTGCGGTGCCGTCAGGATGGACGTCGAGCGGCGACGGACGTCCCCGTCGTAGCCCTTCGTGCCCGTCGGCGCGGTGCGGTCGACGGTGTGCCGGGAGATGACGAGGTAGCCCCAGTCGCCGAGCGTCGCGCGGCCGAACGCGTGCGGGCGGCCGAGCGCCTGGAGGTTCGCCACCGCCGGTGCCGCTCGAACGCCCCGCCGCGCGGTGCGCGCGCCGGCCGCGGCCGAGCTTCCCGCCGAGACCGAGTCGGCCGTGATCTCGCCGTCGAAGATCGAGACGTTCGACGCCGGTGCTCGCCGCAGCTGGCGCTCGCGGTCTTCCCGGCCCTCGTGCGTCGCCGAGGCCTCGACCGCCCCGGTGACGACCACGGACCCGTCGCCGGGGTACGCGTAGCTCGCGGCGGCCACCGACCCCGAGCCGTCCGCGCCGCCGGCGGCCGCGTGACCCGACGACCCGCCCGTCCGGGTAGCACGATCCGCACGGCGAGCGCCCGGGCGGCTGCGGTCGCGCCCGGGAGCCGGAGCCAGTCGCACCCGGTCGCGCCGGTCGTCAGCACGGACGGCCAGCGACGAAGCCCGAGGCGATTCGAACCCACACGACGCGAGTCCATTATGAGCCTGGCACGAGTCGCAGCGGACGACGACGCCGAGGCCGTCAGAGCTTCTTCGCCCGCACCGCCGTCCCGTAGGCGCAGATCTCGGTCCAGGTGCCGCCCATCTCGGAGGTGTCGAAGCGCATCGCGACGACCGCGTTCGCCCCCTTCGCCTCGGCCTCCTCGACCATCCGCTCGATCACGTCCGCGCGGCTCTGCGGCGAGCGACTTGGTCATGCCCTTCAGCTCGCCGCCGAGGATCGACTTGAGGCCGGCGCCGATCTGCGAGCCGATGTTGCGCGACCGCACCGTCAGCCCGAACACCTCGCCGTAGACCTCGTCGATCGCGTACCCGGGAACGTCGTTCATCGTCGTGATCAGCACAGCTCCAGCACCTCCTCGATCGATCGAGACACGCAACCCCTGCCACCCCGCACCTCCGGCCACGGCGGCGTCGCGCCGGCGGGCAGGAAGAGCACGGGCGTCATCCCGACGCGCCGCGCGCCCGCCGAGCTCGTCGTTCGCGCCGTCGCCGACGAAGAGGCAGTCGGCCGGCTCGACGCTCGAGCGCCGCGCGCGGTGCGCAGGTAGATCTCCGGCTCGGGCTTCATCAGGCCGCAGTCCGACGAGAACGTCTCGGCGTCGAAGAGGCCCGCGAGCTCGGTCTCGCGGCCAGGCGCGCCGGCACGTCCTCCGAGCAGACCGAGAGCACGGCGAGCTTCACGCCGCGGCCCGCGGAGCTCGCGAGCGTCGCCGGCCGTGCCGGGCCGCGGGCGGAGCACCCGGCGCGCGAACTCGTGCCGCGCGGCGACCTCGCGCCTCGACGTGCTCGCTCGGAACGCCGAGCGCGCGGTAGGCGTCGGCGAGCGGCCCCGTCTGCGACGGGCGGTAGCTCTCGCGCCAGCGGCGGCCGAACTCCTCCTCGCCGACGCCGACGAGCGCCGCGATCCGCTCGCGCAGCCGTCGCGCCTCGGCGACCGGCCACTCGACGAGCGTGTCCCAGAGGTCGAAGATCACCGCGCGCACTCGCGCAGCACCTCCCACGCGACGCGGACGTCGTCCTCCGTCGTGCAGCGCGTTGCCGATCGCGAGCCGGATCACGCTCTGGCCGCGGAGCTTCGTCGTCGCGACGAAGATCCGGCCCGGTCGCCGTCGCGCGGCGGGCGATCTCGTCGTTGTCGGCGCTCTCGTGCCGGAAGCAGACGGTCGAGAAGTGCCGCGGCGCCGAGATCTCCCAGCCCGGCTCGGCGCGCACCCACTCCTCGAACAGCGCGGCCAGCCGGACGTGCTCGCGGATCAGCGCCTGCAGGCCCTCGCGGCCGTAGCAGCGGAGCACGGCCCAGAGCTTGAGCGCGCGGAACCGCCGGCCGAGCGCCGGGCCGTAGTCGCGGAAGTCGATCGCGCCCTCGCTGGGAGCCAGGTAGTCGGCCGTGCGCGCGCGAACGCCTTGCGGAAGCGCCTCGGGCCGGCGCGTCCAGAGCGTCGAGCAGTCGACCGGCGTGAAGAGCCACTTGTGCGGGTTGACGACGATCGAGTCGGCGCGCTCGACGCCCGTCGAGGCACCAGCGGAGCTCGGGGCAGACCGCCGCCGAGCCGGCGTAGGCGGCGTCGACGTGGAGCCAGACGCCCGCCTCCTCGCAGCGGTCGGCGAGCTCCGGAACCGGGTCGACCGAGGTGGACGACGTCGTCCCGACCGTCGCGACGACCGCCGTCGCGTCCGTCGAGCGGGAAGTCGGGCAGCATCCGGAACTCGTCGTCGACCGGCACCGTGCGCAGCTCGAGCCCGAGGATCCGCGCCGCCTTCTCGACCGAGAAGTGCGCCTGCTCGGAGGCGTACACGACGCCGCCCGGACGCATCCGCGCGGGCGGCCGCGAGCGCGGCGAGCGTCGAGGTCGAGGCCGTGTCCTCGATGTGGCCGTGCAGCCCGCCGGGCAGGCCGAGGAGCTCGCGCGAGCCAGTCGAGGACGACCTGCTCGAGCTCGGTCGCCGCCGGCGAGGTGAGCCCAGGCCATCGCGTTCACGTTCAGCGCCGCGGTCAGGAGCTCCGCGAGGATCCCCGGCTCGGAGCCGGTGTTCGCGAAGTAGGCGAAGAACCGCGGATGGTTCCAGAGCGTGAGGCCCGGGCACGATCATCTCGTCGAGGTCGCGCAGCACGTCGGCGAACGGCTCGCCGACGCTCCGGCGCCGAGCTCGGCAGCTTCGCGCCGGATCTCGCCCGGCGAGACGTCCGGGACGACGGGCCGCTCGCCGGCCGTCTCGAGGTAGGCGGCGACCCAGTCGGAGGCGGCCGCGAGATCGTCGCTGAACGTCAACGGCCTGCGCTTCCGCAGCTTCTCGATCTGCTTCCAGGTGCGCGTGTTGACGACGTCGGCCTTCGTCAGCCACGCGCGGCGGGCCTGGCCGACGCCGAGCTCGACGTAGCCGAGCGCCGAGATCTGGTGGCCGTCGGAGTCGATCACGAGCTTGAGGCCGGCCTCGCGCGCCGCGCGCGCGTGCACGTCGGTCAGGTCGAGCCGGTCGGGCTGCGAGTTGATCTCGAGGAACGTCCCGGTCTCGAGCGCCTTCTCGATCACGCGCTCGACGTCGATCGCGGACGGGTCGCGCCGGCCGATCTTGCGGCCGGTGAGATGGCCGATGCAGTCGACGTACGGGTTCTCCATCGCCGCGAGGACGCGCTCGGTCGGGTCGGTGTCGAACGAGTTGTGAACCGAGGCGACGACCCAGTCGAGCGTCGCGAGCTCCTCGTCGGCGACGTCGAGCTCGCCGTCGACGCGGATGTTCACCTCGATCCCCTTCAGCAGCTGGATCGGCACGCGCGCGTTCAGCTCGTCGATCGCCTCGGCCTGCTGCTGCGAGCCGCCCGTCGCGCAGGCGGTGCGAGTGGTCGCAGATCGCGTAGTAGTCGTAGCCGCGGCGCGATCGCCTCGGCGACCATCGCCTCGAGCGTGTCCTTCCCGTCCGACCAGGTCGTGTGCGTGTGCAGGTCGCCGCGGAGGTCGCGCGAGCTCGACGAGGTCCGGCAGCGAGCCGGCGCGGGCGGCCTCGAGCTCGCCGCCGTTCTCGCGCAGCTCCGGCGGGATCCAGGCGTAGCCGAGGAACGCGTAGACCTCCTCCTCGGTCGCGAACGCGTGCACGCTCGCCGGTCTCGACCTCGGTGATCCCGTACTCGGAGACCGAGAGCCCCTGCCGCACCGCCGCCTCGCGGAGCGCGACGTTGTGGTCCTTCGAGCCGGTGAAGTGCTGGAGCAGGTTGCCGTAGCGACTCGGGCGGGACGACGCGGAGGTCGAAGCGCAGGCCGTCCTGCCCGACGACGGTCGCCTTCGTGTCGCCGCTTGCCGCGACCTCGACGACCCACGGCAGCGCGCAGAACGCGTCGATCAGCGCCGGCGCGTCGGTGGCCGTCGCGATCAGGTCGAGGTCGCGGACGGTCTCGCGGAAGCGGCGGGCCGAGCCGGCGATCGAGACCTGGACGGCCGCCGGATGCGCCGCGACCTCCGCGGCGACGCGCGCGGAGCCTCGGGAGCGACGTGCCGAGCAGCGCGCGCCTGCGGCCCCTCGGCCGCCCGCGGCTTTGCGAGCGCGGCGAGGATCTTCTCCTCGGACTTCGCGCCGAGCCCGCCGAGATCGCGCAGCCGCTGGGCCTCGGCGGCACTCGCGAGCCCGTCGACGGTGGTGATCCCGAGCTCCTTCCAGATCCGCCGCGCCGTCTTCGGCCCGAGCCCGGGGAGGCGCATGAACGACGCGACCTCGACCGGCACCTCCGCCTTGCGCTTGGTGAGCGCGTGGATCTCGCCGTCCTCGACGACCTCGACGATCTTCTCCTCGATCGTCTTGCCGATCCCCTGGAGCTCCTTCGCGCGGCCGTCGAGCGCGAGCTGGGCGACCGAGCTGCCGGTCTCGCGGATCCGCGCGGCGGCGCGGCGGTAGGCGGCGATGCGGAACCCGTCGGCGCCCTCGAGCTCCATCAGGTCGGCGAGCAGCTCGAACTGGCCTGCGAGCTCCGCGTTTCTCGGAAGCTCGGCGTCCCTCGGCAGCGTCCCGCTCACCTCGCCGATCATACGCACGCCCTTTCCGCCAGACTTCCGCTCTCCGACCCGATGCGCGCGACCGTCTGCCTCCCGACCTACAACGAGCTCGAGAACCTCGAGCCGATGGTTCGCGCACTCGGCAGCGTGCTGCGCGACGGCGACCGCGTGCTCGTGATCGACGACACCTCGCCCGACGGCACCGGGCGAGCTCGCCGACCGGCTCGCCGCCGAGCTGCCCTACGTCGAGCGTGCTCCACCGGGCCGACGAAGGAGGGGCTCGGGCCCGCCTACATCGCCGGCTTCCGCCGCGCGCTCGCCGACGGCGCCGAGCTCGTGCTCGAGATGGACTGCGACTTCTCGCACGACCCGGCCGCGGTGCCGCCGCTGATCGCGGCGGCCGAGGACGGCGCCGACCTCGTGCTCGGCTCGCGCTACGTCCCGGGCGGGGCGATCCCGAACTGGGGCGCGGTCCGCCGCTTCATCTCGCGCGGCGGGAACATCTACGCGCAGGTCTGGCTCGGGAGCCGGCTCCGCGACCTGACCGGCGGGTTCAAGTGCTTCCGCGCGACGCGTGCTCGAGACGGTCGACCTCGACGCGATCGGCGCCGCGGGGCTACGCGTTCCAGATCGAGACCACCTACCGCGTGATCCGGGCCGGGTTCAAGGTCGTCGAGGTGCCGATCTCGTTCACCGACCGCGAGCACGGCCACTCGAAGATGAGCCGGTCGATCGTGCTCGAGGCGATCTGGAAGGTGCCGCTGCTGCGGCTCCGCGCGCTCACGGGCCGTCTGTAGCCTGGGCTCGTGCGCGACGTCACCGACGCGAGCTTCGAGCAGGACGTCCTCCGGGCCGGGCAAGCCGGTCGTCGTCGACTTCTGGGCGCCCTGGTGCGGCCCCTGCAAGGCCGTCACGCCGGTGCTCGAGGAGCTCGCCGGCGAGACCGACGAGGTCGAGTTCGTGAAGCTCGACATCGACGAGAACCCGGTCGTCGCTTCGCGCTACGACGTGCTCTCGATCCCGACGGTGATCCTCTTCGCCGACGGGGCGCCGGCCGAGACCGTGATCGGCGCCCGGCCGGCCGCCCATTTCCGGCGGGCCTTCGAGCGATTTCTCGCCTGACGGCTGCTAGTTCCGGCGCGGCAGGCGGATCCGGCTCGGCCGGAACCGGCCGCCGCGGAGCTGCTCGATGCGGGCGTCGATCAGGACGTTCAGCGCTCCCGGCTCTGTCATCATGCTGGTCATCTCCTCCTCCATCCACGAGAATCTTGATGTCGAGAGACTACACACATGCTATCTTGATGTCAAGAGAACTATGATGGAGACTGTGAACATGAAGACAGACGCCAAGACGAACGCGGACGGCACCAGCCTCGCGACCACGTCGACAAGCGGCTCGAGGAGCTCTGCGGCGACCTCCCCGACCTCGACCTCGACGTCGAGGGGATCGTCGAGCGGATCCAGGGCATCGAGAAGCGCCTCCGGCAGGCGATGGAGGAGACGCTCGAGGAGCACGGCCTCTCCTACGGCGAGTGGCAGCTCCTCTGCAACCTGCGCCGCTCGCCCGACCGCACCTCGACCCCCGGCGAGCTCTCGGCGAAGCTCGAGCTCTCGAGCGGCGCGATGACGAACCGGATCGACCGGCTCGAGCGGGACGGGCTCGTGGTGCGCCGGCGCGACCCCGACGACCGCCGCGGCGTTCGCGTCGAGCTCACCGACGACGGGCGAACGGCCTGGGTCGAGTCGACGAACACGCAGGCGATCAAGGAGGCGCTGATCGCCGGAGCGCTCTCGAAGACGCGAGCAGCACCAGCTGAACGGGCTCCTGCGCAAGCTGATGCTCGTCGTTCGACGAAGCCGCCCCCAACCCGGTGACTCGAACCGGCTGAGTCGAGCCCGCGCGCGTCTACGGCGCCTCGGGCCTGAAGTGCTCCCAGCCGCGAAGCGGATACGGGCGTCCCGTCCAGCTCGCAGCTCGACGCCCTCGCCCGCCTCGACGCGCCCGATCACGGCGAGGCCGTCGGCGTCCTCGACCGCGGCGAGCAGCTCGTAGTCCTCGCCGAAGCCGAGGTCGTCGAGCTTCGCCCCCGGGGCGAGCGGCACGCGGTCGAGATCGATCACGCAGCGCACGCCCGAGCGGCGCGCGAGGTGCCCGGCGTCGACGGCGAGGCCGTCGGAGAGGTCGAGCATCGCGTGCGCCCGCCGCGGCGAGGCGCTTCCCTTCGACGAGCCGGAGCGGCGGCCGGACGTAGCCGCCGGCGCGAAACGCCGCGCCCGCAGCGCCGAGCGGGCCCGTGACGACGAGGAGGTCGCCGGGCCGGGCACCCGCCCGCCCGGGTACCCGCGGCGAGCGGCCGATCGCCGTCACGGCGATCACGACGGCCGGGGCAGCGGTCGTGTCGCCGCCGGCGACCCGGACGCCGGCCTCGGCGATCCCCTCGTAGAGCTCGATCACGTCGTCCGAGTCCACCGTCGGCGGGAGGGCGAGGCTCACGACGAGCGCCTCCGGGTCGCGCCCCGGAGGCTGCGAGGTCGCTGAGGTTGACGGCCGCGGCGCGGAAGCCGAGCTCGCGCCACGAGAGCCAGTCGAGCCGGAAGTGCACGCCCTCGACGAGCGTGTCCTGGGTGACGACGAGCCCGCCGCCGAGCTCCGCCGCGTCGTTCTCGACGCCGGCGATCAGCCCGCGCCGCTCGAGCTCGGCGAGGAGGCCGAGCTCACCGAGCTCCGAGAGCCTCATCCACCGCCTCCCGGAGCGCCGGATCGGTGGCCGCGCGGATGACCGCGACCCCGGCGGCACCGGCGCGGATGCAGTCGCCGGCGTTCGACGCGTCGATCCCGCCGATCGCGATCACCGGGACCCGGACGGCTGCGCAGATCCGCGCCAGCTCGTCGAGGCCGAGCGGCGCCGCCGCGTCGTCCTTCGACGGCGTCGCCCAGATCGGGCCGACGCCGAGGTAGTCGCGCGTCGGCGCGCGAGCGCCTCGTCGTAGGTCGTCGCCGAGCGGCCGAGCGAGCAGACCGCGATCCCGCGCGACCTCGGCGCCCCGTCCGCCTGGCCGAGATGCACCCCGTCGGCGCCGAGCTCGAGCGCCGCCTCGACGTCGTCGTTGACGACGAACGTCGTGCCGAGGCCGCGGAAGCCCCGACCCCGCGCGCACGACCTCGGCGGTCGAGCGCCTTCACGCGAAGCTGCACGACGGTCGCGCCGGCCTCGATCGCCCGCCGGGCCGTCTCGAGATCCTCGACGATCGCGTGCACCCTCACGAGACGCGCGCCCTCGCGTCGAGCGTCGCCGGATCGAGCGCGGCGAGCGCGTCGTAGAGGTTGACGTGGAACGAGCCGGGGCCCTTCGCGCTCGCGCGCCGCGTCCTCGCCGGCGACCCCGAAGGCGACGAGCGCCTCGACGGCGGCGTCGAAGGGCGACCCGGCGACGGCGAGGAAGCAGCCCGTGATCGCGCTCGACATGCAGCCGGTGCCGGTGATCGTCGCCAGCATCGGGTCGCCGTTCGCGATCGCGGCCGCCCGCTCGCCGTCGGAGACGTGGTCGACGGGCCCGGTCACCGAGGCGACGACGCCGAGCGTCCGCGCGGCCTCCCGCGCGAGCTCGGCGGCGTCGGCGCCGGCGCCGATCGACTCGACGCCGCGCACCTCGGCCGCGACGCCGACGAGCGTCGCGACCTCGCCCGCGTTGCCGCGCAGGACGGCGACGTCGACCTCGTCGAGGATCCGCTTCGCCGTGTCGGTGCGGAACGCGGTCGCCCCTGCGCCGACCGGGTCGAGGACGACCGGGACGCCCCGCGCGTTCGCCGCCCGCCCGGCGGCGAGCATCGCCTCGACCCAGTGGGACGAGAGCGTGCCGATGTTGAGCACGAGCGCGCCGGCGAGGCCGACCATCTCCTCGACCTCCTCGGGCGCGTGCGCCATCACGGGCAGCGCGCCGAGCGCGAGCGTCGCGTTCGCGGTCTCGTTCATGACGACGTAGTTCGTGATCTGGTGGACGAGCGGCCTGCGCTCGCGCATGGCGCGCGAGCGACGCTCCCGGCGCTCATGCCGCGTCTCCTCGAGGTCGAGGACGTCGACCGGCCCGTCGCCGGCGCCGATCTCGGCGAGCCCGTTGGCCGACGGCCGCCGAGGCAGCGGCGCCGCCCCGCGGGCGGCCTCCTCGAGCGGCTCGCCGCGGGCGAGCAGCGCGGCGAGGGTCGCCGAGTGCGTGCAGCCCGCGCCGTGGGTGGCCGCGACGTCGTGGCGCGCGACGGGGATCTCGAGTGGCGCTCGCCGTCGAAGAGGTGGTCGACTGCCGCTCGCCCGTGCCCGCCGGTGACGATCACCGCCGGCGCGCCGAGCTCGTGCAGCCGCTCGGCGAGCTCGGCCCGCGGAGCCGTCGAACCCGGCGAGCGCGACCGCCTCGGGCAGGTTCGGCGTCACGACGGTCGCGAGCGGGAAGAGCCGCCCGACGAGCACCTCGACGGCGTCGTCCTCGAGCAGCTTCGCGCCGGAGCTCGCGACCATCACCGGATCGACGACGAGCGGCACGGGGTGCTCCTCGAGGAAGCCGGCGACCGTCTCGATCAGCGAGCGCGGAGAAGAGCATCCCGGTCTTCGCCGCGTCGACGCCGATGTCGTCGAACACCGCCTCGAGCTGCGCGAGGACGAACGCCGGCGGCAGCTCGTGGATCGCCGTCACCTCACGGGTGTTCTGCGCGGTGAGCGCGACGAGCACCGAGGTGCCGTAGACGCCCGCGGCGGCGAAGGCCTTCAGGTCGGCCTGGATCCCGGCGCCGCCGCCGCTGTCGGAGGTCGCGATCGTCAGTGCTCGCGGAACTCGCAACGCCACTCCCTTCGCCGGCATGACCCGGATCAGGTTCGACGGGTGTGATCTCAGCCCCGCTCGGGGCACCCCGGTCGGCGAAGCTATCCTCGGAGGCCTGACCTCTGCGCCCTCGCATCGCCGACCCGCTGCTCGAGGGCGAGGAGCTCGCGCACCGGGCCGAGGAGCCGAGCCGCGAGGCTCGCACCGCGCCCGTTCCCGCCGAGCTCGACCCGCGCGTCCGCGCCGCGATCGGCGTCGACTCCCTCTACCTGCACCAGCGCGCCGCCTGGGAGGCCGCCGCCCGCGGCGAGCACCTCGTGGTCACGACCGGCACCGCCTCGGGGAAGACGCTCGCGTTCAACCTGCCGGTGCTCGACTCGCTCGCCCGCACGCCGAAGAACCGCGTGCTCTACCTCTACCCGACGAAGGCGCTCGCGCAGGATCAGTTCCGGACGCTGAACGCGCTGCGGATCCCGCGGCTGCGGCCGGCGATCTACGACGGCGACACGCCGACCGAGCAGCGCCGGCAGATCCGCAGAGTGGTCGAACGCGATCCTGACCAACCCGGACATGGTCCACATCGGCCTGCTTCCGAACCACGAGCGGTGGGGCGACGTGCTCTCGAACCTCCGCTACGTCGTCGTCGACGAGGCGCACGTCTACCGCGGCGTCTTCGGCTCGCACGTCGCGAACGTCCTGCGCCGGCTGCGGCGGATGGCGCGGATCTACGGCTCGGAGCCGCAGTTCCTGCTCGCGACGGCGACGATCTCGAACCCCGGCGAGCTCGGCGCTCGAGCTGCTCGGAACGGCGCGCGACCGTGATCGGCGACGACGCGGCGCCGCGGGCCGAGCGCACGGTCGTCCTCTGGAACCCGCCGCTCCTCGACGCGGAGCTCGGGCTGCGCGGATCGGCGCTCGCCGAGGCGGCGAAGCTGCAGGCGGGCTTCGTCGAGCGCGGCCTGCGCACGCTGACGTTCGCGAAGAGCCGCAAGGCGGCCGAGCTCGTCCACCGCTTCACCGCCGAGCGGCTCGGTGACGACTCGCGCCTCTCGCCGTACCGCGCCGGCTACACCGCCGAGCAGCGACGCGAGATCGAGCGGCGGCTCGCCGAGGGCGACCTGCTCGGCGTCTCGTCGACCGACGCGCTCGAGCTCGGGATCGACATCGGGCTCCTCGACGCCGTGATCTCGGTCGGCTTCCCGGGCACGGTCGCCTCGCTCCGCCAGCAGTGGGGCCGCGCCGGCCGGCGCGGCCACGGCCTCGCCGTGCTCGTCGCGACCGAGGACGCGCTCGACCAGTACTTCATGCGCGAGCCGGACAAGCTGCTCGGCCGCCGGGTCGAGGCGGCCATCCTCGACCACGCGAACCCGCGCGTCCTCGCCGGCGCACGTTCGCGCGGCCGCCTACGAGGCGCCGATCGACGACGCCGACGCCGAGATCCTCGGCGCCGAGGCGCTCGCCGCGGCGGCGGCCGACCCGGAGCTTCGGCGGACGCCGCGCGGGTTCGTCTGGGCCGGGCACGACCACGCCCGCGGCCGCGGTCGCGCTCCGCTCGGCCGATCCCGACTCGTTCACCGTCGTCGACGCCTCGACCGGCTCGCTGCTCGGCCACGTCGAGCGCTCGCGCGCCTACTCGACGGTGCACGAGGGCGCCGTCTACCTGCACCGCGGCGAGTCGTTCCTCGTCCGCGAGCTCGACGAGACGACGCTGCGCGCCGTCGTCGAGCCGTTTCGCGGCGACTGGTACACGCAGCCGAAGCGCGAGACCGAGACGACGGTGCTCGGGCCGCTCCGGCAGCGAGCGGCGGGCGGGGCTCGACCTCGTGCTTCGGCGAGGTCGAGGTCGACGGACCGGGTCGTCGGCTACGAGCGCAAGACGATCTCCTCGCAGGAGCGGATCGAGCTCGTGCCCGCTCGACTGCCCGCCCCAGACCTTCGCGACCGAGGCGATCTGGTTCTGCCCCGAGCCCGCAGCAGCTCGAGGGCCTCGACGCGATGCCGAAGCTGCTCTCGACGCTCCACGCGGCCGAGCACGCGCTGATCGCGATGCTGCCGCTCTGGGCGATGTGCGACCGCTGGGACATCGGCGGCCTCTCGACGAACCTCCACCCCGACACGGGCCGGCCGACGATCTTCGTCTACGACGGCCACCCCGGCGGCGTCGGGATCACCGAGCGCGGCTTCGAGCAGTTCGAAGGCTGGGTCGCCGACACCGCGCGGATGCTGGCCTCGTGCCCGTGCACCGACGGCTGCCCGTCGTGCGTCCAGAGCCCGAAGTGCGGCAACCTCAACGAGATGCTCGACAAGGCCGGAGCCCGACTTCTCCTCGAGCGGCTCAGCAGCTGCTACGTGAGTCTGCGTACAGCCGCATGCTCAGCCGAGCGCGCGCAGGGCTCTCGTGAGCGACTGCCGCGTGTCGAGCACTCCGGCGTACACATCGCCGCGCCGCGCCACCCGGTCGAGCACGACGCCCATCGTGAACGCGGCCGGATCGAGCGTCTCGTCGACCTCGTCCCAGCGAGCGGCGTCGAGACGGGCGCGCCGGGGTGCGGCCGCACCGAGTAGACCGACGCGATCGTCTTGCCCATGCCGTTCTGGTTCGCGTCGATCAGCACCCCGCGGCGCCGCGACTTCGACCACTGGGTCGTGGCGAGCTTCGGGTAGGCGCGCGCGATCGTGCCCGCGACGAGCTCGGCGAACGAGCGCGAGTCGTCGTAGGTCGAGCGGCGATCGAGCGGGACGAGGATGTGGAAGCCCTTGCCGCCCGAGGTCTTCGGGAACGAGACGAGGCCGAGGCCGTCGAGGACGGTCTTGACGTGAAGCGCGACCTCGACCGTCTGCGCATAGGGCACCTCCGGCGTCGGATCGAGGTCGAAGAGGACGAAGTCGGGGCGGTCGGGGCGGTCGGCGCGCGAGTACCACGGGTTCATGTCGATGCAGCCCATGTTCACCATCCAGAGGAGCGCGAGCTCGTCGTCGACGATCGGGAAGTCGACCTCGCGCTTCGGTGCCGCCTGCGCGTCGAGACGGGCGCGTGGAACGTCTTGATCCAGTCCGGCATGTGCGAGGGCGCGTCCTTCTGGAAGAACGCCTTGCCGAACGCGCCGTCGGGATAACGGCGCATCGTGAACGGCCGGCCGCGGAGATGAGGGACGAGCACCGGCGCCACTTGCCGGTAGTAGTCGACGAGGTCGCCCTTGGTGATCCCCTCGTCGGGCCAGAAGAGCTTGTCGAGGTTCGAGAGCCGCAGCTCGCGCTTCCCGTCCCGCACGACGCCGGCTGCCGGCCGCTCGTGCCGCACCTCGGCGGCGGGCTTGTCGTCGCGGAGCCCCTTGTAGGACGGCTGGCGGACGTGGCCGTCGTGCGTCCACTCGCTGAACTCGACCTCCGCCACGAGCCGCGGCTCGACCCAGACCACGTCGCCCCGCTTCACCCGCGGCATCTTCGGGACGGAGCGGAACGGCGAGTCGGGACGCTCGAGCGGCCGCAGCTTCTCGAGCAGCGTGCGGATCTCGCGGTCGTCGAACCCGGTGCCGACGTTGCCGGCATAGCGCAGCTCTCCGTCCTCGTTCACCGCGAGGACGAGCGAGCCGAACGTCGAGGCCCTGCTTCCCGAGCCGCGCGTGTACCCGGCGATCACGAACTCCTGGCGCGCGTGCGCCTTGAGCTTCAGCCAGTCGCGCGTGCGGCGGCCCTCGGCGTAGGGCGAGCCGCGGCGCTTGGCGACGACCCCCTCGAGCCCCTGCTCGGTGACGGCGTGCGAGGAGCGGCTTCCCCGTCGTCGAACGCCTCGGAGAGTCGGACGGTCGCATCGGGCCGTACGAGCTCGGCGAGCCGATCCCGGCGCTCCTCGATCGGGCGGGCGACGAGCGGCTCTCCGTTCGCCTCGAGGCAGTCGAAGGCGTAGTAGACGAGCGTGCCCGTGCCTCTCTGCATCGCCGAGAAGCTCGGGCGGCCGAGATCGTCCAGGGCACAGACCTCGCCGTCGAGCACCGCGTCGCCGCGCGTCGCGCGGTCGATCGCGGCGGCGACCGCGGCAAAGCGCCCCGTCAGGTCGTTGTCGGTCCGCGAGCGCAGCTCGCAGCGGCCGCCGCGCACGTACGCGACCGCGCGATAGCCGTCGAACTTGACCTCGTAGAGCCACTCGCCGGCCGCCGGGAGCTCGTCGACGAGGGTCGCGAGCATCGGCCGGTAGCGAGCTGCCTGCGCCGCCGCCTCGCTCCGTTCGTCGCGCTTGCGCAGGATCAGCCAGTTGCGCTCCTTGCCGTCGAGATGGGCCGGGACGAGCGTCCAGAGCCCCTGGAGCCGCTCGCCGGCGAGCCGCACGGTGAGGCCGCCGTCGGGCTTCTCCTCGAGGAGCTCGTAGGTGCCGTGATCCCAGATCTCGACCGTGCCGGCGCCGTAGGACCCGGCCGGGATCTCGCCCGCGAAGCTCGCGTAGTCGAGCGGGTGGTCCTCGACGTGGACCGCGAGCGCCTTCTGGCCGGCCTCGAGGGGGATCCCCTTCGGCACCGCCCAGGAGGCGAGCACGCCGTCACGCTCGAGCCGGAAGTCGTAGTGGAGGCTCCGCGCGGCGTGCTTCTGGACGACGAAGATCGGCGCCCCGCCGAGACGGAGCCGCCTCCGAACGGCTCGGGCGTCTTCGCGGGATCGCGCTTGCCCCTATACGCGCCGAGCTTCGGCATCGCCCCATTCTCGCGTCTTCACATCTCGTAGATACCCGGTTGAAAACCCTGTGGATCGTGTGGAGAAACGAGCGGGAGCCCGCATGAGCACATCGCTCAGGCGAAGACGCCCATGGCGCGGAACTTCGCGCGCCGGGCCCGGCGAAGCTCGGTCGCCGGCGTGCCGTCGAGCTCGGTGAGGGCCCGGGTGAGCGCCTGCTCGAGGCTCGCAGCCGCAGCGTCCGGGTCCTCCTGCGCTCCGCCCTTCGGCTCGGAGACGATCCCGTCGACCACGCCGAGCTCGTAGCAGTGGAACGCGTCGGGCTTGAACGCGGCCGCCGCCTTCTTCTTCTCCTCGCGGTCACGCCAGAGGATCATCGCGCAGCCCTCCGGAGAGATCACCGAGTAGATCGCGTTCTCCTGCATCAGCACCCTGTCGGCCACTGCCAGCGCGAGCGCGCCGCCGGAGCCGCCCTCCCCGATCACGCAGGCGACCGTGGGCACCCGGAGCGCCATCATCGCCGCCTGAGCGCGGGCGATCGCCCCGCCCTGGCCGTGCTGCTCGGCCGCCACCCCCGGGAAGGCTCCGGGCGTGTCGACGAGCGAGACGATCGGGAAGCCGAACCGCTCCGCGATCTCCATGACGCGCACCGCCTTGGCGTAGCCCTCGGGGCTCGGCATCCCGAACTGCCGCTCCACGCGCTCCTTGGCGTCACGGCCCTTCTGGTGGCCGACGAGCGCGATGGTGCGGCCGCCGAGCTTGCCGAGCCCGGCGACGACGGCGCCGTCGTCCATCCGGCCGCGGTCGCCGTGCAGCTCGACCCAGTCGACGAGGATCCTCTTGACGTAGTCGAGGGTGTAGGGGCGGTCGGGATGGCGGGCGAGCTCGACGAACTCCCAGATCTCGTCCTCGGTCGCGTCGGCGCGCGACATCGAGTCGAGCTGCTTTCTGAGCCGCTCCTCCTCTCCCGAGACGCCGGTGCGATGGAGGAGCGGCAGGCTCCTGAGCCGTCCGAGCCGCTCGAGCAGCCCGCGCTCGGCCTCAGCGCCCAAAGAGCCTCAGGAGCCGCGCGAGATAGGCACGCTGCTCGGGTCGCGGGACGATGGCGTCGATCTGGCCGTACCGGAGGTTCTGCTCGGAGCGGCCGAAGTCGTCGGAGAGCTTCTCCTTCACGATCTCCTGGACGACGCGGGGCCCGGTGAACGCCAGCAGGGCGCCCGGCTCGGCGACGACCACGTCACCGAGCGTGGCGAAGCTCGCCATGGCGCCCCCCGTGGTCGGGTCGGTGAGGAGGCAGAAGAGCGGCAGCCGGGCCTCGTGGAGCTCGTCGATCGACGCGATCACCTTGGGGAGCTGCATCAGCGAGAGGATCCCCTCCTGCATCCGGGCGCCGCCCGAGCTCGTGACGAGCAGGAGCGGGGTCGAAGCGGCGATCGCAGCGTCGCAGGCGCGCACGAACTTCTCGCCGACGGCGCTCCCCATCGAGCCGCCCATGAACGAGAAGTCCATGACTGCGAGCTCGTACGGGTGCCCTTCCAGCGTCCCGGCGCCGACGACCATCGCGTCGGTGAGGCCGGTGTTCAGCTCCGCCTCGGCAAGCCGCTCGCGATAGGGGCGCAGGTCGAAGAACGAGAGCGGATCGGCTGACCGCACCTCGGCGGCCTCCTCGGCGAACGACCCGGGATCGGTGAGGAGGGCGATGCGGGCGCGTGCCGGCATCCGGAAGTGGTGTCCGCACTGCGCGCAGAGAAAGAGCGCTGCCTCGAGCTCGTCGTCGCGGTAGTGCGACCCGCACCCCGGGCAGGTGTTCGGGTGCTGCTCGTTCTTCGCTGCGCTCTCGACCTGCTCGACCTTGACGTCGATCCTGGTTTCACTCATTCGTGGATTGATGTTAGACCGGCCCCACCTCGACGCGGTTGCACGAGCGTCGGCTCGAAGGCGAACCGAGCGGGTCAGGAGTTACGACTAGGCTGGGATGATCTCGTCCAGGACGTCGGCCAGGTCGGCCAGGTCGGCCCTCTCCCTGGTCGGTGCGGTGAGCGCGGGCTCGCCGGTCCTGTTGATCCAGATGCTCGGGATCCGGAGCTTGCCGGCCGGGACGATGTCGTGGAAGCTGCTCTCGGCGACGTGCACGTGCCGGCGCCGGTCGGCGCGCGTCCGAGCCTGGAACTCGAGCCAGTGCATGAACGCGGGCTTGTAGGAGCCGATCTCCGACGCGACGATCACCTCGTCGAAGGGCACCCCGATCTGCTCGATCGATGCGGAGATGAGGTCCGGGTCGGAGTTGGAGAGGATCGCGAGCCGCCATCCTCGCTTGCGGGTCTCCTCGAGCGCCCCTGTGACCTCCCGGAAGGGCTTCCAGGACGGAAGAGAGGCGGCGAGCCCGCCCTCCTCGCCGTCGGGGGCCCCGAGCCGCCGCATGGCCTCGGTCATCACCTGGCGGTAGGAGAGCTTCCCGTCGCGCTGGAGCTCCGGCTCGATCGTGTGGTACTCGCGGAGCCTGGCCTCCACCTCGGCGTCTTCGTCCGGAGGCCAGAGCCGCTCGATCTCGGCGCGGATCCCACCGTCCCAGTCGATCAGCGTCCCGTAGCAGTCGAACGTAGCCCAGCGATCAGCCATCAGCGGGCAAAAACATAGTAGGAAGCACCACCTTCACGCAGCATCAGGTCTAGCGACCCATGTGGCCGGACACGCCCTTCGCGAGTGCGGGCTCCGCCCGTGCTGGCTCACAACGGCCTCGCCTGTAGCAGGCGCGCGGAAATCTAGGATTTCCATGCGCGCGCTTAACAGCGCGCGACACTAACCGTCAAAGCGGCGCAGGACGATGGTCGCGTTATGCCCGCCGAACCCGAACGAGTTCGAGACGGCGGTGTGCAGGCCCGGGACCTCGCGTGCGACATTCGGGACGTAGTCGAGGTCGCAGGCGGGATCGGGGTTCTCGAGGTTGATCGTCGGCGGGACCTTCCGGTCGCGGAGCGCGAGCGTCGTGAAGATCGCCTCGATCGCGCCGGCGGCGCCGAAGCAGTGCCCGGTGGCGCCCTTGGTCGAGGAGACCGGGATCCGCCGTGCGTGCTCCTCGCCGAGCGCGACCTTGATCACGTTGGTCTCCGCGGCGTCTCCGAGCGGCGTCGAGGTGGCGTGCGCGTTGACGTAGCCCACCTCCGTCGGATCGACCCCGGCGTCGGCGAGGGCTGCGCGCATGGCGCGGGCGGGGCTCTGGCCGGTGGGGTCGGGCTCGGTGATGTGGGACGCGTCGGCCGACATCCCGTAGCCGATCAGCTCGGCGTAGATCGTCGCGCCGCGGGCCTGCGCACGGCCGAGCTCCTCGAGCACGACCGCGCCGGCGGCCTCGCCCATCACGAGCCCGTCGCGTCCCGCGTCGAAGGGCCGGGATGCCCGGGGGGGATCGTCGTTTCGCCGGGAGAGGGCTCGCATGGCGTCGAAGCCGGCGACGCCGACACGCGTGACCGGCGCCTCGCTGCCGCCCGCGATCATCGCGTCGGCACGGCCGAGGCGGATCGTGTCGACCGCGTCGCCGATCGCCATGTTCGAGGCGGCACAGGCGGTGCACTGGCTCATCAGCGGGCCTTTCGGGCCGAGCTCGATCGAGACCCAACCTGCACCCATGTTCGGGATGATCGAGGGGATCGAGAACGGGCTCACGCGGTCCGGGCCGCGGTGGATCAGGAGGTCGTAGCAGCTCTGGAACGAGTGGAGCCCGCCGATGCCGGTCGCGACCGAGGCGCCGATGCGCTCGGCGTCCGCCGCGATGTCGATGCCGGAGTCCTGCTCGGCCTGGCGGGCAGCGGCGAGGATCATCTGCGCGAAGCGATCCATCCGGCGCGCCGACTTGTGGTCGACCCAGTCGGTCGGGTCGAAGTCCTTCAGCTCGCACGCGAAATGGACGGGGTAGCCCTCGGAGTCGAACTGGGTGATCGGGCCCGCGCCGGACTCGCCGGCGAGCAGCCGCTCCCAGCTCGTCTCGGCATCGTTCCCGAGCGACGAGACCATCCCGACCCCCGTGATGACGACCCTGCGCCTGCTTCCGTTCTCGCTCATACGACAACGCTCATTACATCCCCAGTCCGCCGTCGACGAGTAGCACCTGGCCGGTGACGAACGAGGCCTCGTCGGAGCACAGAAACCGTACCGCGCCGGCGACGTCCTCCGGATCCCCGAGGCGCCCGAGCGGCGTGTTCGCGAGCATCAGCGCCTTTCCCTCCTCGGGGATCACGTCCGTGAGCCGCGTCTTCACGTACCCCGGCGCTACGACGTTGGCCCGCACTCCGCGGGAGCCGAGCTCGCGCGCGAGCGACTTCGTGAAGCCGATGATCCCGGCCTTCGCGGCGCCGTAGTTGGTCTGGCCGAAGTTGCCGTGCAGGCCCACGATCGAGCTCAGGTTCACGATCGTGCCGGAGCGTTTCTTCATCATCGGCCGCGTCACCGCACGGCAGGTGTAGAAGACCGAGCTCAGGTTGGTCTCGATCACCTCGCGCCAGTCCTCGTCGGGCATGCGTGCGAGCAGCCCGTCGCGGGTGACGCCGGCGTTGTTGACGAGGATGTCGAGGTCGCCGGCCTCCTCGACCAGACGGGCCGCGTCCGCGGCACTCGAGACATCTGCCTGCAAGGCCCTGCCGCCGATGTCTGCAGCCACGGCCTCCGCCTCGGAGCCTCCCGAGTTGTAGCCGACGACGACCTGGGCGCCTGCGCGTGCGAGCTCGACCGCGATCGCGCGGCCGATCCCGCGCGAGGCGCCGGTGACGAGTGCCGTCTTCCCCTCGAGAGAGCAGAAGTCGGAGCTCGCTCCGCTAGCCAAGCTGGTGCGCGGCCGCGTTCAGCGACTTCAGGTCGTTGACCGAGATCGCCTTGACGGAGCTGTCGATCCTCTTCAGTAAACCGCTCAGGACGTTCCCGGGCCCGACCTCCACGAACGTGGTGACGCCGTCCGCGACCATCTCGCGCGCCGACTGCGTGAACCTCACCGGCGCGGTGAGCTGCTCCACGAGGAGCGTCCGTAGGCGCGTCGCGTCCTCGAGCTTCGCGGTGACGGTCGAGACGAAGTGCGCCGACGGAGCCTTGAACTCGATCCGCTCGATCGCCGGCCGGAAGCGCTCCGCGGCACGCTCGACGAGGGGCGAGTGGAATGCGCCCGAGACCTTGAGCCGAACCGCACGGCGCGCACCCTCCCGCTGGGCCTCCTCGCAGCACTCGTCGACGGCGTCGGCCTCGCCCGAGACCACGAGCTGGCCGGGGCAGTTGTAGTTCGCAGGCCACACGTTGTGAATCTTGTGGCAGAGCGACTCGACGACCTCGTCGGCGAGGCCGAGGATCGCGGCCATCGCGCCGGGGGTCTCCTTCGCGGCGGCGGCCATCGCGATGCCGCGCTCGCGCACGAGCCGGATCGTGTCGCGCACCTCGATCGAGCGCGCAGAGCCGAGCGCCGAGAACTCGCCGACCGAGTGGCCGACGACGTAGTCGGGGACGATCCCGCGCGCCCTGAGCGCTGCGTCGATCGCAAGGCTCGTGGCGACGAGCGCGGGCTGCTGCAGGTCGGTGCGCGTGAGCTCTTCGGCGGTGCCCCGGAAGCAGAGCTCCTTGAGGTCGAGGCCGGAGGCCTCGCTTCCCTCCTCGTACACCGCCATCGCGCGCGGGCTCCGCCTCCGCGATCTCGCGCCCCATGCCGAGCTCGAACGAGCCCTGGCCGGGGAACATGAACGCCAGCTTGCTCACAGCCCTTGCCCCCGCTCCCGCTTCGAGCTCCGTCGAGCCTACGCTCACTTCTCTCCCTTCGTCGGATGCGTCCAGCGAATGACTGCCGAGCCCCACGTGAGGCCCGCGCCCATTCCGGTCATCAACACGATGCTCCCCGGCTGCAGCCTGCCGTCGCGCAAGGCGTCAGCGAGCGCGAGCGGTATCGACCCCGACGAGGTGTTTCCGTACCTGTCCACGTTAACGACCACCTTGTCCTCGGGCAAGCCCAATCTGCGCACAGCGTGGTCGATGATCCGGACGTTCGCCTGATGGGGAACGTAGAGATCGACGTCGTCCACCGTGAGCCCGGCGGCCTCGAGCGCGTTCTCTCCCGAGCTGACGAGGACCCGGGTCGCGAACTTGAACACCTCGCGGCCGTTCATCTGCAGGAACCTCTTCTCGCCGGGCTGCAGCGGCCGCGTCCCGCTCCCGGGATAGTTGAGCTGCGGGCCGCCGGCGCCGTCGGCGCCGATGTCGAACGAGAGGAACCCCGACTCCTCGGCGCGGCTCGAGGACGACTGCGCCGGCGCCGTCGCCGAACAGGACGAGCGTCGAGCGGTCGGTCCAGTCGAGGATCTTCGAGAGAACGTCGGCGCCGATCACGAGCGCACGGCGCGAGAGGCCGGAGACGACGGCGCTGTGGCCCTGGGCGAGCGCGTACATGAAGCCCGTGCAGCCGGCGGAGACGTCGTAGGCGGCGGCTTCGCCGCAGCCGAGTTGGGCGGCCACGAGAGCGGCGGTCGCCGGGAAGCCCATGTCGGGACTGATCGTGCCGACGATCGACGAGGTCGATGTCGCCCGGCTCGACGGCCGCGTCCTCCAGCGCTTTCCGCGCAGCGGAAAGCGCGACGTCCGAGGTCAGCTCGTTCTCGGCGGAGATCCTGCGCTCCAGGATCCCGGTTCGCTCGCGGATCCACTCGTCGGAGGTCTCGACGAACTCCGAGAGATCGTCGTTCGAGAGGACCCGCTCCGGGACATAGCGTGCCGAGCCCGGCAATCGTCACCGGGCGGCCGATCGCGGCATGCGTCGTCACTCCGGAGCCACCGCGAAGGTCAGTGTCCCGCGAACGGCCAGCTCGCCGTCGACCGTCGCCTTCACCTTCCCCTTGCCGACGGGGCCGCGGACGGCCTCGACCTCGCACAGCAGGTCGAGCGTGTCCCCCGGCCGCACGATGCGCTTGAACCTGACGTCGTCGATGCCCGCGAAGAGGACGAGCCGCCCCTCGTTCTCGGGCTGGGAGAGCACCGCCACTGCACCGCACTGCGCGAGAGCCTCGACCATCTTCACGCCCGGCATGATCGGGTTGCCGGGGAAGTGCCCGGCGCAGTCCTCGTCGGTGACGAGCTTCCTCGCCGCGACGCGCTCGCCCGGTACCAGCTCGAGCACCTGGTCGACGAGGAGGAACGGCGGGCGGTGCGGGATGATCTTCTCGATCTCCGCTCTTCCGAGCTCCGTCATGCGAGCTCCGTCGAGCCTACGCTCGGCATCATGCCGAGAGCCGCTCCCGCAGCGACGCGCGGCCGCGGTGGGCGTAGCACTTGGCGGTGCCGACGGGAAGACCGGTCGCGTCGGAGATCTCGGCGAAGCCGAGGTCGAAGGCGTCCTTGAGCGCGACCACCGTCGCCTGCGCGGGCGGTAGCTCGGCGAGGCACCGCCCGAGCTCGCGGCGCGTCTCCGACGAGGTCGAGCGCCTCGACGGGGTCGCCGTCGCGCGCCGGACGCTCGTCGGCAGCGAGCGGCTCCGTCCGGCGGACGGCGCGCGCCTGGGCGTAGTCCTTGCACGTGTTCACGACGAGCCGGTGGAGCCAGGTCGAGAACTGGGACTCGCCGCGGAACTGGCGGATCCGCACGACGAGCTTCGCGAGCGCGTCCTGGGAGGCGTCGCGCGCGTCCTCCGGATCGCGGAGGAGATGCAGCGCGAGCCGCTCCACCCGAGCGGCATGCCGCTCGCAGAGTGCGGCGAGCGCGGCGCTGTCTCCGGCCTTCGCCCTGGTCACGAGGATGGGATCGGACAGCCGCTCGTAGACGAGAGGAGCGTCGAGTTGCTCACTGCGCGTTTGACGGCCCTGCGGCGAGGCGGGGTTGCACGGCGCGCCTACTCTAGTCCCCGTGGCGCTCGTGCCAGAGCTCGTGCTGCCCCGGCTGCGCGGAACGTTCGGGCGGCCCTACCTGCATGCCTCGGAGGCGCCGACGACGCAGGCGATGCCCGGGCCGGAGGCGGCTCACGGAACGGTGGCGCTCGCCGAGCACCAGACCGCGGGGCGGGGACGGCTCGGGCGGATCTGGGTCGACGAGCCGGGCGCCGGGCTCGCGCTGTCGGTCGTCCTGCGCCCGCCGCCGCCGGTCGCGCGCTGGCCCGAGCTGACGCTCGTCGCCGCCGAGGCGGTCCGCGGCGCAATCGGGCCCGAGGCGGCGATCAAGGACCCGAACGACGTGCTGGTCGACGGCCGCAAGGTCGCAGGCATCCTCGCGGAGGCGACAGACCACGTCGTGCTCGGGATCGGAGTCAACGTCGGCGAGGCACCCTGGCCCGACGCCGGCGCCGTCGACCGCGACCGCCTCGAGCTCCTCGTCGAGATCCTCGACCGGCTCGAGCGCGGCTACGACGCCTGGCTGCGCGCAGGCACGGCTCGTACGGCGTTCAGGGCGGTGTCGACACCGCGTGGTCCTGCGCTGGGCATGACACTTCGGACGGTGCCGACGACACGCTCGCGCTCCATCGCTACGCTGAGCTCGGTACGCGGTCGGTCGCTCGCGTGCCCGTCGCGCGGGCCTCGGCGCCGCGCGAGCTCTTCGCCACGCCGGCGCGGTGCTCGCGATCCACTTCGCGCAGGAGGTGAACCCGGTGACGCAGGGCTGGCTGAACCACCAGCTCGACCGCGCGCACGAAGGGACCACTACGCCGCGGCCGTGATCCTGCTCGACACGCCGGGCGGGCTCGAGGACTCGATGCGGAAGATCGTCCAGAAGGAGCTCCCGGTGAGCGGCGCCGGCACGCCCGTGATCGTCTACGTCTCGCCCGGCGGGGCGCGCGCGGCGTCGGCGGGCGTCTGGATCTCGCAGGCCGCCGACGTGCTCGCGATGGCGCCCGAGCACGAACATCGGCTCCTCGACTCCGATCGACGGCGAGCGGCGTCGAACATCGGCAGCGACCTGCGGCGGAAGGTCGATCAACGACGCGGCCGCCTCGCTCCGCGGCCTCGCCACGACCCACGGCCGGAACGCCGCCTGGGCCGACAAGGCCGTCCGGGTCGCGTCGAACCTCACCGCCGCCGAGGCGCTGAGGATGAACGTGATCGACACCGATCTCGCCCACCCTGCCGGCGCTCCTCGAACAAGATCGACGGCTGGAAGACCGTGCCGGCCGGGCACGACGCTCCACACCGCGAACGCCGAGATCGTCGAGACGAGCCCGGGCTTCGTCACGCGGTTCCTCTCGACGCTCCTCGACCCGAACCTGCTCTCGCTGCTCTTCCTCGCCGGGATCGCCGGGATCGGGTTCGAGATCTTCCACCCCGGGGTCGTCCTGCCGGGCGCGCTCGGCGCGGTCTCGCTGCTGCTCGCGCTCTTCGGGCTCTCGGTGCTGCCGACTCTCGTGGACCGGGCTCGGGCTCGTGCTGCTCGGCGTCGCTGCTCCTCGTGGCTCGACACGCACGTCGCCGTCGCACGGCGCGCTGACCGTCTCGGGGCTGATCGCGCTCGGGTTCGGCCTCGCCACGCTCTTCCACGACTCGTCCGGCCCTACACGACCTCGATCCCGCTCGTGGTCACGATCACGGTCGTGCTCGGCGGCGCTCTGGGCCTGGGCGATCTCGAAGGCGATCGCGGTGCGGCGGCCGCCGGTGCTGGTCGGGCCGGAGGAGATCGTCGGGATGCGAGGGCGTCGTCCGCGAAGGCGGCCTCGTCTACGTCCACGGCGAGCTCTGGAAGGCGCAGCGCCGACGAGCCGCTCCGCGACCGGCCAGCGGGTCGAGGTCGACGCGCTCGACGGGCTCACCCTGCGCGTTCACACGCGTCGGAGTAGGATCGCCGTCGTGACCGTCGCCTGGATCGTCGCTCGCCGTCGTCCTGCTCGTGCTCGTGCTGTTCCTGGTCGGGCGCGCTCAAGGTCGCCCGCGAGTACGAGCGCGGCGATCGTCTTCCGGCTCGGCCGGCTGCTCCCGGAGCCGAAGGGGCCGGGCCTCTTCTTCCTGATCCCGATCGTCGACCGGATGGTCAAGGTCGACCTGCGGACGATCACGCTGAACATCCCGCCGCAGGAGGTGATCACGAAGGACAACGTCCCGGTGCGCGTGAACGCCGTCGCGTACTTCCGGATCGTCGATCCGAAGTCGGCGATCGTGCAGATCGAGAACTACATGGTCGCGACCTCGCAGATCGCGCAGACGACGCTGCGCTCGGTGCTCGGCCAGCACTCGCTCGACGAGCTCCTCTCGGAGCGCGAGAAGATCAACGCGATCCTGCAGGGGATCATCGACGAGCAGACCGCGCCGTGGGGGATCAAGGTCTCGATCGTCGAGCTGAAGGACGTCGAGATCCCGCAGGGGATGCAGCGGGCGATGGCCCGCCAGGCCGAGGCCGAGCGCGAGCGGCGCGCGAAGGTGATCGCCGCCGAGGGCGAGTTCCAGGCCTCCGAGCGGCTGAAGGACGCGGCGCTCGTGATCGAGGACGCACCCGATCGCGCTGCAGCTGCGCTACCTGCAGACGCTGATCGAGATCAGCAGCTCGCCGTCGACGACGATCGTCTTCCCGGCGCCGATCGACATCATCTCGGCGTTCCTGCCGAAGGCCAGCGGAACGCGGGCAGCGCCACCGGCGCAGCCGGCAGCCTCGAGCCTAGAGCCGGCGCGGCGCGCGGAACCGCCGCGCGGCGTCGATCGCCGCGCCGAGGCTCATGCCCTTGTCCTTGCCCTGCTTGATCAGCATCACGGTCTCGATCGCGTCGCATGTCGTAGATCCGCTGCTTCTTGCCCTTCGTCGGGATCTGCGCCTTGTTCGTCCAGTAGTCGAGCTGCATCTTCGAGATGCCCGCGAGGCGGCAGACCTGACCCAGGTAGAGCTCGACCTTGTCGAGGTGCGCGGCCAGGTCGACCGGCTCCAGCTCGACCGTCGCCGCGCTCGGTCTGCGCATCGCGCATCCCGCTGCGACCTCGCTCCGCGGACTCAACCCGGCCGGCGAGTGAAAGCCGCGAGAGCGGAGACGCGCGCTACTCGGTCGGAGGGCTCGTCGTCCTCGGAGCCGACGTCCTCGTCGCTCGGCTCGTCGCTCGGCTCGAGCGTCGTCCTCGCTCGGCTCGATCGTCGACGCTCGGCGGCGCGGCATCGGCCGAGCCGTCGGCCGCTCGGCGCTCGGCCGTCGTCGGCGGCGTCGATCACCGGCGCGAGCGAGGAGACGGTCTCGCTCGTCGCGCAGGCGCATCACGATCACGCCCTGCGTCGAGCGGCCGAGGCGCTTGACGTCCTCGACCGGCATCTTGATCACGGTGCCGCCGGTCGAGATCAGCATCACCTGGTAGCCGTCGCGGACGACGCGCGCGCCGGCGAGATAGCCGCGCGCCTCGGTGAGCTTGACGGTCTGGACGCCCATGCCGCCGCGGCCCTTGCGCGGGTACTCGGAGACGCGCGTGCGCTTGCCGTAGCCGTTCTCGGTGACGACGAGCAGGTCGGAGTCGTCGCGCGCGATCTCGGCGGCGATCACCTCGTCGTCGCCGCGCAGCGTCATCCCGCGCACGCCCTCGGTCGCGCGGCCCATCGCCCGCGCGTCGGCCTCGGAGAAGCGGATCGCCTGGCCCTTGCGCGAGACGAGCAGGATGTCGTCGCCCGTCGAGCAGTGGCGCACGGCGACGAGCTCGTCGCCCTCGCGCATCTTGATCGCGATGATCCCGTCGGCCTTGAGCGGCGTGTTGTACTCGGCGAGCTTCGTCTTCTTGACGACGCCGTTCTTGCGTCGCGCAGAGCAGGTACTCGGCCTCCTCGAAGTTCCGCGTCTGGATCACGGCGCGCACCTGCTCGTCCTGGCGGAACGGCAGCAGGTTGACGATCGCGCGGCCCTTCGACTGGCGCGAGCCGAGCGGCAGCTCGTGCACCTTGAGCCGGTAGACCTTGCCGACGGAGGTGAAGAAGAGGATGTAGTCGTGCGTCGAGGCGACGAAGAGGTGCTCGATGTAGTCGTCGTCCTTCATGTCCATGCCCATCACGCCGATCCCGCCGCGGCGCTGCTCCTTGTAGGCGGTCGACCGGGAGCCGCTTGATGTAGCCGGAGCGCGTGATCGCGATCACCATGTCCTCCTCGGCGATCATGTCCTCGAGCTCGAGCTCCTCCTCGGCGGCGATGATCTCGGTGCGGCGGTCGTCGTTCCGGCCGTAGATCTCCTTGAGCTCGAGCAGCTCCTCCCTGATCAGCGCGTCGATCTTCGCCTCGTCGCCGAGCAGGTCGCGCAGCTCGCCGATCCGCTCCTGGAGGTCGGCGTACTCGTCCTCGACCTCCTTGCGCGCGAGGCCGGTGAGCCGGCGCAGGCGCATCTCGAGGATCGCGGACGCCTGGAGCTCGCTGAGCTCGAACTGCTCCATCAGGCCGCTGCGCGCCGCCTCGGTGTCGTTCGAGGCGCGGATCAGCGCGATCACGGCGTCGAGGTTGTCGAGCGCGATCAGGTAGCCGCGGAGGATGTGGGCGCGGCGCTCGGCCTGGCGCAGCTCGTACTGCGAGCGGCGCGTGACGATCTCGCGCTGGAAGTCGAGGTAGTGCGTGACGAGCTCGAGCAGCGAGAGCGTCCGCGGGACGCCGTCGACGAGCGCGACCGCGTTGTAGCCGAAGGTCGTCTGCAGCGCCGGTGTGCTTGAAGAGCTTGTTCAGCGCGACCTGCGGGACCGCGTCGCGCTTGAGCTCGATCTGGATCCGCATGCCGGTGCGGTCGCTGTGGTCGGCGAGGTCGGAGACCTCGGTGATCACCTTCTCGTGGACGAGGTCGGCGATCTTCTTGATCACGCCGTTGTCGCCGCCCTTGCTTGACGCCGTACGGAAGCTCGGTGACGATGATCGCGCTCTTGCCGCCGCGCAGCTCCTCGATGTGGGCGCGCGCGCGCATGACGACGCGGCCGCGGCCGGTGCGGTAGGCGTCGCGGATCCCGGAGCGGCCGACGATGATCGCGCCGGTCGGGAAGTCGGGGCCCTTGACGTGCTTCATCAGGTCCTCGACGTTCGCGTCCGGGTTGTCGATCAGCGCGACGACGGCGTCGATCGTCTCGCCGAGGTGGTGCGGCGGCATGTTCGTCGCCATCCCGACCGCGATCCCGGCGGAGCCGTTGACGAGCAGGTTCGGGAACCGCGCCGGCAGGACGAGCGGCTCCTGCTTCGACTCGTCGTAGTTCGGGCCCGAAGTCGACCGTGTTCGAGTCGAGCTCGCGAGAGCATCTCCTCGGCGAGCTTCGCGAGGCGCGCTTCGGTGTAGCGCATCGCGGCTGCCGGGTCGTCGTCGATCGAGCCGAAGTTGCCCTGGCCGTCGACGAGCGGGTAGCGCAGCGAGAACGGCTGCGCGAGGCGGACGAGCGTGTCGTAGATCGCCGAGTCGCCGTGCGGGTGATGGTTGCCCATCACGTAGCCGACGATGTTCGCGCGACTTCACGTACGGCCGGCCCGGCCGGTTGCCGTTCGCCCACATCGAGTAGAGGACGCGCCGGTGGACCGGCTTCAGCCCGTCGCGGACGTCGGGGAGCGCGCGCGCGACGATGACCGACATCGCGTAGTCGAGGAAGCTCGAGCGCATCTCCTGCTCGAGCTCGCGCGACTCGATGCGGCCGCCGCCGAGCGCTCCGGTCTCGGTCTCAGACATCGCTCTCCTAGACGTCGAGGAACTTCACGTTCCTGGCGTTCTGCTCGATGAACAGCGCGCCGCGGCTCGACCTGGTCGCCCATCAGCATCGAGAAGACGCGAGTCGGCGGTGTGGACGTCCTCGACGTCGACGCGGATCAGCAGCCGGCGCGCCGGATCCATCGTCGTCTCCCAGAGCTGCTCGGCGTTCATCTCGCCGAGGCCCTTGAAGCGGGAGATCTGGATCCCCTGCTTGGCGGCGTCGAGCACCCGGTCGCGCAGCGCGTCGAACGTCTCGGCGACGACTCGGTCTCCTTGCCGACCGTGACCGTGAACGGCGGCAGCCCGACGAGCTCGCCGAGCCGCGCGTAGACCTTCCGCACGTGGCCGTAGATCGGCGAGGCGAGGAGCTCGACGGGGACGGTGATCTTCCGCGACGGTGCTCGTCTCGGTCTCGACGAGCCGGATCCGGAAGCCGTCGTCGTCCTGCTCGAGCAGCGAGAGCTCGTAGCCGTTCGGCTCGATCGCGGCGATCGCGCGCCGCGACGCCGGCGGCGTCCTCGATCTCGTGCTCGACGAGGCGGTGCTTGACCATCAGCTCGGCCGCCGGGATGCCGAAGTCGGCGCGCAGCCGCGCCGAGTAGCCGTCGTACTGGGCGAGCTCCTTCGTGAACCGCTGCCACTTGCGCCTCGGTGAGCTTGACCTCGTTCGCCGTCCCGGTCGGTGCACGGCGACCTGCGGGATCCGCTCGCGGGCGAGCAGGTCCTCGAGCTGGGCGTCCTTCTCGAAGTAGAACTCCTGGTTGCCGAGCTTCACCTTGTAGAGCGGCGCCGCGGCGATGTAGACGTGGCCGCTGCTCGACAGCTCGGGCATCTGCCGGTAGAGGAACGTGAGGATCAGCGTGCGGATGTGCGAGCCGTCGACGTCGGCGTCGGTCATCACGATCACCCGGTGGTAGCGGAGCTTCTCGAGGTCGAACTCGTCGCCGATGCCCGTGCCGATCGCGGTGATCATCGCCTGGATCTCGATGTTCGAGAGCACCTTGTTGATGCGGTTCTTCTCGCTGTTGATGATCTTCCCGCGCAGCGGCAGGATCGCCTGGAAGCCGCGGTCGCGGCCCTGCTTGGCGGAGCCGCCGGCCGAGTCGCCCTCGACGATGAAGAGCTCGCGCCGACTCGGGGTCGTTGATCGAGCAGTCGGCGAGCTTGCCCGGCAGAGACATCGCCGTCGAGCGCCGACTTCCGCCGCGTCAGCTCGCGCGCCTTGCGCGCGGCCAGGCGGGCGCGCGACGCGGCGATCGCCTTGTTGACGATCTGGCGCGCGTCGGTCGGGTTCTCCTCGAGGAACTCCGCGAGCTTCGCGTTGACGGTCGACTCGACGAGGCCGGCGATCGGCGGGTTGCCGAGCTTCGCCTTCGTCTGGCCCTCGAACTGCGGGTTCTGGAGCTTCACCGAGATGACGGCCGCGAGGCCCTCGCGCACGTCCTCGCCCTCGAGGTTCTCCTCCTTCTCCTTCAGGAGGCCCTTGTCGCGCGCGTACTTGTTCAGCGTGCGCGTGAGCGCCGAGCGGAAGCCCTGCATGTGGGTGCCGCCCTCGACCGTGTGGATGTTGTTGGCGAACGAGAAGACCGACTCCTGGTAGGAGGTGTTCCACTGCATCGCGACCTCGACCTGGCCCGCCTCGGTCTCGTTCTCGAAGTAGGCGATGTGCCGGTGGACGGCGTCCTTGGACGTCGTTGATGTAGCGCGACGAAGTCCTTGATCCCGCCGTCGTAGTGGAACTCGACGCGTCTCGCCGCCGGCGCGCTCGTCGGTGAGCGCGATCCGGAGCCCCTTCGTCAGGAACGCCGTCTCGCGGAGGCGCTGGACGAGCGTCTGCGCCGAGAACTCGAGCTCCTCGAAGATCTCCGAGTCGGGCAGGAACGAGATCGTCGT
This sequence comes from uncultured Actinomycetota bacterium, assembly GCA_963738895.1. Taxonomy (GTDB): domain Bacteria; phylum Actinomycetota; class Thermoleophilia; order Gaiellales; family Gaiellaceae; genus PALSA-600. Next base: position 192,304 of record CAVTYN010000009.1, read on the forward strand.
GCCGGTCTCCTTGCGTGATCCCGATCGGCTTCATCTCGCCCTGCGGCACGCCGCGCGCGAACTCCTGCCGGTAGATCTTGCCGTCGCGCTCGACCGTGGCGACGAGCCATTCCGAGAGCGCGTTCACGACCGAGACGCCGACGCCGTGGAGGCCGCCGGAGACCTTGTAGCCCTCGCCGCCGAACTTGCCGCCGGCGTGGAGCTTCGTCAGGACGACCGTCAGCGCCGGCAGGCCCGTGCCTCTCGACGACGTCGACCGGGATGCCGCGGCCGCGGTCGACGACGGTGATCGAGTTGTCGGGGTGGATCGTGACCTCGATCGAGTCGTTGAAGCCCGCCATCGCCTCGTCGACGGCGTTGTCGACGACCTCGTAGACGAGGTGGTGGAGGCCGCGCGAGGCCGGTCGAGCCGATGTACATGCCCGGGCCGCAGGCGGACCGGCTCGAGGCCCTCGAGGACGGTGATGTCCTTTGCGGAGTACGACGGGTCTGCGTGCAGGCTGTGACATGAGCTCCTAAGGCGAAAGGCCGAAATAAAAAAGGCCTGCAAAACACCGGTTTTGCGGGCTGCTGACAGTGTATCAGAGCGGGCGGTCTCGAGCGCCCGCTCGCGAGGCTCAAGCTCGACCGCTCTTTTCGATACGTTTTGCGCAGGTTTTCGTCGCTCGACGGCGCCGCGATCGCGGCCGCCTCGCGGAGCTCGCTCCGGGCGTGGGCTCGAACGTGCTCCGGGACGGGTGCCGGTGCCGCTCGGCCGGCCAGCGGCCCCGGGGCGAAGCGGACCGTCTCGACGCCGAGCCGCGCGGCGATCTCCGGCCCGCGGTGGGCGAGCTCGAAGGCCCACACCGAGTCGGCCGTGTTGACGTGCAGCGGTGCCGTCGCGGGCGATCCGCGCGGGCCACGCGTTCCGCGCGATCGCCTCGCCGACGGCGGCCGGCCAGCGCTCGACGATCTCGGCGAGGCCGCCCTGCGGCCCGAAGCGGGCAGAGCTCGCCGCGGACCGCGTCAGACAGCCGTTCCACAGGCTCACCTCCACGACCTGGCCGGCTCGCCGGGCAGCGGCGAGCGCGTGCGTCGCCGTGATCACGGTCTGCCCGAGCCCCGCGATCGCCGCGGCGAGGACGTCGCGGCGGCGCGCGTCGAGCTCCGAGAGGACGTCGTCGAGCAGCAGCGAGCGGCGGCGGGCGAGAGCAGCTCGGCCTCGGCGAGGAGGAGCGCGAGCACGGCCAGCCGCTGCTCTCCCTGCGAGCCGAATCCGCGAAGCTCGCGGCCGGCGGAGATCGACGAGGTCGTCGAGGTGCGGCCCGAGGCCGGTCGTCCCGCGCGCGACGTCGGCGTCGAGGCGGCGCCTCGAGCGCCTCGACCGACGGCGGCTCGCCCTCGTAGGAGAGCGGCCGCCCGGAAGCCCGAAGCTTCGCCAGGTGCTCGCGGAAGCCGGGCTCGAGCGGCGGCCGCGGTCGCGCGGCGGGCCTCGACCAGCGACGTCGCCGAGGGCGGCGACGCGCTCCGTCCACGGCGCGACGGCGTCTCGCGGCGAGAGCCCGAGCTGGACGCGCCGGAGCGCGGCGTTCCGCTGGGCGAGCGCCGCCGCGTAGTCCTGCGGGAGCCCGCGCCTGCGGCGGGAGGAGCCGCGCCAGCGACGCGGTCGAGGTAGGCGCGCCGCACCGCCGGGCCCGCCCTTCACGACCGCGAGCCGGTCCGGCGTGAAGACGAGCGTCGGGAACTCGCGGCGGAGCGACTCGGCCGACGGGCAGCCGCGTGCCGTCGAGCTCCGCGGTCTTGCCCGTGCCGCGGCGACGAGCTTCACCCGCACGCCGTGGCCGACCCCGCCGCGCGAGACCGCGAGCTCGACGAGCGCCGCCGGACTCGCCGACGCGGATCATCCGGCGCGTCGCTCCGCGTCCGCGGCGAGAAGCCCTGCGTGCCCGAGTGGATCGCCTCGAGCAGGTTCGTCTTGCCGGCTCCGTTCTCCCCGGTCACGAGCACGACGCCCGGCGAGAGCGCGAGCTCGAGCGACGCGTAGCGAGCGGAAGTTCCTGAGCGTGACGGCTTCGACGACCAGGCGAAGCCGGTTCAGCCCGCGAGGCGGATCGGCATGATCAGGTACGTGTAGTCCGGACGTCTCGCCCTGCAGCACCGCGGGCCGGAGCGGGCTGATCAGCTTCACGCGCACCGTCGTCGGAGTCGATCGACTCGAGCCCGTCACGCAGGAACTCCGCGTTGAAGCCGATCTCGAGCGGCATCGGCGGCGAACGGCGGCGGGCAGCTCTCGCTCGCCTCGCCGACGTCCTGCGTCCGCGCCGAGACGGTGAGCTCACCCTCGGCGAAGCGGAGGCGGAGCGGCGAGTTCCGCTGCGCGAGCAGGCCGACGCGGCGGACGACGTCGAGGAGCTCGTCGCGCGGGAGCTCGAGCTCGTGCTCGAACTGCTCGGGGAGGAGCTGGCGGTAGTTCGGGAACTGGCCGTCGATCCGACGGCGTCGTCAGCCACACGCCGTCGGCCCCGAACACGACGTGGTTCTCCTGCACGGCGAGCTCGACCGTCTCCGAGCCGCCGCCGATCCGCGACGAGCTCCTGGAGCGCTCGCGCCGGGATGATCGCCTCGAGCTCGGGCAGCGGGCCGGGGAACGCGGTCTCCTTGACGGCGAGCCGGTAGGAGTCGGTCGCGGCCATCACGAGCTTGCCGGGCTCGAAGCTCACGAAGATCCCCGTGAGCACGGGCCGGCTCTCGTCGCGCGACGCGGAGCGGCCAACCCGGGCGATCGGTCTGGAGAAGCACGTCCGCGTCGACCTGCTGCAGCGGCACGGCGTCGAGGCTCGGCAGGTTCGGGAAGTCCTCGGCGGCATAGGTGTGGATGCGGTAGGTCGCGCCGCCGCTCGTGATCACCAGCACCGATTCCTCCGGCAGGTGCTCGATCGTGACGTCCGGTTCGGGGAGCGCGCGGGCGATGTCGAGGAGCAAACGGCCCGGGACGACGACCGTGCCCTCGCCGGCGACGTCCGCCTCGACCGAGGCGCGGAGCGAGAGCTCCATGTCGGTGGCGGCCAGCTCGAGCCTGCCGTTCGACGTGCGAAGCTCGATCCCGCCGAGCACGAGCACGGACGCGCGGGTCGAGAGCGCGCGCGAGACGACAGAGACGCGATCGGCGAACTGCTCGCGAGGAAGGGTGGCCTTCAGGAGATCCACAGTGACTGTTTCTGAGTCAATCATGAATTTAAAGACCGTTGTAGTGATAGGGGTGGGGATTACCGGGACAACCCGCGCGCTTGGCTCGCGCAGGGCATTCTGGCTGTGGGGTCGGATGAGAGCCTTTCCCCTGGACCAACAGGCAGCACATGCTCAGCGGGCCTGCTTCACGCGGGCTGTGAGCTCCTGGACGAGGTTGTACACAGATCTGTCCTCCTTGATCAGGCGGGCGATCTTCGAGGTCGCGTGGATGACCGTGGTGTGGTCGCGGCCGCCGAAGTGCTTGCCGATCTTCGGCAGCGAGGAGTCGGTCAGCTCGCGTGAGAGGTACATGGCGACCTGTCGCGGATAGACGATGCTCTGCGAGCGGCGCTCGCTCTTGAGCTCGATCAGCGTGACGCCGAAGCGGTCGCAGACGAGCTCCTGGATCCGCTCGATCGAGACGACGGCCGCCTCTCCCTGGGGGAAGACGTCTCGCAGGACGTCCTGGGCGAGCTCGACGTCCATCCGGCGGCCGGTGAGCGAGGCGAAGGCCACGACCCGGGTGAGCGCGCCCTCGAGCTCGCGGATGTTCGTGGTGACGCGGCTCGCGATGTGCGTGAGCACCTCGGGATCGGCGACGTCGATCCCGTCGTACTTCACCTTGCGCCGCAGGATCGCGATGCGCGTCTCGAGGTCGGGCGGCTGGATGTCGGTGATGAGGCCCCACTCGAACCGCGACCGGAGGCGGTCCTCGAGCGTCTCGATGTCGCGCGGGGGGCGATCCGAGCTCATCACGATCTGCCGGCCCGCCTCGTGGAGCGAGTTGAAGGTGTGGAAGAACTCCTCCTGGATCCGCTCCTTGTGCTCGAAGAACTGGACGTCGTCGATCAGGAGCACGTCGTAGGCGCGGTAGCGCTGCTTGAAGCCCTCGATGCGCTTGTCGCGGAGCGAGTTGATGAAGTCGTTCATGAACGTCTCCGAGGTGACGTAGCGAACCCCGAGACTCGAGGAGTGCAGCCCGATGTAGTTCGCGATCGCGTGCAGCAGATGGGTCTTGCCGAGCCCGGTGTGGCCGTAGATGAAGAGCGGGTTGTAGGCCTGCGCCGGCGCCTCGGCGATCGCGAGCGCCGCCGCGTGGGCGAATCGGTTCGACGAGCCGATCACGAACGAGTCGAACGTGTACTTCGGGTTGATCGCCAGCCCGTCGGGCCTCGGCATGACCGGACGGGATCGCGGCCGTCGACACGGGCGGCGAGAGCGCCGCCGGGCGGACGACGAGCTCCAGCAGGCGCTCGCTCCCGACTGCATCCGTGACGCCGGCGCTCATGAGATGGGCGAAGCGTCGCTCGATCTGCTCGCGCGTGAGGTCGGTCGGCACGGCGAGCACGAATCGTTCCGCGTCGAGGGAGACCGCGCTCACCTCGCCGAACCAGTTCCGGAACGTCTTCTCGTTGAGGGTGCCCCGCAGCCGGGCCGCCAGATCGCTCCAGAGGGTTTCCGCAGTCAGCTCTTCTCGGTGCTCCACGTCGTCAGTTGACTCCTCGGTAGGGGGCCGGGCGGCGGCGAGAATAGCACTGGTTCACGCCCCGCTCAATGAGGATTTCTCGACTGTCGCGACGCCCAGAAGTGCCTCATTTGCAGGGAAGAACTTCTCTCCACACCTCTCTCCACAGGTGTGGAAACCCGTCGGGGGCCTCCTGCTTCGGCCGCACTTTCCACGACTTTCCGCACCGCGACGCCTGTGGACAACCGCCGGAGGTGTCAGGCCGCGTATACTGGCCCTCGGCTAGGCACCGCGGTCGTCCCGGGAGCCTGTCTTCGAGCGATGAAGCGCACCTATCAGCCAAACGTCCGCCGGCGCAAGCGCAAGCACGGCTTCCGGGCCAGGATGTCCACGCGGGCCGGGCGTGCCATTCTCAAGCGCCGCCGCGCGAAGGGCCGTAAGAGCCTCTCTGCGTAGCGCGCGTGCAGCGCAAGAACCGTCTCTCCCGCTCCCGTGACTTCGACACCGTGTACCGCCGCGGCCGGTCCGTCTCGACCCGGTTCCTCACGCTGCACTGGTTCGAGCGCGACGACGAGCCCGGTGAGCCGAGGCTCGGCCTCGCCGTGCCCAGGGCTGCCGGGTCGAGCGTGACCCGCAACCGGATCAAGCGGCAGCTGCGCGAGATCTGGCGCGCCCGCCTCGACGAGGGGTCGCTCTCCGCCGCGCAACGACTATGTCCTCGTCGTGCGGCCCGGCCTGCCGGAGTCGGCCGAGGCTCGAGGGCACGACTGGCTCGTCGAGCGTGTCGACGAGGTGCTCGGGAAGGTGGCATGACGACGGCCCGGGCCAGAACGGCTCCGGCGTCGCTCGGGGTCGGCCTCGTCTGGCTCTACCGCTGGACCTTCGGGCTCCTCGTCCCGGCCGGGACGTGCAAGTACCACCCGAGCTGCTCGGAGTACGCGATCCAGGCGCTTCGCAAGCACGGCCTCTTCAAGGGCGCCGTTCTCGCCGCCTGGCGCCTTGCCCGCTGCAACCCCTGGTCGCACGGCGGGGTCGATTACCCGTGATGGTCTTCAGCATCCTGCAGCCGCTCGAGGACGCGGTCCGGTGGCTGCTCGAGCGGTTCCACTACGACGTCGGGGTCCCGTGGGCCTGGGCGATCGTCGGGACGACGCTCGTCGTCCGGGTCCTGCTCGTCCCGCTCACGGTCCGCCAGGTCCACTCGATGCAGTCGCTGCAGCGACATGCGCCGGAGATGAAGGAGATCCAGCGGAAGTACAAGGGCGACCGCCAGCGGATGAACGAAGAGATGATGAAGTTCTACAAGGAGAACAAGATCAATCCGGCCGCCTCCTGCCTGCCGCTGCTGGCGCAGGCGCCGGTCTTCATCTCGCTGTACCTCGTGCTGAAGAACTTCTCGAAGCACGTCCCGCCGGGCTCCGACCTCTCCTGGCTCCACTTCATCCCGAACATCACCGACAAGGCCAACTCGTGCTGGGGCGGCTACGTGTTGCTCGCGACCTACGCCGCGAGCCAGGTGTTCTCGACGTACTTCATGTCGCAGGCGATGGACAAGATGCAGCGGCGGCTGATGATGGTGCTTCCGCTCATCTTCATCACGGTCATCGCGCACTTCCCGATCGGCCTCGTCATCTACTGGGTGACCACGAACCTCTGGACGGTCGGGCAGGGGCTCGTCACGCGGCGTCTCGTCCCGAAGACCGCGGCCGCCGCCACGGCCCCGAAGCGCTCGTCGCGGACACCTTCGCCCGCCGTGGTCGAGGAGGAGGACGGCGGGAACGGGATGCGCGTCGCAGAGCCCGAGCCGGAAGCCGCCCCGAAGACCGTGCCGAAGGCCGTCACCACGCCGAAGCCCCGGCAGCCCTCCACCCAGCCGCGCCGTGTGAAGCGAAACCGCGGCCACGGCCGCAGGTGAGCGATCGCACGGTCGAGGCGACGGGAGAGACCGTCGGCGAGGCCAAGTGGCGCGCCCTTCGCGAGCTCGAGCTCCTCGTTCCCTCGCTCGACAAGGCCGCTGTCCGCTTCCAGGTGCTCTCCGAGGGCGAGCGCGGCCTCCTCGGCGTCGGCTACACACCTGCACGGGTCGTCGCGACGACCGGCGAGGGCGAGCCCGGCGCCGCGGCCGCGCCCGCGCGACGAGAGCGATGCTGCGGCCAAGCTGCGCGAGGTTCTCGAGCACGTCACCGCCGCGATCGGCGTTCGCTGCCGGATCGAGATCGAGGAGACCGAGGCTGCGCTCCAGGCGACCTGCGCCGGCGACGATCTCGGACTGCTGATCGGCCGTCACGGCCAGACGATCGACGCCGTGCAGGTTCTTGCCGTCGGCCATCGTGGGGGGCTCGGGCGAGGAGCGCCTGGACGTTGTCGTCGATGCGGCCGGCTACCGCGACCGCCGCCGCCGGACCCTCGAGTCCCTCGCGACGCGGAGCGCAGAGGACGCGGTCCGGACGGGCTTGCGGGTCGAGCTCGAGCCCATGAGCGCCGCCGAGCGCAAGATCGTCCACACGACCCTGCAGGACAACCCGCACGTGACGACGACGAGCGAGGGCGATGAGCCCAATCGCCGCGTGGTCGTCGAGCCTGAGGCCGCAGGCCCCGGCGGAGGCGAGCTCGGATCGGTGACCCACCTCGACGCGTGGCTCCGAGCGGTCGTGGAGACGCCGGGGCTGACGGCGCTCGATCTCGACGGGGCCCGGGCGATGCTCGTCGACGACGCACTCCGGGCGGTGCCCGCGCTCGCGCCCTGCGCGGGCCCGATCGTCGACGTCGGCTCCGGCAACGGCTCGCCCGGGATCCCGATCGCGCTCGAGCTTCCCGACCGGGAGGTCGTCCTGCTCGAGGCCGAAGCGCGCCGGTGCGAGTTCCTGCAGCGCTGGGCGCCGACGAACGCACGTGTCGTGCGCGGCCGCGCCGAGGAGCAGGAGACCGACTGGGCCGGCGCCGCCCTGGCGAAGGCCCTTGCGCCGCCGCCCGTCGCGGCCGAGTGGTGCCTGCCGCTCGTGCGCCCCGGCGGCACCGTGGTGCTGTGGGTCGGCGAGAGCGCCGATCTCGGCGCCGTCGCCCGGGTGGCGGCGACGCTGGCCGCAGAGCCTGCCGAGTCACCGGACGGGCCTCGTCGTCCTCGTCAAGACGGGCCCCACCCCCGACGGGTTCCCGCGTCGCCCCGGAGTGGCCAGAAAGCGGCCGTTGGCGTAGCGGCGCCGTCCGCGTTCGCCTCTACGCTGGCGCCGTGACAGGCCGTGTCTATGCGTTTGCGAACCAGAAGGGCGGCGTCGGGAAGACGACGACCACCGTCAATCTCGCGGCGTGCCTCGCAGAGGCGGGAGAGCGCGCGCTCGTCATCGATCTCGACCCGCAGGCCAACGCGACGTCGGGTCTCGGGATGAAGGCGAACGGCACCTCGAGCTACGACCTCCTCGACGGGGCGACGGTGGCCGAGCTCGCGAAGCCGACCGCATTTCCGAACCTGTACTGCATCCCCTCGAAGCCGGAGCTCGCAGGCGCGGCGGTCGAGCTGTCGCGCCGCACCGACGGCGAGGGATACCTCGCTGCCTCGCTCGCGGGAGCCGGCGCGGGCGATTTCGAGTTCGTGCTGCTCGACTGCCCGCCGTCGCTCGGCCCGCTGACCGTGAACGCGCTCGTCGCGGCCGACCGCGTGATCGTCCCGGTGCAAGCCGAGTACTACGCCCTCGAGGGGCTCGCCCAGCTGATGCGGTCGATCAACCTCGTCAAGGCGCGCCTGAACGCGCGCCTGGCGATCGGCGGTGTCCTGATCACCATGAGCGACGGCCGGACGCGGCTCGCCGCCGACGTCGAGCGGGAGGTGCGGCGCCACTTCGGGAACCTCGTCTTCGAGACCGTCGTCCCGCGGTCGATCCGCGTCGCCGAGGCGCCGAGCCACGGCCTCCCGATCACCCACTACGACCGGCGCTCGCGCGGCGCCGACGCATACTGGAAGGTGGCGATGGAGCTTGTCGAACGCAGCTGAAGCGCCGCGCCGCGGCCTGGGCCGCGGCTTCGAGGTCCTGATCGGCGGTGCCGACACGCTGGAGCTCGCCCACGTCCCGGTCGAGCAGATCCACGCGAATCCGCGGCAGCCCCGAAAGCGCTTCGACCACGAGGCCACGGCCGGTCTCGCCGACTCGATCCGCCACCAGGGCATCGTGCAGCCCGTCGTCCTGCGCCCTCGCCTCGAGGGCGGCTACGAGCTGATCGCAGGCGAGCGCCGGTGGCGCGCGGCGCGCGAGGCCGGCGTCCCGACGATCCCGGCCGTCATCCGCGAGGCGGACGACCGCGAGACGCTGCTGATCGGCCTGATCGAGAACGTCGCCCGCGAGAACCTCTCTCCCGTCGAGGAGGCACGCGGCTACTCGCTCCTGATCGACGCCTTCGAGCTGTCGCTCGGCGAGGTGTCCGAGCGCGTCGGCCGCTCCAAGCCCGCGGTGTCGAACAAGCTGCGCCTGCTCGAGCTCTCCGACGACGTGCTCGCGATGGTCGAGCGCGGCGAGCTCTCCGAGGGGCATGCACGCGCGGTGCTCGCGGTGCCGGACCAGGGCGACCGCCGGCGCCTCGCGCGGCAGATCGTCGCGCAGGGACATGTCCGTCCGCGCCGCCGAGCGGGCCGCGCGCTGGTCGGGAGCCCGCACCAAGCCGCGCACGAAGAGCCCCGTCGACCCGGCCCTTGCCGCGCGCGTCCGCGCCGGCCTCGGCTCGTCTCACGGGCCTCGAGGTCCGGGTCGCGGCCGGGAAGGTCGAGATCGCGTGGGACGACGGAGCACGAGCTCGAGGCGCTCGCCGAGGCGCTCGAATCGCTCCCGGGCTGAGCCGCGCCCGGCGGCCGGTCGGCTCGCCGATTTCACGTGAAACGAGTCGTGGCTGAGCTCGCGTCCCCCGACGCGTCCCGGCTACGGAATGGGCGATCCTGGATTCGAACCAGGGACCTCCGCCTTATCAGAGCGGCGCTCTAACCAACTGAGCTAATCGCCCGCGGGGGGCAGTGTAGCGGCCGGTGTCGGGCGTCAGAGGGTGGGTAAGCTAGACGTGGATGGTCGAGATGTCGATCTACGGGGTCTCGTTCGACCTCGTCGGCAAGCAGCCGATCGTCCTCTTGAAGACCGCTGACGGGAACCGGTACCTGCCGATCTGGATCGGGCATCCCGAGGCCGCGGCGATCCTGATGAAGCTCCAGGGTGCGACCGCCCCCCGGCCTCTCACGCACGACCTGCTCGTGAACATCCTCAACGAGCTCGAGGTCGAGGTTGTCCGCGTGACCGTGACCGAGCTCCGCGAGAACACGTTCCACGCGTCGATCACCGTGCAGCACAACGGCTCCGAGCTCGAGATCGACTCGCGCTCGTCCGACGCGATCGCAGTCGCCGTCCGGGCGCAGGTCCCGATCTTCGCGGCCGACGAGGTGATCGAGGAGTCGGCGATCGAGTTCGAGGGCGAGGACGTCAGCGAGGAGGACATCGTCGAGGAGTTCAAGCGCTTCCTCGACCGCGTCTCAGCCGAGGACTTCGCCGAGGCGGAAGCGGAGGCCGACATCGACGAGGACGAGGACTAGCGAGTTCGCGTCAGCGAACTTGCTAGTGCCAGAACACGCTGGCGAGCGCAAAGCTGTTGAACGCGCAGTGCACGAGCATGCCGGGGAACACGCTGTCGACCCGCGACCGTAGCCACGCCAGGGCAAAGCCGAAGATCGCAAGCTCCGGCAGCGCCTCGATCAGCCCATGGCTCGTCGCGAAGAGGATCCCGGTCCCGAAGATCGCCACCCAGAGCCCGAACCGCTCGAAGAAGAGCCCGTAGCCGAGCCCACGGTAGGTCGTCTCCTCGACGAAGGGGGCGACGCCGGCGATGACGATCCAGTTGGCGACGTACTCGGCAGTGTGGCCGTGGAGGAAGTGCTTCGGGACGACGCCCTGCTCGCGGCCGCCGTGGAGGAACGAGTCGATGACCGAGATCACGACGCCCGCCACCACGAGTGTGAGGAGCGCGAGCCCGAGCGCCCGCGGCCAGCTGCTGGGTGCCCGGAGTGCCAGGAGCGGGCTCCGGAACGCCCTGAACGCCTCCTGCGGCTTCCCGGCGGTGATCCAGAGGACGAGGAAGAGGATGAACGCGTAGACGATCACGGCGCCGACCGCGGTCGAGTAGTGGAAGAGCGCGTTGTCGGTGCTCTCCTTGCTCGAGTGGCTCGCATAGTTCCCGGCGTAGTTGAGCGCCGAGACGACCCCCACCAGCACCAGGAACGCCGCGAGCTTGCCGGGCGTGCCCCTAAGATTGGAGGCGGGCGCCGTGGTCAGTTCGTTCACGTCCTTCGAGGCTAACGAATGACACACGAGCAATGACACACGAGTTTTGGGTTCGACTGTCGGTGGCGCTCGTCGCGATCGTCCTCTCGTTCGTGGCCGCGAAGCTCATCGACCGGCGGCTCGCGAGGCACGAGCTCGCACCGGGAACGGCGACCCGGTACCGCATCCTGCGGCAGTCGATCCTCGGCACGATCGTGTTCGTCGGGGTCGCGTCGGCGCTCCTGGTCATCCCGGCGATTCGCGGCGTCGCCGTCGGGATCCTCGCGTCGTCGGCGGTCATCGGCCTGATCCTCGGGTTCGCCGCCCAGCGGACGATCGGGAACTTCATCGCCGGGCTCCTGATCGCGTTCACCCAGCCCGTGCGGCTCGGCGACGAGATCGAGTTCGAGTCCACCCGCGGCGTCGTCGAGGAGGTCGGTCTCATCTACACGTGGGTGCGCACCCCCGACAGCGACCGGCTCGTCATCCCGAACGAGAAGCTCGTCTCCGAGACGCTGAAGAACGCCACGATCAGGAACGAGCGGCCGGTGGCCGAGGTGATCGGTCACCCTGCCGGCGGGCGCCGACCTGAGGGCTGCGGTGGCGACTCTCGAGCCCGACGCCCACGAGGTGGTGGTCAAGGACATCGGCGACCGGGCGACGATCGCGGTCCGCCGCTTCGTCCACCGCCGGCAGTCGGTCGAGCAGGCGCAGAGCGACCTGCGCATCGAGATCGCCGAGAGGCTCCGCGAAGCAGGGATCTTCGCAGCCGGCGAGTAAGATCCGGCATGGCCGACAGCCGCGAGCTCGAGCGGTTCATGGCGCTCCACTTCGCCCGCAAGCGGATGCGGCTGAAGCGCCAGCGCCGCCGCCGTCGCACGGGATCGTGATCGCCGCCGCCGCGGTCGTGTTCGGTGGTCGTCGTGGGCGGTGTCGGCTTCGGGGCCGGAGCGGCGCTCTCGGCCTCGTGCAGCCTCGACAGCCTGAAGCCCGTGAACATCGGCGCCAACACGTTCGTCTACGCGGCCGACGGCTCGCTGCTCGGCTCGATCCCGGCCGACCGCAACCGCGAGCCGGTCGACCTCCGGCAGATGAGCGGCTGGCTGCCGAAGGCGACCGTCGCGGTCGAGGACAAGCGCTTCTACGAGCACGGCGGCGTCGACTACGTGGGGATCCTCCGCGCGCTCTGGACGGACGTCGGCGCCGGGAGGGTCGTCGAGGGCGGCTCGACGATCAGCCAGCAGCTCGTCAGGAACATGTACGTCGGCCGCGAGCAGACCTTCGAGCGGAAGATCAAGGAGGCGTGCCTGGCGATCAAGCTCAGCGACCGCTGGTCGAAGAGCAAGATCCTCCAGACCTACCTGAACACCGTCTACTACGGCAACCACGCCTACGGCGTCGAGGCTGCGGCCCAGACGTACTTCTCGCGGCGCGCGGCCAACCTGAACCTCGCGCAGGCGGCGCTCCTCGCCGGTCTTCCGCAGGCGCCGTCGATCTACGACCCGCTGCACAACCCGAAGGCGGCGCTCGTCCGCCGCGGCGAGGTGCTGCGATCGATGCTGGCCGACGACACGATCACGCCCCGCCAGTTCCGCTGGGCCATGCACCGTCCGCTGCACCTGAAGCCCGGCGAGATCTACACGCGGATCAAGCAGCCGTACTTCTTCAGCTACGTCATCGACGAGCTCGAGAGCGTCTACGGCGCGAACACCGTCCGCGAGGGCGGCCTGCGCGTCTACACCACGATCGAGCCGAAGCTCCAGGTCGCGGCGAACGGCGCGATCCGCCAGACGCTCGACGAGCCGAACGACCCGGCCGCGGCGATCGTCTCCGTCCAGCCCGGAACCGGGTTCATCCGGGCGATGACCGCGGTCATCCCCGGGAACGCGCACAACCAGTTCAACCTCACCTCGCAGTCGGCCAGGCAGGCCGGATCGACGTTCAAGACCTTCGTGCTCGCCGCCGCGATCGAGAAGGGGATGGACCCCGACGCGACCTACTACACCTCGGCGCCGTTCACCTGCACCACCGGCCCGTGGTGCGAGGACGACTACAAGGCCGGAAAGCCGTGGACCGTCAGCACCTACGACCACACGTACGCCGGCACGATCTCGGTCACGAGCGCGACGCTTCGCTCCGACAACACGGTCTACGCCCAGCTGACCCTCGACGTCGGCCCGGACGTGGTGTGGAGGATGGCCAAGCGGCTCGGCGTCCACCTGACCCAGAAGCCGGTCGCGTCGATCGGGCTCGGCGCGCTCTCGGTCTCGCCCCTCGACATGGCCGCCGCCTACGCGACGTTCGCCGACGGCGGCATCTACGCACGACCGACCGCGATCCGGAAGGTCATCCTCCCGAACGGGAAGATCGACAAGACGTGGAGCAAGCCCGTGACGAAACGGGTGCTCTCGCAGGGCGTCGCCTACGAGGTCACGCACGTGCTCGGCCTGAACGCGCAGTACGGCACCGGGTACGGGCTCGGGCGACGGCATCCACCCGAACGCCGGCAAGACGGGGACGACGAGCGACCATGCCGACGCCTGGTTCGACGGATACACGCGCGATTTCTCGACGGTGGTCTGGATGGGCTATCCGCGCGGCGAGATCCCGATGCTCGATGTCCACGGCCAGGCGGTCGCCGGCGCGACCTTCCCCGTTCCGATCTGGCATCTCTACATGGAGCAGGCCGAGAAGAGCCTGCCGGCGCGGCCGTTCCAGACGCCGAACGCCTACCCGACCTACACCTACTTCCAGAAGGGCTACTGGGGCTACCTCGCCGTGCAGACGACACCGACCACCACCACCACGACGACCACCACCACACGACGACGACCGCGAAGGCGGTTCCGTCGAAGGTCCCGGACGAGGAAAACCCGACCCGTGGCACCGTGCCTTCGACGCCCGCGCCTGCGCCGTCGCCGGGAGGGGGCGCAAGGATCGTCCCGTGAGCGACGCGCTCCTCACCATCTCCGAGGCCGCTCGAGCTCGTGCTCGAGCACGTGGAGCCGCTCGAGGCGGAGGACGCCCCTCTCGACGAGGCGGCGGGCCGCGTTCTCGCAGCCCCCGCAGCGGCAGCGGTCGACCTCCCGTCGTTCCCCGCCTCGGCCATGGACGGCTTCGCTCTTCGCGCCGCCGACGCCCCGGCCACTCTTCCGGTCGTCGCGCGGATCGCGGCCGGCCGCCCCGTTGCCGAGGCGCTCGAGCAGGGCCAGGCGATGGCGATCGCGACCGGCGGGGTCGTCCCGGACGGCGCCGACGCGGTCGTGCCGATCGAGGACGTCGAGGAGCGCGACGGCGTCGTGGTCGTGCCCGCGAAGGTCGAGCCCGGAGCGAACGTGCGCGCTCGAGGAGACGACCTCGTCACGGCCGACGTCGTCGTCGCGGCCGGGACGCGCCTCGGCCCGGTTCATCTCGGCGCGCTTGCGGCTGCCGGCGTCACGCACGTCAGCTGCGCGCGGCAGCCGAGGGTCGTCCTCGCCGTCACCGGGACCGAGCTCCGCTCCGCCGGGGAGCCGCTCGCGAAGGGCGAGATCTACGACGCCAACGGCCTCATCCTCGCCACCCAGATCGCGAGCACCGGCGCGTCTGTCGACCGGCTGCCCCCGGTCGTCGACGATGCGGCGGCGACCCGCGCCGCGGTCGAGCGAGGTCTCGCGGCCGATGTGCTCGTGACGAGCGGCGGCGTCTCGGTCGGGGTCCATGACCTCGTCCGTGCAGCAGAGGCCGAGCTCGGCGTCCAGGAGGTCTTCTGGCGCGTCGCCGTCCGGCCGGGGAAGCCTGTCGCGTTCGGCGTCCGCGGACGTACCCTCGTCTTCGGCCTTCCCGGGAACCCGGTCTCCTCGCTCGTCGGCTTCGAGCTCTTCGTGCGGCCGGCGCTGCTCGCGCTCCAGGGCCTTGCCGAGCCGAGGCCGAGGTTCCGGCCGGGACGGCTCGGGCGGCCCGTCAGGCTCGTGAGCCGGGACTCGCTCCTACGGGCGCGGGCGCGTGTCGAGAACGGATCGGTTGTGCTCGACCCGCTCACCGGGCAGGAGTCCCACATGATCGCTCGTGCCGCGACGGCCGACGCGCTCGTACTCGTTCCCGGGGGCGACGGGGAGCTCGCCGCCGGCACCGCCGTCAGCTACCTCGACCTGTAGGTCGCGGCGCGTCCGGGCCGCGAGCACGCTCCGCCGGACACCCTCGCGGATCGGTCCTCTCGGTGCGCGCTCGTCACGGGCCGGATACGGCGCGTAGCGTCCCGCCGCCCCGGCCGCGAGCTGGGCGGCGGCGGCGGTTCCTGCCAGCACGATCACGATTCCGATCGGCTTGATGTAGCCGATACCGGCGAGCTCGAGGAGGTACCAGGGCGTGTCGAAGCCGAGCCCGTACCGCCAGCCGATCGAGAGGACGAGAATCGCCGGCCCGGCGAGGCCGAGCACGAACAGGCCGAGGCGAACCGGAGGGCGGGCGATCCGGATCTGCGGCAGCCAGAGCCACGCATGCAGCGCAGGCAGGGCGAACAGGAGCGCGAACGCGTTCGTCGCCGTGATCCCGAGCGCAACTACGAGCAGGGCGACGAGCGCGACCGCGTAGCCGGCGATCTCCTCCTCGGGGGTGATGGGCCGCCGCCTCACCAGGCGCGGGCGGGAGAGCGCCCAGCCGATCGCGACGACCGCGAGAAGCCCGACAAGTGCCCACGCCGGCCAGTCCCCGGCGGCCGCCGTGGCCGGGTTGGGTGGGCGGGGGACGCCCGTCGGCCACGCGCCGAGCAGGCGAAAGCACGTGAAAACGAGGCCGATGAAGAGCCAGAAGAGGAGCCGCGTGCGCAGCGAGGCGAAGGCCGGGCGGAGCTGGAGGCCCTGGCGGCGGCAGAGGGCGTAGAGGTCGACGATCGCGACCGCGAACGGGACGAGCAAGGCCACCAGGACGAGCTCGATCGCCCAGCCGCGCACGATCCGGCCGCCGACCCACACGTAGCTCCCGGGTCCCGACTCGAGCGAGAGGCTCTGGTCGAGCGACCCGACGAGCTGCTGGGCGGCAGCGCCGAGCTGTCCGAGCCGGGTCGGGTCCAGGGCGACTGCGCGGTCGCCGAACGCGGGCGGGGGCCGGTCGCCCCCGGTCGTGATCGTGATCGCCGGGATGCCGGCGGCGACGAACGGGCCCTGCTCGTACAGCGTGTACGGGAAGGCGAGGTCGGCCAGCTGGCCGAGGACGCTCACGTGGCGAGGCGCCTCCCCTGTCTGTTCTGCGATGCGGGCGATCGCCGTCGCGACGAGGCTGGCGCCGGGAGACCGCGGGGAGTCACCGGCGAGCTCGATGCTCGGCGGCCCCTTGCCCGCGAGCGCGTCGAGGTCGACGACCGCGACGATCCTGTTGCGGTAGGGCGAGTACTTGACGAAGTGCGCGGCGCCGAGGCCGCCGTAGGCTCCGCCGTCGGTCGACAGGAACACGATCGTGCGCGGCGAGGCGACGTGCGCCGCGCCCTCGTCGAGCGGTTGGGCGTAGGCGCGGGCGAGCTCGATGAGCGCCGCGGTGCCGCTCGCGTTGTCGTTCGCGCCCGGGCCGGTCCCGATGTCGTCGCGGTGCGCCAGCACGACGATCACGTCCTGCGACTGTCCCGGCGCCACGGCGACGACGTTGCGGAGCTGCACACGGCCGAGGCCCGGGATCCGCTCGTACCAGGACGAGGTGCGCGTCGCGAGCCCGTAGGACTGCGGGGGCAGCTGGTCGCCGAACCAGCTCCAGGCACCGATCGCACCGGCGCTGCCGGGCCGGCGGTCCGGATACTGCGACGAGAGGTCGTTGGCGAGCGCGACGGCCGCCGACAGTGTCGAACGAGCCGGGCAGCGACGGCTTCGCCAGCGGGACGGGCCGCGTCACGCCGAACGCGAGGACGACGAGGGCGAGCAGGACCACGAGATACGAGGCCCGGTACAGGCGGCCGTTGATCGGACGGGCGAGCGAGCCGCGCCTGGGCCGGCGGCGCCGTCGCCGATCCGGAGCCTGGGGAGCAGCCATCAGAGGGCTATAGTAGGAAGCGGGGGCGATCCGAGAGCCCGGCAGGCGATCAGAAGCACCCCATATGAGCGATTCCTCGACCATCCTTCTCGTTGACGACGACGAGGCCGTGCGGAAGTTGCTCAGCTTCCCGCTCGAACGTGACGGGTACGCGGTGGTCCAGGCAGCGGACGGCGAAGAGGCGCTCGAGCGCTTCGGCTCGAACCCGATCGATCTGGTCGTCCTCGACCTGATGCTGCCGAAGCTCGACGGGCTCGAGGTGTGCAGGCAGCTTCGCGCCCGGAGCTCGGTGCCGATCATCATGCTGACCGCCCGCGACGACGAGCTCGACAAGGTGCTCGGGCTCGAGCTCGGCGCCGACGACTACGTCACCAAGCCGTTCTCGATCCGGGAGTTCCGCTCGCGGACGCGTGCGCTGCTGCGGCGCGCGCGGGCGCCCCGCCACGAGCCGGGTGATCCCGAAGGGCAGGTGATCGAGCAGGGCGGGCTCGTGATCGACCTTCCGCGCCGGCGTGTCGAGGACCGCGGCCGGCCGGTGCAGCTCACCTACGTCGAGTTCGAGCTGCTTGCGCGGCTCGCGGCGCGGCCGGGTCGCGTGTTCAGCCGGCGGATGCTCCTCGAGGAGCTCTGGGGCAGCGCCGAGTTCCGCGACCCGCGGACGATCGACGTGCATGTCCGCCACCTGCGCGAGAAGCTCGAGCGAGACTCCCGGAACCCGGAGCTGATCCTCACCGTGCGCAGCGTCGGGTACCGCTTTCGCGACGGGTGAACCCGTTCCGCACGGTCGGCGGACGGCTCGCGCTCGCGCTGCTCGTCGTCGTCGGCGGCTCGCTCGCGATCGTCTACCTGATCGTCGTGCCCTCGTACCGCAGCTCACTCGTCGACAGCCGGCTCAAGGACCTCCGCCACCGCGTCGAGCAGATCGCGGCCAAGCCGCGAGGCTCTTCCGGGGAGGTATTCCCGAGTGCCAGCTGGATCGAGGACGAGGCGGCGCCCTCCGCGTCGGGCGCGCGGGTCGTCGTCTTCAGCGCCCTGCCGCTGCTCGAGCCGGTTGCCGACTCGAACGGCGGGACGTCGCGGGACATCGAGCACGACCCGCTCGTCCGGCGCGCCGCCCGCTCGAGCGGCGTCGTCAGCGCGGCGGTGACCCGCGACGGCTCGACCTACGCCGAGGCCGCGGTCTCTCTCCGGGGCCCGGTGCTGCTCGTCGCGGCGCCCCTCCACGACGACCTGTCCTCGGTCGCTGTCGTGAGGTCGCGGGTGCTTCTCGCCGCGATCCTCGCAACCGCGTTCACGATTGCCGCCGGATACGTGCTCGCGACGCTGTTCGCCCGCCGGATCAAGCGCCTCGAGGCTGCCGCGGAGCGGATCGCGGGCGGCAAGTTCGACGAGCCGGTCGCCGACGACGGGCCCGACGAGCTCGGGCAGCTCGCACGCGCGTTCGAGCGGATGCGGCTGCGTCTCGCCTCCCTCGACCGGGCAAGGGGCGAGTTCATCGCCAACGCGTCTCACGAGCTGCGGACTCCCCTCTTCTCGCTCGCCGGCTTCCTCGAGCTCCTCGACGCCGATGATGTCGACGCGGCGACGCGGGAGGAGTTCCTCGCCGAGATGCGGGGCCAGGTTCAGCGGCTCACGAAGCTCGCGACCGATCTTCTCGATCTCTCGCGGATCGACGCGGGCAGGCTCTCCGTCGCCGACGACGGGTTCGACCTCGCGGTCGTCGGGGACGTCCTCGCGACCGAGCTCCGCCCCCGTGCGCTTACGTCGGAGCACGCGCTCGAGCTCTCCGGGGAAGGTCCGGTGTTCGCGCGCGGCGACGAGGTTCGCGTGCTTCAGATCGGGCGGATCCTCGCCGAGAACGCCATCGTCCATACGCCGCCCGGCACGACGGTGACGATCTCGACCGCAGTCGTCGCCGGCCGCGCGACCCTGTCTCTGTCCGACGACGGGCCCGGGATCCCCGACGATGTGCGCGACGCCGTGTTCGACCGGTTCTTCCGGCTCGGAGGGAGGGTCGCGTCCGGCAGCGGCCTCGGCCTCGCGATCGCGAGAGAGCTGGCCGGGCTGATGGGCGGGACGATCGAGCTCGTCTCGGGCTCCGGCGAGACGCGGTTCACCCTCGTGCTCGCCGCTGACGTGTCGGCGCCGGAGCCGGCTGTCCCTGCACGAAGGGGATGAAATCTCGGCGCTGAACGTGCTTTCATCCCCGGTGCGTGCGCCCGGCTCTCGTAGTGGTCCTGTGCGCCCTGGCCGCGTCAGCGGGCGCGGGAGGGGTGTTGTTCGCCGTCGAGACCGGCGGCTGGGACAAGCCGAGCGCCCAGACCGTCCTCGTCCGCGAGCCGCTCGTCCGCTCGTCCGTGCCCTCTCTGGTCGTCGTCTCGAAGCCCGTCCTGGCGGCAGGCTTCGCGCCGAAGCGGATCTTTGCCCGTCGTTCGCCGGGTGTCGTCACGGTGTTCTCGTACCTCGGGGCGAGCCCCGGCTCCGCCTCGCTCGAGGAGGGCTCGGGGTTCGTCGTCGGCCGCTCGGGAGTGATCCTCACGGCAGCCCACGTGATCGTGTCGACGACCGGTGCCGGCCTGCTCACCCAGCCGGCGACTGCGGTCTACGTCCAGTTCGGCGACGGCGACCGGGTCAAGGCCGAGGTCGTCGGCTGGGATCCCTACGACGACGTCGGAGTGCTGCGAGTGTCCCCGGGGTCACATCGGCTCGTGCCGGTCCCGCTCGGGACGTCGTCGGGCCTGACGGTCGGGCAGCCGGTCGCGACCATCGGCTCGCCGTTCGGCGCCGAGACGTCCCTCTCGGTCGGGGTCGTCTCCGGCGTCGGCCGGACGGTCCCGTCGCTCACGACCTCCTACGACCTCTTCGACGCGATCCAGACGGACGCACCCGATCAACCAGGGCAGTTCCGGCGGCCCGCTTCTCGACGCCGCCGGCAGGGCCATCGGGATCAACGCCCAGATCCGCTCCAGCCTCGAGTCCGGGTTCGAGGGCGTCGCCTTCGCCGTGCCGATCGACTCGGTGAAGCGCTCGCTCGACCAGTTGCTCAGCTCCGGCCACGTCGACTACGCCTACCTCGGCCTTCGGACCGAGAACCTGACGCCGTCGATCGCGAAGGCCTTCGGCTACTCCTCCGCGCACGGCGCGATCATCGACACCGTCGCGAGGGGCGGGCCCGCGGCCAGGGCCGGGCTCGAAGCCGGGACACAGGAGCGTCGTCTGGCAGAACCAGCGGATGACGATCGGCGGCGACGCGATCATCGCGATCGACGGGATCGCGGTGAGGAGCTCCAACGACGTCGCCCGGATCGTCGCGGAGCGGATGGTCCCGGGCGAGGCAGCCTGGTTCACGGTCATGCGCGCGGGGCGCAAGCTCGTGATCCCGGTCACGCTCGGCGCCCGTCGCTGACGCTCTGTCCCTGACGCCTCTAGACTCACCGTCATGAGCGAGCTGTCGCACGTCGACGAGTCGTCCGGCTCGGTTCAGATGGTCGACGTCGGGCACAAGCCGGCGGTGCGTCGGAAGGCCGTGGCCCGCGGCGCCGTGCTGATGGCGCCCGAGACCTCTCGGCGGCTGCACGACCTGCCGAAGGGCGATGCGCTGACGACGGCCAAGCTCGCGGGGATCATGGGCGCGAAGGAGACGAGCAGGCTGATCCCGCTCTGCCACCCGCTTCCGCTCGACCACGTCGACGTGGAGCTCGAGGTGGGCGTCGGCCGGGTCGACATCGTCGCGTCGGCCGAGGTCACCGCGCGGACAGGCGTCGAGATGGAGGCGCTCACCGCGGTCGCCGTCGCCGGCCTGACCGTGTACGACATGGCCAAGGCGATCGACAAGCACATGACGATCAGCGAGATCACGCTCGTCTCGAAGGAGAAGGGCTCCGCATGAGGGCCGCCGTCCTGACGATCTCCGACCGCGTGTCGCGCGGGGAGGCCGAAGACGTGCAGCGGCGACACGCTCGAGGAGCTCCTGCTCGGCGACGGGTTCGAGGTCGTGCGGAGGGACGTGCCGGACGAGCGCGACGAGATCGCCCGCGCGATCGTCGATCTCGCCCAGGACTCGGCCCTGGTGATCACGACCGGCGGCACCGGCCTCGCGGCCCGGGACGTGACACCCGAGGCGACGCTGTCGGTGCTCGAGCGGGAGGCGCCCGGGATCTCGCAGGCGATCCGCGCCGACTCGATCGCGAAGACGCCGCACGGGCTTCTCTCCCGCGGCGCCGCCGGGACGATCGGAAGCGTCCTCGTCGTGAACCTCGCCGGCTCGCCCGGCGCCTGTCGCGACGGCTACGCGGTGCTGCGACCTGCCCTCCCACACGCGCTGAAGCTGTTGGCGGACCAGACAACGGCCACGGACCACGTACACACCTAGGTCTTGGACGGTGTCAGAGCGGTGTCGGACACGATCCAGGGCTCGAGCCGTGCCTCGGGACACGCGCTGTGTCCGACACCCAGACGCCGTGACGAAGGCTCGGCTCTTCGCTCGGCTGATCAAGGTCGAGCACACGATCTTCGCGCTGCCGTTCGCCTACGTCGGTGCGTTCCTCGCCGTCGACGGGGTGCCGTCGGCGCACGACCTGCTCTGGATCACCGTCGCGATGGTCGGCGCCCGCTCGCTCGCAATGGCGCTGAACCGCCTGATCGACGCGGGGATCGACGCCCGCAACCCGAGGACGGCCGGGCGCGAGATCCCGTCCGGGATGCTGACGATCGGCGCCGTCCTCGCCTTCTCGCTGGCCTCGCTCGCCGTGTTCCTCGATCGCGGTCTGGCAGCTGAACCCGGTCGTGCGCTGGCTCTGGCCGATCCCCGTGGCGATGTTCGTCGTCTACCCCTACCTCAAGCGCTTCACGTGGCTCTGCCACCTCTGGCTCGGCGCGGTCGACGGGCTCGCCCCCATGGGCGCGTGGGTCGCGATCACGGGGACGCTCCCGTGGCAGGCGTGGGCGCTCGGCGGAGCCGTCGCGACGTGGGTCGCCGGGTTCGACATCTTCTACTCGCTCTTCGACGTCGAGATCGACAGGGCTCAGGGGCTCCACTCGTGGGCGGTGCGCTTCGGGGAGCGCGGCGCGTTTCTCGGTGCGCGCTGGATGCACGTCGCGACCGTGGCGTTCCTCGTCGCCGCCGGGCTCGGGCCTCGACGTCGACTGGTGGTACTGGGCCGGCGTGGTCGCAGTCGCCGGCCTCCTCGCCTACGAGCACTCGCTGATCCGGCCCGGCAACCTGCGGCGCCTCGACGCGGCGTTCTTCACGATGAACGGCGTGATCAGCGTCGCCTTCTTCGGCTTCGTCTTCGCGGACGTCCTGTGATCCACGGCGCGAAGCTCTCGCGACGCTACGGGCTGAAGCGCGTGTTCGACAAGGTCGACGTCGCCGCTCGACGCCGGCGGGTTCCTGCTCGTCACGGGCCCGAACGGCTCCGGCAAGACGACGTTCCTGCGGATGCTCGCGGGCCTCGACGCGCCGACGAGCGGCGAGCTCGAGCTTCCCGACCGCGGGGTCATCGGCTACCTCGGCCACGAGCCGCTCGTCTACCGCGAGCTCACCCCGCTCGAGAACCTCCACATGTTCGGCCGCCTCTACCGCATCCCCGAGCGGGGCGAGCGGATCGGGATGCTGCTCGAGCGCTTCGGCCTGTGGGACGTGCGCGACGAGCGCGTCTCCACGTTCTCGCGCGGGATGCGCCAGCGGCTCGGCCTCTGCCGCGTGCTCCTGCACGACCCGGGGCTCGTCATCCTCGACGAGCCGTTCAACGCGCTCGACGACGCTCGGGTCGAAGCTGCTCGACGCGACCCTCGAGGAGCTCCACGGCACCCGCGCCTTCGTCGTCGCGACTCACGACCCCGCCGGGTCGAGCGCCTCGCGACTCAGACGCTCGCGTTCGCATGACGTACTTCTCCGACGTCGGCGCGTTGCTGCGCAAGGACCTGCTGATCGAGCTCAGGGCGAAGGAGACCGTCCCCGCCATGCTCCTGTTCGTCCTCTCGGCGCTCACGATCTTCCACTTCGCCGTGCCCGCGAAGGTCGAGCCCCCAGGTGTCTCTCGGCCTCCTCTGGACGGCGATCGTCTTCACCGCGCTGCTCGGCCTCACGCGTGCGTTCGTGCCGGAGCGCGAGCAGGGCGTCTTCGACGCGCTCGTCCTCGCCCCGTCGGACCGGAGCGCGATCTGGGCGGCGAAGAGCATCTCGGTGCTCGCGTTCCTCGCCCTCGCCGAGCTCGTGGCGATCCCCGCGTTCGGCCTCTTCTTCCACGGCATCGACGTCCGGACGCTCGCCGCGATCGCCCTCGCGGATATCGGCATCTGCGCCGTCGGGACGCTGACCGGTGCGATGGCCGTCGCGGGCCGTGCGCGGGAGCTCCTCCTGCCGCTCCTCTTCCTGCCGCTCGCGATCCCGATCGTCGCCGGCGGCATCGCTGCGAGCGTCCGCGACGAGCCGAAGTACCTCGCCTTCCTCGGGCTCTACGATCTCGTGTTCGTCCTGCTCTCCTGGGGCGCATTCGAGTACGTCGTGGCAGAGACCTGAGCTTCTGCCATCGGTCCCGGTCTACCATGCGACCGTGGCGGGTCGTGTCTCCCTCCCGGCGCTTGCAGGGATCACCACGGTCCTGTTTGCGGCCTCGATCGCCCTGATCTTCTTCTACGCACCGGTGGACGGCGACCAGGGGCTGTCGCAGAAGATCTTCTACTTCCACGTCCCGATCGCGCTGACCTCGTACGTCTGCTTCGCGTGGGGCGCCTGGAAGGCGCTGCTCCACCTCTGGAAGCAACGGCCGGGAGCCGACCTCGAGAGCTACGTCGCCATTCACCAGGGGGTGATCTTCGGGTCGTTGACCCTGATCACCGGCTCGATCTGGGCACGGATCTCCTGGGGTGTCTGGTGGGTCTGGTCCGACGACCAGCTCGTGCTCTTCCTGGTGCTCTTCCTCTTCTACTCCGCGTACTTCATGCTGCGCTACTCGGTCGAGCCCGGCCGGCAGCGGGAGAACATGTCGGCGGTCTACGCGCTCTTCGGGGTCGTGCTGATCCCGATCTCGTTCCTCGCGATCCGGATCTCGCGGAGCATCATCCACCCCGAGGTGTTCACCCGCCACGGCCCGCAGATGACGCACGCGCAGTTCCTCACGTTCTGTGTGTCGTGGGCGGCGATGCTCGCCCTGTTTGCGACCCTCTACGGGATCGAGCTCGCAGGCAAGCGGCTCGACAGCCAGCTCCGCGAGCTCCGGGAGCTGCTCGCATGACGCCGTCGGAGAAGTACACGGCGGCCGCCTACCTCGTCGTGTTCGTGGGCGTCCTCGCGTACGTCCTGATCATCGCCTCGAAGCTCCAGCGGCTCCAGCGGCAGGTGGCCGACATCGTCGAGAAGCTGCGCGATCGCGAGGCTCTCGATGGCTGAGCTCCTGTTCTGGCCGGCGCTCCTCGGCTACGGCGAGGCGGCGATCGCGTACACCTCGCCGCGGCACACGCGGCTCGCGATCTGGGGGGTGCGCATCGGCTGGCTCGCCCAGACCGGCCTCCTCGTCTACCAGGCGACCCGCCTCGACGGCTTCCCGTGGGCGTCGTGGGCCGGCTCGCTCAACCTCTTCGTCTGGTTCACCGTCGGCGCCTACCTGATCTGGGGCTGTCAGGCGCGCTACCGGCTGGTCGGGCTCACCGTCATGCCGCTCGCCGTCTCGCTCTTCATCGCGTCGCGGATCGGCGGCGGCACGACCGCCGGCGAGAAGTCGGGCTACTCGAACCTCTTCCTGACGATCCACGTGGGCTGCGTCCTCGCCGCGTTCGCCGGCTTCACGCTCGCAGCCTCGCTCGCCACGCTCTACCTGATCGAGGAGCGGCGCCTCAACAGGCACTCGCCGGACATCCTTCGCTCGAGGCTGCCGTCCCTCGTCGTGCTCGAGAAGCTGACAGTGCGGACGATCGCGATCTCGCTGCCGCTCCTGACGATCGGGCTCGTCGCCGGGTTCATCAGGCTCCGCGAGGAGGGCAAGAGCGCCGACGCGCTCATGGCGGCGACGATCTTCGCGTGGGTCGTCTACGCCGGCCTTCTGGCCCTCCGGCCGAAGGGACGACGCACGGCCTATCTCGCGCTGATCGGGTTCGCGATCGTCCTGGTCGCGCGCATCGTCCTCGCCGGGAGCCACTTTTGAGCCGTAGGCCGACGGAGCGATGACGCTGTCGCTCGTCGGCATCTCCCACCACGTCGCGCCCGTCGAGCTGCGCGAACGGGTTGCGCTTCCGATCGAGCGCGCGGCGATGCTCGCCCGCGCCCTCGGTGACGCGGTCTGCCTCTCGACCTGCAATCGCACGGAGGTCTACCTCGCCGGCGGACGACGGCACCCGGGCGCTCTCCTCGCTGGAGGAGATCGCCGGCGAGCCGTTGCGGTCGGTTGCCTACCGGATGCACGACGACGCGGCGGCACTGCATCTCTTCCGGGTCTCGGCCGGCCTCGACTCGCTGATCCCCGGCGAGAGCGAGATCCTCGGCCAGGTTCGCGCCGCCTTCGACGTCGCCTCCCCGGGCCCGCTGCTCGACCGCGTGTTCCGGCAGGCGCTGTCTCTCGGCAAGCGCGTTCGCACGCGAGACCGCGATCGGCGAGAGCCCCGCCTCGGTGCCCGCGGCCGCCGCGGCGCTCGCGGCCCAGGTGTTCGGCGACCTCGAGGGCCGCAAGGTGCTGCTCGTCGGCGCAGGCCGGATCGGTGAGCTTGCGGCCGCGAACCTCACCGCGCGCGGCGCCTCGATCGCGTACGTGGCGAACCGCACGCCGGAAAGCGCCTCGGAGCTCTCGGCGCGGTTCGGCGGCGCCGCGATCTCGCTCGACGACGTCGCGCTGAAGCTCGGCGAGGTCGACGTCGTCCTCAGCTCGTCGGCGGCTCCGGGTCTGCTGATCGAGCGGCGGGACATTCCCTCGCGCCGCCGCCACCCACTCTTCTTCATCGACATCGCGGTCCCCCGCGACATCGACCCCGCGGTGCACGAGCTCGACGGCTGCTTCCTCTACGACATCGACGACCTCGAGGCGGTCGTCGCCGAGACTCTCGACGGCCGTCGCGCCGAGGCGGAGCTCGCCGAGCGGCTGGTGGTCGAGGAGACCGAGCGCTTCCGCGAGTGGCGGGCCTCGCTCGACGTCGTCCCGGCCATCTCGGCGCTCCGGGCGCGCGCCGAGGCGATCCGGACGGCCGAGCTCGACAAGCTCCCGGCACTCCCCGACGGCGAGCGCGAGCGCCTCGAGCTGGTCACGGCGCAGATCGTCGCCAAGCTGCTCCACGAGCCGACGGTGCGGATGAAGGAGGCGGCGGTCGACGGAGGCGGCGAGGCCTACGCCGCGGCCATCCGCCGCCTGTTCGGGCTCGAGGAGCCCGGCTGACGGGCACATAGGGTGGGGGCGGGGGTGGTCGTCAGGATCGGATCGCGCGGCTCCCGGCTCGCGCTGACCCAGGCCGAGCTCGCGGGGGCCGCGATCCGCGCGCCGGATCGACAGCTCGCGTTCGTGCCGATCACGACGGCGGGCGACCGCGACCGCTCGAGCCCGTTCGGCCAGATCGGCGAGCGCGGCGTCTTCGTGAAGGAGATCGAGGAGGCGCTGCTCGCGGGCCGGATCGACGTCGCCGTACACTCTGCGAAGGACATGACCTCGACCGATACGGCCGGTCTGGTGGTGGGCGCCTACCTCGAGCGCGACGACCCGCGCGACGCACTCGTCGGTGCGGCCGCGATCGAGCCGGGGATGCGCATCGGGACGGCATCGGTGCGCCGAAGGGCCCAGCTGCTCGCGCTCGAGCCGACGCTCTCGGTGGAGCCGCTCCGCGGCAACATCGACACGCGGCTCCGCAAGGCGTCCGAGCGCGGCCTCGACGCGCTCGTTCTCGCCGCCTGCGGCCTCGACCGCCTCGGTCTCGCCGACCGGATCGGCCTGCGGCTCCCGGCCGAGGTGATGCTCCCGGAGGCCGCTCAGGGCGCACTCGCGCTGCAGGTGCGCACCGGTGAGGAGGAGCTCGTCGCCCTCGCCGACGATCCCGAGACGCGGCGGCAGCGTCGACGCCGAGCGCGCGGTCGTCGCCCGCATCGGCGCGGGCTGCCTCGCGCCGGTCGCGGCACACCACGACGGCGAGGTGCTCTCGGCGCTCGTCGCCGCTGAGGACGGGAGCTGGATCGAGCGGCGGAGCGGAACCGACCCGGACGCGCTCGCCGACGAGCTCATCGCGCTGACGGAGGCCCGCGCCGCGCTGACGGAGGTTCAGTGAAGGTCATCGTGACCCGCCCCAGGGCGCAGGCGCAGCCGCTCGTCGGCCGGATCGAGGAGCTCGGGCACGAGGTCGTCGAATGCCCGCTGATCGAGATCATCCACACCTCCGACGATCCGATCGAATGCGCGGGCTACGAGTGGGCCGTCGTCACGAGCCCGAACGGCGCCGACGAGGTCGCGCGACGCGCCCGCAACCTGCCGAAGGTGGCCGCCGTCGGCCCGGGCACGGCCGAGACCCTTCGGAGCCACGGGATCGAGCCCGCGTTCGTCGCGTCGGTCTCGACCGCTGAGCATCTGGCCGGCGAGTTCCCCGAGCACGAGGGCAAGGTGATCTATCTCGCGGCCGAGAACTCCCGCCGCGGCCCGATCGACGCGCTCGAGGCCGATTTCGTACCGCTCTACAGCACCGTCCTGCTCGATCCGGAGCCGCCCGCCGGCGACGTCGTCGTGCTCGCCTCGGGGTCGGCGGCGCGGGCCTACTCCTTCATCGGCGGCGCGGCTCCCGCCGTCTCGATCGGGCCAGAGACGACGAGGGTCGCCGGGTCCGTCGGGCTCGACGTGGTCGGGGAGGCAAAGACCCACGACCTCGACGGGCTCGTCGCAGCGATCGAAGCCTATGGGGTCAGGTCTCACGATAACGCAGGCGATTTGTCCCTCCGTGATCGTGAGACCTGACCCCGGGTGTTCGACTACATCACCTTCCTGACCGATTTCGGGCTCCAGGATGACTTCGTCGGCGTCTGCCGGGGCGTGATGAAGCGGATCGCCCGCGACGCGGAGATCATCGACGTCACCCACGGGATCGCGCCGCAGGCCGTCGCCCAGGGGGCGCTCGTCCTCGCCCGCTCAGTGCCGTACCTGCCTCCCGCGGTGCACCTCGCAGTCGTGGACCCTGGCGTCGGAAGCGAACGCCGCGCGGTCGCGATCAGCACGAGCGTCGGGTCGCGTCTTCGTCGGGCCTGACAACGGGCTCCTCGTGATCGCTGCGGCCGCCGAGGGGATCGAGGGAGTGCGCAGCCTCACGAACCCGGGATACCACCTCGAGCACGTCTCGCGGACCTTCCACGCGCGGGACGTGTTCTCACCCGTCGCGGCACACCTCGCGGCGGGCGCGAGCTTCGAGAAGCTCGGCGACGACGTCGACCCCGCGACGCTCGTCCGTATCGAGCTCCCGGTCGCGGAGGTGAAGGGCGCCGAGCTCCGCGCGACGGTGCTCGACGTCGACCGCTTCGGCAACCTCGGCCTCAATGTCTCGGCCGCCGAGATCCAGGCGCTCGGCCTCTCCGAGGGTGAGACCGTCGAGCTCTCGTTCGCGCTCACGCCCTACTTCGCGATCGTCGGCGCGACCTACGCCGATGCCACGCGGGGCGAGCTCATCCTCTACGAGGACTCCTACGGCGGCTGGGCGATCGCCATCAACGGCGGCAACGCGGCGGCGCTGACCGAGGCAGGCCCGGGCGACGAGGTCCGCATCCGCGCGATCTGAGGAATAAATGGCGAGAGCCGGACTTGAACCGGCGACACCACGGTTTTCAGCCGTGTGCTCTACCAACTGAGCTACCTCGCCCCGCGGCCCAGTGTATCGGCGCCGCGCGTTAGCCTTCGCTCGTGAGCGCGAAGCCTGTGGCGGTGATCGGCGCCGGCCTCGATCTCGGCCAGCAGCGGCGCGGGGTCGACATGGGCCCGTCGGCGATCCGGTACGCGGGGCTGCAGGAACGGATCACCGAGCTCGGCCGCGCGTGCGTCGACTGGGGCGATGTCGAGGAGCCCGTGGCCGAGGCGACCGAGATCGGCGACCCCCAGGCGCGCTATCTCGGGGCGATCCTGCGTTCCTGCGGGGAGATCGCCGGCCGCGTCGAGAAGGCGGTCGCCGAGGGCTACCTGCCGCTCGTGCTCGGCGGCGATCACTCCGTCGCGATGGGGACGCTCGGCGGGATGGCGCAGGCCCACGGCGCCGGCGGCACTCTCTGGGTCGACGCGCACGCCGACATGAACAGGCCGTCGACGTCCCCGAGCGGGAACGTGCACGGGATGCCGCTCGCCGAGGCTCTCGGTGCAGCAGGCAAGGAGTTCGACGCCCAGACGTGGCCTGCGCCGTCGGTCGACCGCGCCGCGATCGTCGGGGCCCGCTCGATCGACGCCGGCGAGCGTCTGCTGATCGCCGAGCTCGGCGTGCGGGTGTTCACGATGAGCGACATCGATCGGCACGGGATCGAGCGGGTGATGCGCGAGGCGCTCGAGTCGCTGCGCGGCGCGGCGTTCCTCCACGTGAGCCTCGACCTCGACGCCGTCGACCCGATGTTCGCGCCGGGCGTCGGCACCCGCGTCCCGGGCGGGCTCTCCTACCGCGAGGCGCACCTCGCGCTCGAGCTTCTCGCCGAGTCGGAGCTGATGGACTCCCTCGAGCTCGTCGAGGTCAACCCGATCCTCGACGAGGAGAATCGCACCGCCTCACTCGCCGTCGAGCTCGCTGCCTCGGCGCTGGGAGCACGCATCCTCTAGCGAGCGCGGGAACGGTGTCCTGAACCTAATCCTCCGTCTCCTCGCCGCTACCCGACGGCGTGTAGTACACGCTTCCCTTGAGCCCGTCCGGAAGGTAGTCCACGTCGAATCCGGCGGGATCGTCGTGCGGGTAGACGTAGCCTTTCCCGCGGCCGAGCTTCGACGCGCCGGGATAGGCGGACGAGCGGACCGCGTCGGGCGGGCTCAGATGCCCATGCTGGCGAACGTCCGCGACCGCGGCGCCGAGTGCCTGGTAGGAGGCGTTCGACTTCGGCGCGCGGGCGAGATAGACGGCGGCCTGAGCGAGGTTCAGACGCGCCTCCGGGAGCCCGACGTGCTCGACTGCCTGCGCCGCTGCGACTGCGACGAGGAGGGCGCGGGGATCGGCGTTCCCGATGTCCTCGGAGGCGAGCACGATCATCCGCCTCGCGATGAACCGCGGATCCTCCCCGCCCTCGAGCATCACCGCGAGGTAGTAGACCGACGCCTGCACGTCGCCGGCGCGGGTCGACTTGATCCACGCGGAGATCGTGTCGTGGTGCCGGTCGCCGCCACGGTCGTAGAGGAGCGGGCGCTTGCGCGCGGCGTCGTCGACGTGCGCCGGCTCGACTGCGCCGGGCGATGCGGTCTGCACGGCGAGCTCGAGAATGCCGAGCGCGCTCCGGGCATCGCCGCCCGCCCGCGCCGCGATCAGCTCCTCCACCTCCGGGTCGAGCCGGGCTCCGAGCTCCTCGGCGCCCCGCCGGAGGATCTCCGCCAGGTCCGCCTGGGTCAGCGCCTCGAGCTCGTAGACCTGCATCCGCGAGAGCAGAGCGGAGTTGAGCTCGAAGTAGGGGTTCTCGGTCGTCGCGCCGATCAGCGTCACCACCCCGTCCTCGACCCCCGGGAGCAGCGCGTCCTGCTGGCCCTTGTTGAAGCGATGGATCTCGTCGAGGAAGAGGATCGTCCGGCGACCGCGGGCACCGAGGCGCTCGCGCGCCGAGGCGAGCACCTCGCGCACGATCCCGACCGTTGCCGACACCGCGGAGAGCTCGACGAACTCGGCGCCCGTGACCCCGGCCACGATCCGCGCGAGCGTCGTCTTCCCGCTGCCGGGAGGGCCGTAGAGGACGAAGGACGGAACCCGGTCGGCCTCGATCGCGAGGCGGAGCGCCCGCCCGGGCCCGACCACGTGCTCCTGGCCCACGAACGCGTCGAGCTCCGAGGGCCGGAGTCGCTGGGCGAGCGGCGCGACCGTCTCGAGGTGCCGTCCGGCCGCGTCGTCGAAGAGATCGGCCACAGGCGTCAGTATGCTCCCGGGGCGGCGTGGTGATGGATCTCTGGAACGAAGGCATGTACGAGCGGCTGACGTCTGTGCTGGAGCCCGTGCACGACGAGCTCGCCGACCGGCTGGCACCGCAGCCCGGCGAGCGGCTGCTCGACCTCGGCTCCGGCACCGCGGCGATCGCACTGCGGGCGGCCCGGAGGGGAGCCGACGCAGTCGCGCTCGACAGCGCGGCGCCGCTCGTCGACAAGGCCCGCGAGGACGCCGAGGCCGAGGGGCTCTCGGTGCGGATCGACCAGGGCGACGTCGAGTACTTGCCCTACGAGGACGACGAGTTCGACGCCATCGCCTCGGCATTCGGGTTCATCTTCTCGGCCGACCACGCGAACGTCGCCGGCGAGCTCGCACGGGTCGCGAGGCCCGGAGCGCGGCTCGGGTTCACCGCCTGGAAGCCGAACCCGAAGCTCGGTGAGCTCTACCGCCGCTTCACCGAGGAGCCGCTCGAAGGGCGCGAGTCGACGGAGTGGGGTCGCGAGGATCATGTCGAGGACATGCTCGGCGAGGACTTCGAGCTCGAGTTCGTCGACGGGACGCTCTGGATGGACGCGGGCTCCGGCGAGGAGCTCTGGGAGGTCTTCTCGACCTCCTCGCCTCCGGTGGCCGCGCTCCTCGGCAAGCTAGACGCCGATCGCGGCGAGGCGTTCCACCAGGCGTTCGTGGAGCTGTACGAGACCTACCGCGACGGCGACCGCATCCGGGCGCCGCGCCGCTACCTGCTGACTCTCGGCATCCGTCGTTGATCGCAGGGGGAAACCTGTGGTTTCCCCCCACGAGCCCCCCTTCCCTGCGCACGGCAACCGGCGAAACACGGTTCGACTTGCTTGCTCCGCTTCCAGCGCGCCTGACCCGACGCTAGGCTCGTCCTCGTGCTGGAGATCTTCGAGCCGATGGGCGCGTTCGACGTTCTCGAGGACTATCTACAGGGGTTCTGGGGCCGCGAAGGGCTCGTCGCCGATCTCTACCTCGGGTACGGGCTCTCCGCCGCGATCCGCCGTGAGGAGACATCTCCGCCGCCCGAGCCGTGCCCACTGCCTCTTCTCGCGTGCAGTGTCCGGCCGGCGAAGCCCCGGGGGCGCGTCTCTACCGTCGGCTTCGAGCTCGGAGATTGGGAGCGAAGCTGGGACGATGACGCCCATGCTCACGCGATCGAGGCCGTGCGCGCGGCGATCGCCCGCGGCGACGTCTACCAGGCCAACGTCGTCCAGCATCTCTCGGCCCCGTTCGCCGGCGACCCGTTCGCCGTCGCCCTGGCGCTCCGCCACCTCCGCCCGCTACGCCCGGAGCCGCTGGCGGGCAGCGGCTGGACGGTCGTGTCGGCGTCGCCCGAGCTCTTCCTTGCCCGCCGGGGCGACCGGCTCGTGACGAGGCCGATCAAGGGGACGCGCCCCGCGGGCGTCGCCGTCGAGGGCGCGAAGGACCGCGCGGAGCACATGATGATCGTCGACCTCGAGCGCAACGACCTCGCCCGCGTGTGCGAGGCCGGGTCGGTGCGGTGGCCGGAGCTGATGGCCCAGCACGAGCTCGCCGGCGTCACGCACCTCGTCTCCACCGTCGAGGGCCGCCTCAGGCCCGGCACCACCCTCGGAGAGATCCTCGGCGCGACGTTCCCGGGGGGATCGGTGACCGGAGCTCCGAAGATCTCCGCCGTCGACCTGATCGCCTCGGTCGAGCCCGTCGGGCGGGGTGCCTCGATGGGCGCGCTCGGGGTGTTGCGCCCCGACGGCGACTTCGAGCTGGCGTTGACCATCAGGACGCTCGCGGTGGCCGACGCGCGCATCCACCTCTGGGTCGGAGGCGGGATCGTCTGGGACTCGGCCCCCGAGGCCGAGATCGAGGAATCCTGGGTCAAGGCCCGCCCGATCCTCGCCGCGATCGGCAGCCTGGTCGCAGCATGACGGCGCTCCTCGCTGCCGGCGTCGGCGGCGTCGGCCTCGTCGACCCCGCAGCGCCCGTGTTTCTCCCCGACGACGAGGCGCTGCTCCGCGGCGCAGCCGCGTTCGAGACGGTGCGCATGCGCCGCAGCCGGCCCGTCCTGCTCCGCCGCCACGTCGAGCGGCTCGAGCGCTCCGCGCTCGCGCTCGGGCTTTCCGCCCCCGAAGGCGCGGCCGAGCTCGCGGCCGAGGTCGCCGCGGCGTCCGGCGCCGACCAGGGCACGCTCCGGCTCTTCCACACGGGCCGGACGCTGCTCGCGACTGCCGGGCCCCTCCCGCCCGGGCTCGAGGAGCTCCGCCGCCGCGGCATCGCGGCGGTCACCGTCAAGACGACGAGCGCCGGGCTCCTGACCGGGGTGAAGGCGACGAGCTATGCGACGGCGCTCGCGGCGGTCGCGCAGGCCGAGGCATCCGGCGCCGACGACGCGATCTACCTCGGCGAGGGCGAGATCGTCCTCGAGGCGACGATGTCGAACCTCTGGTGGCGCGACGGCGACGTCCTCGTCACGCCGTCGCTCTCGACCGGCGTCCTGCCCGGCGTCACGCGCGGTGCGGTGGCGGCGATCGCACGCACGGCCGGCTACCGCGTCCAGGAGGGCGTGTTCACCCTTCCGCAGCTGCTCGGTGCCGACGAGGCGTTCACGAGCTCCGCGGTCCGCGAGATCATGCCGCTCGCCGCCGTCGACGGGCGCGAGCTCGCTCGCGGCGAGGCGGCCTCCCGGCTCCAGGCCCTCCTCGAGGAGCTCACCGACGACTACCCTGGTACGCATGGCTGACAAGGTCCGCCTCGGAGGGATGGCGCTCAGGAACGGCGTCCTCGTGCACGGCCCCACGGCTTGGGCGTGTGCGGTGCGGACCGACGAGGGCGAGATCAGGATCGCGTCGGGCCGCAAGAAGCTCCTCGGCTCACGGGTGAGCGCTCCGCTCCTGCGCGGCCCGGCAAGGCTCCTCGAGTCCGTCGTCGTGATCCCGAAGGTGAAGCAGGCGCTGCCCGAGGCGGAGCTTCCGTTCGAGGGCAGGAGCACGATGGCGGCGATGGCGGCGACGGCCGGCGCGATCCAGCTCCTCCGGCGCTCGCGGCTCGGAGAGACCGCGCAGGAGATCATCGCCGGGCTGCTCGCGATCGCACCGGCGGTGCTGTCGGTGCGCAACGGCTCTCTCGCCGCCTACCACGGCGCCGAGCACGTCGCGATCGGCACCTACGAGCACGGGCAGACGGCCGCGAAGGAGCACGAGCGCTGCGGTTCCCATCTCGTCGGCCCGCTCGTCCTCACCGGCGTCGCCGGGAACATCCTCGCCTCGCGTGCCCCGCGCGAGCTGCGGCCCGCCGCGCGCCTCGCCGCCTCGTTCGGCTCCATCGCCGCCGCGACCGAGATCTTCGGCTGGATGACGCGCAACCCCGACCGGACGCTCGCCCGTGCGCTCGCCCGACCCGGGCACGAGCTTCAGCACCGGCTCTCGACCGCCGAGCCGAGCCCCGAGCAGCTCGCGGTTGCCGAGGCAGCGCTCGCGGCGTGCCTCGAGCTCGAAGACTCTTAGCAGGCGCTTTAGTACAAGGCCTCGTGTGCCGATGAGGGGCACATGGGCGTGGCCTCCTTGGGATCGACCGTGCAGAACCTTGCACTCACCTGGCTGCCGGTCATGTTCTTCCTGCTGATGATCTTCGTCGCCTACCTCCTCTGGCGGACGGTGAAGGTGATGCCGCGCGTCAAGCCGGCCGAGATCACCCCCGGCTCGTCGTCCGCCGTCACCTGGGACGAGGTCGCGGGGCTCGACGAGGCCAAGGAGGAGCTCCAGGAGGTCGTCGATTTCCTCTCCGACCCCAAGCGCTTCGAAGCGCTCGG
Source organism: uncultured Actinomycetota bacterium (assembly GCA_963738895.1). Lineage (GTDB taxonomy): Bacteria > Actinomycetota > Thermoleophilia > Gaiellales > Gaiellaceae > PALSA-600. Next base: position 227,102 of record CAVTYN010000009.1, read on the forward strand.
CGCGCGCGTCCCCAAGGGGATCCTCTTCCACGGCCCACCAGGCACCGGCAAGACGCTCGCAGCGAAGGCCGTCGCGAGCGAGTCGGGCGCCCGCTTCTACGCCCAGAGCGCCTCGGCGTTCGTCGAGATGTTCGCCGGCCTCGGCGCGGCCCGCATCCGCAAGCTCTTCGAGGAGGCGCGCGCGAATGCGCCCTCGATCGTGTTCATCGACGAGCTCGACGCTGTCGGCGTGGCCCGCACCGGCTCGTCCTTCAACCGCGAGCAGGACCAGACGCTCAACCAGCTGCTCGTCGAGCTCGACGGCTTCGGCCCGCGTGACCAGGTCGTCGTCATGGCTGCCTCCAACCGCCTGCAGGACCTCGACCAGGCTCTGCTCCGGCCCGGGAGATTCGACCGGCAGATCCTGATCCAGGCGCCCGACCTGAAGGGCCGCAAGGACATCCTCGCGGTCCATACGCGCAGCAAGCCCCTCGCGGCCGGGATCGATCTCGAGATGGTCGCCCGCCATACCGCCGGCCTCACCGGCGCCGATCTCGCGAACATCTGCAACGAGGCGGCGATCTCCGCCGGCCGCAGCGGTCGCCAGGAGATCGTCCAGACCGACTTCGAGCACGCGATGGACCGCGTCATCGCCGGCCTCCAGCAGCGCCGCGTGATCACCCCGAAGGAGAAACGGATCCTCGCCTATCACGAGGGCGGGCACGCACTCATGGCGCATCTCATGAGCAGCGTCTCGCCGGTCCAGAAGGCAACGATCATCGCCCGCGGCACCGCCCTCGGCTACACCCTGAACCTGCCCGAGGAGGAGCGCTACCTCCACACCAAGGAGGAGCTCGTCGACTGGATGGTCGTCACCCTTGCCGGGCGGGCCGCCGAACAGGTTGTCTTCGGACGTGTCACGAACGGCGCCGCGAACGACCTCGAGAAGGTGACCGAGCTCGCCCGGGCGATGGTCTTCGAGTACGGGATGAGCGACAACGCCCAGGCCCGGACGATGCGCGCCGACAACTACGCGCTCTCGGAGGAGTCCAAGCGCATGCGGGACCACGAGCAGACCCGCCTGACCGAGGTCGCCTATGCCGAGTCGCTACGGCTGATCGCGAAGCACCGGGCGCTGCTCGACCGCGTCGCCGCGGCGCTCCTCGAGAAGGAGACGCTCGGCCGAGAGGAGCTGCTCCAGCTCTTCGGCGACGTTCACCCGGAGTCGCGGGCCGCCGAGGCCGTCGGCGTGCCCCAGGTCGTCGCGGCTCAGCCGCCGGTCAGCTTCGCGTAGTCGAGCGCGCCCTTGGGCGCCGTGAGCGTCACGGGCTGGTCCCAGTCGGTGAACGTGATCGACCCGGTCTTGCTCCCTCCCGGCTTCAGCTCGAGCGGGTAGGCGGGGCCGGTCGTTGACACGTAGAGGGTGCCCCCGTTCTTCGAGTCGGTGAGGGCGAGCGCCGGCTGGTCGCCGATCGTCGTCTCGTCGCCCTTCACGATGCGCCCGGACGCGGTGAGGATCTGGTTCATCAGCTTCTGGAGGTCGGTGAGCGGCGTGAAGGAGCCGAAGCCGCCCGAGGAAGTCGAGACCTCGAACCAACGTCCGGCGAGCAGCTGCGCCACCGCGCTCCCGGCGTAGTGCGTGAGCGCCTTGGCGTCGGCCTTGAAGTAGAGCTTCTGGCCGATCCGGACGATGTCGAACCCGTAGCCCCCGAGCTCGACATGGCCCGCTCCGCCCTTGTCCCGCGCGAGCCGGAGGTCGAGGGAGAGCTGGGTCCCGCTCGAGGTGCCCGTGCCCGAGATGTGGACGCTCTGCGCGCCCGCGATCGCCTTCTTCATCTCGGTGACGATCTGCGTCGGGGTCATGTCGGCGATCCCGTTCGATTTCGCCCCGCTGCTCCCGCCGCAGCCGGCAAGGACCAGGGCTACGAGGGCAAGCCAGCACGCCAGCACCCGACGCATGCCGCGACGGTAGCATCGGTCGCGTGCAGCTGTCCGGAATCCACCACGTCGGCGTTGCCGTTGCCGATCTCGACGAAGCCGTCGCGACGTGGGGCCTTCTGTTCGGGGCCGAGGTGGAAGTACGGGAGACGGTCGCGAGCCAGGGCGTCGAGACGGCGGTCCTGCGAGTCGGCGGCGACCGGGTCGAGCTTCTCGCCTCGCTCGCAGCCGATACACCCGTCGGGAGGTTCCTCGAACGACGCGGCCCGGGCATGCATCACCTCGCGTTCGAGGTCGACGACGTGGCGGCCGAGCTCGAACGGCTCGCAGCCGGGGGCGCCGAGCTGATCGACGACCATCCGCGCCCCGGGCTCGAGGGCAGGGACGTGGCATTCATCCACCCGCACGCCACCGGCGGCGTCCTCGCGGAGCTGGTGGGACGTGCCTGAGGCCGAGCGGATCCGGCTCGAGATCGCGTTCCGCAGCGGCCAGTCGCTGACGGTCAGCGTCACCCCGGCGACCGCCGACGACCTCGAGACGGCGCTCGCCGAGGGCGATCCCGACGCGTTGACGTTCGACGCCGAGGACGGCCGCTATACCGCGGTCCTGAAGATGGTCGCGTTCGTCAAGCGCCATGCCCGCGAGAGTCGCGTCGGCTTCGGCGCGTAACTCCAGAACGGCTTAGCCCGTGGCGCTCGAAGCCGGGATCGTCGGCCTGCCGGGAGCCGGCAAGACGACGCTCTTCCGGGCGCTGACTCGCACCGACGGCGGCGAGTACGGCAAGACGAACGTCGGGATGGCCGCGGTCGCCGACCCGCGCCTCGATGCGCTCGCCGAGGTCGTGTCGGCGCGGAAGGTGACGGCAGTCGCGATCCGGGTCCAGGACGTGCCGGGCACCGGGCCGGCGCTGCTCGGCAACCTCCGTCAGGTCGATGCCCTGCTCGTCGTGCTCGACGGCTTCTCGCCCGGGGCGGACCCGGCCCGAGACCTCGAGGAGCTCCGGCTCGAGCTGCTCGTCGCCGACCGGGACCACGTCGCAGGGAGGCTCGAGCGTGTCGAGAAGCAGGCGAAGTCGGGCGACCCGAAGCTGCGCGCCGAGGTCGGGCGGCTGCAGGAGATCCTCGCCGCCGTCGACGCGGGCTCGTCGCTCGCGGACATACCCGGCGAGCTGCCGGAGGGTCTCGAGCCTCTGACGACGAAACCGCTGATCGCCGTCGAGAACGGTCCCGGCGGGATCGACCTCGCCCTCGAGGCGGAGCTCGCCGAGCTGACCGAGGCGGACGCCGTCGCGTTCCGGGACGGCGGGCCTTCTGCGCTCGACGAGGTCGCACGGCACCTTCGCGACGAGCTCGACCTGATCACGTTCTTCACCGCGGGGGAGAAGGAGACGCGCGCCTGGCCCCTCCGGCGCGGCCGGACGGCCCTCGATGCCGCGGCCGCGATCCACTCCGACATCGCCCGCGGCTTCATCCGGTGCGAGGTCTTCGACTGGGCCGAGCTCGTCGAGGCAGGCTCCCACGCCGAGGTCTCCCGCCGTGGGCACCAGCGTCTCGAGGGGAAGACGTACGTCGTCCGCGACGGCGACGTGCTGAACATCAGATTCAACGTGTAGCGGTCAGACCGCGACGAGCAGGATCCCGGTCAGCGCGAGAAGGGCGCCGGCCCGCTGAACGGGAGCCAGGCGCTCGTGGAGGACCCAGGCGGCAAGCATGACGGTGATGACCGGGTAGAGGGAGGCGAGCACGGAGGTCAGGCTGACAAGCCCTCCTTCGCCGGCGGCGCCGGCGAAGAGGACGTTTCCGAGCATGTCGGCCAGCCCGACGGCGATCACGAGCACGAGCTTCCAGCCTCGCAGGCGCAGCGCCGGCCGCCTCACGCCGACCGCGACCAGGATGACCGCGGTCGAGACGAACCGGAACACGAGGCCCGCCCAGAACGGGTCGCCCTCTCCGGCTGCGTGCATGGTCGGGAAGTAGAGGCCGAAGCCGATCGCGGCGAGGAGCGCCAGCCCGACGCCCGCGGCGACACGGCGGCGAGCCCGGCGATCTGACCCCAGAAGAGGACGCGGAGCCCGCCGAGGGTGCGTCCCTGCCAGGGGCCGACGAAGTCGGCGACGCCCCAGGCCAGGCTCGCGCTGAGCGCGAGCAGGACCTCGTTCACCCGGTCGGTCGGGTGGCGGCGCTCGCGTCGAGCTGGTTGGCGTGGTAGAGGACCGCTGCCTCGGCGGTGCGCGTCGCGCGTCCGTCGTGGTGCACCGCGACGCAGTGGAGGAGCTCGGCAAGCTCCGAGTCGGACGAGCCCCGCCGCGTGCTCCTCGACGAGGCGCATCCCGAGGTGGACGTGGCCGAGCAGCCGGCCCTCGTCGGTCGGCGTGAACGCCGGGCCGCGCCCGAGCTCGAGTGTCCGCCCGACGTCGTGGACGAGTGCCGCGGCGAGCAGGAGCTCCGACCGGAGCCGAGGATGGAGCTGCGCGGTCTCGCGGCACAACGTCGCCACGCCGACCGTGTGCTCGAGAAGCCCGCCGGCGTAGGAGTGGTGGTCGTCGGCGGTCGCCGGCCATGACGCCGAGGTCACGCCCGGCGAGCACGGCCCGTCACCGTCGCCGCGAGCCCGGGATGGGTGATCTCATCGACGAGGAAGTCGAGGAACCCCTGGAGCTCGGCGCCGTCGCGGCGGAGCGTCGGTGTGAGCGTCACGGGATCGACCTCGGACGCCTCGAGCGTCCGCACGTCGAGCTGGAGCCGGTCGCGGAACTTCTCGACCCGTCCGAGCACCCGCACCGCGTCGCCCTCGGCGAAGCGGCCGTCGAGGAGCTCGACGTCGTTCCAGACCCGGGCGTCGATGCGGCCGCTCGGGTCGACGAGCTCGATCGCGAGGTAGGACGCGCCGCCCTTCGTCCGCAGCCGGCGCTTCGTCTTCACCGCGAAGACGCCCTCTACGACACGGTCTTCCACGAGGTCGGAGATCACCATTCCGAGTCTAGTGCCCGGTCGGGGAGGACACTCCCGAGGCTTCGGTAGCCTCAGACCGTGCCCACGATCGCACCGTTTTCCGCCCTCCGCTACGACGAGAGCGTCGCCGGCCCACTCGCAGACGTGGTCGCGCCGCCCTACGACGTGATCTCGGAGGACGATCACTCCCGGCTCTGGCACACGAGCCCCTACAACATCGTGCACCTGACGAGGCCGCAGCGCCCCGACGACGCCGGCCGAACGCTCGCCGACTGGCTGCGCGCCGGCGTGCTCGTCGAGGACGGGCCGGCGATCTGGTGGCTGACCGAGGACTACGAGGGCCCCGACGGCGTTCGCCGGACCCGGGAGGGGATCGTCGGTGCGATCGAGGCCACGCCGTACTCCGAGGGCAAGGTGCTGCCGCACGAGGCGACGAACCCCGTGGTGAAGCAGGAGCGCCTGGAGATCCTGCAGGAGACGAAGACCGAGCTCGAGCCGGTCCTGATGCTCTACGACGCCGACCCGCCGGTCTCGCGGCCCTCGGGCGACCCGGTGATCGAGGTCGACGAGGGCGGGGTGAGGAGCCGTCTCTGGAAGCTCGACTCGGACGGGATCGACCTCGACGTCCCGCTCCTGATCGCCGACGGCCACCACCGCTACGAGACGGCGGTCGCGTACCGCAAGGCAGAGCCCGGAGGCCGAGCGGACGCTGGCGGTGCTCGTGTCGGCACGCGATCCGGGGCTCCAGATCTTCCCGACCCATCGTGTCGCCCAGGACGTGGGAGTCCAGCCGTACGGCTTCATGACCTCGGTCTGGGACACCGACTCGCTCGCCGTGTACCGGGCCGGCAACTTCTTCCGGCTCGAGACCGACGAGGAGCTCGACGTCAACGACATCGAGCAGTACGAGCCGGAGGGCGTCGAGTACACGCCGGACGCCGAGGAGGCGATCGAGGCGGTCGACGAGGACCTGGCCCAGCTCGTCTTCCTCGTCCGCGCCCCGACCGTCGAGCAGGTGCTCACGTATGCGCGGCGTGGCCAGACGATGCCGAAGAAGACGACGTACTTCTATCCCAAGCTCACGTCGGGCCTGCTGCTTCTTCCCGCAGCAGGATGAGCCCGATGCGGCTCCGGATCGGGCGGGAGCGGGCTTCGTGAGCCCGTGGCTCGACCTGTGCCGCGCGGCCGTCGCCGACGTGAAGACCGTCCTCGCCGAGATGCCCACGCGGGAGGAGCGCGAGCGCCCCGTCGGGCTCGGCGAAGGCGGCGACATCACCGCCGCGCTCGACGAGGCGGCCGAGCGGGTCGTGCTGGCCGCACTTCGACCGGCCCGACATCAGGATCGTGTCCGAGGAGATCGGGATCCGCGGAGACGGCCCGATCACGGTCGTCGTCGACCCGATCGACGGCTCGCAGAACGCCGAGCGGGCGATTCCGTACTTCGCGCTCTGCGTGGCGGTCGCCGAGGGCGGGCAGACGATGGACGACGTCGTCTTCGGCTTCGTGCACGACTTCGGCTCCGACGAGGAGTGGACCGCCGTGAAGGGCGGCGGCGCGTTCCTCGACGGCAAGCCGCTGACCGGGGCGCCCAAGGACCACATCGAGTTCCTCTCGATCGAGGCGACGCGCGCGGCGCTCGTGCTCGACCGCCTCGAGAAGCTCGCGCCGCTGACGGACCGCGTGCGCGTGATGGGGGCGCAGGCGATCACGTTCTGCCACCTGGCCGCAGGTCGCACCGACGCGGTCGTGTGCCTCAAGCCGTCGCGCCCGGTCGACTTCGCGGCCGCCCAGCTCCTGATCCGCGAGCGCGGGTTCGCGGTGCACGCGATCGACGGGCCGCCGGTGCCGGAGATCCCGCTCGACCTGCAGGCCCGTTCCCGCATCTGCGCGGCGGGCACCCAGGAGCTCGCCGAGCAGATCGCGGCGGCGGTACGCTCCTAGAGGTCATGGAGCCGTCCCGCGACGCAGTTCTCGCCGCTCTGGCGAACGTCATCGATCCCGAGCTGCGCAAGCCCGTCACCGAGCTCGACATGGTTCGGGAGATCGCGGTCGCCGGCGGGGAGGTCACCGTCACGATCGCGCTGACCGTCTCCGGCTGCCCGCTTCGCAACTCGTTCACCGAGCAGGTCGCGCGGGAGGTCGGAGCCGTCGCCGGCGTCACCGCGGCGAGGGTCGAGTTCGACGTGATGAGCCCGGAGGAGCGCACGGCGCTGACGACGAAGCTGCGGGGCGGCCGCCCCGCAGACGACAAGGCGATCCAGCTCGACCCGACGACCCGCGTGATCGCGGTCGCGTCGGGGAAGGGCGGGGTCGGGAAGTCGTCGCTCACGACCAACCTCGCTGCGGCGTTCGCCGCGTCGGGACGCCGTGTCGGAATCCTCGACGCGGACATCTACGGGCACTCGATCCCGCACATGCTCGGGATCTCGCAGAAGCCGGTGCTCGTCGACAAGCTGATGATCCCACCGGTCGCGCACGACATGAAGCTGATGTCGATCGGGTTCTTCGTCGACGACAACGCCCCGCTCATGTGGCGCGGGCCGATGCTACACCGGGCGCTCGAGCAGTTCCTCCAGGACGTTCACTGGGGAGAGCTCGACGTGCTCGTCGTGGACATGCCGCCCGGCACCGGCGACGTGTCGATCTCGCTCGGCCAGATGCTGCCGCGCGCCGAGGCGGTGGTGGTGACGACGCCGCAGGCCCTCGCCCAGGAGGTGGCGAGCCGCGCCGCGCAGATGGCGCGCCGCACGGGGATGCAGCTTCTCGGCGTGATCGAGAACATGACCTCCGAGGTGTTCGGCACCGGCGGCGGCGAGCGGCTCGCGACGGAGCTCGGTGTCAAGCTCCTCGGTAGCGTCCCGCTTGACGCACGGGTCCGCGAGGCGGCGGACGCGGGCACGCCGCTGCTCGTCTCCGATCCCGGCTCCGAGCCTGCGCGCGCGGTGGCCGCGATCGCGGCCGAGATCGACAGGAGCCGCGGCGCCGGCTTCACGCGCACGCTGCCGCTCGTCTCCTGAGCTCCGTCGAGCCTACGCTCATTCCCCTCTCAGCGCCTCGAGCACGACCGGATCGATCCGGTCGATCCCGTCGATGCGCTTCTCGAGGTTCTCTCTCCCTGCCCAGGCCTGGAGCGCAGCTGCCAGCTCTCCGTCGTAGCCAAGCCCCGCGAGGAGCTTCCGCACCTCCCGCTCGAGCGAGCCGTCGAGCTCGAGCCACTCGTCCGGCGGTGTCTTGCCGAAGAGCGACTGGTGGATCCGGTAGAGCCTGGCGAGCTCCTCGATCGGGGCGGCGTGGTCGTCGACCCGGAGGTCCACGACGGCGTCGGAGAGGCCGGCGTAGCCGCCGTCGGCCTCGACGAGAAGAAGCGCGGCGGACTGCTGGCCGCGCCGGTCGCCTCCTGCCGCCTGCGCAGCGGCGAGGCAGTCGATCAGCCGCTCGGCGAGGGGCTGCCCGGCCGAGTCCTCGAACACGGCGGCGAGCGCTTCGACCGTCTCCCCGGAGACGAGGATGTTCCCCTGGGCGGCGAAGCAGTCGCCGGCGATCCCGCCTGCCCACGCCATACACTCGTTCCCGGTGAAGGTGGCGCTCCCTCCGCGGGCGTCGACCACCCCGAGCTGACGATGGTCACGCCCCTCGTCGGCGTCGGTCAGCCGCTCGACCACCTCGGTGGCGGTATGGCCCTGCTCGAGGAGCGCGAGTCCTTCGGGCCCGAAGCGCGGGTTGGCGTAGGCCTGAGTCGCGACCGCGCCGAGGCCGGGCCGAGCCCAGGGGACGATCGACCCGACCGCGAGGAATTTCGACTGCGTCGCGACGCCCCACTGGCCGGCGGCGAGGTCGCACGCGGCGATCGAGTAGGTCGCGACGAGCGGGGGCCGCATCTCAGAGGACGAGCGTCCCGCCCGGGTCGAGCGCGTGGACGGTTGCGCCGGGGGCCTCCACGCGCAGCTGCTCCGGCGTGCCGGTGAGCACGGGGAAGGTCCCGTAGTGGCACGGGACACACGGCGGGTTCCCGAGCAGCTCGAGCGCGAGCGCCGCCTCGCGGGGGCCCATGGTGAAGTGGTCGCCGATCGGGAGCACGACGAGGTCGGGGGCGTACAGGCGAGCGATCAGTGCCATGTCGCCGAAGACGCACGTGTCGCCGGCGAAGTAGATCGCGCGGCCGCCCTCGAGGCGGATCACGATCCCGCACGACTCGCCCGTGTACGAGCCGTCGTCGGCGCTCGAGGAGTGGAATGCGTTCACGAGCGTGAAGTGGACGCCCCCGATCACCTGCGTCCCGCCCTTGTTCAGGCCCGGCAGCTGCCCCTCGGTCTTCGCGCCCTGCGCGCCGAGCCACCCCTTCAGCTCGACCTGCGCGACGATCTGCGCGTCCGGGAACTGCTCGGAGAGCGCGATCGTGTCGCCGACATGGTCGCCGTGCCCGTGGGTGACGGCGATGATGTCGACGCGCTCGGGATGCTTGAGCTCCTCGGGTGTCTTCGGGTTGTGGATCAGGAACGGGTCGATGTAGATCAGCTTGCGCTCGTCGCTCTCGAGCAGGAACGCTGCATGCCCGAGCCAGGTCAGTGCTGCCATCCCTTCACTTCCTTTCGTGGCCGACGGCGCCAGATTAGTCGCGATCGACCGGACTTCGGCTTGACGCCGTTTCGCTTGCAGGATCGTCCGGCCCGGGAGCGAAGCTAGTGCGCGATGGGACGCCGCGTTCTTCCGGCCCTGCTCGTTGCAGTTGCAGCGATCGCCGACTCGGCGGGCGATCACGGCCTCGCCGGGACCGCCCTCCTGTTCGCGTTGCCCTTCGCGGCCGTCGGGGCGATCGTCCGGTTCGGCGGCTTCGTCGATTCGCGCGAGCGCTTCTCCGGGATCCAGGCGCTCTGCTCGGGCGCGATCGTCGCCTTGCTCGTGCTCTCGTGCGCCGCGCGCTCGAGCGCCGTCCACGGCGTGCCGCCGCTCGCGGTGTCCTCGCTCGCCGCCGTGGTCGGGCTCTTCGCGCTCAAGGGCCTTCTTGCCGTCGTGCCGCACCGGCGCCGGCTCGGCAGCCTCTCGCCCGCGAAGCCGTAGCCTTCGTCGCGCTACCCTCAGGGCATGCCTCTGGGCATGTTCCGCCGCTCCAGCACACCGAGCCCGCCGGACCGGGTGAGGTCGATCCATGTCGTCGAGATCGTCATCGCCGACGGGAGCGACCTCGAGCGGAGGCTCGTCGAGCAGGGCCTCGACCCGGGCGAGATCATCTTCAAGTACCACTGGCCGCGCTATGCCCCGCCGGCGGGTGCCGGGATCAGGTCGCTCGTGAAATCGGAGCACCTCCGGCCGCAGTTCGGGAGGATCGTCGAGATGCACTCGATCCTGCCGTCGAGCATCCCGCTCCCGGTCGCCCCGGTGCGCAACCCGGATCGGGAGTTCGTGGGCTACATCCTCGAGTACGTGGAAGGCGTGACGTTCGCCGAGCTGCTCCGGATGGGGATGCTCGACGAGGCCGGGCGGCAGCTCGACCGCGTGCATGAGGTGGTCGCGAAGCTCCACGCGAGAGACGTCGTCCACGGGGACCTGAACCCGGGCAACGTGGTCGCCGCCGACGACGGCAGGACGGTGCTGCTCGACCCGGCGCCGTTCTCGAGGCCGCGGCTTGCGCTCCAGGACGAGCTCTGCCTCGAGGAGATGGGGCACCGGCTGGGCCCGACGGGCCAGGCGCCCCCAGCCGCCGGGTGACCTGGGTCGCCGGTCAGAACGGAAGTGCGGCCGCGGCCCTGGACGCGACGTCCACCAGCGGCTGCACGAAGAAGAACGACCCGATCGTCACGATCGCGCAGATCGCGACGCCCTTCTGGAGGAGCCACTCGCGTGGCGGCGAGCCACCTGCCGGCGCGAGGCGCAGCTCGGCGCTGTCACGCAGGAACATCGACCGGACGACCGCCAGGTAGTAGGCGGCCGAGACCATCGTGAAGACGACGCCGATCACGATCAGCCACCACCAACCCTTGTCGTAGGCGGCCGTGAAGACGTAGATCTTCCCCCAGAACCCGCCCGTGAGCGGGAACCCGAGGAAGCCGAGCATGAAGACCCACATCGAGACGCCGAGGAGCGGCCGCTCCCAGCCGAAGCCCGACAGGTTCTCCAGCGTGACCGGCACCCCGAGCTCGCGCTCCCTCGCGGCAACGACGGCGAACGCTCCAAGCGACATCGCGCAGTAGGGCATCAGGTAGTACATGAGCGCACGGGCGCCCGTCTCGTTCGCGACCGAGACCGCGATCAGCATGAACCCGGCATGCGAGACCGACGAGTAGGCGAGCAGCCGCTTGACGTTCCGCTGCGCGAGCGCGGCGATGTTCCCGACCGCGAGCGAGATGATCGCGATCGCGGCCACCGCCCAGGTCCACAGGTGCTCCTCGCCGGGGAACGCGGTCAGCAGCACTCTCATCATCACGACCAGCGCAGCAACTTTCGTCGCAGACGACATGAAGGCGGTCACCGGCGTCGGCGCGCCTTGATACGCGTCGGGCGTCCACATGTGGAACGGCGCCGCGGACGCCTTGAACGCGAACCCGGCAATCATCATCGCGAGGCCGAGCACGAGCAGCGAGTCGTGTGTGTGCCCCGCGGCGGCGATCTTGTCGAAGCTGAGCTCGCCGGTTGCGCCGTAGACGAGCGCCGAGCCGAAGAGCAGGGTGGCCGAACCGACGGCGCCGACCACCAGGTACTTCAGCCCGGCCTCGAGCGAGCCGACGAGGTCGATGTCGATCGCGCACATCACGTACAGCGCGATCGAGAACCACTCGAGCCCCAGGAAGAGCGTCATCAGGTTCGCCGCCTGCACGAAGAACGCCATCCCGGCGCCGGCGGCGGCCAGCAGGACGTAGTACTCGGCGACGTTCTCCCTGCGCATCGGCTCCGAGTACGCGATCAGGACCGCGACGAGCCCGCAGCCTGCGACGAGGATCTGCGCGAGCGCCGCCCACCGGTCGCGGAAGATCGAGTCGGCGACTTCCGGGCCACCGTTCGGGCTCCTGTCGAAGACGAGGATTGCGAACACGAACGCCGTCAGGAACCCGGCCGCACAGATGACGGCGGACGCCGGGCGGCGAGAGCTCCGCGGCCAGAAGACGGCGACCATCATCAGGACGGCCGCTGCCCCGATCATCGAGAGCGACGGCGAGATCGCGAACCAGTCGACGTGAGGCCTGGTCACGGCGATGCCTCCTGGACGCCGATCGTCTGCGAGACCTTCTCCGCCCCGGAGCCGCCGGCAAAGGAGTGCCCGCTGATCGCGTCCGGCCAGGCCGAGAGGACGAGCAGGATCACGACGAGCGGCACGACCACGGCCAGCTCACCCGTCCGCAGGTCGAGCGCGGCGTCGCTCACGGCGGGCCCGACGTCCTGGTGGAGCACCGCCGAGATCAGCCGGAGCATGTACATCGCCGCCAGCACGATCGCGACCGCACCGACGACGGCCCAGCCCCACCCCGTCTGGAACACGCCGGCGAGGATCAGGAACTCGCCGGCGAAGTTCGACGACAGCGGCACGGCCAGGGCCATCACGCCGACCGTCATCAGGATCGTCGCGAGGGCGGGGCGACCACGGGCCATGCCGCCGAGCAACGAGAGCTCGCCGGTCGCCGTCCGCCGCTCGACCATCCCGGCGAGCAGGAACATCGACATCGAGAGTAGGCCGTGGTTGACGATCTGCAGGACGGCGCCGTCGAGGCCGAGGCCGTTGACCGAGAAGATGCCGAACGTGATCAGCCCCATCTGTGCGAGCGAGGAGTAGGCGACGACGCCGCGCACGTCGGGCGAGCGGAAGGCGAGAAGGGAGCCGTAGACGAGCCCGACGGCCGCAAGCGTCAGGATCAGGTCGCGAAAGTGTGCCGTCGGGCCGGGGAACTTGGCGATCCCGATCCGGATGAAGCCGTACGCGGCGACCTTCGAGATCACGCCCGAGAGGAGGCCCGCCACCTCCGGCGGCGACTCCCGGTAGGCGTCCGGCAGCCAGCCGTGGAACGGCCAGAGCGGCGCCTTGACGGCGAAGGCGATCGCGAAGCCGAGGAAGAGCCAGTCGTTCGTGCTCGTCCCCATCTGCGTGAGGTCGAACGTGTTCTGCTCGAGCCCGAACCAGATGATCGCGGTGAGCATCAGCAGCGAACCGGCAACCGTGTAGACGACGAAGGTGATCGTCGCGCGCAACCGGCCGGCGCCGCCCCAGAAGCCGATCAGCACGTAGAGCGGGATCAGCATCGCCTCGAAGAAGGCGTAGAAGAGCAGCAGGTCCTGGGAGGCGAAGACGCCTGCGACCGCGCCGGTCAGGAAGAGCAGCAGCCCGAAGTAGGCGCGCGGGCGCTCGCGCCCGACCCACCACGCGTAGATCGCCGCCGCCGCTCCGCACACGGCGGTCAGGCCGACGAGCCAGACCGAGAACGCGTAGAGGCCGACGTGGTAGCTCGAGCTGATCTCGCTGAACCAGCTCGTCTGCTGGGCGAACTGCAGCTCGCCGCTTCCGAAGTCGAAGCGCTCGAGCACGAGGATCCAGACCGCGACCTCGGCGAGCGAGACGAGGGCGGCCAGCGACCCGGCCGCCTGCCCGGAGAGCGGGAGCAGCCAGACGGCGAGCGCGCCCGCCATCGGCAGGAAGATCAGGATCGTCGTCAGCCAGTCGCTCATGTCGAGCTCATCGCGTCGTGATGAAGACGAGGGCGAGGACGGCGACCCCGCCCGCGAGCGCGAGCACGTAGGCGCGGACGAGGCCGTTCTGGACGCGCGCGAGCCCGCCCGCGCCGTAGCGGAAGCCGACCTTGACCTCGCCGATCGACCCGCCGATGACGGGCTGCTCGACGAACCGGCCGAGGCCGCGCGAGATCAGGTCGGCCGGCTTGTAGAAGACGAGGTCGTAGAGCTCGTCCCAGTAGAACTTCTTCTCGAAGAGCGTCACGGGCCTCGGGACCTTCAGCGTCTTCCTGACGTAGGCCGCGTAGGCGACGCCGATCCCGGCGAGCGCGAGCCCGACCGCGCAGATCGAGGCGATCGCCTCCTGGGTACCGCTCGGGTCGGCGGTGTTCGGCACGACCGGCTCGAGCCAGGTGCTGAGTGGCTGCCAGAGCGATGCGAACTGGAGCAGCCCCGCCGTCGCCGAGAGCACCGCGAGCACGCCGACCGTCCAGATCATGGAGATCGGCGCCTCGTGCTTCTCCGTGTGCAGATGCTCCCGTGCGAAGGCCGACTGCTGCCCGCCGAACACGATGAAGAACATCCGGAACGTGTAGACGCCGGTCAGGAACGCGCCCACCAGGCAGGCGGCGAACAGGCAGTAGCCGAAGCCTCCCTTGGTGAGCGTCGACGCGATGATCGAGTCCTTGGAGAAGAAGCCCGCGAACGGCGGGATGCCGACGAGGGCGAGCGCGCCGATCAGGAACACGTTGCGCGTGTACGGCAGCGCCTTCCCGAGCCCGCCCATCCTTCGCATGTCCTGTTCCCCGGCGAGGGCATGGATGACGATGCCGGCGGAGAGGAAGAGGAGCGCCTTGAAGAACGCGTGCGTCATCAGGTGGAACATGGCGCTCGAGTACGCGCCGATACCCGCGCCGACGAACATGTAGCCGATCTGCGACATCGTCGAGTACGCGATCACCCGCTTGATGTCGACCTGGACGAGGGCGATCAGCCCCGCCATCAGGAGGGTCACCGCGCCGAGCCCGGCGGCGAGATCGGCGACCTTGGGAGCGTTCTCGAAGAGCGGGTGGCACCGGACGATCAGGTAGACGCCTGCGGTGACCATCGTCGCGGCGTGGATGAGGGCGCTGACCGGGGTCGGCCCCTCCATCGCGTCGGGGAGCCAGGTGTGGAGCGGGATCTGCGCCGACTTCGCGACCGCGCCGCCGAGGAGGCCGAGCGCGATCAGGTTCGCGACGGTGCCGCCGTGCGGAGAGGCGGCGAACACGCCGGCGTAGTCGAGCTGGCCGGTCTGCTGGATCAGCAGGAAGAGGGCGAGCGCCATCGTCGCGTCGCCGAACGCGTTCATGATGAAGGCCTTCTTGGCGGCCGCGACCGCGGTTTCGCGCTCCTGGTAGAAGCCGATCAGCAGGTAGCTCGAGAGGCCCACCATCCCCCAGCCGGCGAGGAGCAGGAGCAGGTTGCCGGACTGGACGAGCAGGAGCATCGAGAAGAGAAACAGCGACATATAGGCGAAGTAGCGCCGCTCCTCGTCCTCGCCCTCCATGTAGCCGACCGAGTAGGCGACGATCAGCGAGCCGACCCCCGCGACGATGAGCATCATCATCACGCTGAGCTGATCGGTCAGCAGGGTGAGGCCGAAGCTGTAGGGGCCGGCGGAGAGCCACGTCCACGAGGTCGTCGTGTGCGCCCGTGCGGCGGGCGACTCGCCGAGCATGATCACGAGGGCGACAATCGCAGCGGCGAACGAGACCATCGCCGACCCCGTAGAGAGGTAGCCGGCGCCGCGCCGCGAGATGCGGGTGCCGGCGAGCGCCAGCGCCACCGTGGCGGCGAGCGGCGAGGCGAGGCAGATCCAGGCGGCGGTGTTCAGCTAGGGCTCCTCATCACCCGCGGAGCGTCCGTAGCTTGTCGACGTCGAGCTCGAGGTCGCGCCGGCCCATCGCGACGATCAGCCCGAGCCCGACGACCACCTCGGAGGCGGCGACCGCCATCACGGCGATCGCGAACACCTGCCCGTCCTCCTTGCCGACGTGACGCGCGAATGCGATCAGGGCGAGGTTCGCTCCGTTGAGCATGATCTCGACGGAGAGCAGGATGATCAGAGGGCTGCGCCGCACCAGCACCCCCACCGCGCCGACCGCGAACAGCATCGCGGCCAGCACGACGTACCAGGTGATGTCAGGCCCGTGCAGCGCCGACGCCTCCGCTTGCCCGCGGCTCCGTCGAGCCAGAGCCGTCCTCGTCCTCGGCGAGCCGGGCGGTGCGGAACTCGGCGGCCTCGACCTCGACGCCGCGAGCGTGCGAGCCGAGCACGACCCCGCCCACTGCGGCGACGAGCAGGACGATCGAGGTGACCTCGAACCCGATGAGGTGGTCAGTGAGGAAGAGCTCGCCGATCGCCGCGGGCGAGCCGAACGTACGACCGATCGCGGCCGAGTGGGAGAGAGAGCCGCCCGTCGAGAGGCCGACGGCGACGACCACCTCGACGAGGATCGCCCCGCCGGCGAGGCAGGCGGCGACGACCTGCCACGAGGGCCCGCCGGCCCACGGCGTCAAGCCGACCTGTTCGCCCAGATAGGCGATGACGAACAGGAACATGACCATGACGGCGCCGCCGTACACGAGCACCTGCGCCGCCGCCACGAACTCGCCGCCGAGGAGCAGATAGAGGACGGCGAGGGAGGCGAGGTTCCCGATCAGCGCGAGCGCGGAGAAGAACGGGTTGCGGAACGTGACCACGCCGAGCGCGCTCGCCACGCACGCGAACGCCGCGACCACCCAGACGCACCACACCAGGAAATTCTCCATCAGCGATTTCGCCCTTCGGCCGAAATCGCTAGTTGCCGTCTGCCGGGAGAAACCGTATCGGTCCCGCAGCAGCCCACTAGCCGATTCGTGGCCCGCAGGGTCACGAATCGGCCTTGTAGTAGGGGATCGGCGTGTCGTAGAGGTCGCGATCGGCGACCGGCACCCGCTTGACCGGCTGCGCGAGCAGCATGTCCTTCGTGTAGATGAGGTCGTCGCGGTTGTACTCGGAGATCTCGAAGTCGTTGCCGAGCGTGATCGCGTCGAAGGGGCACGCGAGCTCGCAGTAGCCGCAGAAGATGCAGCGGCTCATGTTGATCTCGTAGATGCGGGCGTAGCGCTCGCCGGGCGAGACGCGGTTCTCGGCGGTGTTCTCGGCGGCGACGACCCTGATGCAGTCGGCCGGGCAGGCGGCGGCGCAGAGGGAGCAGCCGACGCACTTCTCGAGGCCGTTCTCGTGCCGGTGGAGCAGGTGACGGCCGCGGAATCGCGGGTACACGGGCCGCAGGTACTCCGGGTACTGCTGCGTGATCGGCTTGCGGAAGACCTGCTTCAACGTGACGCCGAAGCCCTTGAACGTGTTGGGGATGAGGGCGCTCATGGCGTCGGTCGTCGTGTCGGTGTCGGACACAGCCCGTGGGCCACACGACGGGCGCTGAGCTCGATCGTGTCCGACACGGCTCTGGACGTCTCGGTGGACGTGGCGTTCAAGGCGGTGTCGGACACCGTCCGGGGTTCGCGGTCTGGACGCAGCAACAACGCGGTGTCCGACACCGTGTTCACGAGCCCTGCCACACCACGACGAGAGCGGTGACGAGGGCGTTGAGCGTGGCGAGCGGCAACAGCACCTTCCAGCCGAAGCGCATGAGCTGGTCGTAGCGGAGCCGCGGCTGGGAGGCCCGCAGCCAGATGAAGCCGGTGACGAGGGCGCCGAGCTTGAGCAGGAACCAGATCGGGCCGAAGCGGTCGAGCGAGTGGATCCACGGGAACTGCCAGCCGCCGAAGACAACCGGGATCGACGCAGACCGCCGCGTCACCCGCGTCTGGATGCACCAGGACAGGCCGATGGTGGAGCTACGGCTCGAGAGCGGCGAGACGATCCGGACGACCAGCGCCCACCGTGTCTTCACGGCGGAGCACGGGGTCGTAGCGGTCCGCGCCCTGCGGATCGGCGATCACCTCGAGACTCTTGCCGCGGGCCCCCAGGCGATCGAGGCGATCACTCCGGCGAAGGTGCCGGCCACCGTCTACAACCTGGCCGTCGAGGGCACTCACACCTACTTCGTCGGCGAGACCGGTGTGTGGGTGCACAACGCCAAGGACGCCAAGGACGAGGAAGACGAGCCAGGAGGCGGCGACACCGAGCCGTAAGAGGCGATCAGCCCAAGCTCCTTCGTTGAGGCGCGCCTGGCTCTCAGCCGGGCGCGCCTCTCGAATCCGCCGAGCATGACCGGCGCCCGCCGGCAGGCCGTCTCAACGCGATGACCTGAATGCAGCTCGGAGCTCTGAGGTGAACAGCTCGGGCTCTTCCCACGCGGCGAAGTGGCCGCCCCTGTCGACCTGGTTGTAATAGACGAGCGTCGGGTAGACCTGCTCGACCCAGCTGCGCGGCGCAACGAAGATCTCGCCGGGAAATGCGCTGAAGGCGACCGGGACCGAGACCGGCGATGGGGCGTGGCCGGCGGCCTTCGCTCCCGCCTGGGCGCCCTCCCAGTACGACCGGGCCGCCGACTCACCCGTGCCCGTCAACCAGTACAGAGTGATGTTGTCGAGGATGCGATCCGGTGTGAGGTTGCCCGACGGCTTCCCCTCGAGGAAGGCTCGGGAGATCTTGTAGTAGCTATCCGTGTCGTGATCGAGCAGCCAGGCCGCCAGGGCAATCGGCGAGTCCAGGAGCGCGTAGCCGATCGTCTGCGGCCGTGTCGCCTGCTCGAGGAAGTAGCCGTAGCCGGTCTGCCTGAACGTGGCGACCGCGGCCGCCGCCGCGCGCTCCTCGTCGCTGTCTCCACCAAAGGCGCCCCCGAGCCCGGGCACGAGCAGGTTGAAATGGACGCCGGCGAGCCCTTCGGCCCCGTCGCGAGCCATCGAATCGGTGACAGCAGCACCCTGGTCGCCGCCCTGTGCGACGTAGCGGGTGTAGCCGAGACGGCGCATCAGCTCGGGCCACGCCCGCGCGTCGCGGCCGGCATACCAGCCGAGCTCGGTTGGCTTGGCGGTGAAGCCATAGCCGGCGAGCGACGGCAGTACCACATCGAACGCGTCATCGACGCTGCCGCCATGCGCGGTCGGGTCGGTGAGCGGGCCGATCGTCTCGAGCAACTCGATGACGGAGCCGGGCCAACCGTGCGACATGATCAGCGGCAACGCGTTCTCATGGGCCGACTTCACATGGATGAAGTGAAAGTCCAGCCCATCGATCTCGGTCGTGAACTGAGGCAGAGCGTTCAGCGCCGCCTCGCAGCGGCGCCAGTCGTACTCCGTCGCCCAGTACCGGGCAAGCTCCTGGATCGTCTCGAGCTGAACGCCCTGTGACCGATCCTCGACGAGTTCCTTGGCCGGCAGGCGCGTCGCCGCGATCCGGTGACGGAGGTCATCGATGGCCTGGTCGGGAATGTCGAGCTGAAATGGGCGAATCTCAGTCGCGATGTCATGCGTCGTGCTCATGCATACCTCCGTCCTCATGTGGCCTCCGAGAGGAAGACGTCCCGATCGCAGATCCATCGGCGTGAGCGGCGCGTCCGTGGGCGCGCGCCGCTCACGCCTAGCCTCTCAGCGGAGTGACCTGAACGCCGCGCGGATCTCGGCGGAGAAGAGCTCGGGCTCCTCCCAGGTGGCAAAGTGGCCGCCCTTGTCGACCGCGTTGTAGTAGATGACGTTCGGGTAGCTCGTTTCGACCCAGCTCCGAGGCGTCTTCCAGATCTCGCCTGGGAATGACGTGAATGCGAACGGAATCTCGGAGGCGGGAAGGGGCTTGCGGCCTGCGGCCGGAGCGTCGGCGCCGTAGGCCTCCCAGTACGAGCGCGCGGCGGAGGCGCCGGTGCCGGTCAGCCAGTACAACGTGATGTTGTCGAGGATGTGATCGCGGGTGAGGTTGCCCGAGGGGCGCCCGTCGACGAACGCGCCAGCGATCTTGTAGTAGGCATCGGTGTCGTGGTCGACCATCCAGGCGGCAAGCGCGACCGGCGAATCCAGCAGCGCGTAGCCGATCGTCTGCGGCCGGGTGGCCATCTCGACGAAGTAACCGGTTCCGGACTTCTGGAAGGTAGCGATCTGCGCGGCCGAGGCGCGCTCCTCGTCGGTGTTCGTCGGCATGGGCCCGTTCAACGCCGGCACGAGCAGGTTGGTGTGGATGCCGATCAGGCCCTCGGGCTGCTGGCGCCCCATCGAGTCCGAGACTCCGGCGCCGACGTCGCCTCCCTGGGCAACGTACTTGGTGTAGCCGAGACGGCGCATGAGCTCGGCCCAGGCCCGCGCGGTCCGGTCCAGATCCCAGCCGATCTCCGACGGCTCGCCGGAGAAGCCGTAGCCTGGCAGGGACGGGAGGACGAGATGGAAGGCATCCTCGCCGCTACCGCCATGCGCGGCCGGATCGGTCAGTGGGCCGATCGAGTCGAGCATCTCGATCACGGACCCGGGCCAGCCGTGGGTCATGATCAGCGGCAGCGCGTCGTCGTGCGACGAGATCACGTGGATGAAGTGGACGTCCACGCCGTCGATCTCCGTGACGAACTGGGGTAGCGCGTTCAGACGCGCCTCGACCCGACCGAAGTCGTACTCGTCCAGCCAGTACCGGGCGAGGGCCCGCATCACTTCGAGCTGGACCCCTTGTGACCGGTCGGCGACCAGCTCGCCGGTCGGCCAATGCGTCGCTGTGATGCGCCGGCGCAGATCGTCGATCTTCTCTTCGAGGTTGTCGATTTGGAACGTGCGGATCGCGGTGGATGCGTCGGTGGCGGTGCTCATGCATCTCCTTTGTTCGGTGTCTCTACACGGGGACGATCGTCAGGGCTCGTTACGGCGAGATTGGGCTCAGCCAAAGGTGAATACGTAGGCCTCGACGGCCGGGTCGAAGAATGTGATCTCGAGGGTGCGGTCGCTGATCTGCCCCGGCTGGCGGATCAACTGGTAGAGCCGGGGCTCGATCAGCGCCCCCTCGCCTTGCTCGTCGACATCCACACCGTGCGCCGGACCAGGCGCATCGCCGTCGAGGAGCACTCGGAACGGCACGGTCGCCCCTCGGGAAGGAGGCGCCATGACCAGGTTCACGTCACGGGCGTGGAAGCGAAACGCGATCCGGCCATCGTCGCGGTCGAGCACGCATGCTCGCCGCTGGATCCTCCAGTTGCCTGAAAGGGCCCAGTGGTTGAGCTCCAACGTCTCCGGCGTCGTATAGACACGCGACTCGTCAGGAGCAGCATGACCCGGAGAGGCGAAGGTTCGGCCCTGGTCGTAGCCGAGGTAGGTCTCGGGCGACTCCAGGTTGGCCCAGTCGGCCTGGGCCTCGAATCCCTCGCCGGAAGCGGCGACCAGCTCCTCACCAGGGTCGGCGAATCCGGCCTCGCGCAGGAGGCGCTGAATCACCATTTCGCATTCGGCGTACCCGCCCTCGCCGAACTGGTGGTGCCGGATCTGACCATCGGCGTCGGCGATGTACGTCGCGGGCCAGTACCGGTTCGCGAACGCCTGCCACACCGCGTAGTCGCTGTCGAGCGCAACCGGATAGCCGACCCGCATCTCCTTCACGGCCGCGGTGACGTTTTCGATCTCTCGCTCGAACGGGAACTCGGGAGTGTGGACGCCGATCACGGTCAAACCGTGTTGCTCGTACTTCTCGGCCCAGGCGCGAACGTACCCGAGTGTCCGCAGCCAGTTGATGCACGTGTACGTCCAGAAGTTGACGAGCACCACGTTTCCACGCAGCTCCGCAGGTGAGAGCGGCGGTGAGTCGAGCCATCCGGTGGCGCCGTCGAAGCCGGGCACGCGACCCTCGACGGGCAGCGACCCGACGGTGCGGAGACTGGTGAAGAGCGTCACCCCGTACCTCGGACAGGCAACATCGCCCGCCCTTCGTCCGGAGGGTCATGCCCGATGCGCGACAACATGCCGGCGGACGCGCCCGGCGCGCCGGCGTCAACGTCTCCGATGTTCACGTCAGATCGCGGGTGCCCTCGACGGTCGTGCTGCACCTAACCCCCCTTTTCACCCTCTTAAGGGGACCCCGGCGTTATCTATCACACCCGCGATGTCTGCATTGTTTCGCTCGTGTGAGCGTCGGCAGCCGTTTCGGCATCGCCTCATGTCGCCCTCAGGCTGGTGTAGTCGTGCGACGAACGGTTCGATGACCGGTCCTCACGACGAGCGATCGCTATAGCACTACGTCCGCGTTTGCAGGACTTTTCTTCCTGGCTGCCCGCGTCGGTCACATGCGGTCGATCATCGCCCGGCCGAATGCCGAGCACGAGATCTCGTTGGCTCCGTCCATCAGTCGGGCGAAGTCATAGGTGACCTGCTTGTCGGCGATCGCTGCCCCGAGCGAGCTGATGATCAGCTCGGCTGCTTCGACCCAGCCGATGTGTGTCAGCATCATCTCGGCGGAGAGGATCAGCGAGCCGGGGTTGACCTTGTCCTGGCCTGCGTATTTCGGGGCTGTCCCGTGTGTGGCTTCGAACATCGCCACGTCGTCGGAGAGGTTCGCGCCGGGCGCGATTCCGATTCCGCCCACCTGCGCGGCAAGCGCGTCCGAGATGTAGTCGCCGTTCAGGTTGAGCGTCGCGATCACGTCGTACTCGGCCGGTCGGAGCAGAATCTGTTGGAGGAATGCGTCGGCAATCACGTCCTTGATCGTGATCGTGCGTCCCTCGTGCTCGATCGCAAGCCATGGCCCCCCGTCGAGCGGTTGTGCGCCGAACTCGCGCGCCGCAAGCGCGTAGCCCCAGTCGCGGAACGCACCCTCGGTGTACTTCATGATGTTGCCCTTGTGCACGAGAGTGACCGAGTCGCGCCCGTTGTCGAGTGTGTAGCGGATCGCCTTACGGACCAGCCGCTCGGTGCCCTCGCGTGAGACCGGCTTGATCCCGATGCTGGACGTGTCGGGGAAGCGGATCTTGCGAACTCCCATCTCGTTCTGGAGAAAGTCGATCACCTTCCGTGCGTCGGGGGTCTCGGCCTCCCATTCGATGCCGGCGTAGATGTCCTCGGTGTTCTCGCGGAAGATGACCATGTCGGTCTGCGACGGGTCACGCAGCGGGCTCGGGATGCCGGCGAAATAGCGCACCGGGCGCAGGCAGACGAAGAGATCGAGATACTGGCGAAGTGCGACGTTGAGCGAGCGGATGCCGCCGCCGATCGGGGTCGTCAGTGGGCCCTTGATCGAGACTGAGTAGTCTCGGGCCGCCTCGATCGTCTCGTCGGGAAGCCAGACGTCGCTGCCGTAATGACGGGTCGCCTTCTCGCCGGCGTAGATCTCCATCCAGTGAATCTTCCGGGCGCCGCCGTAGGCCTTCTCGACGGCCGCGTCGACGACCGCCTTCATCACCGGCGTGATATCGACTCCGATCCCGTCTCCCTCGATGAAGGGGATGATCGGATTGTCGGGCGTCGGACTACCCGGCTCGATCTTCGCGCCGCCGGCCGGTACCTCGAGGTGCGATTGAGGGCTCATTCGCCTACCGTGTGCTCATGGGTTTCGAAGGTTTGCCGGAGAGAGGGGTCGGATCGAGCCGACGACCGCAGGCTATCGCAGCCGTTCCTGAAGCTCGATCCCGATCCGACGCCGCCAGGCGACCCGGTAGCCCACTGTTGTCGCAGCGGTTGTGCTTGAAGGCTTCGACAAGCACTACCGCCTCTTCAGCGAGACGACCGCCCAGGCGAAGGAGCACTTCGAAACAGGCGCATGGGCTCGAGGCACAGCAAGCCGTCCAGGAACGAATTCGCTTCTACGAGGAACGGGTTGGAGAGTGCGTCGATCGCGTTCGCGGAAGCGTTCGACGATCGACTCGCTCGGGATCGACACGTGGCGGGAGACGAAGCGCTCCTACATCGGGCTGCTCGTCCACCACTCCCAACCGGAGCTCGCAGAGACGTTCTTCAACTCGGTGCTGACGAGAATCCGGCCACGGATCTACACCGATGACGACCTGATCTTCGTGCGTGCGGCGATGTCGACCGAGTACATCGATTCCGACCCGCCGATCTACCGCTGCTACTACCCGGCCGCCGGAAGCCTGCGCCAATGCTTCGAGCAGGTGTTCCTCGACTTCGGCTGGAACTGTCCGTTCGCAGACCTCGAACGGTGACCTCGGCCACGTCCTCCGGGCCCTCGACAACCATCCGGGTCAGCCCTGGACGCACCTGGAGCCCAACCACCAGATCCAGGTGCTGAGCTCCGCCTTCTACCGCAA
This sequence comes from uncultured Actinomycetota bacterium, assembly GCA_963738895.1. GTDB lineage: Bacteria > Actinomycetota > Thermoleophilia > Gaiellales > Gaiellaceae > PALSA-600. The sequence continues at coordinate 250,833 of CAVTYN010000009.1, forward strand.
CAAAGCCGCCTACGTCGTCGGCAAGATCATCAACGGCTACGACGAGCTGCCCTTCGTCGTGCCGGTCCTCAACGAGGCCGGTCAGCTCGTACTCGACGCGATCGTGCTCGAAGAGGAACAGCTCAACATCCTCTTCTCGCTCTCGCGCGCCTACTTCATGGTCGACATGGCCGTGCCCTCCGGCTACGTCAAGTTCCTGCGACGGATGATGCCGACGAAAGCGCGCGCCGAGCTGTACACGATGCTCGGGCTCGGTCGGCAGGGCAAGACCCTCTTCTACAGAGACCTGCGCCAGCATCTACTGCATTCCCAGGACACCTTCGTGCCGGCACCGGGCATCCAGGGCCAGGTGATGCTCGTCTTCACGCTCCCCTCCTACCCCTACGTCTTCAAGGTGATCAAAGACGTGTTCGGACCGAGCAAGGAAACCGACCGCGCCACCGTCGAAGCGAAGTTCGCCCTGGTCAAGCACGTCGACCGAGTCGGCAGGATGGCCGACACCCTCGAGTTCACCGACCTCGCCCTCCCGCGAAACCGCTTCTCGACCGAGCTGCTCGACCAACTCGACGAGCTCGCACCATCGATGGTCGAGAACGATGACCCACTCGTGATCCGCCACTGCTACGTCGAGCGACGAATGGTCCCGCTCAACATCTACCTCGACCGCGCAACTCCCGCCCAGCTCGAATCCGCGGTGCGCGACTACGGCAACGCAATCCGCGACCTCGCGATCGCCAACATCTTCCCGGGAGACATGCTCTGGAGAAACTTCGGCGTCACACGCCACAACCGCATCGTCTTCTACGACTACGACGAGATCGAATACCTGACCGACATCAACTTCCGACGGATCCCACCCGCCCCGAACCCCGAAGCCGAGCTCGCTGCCGAACCCTGGTACGCCGTCGCCCGACACGACGTGTTCCCCGAGGAGTTCGCCACCTTCCTCCTCGGCGACCCAAGACTCCGCGACGCATTCCTACGCCACCACGCTGACCTGCTCGAACCAGACTTCTGGCAGGCATGCCAACGCCGGATCAGAGGCCGGCGAGATCGTCGACTTCTACCCCTACCCCGAAGCGCTTCGCTTTCGAAACCAGCCCGCCGAACACACGGACCCGTCCTGTTAGACCCACCTCTTCGCTAAAGAGGCGTGACACCGTCGGAAGGCGAAGAATCGCAAAACCTCCGTTGCTCTGAACGTTGTGACCGTCCAGCAGCCGGTTAGCCCTGGTTTCCGTGGGACTGCACCCATCCCGGCACACGAACTGCCGACCTGGTTCGGAGTGGCGGGCCCGATCAACCGGGTACCGTGAACTCCACCGTCTGACTAGTGATGACCTGGTGTACGGGGTTGGCCAACTCAAACAGCACACGGTGCGGTCCCGGGGACAGGCCGACCAGGATGACTGTCTCGCCGCTGGCATCGACGAAATGCCACGGGGCATCGTCAACGGTGATGTGGACGTGGCCGACCCGCGGCGATACGTCAAGCGCGCCTTGGCCGAACACCGGCACGACCCGAAGGTTTTCCGCTGCATATTGTATGAAAACCTTGCCGGCGGCCAGCGGCCCTGCGAGCGGCGGATCGACAATCAGCCGCGGCGGTGGCTCATCCTCGATGGCAACAAGTGGCGATGAGCCGCGAGCCTCCCGAGCGCTGCGATGGGGGACGGCTGTATCGGTCATGACGTCTCTCCTCACGAAGTCGGCTGTTCATCGTCGCACGAACTCTCATCCAGAATCGCACATCGGAACGAGCGGTGCGTATCGTTCTGAATCGGGGTGATTCGCGGCTCGCTCGTGGCGCGCGATCCCGGGTCGTCCTCGTTCGGGAACCCACCGCGTAGGAGCCAATGCCCGTTGTGATCTTGTTCCACCCGCGCCTCGATGTCAGTTCTCCTCGTGCTCGACGATCCTGCGCGTGCCGAGAAGCGCTCGCGGCACGCGTTTCAGCATCCAGCCGCCTGATCATCGCCGAGCAGGTTGACCCCACGGAGAGGACCCGGCCGGACACCGGCTGCTTCCAGATCGCGGTCAACACGGCGTGGCCGCCCACCTGTACGGACCGTGGTGTACCGACGTTCACCGGCTACTCCTGGCGCATCGAGCGAATGCTCTGTCATTCGACCCTCCGTGTCACATCGCCAGCGACGGGTCGATCTCGACGATGTGGGTGGATGGCCTCTTACCGACCTCGGTCCGAGGCCCAACCCATTTTGAGGTTCACGCGGGGCGTCGAGAAACCGTCGCCCGTGTCGAAGTCGCCCCGGACCGCGCAGCATCAGGCGTTGGCATCGACCGGCGTCGCGGTCTCCAGGAACGCGAGCAGCTCGGCGTTGACCTCCTTGGCGTGGGTGACACACATGACGTGCGGTCCTCCCTCGATCTCAACGTAATGCGCGTCCGGGAGCGCCGCGTGCAGACGACGGCCCTGACCGCCGATCGGCAGAATCCGGTCGGCGGTTCCATGGAGGATGAGCGTCGGCACATCGATCCGCTTGATGTCCTCGCCGAAATCGTCAAGCCAGCCAGGCGGGCAGGCCCAGGTCGCGATCGGCGACGCCGCGGCGCCGGCGTTCCAGAGGTTGCGTACCGTCTCCTCGCTAACCCGCGTGCCCAGATAGTCATCGAGGTTGAGGAAATCACCCAACAAGCCGGTAAGCCACGCGAAGCGATCGTCGCGGATCGCCTGTTGCACAGCGGCGACTCCGGCCTGATCGACCCCTTCCGGATTCTCCGTCGACTTGGCGTACGACGGCGCGAGGCTCTCGATGAACACGCATGCCTGCACCCGCTCGGTTCCATAGGTGCCGACGTAGCGAGCAACCTCGCCGGTTCCCAGCGAAAAGCCGACGAGCGTCGCGTCGCGCACATCGAGCTCGACCAGCACCTTGTCGAGGTCGCCGGCAAGGGTGTCGAAGTCATAGCCGACGGCCGGACGGCTCGACTGCCCGAACCCGCGCCGGTCGTAGCTGATCACGCGATAGCCGGCCTCAAGCAGCACAGCCAACTGCGGCTCCCACGAGCGGCTGTCAACCGGCCAACCGCTCAGCAAGACAACCGGCGGCCCGCTGCCGAGGTCCTCGTAATACAGCTCGATCGGCATCGAGTTCTCGTGACCAACAGTGATAGCGCCCATCATTCGCACCTCCGGTTGCGATTACTCGTTCAGGCCGCGAGGGACGCTACTACCTCGCCCCGCTGAGCTGCAAACACGGCTACCCGTCCGCGAATACTCCTAGGCTGCGAGCACTCCTAGGCTGCGAGCAAGCCCCGGGCCGGCCTTCGGGACAAACGGACTCTGAGGCCCGGTGGGATGGCGAACTCGACGTGCCAGCGCACCATGAAGCGATGCACGTCGCAAATCCTCAATGCGAATGAGGGCGACGGCGACACCGATGCTTCCACAGCGCCCCAGCCCGTCCGTCTGGGTGTTAGCCGCCGACGTTCGAAACGCTGAAGGGACGAGAGGTGTTGCTCGCCTGATCAAGCCTGCTGCTAGCACCGCACCCGGGTCATCGGCTATCCAGACAGCAGATTTGCAGGACTTCTACCGGGCGGTGCTGGGCCCGAACCATGTGGCCGTTCGAAGGGATTCGCGTTAGCACCTGTTAGCACCGGTCAAGTGCCACCTGGAGGCGTTCGTGGTAGACAGCGCGAAGGTAGGATCACACGACATCCATGGGCCGCACGCGGACGCGCACGGCGGGCATCGTCGCGATGGCGGCCCCTTTGATTCTGCTCGGGATTCCCGAATCGCCGATCAGCGGCCAGGTGAGGTCCCGATTGGAGTGCGCTCGGCGGAAGTTAGGCAACTGGGGCGGGCGCCGTCCCGACGTGGCAGGCGAACTTGGGCTCGCATTCAGACCATCGCACTGAGGGGGTAGACATGTCGGAACCGACCGTCGTATTCGTCCACGGGGCATTCGCCGATTCGTCGAGCTGGAACGGCGTGATCACACGGCTCATGGTCTCGCAGCCTCAGGCGGTGAGCGAGGTGATCCTCGAGGCGGTAGCGGCCGTCGCGTCGGTTCCCGGGGAGGCGTGAGATGTCCGTCGGGACGAGGTCAGCATCGGCCTTCACCGCGATCAGTCAGATCGAGGCCGGCGTGCTCGATGTCGGCTATGTCGATTCCGGGCCGACCGACGGCCCCGCGGTGCTCCTGCTCCACGGCTGGCCGTACGACATCTTCAGCTTCGAAGAGGTGACATCACGCCTGGTTGCGGCCGGCTGCCGGGTGGTCGTCCCCTACCTACGCGGGTACGGAACGACGCGGTTCATCTCCGACGAGACGTCGCGCAACGGGGAGCAGGCCGCGCTCGCCCTCGACACGATCGCCCTCATGGACGCACTCGGAATCGAGAAGGCGATCGTCGCCGGATTCGACTGGGGTGCCCGATCCGCCGACATCGTCGCAGCGCTCTGGCCGGAGCGCTGCGACGGCCTCGTCTCGGTCAGCGGCTACCTGATCGGCAGCCAGGCTGCCGGTCAGGTGCCGCTGCCACCGGAGGCCGAGCTTCAGTGGTGGTACCAGTACTACTTCGCCACCGACCGCGGCCGGGCCGGATACGAGAAGTACCGTCGCGAGTTCGCGAAACTCATCTGGGGCCTCGCGTCGCCGAAATGGAACTTCGACGACGCCACATTCGATCGGACTGCGGCGTCATTCGACAACCCCGATCACGTCGCGATCGTGATCCACAACTACCGGTGGCGGCTCGGATTAGCTGACGGCGAGCCCGAGTACGCGGAACTCGAGCAACGGCTCGCAGAAGGCCCGCCCATCGCCGTGCCCACCATCACGCTCGAAGGTGACGCGAACGGTGCCCCGCACCCCGAACCCGACGCCTACGCCGCGAAGTTCTCGGGGCCCTATTCGCACCGGACAATCGAGGGTGGTATCGGCCATAACCTTCCCCAGGAGGCGCCGGCGGCCTTCTCGGAAGCGATACTCGACCTCGTCGGTCGACTCCCTTGAGCCCGTTCGATGAGTGACGGGGCCGATTACGACGTAATCGTCCTGGGTGGTGGCGCGCCCGGGGAGCACTGCGCCGCCGCGCTGGCGGAGGGCGGGCTGCGGGTCGCCGTCGTCGAGCGCGACCTGGTCGGTGGCCTGTGCTCCTACTGGGCGTGCATTCCGTCGAAGGCGCTCCTGCGCCCAGGGGAGGCAGTGCACGGCGCACGTGAGGCGGCTGCCAGCGCTGAGGTGGATGTGCAGGCCGCGCTCGATTGGCGGGATTTCATGGTCTCGGACTACTCCGATACCGCAGCTGCGAAGTGGCTCGCGGACCGGGGTATCACCCTGCTGCGCGGCCACGGTCGCCTCGCCGGGACCGGAGTTGTCGAGGTCGACGGCGTTCGTTACACGGCCGAGCACATCGTCCTTGCCAACGGCGCCGATCCGTTCGTACCGCCGGTTCCCGGCCTCCGAGAGCTCGACGGCGTCTGGGGCACGAACGAGGCCACCGGGATGAAGGCCGTGCCGAGACGACTGCTCGTGCTCGGAGGTGGCCCGGCCGGTGTCGAGCTCGCCCAGGCGGTGCGTCGCCTGGGCGGCGAGGTGGCGCTCGTCGAAGGCGCCGAGCGCGTGCTCGCGCGGGAGCCGGCGCCGCTGGGCAAGGCGCTTGGTGACGCACTGCGTGGAGACGGGATCGAGCTGGTACTCGGTGTGCAGGCGATCGCGGCATCACGCGACGGAGAGGACTTCGTCTTGCGACTGGAGGATGGACGGGAGCTGCGCGGTGATCATCTGCTCGTGGCGACCGGACGGCGCCCGCGCGTCGACGGGATCGGGCTGGAGACGGTCGGCGTCCGAGCGGACCCCCACGGAATCCCGGTTGACGCGCACATGCGCGTCGGCGAGCGGCTATGGGCGGTCGGCGACGTCACCGGCATCTGGCAACTGACGCACGTCGGGGAGTATCAGGGCGAGGTCGTCGCCTCGAACATCCTCGGCGAACCACGCGAGGCTCACTACGAGGCGGTTCCGCGTGTCACCTACACCGATCCCCAGGCCGCAGCCGTGGGCGCCACCGAGGCCGAGTTCAGCGCCACCGCTCCACTGTCGGAGGTCGCGAGGACTGCCACCTATACGCACGCGTACGCGAAGTCGAACGGGTTCCTGACCCTCCTCAGTGACGGCGAAAGCCTGACCGGCGCCTACGCGCTCGGCCCCGAGGCCGGCGAGTGGTTACAGCAGGCGACGCTCGCCATCCGCGCCAGGGTCCCACTCGAGGTGCTGAGCGACACCATCCAGCCGTTCCCGAGCTTCTCGGAGATCCACGCCGCGGCGCTGAAAGCACTCCGGCTCCAGATCGCGGCGGCAGGGAGCACGGCCGGTGCAGGCTCGCGATGAGCCCGCCGGTCGCGATCATTACGGGCGCTTCCCAGGGCATCGGCGCCGGGCTGGTCGCCGGTTACCGCAGTGCGGGTTACGCCGTCGTCGGAGTGGCACGGTCGTTCCCGTCAGCCCAGCAAGACGAGAACGACTACATCCCGGTGGCCGGCGACGTCGCAGATGCGCAAACCGCACGGCGCGCGGTCGACGAGGCTCGCGACCGGTTCGGGCGGCTCGACACGCTGATCAACAACGCCGGCATCTACATCGGCAAGCCGTTCACGGAGTACACGTTCGACGAGTACGAGGCGATCGCGGCCGTGAACCTCACCGGCTTCTTCCACTTCACCCAGCTGGCGATCGCGGAGATGGTCGCCCGGGGCAGCGGGCACGTCGTGAACGTCTCCACGAGCCTGGTCGACAACGCGGACAGCACGAGGCCGTCTGCGCTACCTGCGCTCACCAAGGGAGGACTCGTCGCGGCCAGCCGTTCGCTTGCGATCGAATACGCCTCGCGCGGCGTCCGCGTCAACGCAGTCTCGCTCGGGGTCGTCAAGACTCCCGCCCACGACCCCGCGTCCTACGACGGGCTCGAGGCCCTCCACCCGCTGGGGCGCGTAGGCGAAGTCAGCGACGTCGTCGACGCGATCCTCTATCTCGAGCGAGCGACGTTCGTAACCGGCGAGACGCTGCACGTTGACGGCGGACAGGCGGCCGGCCGGTAGCAGTTGGAGCAGCAACGGAAGCACGATTCGGGCCGAGCGGCTCCGCATGAGCTTTGACGCCGGACAGCAGATCTCGCGAGATCGTCGGGCGGCTGCTGTCGGTCAACGTCGGCATGCCGAAGAACGTGGACTGGCAGAGGAAGGACGGTCTTCACCGGCGTCTTCAAGGATCCCGTCAGTCGGCCCGCGCCGCGTCCGAAAGCTCAACGTCGAGGGTGATGGTCAGGGCGATCTCGCCGGGCACGGCGGCGAACAGCGCGCGGTGTTCGTCTACCAGATCGACTCGTATCGGTACTGGGAACGCGAGCTCGGCCGAAACGACTTCGTCCACGGACAGTTCGGCGAGAACTTCACCGTGGAAGGACTCGCCGATGACGAGGTGTGCGTCGGCGATCGCTACCGGATCGGCGATGCCGTCTTCGAGGTCACGCAACCCCGGGTCACGTGCTACCGCGTCGGGATCCGGATGAACGACCCGCGCATCCCCGCGATGCTCGTCTCGCACCACCGCCCGGGCTTCTACTTCCGCGTGCTCGAAGAAGGCGACGTACAAGCGGGAGACGAGATCATCAAGCTCGCCTCCGGACCCGAACGGATGCCCGTCGCCGAGGTCGACGCGCTGCTCTACCTGCCCGGGCACCCGCGCCAACAACTGCTCCGAGCGCTGCGGATCCCCGCGCTCAGCCCCGGCTGGCAGGCCTCGTTCCGAGCTCTGCTCGAGGAAGAGCCCGGCAGCGGCAACGCCGGACTCGCGCTGGCGAGCCCGCCGCCCGCCTGGTCGGGCTTCCGTCCGCTGACCGTCACCGCGATCACCCGCGAAAGCGAGGCGGTGATCTCGATACGGCTCGAGGACCCCGACGGGGCGCCACTACCGGCTGCGCGCCCAGGCCAGTACCTCACGCTGCGAGTCCAGCCCGACAAGCAACGCAGATCGGTGCTCCGCAACTACTCCCTCTCCGGACCGCCCGAGGCCGGCTACTACCGCATCACCGTCAAGCACGAACGCCGTGGCGTCGCCAGCGGCTATCTGCACACCCGACTCGAGCTCGGCGACCAACTCGATATCGCGGCACCGCGCGGCACCTTCATCCTCGACCGGACGAATGCACCCGTGCTGCTGATCAGTGCCGGGATCGGAGCCACCCCCGTGCTCGCCATGCTTCACGCGCTGGCGGAGAAGCATTCCGATCGCGAGATCTGGTGCCTGCACGCCGCGCGCAACACCCGAGAGCACTCGTTCGCCGCCGAGGCTCGGGCTCTGATCGCTTCGCTCCCGAACGCGCGCGCGCACGTGTACTACAGCCGTCCGGGTCCAGACGATGTCCGAGGCCGCGACTTCGACATCGCGGGCCGTCTCACCGGATCCCAGCTGGCCCAACTGGAGCCACCTCGCGACGCGGAGGCATACCTGTGTGGGCCCGCGCCTTTCATGAACGAGATCAGCGCGGGCCTGGCGGCGATCGGAATCGACGCCTCGCGCATCCACACCGAACCGTTCGGCCCTGCGCCGGGCCTGACCCCGGGCATCGCAGTAACACCCGCACGGGCGCCTCATGCACCCGCGGGCAAACCCGGAGACGGACCCATGATCGAGTTCGCACGCAGCAACGTCGCCGTCCCGTGGGACAGCGACTACGGCAGCCTGCTCGAACTCGCTGAAGCATGCGACGTCCCCGTCCGCTGGTCATGCAGAACCGGCGTCTGCCACACCTGCGAGACCACTCTCATCGCCGGCGACGTCGAGTACGACCCAGAGCCGGTCGAACCCCCCGCCGAGGGAAGCGCGCTCATCTGCTGCTCACAACCACGCGACGACCTGGTGCTCGATCTGTGACCGGCGTCACCGCCATGATCGGCACTGGAGGGATCGGATCGGCGATCGCCCGCCAGCTCGCCTCGGGCGGCGAGACCCTGCGGCTCTCGAGCGTCAACAGCGAGTCGGCACGAACGCTCGCTACAGCTATCGGTCGAGCTGCGGTCGTCGCCGTCGACAACCGTGACGCGTTACGCGGCGCCGATGCCGTCGTTCTCGCGCTGCGGTTCGGGGTGCTCGAGGGCGTCATCGACGAGATCACCGATTCGCTGACCGACAAGCTCGTCGTCGTCCCCAGCAACCCGGTCGGCCTCGACGCGCAGGGAAACGTCTTCCGTCTCCTGCCGGAGGGGCAATCCTCTGGCGAGGTCGTAGCCGGATGGTTGCCGGCTCGGGCGCGCCTGGCCATGGCGTTTGGAACCATGTCGGCTGGTCTCTTCGAGTCCTCGAGCAACCGGTCACCGGAGCCGAGCGGTCCTCTTCTACGCGACCGACGACGGCCGTGCCGGCGAGGAAGTCGAGCGGTTGATCCGAACGGCCGGCTTCGAGCCGGTCAAGGTCGGCGGGCTCGAACAGTCGAGCCGACTCGAGGTGGGCGGCGACCTTCACGATCTCGTAGTCGGCCCCGCAGAGGCGCGCTCATTGATCGCTGAGGCGTGATCGCCTTGCCGCCCTTGACCGTGGGATCTCGAAGTCGTCGAGTGGCGGTTCAGTCGGATTGCCCGCCGGAGGTGATCGGCGGCCAGTCGGCGGGCCACCAGTCTCCCTGTGGGTCGGTCGTTTGCCCGACCTCGATGATGTAACCGTCGGGATCTCGGATGTAGCAACGGATCTCATACGCGTGTTGCTTCGGCGGCGTCAGGAACTGCGCGCCCCGGGCGCTCCATTCGGCGTACACGGCGTGGATGTCGGCGACCCGGATATTGAGGAAGCTGCTGACCCGGTCGGGGTCTCTCGGCGTCTCGAGAGTGACTGTGGGCTTGTCGTCGGTGGGACCTCCGCCGACGTTGATGATGATGAACGTGTTGGCGAGTGCGATATTCGTCGGCTCTGGGCCGAAGACCACCGTGCCGCCAAGCACCTCCGTGTAGAAGCGCCGGGAGCGCTCGACGTCATCGGAGACGATGAAGTGGGTCACGATCATTCGTGTTGCGGGCATTCGCGTGTGACCCGTCGTCACCGGAGTGACTTGAAGGCCGCCCTCATCTCATGGCTGAAGAGCTCCGGCTCCTCGCGTGTCGCGGCGATCCACCGACGCAGATCGCCAACCTGCTTCTCCGAAAGCTCGGCCCGGAAGGGCCGGATCACCGTCGCGGTCTCGGCAGTGGTGCTCATCGAATGGTCTCCCCCCAGTTCTCGAATGGGCCCGCGCCTCGAGGCTACATCCCGACTCCCGGCTAGGCAAGAGCGTCTGACCCAACTGTCCTTGTGGGACGGCGCTGATGTGCACGCCGCCCGCTCCGTGGCATGACCTAGGTCGTCGTGCCCGGGGTGAACGTGGGCAGGTTCGGCGGTCCGGGGGGCGTCATCGACGGATCGGCGAACATCGTCCGAATGTCACCATCGATCACTCGCGCTGCGTCAGGCGGGAACGTGCATCCACCTGGACAGCTAGGGAACGAGCAACCGCCAGGACAGCTTGCGCGAGACAACAAGCCGGACAGTGCGCCGACCTGGGAGTCGACGAGCACAAGCAGATACTCGGATGACAGATACCTCAAGGACGCCGCACAAGCGATCACGCAGGGACCGGGAGGATGCAGCGCCTCCGAGAGCGCAACTTCGCTTGTCAGCAAGCGGATGACCGGCGCGGATGCACCAGAGGCGGCGATATGAGCCTTCAACCCGGAGTAGCCGCCGACCACGACACAGACATCGCCGTTACAGACAGTTTCGGCGGACGCCGAAGCAGCAACGGAGGTCGCGGCGAGCGAAACGAGCAGGATCACGAAGAGAGAGCGGAGGCGCATGAGGCCTCCTTCCTTCCGGCCGTATCGAACCGGACTATGGGCGCGGAGCCTACTCGCGATTCGAAACCCGGTGCCGCCGGCGTTCCTCCCGCGTGACCGCTTGCTAGAAGCGACCGGCGAGTCTGTGCTCCCCGGGTGTGCCTCAGTCCGACAAACCGACAAGTAGTGGCCGCGGACGCAGCTTCGTGGGATGATCCCATCGACAGGAGGGCTAGCTGCGGCGGGAAGGGTTGCTCCGACGGATGCGTCGGGTGCGTCGTAGCCGTTGATCGCGATCGGGCGTTCGACTTGAGGGACCTCCTGCCGCTTTTCAGCTGAAGCATGTCCGAGGAGCGGACCCTCCGTTCCCGGGACGGAACCAGGAAGGGAGCTTGTATGAAGCCACCATCGACAAAGCTGCTGGCGGTCGCCGGAGCCGTCTTGTTTGCTGTGGTTGCCGCCGTGGCTGCAGCCGGCAACACCCTACTGCCAGGCGTCCACAACGGCGTGATCACGGCCTGCATCGAACCGGTGACGCAGGGCAACCCAGCTACGTCGGGTGACTTGAACATGTTCCACTGCGCCACGGGCGCAAAGAGGCTCTCTTGGAATATCAGAGGGCCCGCGGGACCTGAGGGCGCGAAGGGCGCCGAAGGGTCGAAGGGACCCGAAGGCGCCGCAGGACATCAGGGAAGCCAAGGGCAAGCGGGTGCAAAAGGAGACACCGGCTCTCGGGGGCCCGCCGGCCCGAAGGGCGAAACCGGGGCCAAGGGCGACACGGGTACTACCGGGCCGATAGGCCCTGCGGGAGCAGTCGGGCCGCAGGGACCGTCGGGAGCGGGCGGGACGTTGACGACAACGGTTGTCACCTCGCAGGACGCCTCCGGTCAGGCACTGAACTCGACCGCGCACGCGACAGCGGACTGCCCCGCAGGAACCGTCTTGACCGGCGGCGGCGGGACTGTCTCGAATAGCGTGGCTGGGGCGCAAGGAAGCGTCCAACTGATCGGATCGCAGCCATCCGGAAACGGCTGGGTGGCGACCGGGGCGGTCAGTACCGCGTTGGGCTCCGGGAACCTCATGGAGGTGACCGCGTACGCCGTCTGCGCGACACTCGGGTAGACAAGCGAGCAGTGTCGTGACCGAGAGCGAGTCGAGCTGCTGTTGAACCAGGGCGTCTCCAGCCACGCTTCGGGTGCAGCGGGTCGCGGGCACCCTCTGCTTCATCTGAGCACGGAACCGGGGCGGTCGAACCACGGCACTGTTGCCAGTTACACAAACAAAAGCCCCGCACTTGCGGGGCTTTCTTGAGTGGGCGGTACTGGGCTCGAACCAGTGACCCCCAGCTTGTCGAGCTGGTGCTCTCCCAACTGAGCTAACCGCCCCAATCGCCAGGTTCAGCGTGATCCACTCACGGCTCACTGCCTCCCGACCGCGAACATGCTACCTCCTGGGCGTGGCTCCGAACCACCCGGACGCGCAGTGACTGCAGCTACGCCGGGAGCTGGCCCGGGGGAACCGTCGTGTCGTCCGTGCTTGGTTCGGGCTGGGCGGCCGTCGGGTGAACCGGAGTGGGAGCCACAATCGCGGCGGTGGGAGTCACGGGCGGAACGGCGGGCGGAGCGGCGGCGGCGGGTTGATTCAGCGCGTTGTTCACGTCAGTCATGCCGGTGACGCCGCCAATCGTGCTCTTGAACTCCCGAAGGCCCATACCGAGTGACCGGCCGATCTCCGGAAGACGCTTCGGGCCGAAGACGAGCAGGCCGAGGATGGCGAGGAAAATCAGGTGGGTCGGTGTGAAGAGTTCGGGTCCCATGTGTCTCTTTCCACCGTACCGAGAACGTCTCGGGAACGGTATGAAGGTTGCATGAAGGTCGTTTCGGCGGGTGTGGCCCCGCTCCTACGTCATTCGCGCGGTTCGACCGGTCGGTTCACGTCACCTGCAGGCCGTCGTAGCCGGCGATCCTGCGGAGGCGAGCCACCAGAAGCTGCCTAGGCCGCTGATCTTCCAGCCCTGAGAGGCGAACCGTCGAACGGCGTCGCGCTGAGCGTCGGTCCGCACCTCCGTTCTCGTGATCACGACGTACCGGAGACCGGAGCGCCGCGCGGCCGCGACCGGATCGTTCGCGGGGAGGTAGACGACACGACGGCTGAAGCTCGGGCCACCAAGAAGGTATGACGGGTCCTCCGAGCTCAGGACCGCGCCGACACAGCCACCAGCGGGAAGCGCCCGCTCGAGCGCCGCGTACCCTCGTGCCGCCGGCGGTTGCGCGGCGTTGACCGCTTCGACGCGAGTCAGGTTCCAGGGCGCGCCGAGCGGGCTCGTCAGCACCTTCGTCCGGTCGCCGACCGCCACGAGCACGGCGACGAGCACACCCACCGCGAGGTACGCCGCAGTGGCGGCGCTGCCGCGGAACAACATGGCGAACAACGGAGCCGTCAGCGCAACCGGGACGATCAGGAACCTCCCCAGCCACACGTTGAAGGTCGAGCCGAGCGCGAGGACGACGAAGGAAGAAGGGCAGCGCGCAGGCGAGCGCGAACTGACGCGAGTCGACCCTGCGGGCGAAATAGGCGAAGACGGTCGCCACGGGGACGGCGAGCAGGACGACCGCACCGATCGGCCCGAAGTCGGACGAGTCCTCGTCGGCGGTGTTGTTGAGCCCCCCGAAGAGGCCGCTCTCCGAGCTGTACGAGCCGCCGGGCCCCTTCACCGGGGCTCCGAGACGGCGGGTCAGAAACGCGAAGACCGCACCGCCCACGATCACCAGGGCGCACGCGAGGAACGGCAGCGCCACGCTGGTCGCCTCGAGCGCCGCGTCGCGCGCCCCGGCGCGCCGGCGCCACGCGCGAGCCCCGACTACGGCCGCAACCACCAGCCCCGCGACCGTCAACAACGCGATCGGAAGCGGCCAGAGCTTCGACAGATCCATCAGCATGTAGAGCGTCGAGAGCAGCGTCACGAACGACCCGGGATAGGAGGGCGACCCCGTGTACTCGACGCGACCGCCGCCGTGGCCCAGCACGTGGCCGGTGTGCGCGAGATTGAGCACATAGCTCCAGCAGCCGATCGCCAGCAGCCCCACCCCCACGCCCGCAAGCGCCAACCAGACCGTGCGCCGGCCTCGTACGACGGCGAGCCAGGCGAGCACGGGCCAGACGACGACCGTGGTGAGCTTCGCCCCGAGCCCGAGGCTCGCGGCCGCGCCGGCAAGCGCGGCCTCGACCGGGCCGCCCGACAGCAGGAAGCACGCTGCGATCACCGGGAACGACGCGGCGACCAGGTCGTTCTGGGCGGTCGACGACTCGAGGACGAAGAGCGAGAACGTCGCGAGCAGGAACGCGGCCGACGCGGACGGACGCACGCCGTAGCCCAGACGACGAGAGCAGCCGTAGACGGACAGGAGAATGGCGAGCTCCGCCAGGAACTGCGGCACGGCGTAGAGCTGATCCCCGCCACGCGCGACGAAGAGGAACAGGATCTGCTGCTCCGCGAGCGGCTGGAACTCGTTGAGCCGGTCGGTCGGCGCGTCCGGAATCCAGTAGACGCCACCGTGATGCGCCCACGCTGCGACGCGGGCCAGGTGGTAGGTGTAGGCGTCCCAGTTGTTCGGCGGCATCGTCAGCCCGAGCGCGAGCTCGTAGCCGAGCAGCGCCACGACCGCGACGAGAAAGAGGAGCGTCCACGGGCTCGACGCCACCTCGGCGAGCGCGGCCCGGGCCGGTGCGAACGACGGGACAGGCCGTCCGCGAAGCCACCAGGCCGCGAACGAGCCGGCCAGGATGACCGCCTCGGCCACACCGAGCCCGCCCCGGTCGACCTGGCGAAACGGCGAGAGGACGAGCGTGACGAGCCCCAGGTTCACGACCCAGGCGAGGTACGACGCGAGCAGCGTCGACACCAGGCTCGGAAGCCGCAGCGCCAGGCCGACGAGCACCGCCGAGATCGCCCCCGCCAGGATGAGCAGGAACGCGATCACGCCGGGAGTCTTTCAGACCGGCGCCGCGCTCTAGTGTTTCGTTCCATCGAGCTGGAGGTCTGCGTATGTCGATCGTCGTGATCAACGCAATCACCGTCGCCGAGGAGGGGCGCGGCCGACTTCGAGGAGCGCTTCGCCGCTCGCGCGGGCAAGGTGTCCGGCTCGCCGGGGTTCGAGGCCTTCGAGCTGCTGAAGTCCGCACCGGACGGGCGCTATCTCGTCTACACCCGCTGGGCGACCGAGGAGGACTTCAAGGGCTGGATGAAGTCGGCGCAGTTCTCCCAGGCCCACGCGCAGCACGCCGAGCGCGGGCCGCTGGACGCCGAGAGCGAGGTCTGGCAGTTCGAGGTGCTCGAGGCGGAGTACGCGGCACAGGGGTCCGAGAACTCTTGACCAAGCTCATCCTCGACGTCGACACCGGCACGGACGACGCGATCGCGATCATGCTCGCCGCGCTCGACCCGCGGCTCGAGCTCGTCGCGGTGACGACCGTCGGCGGCAACACGTCGATCGACCACACCACCGACAACACGCTCCGCGTGCTCGACCACATCGGCCGCGAGGCGCCCGTCTACCCCGGCGCCGCCGGCGCGCTCCTGCCCTCGCCGGCCGTGGCCGAGGACAAGAAGCGGAGCGGCAAGATCCACGGCGACGACCTGACCTTGCCGCCGCGCGCTCGCAGGCGCAGCAGCTGGAGGCGGCGCGCTTCCTCGTCGACGCCTTCGACGAGGGCTCCGACACGGTGCTCGTCCCGACCGGGCCGCTGACGAACGTCGCGACCGCCCTCCTGCTCGACCCCGGCCTCGCCGAGCGGATCCCGCGCGTCGTGCTGATGGGCGGCAGCCACGCCCGTGGGAACGTCACCCCGTCCGCGGAGTTCAACATCTGGGCCGACCCCGAGGCCGCCCGGATCGTCCTGCGCAGCGGGATCCGCGACCTGACGATCGTGCCGCTCGACGCCACGCACCAGGCGCTCGTCTCGGAGGACGATTGCGACCGGCTCGCCGCGCTCGGCACCCCGGCCGGAACCGCGGCCGCCGAGATCATCCGGACGCGGATCGAAGGCTACGAGCTCGTTCAGCCGACAGGACAGCACCGCTCGGCGCCCGTCCACGACGCCGTCTGCGTCGCCCACCTGATCGATCCGGACGTGATCGAGGTTCGCGAGGCCCACGTCGACGTGGAGCTGAACGGCGAGCTGACGCGCGGCCGCACGGTCGGGGACTTCCGGCCGATTCCCACGATGCCACCGAACGCCAAGTGGGCCTTCGGGGCCGATCGCGACCGTTTCCTCGAGCTACTGCTCGGGGCGTTCGGCTAGATCTTCTCGAGCGGGGCGTACTCGAGCATCAGGCGCTGCTCCGAGCCGTCCTCGAAGCGCACCGTGACGACTCCGTCCTGCTCGATCTTCGTGACGATTCCGGCGCCGAGCGTCGCGTGGCGCACGGAGTCGCCGGTCGAGAGCGACGGCACGTCAGCGCGCGGCGTCACCTCCCGGCGGGCGACCGGGACGCCGTAGTTCGACCACGACGCCGGGCGGAGCCGCTCGCGCTCGACGCCCTCCTCGGGCAGCTCGTCGAGGAAGCGCGACGGAAGGTTCGCGTCGCTCCGGCCGTACAGCGACCGGCGCGAGGCGTGGAGCATCGTCAGCTTCTCCTTGGCGCGGGTCATGCCGACGTAGCAGAGCCGGCGCTCCTCCTCGAGCGAGTTCTCCTCGAGCGAGCGCGAGTGCGGGAAGATCCCCTCCTCCATCCCGAGCATGAAGACGGCGCGGAACTCGAGGCCCTTCGCGTTGTGGAGCGTCATCAGCGTCACCTGCCCGCCGCCCTCGTCGTCGCGCAGCGCGTCCTGGTCGGAGTAGAGCGAGATCTCCTGCAGGAACGCCGAGAGCGACGGCTCGGTGGCGTTCTCCTCGTACTCGCGCGCGACGCCGACGAGCTCCTCGAGGTTCTCGATCTTCCCCTCGGCCTCCCACTTCGGGAGCGTCGTGAGCAGAAACTCCGGGTAGCCGGTGCGCTCGACGATCGCCTCGAGCAGCCCCGCGATCGAGAGCTCCGAGCGCCTGCGCCATCAGCGACTGGAGCAGCGTCCGCCAGCCCTGCACCGCGCGCAGCGACGCCGTCGCGAGGCCGGCCTCCTCGGCCCGGCCGACCGCCTCCCAGAGCGAGATCCCCTCCCCGTCGGCGAGCGCCTGCAGCCGCGTCAGCGAGGTGTCCCCCACCCCGCGCCGCGGCTTGTTCGCGATCCGCGACAGCGAGACGCCGTCGTAGGGGTTGTCGATCGCCTGCAGGTAGGCGATCGCGTCCTTGATCTCGGCCCGCTCGTAGAACCGCGGGCCGCCGATCACCTGGTAGTTGACGCCCTGGCGGACGAAGACGTCCTCGAGCACGCGGCTCTGCGCGTTCGTGCGGTAGACGACCGCGATCTCGCCGAGGCTCGTGCCGTACTCGACGAGGCCGGCGACCTCGGCCGCGACGAACCGCGCCTCGGCGTGCTCGTCCTCGGTCTCGACGACGCGCACCGGCTCGCCCTCGCCGAGCTCCGACCAGAGGTGCTTCTTCTTGCGCTCGCGGTTGTTCTCGATCACCGCGTTCGAGGCGTTGAGGATCGCGTTCGTCGAGCGGTAGTTCTGCTCGAGGGGGATCACGTGGGTGTCGCCGAAGTCGCGCTCGAACTCGAGGATGTTGCGAATGTCGGCTCCTCGGAACGAATAGATCGAGTTGTGGGTGACGATGCCGTTCGCGATGAAGTTGTGCAGCCGTTCGACGTCGAGGTCGTACACAGGAGCATCGACGTCGACCCGATCGACAGCGACCACGAGCTCGAGCTGCCCCTCGTCGTTGATCATCACCATCCCGACGCGCACACTCGAGGCCGGCATGAACGGAACCGCGTTCTTCTCCTTGCCCTGCAGCCCCTCGTTCGACGCGAGACGAGCCGTGTAGCGGGGCGAAACGTCGAGCGCCTGCTGAACGCGGTCGACCACTGCAACGAGCTGTCCGTAGTCCGAAGTCGACGTCTCGTACCGCCAGCCGCGCGTTCCCTTGGCCGGACGGACGGACAGACCGAGCTGAGCGACAGCTCGGCCCTCCTCGTCGGAACCGGTCAGCAGATCCGATGCATCGAGCGAGCCCCGCTGTGGTCTCCACAGAAGGCCACTGTGAGCCGGCGGCGAACGCGACTTCCGCGCGTCGAGGTCGCGGCGCTGAAATGCGGAAAGTCAACGATGAGACCCTGATCGTCGAGAAGCCTTCGTCCGGCGCTCTCAGTGTCGATCTCGCGGTAGAGGCGATCGAGCATCGCCTGGTCGGCGACGACACCGCTGTACCTCGCGCTCTCAAGGGTCGCGCGACAAACGGCAGGGTCGGGAGCCCGTAGCGAAGGCGACAAGATCGTCTCGGAGAGGCGCGCCTCTGCGTCGGACTCGTGCGTCTCGACAACCCAGCAGGCGTCCAGCATGCTCGCCGTTCAGCCGGATCGACGGTCCGGCAAGCGCTCCTGCAGCTCATGCTTCGTGTACGTCCTGTGACGTCGCCGATTCGGAAAGCCGCAGCCCGCGCTTCCACATCACGTAGGTCATGTGGAGCTGCGGCGTCTTGCCCGAACCTTGAAGCCGGCGAAGTGAACGTGTTCGGGCGTACTGACGACGCGCCGCCCAGACTCGGTCGTGATCGCGATACCCGACTGCGCGTGTGAGGAGTGCACGCCGAAACCCGCGCAGACGTGAACCTGCCGCTTCCGTAACCGGCGCGAACGCGATCCCCCGCCTTCACCTCTTCGATCGGCTTCTGCGCCCCGTCGCTCATCGTGATCATCGTCCCCGCCACGAGACACTGATCCGGGTCGCCCACGACCATCAGGTTCTTGTGCTCGCCTGCGAGCAGCTGCAGCAGCACGTACTGCGCGTGGTTCGTGTCCTGGTACTCGTCGACCAGGACGTAGCGGAACGACTTCGCCCACCGCTCTCGCGCCTCGGGGAAGCGCTGCAGCACCTCGACGGTCAGCATCAGCATGTCGTCGAAGTCGACGCCGTTCAGCGCGAACAGCTTGCGCTGGTAGAGCGCATAGACGTCGGCGACGGTCTGGTCGTAGAAGCTGCCGACCCGCGCGGCGTACTCGTCGGGGCCGATCAGCTGGTTCTTCGCGTTCGAGATCTGCGTGTGGATGCCGCGCGGCGTGAAGCGCTTCGGGTCGCGCTCGAGCTCCTCGAGGCACGACCGGACGAGGCGGAGCTGGTCGGCCTGGTCGTAGATCGTGAAGTTCGAGCGGTAGCCGAGCCGCTCGGCCTCTCGGCGCAGGATCCGGCCGCACGCGGCGTGGAAGGTGAGGATCCAGATCGCGCGGGCGCGCGGCCCGACGGCGGCCTCGATGCGCGAGCGCATCTCGGCGGCGGCCTTGTTCGTGAACGTGATCGCGAGGATCTCGTTCGGCTGGACGCCGATCTCGCCGAGCAGGTGCGCGACGCGATAGGTGAGCACGCGCGTCTTGCCGGAGCCGGCGCCTGCGATGACGAGGAGCGGGCCCTCGGTCGTCGTCACGGCCTCGCGCTGGGCCTCGTTCAGGTCGGCGAGATAGCTCTCGGCACTGGTCAGCGGCGGCACCACTCCACCCTAGCGGCGGGTACGGGCGTGAAGAAATGGGACTAATTGGACGGTTACCCGCACCTCTGACAGGGGCAGCTGCTGGCAGAGTGCGACTCATGAACGGGCGGGTCGGTATCGAGCTGAACGGGCTCACGAAGAGCTACGGCGAGGTTCGCGCGGTGCGCGGCATCGACGTCTCCGTCGCGCCGGGCGAGACGGTCGCGCTGCTCGGGCCGAACGGCGCGGGCAAGTCGACGACGATCGACATGCTGCTCGGGCTGCTCGCCCCCGACGCCGGCAGCGTGTCGGTGTTCGGGACGGAGCCGAAGGCGGCCGTCGACCGCGGCGCGGTCGGCGCGATGCTGCAGACCGGCGCCCTGATCCGCGACGTCAAGGTGCGCGAGCTCGTCGAGATGATGGCCGCGCTCTACCCCACTCCGTTCTCCGTCGACGAGGTGCTCGAGAGCACCGGGATCGGCGAGATCGCCGACCGGCGCACCCAGAAGCTCTCCGGCGGCCAGACGCAGCGCGTGCGCTTCGCGGTCGCGCTCGTCTCGAACCCCGACCTGCTCGTGCTCGACGAGCCGACGGTCGCGATGGACGTCGAGGGCCGCCACGCCTTCTGGACGGCCATGCGCGAGTTCGCCGCGGGCGGACGACGATCCTCTTCGCCACGCACTACCTCGAGGAGGCCGACGCCTACGCCGACCGGGTCGTGCTGATGGCGCACGGGTCGATCGTCGCCGACGGCCCGCCCAACGAGATCAAGGCGATGGTCGGCTCCAAGCGGATCCGCGCCACGCTGCCCGAGGCCTCGCTCGAGGAGCTCGAGCGTCTTCCCGGCGTCAAGCACGCCGAGCGCCGCGGCGAGTCGGTCATCCTGGCCTGCACCGACTCCGACCAGGCGATCCGCGCGCTCCTCGAGGCCTTCCCGGCCGCCCGCGACATCGAGATCAGCGGCGCCGGGCTCGAGGAGGCATTCCTCCAGCTCACGAGCGGCGAGGAGGGAGCGCCGTGAACCGCGCCTACCTCCGCTTCGAGGTCCTGCGGACGTTCCGGAACCGGCGGTTCTTCTTCTTCTCGCTCGGCTTCCCGCTCGTCCTCTACTACCTGATCGCCGGCCCGAACCGGAACGAGCACGACCTCAGGGACACCGGCCTCTCCGCCCCGCTCTACTTCATGGTCGGCCTGGCCGCCTTCGGGACGATGAACGCGATGCTCTCCTCCGGCGCACGCATCGCCGGCGAGCGGGCCGTCGGCTGGAACCGGCAGCTCCGGATCACGCCTCTCTCGACGCGCACGTACTTCCGCGCCAAGGTGCTCACCGGCTACCTGATGGCGGCGATGACCCTCTGCGCCCTCTACGTCGCCGGCCTCACGCTCGGGGTCAGCCTCTCCGCGCACGAGTGGGCACGGATGACCGGTCTGATCCTCGTCGGGCTCCTGCCGTTCGCAGCGCTCGGCATCGTCTTCGGCCACCTGCTCACGCCCGGACTCGATCGGCCCCGCGATGGGCGGCGCGACCGCGGTCTTCGCGATCCTCGGCGGCACCTGGTTCCCGATCACGGGCAGCACGATGACGAAGATCGGCGAGGCACTGCCGTCGTACTGGCTCGTCCAGGCGAGCCATGTCGCGCTCGGCGGCCAGGGCTGGACGACGACGGGCTGGGTCGTCGTCGCCGTCTGGACGGTCGGGGGCGAATCGTCGCGCGCTGGGCCTACCGGCGCGACACCAGGCGGGTCTAGCGCCCGCCCGCTGCTTACGACGTAACGGACGCAGTCACCGACGCGAGCTCGGGCTCGAGCCAGGCGACCGCCTGCGCCGAGCGCCTTCGCGTCGGCCGACTTGAGCACGATCTCGACCTCGGGCCCGTCGGGCAGGAACCGCGGGTAGGAGCCGATCGAGACGTTCGGCCAGCGGACGGTGGCCGCCGTCAGCAGGTGCACGATGTCGCTCTCGCGCGTCTTGTACGCGCGCCGCCACGACGCGATCGGGTTGTCGCCCTCGAACTGGTCGGCGTAGGCGTCGAACATCGCCTCCATCTCGGCCGGCAGCCCGGGCAAGCACCCAGACGTTCTCGATCACGAACCCGGGGGCGCCGCCCTTCGGGTTCCGGAGCGGCCGGCTACCCGCAGGAAGCTGCGCCCAGCGCGCGGCGTAGTCCGGGTGCTTCGGGAAGCGGCGGCGCAGCTCGTCGGCGAGCTCCGGCACCTCGATCTGCGGGACGCCGAACGCGGCGGCCAGCGCCTCGCGAGTCAGGTCGTCAGGCGTCCCGCCGAGGCCGCCGGTGACGATCAGGTAATCGACCCGCGGCCGCTCGCGGTTGACGAAGTCGGCCACCGCCTCGATCTCGTCCGGGATGCTGGCGGCGACATCGACCTTCACGCCGAGCCCTTCGAGCCGCTGGGCGAGCCAGGCGGCATTCGTGTTGACGACGTCGCCGGAGACGACCTCGTTCCCGATCGTGAGCAGAGCTGCGCGCATCCCGTCTGAGTATGACGGTCGTCAAGCCAAATGGATGGACCGCTATTCTCGCGGCGCCGGGCACATATCCCCGGCCGGTAAGGCGCAGCGAAGTCGGTGCGAACCCGACGCTGTCCCGCAACTGCGATGCCTCCGCTCCGGCGGAGGACGAGCCAGGTCGCCTGCTCTTTGCCGTCGAACTCAGCCCTCGGAGGAAGGGCGGTTCGCGCGGCACCGCCCGCCGAGCCACCTCCCTCCGCTTCAAAGCGGAGGTTTTTTATGTCCAAAAGCAAGTACGCCGCGGCTCTCGCCCTGGCGGCTCTCGTCCTCGCGGCTCCGGCCGCCGCCTCACACCGGGCGGCGATGCCGACCCGGATCGTCTCGCTCTCACCGACCGCGACCGAGGATCTGTTCGCGATCGGCGCGGGCAAGCAGGTCGTGGCGGTCGACAACCAGTCGAACTACCCGAAGAACGCGCCGCTGACGAAGCTCTCGGGCTACACCCCGAACGCCGAGGCGATCGCCGGCTACCAGCCCGATCTCGTGGTCGTCTCGTTCGACGGAAACCACATCGTCGAGGCACTCGGGAAGCTGAAGATCCCGGTGCTCGTCGAGCCGACGGCCTCGACACTCGCCCAGGCATACGGCCAGATCACGCAGCTCGGCGCCAAGACCGGCCATGCCTCACAGGCAGCGGCAGTCGTCGCGAAGATGAAGGCTCAGATCGCGACAGCGGTCGCGTCGGTGCCCCACAACGAAGGGCTGACCGTCTACCACGAGCTCGAGCCCGATCTCTACTCGGCAACGTCGAAGACGTTCATCGGCCGCATCTACACGATGCTCGGGCTGAAGGACATCGCCGACGCAGCCGACAAGACCGGCTCCGGCTATCCGAAGCTCTCGCAGGAGTACATCGTGGCGGCCAGCCCGAAGCTGATCGTGCTCGCCGACACGATCTGCTGCGGCCAGACCCCGGCCAAGCTCGCGAAGCGCCCCGGCTGGGGGACGATCGCGGCAGTCAAGGACGGAGGCGTGCTCGCGATGAGCGACGACCTCGCCTCGCGCTGGGGGCCGCGGGTCGTCGACTTCGTCCAGCAGGTCGCGGCCCGGATCAAGGTGCTTTCCGGCAAGTGAGCATTGCGGCCGAGCAGGTGGGGAAGGACGCTGTCGTCAGCGTCCCTTCCCCGCCGCGGGCCCTCTGGCCTGTCGTCGGGGCGATCGTGTTCGTGATCGTGTCGACGCTGATCGGGCTGTTCGTCGGCCCGGCGAACATCGGCGCCGGGCCGATCGTGCGCGAGGTGCTCTCGCACGTCCCGCTGCTCGGCGTGCACTCGCACCTCTCGGCGACCGACTCGGCGATCCTCTGGCAGCTCCGCGCGCCTCGCGTCGTGCTCGGGCTGCTCGTCGGCGGCATGCTCGCGATGGCCGGCGGCGCCTACCAGGGCGTCTTTCGCAATCCGCTCGTCGATCCTTACCTGCTAGGCGTGGCAGCCGGCGCCGGGCTCGGGGCGACGATCGCGATTGCGTACTTCAGCGCCACGACGAGCTCGTACGACCTGTTGCCGATCGCAGCGTTCCTCGGCGCAGGCGTCGGCGTGCTCCTGTCCTACACGCTCGGCGCCTCGGCCGAGGGCGGCCGCAACCCGGCCGCCCTCGTGCTCGCAGGCGTGACGGTCGTGGCGTTCCTCACCTCGATCCAGACGTTCATCCAGCAGCAGCACTCCCAGACGCTGCAGGAGGTCTACAGCTGGATCCTCGGGAGCGTCGACACGGCCGGGTGGCACTCGGTGGAGATCGTGCTGCCCTACGTCGTGATCTCGTCGATCGTCGTCCTGCTGCACCGGCGGCTGCTCGACGTGCTCACGGTCGGCGACGACGAGGCGGCGACGCTCGGGGTGCACGTCCGCCGCGTGCGGATCACGATCGTCGCGGCCGCCACGATCGGCACCGCCGCCGTGGTCGCGTTCAGCGGGCTGATCGGGTTCGTCGGGATCATCGTCCCGCACGCGATCCGGCTCGCGATCGGGACGAGCTACCGGATCGTGCTGCCGCTCTCGCTCCTCGTCGGCGGCGGCTTCCTCGTGCTGTGCGACGTGATCGCGCGCACCGTCGTCGCACCGGCCGAGCTGCCGATCGGCGTCGTGACCGCGTTCTTCGGCGCGCCGTTCTTTGCGGTCGTCCTCCGCTCGAGCAGGAACTTCCGGTGACGGCTCTCGTCCTCGACTCGCTCTCGGTCCAGCTCGGATCGGCGCAGATCCTCGACGACGTCTGCGCGACGATTGCGCCGGGCGAGTGGGTCGCCCTGATCGGGCCGAACGGCGCCGGCAAGAGCACCATGCTCCGGGCCTGCGCGGGCCTCATCTCCTACGACGGGTCGATCTCGCTGGACGGCGACGAGGTGTCGGGGCTACCGCGGCGCTCGGTCGCCAAACGGCTCGCCTTCGTCCCTCAGGCGCCGCTCCTGCCGCCGGGGATGCGGGTCGACGAGTACGTCCTGCTCGGTCGCACGGCGCATCTCGGAGCGTTCGGCTACGAAGGCCCGCACGATCTCGAGACAGCCGGCCGCGCGCTCGCGCGGCTCGACCTCGGGCCGCTCTCGCGCCGCCGGCTGCACACGCTGAGCGGCGGCGAGCAGCAGCGAGTCGTTCTCTGTCGCGCGCTTGTCCAGGAAGCGCCGCTCCTCCTGCTCGACGAGCCGACGACGTCGCTCGACCTCGGCCGCCAGCAGCAGGCGCTCGAGCTCGTCGCGACCTTGCGCGAGACCGGCGACCTCACGGTCGTCTGCGCGATGCACGACATCACGCTCGCCGCGCAGTACGCCGACCGGCTGCTCGTGCTGGCAGGCGGGCGACTCGTCGCCGACGGCCCGCCTGCAGAGATTGCGACACCTGAGCTGATCGCCGAGCACTACGGCGCCGAGGTGCGCGTCGTCGGCGAAGGCGGCTCGCTCGCGGTGATCCCGGTCCGTCGCAAGTAGCTTTGCGGCATGGCTTCTGTCGCGATCGAGCTCGACGGCGTTCTCGGCGACACGCGGCCGCTCTACGACGCCTGGCTCGAGGACGTCTCGCGGCGCGCCCACGTCGATCCGCAGCGGCTCGACGAGGAGCTGCCGAACTGGCGCGTGCTGCTCGAGCGGTTCGCCGAGGATCACGCTCCCGTCTACCTGCGGCCGAGCGCTCCGGCGACCGCAGCGCTTCGCCGCCTGCAGGGCGAGGGCGTCCGGGTCGGCGTGTTCACCGACGCGCCGGAGGAGCTGGCGCGGATCGCCGCTTCCCACCTGGGCGCGACCCGCCGGATCGAGGTGCTCGAAGCGGGGCCGGGCGCGCTCGAGCGCGTGTTGCTCCTGCTCGGCCCGGACACCCCGGTTGTCCGCTCTCTGGCAGACTTGCCGACCTGATGGAGAGCCATGAGCTCACCGACCGCCAGCTCGAGGCGCTGCTGGAGCGTCTCGACCGCATCGCCGCGGAGCTCGAGCGGATGAACCGCCGCCAGGAGTCCCGCGACGAGCTGACGGTCGTCGCGCACGAGCTCCGGAACCTGAACGAGTCGCTGCAGGCGATCGCCTACGCCGCGCTCGGCCAGCAGGGCCCGCAGGTTCGCCGCCGGCGGACCTAGGCTTCGAGCATCTGCTGGAGCGCGACTCGGTCGCGCTCGTTCAGCGCGGCCTCGTCGACGAGCGCCGCGGAGAGCTGGTCGATCCACGCGTCGAGGCGGAGCTCGTCGGTGTTGAGCGCGACGCCCCGGACCATCTTGCGGCGACGGGTCGAGACCTGGCCCTTGTTGTTGTCGAGCACGAACTGGCTCTCGGCGAACGTCATCGTGATCGAGACGACCGGCCTGCTCGTCCCGGGCAACCCCTTGCGCTGCACCTTCACCCGGTCGGGGAAGGCGTCGGTCAGCTTCTTCGCCAGGATCTCGACGAAGCTCTTCAGATCCTTCTGGTCGGCTCGCAGATACCCGGCGAGGATGTCGATCTGGGGAACGGCCTGGTCGCTGGACACGGCCGCATCGTAGGCGATCAGCCGAGCCTGTAAATGTCGAGTACGCCGCTCGTTTGATGGTCGTTGCTGTTGCCCTCACCGGACGCGACGCGGCCGTCGGCGATGATCGGGCTCTGCCAGTGGGCATCGCCGATCGGCAGGTCACCGACGATCTTCCCGGTGGCGGGTGCGTAGACGTGGATGTCGCCGCCCCACTGGACGTAGAGGAGGCCTCCGGCGAGGACCGGGCTCGTCCCGCCGGCACTGTTCGACCACACCTGATGGAGCTTCCCGTTCCGGAGCTGCCAGGCGGCCGTCCCGGCCGAGGTCGCCAGGAACACCCAGCTCCCCTTCCAGGTCGCGGGCTCGGAGAAGAGGTCGGTCGGGCCGGGCACCGGCACCGACTGCAGCTCGCCGCCGGTCGTCGCATTCACGCCGGCGAGGCTCGAGAGCCTCAGGAGGCGCAGCTGGCCGTCCTTCCCGCCCTGGACGAAGTAACCGTTCGCGAGCAGCGCCGGAGCGGTCGAGCCGAGGTCGAGGTCGTCGTCGTTCAGCTCGCTCCTGATTGGACGGCGTCCAGTGCTTCAGGAGCCGCTTGCCGTCCGGTGAGAGGACGAGGACGCTGTCGCCCCAGTTCGTCTTCCCGTCGAACGGGCCGTTGCCGGTCGCGACGAGCAGATCCCCGGTCGCGGGATCGACCACAGGGGCCGAGCGGCCCCAGATCGCAGAGTCCGAGCCGTCGCACGTGGACGGCTGCATGATCACGTGGCGGTCGGAGCAGAGCGAGTTCCAGACGCCGACGATCCTGCCGCTCGCCGGATCGAGCGTCACGACGTGGCCCTGGTAGGGCGGGGCGTCCCCGATGTAGCCGTCGGTGGCGGCGAGGACGAGGCCGTTCGCGTAGTTGAGCGCCGAGGCGAGCTTCTCGTGGGTCGGGTCGCGCGTGATCGCCGTCGACCAGAGCACCTTCCCTGTGGCGACGCTCAGCTTGCGGATGACGCCGTCGGGCGCGCCCGCGTAGATCGCGGCGCGACCCGGATCGGCGACCGGCGTCATCGTCGTGATCTGCGCCGTCCCCGCATAGCTCGAGTACGTCGGCGGCGTGAAGCGCCAGAGGATCTTCCCGCTCGCGGCGTCGATCGCGAGCGTGATCCCGTAGGTGGTCGTGACGAAGAAGGTGTCGTGCGAGCGTCCCTTGATGGTCACGTCGTGCAGGTAGATCGGCGAGGAGTCGACCGTCCCGGGGATCTGCACCTGCTGGCGCCGGAGCTTGCCGATGTTCTCGCGTGTGATCCCCGTGGCCGGGGCGACGTTGTGGCGGGCGGCGTCGAAGCCGAACCTCGGCCAGTCCATCCCGGTTGCCCCGCCTCGTGCGCTGCCTGCCGTCGCGGCGCACACAAGCAGAGCGGCGACGACGGCTCTTGCCCGCACCTCAGTCCTGACGGACGAGGATCTTGCGGAGCTCGTCTTCCTTGCCCGGCTCGAGGATCGCGACGACCGAGTCGCCGGGCTCGAGCAGCATCGCGCCGTCGGGCTCCTCCGCCTTGCCGTTCCGGAAGACCGAGATCACCCGTGAGCCCTCGGGCAGGTCGATCTCGCGAATCGCCTTGCCGGCGCACTTGGCCTTCTCGCCGATCGTGATCTCGACGATCTCGCGATTCTCCTTGCGCAGCTCGAGCAGCCGGATCAGGCCGTGCTCGGGCACCTCGTGCTCGATCAGGCCCATGATCGACGCGGTCGCCGAGACGGTCGGCGTGATCCCGAGCAGGTCGAAGTACGGCTGGTTGCGCGGGTCGTTCACGCGGGCGATCGTCGTCTCGACGCCGTAGCAGTCGCGTGCGAGCTGGCAGATGACGATGTTGTCCTCGTCGTCGCCCGTGACCGCGACGACCACGTCCGGCGGCCGCTTGATCCCGGCGCGCTCGAGCACGAACAGCTCGGTCGCGTCACCGCGGTGAACCTGGTGCTCGAACTCCGCCTCGAGCTGGTCGAACCGGACCGGCCGCTGCTCGATCAGCGTCACCTCGTGCCCGCCGCGAATCAGCGCCCGCGCCAGGTTCGAGCCCACCTTGCCACCGCCTGCGATGAGGAGATACACGGATTAGGTCAGTGCGCCTTCGTACGCCCGGACCGCGTTGGTGAGCGTCTCGATCGCGCTCTGGGTCGGGCACACCACGTTCAGCCCGCGGGTCTTGAAGAACTCGGCGCGTGCCGGGTCGAGGATGCGAACGATCACCGAGCGCACGTCGAACTTCTTCTGCGCCATCTGACCGATCACGATGTTCGAGTTGTCGCCGTCGGTGGTGACGACCACGGCGTCGGCGTCCTCGATCCCCGCCCGTTGCAGCAGCTGGATGTCCATCCCGTGGCCGACATGGAACTCGCCCGACCAGACATCGCCGAGGCGCACCATCGCATCTTCCCGCTCGTCGATGACGCTGACCTCCCAGCCGGCGTTACGCAGGTCGAGCGCGACGGCACTGCCGACGCGTCCACATCCGATCACGAGAACCTTCACGCGCGCCCAGCGTAGCTCAGTTGGTGGTGCCGGCTGAGCTGAGACCCAGCTCGTCGTCGAGCACGTTCTGCGGGAACGCGACGATCAGCACCTCGCACGGCGCCTGCCGGAGCACGAAATCGACGGTCGGCGAGAAGAAGCGGGACTGGCGGCGCCAGCGGGGCGAGGAGCCCATCACGATCAGATCAGCGCCCGAGTCGCGGGCGTGATCGACGATCGCGCGCCCGATCGCGCGGGCGCGGACCGTTGTCGCCTTGACCTCGACGTCGAGCTCCTGGCCGAGCGCGCACGCCTCCTGCAGCGACGCCTCGGCCCGGGCCTCGGCATCCGGCATCGGGTGGTCGATCTTGCAATCGAGCGGCACGAGGATGACGTAGAGCGCCTCGACAGCCGCGTGGTGCTCGGCCGCGAGCTTGACCGCCGTCGCGGCCATCTCCTCGCCGATCACTCCGAGCTTCATCGGCACGAGGATCCGCCGGAAATGCGGGACGTCGGTGAAGATCACCGTATCGGGCGCGACCACGCGCTCTGTCAGCCCCTCGCCGCGTGACCTGCGAACGGCGGCGTAGACGACCAGTCCGATCGCGAGCCAGACGGCTCCGGCGAAGCGGGCGCCCGGCGTGGGTCCAGAGCGCGATGATCCAGATCGCGAAGGTGAGAACGGCGCCGACAATGGCGGGGAGCGGGATCTCTGCCTTGCGGATCGTGACGTTGAGCGGCGTTCGGTACGGCCGCGGCAGGTCGGGCTCGGCGATCCGCAGCCTGATCACGGCGATCTGGGTGGCCGTGAACGCGAGGAGGACCCCGAACGAGAAGATCCCGGCGAGCAGCGACACGTCGTGCTTGACGAACGCCGAGGCGATCACGAGCGCGCTCGAGACGACGACGACGCTGACGATCGCCTGCGGAGAGACGAGCGTCCTGCGGTTCAGGCGACCGAACGAGCGCGGGAGCTGCCCGTGCTCGCCGAGCGAGTAGGCGAGGCGGCAGAAACCGGAGATGGAGGTCGTCACCGACGCGAGCAGGATCAGCGCGCCGCTCATCCCGATGAAGAACCGGATCGCGTCCCCGAGATCCGCTCCGGTGTGCGGCCGGAGCGCCTCGGCGACGCCGACGAGCGGCGAGCGCAACCAGCGGGTGCCGAGCTCTGTGACCGGCCCTGGATAGGCGGAGAGCGCGACGACGGCGATCGCAACGTAGGTCGTCACGACCGTGCCGATGGCGAGGAAGAGCGACCGCGGGAGGTCGACACCGGGCCGTTTTGCCTCCTCGGCGAGGTTCGCCACCGTCTCGAGGCCGGTGAAGGCGAGCATTGCGAGCGGGATCGAGAACGCGAGCGAGTGCCACGTGGGCGCCGTGCCGAGGGAGGTGCCGTGCGTGAGCGCGTGCGGTGAGAAGAGGAAGACGAATCCGAAGACGATCAGCACGAGCTGCGCGATCACGTCGAGCGCGGGGACGATGAACCCGATCGCGTAGAACGAGGGCCTGCGCACGAGCCGGATCAGGCCGACGCAGACGATCGCGATCACGCCGACGATCACGTCCCACGGGTTCCGGTCGAGCGCGCTGATCTGCAGCGCGCCCGCGAGGTAGTGCGGGATGAAGAGCGCCGAGAGGGCGATGACGATCAGGTAGTCGAGGAAGATCACCCAGCCGGTCATGAACCCGGCGAGATCGTTTCCCGCGCGCCGCACGAACGTCGCCGCGCCGCCGGTCTCGGGGAGGGACGAGGTCGCCTCGGCGTACGAGAGCGCGACGAGCAGGAAGACGATGCCGACGCCGAGCAGCACGAGCGGCGTGAAGCCGACGGCATGGAGGGCGATGATCCCGAGGGCGAAGTAGATCGACGCCGCGATCTCGCCGTATGCGACCGAGAACAGCGAACGCGCGTCGAGCTCGCGGCGTAGACCGGGAAGCTTCCGCGCCATCTAGATGAGTGGTTTCACGAGATCGTATGAACCGGGGCGTGAGCTGGGTGCTCTGGGGCGCCGCGGCGGACACTCGCCGATGCATGCAGCATCGGTGAGTGGCCGACGTGGTGAAGCGTAGGACTTGCGGGAGCCGGCTCCGCCGGCTGCCGTGAGGCCGGAGCGGCCCAGGGCGGCCAGATCGCGCAGCCGGGCACGCGAGATCGTGGAACTACTCATCAAACCTGCTTCCTCGAGAGGTAGAGCCGCCCGCCGCCGGCAGCCAGGAACAGCGCACCGAAGATGAACCCGACCTGCCCCCCACCCTCGGCGATCGTCCGGGCGAGGATCGCCACGCCGAGCACGATCATCACCAGCGAGAGGGCAACCGGCAGCGCGCCGTTGAACCTCATCCGCCCCGTCCGTAAAGCCCGTGGCCGCCCGGGCCATGTCCGGGGACAGTCACCGTAACGAGAGTGTCACGGAACGCCTCACCCGGCCGGAAACCCCTGCAAATCCCACTGCCCGTTTGGCCATGTCCGGGGACAGTCCCCGGCCTGAAGGCGTCATGGATCGCGGGCGGCTGGGTCACGCGGCCTTCTTGCCGGCGGCGACCATGACACGGCAGGGCGCCATCTTGAGGACGTAGTCGACGGTCTTGCCGAAGATCGCCTTGTGGGAGCTGCGGGGTGCGCCCAGGACGACGATCTCCGCCTGGCGCCACGTCGCCTCGTCGACGATCGCCCGGCCCGACTGGCGGGCACGCACGACGCGGTCGATCAGCCGGACGCCGTAGGAGTCGGCGGCGAGCCGCGCGTCGTCGAGCAGGCGGTCCGCTTGCTGCTCCTCGGCCGGCATGGGCGTCTCGAGCACGAGATCCATCGGGACGACGATGACACGCAACGCGACGATCGTCGCCCCCCGCTCCGCTGCGAGACGGGCTGCGAGGTCGACTGCCTCGTGCGACTCCGCGCCCGAGACGATCGGCACGAGGATCGTGCGGTACTCGAGCGCGATCGCCGGGCCGAACTGCATCGGCGCCAGCACCGTCTCGCGTCATCGGGATCCCGAGCTTGCGGCGGTAGATCGGCGTAGAAGACGAGCCCGACCGCGATCCACGAAAGCCCGGCATAGCGCGTTGCGGGATCCTCGACGACCACGACGAGCCAGGCGAGCCCGGTCCCGATGCCGCCGAAGATCGCGAAGAGCGGCCAGCTGGTCTTTCCGATCTTCCAGTTGGGGCCGACGCGGTAGGGATCCTCGACCGGCGGCGGCTTGCGCCGCAACTGGATCACGGCGGCATGCGCGATCGTGAACGAGAGCATCGCACCGAACGCGTACATCCGGCCGATGAAGTCGACGTTCCCCGGGAGCATGAAGAGGATCGAGAAGAACCCCGCGAACACGAGCAGTGCGAGCCAGGGCGTCTTGAACTTCGGGTGCAGCCGCCGGAAGACCTCGGGCAGCTGGCGGTGGCTCGACATCGAGTACGTGATCCGCGACGCTCCGATCACGCCGGCGTTGGTCGCGATGAAGAGGATCGTCGCCGCCAGGACGCCGACGTAGAGCTTGGCGGCGCTGAGCATCGCGCCGTGCAGGCCGAGGTTCTCGACGATCCCGAGCACCGGGTCGTTCTTGAACCCGATCGGCGGGTCCTGGCCGAGGCGCGTGACGTACTGACCGGCCTTGTCGAGATGCACCGGGAGCGCCGAGAGCGCCACGAGCGGCAGCGTGAAGTAGATGGCGAACACGGCGATCGCGACGAGGCGGATGGCA
The DNA here is from genome assembly GCA_963738895.1 of uncultured Actinomycetota bacterium. GTDB lineage: Bacteria > Actinomycetota > Thermoleophilia > Gaiellales > Gaiellaceae > PALSA-600. Next base: position 282,869 of record CAVTYN010000009.1, read on the forward strand.
CTCGGGATCGTGCGGCGCGGGTCGCGAGCCTCCTCCGCCAGGTTCGAGACGGTCTCGATCCCCGTGTAGGCGATCATCGCCACCGGGATCGCCAACGCGAAGTTCGACCAGGTCGGCGCGATCCCGAGGTGGATGTTCGCCTTCAGGATGTGCGGGCTGAAGATCAGCACGAATCCGAGGAGCACGAGCAGGAGCTGCG
>CAVTYN010000010.1:0-213313 GCA_963738895.1 uncultured Actinomycetota bacterium
GAGGGAGTGTCCGACGATCTGTGTAGGCATGGATCGAAAGGAGATTCATGTCAACGACAATCCCAAGCAGGTTGGACGAGCCCACGGATCCTTCCGCCGCCGGCGCGGAGCGGAGCGAGCCCGGAGGGCGAGCGAAGCGAGGCGGTGGCGGCGGGCGCCGGGTTGAGAGACCCGAGCTCGCCGCTGAGCTGAGGGCGCTTCTACCGGACGAGCTGCTCGACGAGCTACTCGCTGGCGCCCGGACCGAGGAGGAGATCACCGGCCCGGGTGGGCTGCTGGCGCAGCTGACCAAGCGGCTGGTGGAGCGGGCCCTGGAGGTCGAGCTGACCGACCACCTGGGCTACGAGCCGCACCAGGAGCCGCTCGGAGGGGCCGGCAACACTCGGAACGGGTCGACGCCCAAGATGTTGATCACCGAGCAGGGCGGGGTGCGGATCGAGACGCCCAGAGACCGCAACGGGACGTTCGAGCCTCGGATCGTGCGGAAGCGGCAGCGGCGGTTCGAGGGGTTCGACGACAAGATCCTGGCCCTGTACAGCCGCGGTCTTTCCACCCGCGACATCGAGGCCCACCTCGAAGAGATCTACGGGGTCAGTGTTGGCCGCGACCTGATCAGTCGGGTGACCGACGCGGTCATGGACGACGCAAGGGCGTGGCAGACACGGCCGCTCGACGACGTCTACCCGGTCGTGTTCCTCGATGCACTGGTGTTGAAGGTCCGTGACGGCGGCTCGGTGCAGCGCAAGGCCTGCTACCTGGCCTTGGCGATCACGATGGACGGTGAGCGCGAGGTGCTCGGCATGTGGTTCCAGGACAACGAGGGCGCCAAGTTCTGGATGCAGGTGCTGACCGAGCTCAAGACCCGTGGAGTCCGCGACATCCTGATCTGCTGCGTCGACGGGCTGAAGGGGTTCCCCGAGGCGATCGAGGCCGTCTTCCCAGCAACAACGGTGCAGACCTGCATCGTGCACCTGATCCGCCACAGCCTCCGCTACGTCCCACGCCGCAGCTACGACCAGGTCGTCAAAGACCTCCGGCCGATCTACACCGCGGTCGACGCCGACGCCGCCCTCGCTGCGCTCGAGGCGTTCGAGGAGAAATGGGGCGAGAAGCTGCCGGTGATCGGTCAGGCTTGGCGGAACAGCTGGGACTACATCACGCCGTTCCTCAGCTTCGAGCCGGAGGTGCGCCGCGTGATCTACACGACAAACGCAATCGAGGCCTTGAACCGTCAGCTCCGCAAGGCGATCAAGACCAAGGGCAGCTTCCCGAGCGAGGACGCCGCCCGCAAGCTCGTCTACCTCGCCATCCAGAACGCCGCGCCGCAATGGACACGGACCCGCGGCTGGACGAAAGCCCTACTCGCGTTCAAGATCCACTTCGGAGACCGACTGCCCGAATAGACCATCAACCCCGCCTACACAGAAAATCGGACGCCCTCGAGCCGGTTCCTCGTCGGTGTGGAGATGGGGTAGGTGCGGGTGGTTGATCGGGTCGGCGTAGACGAGCTCGGTGGGAGTGACGTCGGGCTTGTTGATCTGCAAGTACGTGACGAGGCAGATGATGATTCCGAGGAAGAGGTAGCTCGTGATGGTTGTTCCGAGGTTGAGGCCCTGGTTGCCGTTCTGGGAGAGGTAGTCGCCGGTGGAGGCTCCCAGCGGGCGGGTCATGATGTAGGCGAGCCAGAACGCCAGGACTGCGTTGATGTTCGTGAGTTTCCAGAGGGCGGCGATCACGGCGATCACGGCGACGAACAGCAGCAAGGTGGTGAGGTAGCCGAGGCTGAATTTCTCGGCGACGAGATCACCGACCGCGGTGCCGGTCGCGAAGGTGACGAGGATTGCGAGCCAGTAGAAGACCTCGCGGCGGTGCGTTCGGATCGAGTGCATCGACAAGGTTCGCTCGACCAGCCACCACACCAGGAACACGAGCGCCAGTAGCGTGACGGAGACGATCGTGATCGCCCACATGTTGTTGGGCGTGTCGCCGTTGCCCTCGAACTGATCCGTGATCTGCGTGCCCACCACGCTGATCACGACGATGCATGCCCAGTACACCGACGCGACGTAGCCCTTGCGGGTGAACTGAATCGCCAGAAGGACCGCGAGGACGCCCATGGTGACGAGCATCACCTTGACGGATGCGACGTCGAGGGCATGCACGCTGGGGTTGCTCCCGCCCGCCCAGGTGGTGGTGAGGTTGTCCGAGAATGTCTCACCGATCGTCGTGCAGAGGCATTTGATGATCCAGAAGATCAGGATCACCTCCGGCACCTTGTTGAGCATCTGCCGGGCTGATCTCCGGCCGGGAGCCGTCGAAGAAAGAGAGTCAGCCATCGCGCCTGGAGGGTAGGTGGGGTTACCTGACAATCGCCTGACTGCTAGAGCACGTGCGATCAGGCGGTGCGGAAGGATCGGACCGCAATAGCAGCGCCGAGAAGGCAGAGGGCAACGAGGAGCGCTCGGATGGCGACGGGGGCGTGAGCGGTCTGCGAACGGGGCAGGCGCGAAACGAGCAGCGCGGCCACAGCACCGAGCGCCGTCATCGTCCCGAGTGCGAGCTGCCACCAGACGAACGCGGCGCCCGGTGCGAGCTCGACACCCCGAAGTGGCGGAAGCGTCGCACCGCCGTGGAGGCGCAGAGAGCGGCCAAGGAACGGTGGTCGCCGCCTCATCCGTCGTGAAGCCGTCGGCGACCATCGCTCGCAGCACCTCGACCTGGCGGGCGCGAGCACGCGTGGGGTGACGGAAGGGGTCGTAGGCTGAGGGAGCCTGGATCAGCCCGGCGAGCATGCTGGCTTGTGCGAGGTCGAGGTCGAGAGGCGAGACCCCGAAGTACCGCCGGCTCGCCGCGCCGATCGCCGTAGGCGCCTTCACCGAAGTAGACGCTGTTCAGGTATGCGTCGAGGATCTGTTTCTTGTCGTAGCGGCCCTCGAGCTTGACCGCGAGTGCGGCGTCCTCGAGCTTCCGCCACAGCGAGTGGTCGTTCCCGTCCAGGTAGAGCACCTTCGCGACCTGCTCGGTGATCGTGCTCGCACCTTGCGCGAATGAGAGATGTACCAGGTCGTACGGAAGAGCTCTGAGCACCCCGATTCCGTCGATCCCGCGGTGCCGGTAGAAGCGCTCGTCCTCGGTCGCCACGACCGCGTCGCGAAGCCACGGCGCGAGTCGGTCGAACGGCACCGGCCTGCCGGTCGTGCTCTCGAGGTGGGCGTGGAGGCGCTGTTCGAGCCCGGTCCCATCGGGGGTGGTGCTCCAGGCGAGGATGACAACCACTGCGACCGCTGCCGCCGCCGCCCAAGCAGCCGGCGCACCTAACCCGCCGGTCCCTGTCCGGTCGGGGTGCTCGTTCCCGTTCTCGTCATCGTCGCGATCTCGAGGCCCGCCGGCGCGGAGCGGACTCGACCGTGATGATCAGCCCGCCAGCGAGCGATCGGCCAGGTGTTATCTTGCGGCGGCGACTCGCGGCCGCGGCGCCGGCAGCGGCCACGACGACGGGGTTTGCGGTGGTAAGAGCGACGATCGCAAGAGCTGGTGCTCCGGGGAGCTGTCGTCTCATCTCCCCACGATCACGCCAGCGACCTGACCTTCGCCTGAACGGCGCCCAGCAGGGTGAGCTGCTCGGCGAGCGAAAGCCCGCGACGCAAGGTGGCGCGGATGAGCGCTGAGGCGTTGCTCGCGCGGGCGGGCGAGTTGCTTGCAACAAACACGCGACACGCCTTCCGCGGCGGTCGCCGGTACAGCTTCAGCATTCCCTCCGAAGAGCGGTACCACTTTCAGTGGTTCTGGGACTCTTGCTTCCACGCAATCGTCTGGGCTCGTCTCGACGTCGAGCGGGCCTGTGACGAGCTACGCGGGCTGATCGCGCTCCAGGCTCCGGACGGCCGGATCCCGCATGTCGTTTTCTGGGATGACGCGCTCGTGGCGCGGACAGGGTGGCACTACCTCGAAAGCCCCGGGCTCGCGAGCTGGTTTCGGTCCGGGCCCCGACCGCGCGCGACCGGGATGATTCAACCGCCGGTGATCGCGCAGGCGGTCGAGGGGATCGTCGAGGCCGGCGGGGAAGCCTTCCTCGATGAGATACTCCTCCCGCTCGAACGCTACTACCGCTACCTCGCGCGCGAGCGCGACCCTGACGGCGACGGCCTGATCTCGATCATCGCCCAGTTCGAGAGCGGCCTCGACTTCAGCCCGGCCTACGATCCGTCACCGGGGCCGGCTCACCGCTGGTGCTCGCTCTCGCGGCACGGCGCCGGAGGTCGTCGACAAGCTCGTCGGCTGGGAAGCGCGATGTGCCTTCCGGCTCAACCCGCGTCATGTCGAGGACGTGCTCGTGAACGCGATCTACGCCGACGGGTTGCAGGCGCTCGCGCGCCTTGCCTTGCGCCGGCGCGACGTCGAGCTCGGGCGTTGGGCGAACGCTACGGCCCGCAGCGTGCTCGACGGGTTGCTCGAGCGCTGTTACGACGAGCGCCGCGGGCTCTTCTTCAACCTGAACGGCAGCAAGGAACGCCGGCCGAGCGTCAAGACGATCCACTGCCTGCTCCCTCTTCTCATGGCCGATCTGCCCGCGCAGGTCTCCACCCGTCTGATCGAGCACCTCACCGAGCCCAAGGAGTTCTGGGCGCCGTTCCCCGTCCCGTCGGTGGCGCTCGACGAGCCTGTCTTCCGCCGCGACTCGCGCGTCGACGGCAGTCGGCGGATCTGGCGCGGGCCCTGCTCGCTCAGCACGAACTGGCTGCTCACGCTCGGCCTGCGACGCCACGGCGAAGACTCGCTCGCCGACGAGCTCGGCGCACGCAGCCGCGAGCTCGTCGAGCGCGGCGGCTTCAACGAGTTCTTCGATCCGCTCGACGGGACCCCGGTGGGCGCCCGCAACTTCGGCTGGGCGACGCTCGCGGCACTGACCTGACTCCGCTCGCAGCCGGCCGGCGGACAGCGACAAGCGTCGCGCGTGATTAATCGAGTCTTCATATCCGGTCACTACCTTGGGGTGAGTCCGGACGTTCGCACCTGTGCTGATCGAGTGATCAGGTTCGGCGGCTGCGCGACCGAGAACCATTTCGTCGTGTCGATTCCCGTCAATCCCTCGTGCGAGCCTCCTCCCAGGGGCCGTAGTCGTGTTCGCGTGGGGATGGGGGTGCTGTTCGCGCTCGTAATGATCGCGTCCGTTGTCTTGCTCGGCAATAGGTTCACGCACACGAACTGGCCGTTGCAGCGTGCGCACATGCCACTCGTGGGGGCGGCCGTCGTCTTCTACTTCGGGAGCTACGTGTTTCGGGCGCTGGGCTGGCAGAAGCTCTTCCCGGCGAGCCAGCGCCCGGACCGGGCGCGCTGCTTGGCCGCTTGTGGCGCCGCGGCGGCGAGCGGGGTGGTCCTGCCGTTTCGGCTCGACTATCTCATCAAGATCGGGACACTGCGCCGAATGCGAGGCGTCAACCTCGGTCTCGAGGCGATCGCGCTCTCGATCATCTCGCTCGGCCTCATAGACGCGGTCGCGTTCCTGCCGCTGTCGATCTCGGCTACGGCAACCAGCTCGTCGACGTTCCGGGGGCCGCTGATCCTGGTCGTGCTCTTCGGCGTCGGCTCGTGTGGGATCCTCGTCGCCGGCCAGCATCTCCTGAGGCTTCCGCTCGTGGCGCGCCGTGCGCGGTTGTCCAGGCTCCTCGGGCGCGTCGCGGACCGCCCGGGCGGAACCACGCGCGAGGCGATCGTCGCCTGGTTCTTCCTCCTCGGCTGCTGGACCACCCGCGCGCTCGGCAGCACGTTGCTGCTCGCCGCGCTCGGAGTGGGGTTCTCGCCGACTCTGGCGCTCATCGTGCTCTGCTTCTCCGCCGCAGCCTCGCTGATCCCAATCGCCTCTGGCGGCGCTGTCGCCAACGTCGGCGCGACTGCTGCCGTTCTGCTCGCGCTTGGCGTCCACAGCGGGCCGGCCATCAACTTCGGCCTCGCATCCGGGCTCCTCCTCTGCGGGACAGCCGCCGCGGCCGCAGTTACCGGCCTGGCCGCGTCGTTCGTGCTGGGGCTGCGGGCCCGCCCGCTTGCCGCCCCCTGAACGTGCGCGAGGCTAACGGTCGTCCCTGGCCGGGGCGAGGTGGTTGAGCGCCATCGAAAGCCATGCGTCAGCGTGCGCCTTCCAGAGCGCCGTCGAGTGCCCGCCAGGGTAGACGGCGAACACGTGGGGCACTCCGGCCCGGGTGAGCTCCGCGTTCAACTCTCGGTTGTCCCGGGCGAACCGTGCATCCTCGTGACCGACATAGAAGGCGAAATAGGTTGGATCGCGGTGAAACTGTTTCGCGAGGGTGCGAACCAGGGCGTGCACTCGTGCCCCGACGCTTGCAGCTTGCGAGCCGAGGTCGAGCACTTTCGTTCCCGTCGGATCGGTTGGCTCGAAGTAGCCGCTCCAAGACTCGACGACCGCGAACGTCTGCGGGTGGTGGAGGCCGAGGTTGCTGGCGCCGTAGCCTCCGGCCGAGACGCCGATGAGTGCCCGTCCGGCGCGAGAGGAGATCGCGCGGAAGTGGGTGTCGATATACGCGGGCAGCTCGTCTGCGAGGGCGGTCGCCCAGTTGTGGCCGGGACCCCAGTCGAGATACTCGGGATCGCCGTTCGTCCTTCTCGTCCCCTGGGGAATCACCAGGATCGCCTTGCCGGTTGCCCGGTCGAGGGCCTGTCCGACCCACGCGAGGCTCTTGTAGGAGGACGGGCCGGCGGGAAGCCCGTGGAGGAAGTAGACCACCGGGTAGTAGCGGGTGCCTGTCTCGTAGCCGGCCGGCAGCCTGACCAGGAAGTGCAGCCGGGTGTCGAGTGCATCCGAGTAAAACGCTCCGACCGTGGTCCGGGCAGTGCTCGAGCTCGCGCCACGCTCGCCGTGTCCGCGGGCGTTCTCCGCCGCCAGGCCGATAACGCCTGCGGCGAGCGCGAGTGGTACGAGCATGAGGACCACTCGCTCCCCTCGTGAACCGCCTCGCCGTTCGCGACGACTGAGTACTTCGCGAGCACGCACCCGCTCAAGTGAACATCAAGGGGGCGGGAGGCAGGTTGAGCAAACCCTAAGAACTTGCCAGCGCCGTTGGCGGCTGTGGCACGCGATCACCTTCGGATGTGACTGCTCGCTCAGCGGAAGGTGAGGGCGAGCTTGCTCGTGGCGATGGGCCCGATTCGTTCCGGACGAGCGCCGCGGTGCCGATGACGGTCGCCGCGAAGGCGATGACCCTCACCAGACCGAGAGTGCCGCCCGGCAGCTCCTCGTGGAAGAGCACGACGCCGGAGACGATCGGAAGCGTATTGGTGACGAGTGTCGTGGTTCCGGCCGTCGCCAGCGCTCCCCCGCGCTGGAACCCGAACTGCGCTGCGACGAATGCGCCCCCGTGAGCGAGCAGCACAATCGGCGCGAGCACCAGCCACCCACCGGTGAACGTCGCGGCCTTGGTTGCGACGTCACCGGCGGCGTAGAGCGTGCCGGCCGCGACGCCGAGGCCGGCTCCGGCGGCGAGCCACGAGCCCTGGAACATCATCAGGGCGGCGACGGCACCGGAGACCGCGAGCCAGGCGGCGAGAGCGGCGATACCGGGAGGGGTTGCCGTTACGGTTCCGCCGGCGAGCGAGACGCCGAGCAGCAGGAGCCCCGAGCCGGAAAGGACGACGGCAGTCCAGTGGCGGCGCGTGACACGCGCGCCGCGCCGGCGGGCCAGCGCTGCGAGGATGCCGATCCCGCCGGCGGAGACCGCCTGGACGAGCGAGAGCGGTGCCAGGGCGAGCGCCGAGACGTAGAGCGCCCAACCGCCCAGCCCGACGACGAAGCCTACGAGCCAGGCGAGGTCGCTGAAGAGCCGGCGGAGCGAGGCGAATGGATGCCTGAGCGAGAGCGGCGGCAGGTGCTGAGCGGCACCATGCTGTGCGAGCCATCCCCAGTTGAGAGCGAATGCCGAGGCCAGCGCAAGGACCAGTCCCAGTGACGTGCTCACCGACGGGCGCCCTGGAAGGGCAGATACGCCTCCGCCGCGAGGGCGGCGATACCGACGCGCGGCAGGTCACGTCGATTCTCGTAGACGATGAACCGCCGCTCCCAGTTCGGGAAGAACTTGCGGTTGAACGCAAGCAGGTTGTCGAGCTGGAAGTGGCCCTTGACGGAGAGGAGTGCCCGCCGCTGCAGTTGCTGGGCGGCCGTCAGCTTGGCTTCCGAGGTGAGCAGGGCGGCAAACGGGGAGAAGTTGAGCGACACGTGGTCGTGTCCCGATGCCCGCGCCCATTCGATCGACGCGCAGATGAGCCACTCGTTGAAGCCGTTCGGTGTGTCGCGGCGCCGCGGCATGGACGAGAGCGACAGGGCGTGGCCCGCCGGGGAGATCGCGAAGTGCAGGAAGCCGTCCGGGCGCCCGTCCGGGGCATAGCCGACCACGAAGAGGGCATCCTCGTCCCCGAGGCCGAAGAGAGCGTCGAGCGCCATCACGAAGCCGCGCTCGGGGGCCTTGCCGCGCCATTCGCGTGCAATCGCCTCGAGCTCGACTCGGAGGTCGGGATCGAACTGGCTCGGGCACAGGACCTGGCTCGTGTATCCGGCGTTGGCAAGGCGGTTCACCGACTGGCGGACCTTGCGGATCGGTCGGCCCTCGAGCGAGAAGGCACGAGTGTCGACGATCGCTTCGTCCCCGTGGTAGAGGGAGCGAAGCCCATGAGCCGCGTAGACGGGAAGCCAAGGCTCCGAGGCGCCGAGGATCGCGAGCCTCCAGTCGCGCTGCCGCGCGTAGCCGGCGAAGCTCGAGATCAGAGCGCTGCCCTGGTCACGAGGGCCGATCGGATCGCCCGAGATGATCGCGACTCCGCGGACGACGCGGTAGGCGAGGAACGACGATTCGTCCTCGGAGAAGAAGTACGTCTTGTCGGCCCGCAACACGAAGGGCGCGAGCGTGTCGGACCCCCAGGCGTGGACGAGGCTGGACGCGAGGGAGCGCTCCCGGTCTTCCTGCACGACGCCGTGGCGCCAGGGGGCGAGCCAGCCCTCGACGACCCAGAGGACGCCCACCGCCCCCATCAACAGGAGCGAGAGAGGGAACCATGCTCCGAAGGACCCGGTGAAGTGCGGGGAGCCGCCGAGCTCCAGGCCGAGCAGCCCGTGCCCGAGCTCGTGCAGGTCGAAGCCGAGGCCGAAAGGCCGGTCCGCGGCAAGCCGGTTGAGCCACATCGCGGCCGTTCCGTACGCGGCGATCGCAAAGGCTGCGATCAGAGCCCGACCGAGGACACGGTGACGGGCCTCTGCGTCCCCGGGCCGGTCGAAGTCGGCTCGCCGGGCGATCAGGAGCACGAGGACGACTGCGGAGGCGAGCGTGCCGTCGTTGAGGCCGTGGAGAACGTGCAGCAGCGTCGACAGGCCGGCAATCGCCGTGGCCACCTGCCACGCGCGGTGGCGCCGCCTCGCCAGTCCTCGGCCCGCGGCGAGAAGGGCGATCGCCGCGAGCGCGGCGGCAGCTCGGGCGAGCGAGCCTGCCGCGTCGGGTGTGAGCGGCCGCAGGATGCCGGAATCGCTTCCCGGAAGGATCGCGTGGAGCAGGTCCAATGCTCCGGCCGCGGTGACCGCGAGCGCGACGACCGGGGCCGCGGAACGTCGAGATCGAGGCCGGGCGATCAGCGCGACGCCTGCGCCGACGAGCAGCGCGGGAAGGTAGACGGCCTTCATCCGTGCGGTCTCGTCGAGGGCGTCGCGAAGGGGGATCTGCCGCACGACCGCGACCGAGAGCCCCGTCTCGAGGTAGACGAAGAAGCCGACTGCGAGACCGAGCAGGAGCGCGGCGGTCATGCGCTCTAGACGGGCCCAGCGGGCACCGAGTGCGACGACGACACCGGCCGCGCCCCAGACGAACACGAACCAAAGAAGCGGGGCGGCGTCGTGGTGCGAAAGCTCGTCGAGCGGAAGCGCCTGGGCGATCCGCGGGCCCGGCAGCTCCGGCCCGGTCAGGTAGAGCCACCCGACCGCGACCGTGCAGAGGAGCACAGCGAGCGGTAGCGGAACGAACTTACGCATGGCCGAGCCTCATCGATGCGGCGAGGTAGGCACGGGCGGCGTTGCCGCGCCAGAGCGCCCAGTTGTGACCGCCCCGGACGAGGAAGAATCGGTGCGCGATCCCGACAGCCGCGAGCTCACGGGCGAACCTCGCGTTCTGGGAGCGAAATGGATCCTGCGAGCCGCTGTAGAACCAGAAGTACGTATCGGCCAGCCGCAGCCGGGCCGCGGCGGCGGGAAGGGTGGTGAGCGGCGAGTTCCGTTCGAGCAGCCCCGGACGATGACCGAAGATCGCTCCGACGTCGTCGGCCCGCATGTAACCCGACCAGCTCTCGACCGTCGAGAACTCCCCCGGATGGTGGATCGCGATGTTGACCGCTCCATAGCCGCCCTCGGAGAGGCCGGCCAATATCCGGCCGCTTCCCTGTCGGATCGTGCGGTAGCGGCCGTCGATCGCGTGAACGACGTCGCGGGCGAGAAACGTCTCCCAGGCACGGTTGCGGCCGAGGCCGTTTGCCCACTCGGTGTCGGTAAACGTGCCCGTCGAGCCGAACGGCATCACGAGGATCATCGGCCGGCTGCGATGGAGCGCCACGAGCTCGTCCTCGACGACGCCGATCCGAACCGTGTCGATGAACGCGTCGGGTCGTCCGGGAGCCCCGTGGAGCAGGTACATCACCGGGTAGCGGCGAGCCGGATGCGAGGCGTATCCCGGCGGGAGATAGACGTCGACGAGCTGTCGGCGGCCGCCGAGCGCAGGGCTTGTCACGTAGAGGCGGGTGCTCGTCCCGCGGACCCTCACGTACGCCGGGTCTCGGGGTGGTGCGAAGCCGCGGTAGACCCAGTAGTTGTCGAGGTAGCGGGAAGCGCCGAGCAGGCCGACCGCGACGGCCGCGAGAACGAGCGTCGCCAGCGCAGCGAGGCCGAGACGGCCGGAGAGGGCCTGGGGGCGGAGCTGTTTCGCTCTCTTCGGAGCGAGCGCGTAGGTCATGCCCGAAGGTTTACGCCGCCGCGACCGTCCGAGCCATCGGCTGCGCGGACCATTCGCAGGGCGGCCAGTCGGGCCGATGGGAGGACGACGGGAATCATCCTTTCGACCCTCCGATCGCGCCCGCCGGGCATGCCCCCGGCCGCCTAACGTGAACGGGGTGACGTTGGCCGCCGCCGTTCTTTCGAGCATCGCCCTGCTCCCCGGGTTTCACCCGATCCTGACCGGGCCCGGCGGGGGCGCCGTGCTCGGGGGAACGTTCCCCGGCACGGAGCGGCCCGGCTTCGTCTACCTGCCTCCCGGCTACGACCCGTCGAGGCGCTACCCGGTCGTCTACCTGCTCCACGGATTCCCCGGGTCGCCGAGCGAGTTCCTATCGGGAACGCGGCTCGCGAGCTTCGCCGACGACGGCATCGCGGCCGACAGACTCACCCCCTTCATCGCGGTCGCTCCCGCTGCCGGGCCCGATCAAGGCTACGACGGTGAATGGGCGGGGCCGTACGAGAAGGAGGTCGTCCACGACGTCGTCCCCTGGGTCGACGCACACCTGCCGACGATCGCGACGCCGGCCGGCCGGACGATCGCTGGGCTCTCTGCCGGCGGCTACGGAGCGTTCGACATCGCTCTGCGCAATCCCGGCGTGTTCGGGACGGTCATGTCGTGGAGCGGCTACTTCCGGCCTCTGCGCGACGGGCCGTTCAAGGCAGCGACCCGCGACACTCTCGACGCGAACGATCCGACGCTGCTTGCCCGGCAGGACCGGGCCGAGCTCATCCGCTCGAAGACCCGATTCTTCCTCTCCACGGGGCCCTACCACAGCCACTGGTTCACTCCCGCGGACACCTTTGCCTTCGGGCGCGAGCTCCACTCGCTCGGCCTGCCGGTGAAGCTGCTCGACTACCCGCACCTGAAGGGGGAGTGGCGGGCCCAGCTCGACGCCGGGCTCGACTGGGCTCTCAGCCCGAGGGCAGCGTCGTCGTGATCGTGGTCCCGGCGCCGGGCGCCGAGACGATCTCGAGGTGGCCTCCGATAGCCTCGATCCGCTCGCGCTGCGAGAGCAGCCCGATGTGGGCGTCACCGATATAGGCGCTGATCCGCGAGACGTCGAAGCCGATCCCGTCGTCCCGGGCGGTGAGCACGAGCGGCCCGTCGGTGGAAGAGAGCGTGAGCGTGACCCGCGACGCCTTCGAATGCTTGACCGCATTCGAGAGGAACTCGCGAGCTGCGTTGAAGAGGACAGCCTCGTTCGGATGACGCTGCGGATAGTCGAAATAGAGGTCGATATCGAAGCCGCCCCGGTGGCTCGCACGCTCCGCCACGGCCCGAAGCGCCTTCTCGAGGCCGCCGTGGTCGAGGACGTGGGGGTGAAGCTCGAAGATCGCGCCTCTCAGGTCTTCGAGGGTATCGGTGAGGGCCCTACGTGCCCGCTCGAGCTCGGGGACGGGAGCTACCGCTTTCGCCTCCTCGATGTCCTGCCGCGCCGCGAGAAGGCTCTGGATGGCATGGTCGTGGAGCGCTTCGGCGAGCACTCGCCGCTCGTGCTCCTCGGCGTTCATGACCTCGGCCAGGAGCATTCGCCGCCCGCGGGCCAGTCTGACCAGGTCTCGGGTCCGCCGGTCGAGAAGCGCCGACAGGAGCGTAGCCGCGGCTCCCATCCACGCCAGGTAGCCGGTCTGCACGACGACAAAGGTGCCCGCGTGGGGCAGGTGCCGCGCGGGGTGTGTCAGTGCCTGGATGTCGTAGGCAAGCACCACCCCGACGCTCACGACGGCAGTGATCCGCCAACCGAAGCGGACCGCGACGGTGAACGGGATCAGGAAGAACGCGAGCCGGGCCTCCGAGTAAGCGCCGCCCGAGAGGGACGCGAGCACGCTGATCGCGACCACGTCGATCGTGGTCAGGACGAGAATCGTCCGGCGGCTCACGCTGCCCCAGTAGGCCCAGCCGAGCGCCGCGAGCGCGTAGACGAAGATGACCGCAGCGGCAACGCGGAAGCTCGACCTCGTCGGGTTTGGATGAGGCAGCGTCTCGGCCGTGACGATCAGTACGACCGCGGCGATCCGCAGCCACGCGACGCCCCGCTCCGCAGCGGCCACCAGATCGCTCTCTGGTTTCTCCACCTATTCGATGAGTCGCTTGCGCATCGCCTCGGCGACGGCAGCCGCCCGATCGGAGACGCCGAGCTTCTCGTACACGTGCTGGGCGTGGGTCTTGACCGTCGTGACGCCGAGATAGAGCGCGGCAGCGATCTCGGGAAACGACTTGCCGTCGGCCATCAGGCGGAGGATCTCACGCTCGCGGTCGGTGAGTGCCGGCCCGGCGCGCGGCGCGCGAAGCCTGATCTCACCCACGAGCCCGGCTGCGATCTCAGCAGGCAGCACGGACTCGCCGCGGGCAACGGCGAGCACCCCATCCAGGATCTGCTCGCGGCTGGACTCCTTCGGCAGGAATCCGGCAGCGCCCGCCTGGAGCGCCTCGTAGACCACGCTGCTCTCCTTGTGGGCCGAGAGGATCAGCACACGGCTCGGCAAGCCGTCCCGCCTGATCGCATGCGTCACGGCGATCCCGTCCATGCCCGGGAGCATGTAGTCGAGGAGCGCAATATCGGGCTTCAGCCTCGCCGTCTTCTCGAGCGCGCTCTGCCCGTCCTCCGCCTCGGCGACGACCTCGACGGCCGGGCTCCCCCGCAGCGCGCGAACGACCCCCTCCCGGAACACAGGGTGATCGTCGGCCACGACGACGCGGACGTGAAGGCCACGCTCGGCGATGTACCGAATTCTGATGGGCCGGCTGCAGTTCCCGCCCGCTCTCGCTCGAAGCTGCGCCGGGAACCAGCGGGGGAGAATCGGGATCGGCGGCGTCACGTCCTCGATGTCTGAGCGCCAGGTCCAGGATCTCGGCAGTCATCGTGATGCCCAGTATCCCGCCCCTCCGGGCGACCGAATGGAGGATTGGAGGGATGATCTACGCGGGAACGAACGGCGCCGGCGTCGTACCCGTCCGCCTCGGCTGGGGCGGCCACTTGCTCACGACGCCGTACGAGCCCCGAGGCGTCGCCGGCCTACGAGACGGAGGGCCCGGGGTGCTGATCTCTTCGATGTGGCCGCGTGCCCGTGCGACGAGGTCCACGTAGATCTCGTTGAGGAGCTGCACTTCCGGGCGGGGATCTGATCGCCAGCTTTCGGGAAGCCCGTTGCGGGCGTCCTCATGGCGTCTATAGCTGGCTGTGAAGCGGGGGAGGAGGCGATAGTCGACGGTCACTCCTTCGTCTCTATCGGCCGCTCGATGCCCGACCTCAAATGGTTCCTTTCCAAGCTCGGCAACGTGAGGGCAAACGCTCGCGAAGCGGCGGAAAATGGTCGCCCTGTCTACCCGAGCGCTGCGGCGTTGCTCTGGTGAAGAGCAGGGCGACCTCGGGTCAGTATCGACTCTTGCCGCGGTCGGCGAATCCCTTTTCTTGCGGGATTCGGGTGCCTCGCCCGGGGTGATCTATGAATCGTTGCCGATCAGCCTCCAACGCGCACGGCCCTCTCGAGTGGAAGTTGACCCGATCGTGTCAATGACGGCCCTGCGAACGAAGAACAGACTTCCTTCCATGCCATTCATCACGCCAGGGAAGGAGACGATGAAGACACCCACCATCCGTGCCACGACCCGTCGCCAACGTCGCGACGGCCACGCCATGGGCGCCCTGCGTCGGTGGTCGGCCCGCCGGTCAGTCCGGCAGTTGCTGGCCCTGATCGACGCGCTCGAAGCACAGCGGCACTAATCGGCCCGAACTAGGCCGCCGAGGTCCACCGGATGACGTTCCGCGTCGTCAGGTCGAATTGGCGCGGGTCTCGAGGTCATGGCGGCGCAGCGAGCGCCAGACCCCGTTTGTGGCCGACCACGAGGCCGCCCCAACGCTCCTGCACAGCTCGGTCGCGATCCGGCGGGGCCCGAAGCCGGGGTGGCCGAACGCGGACACGACGAGATCACGAAGAAAGACCCCAGTGTCGGGACCACTCGATGATCGTCCAGGCTAGTGTCCGACTCGGCTAGCTTCTTCGTTGCGCGGCGACAGCAGCTTGGGTGTTCGAGCGAGGGGTGATGATGTCAGCTTCTGAGGCGGGGACCGTTCGGCCGGGGGCGATGGTTGGCTCGACGAGCGAGTTCAGCTTGTTCTTCCGTGTCAAGCCGGGTGAGGGCGAGGCCTTGCGGACCGCGCTCCGCGACTTGCAGGAGACTCCTGGGTACCGCCCGGGCGACTACGGGATGGCGGTCGCGACGATCCACGAGGCGCGGTTCGTGCTCTTCGACGGCGACACGCGGCTGGCGTTCATCACGAGCTTCGACGGTCCGTGGGATGCGTACATGGAGGATTTCTTCACGTCCGGGCCGACGCTGGAGCTGTTCGACCTCATCTTTCGCCATACCGAGGGCTACGAGGGGCTGCCCGATCTCGCGGCGTTGAAGGCGTTCATCCTCGGTGCCGAGGAGACCGCGGCGGCGTACGCGCGGAACTACGCCGGGACGGTGAAGGAGATCCGGAAGGCGCTGCGCGTGAACGAGGCGTTCCAGCGGGTGCTCGACGATCCTGCCGCGGCCGAGGCGCTGCAGCATCCTGCGCTGAAGCCGCTGCTCGACGAGGCCGCCGACTAACCGGACGAGGAAGCGGGTCATGTCGGATCACATCTCCGGGCCGCGCGCGCTGGCCGACCCGATCGCGGACATCACCGATGTCTACGCGTTTCCGAGCCCGGAGCGGCCGGGCCATCTCGTGCTCGTGGAGAACACGCTGCCGTTTGCGCAGCCCTCGGCGCTGTTCTCGGACGGGCTGGTCTACCGCTTCCGGCTGCGCCCGCTCACGGCCGGTGCCGGGAACGGCTCTGCGCCGTTTGCCGTCGGCGAGGACGAGTTCGTGTTCGACTGCGTCTTCTCCGATCCCGCCGACGGCGAGGGCGCAACGGACAGGAGGGCATCTGCACGACCCCGGCGGGCGACACCGTCAGCGTTCCGGGTGGGCGACGAGCAGGGCGGGTCCGGGTCATGGCGTTCGTGTGTTTGCCGGCCCGCGCTGGGATCCGTTCATCATGGACGCGCCGGCGGCGTTGAAGACGATCGCGACCGGCGAGCTCGCGTTCACCGATCCGAGCTCGATCTACATGGACGGCAAGAACGTCCTCAGCCTCGTCGTCGAGATCGACTGCGCGCGGTTCCTGGGGGACGTCGGCGCTGGTCGGGGTGGTCGCGGAGACGCTGACGCGCGGCAAGCTCACGGTGCGGATCGAGCGGGTCGGGCGGCCGGAGGTGAAGAACCTGATGCTGGCGCCGAAGCAGTTCGATCAGGTGAACCGTGACCTCGAGATCCGCGATCTCTACAACATGGAGGACGGGTTCCATCTCGCCGAGGGCTACGAGGGCGCCTACCGGGCGCGGCTCAACGCCAATCTCGCCTTCTGGGACGGCCTCGACGGCAAGACCGATTGGCCGCTCGGAGACGACGGGACGCATCCGCTGACCGAGCTCGTTCTCGCCGACTACCTCGTCGTCGACCCCGGCAAGCCGTACGCCGAGCAGGGCTCGTTCCTGGAGATCGAGCTCGCCGCCCGCGACGGCCGCGCACACGAGACGTGCGGTGGGCGGGCGCTCAACGACGACGTGATGGACACGATCTTCACGCTGCTGATCAACGCCGGCAACGGCCCCGTGATCCGCGACGGCGTCGACCGGTCGACGAGCCCGGCGTCGCGCACGTTCCCGTATCTCGCGCCGGCGAACCCGGATCCGCCCGAGCCGCCCGAGCACCACCACTGATGGCGATGCCCGGGGGCGCGCCGGCCGGGGTGGAGGACGTCAGCCTCGAGCTCGACGACATCCAGAGCGGCGCGCTGCACGAGCGACCCTCGCCGTACGTCGGCAGGTACCTGCTGCTGCGGATCGACGACCGAGCGGCCGGACGGGAGCTGGTGCGGCGTCTGCACCCGTTCGTCGACTCGGGCCGCCGCTCGGCCGATCCGGCGCAGCGACGCCTGGATCACGGTCGCGTTCACCTACCACGGTCTCGAGGCGCTCGGCGTGCCGCAGGACTCGCTCGACAGCTTCGCGCCGGAGTTCCGGCAGGGGATGGCGGCGCGCGCGGCCGAGCTCGGCGACGTCGGCGAGAGCAGCCCGGAGCACTGGGAGAAGCCGCTCGGGACGGCCGACGTGCACGTCGCGCTCGCGGTGCTCTCGCCCGACGCGGCAGGCCTGGAGGCGCTCGCCGAGCGGGCACGGCAGGCGCACGAGGAGCTGCCCGGCGTCGAGGTGATCTGGCGTCAGGACTGCTACCAGCTCCCGACCGGACGCACCTCGTTCGGCTTCAAGGACGGCATCGGCCAGCCGGCGGTCGAAGGGAGCGGCATTCCGCCGTCCAACCCGAAGGAGCGGCCGCTCAAGGCCGGCGAGATCATCCTCGGCTACCCCGACGAGACGGGCGAGCTGCCGCCGATGCCGACGCCCGAGGTGCTCGGCCGCAACGGCACCTACGTCGTCTTCCGCAAGCTGCACACCCGGGTCGCGGCCTACCGGCAGTACCTGCGCGCGAAGGCCGCGAGCCGCGAGGAGGAGGCGCTGCTCGGCGCGAAGATGGTCGGACGCTGGCAGAGCGGCGCGCCGCTGGCGCTCTCCCCGGAGCGCGACGATCCCGAGCTCGGCGCCGACCCCGAGCGCAACAACGACTTCCTCTACGGCGACGATCTGCGCGGGTTCAAGTGCCCGGCCGGCGCGCACGCCCGCCGCGCCAACCCGCGCGACTCGCTCGACCACGACGGCAGCGTCAACGTCCGCCTCCACCGGATGATCCGGCGCGGCACGAGCTACGGGCCGATGCTGCCCGAGGGCGTGCTCGAGGACGACGGCGAGGACCGCGGGATCATCTTCGTGTTCGCCGGCGCGCACCTGAAGCGCCAGTTCGAGTTCGTCAAGACCCAGTGGCTGAACGACGGCATCTTCATCGGCGCCCCGACCGAGAAGGATCCCGCTCGTCGGGCCGAACGACGGATCGAGCAGCTTCACGATCCCGCAGCGGCCGATCCGCCGCCGGCTGCAGGACCTGCCGCCCTTCGTCGTCACCCGCGGCGGCGAGTACTGCTTCGCTCCGGGCCTGCGCGCGCTGCGCTGGCTGGCGGAGCTCACGACGTGACGGAAGGAGAAGACGTGGCAACGACCCACACCAGGCACCGATCGCTGGAAGGCACTCGACTTCGGGCCGCCCGCATCCGGCGAGGCCGAGCCCGACCAGCCGGTGCTCCTCGACTACGCTCGCCGACGGGCACGTCGCGGTGATCACCCTGAACCGGCCGCACGCCGACAACGCGATCACGACCGAGATGGGCGCACGGCTGACCGAGATCCTGGAGACGATCGCGGTCCGCAGCTCGGTTCGGGTCGCGATCATCACCGGCGCCGGGACGCGCGCGTTCTCGGTCGGCAGCGACCTGCGCCAACGCAAGAACATGACCAAGGAGGACTGGCTGCGCCAGCGTCAGGACTTCGATCGCACGCTCTACACGCTGCGGCAGCTGCGCAAGCCGATCTTCGCCGCCGTGAACGGGATCGCCTACGGCGGCGGCTCCGAGATCGCCCAGAGCACCGACTTCATCATCGCCTCCGAGAACGCCACCTTCGGCCAGCCCGAGGCGATGATCGGCCTCTCCGCCGGCGGCGGCTCACCGGTCTTCCTGCCCCGCGCTGCTGCCGCCGGGGAAGGCGCTGCAGATGCTGATGACCGGCGACCCGATCACCGCGCAGGAGGCACACCGCCTCGGCATGGTCAACGAGCTCCACCCGCAGGCCGAGCTGATGGACGCCGCGCACCGGATCGCAGCCAAGATCGCGAGCAACTCGCCGACCGCCGTCCAGGCGGTCAAGCGCGCCGTGCGGATGGGCGAGGGGCAGCCGATCGAGCAGGCGATCGCGATCATGATGGAGGCCCACTGGCGCTCGGCCGTCCACCCCGACCGCATCGAGGGCATCGGCGCCTTCAACGAGACCGCGACCCGACCTTCCAGGACTCCGACTACTGACGCCGGCACCGCGAGCACGAACCACCCACCGAGGAGAGTGAGACATGGCTGTGACAGACGAGCTCGACAGATCGCGCGCCGCGCTGCTGATGATCAATCCCGCGCCGTTCAACGCCGAGGCGCCACCCGAGGCACTGGACGGCGAGATCACCCCGGTCGAGCTCCACTACGTCCGCAGCAACTTCGCCGTGCCGACCCACGACGGCACGCTCGAGATCGGCGGTGCCGTCGACAACCCGACCACGCTCACCCTCGACGACCTGCGCGCCATGCCGGCGGTCGAGCGCGCCGTCACGCTCGAATGCGCCGGGAACGGGCGCTTCGCGACGCGGCCGCTGCCGGCCGGCGAGCCGTGGGGCGACTTCGCCGTCTCGACCGCCCGCTGGAAAGGCGCCCTCCTGCAGCGACGTGCTCGAGCAGGCGCGGCCGGCCGCCGACGGCGTCGAGGTCCGCTTCGACGGCGCCGACCACGGGCCGTATCACCTCAAGCCGGTCCTCGCCGGACACCGACCGATCCGACCTGCGTTTCGAGCGCTCGCTGCCCCTCGCCCAGGCGACCGACCCGGCGGCCGAGATCCTGATCGCCTACGAGATGAACGGTGAGCCGCTCATCCCCGACCACGGAGCCCCGTTCCGGCTGATCGTGCCCCACTGGTACGCCGTCGCCTCGGTCAAATGGCTGCAACGGATCGACGTCCTGACCGAGCCGTACGCCGGCGAGTTCCAGACCGGCCACTACATCTACGAATGGGCGGATCGGGAGCACGAGCCCGTCACCCTGATGCGCGTCCGCGCCCGCATCACCGACCCTTCCCCCGGCGCGACGATCGCCACCGGCACCTACACCATTCGCGGGAAGGCCTGGTCAGGCACCGGACCGGTCACCGACGTCCACGTCAGCTTCACCGGCGAAGGCGACTGGCACCCCGCCAAGGTCGAGCCGCCGACCGGGCCGTACCACTGGCAGGAATGGACGCTCGACTGGGAGCCGCCGGGCATCGGACGACACACACTCCGCGCCCGAGCGACCGACGCGGCCGGCAACGTCCAGCCCGACGTTCCGCCCTGGAACCGGCTCGGCTACGGAAACAACGCAATCGAGGTCTCCTACGTCGACGTGCGCTGAGCCCCGAGAGACCACAAATCGCTCGGGTCGCGCTCTAGGGTCGCCCCGAACGGGGGACGCCTAGCGTCGAGCCGACAGCGTCGACGAGACGCGGGCGACGATGCGCAGGACCCGGCTCGCGATCGGAGAGTCGAAGCGAAGCTCGTCGTGGAACTCGGGGCCTCCGACGATCAGGAGCGCAGCGACGCGACCCGACGAGTCGAGGATCGGCGCCGAGAGCGCGTCGACGCCCGGTTGGAGCGCGTTGCTCGCGAATGACATTCCCTGCGAACGCCGCGCCTCCTCGATTCGCGGCCGGATCTGCGCGAACCGCTCCTCGCCGACGATGGCCGCTGCTTCGGCGTCCGAGAGCTGCGAGAGATACGACCAGCCCGCGGCGGTGCGGTCGACCGGCATCTTGCCGCCGATCTCGATCACCGTGTCGAGCGGGGTGAACCGGGTCCAGAGGCGTTCCAACAGCAGGATGTCCTTGCCGTCGAACGTGGCGAGGACGATCGTCCACGGCCGGTCCGAGATCTCGAGGCTCAGCTCCATCAGATACGGGAGCGCGATCTGCCACACCTGCATCTGCTCCACGTAGGAGAGGCCGACGGCGAGCGTCCGTGTTCCGATCGAATAGCTCCCGGGCTGATCGCTGCGAACGAAGCCGGTCTTGAGGAGCGACCTCAGCAGCCGATGGGTCGCGGTGCGCTCGATCTCGAGCGCCTGGGAGACCTGGGTCACGGTCTGCGGCCCGTCGGCGCACGCCAGGTGCTCGAGCACGGCGCAGGCGCGTTCAACGGACTGGAGCGTCGCCGAGTCACGCCGGGGGGCTGTGCGTGGGCCGATCATGCAGGCTGGCTCACTGCCGGCGTCGTCACCAGGGTGTCGAGGTAGTCGAGCACATCCGGGGCCGGGACGACGTCGCCGTACTTCATGTGGATCTCGAACAGGGCAACCTTGTGGGAGACCGTTCCCCGGTCGCAGACGCACTCCTCCGGAACGATGACGCGGTAGTTCAGGTTGAAACCGTCGAGGCACGTCCCGCGGACGCAGCCGCTCGTCACGGTCCCGGTGACGACGAGCGTGTCGATGCTGTGGTAGACGAGTTGGCTCGCGAGCGTCGTGCCGAAGAACGCGCTCGGATACGTCTTCTCGATCACCGTCTCGTGCTGCTCCGGGGTCAGCTCCGGCCAGATCTCGTACGCCTGCGGGGACTGCATCCGCGGATCCTGCGTGGTCGCCTTCACCTTCCAGCGCCCGCGCGCGGCCGGCGTCGGCTCGGGTCGCGCCCGGGTGAAGAACACCGGATGGCCGTGTCGGCGGAAGCTCGCGAGGACACCGGAGATCGCCATGGCCGTCGCCGGCGCGTCGGCGGCGGAGAAGGGATAGTCGGGGTCGACGAAGGCGTTGTACATATCCACGACGAGCAGTGCCGGACGGCTGCCGTAGCCGACACGGCCGCCCCAGCCGGCGCGGTCGTACTCTGCCCGCTCGGCGGGGGGGATCACGTCATCCCAGATCGCCATCTCAGAGAACCTCCTTTAGACCCGATCCTGTCAGGACCACGACGGCGTCGTCGGGGACGACGCCGGCGCCGGTCGCCGCGGCCCATGCTGCCGCAGCGGTCGCCTCGACGAACACGCCGGTTCGAGCCAGCTCCAGCTGAGCCTCGAGGATCTGCTCCTCCGTGACGGTCGTGATGGTCCCGTTCGTCGCGCGGACGGCCTCGAGAACCTCCGCAGAACGCGGTGGAGCGACGATGTTGATCCCGCCCGCCACCGAGCTGCCCCAGGTCCTCGCAGGATCCGGGAGCGCCGCCCCACGTGCGTAGGCATCGGCAAGGGGGGCGCAGGCGGCGGCCTGAACCCCGACGAGCGGCGGGACCGAGCTCATCGCGCCGGTCTCGACGAGCGCTCGAAAGCCCTCGTACAGGCCGAGGAGGACCGTGCCCGCCCCGACGGGAGCCACGACTGCGGAGAGCCCCGGCCCGACCTGCTCGGCCAGTTCGAAGGCGAGCGTTCGGGTCCCTGCGGTGAAGTACGGCGACCGGGCATGGCTGGCGTAGAACGCCCCGCTCGAGGCGGCGAAGTCGCGAGCGGCGTGAGAGGCGGCCGCGCGGTCGCCTTCGACCTCGACGACGTCCGCGCCGTATCGCCGCGCCTGCTCGACCTTCGGCGACGTCGCACCGCGCGGTACGAAGACCGTGATCGGGACCCCGGCGGACCCGAAGTACGCTGCGAGGGCCGCGCCGGCATTCCCGGAAGAGTCGGCGACTGCCGCGGCCACCCCCGCCTCGAGCGCACACGAGGCGAGGACGGCGGCTCCGCGATCCTTGAACGACCCCGTCGGCATGAGGTAGTCGAGCTTGCAGAGGAGGCGGCCCAGCTCGAGGATCGGGGTCTCGGGCTCGCCCAGTGTCAGCCGGTTACGAGGCGAGACCGGCGGCAGGAGCTCGGCATAGCGCCAGAGTCCACGGCCCGGGCCGGGTCGCCCCTTGCAGCCGGGTGTCCAGCCGAGGGGCCCGCCGCACTCGCACATCACCTCGAGGCCCCACAGCTGGTAGGCGCGGCCGCAGCTGCTGCACGAACGGGAGCCAGGCTCGCCCGCTTCCTCGTCCGTTTTCCTCTCCGCGTTCAAGGCCCGCGCCCTCCTCGTCGCCGTGTGCATTCCGCTGGATCTGTGCGAATAACGCACGAGTGTAGCGACCATCCGCTCGCGGTCCGGCTGCGACCAGGGCTCCGATCCGGCTTGACCGTGATCGGCCTCGCTGTTACCGTCGTGCGCTAATCGCACATCATGAGCGCATTGTGCAGACAAGAACGCGGGTCGGGGGAGCGTCCATGACGCTCGCGATGCCGTACGGCTGGGGCAAGGTGCCCTTCGAGTACGAGGACCGGCTGCGGTGGCGCATCCTCCCGTTCCCGGAACCGGAGTACGAGGACCGGATCGCACGCCTGCGCGCTCTCATGGAGCGCGACGGCATCGAGTGTCTCCTCGTCCTCGGAACTGCGGGGGACCAGGGCAACGTGCGGTACCTCACGAACTTCGAAGACCTCTACGGCGGCGAGACGGTCGTCATCATCCCCGCGACAGGCGACGTTGTCCTCGTGACCAACGCGGTCATGCACGGTGAGCCGATGCACTCCGGGATCCCGCAGGTGTGGCCCCACGAGGTACGGGCGGCCGCCGCGCCGCGAACCGTAACCGGGAGCGCGAAGGCGGCCACCGTCGCCGACCACGTTCGGGACGTGCTCACGCGCGAGCGGGCGGGGACGAGGATCGGGCTCGTCGGAGACTGGCGGGAACAGCACCTCGCGTCGCTCGGGATCGCTCAGGACGACCGGGTTCGGCCCGGGCTTGCGTACGTCACCGAGCTGCGGAAGCTCAAGTCGCCGCTCGAGGTCGAGATCCTGCGCAAGGCGGCACACCTCGCCGACGATGCCGCGATCGCGGCAATGGGCGCCGTCGCGCCGGGTGTCAGCGAGTACGAGATCGCTGCGGCGGCCAACGAGCAGATCTTCCGCGGCGGGGCCGAGCATCCCGCCTTTCCGATGTCGGTCGTGGCCGGCGCTCGCTCCGGGCTCAAGCACCTCCCGCCGTCCGACTACGCCATCCAGAACGGCGACATCGTCTTCATCGACCTGGGTGCTCGCTACATGGGCTACTGCAGCGATTGCAGCCGTCAGACCGTCTGCGGGGAGCCGTCGCCCGAGCAGCTCGATTTCATGGAGACGCAGGCGCAGATCGTCGAGGAGGTGTCGTCCCGCATCGCCCCGGGCGTGATCATCGGCGAGATGGCGGCGGTGGCGCAGGGGATGGCGGAGGAAGCGGGGTACGGGTCGTACCTGTACTTCCGCGGCCACGGTGTCGGCACGAGCCTCGCCGACTCCCCGGCACTCGCGCCGGGGAATCCGGCAGCCTTCGAGGAGGGCATGGTCTTTGCCCTCGAGCCGATGCTCGTCAAGCTCGACTTCGGCACTGCCTGCTGGGAGGACATCTGGCACGTGACCGCCGACGGTGTCGAGCGGCTCAACCGGTGCACGCCGCGCTTCTGGGAGTCCGGAGGCTAGGTGCTTGCCTACGCCGTCCGGCGGGCGCTCATCGCGATACCGGTCGTGTTCGGCGTCACGCTCATCACCTTCGCGATCATGCACGTGACCGCAGGGAGCCACATCCCGGGACTGCAGATCAGTCCCAACCTGACCCCTGAGCAGGTCGCGCAGATCCGGACGAACCTCGGCCTCGATCGGCCCGTGACGACGCAGTACTTCGACTGGCTCAGCCATGCCGTCCGGGGCGACTTCGGGCGGAGCCTCGAGGATCAGACGTCGGTCTCCGGCCAGATCTTCTCGCGTCTCCCGGCCACGCTCGAGCTGACGATCACGGCACTCGTCCTCGGCCTCCTGATCTCGATCCCGCTGGGGGTGATCGGCGCTGTGCGGCGTGGATCGGGCGTCGACCACGGCCTGACCGCCGTCTCCGTCGGCGGGTTCGCAATCCCGCAGTTCTGGCTCGGCCTCATCCTCATCCTCATCTTCTCGGTGCAGTTCCACAAGTGGGGGCTGCCGTCGCTGCCTCAGAGCGGAGAGACGAGCGCCGTCGGTGGGGGAGGCCTCGTCGATCGCGCCAGCCACCTCGTGATGCCGGCGGTCGTCCTCGCCTTCTACTACATCGGCACCTGGTCGAGATATCTCCGGTCGAGCATGATCGAGGTCCTCTCCCGCGACTACATCCGCACCGCACTGGCGAAGGGGATGACCCACCGGCGGGCCGTGGTGGTCCACGGCCTCCGCAACGGGATCATCACGCTCGCAACGCTCGTCGGTCTCGCGATCCCGTACCTGTTCAGCGGAGCGCTCGTCGTCGAGATCGTCTTCGGCTGGCCCGGTGTGGGCCTCTTCGCCTATCAGCGCGCGCTCGACTTCGACTACACGAGCGTGCTCGGGGTGACCACCCTCATCGCGTTCCTCGTGATCGCGGGAAACCTGTTCGCCGACCTCCTCTACGCCGCGCTCGATCCCCGCGTGGCGAGCAGCTTGCGTGGGGAGCCCACCTCCTAGCCGCGGTGATGGATGCGCAGACCACGGCGGGGCTGGCGGAGGGCGGCGTGACGATCGCTCCCGTCAGCCGCGGCTACTGGCACGAGTCAGCTCGCCGCCTCGCGCGGGACCGGGTGGCGATCGCCTGCGCACTCATCCTTTCGCTCTTCGTCGTCTTTGCGCTCGCTGCGCCCCTGATCTCGGCTTACGTCACGCACTTCCGGCCGTCCGACCAGGACCTGCTGCATACCTTCCAGGGGCCGACCGGGAAGCACTGGCTCGGCACCGACGAGCTCGGCCGTGACACGCTGACCCGCCTGGCCTGGGGCGCGCGGGTCACGCTCGGCGTGTCGATCCTCTGCGTCGGAGTCCAGCTTCTGATCGGAACCACGGTCGGGCTGCTCGCCGGCTTTCACGGCGGCAAGACCGACATGCTCTCGATGCGGACCGTCGACTCGGTGCTCGCCTTCCCGGACATCTTCCTGTTCATGCTCATCGCCGTCCTCGTCCGGCCGACGCCGGTGACGATGGCGGTGATCATTGCCCTGATCGGCTGGGCCGAGGTCGCCCGCCTCGTTCGCGCCGAGATCCTCATCCTGAAGAACGAGGACTACATCCTCGCTCTGCGCTCTCTCGGGGCCAGCAACGCTCGGCTGATGGTTGGCCACATCCTCCGAAACGCGCTGCCCGTGATCATCGTGATCGCGTCGGTCCGGGTCGGTCAGGTCGTCCTGATCGAGGCGGCCCTGGACTTCCTGGGCCTCGGGATTCAGCCGCCGACCCCGAGCTGGGGCGACATGCTCAGCAACGCGCAGACGTACTTCTACCATTCGGCCTGGCTCGTGATCCTGCCCGGGCTCGCGATCGTGCTCACCGTGCTCGCGACCAACCTGCTCGGAAACTCGCTTCGAGATGCCCTCGATCCGCGACTCCGGCATTCGGTCGTCCGTTTCTGATCCCTCACCCCCCAACCCCCGCTCATCCCCAAGGAGGTGCTTCGTGACTGACAAGCCCCGTAACGCCGCAGAGATCTCGCGGCGCGATCTGCTCGAAAAGGCCGGAAAGCTCACGCTCGGCGGCGCGGTTCTCGCGGCCGGGCTCCGGCCGGCACTCGCGTTCGCGGAGTCGCTCGCCGGCGGCACGGTCGTCGAGGCGAGCCTCGCCGACCCGACCACGTTCAACCCGCTCGTCGGCCAGGACTTCGCTGCCTATGTCGTCTCCGGGCTCTGCTTCGACGGCCTCCTCACCGTGAATGCCAAGGGACAGCCGACGCCGGCCGTCGCGTCGGCGCTGCCCACGGTCTCGAACGGCGGTACGAAATACGTGTTCAAGTTGCGCCCGAACGCCAAGTGGTCGGACGGCACTGCGCTCACGGCCGACGACGTTGTGTTCACGTACGACCTGATGTTCTCGCCGAAGTACAAGGCCTTCACCACGGCGTATCGCGGCGACCTGGAGACCCACCTGAAGTCCGTGCGCGCGGTCGATGCTCACACGGTCGAATTCGTGACGAAGGGCGTGTACGCGCCGTTCCTCGTGGCCTCGTGCACGCTCGGACTGCTCCCGAAGCACGTGCTCGGGTCGATCAGCCCGAAGGCGCTCAACACGGCGAGCTTCAACCAGGGCCCGACCGTGACCAACGGGGTCTTCAAGTACGTCAGCCGCAAGCAGGGGTCGTCGATCAACCTCGCCCGCAACCCGAACTACTGGGCGGGTCCGGCCAAGCTCGACGGGTACGTGCTCAAGATCGTCCCGACCTCGGTCAGCATCGCCCAGCAGTTGACGACCGGCGAGATCGATATCGGCCCCGTGACGGCCGACCAGTTCGAGACGGTCAAGAACTCCGTCAAGCTGATCACCTTCCCGTCTCTCAACGTCGAGGTTGCGACGTTCAATCTGAACTCGACCTCCAAGGCGGCGCCGATCTTCGCGGACAAGCAGGTGCGGCAGGCCCTCTGGTGGGGGCTCGACCGGCCGGCGATCATCAAGGCCGCGTTCTTCGGCGCGGGCGGGATCTTCACGAACTCGCCCGAGCCGCCGGGCACGTGGGCGCACCTCGCGACGACGACTCCGAACTACTCGTACAACCCCGACAAGGCCAACTCGATGCTCGACGCGGCCGGCTGGGTCAAGGACTCCTCCGGCGTCCGCTCGAAGAACGGCGTCCAGCTGTCATGGACGATCCAGACGCTCCAGTCGTACATCACCGCGATCGAGGCGATGGCGGAACAGTGGAAGGCCGTCGGAGCGAACGTCTCGACGCAGCAGACGACGATCGGCGTGATCGTCGACCAGCTGTTCCACACCCGGTCGTTCGACATGATCTTCATCGCCGACAACCTGCTCTCCGCCGATCCCGACATGTCCGCGTACTTCCACTCGCGCAACACGGTCCCGGGCGGCCTGAATGCAGGCGGGTACAAGAATCCGAAGATGGATACGGCGCTCGACAAGGCGAACTCCGTGCTCGGGGCGACCGCCCGGAAGAAGTATCTGGACGACTTC
Organism: uncultured Actinomycetota bacterium; assembly: GCA_963738895.1. Taxonomy (GTDB): domain Bacteria; phylum Actinomycetota; class Thermoleophilia; order Gaiellales; family Gaiellaceae; genus PALSA-600. The sequence continues at coordinate 27,686 of CAVTYN010000010.1, forward strand.
CAGAACATCTTCGCCGACGACCCTCCGGGCATCCCGATGGTCGACCTCGTCCAGGCCTACGGGGTCAGCAAGAAGGTCTCGGGAGCCGCGTTCAGCACCTACAACAACTTCTCGCCGCGTCCGTTCACGCGGAACATCACGAAGTCCTAGACCGGCGGGGGAGGGGCCGCCGGTTCCGGGCCGGCGGCCCCTCCTCGTTCAGAACGGAGGGTGAGCATGGTCATTCCGACACCTAGACGAGTGGAGCTGCCGATGCGCGACGGGGTCAACCTGGTCGGCGACCTCTACCTGCCGCGGGAGGGGACGTTCCCGACTCTGCTCTGCAAGACCCCGTACGACCGCACCCGCCCTGCCGTCTACCCGGAGATCGCGCGGTTCATCGACCACGACTACGCCGTCCTGATCGTCAGCTTCCGGGGCCGCTTCGGGTCGGCCGGCCAGCCGAACGAGTGGGAGACCGAGGGCTGGGGTCTGCATCCCGACGGGTACGACACGATCGAGTGGGCCGCCGCTCAACCGTGGTCGACCGGCGCGATCGGGATCTACGGCATCTCCGCCGACGGGCAGTGGCAGCTGACGACCGCCGCGACCGCGCCGCCGCACCTCAGGGCGGCGTTCGCGAGCTACGCGGCACATGGTCGCGCCGGTCTCATGGACGGCGGCGTCTACACCTCGGTCGGGCCGCGCTGGCACGCGATGACGGGAATGTTCAACGTCGAGCTCGCGAGCCGCGACGACTGGCACGACTGGCTCCGGCAGTGGCAGGAGACCGAGACGCCTCTCCTGATGAGCTTCCTGCACCGGGGCCTGATCGACGTGTTCCAGCGCGCCGAGTACGACGACTACTGGCGCGGGTTCGATCCCGCCGAGCGCTACCAGGATTTCGAGATCCCCGTCCTCTACGAGTGCGGCTGGTTCGACCGCTACACCGGCTCGCAGTTCGTCCACTTCCTCGGGGTGCGGGAGCGAGCGCGCTCGGAGCACGCCCGCGCGAACCAGAAGCTCGTCTGCGGCCCCTGGGTGCACGGCGGCAACCTCGCGCCGCAGACAGACCACATCACCTACGGCGACGATGCCCGGTCGAGGCGGCTCGACCTGATGGTCCGCTGGTTCGACCGCTGGCTCAAGGAGATCGACAACGGCATCGATCGGGAGCCGGCGCTCCGCCTCTACGTGACCGGCTCCGGCCGGTGGATCGAGCTCGAGCAGTGGCCGCCCACCGGCTCGACGGCAACCACGATGTTTCTCGCCGGTGGTGACGGCTCGGACGTCGGCTCGCTGAACGGCGGCCGTCTCCTGGCTGCGCCGCCGGGTGCCGGCGAGCTGCCCGACCGCTACGTCCACGACCCCTACGACCCGGTCCCGACGATCGGCGGCCACGGCGGCGTCAGCTGGATGTGGCCGTCCGGCCCGCTCGACCAGCGCGAGGTCGAGAGTCGCTCGCTCACCTTCACCTCCGAGGCGCTCGACGCCGGGCTCACGGTCGTCGGCAACCCTTCGGTCAAGCTGTTTGCCTCCTCCTCGGCAGTCGACACCGACTTCGTCGTCACCCTCAGCGACGTCCATCCGGACGGCTACTCGGAGATCGTCCGGCAGGCGGCCCTGAGGGCGCGGCACCGCGGCGGGCCTGAGACGACCGAGCTCCTCGAGCCCGGCGAGGTCTACGAGCTAGACCTCGAGCTGACGCCCGTCGCGCACACTTTTCAGGTGGGCCATCGGATTCGCGTCGCCGTGGCCTCGAGCAGCTTCCCGAACTTCCTGCCGAACGCCGGCACCGCCGAGCCGCCGTACCTCGCGACGAAGGCGGTCGTCGCCGAGAACGCCGTCTACCACGACGTCGAGCATCTCTCGGCGCTCGTTCTCCCAGTCGCCCCTGCATGAGCGGCCGCACCGAGGCGCCGATCCTCGAGGTTCGAGACCTCCACACCTATTTCCCCACGAAGCGGGGAGTGGTCAAGGCGGTCGAGGGCGTCTCGTTCGAGCTTCGCCCCGGCGAGATTCTCGGCGTCGTCGGCGAATCCGGATGCGGCAAGTCGATGACCGCGCTCAGCGTCGTGCGGCTGCTGCCACCCCCCGGGGTGATCGTCAAGGGGTCGATCCGGTTCGACGGGCGCGAGCTGACCACGCTCTCCGAGCCCGAGCTCCAGAAGCTCCGGGGCGACCGGATCGGGATGATCTTCCAGGATCCGATGACCTCCCTCAACCCTGTCTACCGCGTCGGCTGGCAGGTCGGCGAGCCGCTCCGCCTCCACCGCGGAGCATCACGAGCGAGCTCGGCGGTAGAGGCGCTCAAGATGCTGACCCGGGTCGGCATTCCGCAGGCGGCCGAGCGGGCAGACGACTACCCGCACCAGTTCTCGGGCGGCATGCGCCAGCGCGCGTTGATCGCGATGAGCCTCGAGACGTCGCCGACGCTGCTTCTCGCCGACGAGCCGACGACGGCGCTCGACGTGACCGTGCAGGCCCAGATCCTCGAGCTGATTCGCTCGATCACCGAGGAGTTCCGCACGGCGACGATGCTGATCACGCACAACCTCGGGATCGTCTCCGGGATGTGCGACCGCGTGATCGTGATGTATGCAGGCAAGGTGGTCGAGTCGGGCTCGACCGAGGACGTGCTCGTCCGGCCGCGCCATCCGTACACGTGGGGACTCCTCCAGTCGATGCCTCAACTCGACCGGCCGGGCAAGTACCGGCTTCGAGCGATCGAGGGCAGCCCGCCCGACCCGGCTGCGAAGCCTTCGGGGTGCGCGTTCCATCCTCGCTGCTCGTTCAGGTTGCCACGCTGTGAGTCCGAGGTGCCGGCGCTCGAGCCGATCGCCGGAGGCGGCTCGGCCGCGTGCTGGCATACCCAGGCGGGTGGGGAGCTGGCATGACAGATGCGGCCCTCGCCGTCACCGCGGGGAACGCACCGCTCGTCGAGGCCAAGGGTCTCGTCAAGTACTTCCCGGTCCGGCGGGGCGTGACGCAGAAGGTCGCTGCACACGTGCGCGCGGTCGACGGCGTCGACCTCAGGATCGAGGCCGGGCAGACCGTCGGGCTCGTCGGCGAGTCGGGTTGCGGGAAGTCGACCTTCGGGCGCACGCTCATCCGCCTCTACGAGCCGACGGCGGGCCAGGTGATGTTCCGCGGCGAGGACCTCACTGCGCTCGGCGACAGGGCGCTTCGCGCGAGGCGCCGGGAGATGGCGATGGTCTTCCAGGATCCGTACGCCTCGCTCGACCCGAGGCAGACGGTCGGAGACATCATCGCGGAGGCGCTCGCCATCCACCGGATCCTCCCGCGCGGCGAACGCCGGGCCAGGGTGCGTGACCTCCTGGGGCGCGTCGGTCTCACAGCGCAGCATGCCGAGCGGTACCCGCACGAGTTCTCCGGCGGCCAGCGGCAGCGCATCGGCATCGCTCGCGCGCTCGCGGTCGAGCCGCGCTTCATCGTCTGCGACGAGCCGGTCTCGGCGCTCGATGTCTCGATCCAGGCGCAGATCGTGAACCTGCTCTGCAGCTGCAGGCCGAGCTCGAGCTGACGTATCTCTTCATCGCGCACGACCTCGCGGTCGTGAAGCACATCTCCGACCTGGTGGCCGTCATGTACCTCGGCCGGATCGTCGAGATCGCGCCGCCGGATGAGCTCTACGCCCACCCGCGGCACCCCTATACGGTGTCGCTCATCTCGGCGATTCCGCTCACCGACCCCCGGAAGGAGCGCCGGCGGCAGCGCATCCTGCTCGAAGGCGACCTGCCCTCGCCGGTCGACCCGCCGTCGGGGTGCCGGTTCCGGACGCGTTGCTTCCGCGCCCAGGAGCGCTGCGCGGCCGAGCAGCCCGAGCTCCACGAGTTCACCTCCGAGCGTCACCAGGCCGCCTGCTTCTTCCCCGTCGAGAACTGGACCTCTGCCAGAGACGCCAATCGTCCAGGCCAGGAGGAGCCCCACCCATGAGCGACGCCGCGAACCCAGTCAGGTCGATCGAGGAGCTCGAGGCGTTCGTCTCCGAGATTCTCGTCGGTGCCGGAGCTGCACCCGACGACGCCTCGATCGTGGCCCGTGAGGTCGTCGATGCCGAGGCGCGAGGCTACGAGTCGCAGGGCGTGATGAGGGTGCCGTCCTACGCGGCAGCCGCCGCGAAACGAGCCCCCGCCTCGCCGACGAGGCTCGAGCTGCTCCGGGACGCGCCCTCGGCGGTCGTCTGGGATGCTCACCACGGCTTCGGGCACGTCGCCGCCCTCAAGGCGATGGAGGAATGTGCCCGGCGCGCCAAGGGCACCGGCTCGTGCATCGGGACGATCCGGAACATCGGGCACATCGGCCGCCTCGGCTACTACGTCGAGGCTGCGGCCGAGACTGGAGTGATCGGGTTCATCTCCTGCTCGGGGAACATGAACAGCGCAACCGTCGCCCCGTGGGGCGGGAAGGAGCCACGTCTCTCGACGAACCCGTTCGCCTACGGCTTCCCCTACCCCGGCGGCGACAGCGTGGTCGTCGACGTCTCGACGACCCAGGCCGCGCGCGGGAAGGTGCTCGTGGCGGCGGCGACCGGTCAGCCGATCCCGGACACGTGGGCGTTCGATGCCGACGGCGTTCCGACCACCGACCCGGCCCGGGCGCTGCCGCCGAACGGGACACTCGCGCCGCTCGGCGGTCACAAGGGCTATGCGCTCAGCGTGGCGGTCGAGCTCCTCTGCGGCGGCCTGGGCGGCGCCTACCCGCCGAGCGAGAGCACCGTTTTCCTCGGGGCCTACTCCGTCGACCACCTCACGACCGGAGAGGAGTACGCGGCGGCGGTTCGCGCGGTCGATACGTCGATGGACTCGAGCGCCCTGCGGGACGGGTTCGACGGAGTTCGGCTGCCCGGGGCCGGATCGGCCGAGCGCCGCCGCCGCGCCGAGTCCGGCGGGCTCGTCGTCACGGCCGAGCTCTGGCAGGCGCTGTGCGAGGTGGCCGCGTCGGTCGGCGTCGAGGCGCCGCGAGGGCCGGAGTGACGTTCGACCTCGTCGTCGCCGGGGGCTCGACGCCCACCGGGCCGGGCGGGTCGCTGGAGGCGCGGGACGTGGCGATCCAGGGTGGGGAGATCGTCGCTGTGGAGGAGGAGGTCGACCGATCCCAGGCTCGTACCCTCGTCGATGCGGCCGGACAGCTCGTGCTTCCCGGCCTGGTGGATGCCCACGTGCACGTGTCGGGCCGGTTCGGGAAGCCGGTCGGTTTCCAGATGCTCGTCCAGGGCGGCGTGACCGCCGCATTGGATCTCGCCGGCGACCCTGTCGACCTCGCGGCGACGCTGCCGGGAATGGGCTGCGGCCTCGTCGTCGGGACGCTCTTCCCGCTCATCCCCGGCGACACCGTCCCGAGCGAGTCGCCGTCCCGGAGCGAGATCGAGACGCTGCTCGACCGGCAGCTCGCGCTCGGAGCCTTCGGGCTCAAGGTCCTCGGCGGCCACTTCCCGCTCACGCCCGAGGCGACGCGAGCCGTGATCGAGCTCTGCTCCGAGCGGTCGGTCCATTGCGCCGTCCACGCCGGGTCGACGGCGACCGGCAGCGACGTCTCCGGCGTCGAGGAGCTCGTCGAGCTCGCGGGCGGGATGCCCGTGCACGTGGCTCACGTCAACTCCTACTGCCGGGGGCAGCTCGAGGACGCGGTGGCCGAGGCCGACCGCGCGCTGTCGGCGCTCAGGGGGAGTAGCGGCACCTGGTCGGAGTCGTACCTCTCCATCCTGAACGGCGCCGAGGCGCGTTGCCGCGACGGCATCCCGGCGAGCGGTGTCGTGAGGACGTGCCTCCGCCTCGGCGGGTTCGGCGAGACCATCGAGGGGCTCGAGGCCGCGATCGCCTCGGGCTGGGGCCGGGTGCAGGGAGAGCTCGCAGACGGGATCGGGCTCCTCGCCCCGGAGCCGGGGCTCGAGCTCTTCAGGCTTCGCGGGACGGACGTCGGGATCAGCTTTCCCGTGAACCCTCCCGCCGCATCGCTCGCGGTCGCCATGGCCCGCGCGCCCGATCGCTCGTTCGTCGTCGACGCCTTCGCGAGCGACGGCGGCTCGATCCCGCGGAACACGATCCTCGAGCAGGGGATGGCGCTCGTCCGGGCCGGGTTCATCTCCGTCGCGGACTTCGTGATGAAGGCGTGCCGCGCTCCGGCCGACCGCCTCGGGCTCGACGGGAAGGGGCGTCTGGAGGCCGGCGCGGACGCCGACGTGATCGTCGTCGCCGGGGGGCTTTGCCGTGACGTCGTCAGCGGCGGCGAGGTGGTCATGCGCGACCGTGTGATCGTCCGTCCGGGCGGGGGAAGGATGCTGCGCGCGCCGGTGTGACGGTGTGGCTACCGGTCGAGCGCGACCTCGAGCCCGAGGCCGCGGCGCTCTGCCTCGGCGACGAGGAGGGAGGCGGCGGCGATGTCCTGGAGCGCCGTTCCCGTCCCGTCGAAGACGAAGGTCTGCTCGTCGGAGGTCCGCCCCGGAACGGTGCCGGCGAGGATCGCTCCAAGCTCCGCGTAGACATCCTCGCGAGTCATCACACCCGCGGCGAGGGCGTGCTGCAGGTCGCCGGACGCCGCGGCCTGGTCGAGGTTGTCGACGACGACGTGTGACCGGGCCAGAAGCTCGGCGTCGAGCTCCTGCTTCCCCGGGCCGTCGGCGCCCAGAGCGACCACGAGCGCCCCTCGGCGCACGTCGGCGGCGCCGAGGACCGGTGCGCGCGACGGCGTGATCGTCACGACGACGTCGCTCTCTGCCGCCGCGGCGCGCGTGTCGCCGGCGACAGCGGCGTCGAGCCCGCGCTCGGCGGCGTACGCCGCGAGAGCGTGCGCCTGCTCGGGGATCGCGTCGGCAACGGCGAGCCGCGTCACGCGTCCCGTCGCGAGGAGCGCGTCGACCTGGCCGCGAGCCTGCCGCCCGGCTCCCACGAGAAGCGCCTGCGCTGCGTCGGTCGGGCCGAGCGCTTCGACGACGACGGCGGTGACTGCCGCCGTACGAAGCCCCGTCACGACCATCGAGTCCATGAGGGCGACCGGCGTTCCCGAGGCCGCGTCGGAGAGCAGGATCGCCCCCGTGACCCGCTGCCCGGCGCCGCCGCGTGCGGGCGGGAACCGGCCGTTGAGCTTGAGGCCGATCGTGCCGCCATCGGCTCGGCGGATGCCGCCGGCCGTCAGATGGAACACGCCGCCGTCGAGCCCGTCGAGGTGGACGCGGGCGAGGCCGAGCGATTGCCCCGACCCGTAGCCCGAAAAGGCGTCGCGGACGGCTCGAATACACGGGAGAAGGAGATCGGAGAGCTCGAGCGTCTCGGAGCGGGTGAGGACGAGCACCGCGCAACTGTAGTTCTCGACACCCGGGCCGCCGGCTCGAGGCCGTGCGCCGGCCGCTGTGAATTGACCCGATCGTGTCCTGTTCTGCGCGGCTCTCCGCGCCTACCGTGACCGGGAGAGATCAAGTCCTGACGGGGATCGCGGGGCGATGAGCCCGGGGCTCGAGGCAGACGTACGAGGCCGTGGACGTAAGAGGTCGGGCGCCACCGCGAGACAAGCAAAAAAATCGAGCGAAGGCAGAGGCAGAACGCGATGTGCGAGAGCTGTGAGCAGAAGAACGAGGTGATCGTTGCCCTCCAGCACGTGATCCGTGAGCTCCGTCACGACCTCGTGACGGCCCGGATCGAGGCGGAGCTGAGCAAGGGGACCAAGGTGTTCGCGCTCGAGAAGGCTGCCTAGCGCGGGGATGCGCCCCGGGCCGCGGCAACGGCTTCGAGCCGTGAGTTGACGCCGAGAGCCTTGAAGAGATGGCGAACGTGGTTCCTGACCGTCTCGGTGCTCAGGTGGAGCTCGGCTGCGATCTGCTTCGTCGAGCGGCCCTGCTCGAGTAGGCGAAGCACCTCGAGCTGACGGGGAGTCAGGTGCGGGTGGGGTACCGGGGGAGAGGCGTCGGGCAGTCCCTCCAGGAGCCCGAAGACGCCGACCACCCGTTCCCCGTTCACCAGCGGCACCGCGCTGATCTCGACGGGGACCCGCGTCCCGCCGGTCGAGACGAGGACTCCGGGCGCGTCTGTCGCCGGGGCGGTACCGAGCACCTTCTGGGTGAACAGGTCCCGCGCACGTCGGCTGTCCTCGGGCGCGACGACGGAGGTGAAGTGGCGGCCACGAATGTCGCCGAGAAGCTGTTCGGCTGCCGGATTGATCCAGCGAACGATCCCCGTTCTGTCGAGGACGTAGCTCGGGACGCCGACGCCTTCCAGAGCCCGCTCGATGTCGCCGCCGACCGCCAGACCGGAGACCATCACGGAAGTCTCGCTGATCCGGACCCAGAAGCAAAGGGCCGGGCTGGAGGCGGCTCAGCCGACGGGCATTCGCGCGGCGGAGTTTGTAGGCTCGATGCGGCCGTGATCAACCGGCCGCGAATCCGGCCAAAGGGGGAACACCGTGGGACTTCTTCGTAATCGAGGCGACTCCGACGCGACTCACTACCAGCTCCGGGAGAAGATGTTCGCGATCGGCGATGACTTCTGGATCGAGACCGAGGGCGGCGAGCGGGCGTTCAAGGTGAACGGGAAGGCACTACGCGTCCGGGACACCCTCGTCTTCGAGAGCCCGTCCGGCGACGAGCTCTTCACCATCCAGGAGAAGAAGGCCCGCATCCGGGACACGATGGAGATCGAGCGCAACGGCAAGACGTTCGCGACCGTGAAGAAGGCTCTCGTCAGCCCGCTGCGCGACCGCTACTCGATCGAGGTCGAGGACGGGGACGACCTGGAGGCCAAGGGCAACATCGTCGACCACGAGTTCAAGATCGAGCGAGGCGGCGACCAGGTTGCGGAGGTCTCGAAACGCTGGTTCCGGGTTCGTGACACGTACGGAATCGAGGTCGCCGACGGCCAGGACGTCGCGTTGATTCTCGCCACCGCGGTCTGTATCGACCAGATGAGCCGCGGCTGAGCGCGAGGAGGGCGGCCGTCCTGCCGCAACCACGCGCTCGAGAAGGGCTCGTGACCTACTCCGAACGCCACAGCCGTCGTGCGGCGACGACATTCGCCTCCGCGGCGAGAAGGACGATGGTCGCGGTCAGGTAGATCCACGACAGAAGCCCGATCACGAGGGCGAACGTCCCGTAGACGTTCGAGGCGCTCTTCAGCGTGTGGCCGACGTAGTAGGAGCCCGCGAGTTGAAGCAGCTCGTAACCCACCGCGGCCAGCGCGGCGCCGAGGCGGAGGGTCCGGGTCGAGACCTCGGAGACCGTGAGCAGGCGGAACGCGAGCCAGAACAGGGCGAAGTTCGCTACGAGCGAACCGAGAATCGCGACGAGACGAAGCGCCGTGCCGAGCTCGCCTCCCGTCGTCCCGACGCCCGTCAGCACCGCAGTTGCGAGCAAGCCCGCGCCGAGCGTCACGAGCAGGCCGAGGGCGCGAAGGCGTGAGGACACGAGCCCGGGAAGCTCACTCCGTCGGCACCTCCCAGATGCGATTCATCGCGTTCTCGGCGGCCAGGAAGACCGACGTGCCTGTCCACAACGAGACGGCGATCCCGATCGCGAGAGCGAGACCGCTTCCCTTCAGGGATTGCTGCTCGAGCCCCGGCCCGATGACCGGGAACTGAGCAAGGGCAGTGCCGATGATCCGATGCTGGAGCGACGGCCGGCCGTCGAGGACGTAGCCGAGCACCGTGACGAGCACGAGAAGGAGCGGGAACAGCGAGAAGAAGCCGTAGTACGAGATCGTGGCGGCGAGGTACCCGGCCCGGTCGTCGCTGTACTTCCTCCGTACGGCGAGCGGAAACGCGACCACCGCATGCCGTCTCCGAAGCCGATCGAGCCGGGCCTCGAACGAGCTCAGCGACAAGCGAGCCCGACGTGGTCCTGTTTGCGACTGAGCCACTGTATTGACCTTTCCGCCGAGAACGGCCGTCAAACGTGACGAGGCGCGCACCACCTACCGAGAGAAGCTCGAAAGGCGCGTCGACCATCCGGCTGCAACCGGATGGCCGACGCGCGATCTCGCGACACCGACGATCACCGGCGAGTCGCGGCGACCGAGACGAGCTAGAACTGCTCGCTGCCCGAGCCCGGCCCGCCGAGGTCGTAGTAGGAACCGAGCCCCGCCCGGTAGGCCTCGTCGCGGTAGGTGTTCTCGTCGTACTCGGGAGCGTTCTTGATCTGCTCCTTCGTGCGATTCACCGAGACCGCCTGGTCGTCGGGATCGACGCTCGTGATGACGCCGGCTGGGAGCATGACCTTCTTCCCGAAGATCCACGGCCCCGTGTCGACGACGAGGTAACCCGCGCCCACGTCGTAGCTTGCCTCGTCGATCTTGCCGATGCTTCCGTCGAGTGCCTCGACGTCGAAGCCGACGAGGTTCGCCGCCGTCCAGGCCGGCTCGCGGTACGCCCAGATCTCTGTGCGGACAGTCGCCATCTGCGACTCCTTTCTCTCTGTACCTGTGGACGCCCCGTTCCTACCGACCTCGGTGCCTTCTCAAACCTCGACGTCTTCGGTTCTAGGCGACGGCCAGCGTGAGCAGCACCATGCCCGAGGGTGCCGTGCTGCTCCGTGTGACCGTGAACTCGCTCGAGGTCGCGTCCGTGAACAGCTTGCGGCCCTCGCCGAGCACGATCGGGCAGATCAGCAGCCGGAACTCGTCGATGAGCCTGGCGGCACGGAGCGTCTCCACAAGCCGCCCGCTTCCGTAGACGACGAGGTTCTCGCTCCCCCTCTTGAGCTCCGCGACCGCTTCGACGACATCGCCGGACAGGAACGAGGCGTTCCAGGTCGGCTCCGTGAGCGTCGCGGTCGGAACGTACTTGCCGATCGAGTTCATGATGTCGCCGCCGGTCGCCGGGTCGTCCCCCGCCGCGGGCCAGGCCTCGCTCATGCTCTCGTAGGTGATCCGCCCGAGCAGCAACGCATCGGCCCACTGCATCGTCTCACCCTGGAACGCGGCGACCGCCTCGTCGAAGTACGGCTGCGTCCAGGCCGGGTTCTCGAACACGCCGTCCAGCGTCAGGTATTCGGCCGCAACGATTCGCCCCATCTCGTCCTCCCCCGGAAAGCCTCAGCAGTGCGGCGCGCCGAGCGCGCGGCACACCTCGGCGATCGACCCGAGCTGCTGTGGCGTGAGCCGGTCCACCAGGTGCGCACCGACCGCCTCTGCGAAGGTCGCCTCCATCGCCGCCAGGGTCGTGCGCCCCGTCTCGGTGAGCCGAACGAGCGAGAGTCGGCCGTCGTGTGGCGACCCGGCGCGCTCGAGCCAGTCGCGGGCGACGAGCTCCTCGGCGAGCCGCGAGACCCGGCTCGGGCTCACGACGACCTGTTCGGCGAGGTAGCGGAGCGAGGCGCCGTCTGCGTGCATGCGGGCGAGGCGGGCCATCAGCTCGAAGCCGCTCAGGCCGGTGCCATGGGCGCGGTCGAGCGCGTCGTCGATCGCCCGGACGACATGGGCCTGGACGTAGAGCAGCCCGAACAGCGCCTCGGTGCCTGCCGCGAGCCCGGACTCGCTCGTCTGTGTCGAAGTTGCCATTCGCGCTACAGTAGCGCCCGAAGAAACTTGTGTCCGCACGCATTTATGCGTGCGCAGAGAACCAAACGGCTGCAACGAGCGAGGAGGGCTACGGAGATGACCGGTACAGGTTCGACTGAACGTCCCACCGTCGCGGTGATCGGCGGCGGCTACGGCGGCTTCAAGGCTGCCAAGGCACTCGACGAGTTCACCGACGTGACCCTGGTCGAGCCGCGGGATGCGTTCGTCCACAACGTCGCAGCGCTCCGTGCCCTGGTCGACCCGGAGTGGCTGTCGAGGATCTTCCTTCCCTACGACAAGCTGCTCGCGAACGGCCGCGTCGTGCGTGATCGGGCCGTCGCCGTCGACGTGGCCTCCGTCACGCTTGCGTCGGGGACGGAGCTCACCCCGGACTTCATCGTGCTCGCCACGGGCTCGACGTATCCGTACCCCGCCAAGTCCGGGACGGACGAGACAGCAACGGCCGTCGACCGCTACCGGGAGAGCCATGAGGAGCTCGTCCGGGCCGAGCGGGTGCTGATCGTCGGCGCAGGCCCGACCGGCCTCGAGCTCGCGGGCGAGATCAGCGAGCGCTGGCCGGACAAGAAGATCACGATCCTCGAGCCGGAGCCCGAGATCCTCGCCGGCCCCTACAAGCAAGAGCTGCGGAGCGAGGTGCGCCGTCAGCTCGAGGAGCGCGGGGTCACGTTCGTGCTCGGGGAGGCGCTCTCTGCAGAGCCGGAGAGCCCGCCGGCGACGTTCGGCCGGTTCGCGGCGTCGACCGCCACCGGCCGCACGGTCGAGGCCGACATCTGGTTCCGTTGCCACGGGCTCGCCCCGGTCAGCGAGTACCTCCGCGGCGAGCTTCGGAACGCACGTCTGCCCGACGGCTCGATCGAGGTGACGCCCGAGCTCCGGGTCGTCGGCCAGACGAACGTGTTCGCGGTCGGAGATGTCTCCGACGCCGACCTGAAGACCGCGGGTCGCGCGGGCCGGGAGGCAGAGGTCGCCGTCGCCAACATCCGCGCGCTTCTGGAGGGAGCCGAGCTCCAGGCCTACGAGCCGATGCCTCCGGCGATCGTGATTCCGCTCGGCCCGAGCGGAGGCGCGTCGGAGCTTCCCGGCCAGGACGAGATCGCGGGTACCGAGACGACCGCTGCGATCAAGGGCGAGCACATGTTCGTCGACGCCTACCGCGAGCTCTTCGGGCTCGAGACGCAGGTGCCCGTCTCGAGCGGCTGAAAGCCTAGAGCTCGATCAGGAACTTGATCGACTCGCGCTCGTTCATGGCGCGGTAGCCGTCGGGCACCTCGTCGAGGGAGCCCGTACGGTCGAAGACACGGCCGGGCTCGATCCGTCCCTCGAGGATATCCGGCATGAGCTCCTCGATGTACGCGCGCGCCGGAGCGGGGCCGCCGTTGATCGTGATGTTGTCGAAGAAGGTCTGCCGTGTTGTCGGGATCTCCGTATGTTGGGGCACGCCGACGCGACCGACCGCGCCTCCCGGCCGGACGATCCCGAGCGCCGTCTGCATCGCGACGTCGTGGCCGACGCACTCGAGAGCCGACTGGACGCCGAGGCCGCCGGTCAGCTCGCGCACGCGCTCGATCGCCTCGTCGCCACGGACGCTCACGATGTCGGTGGCGCCGAAGTCGCGGCCGAGAGCGATCCGGTCCTCGTGGCGGCCGAGCAGGATGATCTGCTCGGCGCCGAGCCGCCTGGCGGCGAGCACGCCGCACAGACCGACCGCGCCGTCGCCGACCACGGCGACCGTATGGCCTCTCGCGACCCGGGCCGCGAGCGCGGCGTGGTGGCCGGTTCCCATCACGTCGGAGAGCGTCAGGAGCGACGCCATCAGCGCGGGGGCCTCGGCGACGGGAAGCGCGACGAGCGTGCCGTCTGCCTGAGGGATCCGCACCGCCTCACCCTGTCCGCCGTCGAGGTCACCGCCCCACCAGCCGCCGTGCAGGCAGGACGTCTGCAGCCCCTCCCGGCAGAAGACGCAGGTGCCGTCCGACCAGGCGAACGGGACGACGACGACCTCGCCGGGCTTGACGTTGCGAACATCGGCGCCGACGTCCTCGACGACGCCGATGAACTCGTGCCCCATCCGGCGACCGTGATCGGTCTGCGCCATCTGGTTGTAGGGCCAGAGGTCGCTGCCGCAGATGCAGGCATGGGTGACCCGCAACAGGGCGTCTGTCGGCTCGATGATCCTGGCGTCGGGGACGTTCTCGATCCGAACGTCGCCGGCGCCGTACATGACGGTTGCGCGCACGCGCAGCTGCCTCCTCCGGTCGAAGAGAGAAGGTACCCTGCACCACCGCGGAGACAGCGAGATGACGAGACGCCGCCTATCCCTGATCGTGATCCTCGCCGTCGCAACTGCGTGTGCCGGCGCCGCGGGGCAAGGGGTGACGAGCGCGGCCGGTGCCTCGGGGCCGTGCGGGCTCAGCCTTCCGCCTCCGCAGAGAGGCGAGCTGCCGTTCAGGACCCCGGCCGGAGGCCGAGCCCTCCGTCGTGCGCTCGTCGGGCGGTTCGCGCTCTGCACGCTCTACCGCCGGGACGGAACCCGGTTCGCGCTCCTGCACAGCGACGCGGACGAATCGCGTCCTCGGAGTCGCGTTCTTCCGGCCCTCAGGGGTGCTTCGAAGCGCCGTCGACTCCTCCTACGCCGTCGGCCGACCAGAGCCCGGCGAGCGTGTCGTGCGGCAGCTCTTCGCAGGCGTCGATCGGCGATGTCTACTGGAAGAAGACGAGGAAGTGGTGGATCGGGGCGACGGCGCCGGGGCTCGAGCGCGACGCGGTCGTCGACGCGGTCAGGAACGCGCAGAGCGAGTGGACGAACAACATCAACTGGTGCGGGACCGATGACCAGGCGAGTCCGCCGGCCTCCTATCAGGGCGAGACCTCGGACGACGCGGTCAAAGACGACGGCAAGAGCGTCATCGACTGGGGAAGCCTCGCGAACGACCAGGACTGCAACGAGGCGCTCGCCTGCACCTTCACGTGGTACGACGGCACCGGCACCCCGATCGAGTCGGACATCAGGTTCAACACCGCGTTCGACTGGTCGACGACGGGCGCCTCGAATGCGGTCGACATCCAGACGATCGCCGCCCACGAGATCGGCCACGTCCTTCAGTTCGACCACGTCACGAACTCGGCCAAGAACGACGACACGACGCTGATGTGGCCGTACTTCACCGCCGGCGACACGTCCGGCCGCAAGCTCGGCCGCGGCGAAGCGCTCGAGGACAACAGCCGCTACTGAGAAACGGCTCGGCCCATTGACCGGCGCCTCGGCTCGTGGGATTCTTCGGCGATCGTCGGCGATCTTGGACGCCTCGAGTGACTCGCACCGTGGTGCTCATCGCGCTTCTCGGTGGGCTCGCACTCGCGACGGCCGGGGAGGGAGCCGGCGCCGGTGGCTCGTGCCGATGGAAGCTGAGCGCGACAGTCGAGCCGAAGTCCGAGAGCTCGTTCTTCGGCGTCGCGACGCGCGCGCCGAACGACGTCTGGGTCGTCGGTGAGCAGGGAGCCGCCGAGTCCAGCGACGGGACTCCACTTGTGGAGCACTGGAACGGAACGCGCTGGCGGCTGGTCCCCTCGCCTTCCGGCCCCGGATCGTTGAATGATGTCGCCGCGACGGCCGCGGATGACGCCTGGGCCGTCGGAGCGCACCGGGGACGTGCCGTCATCGAGCACTGGGACGGGGTCGCCTGGCGAATCGTGCCGAGCCCGAACGTCGGCGCGAGCTCCTTCGAGGGCGTCGCCGCTGCGAGCCCACGAGATGCCTGGGCGGTCGGGTCGCGCGGCGAGTGCTGTGAGGGCCCCCCGCTCGTCGAGCACTGGGACGGGAGCGGGTGGCACGTCATCTCGATGCCCGCCTCCGCCGCGAAGCAGTCCCTGACCGGCGTCTCGATCGCAGGGGACGGCGAGATCTGGACGAACTGCCTCGTGAGCCCGGACGGCATCCGGTGGCAGGAACGCGTGCCGCCCCGGATCGACTACTCCAGGTGCGTCTCCCTCGGCGCTTTCGCGGTAGACGCTCACGATCCGGGAGATGTCTGGGGGGATGTCGGCGTGCTTGCGCGCTGGGACGGCAGGCATTGGCAACGTCATCCGCTCTACCCCGACGGTGTCAGCGTGACCGGAATCGCCGCGATCTCGAGCCGCGATGTCTGGGCCGCAGGCTCTCAGGACTGCTGCGGGGGAGCGTACTCCGACTTTCTCGCTCACTGGAATGGCCTCCGCTGGAGCATTGTTCGGAGCAGGTTTCCGTACGACATCGACAACGGGATCATCGACATCGCCGCAGTCTCGGCGCACAATCTCTGGGCAGTCGGCGAGGGCGGCGGGGAGGTCGCCCGCGCCGAGCACTACACCTGCTCGCAATGAGCCGGCATCAGAGAGGTCTCATGACCCGACACCGGTGATTCAACTCGACCGACGGAGGCACTTCGCAGATGGCGGAGAGCGGACGGACAAAGAAGAGCAGCGGATTCACAGAGGAGGAGCGCGCCGCGATGAAGGAGCGCGCCCAGGAGTTGAAGGCGACCGCGCGCCGTGGCTCGCGGGGCAAGGCAGACGGCGAGAAAGACGTGCTCGCGAAGATCGCCGAGATGGCTGCGCCCGATCGCGCCATGGCCGAGCGGATTCATGCCATCGTCAAGGCGAGCTCGCCCGCACTCTCGCCGAGAACCTGGTACGGGATGCCCGCCTACGCGCTCGACGGCAAGGTCGTCTGCTTCTTCCAGAGCGGCGCGAAGTTCAAGACCCGGTACGCGACGCTCGGCTTCAGCGACGCGGCGAGCCTCGACCAGGGCGCCATGTGGCCGACGGCCTTCGCGCTGAAGAGCCTGAGCGCCGCCGAAGAGGCGAAGATCGGCGCGCTCGTCAAGAAAGCGACGAAGGCGGCCGCGAAGCCGAGCCAGCTAGAGCGGCCCGGCGAGCCCGTCCCGCTGTGGTAAGAGAGAGGTGCCGTGCCGGAGAGCGCCCTGCCCGACCCCAGGGCCGACCGACAGTCGCCCTCCGAGCTGATCGACGCGAGGATCAGGGAGCTCGACGACTGGCGCGGCGAGATGCTCGGCCGCCTGCGCGCGGTGATCAAGCGAGCCGACCCCGAGGTCGTCGAGGAGTGGAAGTGGAAGAAGGCCACGAATCCGGGCGTCCCGGTGTGGTCTCACGACGGGATCATCTGCACGGGCGAGACCTACAAGAGCGTCGTGAAGATGACCTTCGCCAGGGGCGCGGCGCTCGAGGATCCTTCGGGCCTGTTCAACTCGAGCCTGGAAGGCAACGTACGGCGCGCCATCGACTTCCGCGACGGCGACCCGATCGACGAGAAGGCGCTCGAGGCGCTCATTCGCTCTGCCGTTGCCCTGAACGTGTCACGCAGCTCTTGACGTGACACCCGAGGAGCTCGCGAACCTCGGGCACCTGCGCCGCGCGCGCGATCTGATCGATCGCGAGTACGCGCGCCCGCTCGACGTCGCCGAGCTCGCCCGTGCAGCCTTGATGTCGACCGCGCACTTCTCGCGCCGGTTCCGCGCGGCGTACGGGGAGACGCCCTACGGATACCTGATGACACGGCGAATCGAGCGGGCGAAGGCGCTGCTTCGCCGCGGCGACCTTCGGGTCACGGAGGTCTGCCTGGCAGTCGGGTGCACGTCGCTCGGCTCGTTCAGCGCCCGCTTCACCGAGGTCGTGGGCGAGACGCCGACGGCCTACCGCGGCCCGCGACCACAGCGCGCTCGAGGGCGTGCCCGGCTGCATCGCCAGGGACCTGACCCGCCCGAGCCGCAAGCGGAGCAGGATCGAAGAAGCGAGCGCAGCGGTCGCGGGGTAGGTTGAAGACATGGACATGACACTCTCCACCTGCTTCGTCCAGGTGAACGACCCCGACCTGGCGCTGGCGTTCTACCGCGACACGCTCGGCCTCGAGGTGCGAAACGACGTCGCCAACGAAGGGTCCCGCTGGATCACCGTCGGCGCGGCCTCCCAGCCCGGCGTCGCGATCGTCCTCACGAACTACGTCAACGGCGGCCCCTCCGACGGCGACGCACTCGCGGCGCTCCTCGCGAAGGGCGCCCTGAACGGCGTCCACTTCCGCAGCGACGATCTCGACGCCGCGTTCGAGAAGGTGCGCGCCTCGGGCGCCGAGATCGTGCAGGAGCCGGCCGACCAGTTCTGGGGCACGCGCGACTTCGCCGTCCGGGACCCCTCCGGCAATCTCGTGCGGATCGAACAGGCGCCGGCCGCCTGAGCGAGGCCGTCACACGCTCACGAAGGTGTGGCACCGTTGTCGGACACAGCGTCCTTCTCTCGGGAGAGATGACGTGCCCTCGTCGTGTCCGACACCGCGCTAGGCGTATCGGCTGACGCGGCGTTCGAGGCGGTGTCCGACACCGTCCGCAGGTCGGGCCGCTCTCGAGGATCGAACGCGGTGTCGGACACCACGGACTGCCGCGGCGTTCTGAGAAGCTGCCGCGATGATTCTCGCGTTCGGCGCACGCCAGGAGCTGCAGCTCCTCGCGCTCCTCGCAGCGGGGGCGGCAATGCTCGTGCTCGCCGGCCCGCTGCGGATCCCGTACCCGATCCTGCTCGTCGTCGGAGGGCTGCTCCTCGGCTTCGGCCCCGGGGTGCCCGTGGTGACGATGCCGCCGGACGTCGTGCTGATCGGGATCCTGCCGCCGCTTCTCTACACGCAGGCGTACTTCACGGGCGTTCGCGAGCTGCGGCGGAACCTGCGGCCGATCTCGCTGCTCGCGATCGGCGCTCGTCGCGGCGACCACCGCCGGGGTCGCCGCCGTCGCCCACGCGGTCACCGATCTCTCCTGGGCCGAGTCGTTCGTCCTCGGCGCCGTCGTCTCGCCGACCGATCCCATCGCGGCCTCGGCGATCGGGAAGCGGCTCGGCGTCCCGAGGAGGCTGGTCGACATCGTCGAGGGGGAGAGCCTCGTCAACGACGGGACGGCGCTCGTGCTGCTGCGCACGGCGATCGTCGCCGCGGTGGCGGGCTCGTTCTCGGCATGGGATGCCGCCGGGAGACTGATCCTGAGCATCGTCGGCGGGATCGCGGTGGGCCTGGCCGTCGGGTACATCGTCCGACGGGTTCGCCGGCCGCTCGACAACCCGCCCGTCGAGGTCGCGATCGCGTTCCTCACCGGCTACTTCGCCTTCCTGCCGGCGTCGGCGCTCGACGTCTCGGGCGTGCTCGCGGTCGTCACGGCCGGCGTCTACATGGGCTGGTACACGCCCGAGCTGACGAATACTCAGACGCGGCTCACCGGAGCCGGGTTCTGGGAGGTGCTGTCGTTCCTGCTCAACGTCGTCCTCTTCGGCCTGATCGGGCTACAGCTGCGCCCGATCCTCGACTCGATGTCCGGAGGCAGCGGCTGGTCGCTCGTCGGTGAGGCGGCCGCGATCGTCCTCGCGGTCGTCGTCGTGCGGATCCTCTGGGTCTTCCCGGCGACGTACCTGCCGCGCTGGTTCTGGCCGGGCCTCCGTGAGCGCGACCCGTCGCCGCCGTGGCGCTATCCCGCGTTCATCTCCTGGAACGGAATGCGGGGAGCGGTCACGATCGCCGCAGCCCTCCTCCTCCCGCTGGACACCGATTCGGGGTCGCCGCTTCCGGGCCGCGAGAAGATCGTGTTCTTCGCCTTCGCGGTCGTGCTCGCGACGCTCGTCGTGCAGGGGCTGTCGATGCCGGCGGTCATCCGCTTGCTCGGTCTGGAAGCCGACGAGCACGACTCCGAGGAGGAGGAGGCCCTCGCCCGGGTGCGGGCGGCGGAGGCGGCTCTCGCGCGCCTCGACGAGCTGCAGGGAGAGGCGTGGGTGGCGGACGATACCGCCGAGCGAGCACGAGGGCTCTACCAGTTCCGGATCGACCGCTTCTCGGCGCGCGTCGATCCTGAAGCGGACGGCAAGATCGAGAAGCGGTCGATCAAGTACCAGCGCCTCCGCCGGGAGTTGCTCGACGCCGAACGAGGCGCCGTCGTCCAGCTCCGCAACACCGGCGAGATCAGCGACGAGGTGATGCGCCGCGTGGAGCACGACCTCGACCTCGAGGTCTCCCGCCTCGACACGTAGCCAGGGCGCGATCGGTAGGGTCGCGATCAGGCGCGGTGGACGAGCTGCCAGAGCGCGGCGAGGGCTTTTCCCGCGATCGGGAGCACGCCGATCACGACAATCGTCCACGTGATGACGTCGGCCGGCTTCACGGCCGGAACCGTAACCGACCACCGAGGCGAAGGAGCGAGCATGAAGATCACGAGGAGCGGCGTCGAGACGGGCCGTGGGCCGGTCGACTGGTTCACCGGCGCCGTGTACATCGACGCGGTCGCGGCGCCCGAGGACGGGTCGCCGGTGAGCGCGAGCAGCGTCCACTTCACCCCCGGCGCCCGGACGCACTGGCACACCCATCCCAACGGCCAGACGATCTTCGTGCTCGAGGGCATCGGCCTCGCGCAGAGACGGGGCGGCCCCGTCGAGACGATTCGCGCAGGCGACCGGGTGTTCTTCGAGCCCGGCGAGGTCCACTGGCACGGCGCCGTCTCGAACAGGTTCATGACGCACGTCGCGATCATCGCCGTGGACGAGCACGGAAACACCGCCGATTGGGGCGACCCGGTCACCGACGAGGAGTACGCGGCCGCGCCGACCACCTAGAAGACGACGACGCTCCGCGTCATTGCGGAAACTCCTTGCTGCGGCGGGTTGGCTAGTGTCCGAGCGGCAGATGGGCGACCTCGCGAGCTGGAACGACGGTGCAGCCAAGGCAGCGATCATCGAGTTCGTCGAGCGCGTGACGACCGAGGGCGGGCCCGACTACGTCCCGGCGTCGGAGCGGATCGCGGTCTTCGACAACGACGGCACGCTCTGGTGCGAGAAGCCGATGCCGATCGAGCTCGGGTTCATCCTCGCCCGTCTCGCCGAGATGGCAGACGCGGACGAGTCGCTGAGAGAGAAGCAGCCCTGGAAGGCGGCCCACGAGCGCGACTACGCCTGGCTCGGCGACGTGGTGACGAAGCACTACGCGGGCGACGACTCGGACGTGCGAGTGCTGATCGGCGGGATCGTCCAGGCCTTTGCCGGAAAGAGCGTCGAGGAGTACGCGACGGCCGCCGATGCGTTCCTCCACGGGGGCACGCATCCGACGCTCGGCCGGAGCTTCCACGAGTGCGGGTACGTCCCGATGGTCGAGCTGCTTCGCTACCTCGACGCGAACGGGTTCACGAGCTACATCGCCTCGGGCGGCGACCGCGACTTCATGCGGGCCGTCACGGGCGAGATCTACGGGATCCCTGGCGACCGCGTGATCGGAAGCACGAGCGCCCTCGGCTGGGTCGACGACGAGCACGGAGGCACGGTGTCCTACCTCGCCGAGATGGAGTTCTTCGACGACGGCCCCGTGAAGCCCGTGCGGATCTGGAGCCGGATCGGGAAGCGCCCGATCCTCGCGGGCGGCAACTCGAACGGCGACATCCCGATGCTGCGCTATGCGGGCGGAAAGGGCCGCCCGGCCCTGCGCTTGCTCGTGAACCACGACGACGACCAGCGCGAGTTCGCGTACTCGGGCGGTGCGGAATCCTCGCTCGAGCAGGCGAAGGAGCACGGCTGGACCGTCGTGAGCATGCGGGACGACTGGGCGACCGTCTTCGCCACGGCGTAGATCCTGCTGCCGCTCATCGGCGCCAAGCCGATCGGGCAGGCGATCGCAGGCTTCTCGGCCTAGCCTGCCTTTCGCACCGATGACCCCCGTCGACCCCAGCTCATGGGCAGCCCCGCCGCCGTCCGGCCTTCGCCGGTACGTCCCGGCCGCCGGCTGGCTGCCGAGATACCCGCTCGGGAACCTCCGCTACGACGCGATCGCGGGCGCGACGATCTGGGGGCTGCTGGTTCCGGAGATGATCGCGTACGCCGGCCTCGCCGGCCTCCCGCCGCAGGCCGGGCTCTACACGCTCCTCGTCACGCTCGCCGCCTATGCGATCTTCGGGACGAGCCGACATGTCGTCGCGGCCGGCACCTCGGCGGCGGCCGTCCTGCTCGCGTCGACGGTGGTCGCGCTCCATCCCGCCACCTCTCCCGACTACCTTGTCGACGCCGCGGCGATGGTGCTCTTCTGCGGCGGGCTCTTCCTCCTCGCGGGCGTCTTCCGGCTCGGGTTCGTCGCGCAGTTCCTCTCGAAGCCGGTGATCGAGGGATTCGTGTTCGGCCTCGCGATCTTCGTCACCGTCAAGCAGTTGCCGAAGCTCTTCGGGATCGCGGGCGGTGACGGGAACACCATCGAGCAGGTGAGCCACCTGATCGGTCATCTCGACGAGACGCACGGTCTCACGCTCCTCGTCGGCGCCGCAGCTCTCGCGATCCTGTTCGCCGGTGAGCGCTGGCTTCCGCGGATTCCGGGCGGGCTCGTCGTGCTCGTCCTCGGGATCGCCGTCAGCGCGGGCCTCGACCTCGCGGGTCACGGCGTCGACGTCGTCGGGAAGCTGCCGTCGGGGCTTCCCTCGGTCGCGATCCCGCACCCGGCGTCGGCCGACATCGCGCCGCTCCTTGCAGGCGCCGCCGGGATGCTGCTCGTGATCTTCAGCGAGTCGCTCGGAGCGGCCAGCAACTTCGCGACGAAGTACGGCTATGACATCGACCCCGACCAGGAGCTGATCGCCCTCGGCGTCGCCAACGCAGGCTCGGGGCTCCTCGGCGGGCTCGGCGCCGGCGGGAGTCTCTCGCAGTCGGCGGTCAACGAGGGAGCCGGCGCCCGCAGCGAGGTATCGCCCCTGGTCGCGACGCTGCTCTCGCTCTTCACGGTGCTGGTGCTCACCCCGGTCTTCAAGGACCTGCCCGAGGCCGTCCTCGCCGCGCTGATCATCCACGCGGTGTCGCACCTCTGGAAGGTCGCCGAGTTCAGGCGCTACCGGCGCGAGCGCCCGCTGGAGTTCTGGGTGGGGATCGGGACGGGCGTCGGCGTGATCACGATCGACGTCCTTCCGGGGCTCGTCATCGGCGTGGTCGCGATGCTCCTCTTCGTCGTGTACGCCGCGAGCAGGCCTCACGTGTCGGTGCTCGCCCGCGTCCCGGGCGTGCAGGACGCCTACGGCGACATCGGCCGGCACCCCGGGTACGACCCTGTTCCGGGACTCCTGGTCCTGCGGCTCGAGGCACCGATGTTCTACGCGAACGCCTCGCTCGTCTGCGACACCGTCAAGCGGCTGGCGGGCGGCGTCTCTCCGCCGCCCCGCGCGGTGATCGTCGACCTCGGGCCGAATTCGGACCTCGACATCACGAGCGCCGAGAATCTCCTCGAGCTCGTCCAGACGCTCCGCTCGGGCGGCATCCTCCTCGCGCTCGCCGAGGTCCGCCAGCCCGTTGTCGATCGTGCGCGCCTCACCGGGGTGCTCGACGCGATCGGCGAGGACCACCTCTTCCACACGATCGACGAAGCGGTGAAGGCACTCGGCCCGGGAGTTGGCCCGCGCTAGAAGAGCGACGTCACGCCGCGGTAGAGCGCCGCGCCGACGGTGAGGATCAGGGCGATCCCGCCGGCGCCGAGAGCGATGCCGACGGCGAGCACGACGACGTCGGTGAGGATGATGGACAGCGCGATCACGACCGCTCCGAGCGCGGGCAGGGTGTCGAGGCCGGAGAACGGGGGCGCGAGGGCCGCGGCGACGGCGAAGACGATCACGACGAGGCCGATCAGCCGCAGCGTCAGGCCGTTCGTGAAGAGCCGCACTCCCCGCGGTCGCGAGAACCGCTCGACCTGGCGGATCCGCTTGACGATGAACGGAATCGCCTTGTCGGTCGTCATTGCCCCGAGCTTGCGGCGCTGACACCTCGCCGGGAGCCAGATCGTCTTCCGCCCGATCACCATCTCGAGCCCGAGCAGCACGGTGATCACCTCGAAGACGTGGGTGATTCCCGCCGGTCGGGAGGGGCGTCGCCGGCAGGATCATCAGCAGGAGGATCGTCACCGCGAAGCTCCGCTCGGCGAACACCTCGCCCATGCTCCCCAGCGTCTTCTCGCCGTCGCTTCGCAGCCAGCTGCTCGAGCTCGTCGCTGAAGGGCCGGGCCGCCTCCACGTCCGAAGGCTACGGACTCCCGCAGAATGCGGCTCGGTGGGCTACTTCGGTTACTGGGTGGTGGCACGGGGCGCGGGCAGGCTCGCCCTGCGGCGGCTCCGGCTGCGCCCGGCGCCCGAGGAGTGCGCGCCGGGCTGGCGCTACGGCTACGGCGAGGGCGTGCCCTCCGATCTCGCGGGGCTCGTGTTCAGGGCCGCGAAGGCCGGCGACGGGGTGGCGGCCGGAGTCTCCGTCCACGACAGCGACTACGCGCAGGTCATCGCGGTCGGCGGCGGCCGGCTGGCGGCGCTCGCGATCAGGCCCGATCGCGCCGATCAGGCCTCTCGCCCACGACCCCGAGTCCTTTGCGCACTGGTCGTGGGCAACACCGAGGCCGCTCTCGGCCGCAGACGCGCAGGAGATCTCCCGGAGGGTCGACGTGTTCGTCGAGGAGACGGTCGACGAGCTGTTCGACCAGCTCGGGCTGCCCGCTCCCTACAACCCGCTCGACACCGGCGAGACGACGATGGAGAGCGTCGGGGCGACCGGCTTCGGCGGGTATCTCGCGCCGCTCGGGTTCATGGGCGACACGACCGTCGTCGGGTCGCAGCGAGCTGCCTGGCGGGAGCTTCGTCATGTCCCAGGTCTCGGGCAGGGATTTCTCGGCATCTGGGACCGCGAGTCACCCGGCGAGCCGGTCGCGACGTTCGTCGTCTCGCGCCGCGGCGAGGCGCGACTCCGCCAGGAGCTCGAGCGGCTCCAGCCTGCTGCCGGCGCGTCCGGAGGCTGGCACGAGCGGTTCGACCGCGTCGACGGCTCGGCATCCATCGCCGGCGAGCGCCTCGCGGCGGCCGTGTTCGAGGGCGAAGAGGTCGTCGGCGTCGTCGTCGTCGCCGAGCAAGGCTCCGAGCGGAGAGGCGTCGGCGTACCTCGTCCGTCCCGGCGACGGCATCAGGCACGTCTATTCCCTCGAGACCATCTCCGCGCTGACGGCGATGCTCGAGCGCTACCTCGGCGACGTGGAGCTGAGCGAGTGGATCCCGCTGGCCGACGATGCGCCGGACGACCCGGGCGCCTCGGCCGGCTGGTGCTCACGCTCGCCGGGCTGAGCTAGCGGCCGATGCGGATGAGCTTGCCGGCCTTCTCGTGCTCGACCTGGAGCGTCGTGTGCGTGATCCCGAACCGGGAGGCAAGCAGCTCCTCGAGCTCACGCCGGACGGCGTGGCAGTCGTCTCCCTCCGCCACGAGCACGTGGGCCGAGAGCGCCGGAAACCCGGTGCCGATCTCCCAGACGTGTAGGTCGTGGACGTTCGTGACCTTCGGGTGGGCGGCGAGCGCCCGCCCGATCTCGCCGGTCTCCATCCCCTCCGGCGCCGCCTCGAGGAGAACCCGGCCGGAGTCGCGCAGGAGCACGTACGACGCGCGGAGCATGATCGCGGCGATGACGAGGGAGGCGGCCCCGTCGGCCCGGGTCTCGCCCGTCGCGAGGATCACGACGCCGGCGACAGCGGTGATCACGAACGCCGCGAGGTCGGTGAGCAGGTGCTGGAAGCTCCCCTCGATGTTCATCGAGCGGCGGTCGGCGCCCGCCAGCACGCGGGTGGCCGTGAGGTTCACGACGATGCCGACGAGAGCCACGATCACCATCGCCCGGCCCGCGGCGTCGGGCGGCGTGATCAGCCGGGCGATCCCCTCGTAGACGATCAGCAGCGCGAGGACGAGCAGGGTGGCGCCGTTGGCCTGCGCGGAGAGGATCTCCGTGCGGCGCAGGCCGAAGGTCAGGTTCCCGCCGGCCGGCCGGCGGATGAGGCGGATCACCACGAGGCTCAGGACGAGCGCGCCGGCGTCGGTCAGCATGTGCGCCGCGTCCGAGATCAGCGCCAGCGAGCTCGCGAGGATCCCGACCACGACCTCGACGGCCATGAAGCCGCCGATCAGCGTGAGCGCGATCCAGAGGCGCCCCGAGTCGCCATCCCCGGGAGCTGCGTGGGAATGGCCTGCGTGCGAGTGGCCTGCGTGCAAATGCACTTCCTTCATTGTCCCAGATGACCGCGGTTGCGGTTCCGGGCGAGATTCATATGATGCGAGGGTCACGCCCGCAGGGCGCGCGCGCGCGCACCCAGCTATGCCCCCAATTAAAGGAGTCGTATGGTCGCCACTGAGTTTCTGACCTTCCTCTGGTCACTGATCGTCATCTTCTTCATGGTCATCTTCTTCATCCTGCTCTTCCACGTCATCGGCGACCTGTTCTCGCGCCACGACGCGTCCGGCGGGAAGAAGGCGCTCTGGGTGATCTTCCTGATCGTGTTCCCGTTCCTCGGCCTCTTCGTCTACTACATCACGAACGCCGACGGCATGGCCCAGCGCCAGATGGCGGCGGTGCAGAAGGCGCAGGGCGAGATGGACACCTACATCAAGGATGTGGCGTCCTCGAGCGATCCGACCGAGCAGATCGCGAAGGCGAAGTCGCTGCTCGACGCAGGCACGATCACGCAGACGGAGTTCGACCAGCTGAAGGCCAAGGCGCTCGCGGCGTAGGCACCTCGCGCCGGGCCGGGCGCGCTGCGCCCGGCCCGGGCACGGCCGAGACACGGAGGAGGACACATGTGCCGGTGGCTTGCATATTCGGGAACGCCCATCCTGCTCGAGGAGCTGCTCTACAGGCCGGCGCACTCCCTGATCGACCAGAGCCTCCACTCGCGGCTCGGCGCGGAGACGACGAACGGCGACGGCTTCGGCATCGGCTGGTACGGAACGGCCGAGACACCGGCCGTCTTCCACTCGATCGAGCCCGCCTGGAACGACCGGAACCTGCACGAGCTCTCCGGGCACGTCAGCTCCCCGCTCGTCTTCGCCCACATCCGGGCGTCCAGCGGAAGCCCGATCCAGCAGACCAACTGCCACCCGTTCCGCCACGGCCGCTGGCTGTGGATGCACAACGGCCTGATCCGCGAGTTCACGACGGTCAAGCGAGACCTCGCGCTGGCGGTGGACGCGTCGCTCTACCCGCTGATCGAGGGCTCGACCGACTCGGAGATGTTCTTCTTCCTCGCGCTCACGCTGGGCCTGGAGGACGACCCGCCGGGCGCAGTCGCCCGCGCTGTCGGCTTCATCGAGGACGTCGGCCGCCGCCACGGCGTCGAGTACCCGATCCAGATGACGGTCGCCACCTCCGACGGCGAGAGCACCTGGGCCTTCCGCTACTCGAGCGAAGGGCGGTCGCGCTCGCTCTACTTCTCGACCGCGATCCAGGCCCTCCGGGAGCTCTACCCCGACATGGATCTCTTCCAGCGGGTCGACGACGAGACCCGCCTCGTCGTCTCGGAGCCGCTGGGCGACCTCCCGGGCGCCTGGAACGAGGTGCCGGAGTCGACGTGGGGCGTCGTCCGGCCTGGGCAGGACCTGATCGAGGCCTTCGAGCCGGTCGCTCCCTAGGAGCTGAACCGCTCGACGATCAGGCCGTGGCGCAGGCCGCGGTCGCTGACGACGAGGGAGTCGCGCCCGAGCTTGTCGAGCACCGTGCGCACGATGCAGGCACCGGCGAGGATGACCTCGGCCCGCTTGGGCTGGAGCCCCTCGATCTCCCGGCGCTCGTCGGCCGACCGGGTGCGGTAGAGCTCGATCTGGCGGTCGATCTCGGCGGTGTCGAGCTCCGTTCCCTGGACGACGTCCGGGTCGTAGCGCTCGAGGCCGTGCTTGACGGCGGCCATGTTCGTGATCGCCCCGCCGAGGCCCACGAGGAGGTCCGGGCTCGGGCGGCCGTCGAGGCGGGCGAGGTCGGCGGCGATCGCTGCTCGCGCCGCGGCGACGGTCTCCTCGCCGACCCGGCCGTCGAGGCCGAACCGCTCGGTGAACCGCGCAGCCCCGACGTTGACGCTGAACTGCTCATCGATCCTCCCGGGCGCCCCGAAGGTGAACTGGGAGCTCCCTCCGCCGGTGTCGAAGACGACGAGCGACCCACTCGTCAAGCCCAGCCCAGAGGTCGCCGCGAGGTAGGCGAGACGGGCCTCCTCCTCGCCGGGGATCACCTCGATCTCGATCTCGCACCGGGCACGGACGGCGTCGACGAGCTGATCCGAATTCGAGGCGATGCGCATCCCGGCGGTGCCGACGGCCGCGATCGCCTCGACGCCGGCCTGCTCCGCCTCGGCCGCCATCCCGGCGATCGCCTCGACGGTGCGGGCGATCGGCTCGGCCCCGAGGCGGCCCGTCTCGTCGAGCCCCTCGCCGAGGCGGGTCACCTCGGCGCGGTCGGCGACGGTCAGCCACGTTCCGTCGGCCTCGAGCTCGCCGACGTGGAACTTGACCGAGTTCGTGCCGACGTCGAGGACGGCGAAGCGGCGCGCGCCGAAGCGGATCAGCGCCTTGAGCCCCCGCGCCATGGACGTGTTCCGGCGGCCGCCGAGCCCGAGCTCGCGCACGGCGGCGATCACGAGCCCCGCGTCCTCGCCCTCCACGACGAGGGTGCGGACGGAGAGGCCGTCCTCGACGAGCTCGGAGAGCTCGGTCATGCACCCGCCCACCGTGTGGTGCTCGCGGTGCTTGTGGACGTGGACCACTCGGAGCTCGCCGTGCGGCTCGACGACCTCGCCGACGAGCTGCTCGAGCGTGTAGGCGTCGCGGTCGAGCGGCTCCTCCGTCGACGCCGAGCTCTGCGACGACCGCTGCAACGTCGGCGGCCGGGAGTGGGAACTCGGCCTTGATCACCGGTCGCCATTGCTCGAGCCCGTCGCCGTCGACCGAGTCGAGGTGCTTGACGTCCATGAGGCCGCCGCGGATCTTCACGGAGGCATCGCTCCTCGACGAGAGCAGGTAGATCTCGTCGCTGTCGTCGATCCGCTCCGGGGTGAGTGCCGCAAATCGCTCCTCTGCCGCGCCGAAGCGCTCGCCGAAGGTGCGCCACTCCCAGCGCGGGACGATCGTCAACTACGTCCCCTCGAGGCCCTTCGAGAAGATCTCCAGGGCCTTCCGGGTCTTGGTCTGCTGGTCGCCGGTGAGGTCGACGCCTCGCCCGTGGAGATATGCCCGCGTCTCGGCCGCGACCTGGAAGGCCTCATTGGTGCCGCAGCGCGTCGAGAGCTCGAGCACGCGCGATCCGTCGGGGTAGAGCCAGACCTCGGCGACGAGGCGCCGCGCGATGTCCTCCGGGACGAAGCGCCATTTGAGGACGAAGATCGGCCCGAGGACGGCCAGGTCGTCCAGGCTGATGCCCTCCGGCGCGTGAGTGCCGAACAACGCTCGCTGCTCCTTCGAGAAGAGCTTTCGCAGCGGCAGCTCGCCGCGCAGGGCGCGCGAGACGTCGGACTGCCGAAGCACGCCCTTCATCGTCGCCGAGCAGACGAACCCGCCCGGCAGCGCGTCGACCTCGACGTTGAAGTTCTCCGACCGGCGCAGCTCGGCCGACAGGTCTCCCGGCACGACCGGCCGGAGCTTGATCACGGAGTCCTCGCCCTTGCCCTGGATGCGCCGGGCGCGGACGACGATTCCGGCCCTGTCGAGCGCGAGGTCGGGCGTGTCGAAGAAGGTGACGAGGCGGATCTGCGCGTCGAGCGGGTCGATCCCGAGCGCCGTCACGGTGGAGCGGAGGGCCGAGTCCGGCACCGTGAGCTTCAGCTCGACGCTGTCGGAGTCCTTGATGAGCGCGAGTAGCTCCTGCAGTTGCTCGCCCGACAGGCTCGGTGTGGTCGTGGGTGCTGTGGTGGTCATGGGCTCCTCTCAGGGCTTCGCAAGCTCGTTTCACCGCTCATCATCGCACTCGGCGTGCCCCGGCGATCAGGGATCATTCGCCCGTGCCTCTCGGGTCGATCCAGGGCTTCGTCGAGGACCATCGCGACTGGGCGCTTCTCGTCATGTTCGCGCTGCTCGCGCTCGAGTCGTTCGGCCTCCCGCTTCCCGGGGAGACCGCGTTGATCGCGTGCGCGGTCATCGCCTCCCAGGGATCGCTGTCCATCGGGTGGGTCATCGTCGTCGCGGCGGCCGCCGCGATCATCGGAGACAACCTCGGCTACTGGGTCGCGCGTGAGGGAGGACGTCCGCTGCTCGAGCGTCACCGGCTCACCCGCAGCTACGCCGAGCGCTACATCCCGGTGGGTGAGCGCTTCTTCGCCCGGCACGGCGGCAAGGCGGTCTTCATCGGCAGGTTCGTGGCCGTCCTCCGCGTCACCTCGGCGTGGATCGCCGGGCTCTCGCACATGCACTGGCTGCGGTTCCTCGCCTGGAACACCGCCGGCGGCATCGTCTGGGCGACCGCGGTCGCGACTCGTCTCCTACTACCTCGGGGACGCCGCCGCGAGCGCCCTCGGCAAGTACGGGCTCTTCGCCGCCGGTGGCCTCGTGCTGATCACCGCGGCCGGCTTCCTCGTCGCCCGTTGGCTCGAGCGACGCGTCGTCGAGGAAGAATCCGTGGAGCCCGACCGCGAAAGCTGAGATACTGCCGCCATGGTGATCACCGTCGAGCAGCCGTCCGTCGCGAGGCCGGAGGCCCACCGGCTGTCGCGGGGCCGCAAGACCGCGATCTGGGCCCTGATCGTCCTCGCGTCGATCGTCACGCTGCTCTCGATCCTGACCACCTGGGTCAACCGTCAGATGCTCGACAACCACTCGTGGCACAACGCGAGCACGCGGGTGATCCAGGACCAGGCGGTGCAGAGCGCGCTGGCGACGGAGCTCGTCAACGAGCTCTACACGAATGTCGACGTCGGCGCGCAACTCCAGCAGCGGCTGCCGAAGAACTTCAAGCAGCTCGCCGACCCGGCCGCAGCCGCCCTGCGCGACCCGGCGACCAGGGGAGTGGAGTTCCTGCTCTCGCAGCCGCGCTTCCAGAAGCTGTTCGTGCAGGCGAGCGACATCGCCCACGAGAAGCTCGTCAACGTCCTCGAGAACAAGACAGGCAACGGGATCTCGACGGGTAACGGCGTCGTGACCCTCGACGTCACCGAGCTCCTGAGGCAGATCGGGGCGCAGCTCGGCGTCCCCACCGCTGCGCTGGACAGGATCCCGGCAGGCAGCGGACAGATCACGATCCTCAGGTCCGACCAGCTGGACAGTGCCCAGAAGGGCGTCCGGATCGTCAGGATCCTCAGCGTCTGGCTCTTCGTCCTGGTGTTCGCGCTCTACGGGCTCGCGATCTACCTCGCCCACGGCCACCGGCGAAGGACGCTCGCCTACGTGGGCTGGGGCCTCGTGGTCGTCGGGATCCTCACCCTCATCGCCCGCCGGCTGATCGGCAACTACGTGCTGAGCTCCCTCGTCGATCCGATCTACCGCAAGCCCGCGCATCACATCTGGCTGATCGCGACCTCGATCCTCGGCTCGATCGGCTGGGCCACGGTCACCTACGGCCTGCTCCTCATCCTGGCCGCGATGCTGGCGGGGCCGTGGCGGGCTGCGGTTGCGCTGCGCCGCGAGATCGCCCCCGCACTGAACCAGCGCCAGGGACTGGCCTGGGGCACCGTCGGAATCGTGTACCTGCTTCTCGTCCTCTGGGGCCCGATGCACGCCCTTCGCACCTGGTGGGGGATCCTCGTGATCGGCGCGCTGCTCGCGCTCGGCGTCTACACACTGCGGCGCCAGACGCTCGAGGAGTTCCCGACCGCGGGCCTCGAGGGGCACGAGCATTCAATGGGCGTACGGCTGGCCGCGACCGCGCACAGGGTGACCGACCGGACGAAGAGAGCCGACAAGCCCGTGGAGGGCACGCCTGCCCGTTCCACTGCGGAGGAGATCGCCTGGCTCGTCGACCTCAAGGACAAGGGCGCGATCACCCAGGACGAGTTCGACCAGGCCAAGAAGCACGTGCTCGCGTAGACCCGGCCGGCTCCGTCCGTCAGCGGGGGATGGTGACGGACACCACGCGGCACGGGCTCTCGCCGAGCGCTGCCCACGGTGAGGAGGTCGAGAGAGCCACGAGCGCGCCGGTCGGCATCCGCTCCGGGGCCTGGTCCCCGGCGAGCAACACGGCGAGCTCTTCGAGGCCCGGGTTGTGGCCGATCAGCAGCACGGGCCGGGCGGTGTCCGGAACGATCCTCAGGCGGGCGAGCAGCGAGGACGAGGATGCGGCATACAGATCGTCCTCGATCCGGATCACGAGCTCTCCGATCGAGGGCGGGCACCATGGCGGCGAGCGTCTCGCGCGCGCGGCGAGCCGTCGAGCAGAGGACGAGCGCGGGAGCGATTCTCTCGGCGCGGACGTGCTCGGCGAGTGCGGCGGCGTTTCGCCAGCCGCGAGCCGAAAGCGGGCGCTCGTGGTCGTCGAGCGCCGGATCGTCCCAGCTCGACTTGGCATGCCGGAGCAGGTACAGCGTGCCCATGTCACCAGGCTAACGAGGAACCGTGCGAGAATTCGGTTCGTCATGACGCCGATCGAGACCGACGCGCGCGAAAGGACCGTGGGCAGGGACCTCAGACGCATCCGCGACGCCCACGCCTACGGGCTCGTGCTCGGACTCGTCCTCGTCCTGTTCGTGTTCGCCGACGTGACGTCGAACGCGCGGTGGACGGCAAGCGTCATCCTCGTGCTCCAGGGGATCACGCTCGGCGTGGCGCTGGCGACGTCGGCCCGGCCCGGCGTCCGCGTCGGGGCCCGCGGCATCGTCCTCGGCGCCGCCGTCATCGCCGGGCTGCAGCTCGCCCTGGACGACGGGCGGGCGGTGAGCGCGACCGTCGTCCTCGTGTCGGCGATCCTCGCCGTCGCGACGGTCGTGACGGTCGGCTACGGCGTCAGACGGCAGAACGAGGTGAACGCCGCCTCCGTC
Organism: uncultured Actinomycetota bacterium; assembly: GCA_963738895.1. Lineage (GTDB taxonomy): Bacteria > Actinomycetota > Thermoleophilia > Gaiellales > Gaiellaceae > PALSA-600. The sequence continues at coordinate 59,961 of CAVTYN010000010.1, forward strand.
TGCGGGGCCGTCTCGGTCTATCTCCTGATGGGGATGCTGTTCGTGTTCCTCTACTCCGCCGTGCAGACGATCGGCGGCGAGCAGTTCTTCGCCCAGGGAGTCGCGGGGACGCGGTCCCTGTTCCTCTACTTCAGCTACGTCACCCTCCTGACCCTCGGGTACGGCGACTACACCCCCGCGGGCCAGGTCGGGAAGACGTTCGCCGTGATCGAGGCGCTCTTCGGGCAGCTCTACCTGGTCACGGTCGTCGCCGTGCTCGTCTCCAGCTTCGGGCGCCGCAGGGGCGGGGACTGAGCATGGCGGCGAGGGACCACGAGGCGCGGCAGCTCACGAAGCTGGTCGAGCCGCTCCGGGTCGAGCCGGGGCGGAAGGTCAAGCTCGAGCGGGACTTCGACCCTCGCTACAAGGACGATTTCCTCTCGAAGGCGGACGCCGACGGGATGCTCCAGGCGGGTGTCAGGCTCCTCGCCGACTACCAGGCCCGGCTCGCCGCCCAGAACGACTGGGGCCTGCTCGTCGTCCTGCAGGCGATCGACGCCGGCGGCAAGGACGGGACGATCCGCCACGTGATGAGCGGCGTCAACCCGCAGGGCGTTCGGGTCTCGAGCTTCAAGGCCCCCTCGGACGAGGAGCTCGACCACGACTACCTCTGGCGTTACGCCCAGCGGGTTCCCGTACGCGGCGAGATCGGCATCTTCAACCGTTCCCACTACGAGGAGGTGCTCGTCGTTCGCGTCCATCCCGAGATCCTCGCGCGGCAGCGGCTCCCCGCCGCGGCGAAGGGCGAGGACCTCTGGGAGCGGCGCTTTCGCGAGATCAACGACTGGGAGCGCTACCTCGTCGACAACGGGATCCGGGTCGTCAAGCTCTTCCTCCATCTGTCGAAGGAGGAGCAGCGGCAGCGCTTTCTGAAGCGGATCGACGCAGCGGGACAAGAACTGGAAGTTCTCGGCCGACGATGTCCACGAGCGTGCGTTCTGGGACGACTACCAGCACGCGTTCTCGGAGATGCTCTCGCACACGAGCACCGAGTGGGCGCCGTGGCATGTGATCCCGGCCGACCGAAAGTGGTTCGCGCGGGTGGCTGCCGCCGCGGCGATCGTGAGCGCCCTCGTCGAGATCGATCCGCAGTACCCCGAGGTCGACGAGGAGACGCTGCGAGAGCTCGAGCAGGCCAAGGCGCAGCTCGAGGCGGAGGCTCCTGATACCGACCTCCCAGACCAGTTAGAGTCGAAGCCGTGGAGGGATCCGCGATCGAGGAGAAGAGCGTGGAACAGGCCGTCGGCAGCCTCTGGTGGCTGCCGATCGTCACCGGGACGCTCTGGCTCCTCTTCTCGCTCCTGCTCTTCCGCTTCGACTACGCGAGCGTCACCGCGATCTCGATCCTCTTCGGCGTGGTGTGCATCGCGGGCGCGCTCGACGAGGTGATCTCGATCCCGTCGTCGCACGGCTGGTGGCGGGCCGGCCGCATCGGCCTGGCGGTGCTCTTCACGGTGATCGGCATCGTCGCGTTCGTCCACCCGGGGAACACGTTCGACGCGCTCGCGGCGGTGTTCGCGTTCTTCCTGCTCCTCCGCGGCATGTTCACGATCATCGCCTCGATCACGCGCTTCTTCGAGCCGATGTGGCTCGGTCTCCTCCTCGGTCTCGCCGAGATCGGGCTCGCGTTCTGGGCCGCCGGCGACTTCGGCCACAAGTCCGTCCTGCTGCTCGTGTGGGTGGGCCTCGGCGCCCTCATCCACGGAGTCGTCCAGATCATCCTCGCCTTCCACCTGCGCTCGCTGCGGAACGCGTAGCCCACGACCTCGAAAGGACCTTCGATGCTTGCAGACAGCTATCCGTTCCTCGACATCTTCTGGACGATGTGCATCTTCTTCGTCTGGGTGATCTGGGTGGCGTTCCTCGTGTTCATCCTGGTCGACAACTTCAAGCGGACAGACCACTCGGGCGCGGCCAAGGCGGGATGGACGCTGCTCCTCATCTTCGTCCCGCTGATCGGCGCGTTGATCTACATGGTCGCGCGCCCGGCCACGGCAACGCCCGGCGTGATGTAGTGGCCTGACCAGATCGGTCTCGGGCGCCGGCGCGACGGCCGGCGCCCGTTCGCTTCTCGTGGCCGCACGCGCGCTTCCGAGCTGCGTGGCGATCATGCGCGCGGCCGAGAGGAGCGGGGCGGCGAGGACGAGGCCGATCATGCCGAAGAGACAGCCACCCCCGATCGTGACGATCAGGACGACGAGCGGGTTCAACCGCAGCGTCGCACCGAAGGCGATGGGCTGGAAGATGTTCTGAAGCAGCCCGTTCGCCAGCAGCACGATCGCGAGCATGATCAGCGCCGTCGTGCCGCCGTTCGCCCCGAGCGCCAGGATGACGGCGAAGGCGCCCGCGATGAACGCCCCGAGGTACGGGATGTACGCGGTCACGAAGGTCACCACGGCGATCGTCCCGGCGAGCGGCACGCCGAGGATGAGCGCGCCGAGGCCGACCACGACCCCGTTGAAGGCGGCCACGAAGGTGACCCCGAGGAAGTAGCGCCGCAGCGAGGTGATCACGCTTCGGGTGACCAGCCGCCCGACCGGCCGGGCCACCCCGAGATGCCCGTCGACCCAGACGCGCATCCCCGGGCCGTCCTTGAGCAGGAAGAAGATCGCGAGGAAGGCGAACGAGGCGCCGATCGCGACCGAGGCGAGCCCGGTGATCCCGTTGACCACGCCGTGCACGAGCGTCGAGATCGAGCCCGGTGCAGCGGCCTTGACGTTGTCGGTCACGCTGGTCGCGCCGCGCGAGTCGACCCCGAGCTTCGTGAGCCAGTCCTGGACCCTCGGTGCAGCGTCGTTCGCCTGCGACCGGATCGAGTCGCCCTGGCTCGTGATCCCCCCGACGACGAGCAGTACCACGCACGCGGCGAGAGCGAGGACCACGAGGACGACGATCCCGGCACCGGCCGTCCGGCCGACATGGTGGCGCTCGAGCCAGGCGACCGCCGGAGAGGCGACCACCGCCACGATCATGCCGACCGTGACCGGCCCGACGATCGTCTCGGTGAGCGCGAGCAGCCAGACGACCCCGACGAGCAGGATCGCGACCCCGGCGAGGAGCCACGAGGCGAAACCCGCGTCGCGCAGCCACTTCGGCGCGGCGAAGACGGTCGACAGGCTCTTCAGCTGGTCGGGGTCGAGCTCGACGAAATGGTGCTCGACCGGCGGCTCGGGGTCCGGGGGAGGACTCTCCTCGTGGTCGTGCGCGAAGAACCGTGGAAGCCTCATGCCTGCTCTTTTCTAGGCGTCCCGGCTGACGCCTGCGAGGGACCATAACCGGTATGTATCGTGCGTACGGTCCGTTGCGGCCGAGGGGCTCGCTCGGCCGCTACCTTCAGATCCTGCGCTCCGGAAAAGGAGAGAAAATGGAAGTTGGTCCCGTCGACGTCTACATCATCGGCTTTCCGGGCAACAAGTTCACCGGGCGCGTGGCCCCGGCGATCCTGGAGCTCGTCGAGAACGGCACCATCCGAATCCTCGACCTGCTGTTCGTCTCGAAGGACGCCGACGGCGTCACCACCGTGATCCAGGCCGAGGACCTCGACGAGGAGGGCGCCGCCTTCCTCACGATCGACGTCACCGAGCCCGGAGCACTCGGGCCCGAGGATGCCGAGGAGGTCAGCGACGACCTTCCGGCGAACAGCTCGGCGCTGCTCGTCGCGTTCGAGAACGTGTGGGCCGCGAAGCTCGCAGGCGCGCTCCAGGAGGCCGACGCAGTCGTGATCGACTCGATCCGGATCCCGGTCGACGTCGTCCAGGCCGCGATGGCCGAAGGCTAGAACCCGTCCACAGTCGATAAACCAAGGAGAGACATGGGACTCATACGCATGGCAGCCCGTACCGCCGTGGTCGCCGGCACCGCCACCGCCGTGTCCGGGCGGGTGCAACGCCGCCAGGCCGCCAGATACGACCAGCAGGCCGACGCGGAGGCCTACAACCAGCAGCAGGCCGCCCAGCAGTACGCGCCGCCGCCCCCGCCCGCCCCTGTTGCGCCGGCAGAGCCGGACGCGAACGCCCAGCTCCAGAACCTGGCCCAGCTCCATGCCCAGGGCGTCCTCACCGACGAGGAGTTCGCGGCGGCCAAGGCCAAGATCCTCGGGATCTAGCCCGAACCGACCGCCGGCAGGGGTCTGAACACGTACTCGCGGCTGGCAGGGGTCTACGACGAGATCGTCGCCGACCCCTGCCACGCAGAGTGGGCGGCGTTCCTCGAGAGGCTCTGGGCCGGCGACGGCGTCGTGAGAGTCCTCGATCTGTGCTGCGGCACCGGGCTTCTCGAAGCCGAGCTCGTCCCCCGCGGCTACCGGGTCACCGGCGTCGATGCGTCACAGCCGATGCTGGACGTGGCGAGGCGGCGTCTCGGCCCCGACGCCGACCTCTATCGCTCGACGCTTCCCGAGCTCGGCATCGACGGCGCCTTCGACGCGGCCGTATCCATCCAGGACGGATTCACCTACCTGACCCCGTCCGATCTCGGGGCGACTCTGAACGCCGTGGCGGCCCGCCTTCGGCCCGGGGGATCGCTCGTGTTCGACCTCCACACGGATGCGATGCTCGACTTCACCGCCGCGAACGCCGTCGTGAGCGGCGAGGGCTTCGCGATCACGAGCACGGTCGACGAGCGGAACCGTGCCTGCGACACGACGATCGAGGTGGCGGGCCCCGACCCGTTCGCGGAGCGCCACCGGCAGTACTTCCACGCGGACCGTCGACGTTCGAGCTGCTCTCGACCGGGCAGGCCTCGTGCTCGACGCGGTCTACGATGGGCATTCGGGCCGACCGGCAGACGCGTCGACTCTCAGCGCGACCTGGGTCAGCCGGCGCGCTTGAGCTTGCGCCACACGTCCCACCACTGGGCGCGCGCGGCGGCTTTGCGTCCTCGCTCGCGCTCGACCAGCCTGCCGATCGCAAGCGCCTGGGCCGGGCGGATCACGTCGGTTGCGAGCCCGCGCAGCGTCTCCTCGCCGACGACCGCGTCCTGGTGGACGCCGAGAACGTCCTGTAGCGCCTTGGCGCGGCTTCCGAGCTCGGTGAGGCTGTCGTCTCCCGCTGCGGCCGCGCGCTCGGCGGCGTAGCGGATGCGCTTGGCCCGCTTGCGCAGCTCGTGCAGGGGTGCGTCCTCGGGCGTGCGGCCGGCACGTCGCACCTCCTTGCGGAGCTTCCTCAGCTGGCTCAGCGCCTCGGCGTGGGCGGTTCCCGCGGGGTCGAGCTCGGCCGGGACTGCCTCGAGGGCGTCGAGAAGGTCGAAGTAGCGCTCGGAGTCGAGCGCCTCGGAGAGCCCGCGGCGCGCCGCGGCCCGGCGGCGGGAGAGTCGGAGCAGGATGGGGCGGAACGCCACTCGCTCGTCGGGCTCGAGAGAGGCAGCCTCGGTGGTGTAGTGCTCGATCAGGACGTCCAGGTCGCGCACGGCGCCGAGGGAGCCGCCGATCCAGCGGAGCTCCGTCCGGAGGGGCTCCTCGCGGAGGACGGCTCTGAGGCGCCTGATCGCGACCCGGTGCTTGTGGAGGTCCTCGGCGTCGGCCCCGAGCCTCGTCCCCGGGTCGTGGGCCATGATCTCGACGAGCTGATCCGCGACGAAGCCGTCGTCCCGCCTCTGCGGCGCGATCCGGCGCCAGAGCGCCTCGGTGGCGGGCGTGCCGTTCGCCGGCTCGGCGCCGGCGCGACGGAGAACGTCGACCGCGGCGTCGAGCGCGCCCGGGTCTCCCTCCACGAGCTCGACCTCGACCACGCCGAAGGCTTGGACGTCGTCGGGCCCCGAGATCACCTCGACCCAGTCGAGCACGACGGCGACGCGGGCATCGGAGACCTCTGAGAGGACGCCCGAGCGGCGGGTGCAGACCGTCGCGACGGGGCCGACGCTGCCGTGCCTGGTGTGGCTCGCGAGCAGCCGGACGAGCGTGTCGGGCGGTGCGCCGCCTCCCGCCTCCTCCTCGAGCTCGATCGGCGCGTCCCCGCCCGGGAGCCGCAGCTGCCAGTCGGCGTGACGGGCCTCGGAGTCCCACCGCAGCGTGATGCCCGCCCGCGCGAGCGACCTCTGCGGCGTGTCGTGGAACGTCGTCGTGATCAGGCGGCGCGGCAGCGGCCGCCCCGTCAGATCGGGTAGCCGGAAGCCGCCTCCGACCCGAAGCTCGACCTTGCGGCGCGACCAGTCGTCCAAGCCGGAACGGTATCCCAACGGCCGGCTGATATACCCCGCAAGGGTATACTCGCAGGGTGAGTACGACCGCGACGAAGCTGGAGGTCGAGGGGATGCACTGCGCCGCGTGCGCAGCCTCGATCGAGCGTCGGCTCAACGAGCTCGACGGGGTGGAGGCGACCGTGAACCTGGCAACCGCACGTGCCACCGTTCGCTGCGAGCGCCGCCGTCCCGGTCGAGGAGCTCGTCGCCGCCGTCGAGTCGATCGGCTACGGGGCGGTGCCCGCAGTCGAGGGCCGCCGACACCACAGCGAGATCGGCTCGCTCGGGCCGCGCCTTGTCGTCTCGGCTGTCCTGACGGTGCCCGTGTTGCTCCTCGCGATGATCCCGGCCGTCCGGTTCTCCGGCTGGGAGTGGGCGGCGCTCGCGCTGTCGACGCCTGTCGTCTTCTACGGCGGGCGCGACTTCCACAGGTCTGCTCTGCGCAGCGCCCGCCACGGGGCCGCGACGATGGACACGCTGATCTCGCTCGGCACGCTCGCCGCGTATCTCTGGTCCGCGGTCGTCTTCCTCTTCGGGCTCGACTCGGGCACCTACTTCGAGGTCGCAACCGCGGTGACCACGCTGATCCTGCTCGGGCGCTACCTCGAAGAACGAGCCACGGGCCATGCCTCGGAGGCGATCGGGAAGCTCGCCGAGCTCGGCGTCCGCGACGCGCGCGTCCTTCGCGCCGGCGTCGAGGTCGAGGTTCCCGCCGAGGAGCTTCAGCTCGGCGATGTGCTGGTCGTACGGCCCGGCGAGAAGATCGCCACGGATGGGGTGGTCGTCGAGGGCGCCTCGACGGTCGACCGCTCGTTGCTCACCGGCGAGTCGACCCCGGTCGAGACCGTGCCCGGGGACGAGGTCGCAGGCGCGACGGTGAACCTCGACGGCCAGCTGCTCGTCCGAGCGACGAAGGTGGGTGCCGACACGACGCTCGCCCGGATCCAGCGGCTCGTCGAGGACGCTCAGGCGGGGAAGGCGCCCGTCCAGCGGCTCGCCGACCGCGTCTCCGCCGTGTTCGTCCCGGCCGTGATCGTCCTCGCGCTCGCCACGCTCACCGGCTGGCTCGTCGCCGGTGCGCGGCGACGCGCAGGCGTTCACCGCGGCCGTCGCCGTCCTCGTGATCGCCTGTCCGTGTGCCCTCGGGCTCGCCACGCCGGTGGCGCTCATGGTCGGCACCGGCCGCGGCGCCCAGCTCGGGATCCTGATCCGGGGGCCCGAGGTGCTCGAGCGGACGCGTCGCGTCGATACCGTCGTCCTCGACAAGACGGGGACGCTTACCGAGGGACGCCTCGAGCTCACCGGGGTGGTCCTGCGGGACGGCGCAGCCAGGGACGATGTCCTCCGGCTCGCAGGGGCCGTCGAGGCGGCATCCGAGCATCCGGTGGCGCACGCCGTCGTAGCGGCGGCGCACGAGGAGGTCGGCGATCTTCCGCCGGCCACCGGCTTTCGCAGCGAGGCGGGAGCCGGGGTCACCGGGTTCGTGGAGGGCCACGACGTGTCGGTACGGCGCGGGGCCACCGGTGTCGAGGTGTCGTGGGACGGGGCGACGCGCGCGACCCTCGAGGTGCACGACGTCGTGAAGCCGACGAGCGCCGAGGCCGTCCGGGCCTTCCGGGACCTGGGCCTCGAGCCCGTGCTCCTCACCGGCGACTCGGGCGGGCCGGCTGCCCGGATCGCGTCCGAGGTCGGGATCGAGCGCGTGCTCGCCGGAGTCGATCCCGCTGGGAAGGCGGCCGAGGTCGAGCGGTTGCAGGCAACCGGGAAGGTCGTCGCGATGGTCGGCGACGGAGTCAACGACGCGCCGGCGCTGGCCCGCGCCGACCTCGGGATCGCGATGGGCACGGGCACCGACATCGCGATCGAGGCGTCCGACCTCACGCTCGTCTCGGGCGACCTCCGCGCCGTCGTCGACGCGATCCGTCTCTCCCGCCGGACGCTCGCGACGATCAAGGGCAACCTGTTCTGGGCCTTCGCCTACAACGTGGCCGCTCTGCCCCTGGCCGTCGCCGGGCTCGCGACCCCGATCCTCGCCGCCGCCGCGATGGCCTGCTCGAGCCTCTTCGTCATCGGGAACAGCCTGCGGCTGCGGCGGTTCGAGAGCGTGCGCCGGTGACAGGCGCCGGGCTACCGCGAGGACAAGGCGGCGCTCGTGAAGCGCCTGCACCGGATCGAAGGCCAGGTGCGCGGGATCGAGCGTATGGTCGAGGACGAGCGCTACTGCATCGACGTGCTCACCCAGATCGCGGCGGTGACCACTGCGCTCGAGTCGGTCGGCCTGAAGCTGCTCGAGGATCACGTCGCCCACTGCGTCGCGGACGCACTCGCGTCGGGTGATCCCGCCGAGGCTGCGAGCAAGTCCGAGGAGCTGCTCGCCGCGGTTCAGCGGTTCACGAGAACGCGCTAGAGCTCAGTCGTTCTCGGGGTGGGGGACGACGACCACCGGGCAGCGCGAGTGCTGCGCGCACTGCTGGCTGACCGAGCCGAGCAGGAGCCCCTTGAACCCGCCGAGCCCGCGCGAGCCGACCACGAGCAGGTCGGCCCGGCCCGACTCGGCCACGAGGACGTCGACGGGGTGCCCCTCGCGGAGGATCGGAGTGACGACGACGCCCGAGTCGCCCGCCCCGTTGTCCGCGAGACTCGCGGACAACGCCGCCTCGGCGAGCTTGCGGAACTCGTCGAGATCGACTGTCGGTGTCCGACCAACCCGCGCCGTAGACGGCGGGCGGAACCCGCCACGCGCTCACCGCCTTCAGCTCGGCTCCCCGGATCCTCGCCTCCTCGAGCGCGAACCGGACGGCGGCGCCGGAACCGGACGAGCCGTCAACGCCGACCACGATGGTGCTCATTGCGTGAACCTTAGTCCGAGCCCGACGTGCTAGAAGGAGGGCACCCGATGAACGAGCTCCACGAGACTGCGAACGCTCTCGTGGCCGAGGGCAAGGGGATCCTCGCCGCCGACGAGAGCTCGGGCACGATTGCCAGGCGATTCGCCGCGATCGGCGTCGAGTCGACGGAGGAGATCGCGGCGCGCCTACCGCGACCTGCTCTTCACGACGCCCGGGCGCCGAGGAGTTCATCAGCGGGGTGATCCTCTTCGACGAGACGATCCGCCAGCGGTCGGCCGACGGGACGCCGTTCCCGGAGCTCCTGGCCTCGCGCGGGCATCGTTCCCGGGATCAAGGTGGACCTCGGAGCGAAGCCGCTTGCGCTCGCGCCGGGCGAGACGGTCACCGAGGGCCTCGACGGCGCTGCGCGAGCGGTTCGAGGAGTACCGCTCGCTCGGCGCTCGCTTCGCCAAGTGGCGAGCGACCTACTCGATCGGCGCGGGACGGCCGAGCGAGTACTGCGTCTGGGTCAACGCACACGCGCTCGCCCGTTACGCGGCCCTCGCGCAGGAGGCCGGGCTCGTGCCGATCGTCGAGCCCGAGGTGCTGATGGACGGCTCGCATTCGATCGACGACAGCGCGAAGACCACCGGCCGTGCCCAGCAGGCCCTCTTCACCGAGCTGCACGACCAGCGGATCGACCTGCGCGGGACGATCCTGAAGCCGAACATGGTGCTCTCCGGGTACGAGGCGGCCGAGCGGGCGGGGATCGACGAGGTCGCCGAGCGGACCCTGGAGGTGCTGTACCGCCATGTGCCTGCTGCGGTTCCTGGCATCTGCTTCCTCTCGGGCGGCCAGTCGGACGAGGACGCGACGGCGCACCTGAACGCGATGACGCAGCGTGGGCCGCACCCCTGGGAGCTCTCGTTCTCGTACGGCCGGGCGCTGCAGGCGGAGGCGCAGCATGCGTGGGTCGGACGCGAGGAGAACGTGGTGGCGGCGCAGCGAGCGTACTACCATCGCGCGGAGATGAACGGAGCAGCGAGGAGAGGCGTCTACAGCACCGCGCTCGAGGGCCGTTGACGGCGCTTCACCCCGCGCATCCCTTGGACAGGGAGCCAGGCGGCGACTCGCGGTGCGCGTGATCTTCGAGCGCCGCTGAGCGCGGTCGCGCCGTGAGGACATGGCCGACTGGCTGCGCGTCATCTCCGCCCTCCTGCCGCTGACCTACGCCTACGACGCCCTCGCGAAGGTGGCGGCAGGCGGGCCCCACGGGGGCCGGTTCGCGGTCGACCTCGCGGTGATCGTCGGCTCGATCGTCGTGTCGCTAACGCTCGGCGCCGCCACTCTCCGGCGCCGCACCGACTAGGCGTCTGTGGAGGAGCGACACGCCGAGCCCGCTCACGGCGATGGAGGCGAGCGCGGCGGCCATGATCGCCGCCCCGGCACCCGGTGAGATCACCTTCTCCTGCAACCCGAGCGCGGTCACGGCGGCGGGAACGCCGAGGGTGGCTGTCGCCGCCAACCCGGCCGCGACCGGTTGGCGGGTGAGCAGGGCCGCGACGAGCCCGATCGCCGTGTCGAAAGCGACGAGGAGGACGGCGAGGCCGATCAGCGTGCCGCTCGTCGAGAGCGCCCGAATGTCGATCCGGGCCCCGAGCACGACGAAGAACAGCGGCACGAAGAAGCCGGCCGCGACCCCGGTGACCTGGCGGGAGAGGCGCTTGGGACCGCCGGTCGCCGCGACGACGAGGCCGACCGCGAAGCCGGCGATGAGGATGCTCGTGCCGATCCGCGTCGCGAGCCACGCGAGCCCGAACAACACGAGCAAGGCGATGCGCAGGTCGAGCGCCCACTCCCGCTCCTTCGACAGGCGCCGGACCCGGCGCACCCACCCCGCGTCTCCCACTTGCCGAGCAGCGAGGAACAGGACGACGGCGCAGGCCGAGACGGCGACCGCGCCGAGAAGCGCGTGTGTCGTGCGGCTCGGCTGGAGGACGATCGGGACGAGGACGATCGCGGCGACGTCCGCGACCGCTACCTGGGCGGCGACGACGAGTCCCTCGGCGCGGTCGAGAAGCCCCGCTTCGTCGAGCGAGGGGACGAGCACCGCCGCCGAGGCGCTGGCGAGGATGAGTGCGTAGATCCCGGCGTGCGGCACGCCGACGGCGCGGGCCGTCGCCCAGCCCCCGAGCGCGGAGAGCGCCCCTACGAGGCACGCGGCGATCGTCCCGCGTCCCAGTTGTCGCGCGAGCGCCGGCTGCCGCACCGGCACGTGCATCCCGGCGGCGAACATCAGCATCGCGAAGCCGATCGCGGCCAGGAACGCCGTCGTCGGATCGGCGGGATGCACCCATCCGAAACCCGACCTGCCGACGACGAGGCCGGCCAGCAACTCACCGACGATCACCGGCACGAGGACACGCTCGCTCGCCGAGAGCAGGGGGCCCGCAAGCCCGGCCAGGACGATCACGCTGAGGACGCCGAAGCTCACTGTTTCCGCTCCCGAGCCGGGACCTCCGCTATCTGGTCGCCTCCGTCATGCCTACGGCTCATCGCGCAAGTCTCGCGCGTGAACGGCGTTGCGGAAACGGTACGTTCCCGCAATGACCGTCCTCATCTCGCACGCAGACACGTCGGCGGGAGAGTTCGAGCGCCGCCGGGAGCGCATGACGGCGCTCGTCTCCGAGCTGCGTGACCGCACGGCGCTCGTCGCGATGGGCGGCAGCACGGCCGCGCTCGAGCGTCATCGCTCGCGCGGGAAGATGACCGCTCGCGAGCGCGTCGACCGCCTCGTCGACCCCGGCACCGCCTTCCTCGAGGTGGGCGCGCTCGCGGCGTGGGGGATCTACGACGGCGAGGCGCCCTCGGCCGGGATCGTCACCGGGATCGGCGTCGTCGAGGGCCGCCGCTGCGCGATCTTCGCGAACGATGCGACCGTGAAGGGCGGCTCCTACCTCCCGCTCACCGTGAAGAAGCACCTGCGGATGCAGGAGATCGCCGAGCAGAACCGGCTGCCGTGCCTCTACCTCGTCGATTCGGGCGGAGCGTTCCTGCCGCTCCAGGCAGATGTGTTCCCCGACCGCGAGCACTTCGGGCGGCTCTTCTACAACGAGGCGCGCATGTCGGCCCAGGACATCCCGCAGATCGCTGTCGTGATGGGCTTCTGCGCCGCCGGCGGCGCCTACGTCCCGGCCATCGCCGACGAGACGGTGATCGTCCGCGGGACCGGGCTCGATCTTCATCGGCGGCCCGGCGCTCGTGAAGGCGGCGACCGGGGAGGAGGTGACCGTCGAGGAGCTCGGCGGCGCCGACGTCCACACGCGCCGCTCCGGCGTCGCCGATCACTACGCCACGAGCGACGAGCACGCGCTCGCGATCGCCCGCCGCATCGTCCGGAACCTGCGCGGCACGCTCTCCGGAGCCGCCGTGGGAGCTCGCACCGCCGGAGGCGCCGGCCGCCGACCCGGCCGATCTCTACGGGCTGATCCCCGACGACCACCGCACCCAGATCGACCCGCGCGAGCTGATCGCCCGGATCGTCGACGGCTCCCGTCTCGACGAGTTCAAGGAACGCTACGGCGAGACGCTCGTCTGCGGCTGGGCGGCGATCGAGGGCCACCCGGTCGGCGATCCTCGCGAACAACGGCGTGCTCTTCGCCGAGTCCTCGCAGAAGGGCGCCCACTTCATCGAGCTCGCCTGCTCGCGGCGGATCCCGCTCGCTCTTCCTGCAGAACATCACCGGCTTCATGGTCGGCAAGGAGTACGAGGCGGGCGGGATCGCCCGCGACGGCGCCAAGCTCGTGATGGCGGTCGCCTGCGCCGAGGTGCCGAAGTTCACCGTCGTCGTCGGCGGCTCGTTCGGCGCCGGGAACTACGCGATGTGCGGCCGCGCCTACGGCCCGCGACAGCTCTGGATGTGGCCGAACGCCCGCATCTCGGTGATGGGCGGCGAGCAGGCCGCGACCATCCTCACCACGATCGGCGACGCCGACGCCGACGCGATCCGCGCCAAGTACGAGGAGGAGGGGAGCCCCTACTACTCGACCGCGCGGCTCTGGGACGACGGGATCATCGACCCGCTCGACACGCGCCAGGTGCTCGCGCTCGGCCTCTCGGCCGCGCTCGAGGCGCCGATCGCCGGAGACGCGCTTCGGGATCTTCCGGATGTGAGCGCGCAGATCCGCAAGCTGCTGGTCGCGAACCGCGGCGAGATCGCGCTGCGCGTGTTCCGCACCTGCCGCGACCTCGGGATCGCGCACCGTCGCAGTCGCCGAGCCCGACGATCGCGGCTCGCTGCACGCGCGCGAGCGCCGGCGCGGTCGTCGAGATCGCGAGCTACCTCGACGCCGCCGAGCACGTGCGGGCGGCGCGCGAGACGCGGCGCCGACGCCGTCCACCCGGGCTACGGCTTCCTCGCCGAGAGCGCCGAGCTCGCGGAGGCGGTCGAGGCTGCCGGGCTCACCTGGATCGGCCCGCCGCCCGCCGCGCTCCGCCAGGGCGGCGACAAGCTCGAGGCCAAGCGAGATCGCCCGCGAGGCCGGCGTGCCGGTGGTCGAGACCGGCGAGGCCGGCGGCGATCGGCTTCCCGCTGCTCGTCAAGGCCGCGGCAGGAGGCGGCGGCCGCGGGATGCGCGTCGTCCGCGACGAGCCGCGAGCTCGAGCCGGCGCTCGAGGCCGCGCGGCGCGAGGCCGCTCGCGGCGTTCGGCGACGACACGGTCTTCTGCGAGCGCTAGGTCGAGGGCGCCCGCCACGTCGAGGTGCAGCTCCTCGCCGACGCCCACGGAACCGTGCGAGCGCTCGGCGAGCGCGAGTGCTCGGTCCAGCGCCGCCACCAGAAGGTGCTCGAGGAGTCGCCGTCGCCGGGGATCGACGAGCGAGCTCGCAGCGAGCTTCTCGAGGCCGCAGAGACGCTTCGCCCGCGCGATCGGCTACCGCAGCGCCGGCACCGCCGAGTTCCTGGTCGGGGAGGACGGGCGCTTCTTCTTCCTCGAGCTGAACGCCCGCATCCAGGTCGAGCACCCCGTGACCGAGGCCGTGACCGGGCGCGACCTCGTCGCCGACCAGATCCGGATCGCCGAGGGTGCTGCGCTCGATCCCGGCAACGGCGTACGAGCGGCCACGCGATCGAGGTGCGTCTCTACGCCGAGGATCCGGTCACGTTCCTGCCGCAGGCCGGCCGGGTCGAGCGGCTGCGGCTGCCGACGAGCGTCCGGGTCGACGCCGGCGTCGAGGAGGGCGACGAGGTCGGCACCCGCTACGACCCGCTGATCGCGAAGCTGATCGCGCACGGGGCGACCCGCGACGAGGCGATCGACCGTCTCGCGCGAGGCGCTCGCCGAGACCGAGGTCGGCGGCCTCGTCACGAACCTGCCGTTCCTGCGCTGGCTCGTCGCGCATCCCGCGTTCCGCGCCGGCGACACGACCACCGACTTCCTCACGCGCTTCCCGCCGCTGCTCCGCGCCGCCGGCGCGCGTCGCCCGCCGGGCCCTGGCGCCGGCCGTTCCGGCTCAACCTCCCGCGCCCGTCGCCGCGCCGCCACCGCTCGACGAGCCCGACGCGTCGCACACGCGCGGCGCGGCGAGGCGAGCCGACGAGATCACCGCTCCGATGCCCGGCACCGTCATCCGCGTCCTCGTCGCGCCGGGCGACGAGGTCGAGGCCCGCGCGCACGCTCGTCGTCGTCGAGGCGATGAAGATGGAGATGCCGCTCGCCGCGCCGCGGGCGGGCATCGTCCGCGCGGTCCACGTCGCCGAGGGCGAGACGGTGGGCGCGGCGCCGTCCTCGTCGAGCTCGAGGACTGAGATAGCTTCCGGCGTGGTCTTCGACCTGCCCGAGGAGCACGAGGCGCTTCGCGACGACCGTCCGCGAGTTCGCCGAGCGCGAGATCGCCCCGGTCGCCGCCGAGCTCGACCGCACGAAGGCGTTCCCGTACGAGATCGTCCGCAAGCTCGGCGAGCTCGGCTGGATGGGGATCCCGTTCCCGGAGGAGTACGGCGGCGCCGGCGCCGACACGCTCGCCTACGCGGTCGCGGTCGAGGAGCTCGCGCGGGTCGACTCGTCCGTCGCGATCACGCTTTGCGCCCACACCTCGCTCGGCACCCAGCCGATCTACCTCTTCGGCATCCGAGGAGCAGAAGCAGGAGTGGCTGCCGCGGCTGACCTCGGGCGAGCGCCTCGCGCGCCTTCGGCCTCACCGAGCCCGAGGCCGGCTCCGACGCCGGGCAACACGCGCACCCGGGCGCGGCTCGACGACGGCGAGTGGGTGATCGACGGCGCGAAGCAGTTCATCACGAACGCCGGGACCGACATCTCGGGCGTCGTCACGATCACCGCGGTGACGGGCGAGACCGACGGGCGGCGCGAGATCTCGAACCTGATCGTCCCGAACGGCACGCCCGGCTTCGAGGTCGGCGAGCCGTACGAGAAGATGGGCTGGCACGCCTCCGACACCCGGCCGCTCTCGTTCGACCGACTGCCGCGTGCCCGAGGGGAACCTGCTCGGCGAGCGCGGCGCCGGGCTTCAGCCAGTTCCTCGAGGTGCTCGACATCGGCCGGATCGGCGTCGCCGCGATGGGCGTCGGTCTCGCGCAGGGCGCCTTCGACCAGGCGCTCTCCTACGCGCAGGAGCGCACAGGCCTTCGGGCAGCCGATCGCGCCGTTTCCAGGCGATCGGCGGGAAGCTCGCGGACATGTCGACCGAGATCGAGGCGGCGCGGCTGCTGACCTACAAGGCCGCCGTGCTCAAGGACGGCGGGCGCCCGTTCGCGCTCGCGGCGGCACAGGCGAAGCTGAAGTCGGGCCTCGTCGCGGTGGACGTCGTCGACGAGGCAGTCCAGATCCACGGCGGCTACGGCTACATCGAGGAGTACCCGGTGTGCCGCTTCTACCGCGACGCGAAGATCCTCACGATCGGCGAGGGCACCGACGAGATCCAGCGGCTCGTGATCGCGCGAGCCCTTGGTGCTGCCTGAGCGAGCCGACCGCGGGTTGCGTCTCCCGTTCGGCGGTGGCGCGGAACTACGAGCGCCGGGCCGCCAGCTCGACGAACAGGTCGAGCGCCTCGGGGTTCGCGAGCGACTCCCGGCTCGCCGCCTTCGCGGGGTCGGCGCCGAGGAGGATGCGCTTGACCGGGACCTCGAGCAGCTTCCCGGAGAGCGTTCGCGGCACGTCGGGCGACGGCCTCGATCGAATCGGGCGCGTGGCGCGGCGAGCAGTCGTCGCGAAGGCGGCAGCGGATACGCGCACGCAGGGCGTCGTCGAGCTCGGCGCCGCCGGCGAGGACGACGAAGAGCGCGATCGACCCGACGCCGTCCCCGGTGCGGCAGGTCGAGGACGAGCGCGTCCTGCACCTCCGGCTCCCGCAGCACGGCGCGGTAGATCTCGCTCGTGCCGATCCGGATGCCGCCCCGGTTGATCGTCGAGTCGGAGCGGCCGGTGATGATCGCGGTGCCGCGCGAGGTGATCTCGATCCAGTCGCCGTGGCGCCACACGCCCGGGATAGATGTCGAAGTAGCTCTCGCGGTAGCGCGAGCCGTCCTCGTCTCCCCAGAAGAACACGGGCATCGACGGGAACGGCTCGGTCAGGACGAGCTCGCCGACCTCGGTCGACGACCGAACGTCCCTCCTCGTCGAAGGCCTCGACCTTCGCGCCGAGCGCGCGCGCCTGGAGCTCGCCCTCGTAGACGGGGAGCGTCGGGACGCCGCCGACGAAGGCCGTGCCCACGTCGGTGCCGCCGCTCATCGAGAAGAGCCACGTGTCGCGCCCGACGTGGTCGTACACCCAGCGGAACCCGTCGGGCGAGAGCGGCGAGCCGGTCGACCCGAGGCTCCTGATCCGCGAGAGGTCGCGGTCCCTGCGCGGGCTCGATCCCGGCCTTCATGCACGACGAGATGAAGGCGGCGCTCGTGCCGAAGCACGTGACCTCCGGCCTCGGCGGCGAGGTCCCAGAGCACGCCGAGGTCGGGGTGCGCCGGGCTTCCGTCGTAGAGGACGACCGGCGCCTCGGTGAGGAGCCCGCCGAGCGAGCAGGTTCCACATCATCCAGCCCGTCGTCGTGAACCAGAAGAGCCGGTCGCCCGCGGCGGAGGTCGAAGTGGAGGTGGGCCATCTTCAGGTACTCGAGCAGGATCCCGCCCTGACCGTGGACGATCGGCTTCGGGAGCCCGGTCGTGCCCGAGGAGTGGAGCACCCAGAGCGGGTGGTCGAACGGAAGCTGCGCGAAGCGCGAGGCCGGCGCCGTCGGCGCCGGCCAGCAGGTCGTCCCACGAGAGCGGCGCCGTCGAGGGCCGCTCGCTCCCGGTAGATACGGGATCGACACCGTGTGCTCGAGGGACGGCAGCGCATTCCTGATATCGGCCACCTGGGCGGCGCGGTCGAACTCGCGGCCGCCGTAGCGGTAGCCGTCGACCGCGAGCAGCACCTTCGGGTCGATCTGCGAGAAGCGGTCGGCCACGGCGCGCGCGCCGAAGTCGGGCGAGCACGACGACCAGATCGCCCCGACGCTCGCGGCCGCGAGGAACGCGACGACCGCCTCCTCGATGTTCGGCAGGTAGGCGACTACCCGGTCGCCGCGCGCCGACGCCGAGCGCCCGGAGCCCTTCGGCGGCCGCCGCGGTACTCGCGGCGAGCTCGGCCCAGGTCGTCTCCCGAGCGGCCGGCAGCTCGGAGGCGTGGACGAGCGCGACGCGCGGCCCCGTCCTTCCCGGCGAAGACGTGCTCCGCGTAGCTCAGCTCCGCTCCGGGGAACCAGCGCGCCCCGGGCATCGCCCGGTCGGGCAGCACCGCGTCGTACGGCCTCGACGCGCGGACGCCGAAGTACTCCCAGATCGACTCCCAGAACGCCTCGAGCTCCTCGACCGACCACGCTCCAGAGGCTCTCGTAGCTGTCGAAGCGGAGCCCGCGCGTCTCCTCGAGCCAGCGCTCGTAGGCGGCGAGCCGCGAGCTCTCGCACGACCTCCGGCGAGGGCGTCCAGAGGAGGTCTCCCGTGTCACTGGACGCCCGCTCTCATGCGGTGCGCGCGGCGGCGACGACGTTGCGCAGGAGCACGGCCGTGGTCACCGGGCCGACGCCGCCCGGCACGGGAGTCACGAGCGAGGCGACGGGCTCGACCGCGGCGGTGTCGACGTCGCCGACCATGCTCCCGTCCGGCGCCTCGTTCGTCCCGACGTCGATCACGACGGCGCCGGGACGGACGTGGCCGGCGCCGAGCAGCTGGGCGCGCCCGGCGGCGGCGACGAGGACCCCGGCGCGGCTGCGTCATCGCGGCGAGGTCGCGGGTCCGCGTGTGGCAGACGGTCACGGTGGCGTTCTCGGCGAGCAGGAGCAGCGCGAGCGGCTTGCCGACGACGATCGAGCGGCCGACGACGACCGCATCGGCCCCCTCGAGCGGCGTGCGCGAGTGGCGGAGGAGCTCGATCACCGCCTGCGCGGTCGCGGGCGCGAAGGCGGGGAGCGCCGGCGGCGAGCCGTCCGAGGCTGAGCGGGCTCGCGCCGTCGACGTCCTTCGCCGGGCGGGATCCGCTCGCCGGCCTCGGCGAGCGTGAGGCTCCCGGGCAGCGGCGTGAGGCAGATGATCGCGTGCACCTCGGGGTCGGCCGCGAGCGAGTCGAGCGTCGAGAGCACGCCGTCGCCGTCGTGCGAGGCGAGGCGCGACTCGCGGACCTCGATCCCGGTTGCCGCCCCGGCCTTCGCGATCGACCCGGCGTACCACGCCGTTGCCGGGTCGTCGGTCGCGGCGACCGTGGCGAGCACCGGCGAGAGGGCCGCTGCCTCCCCGGCGGTCGACGGCCCTGATCTCGGCAGCGAGCGCCCGTCCGTCGAGGAGCGTCATTCCGCCATCCGCCGCCTGACGGCGGCGACGACCGCGTCGGCGCGGGCGAGGTCGCGCTCGATCGCCCGCGTCGCCTCGTCGAGCTCGGCGCGGAGCGCCGGGTCGGCGATCGAGGTGCGGTTCGCGTCGATGTTGACGAGCGACGCGGAGAGCGCGCCGCGGGCGGCGGCTGCCGCCGCGGCGGCGTCGGAGACCACGTTCGGGTTCGCGCCGGCGACGATCCGCTCGGCGAGGTCGATCACGTTCGACGCCGCCGCGGCGGTCCGCCGCGGCACGTCGGCGGCCTTCGCGAGCGCCTGCTGGATGCCGCGCCGAGCGCGCGGCCGCCTCGGCCTCGGTCTCCTTCGGCAGCCGGTAGGCGGCGATCACGGCGTCGAACGCCTCGGCGTCCTCCGCGGCGAGACCGACGGCCTCCTGCCTGATCGCCGCCGCCCGGTCGCGGGCCTCGGTCATGATCGCCTCGTGCTCGGCGTAGGCGGGCTTGCCGATCGTGAGGTTGCAGACCATCTCGACGAGCGCCGCGCCGATCGCGACCTCGAGCGCGCCCGCGGCGCCGCCGCCCGGCGCGGGCGCCGACGAGGCCAGCTGCCTCGAGCCAGCCGCCGATCGTCTCCTCGTTCACCGCTCCTCCCTCGTGTAGGGAAGGCCGAGCGCCGCCGGAGCGCCGAGGCGGCGGCCGGCGCGGCCTGCCGAGATGATGACGAGCGCGACGATCGTCGCGACGTACGGCAGCGCGCTCGTCCAGAGGACGGTCGGCCCGAGGCTGATCTGCCGGGCCTGGAGCTCGGGCGCGAGCGCCTGCAGCGCGCCGAAGAAGTACGCGCCGACCAGGCAGAGCTCGGGACGCCAGAACGCGAAGATGACGAGCGCGATCGCGATCCAGCCCGCTCCGCCGGTGATGCCGTTCGTCCAGAGCGGGTTGATCGCGAGCGTGATCGTCGCCCCGGCGACGCCTGCGAGCGCGCCGCCGGCGAGCGTGTGGCCGTACCGGAACGCGGCCACGTCGATCCCCATCGCGTCGGCGGCGGCGGGCGCCTCGCCGACGGCGCGCAGGTTCAGGCCGAGCCTCGTCCGGTTGAGGTACCAGATGAGCGCGATCACGAGCGCCCACGAGAGGTAGACGAGGACGTCGTGCCCGAACACGATCGGCCCGACGATCGGCCAGTTCTGCATCGAGGTCGGGAAGATCGGCGTGAACTGGTGCGCGGCGGGGTTGCCGGCGAGGTCGAGATCGTTGCCGAGGTAGGACGAGAGCCCGACGGCGCCGGCGAAGATCGTGAGCGCGAGACCCGAGACGATCTGGTTCGCACGCAGGGTGATCACGAGGAACGCGTGGATCGCCGACATCGCGAGCCCGGCGATCGCGGCGACGACGATCCCGAACGCGAGCGCGGCCACGCGACCCGATGTCGAAGCGCTGCACGGCCCAGAAGCCCATCACCGCGCCGACGAGCATCATCCCCTCGACGCCGAGGTTGAGCACCCCGGACCGCTCCGCCAGGAGCTCCCCGAGCGACGCGAAGAGCAGCGGCGTCCCGTAGGCGATGCCCGAGGCGATGACGACGACGACGAGCGAGTTGTGTCACGTCGTGTCGGACACCCTGCGTTCGTCGCGAGTTGAGCAGTGCACCGCTACGTCACCGGCGTCGCAGCTGTCGGAACGTTCAGCCGTGTGCGGCCGCGGGTGCGCCGAGGCTGCGCCTCGGGCCGCGACGGTCGCGTCGAGCGCGGTAGCGGACGAGGAGCTCGCCGCCGAGAGCGGAGAACAGGATGATGCCCTGGATCACGCCGACGAGGCCGGCAGGGAAGTCGGCGCCCTGAAGCGTGTTGCCGGCGTTCTCGAGCCCGCCGATCAGGAACGCGACGAGGCAGGTCGCGAGCGGGTTGTAGCGGGCCAGCGCCGCGATCACGATGCCGGTGTAGCCGTAGCCGAGCTTCTGCAGGCCGTTCGGGTCTCCGTCCAGGGAGTGGGAGAAGTCGCCGACCTGGCTCGCACCGCCGATCCCGGCGATCGCGCCCGAGATGCCCATGACCGCGAGGATCTTCCGGCGGATCCGGACGCCGCCGTAGCGGGCGGCGCGCTCCGAGTCGCTCACCACCTGCACCTCGAACCCGAACCGCGTGCGCTGGTAGAGGAACCACAGCCCGCCCGCGACGCAGACCCCGATGATCAGCCCGAGCGGGATCGTGATCCCGCCCTGCATGTCGATCGTCCACGACGGCCACACCGCGGAGGATGGCAGCTCCTTTCCGGCCGGGAACACCGTCGCGTTGAAGCCGGTGGTGTCGCGCCAGTACGACTCGCTCTCGAAGATGAGGTAGGTCAGCAGGTAGCCCGCGACGTAGTTGAGCATCAGCGAGGTGATGATCTCGTTCGTGCGGTAGAAGGCCCGCAGAACGCCGGGGATCAGTGCCCAGAGCGCCCCGCCGAGCGCACCGCACAGCACCATCGCGACGATGACGAGCCAGGAGGTTCCCCCGCTGCCGCCGAGGTAGAGGCCGGCGGCGGAGCCGAAGATCGCGCCCAGGTAGAGCTGGCCCTCGGCGCCGATGTTGAAGAGGCGCATCCGGAACGCCGCCGCCGCCGCGAGCCCGGTGAAGATGAGCGGTGTCGTCGTGATCAGGGTCTGGTCGAGCGAGCCGGGCGCGACGAAGGCCGCGTTGAAGAGCTGCCGGTAGGTCGAGAACGGGTTGTGGCCGGTCGCGAGCAGCACGATCCCCGCGAGCACGAACGCGAAGAGAAGCGAGCCGGCCGGCACGGCCGCCGAGAGCCAGCGCGGCTGGGTGAGCCTCCGCTCGAACCGCACCCGCATCCCTACGCCCTTCCGCCCATTCGGAGGCGCAACCATACCGTGACCCGTCTGCGATCATCCCGGCGTGGGGGCCGCCGACACGCTGTCCAGGAGGCTCGCGGTCGCCCGGGGCGACGAGCCGGCCGACCTGGTCATCCGCGGCGGCCGGGCTCTCTGCGTGTTCACCCGCGAGTGGCTCGACGCCGATGTCGCGATCGTCGACGGCGTCGTCGCGGGCCTCGGCTCCTACGAGGGGGCCGAGACGCTCGACGCCGCCGGCCGCTGGCTCGTCCCCGGCTTCATCGACCCGCACGTGCACATCGAGAC
Organism: uncultured Actinomycetota bacterium; assembly: GCA_963738895.1. Taxonomy (GTDB): domain Bacteria; phylum Actinomycetota; class Thermoleophilia; order Gaiellales; family Gaiellaceae; genus PALSA-600. The sequence goes on from CAVTYN010000010.1 coordinate 81,963, forward strand.
CTCGAAGCTCCTGATCGACGAGTTCGCCCGGCTCGTGCTGCCGCTCGGCACGACCGCCGTCGTCGCCGACCCGCACGAGATCGCGAACGTCCTCGGCACCGACGGGGTGCACTGGCTGTGCGACGCAGCCGGCGAGCTTCCGCTCGACGTCTACTTCACCGCGTCGTCGTGCGTCCCGGCGTCCCGGTTCGAGTCGCCGCGGCGGGCGCTCTCGACCGGCGACCTCGAAGGCCTCCTTCGTCGCAGGAACGTGGTCGGGCTCGCGGAGATGATGAACTTCCCGGGCGTCGTCGCGGGTGACGAGAGCGAGCTCGCGAAGCTCGCCCTCGCCCGGCACGTCGACGGTCATGCGCCCGGCCTCGGCGGTCACGCGCTCAACGCCTACGCGGCTGCGGGAATTCAATCCGACCACGAGGCGGCAACGGCCGAGGAGGGCCGCGAGCGCCTCCGCGCCGGGCTCTGGGTGCTGATCCGGCAGGCATCCGCGGCCCGGAACCTCGAGGCGCTCCTGCCGCTCGCGCTCGAGTACGGGCCGCACCGCCTGGCGTTCTGCACCGACGATCGCGAGCCCGAGCACATCGCAGACGACGGGCACGTCAACGCGATCGTCCGTGACGCCGTCGCGCTCGGCCTCGCTCCGGAGGACGCCGTCGTCATGGCGTCTCTGAACCCGGCGACCTACCACGGCCTCGACCACCTCGGAGCGATCTCACCGGGCCGCCGTGCCGACATCCTCGTGCTCGGCGACCTCGAGACCTTCGTGCCCGAGCTCGTGCTCAAACGCGGCCGTCCGGTCGGCACGATCGAGCCGGTCGTCGTGCCGGAGTGGGTCAAGGACACGGTGCGCATCGCCCCGATCGACACGCGGCTCGCTCGCGATCCCCTGGGACGGCGGGCGGGCCCGGATCATCGGGCTCGTCCCGGACCAGATCATCACCGCGTCCCTCGAGGACGAGCTCACGACCGAGAACGGCGCCGCGGTCGCCGACCCGGCGCGCGACCTCGCGAAGATCGCCGTGTTCGAGCGGCACCTCCAGACCGGCCGGGTGGGAGTCGGATTCGTCCGGGGCTTCGGGATCGAGCGCGGCGCCTTCGGATCGAGCTTCGCCCACGACGCCCACAATCTCGTGGTCGTCGGCGTCGACGACCTCTCCATCGTCACCGTGGCGAAGCGGCTGCGCGATCTCGGCGGCGGCCTCGTCGTCGCCGACGGCGAGACGGTGGTCGGCGAGCTTCCGCTCCCGGTCGCGGGGCTGCTCTCCGACCGTCCCCTCGCCGAGGTGCTCGACGCGAGCCGCGGGGTCGCCTCGGCGATCCGCGGCCTCGGCGTCGAGTTCCCCCAACCCGTGCAGATGCTCGCGTTTCTCTCGCTGTCGGTGATCCCGTCGCTCAAGATCACGGACCGCGGGCTCGTCGACGTCGAGCGGTTCGAGCTGGTCCCGCTCGCGATCTGAGGTCGCCCGCCGGACGGGCCCCCAAGCCCCGTCCGGCGAGCGCCTCGCTGCCCGGTCCTCGCTAGACCGGGACAGGAACGGCGACGCGGCGCCAGTCGAGCTCGGCGACCTGGCCGCCGTCGACGCGGACGCCGCGGGCCCGGGCTCGTCGCCGACCCAGAGCGTGTACTCGCCCTCCGGCAGGTTGTCGTAGACGAGCACCGTCGCCGTCTTGCCGCCGATCGCCCGCTGCAGCACCTCCTTGTGCTGACGGTCGCCGTCGTCGACCCGACGGGCTGATCTCGACCTCGATCCCGAGCAGGTCCGGGATCGGTGTGGACGATCAGCGCCCCGATCCCTTCGCCGAGGTCGAGCACGACCGGCTGGGCGCGCACCTCGTGCGCGTCGTGGTGATGGTGGTGATGGTCGTGGTCGTGCGTGGCACATGCTCAGGACGCATCGGCGTGTCGTAGCCGTCGTACGGGCTCCCGACGTACGGGAACGACGCTCAGGTAGCGGTCCGCCGGCGCCCCGTGGGCGGGATCGGGATCCCCTGGGTCAGGACACCGGCCGCCGCGTCCGGCACGAACGCGTGCGTCGGATCGACGAGCGGGTAGGTCGCGCCGGCGATCGCCCGCAGCTCGATCGTCACGATGTCGTCGGCGAGCCGCCGGCCGTTCGGGAAGCCGGCGAGGTCGCCGCCGAGGATCCCGAACGGGCTCGGGCTCGCCGTCGGAGCGGCGGCACGGCCACGTTCAGCCGCAGCATGTCGGCGTACGTCGGGCCGGTGTAGTTCTGGAACGCCGGCGCGACGGATGACGCCGGCCGGGATCCCGGTGAGCAGGATCGCCACCAGGTCGGCCCGGGCCGCCGTGAGCGCCGCCAGGTTCGGGAACACGGCGACGCGTCGGGTAGAGCACCGGCAGGAGCCCGGCGAGCTCCGGATGCTGGACGTTCGGCAGGTACTCGGCGTCGTCCACCGGGTTGCCGCGGTTCCAGTCGTCCTTCTGGCCGAGCGGGACGATCGACCTCGTTGAAGAGCGGGTTGCCGAGGCGCGAGACCTGCACCCACGGGCCCGACTCGACACGTGCTGTTCTTGTGGTCGTCGAACATCCGCGACCCTGCGGCGGCTGGCCGCGCTCCAGATCGCCGAGCACCGCGGTCGAGCTCGCCGACGCTCGGTCGGCGGCGAGCCGTCCCTGGTCAGCATCGAGATCGGGATCTGGATCGCGATCGTGTGGATGTTGAGCGCCTTCGTCGCCGTCGACGCCCGCCGTGACGTCGCGAGCGGGATCAGGTGAGCCGCGTTGAACGGCCGCAGCCCGCCGAGGTCGAAGATCGACCCCAGGTCGACGTAGAACGGGTCGCTCCGCTGGCCGCAGAACACCTTCTCGCCGGTGCGGCAGGCTCTGCACGGCCGCGGAGCCGAGGTTCGTCTCGTAGTTCGGCGTCGAGCGCGGCCCGATGTTGCACGGCGGGCACGGCGAGGTTCGAGCCGAGCACCGTCGAGCGGGTCGGGCCCTGGCTGAAGCGCCGGGCCGGGCTTCGACGTCGGGGCCCGCGCGGCGGCGGCCGGGCCGTGCTTCGGCGGCTCTGCCCGCGTCGAACCGGACGACCGAGTAGATCTGGCGCGCGTTCCAGTTCGGGTCGGTCGAGCGAGCGCGATCGGCCCGGTGTTGTAGAGGAACGTGTTCGGGTTCTGCAGCGACGAGGTGAACTGGAACTGGTACTCGATCTCCGGCATGGCGTCGCCGTCGTTGTCGATGTAGATCGAGTAGAGGACGTCGTCGCCGAACTCGTAGAAGTTCGGGCCGCCGGCCGGGCCCTGGAGCGGCACGAAGTTGGAGATGATCGTGACGGTGCTCGGGTCGTCCGGGCTGACGAACGCGTAGACGTCGGCGTTGTCGGCGACCGGGTCCTTGCTGATCTCGGGGGCTTCGCGATGGGACGACATCTATGCCACCCCCTGCTTCCCGGTCGGCTTGTGGTTCTGGCCGGCCGCCTTGAGCAGCCGCTTGACGAGCACCTTGTCCTTGTAGGTCTTCTCGGTCCGGCCCGAGAGCACGGTCACCTCGCCGAGATCGGCGTCGCGGATGATGGCGACGATCGGCTCGTGGGGGAGCGGGCCCGCTGGGCGTCGTCTCGAGGCGTTCGGCTGGACGGCCGCCGCGACGGCGGGCGAGGCGGTGATCGCCGCCGCTCCCGTCGCGAGGCCGGCCGTCTTGAGGAACGAGCGCCGGCTGACTGTGTTCATCCTGAAGCTCCTCTCGTGTCCCCCGAAGGGGTTCGTTGCCGGACGTTCGTCAGCGGCGCGTGTTCGGTTCGCTCCGGTCCGAACCGGTCGGCGGGGCCCGGCGAATAGGCTGCGAGTCATGAGAGCCCGCCGCTTGAGAGAGACGCTGTCCCGGCCCGAGTGGCTCCGCCTCGGCGGTTTCTCGGCGGCGGTCCTCGGCCTGCACGTCGCGGGCTGGGGGCTCTTCGTCTACTACTCGGCCCACTATCCGGCGCTCGCCGGGCTCGGCGTGCTCGCCTACACCTTCGGGCTCCGGCACGCGTTCGACGCCGACCACATCGCGGCGATCGACAACACGACGCGGAAGATGCTCTCTCAGGGCAAGCGCCCGCTCGGCGTCGGCTTCTTCTTCTCGCTCGGCCACTCGACCATCGTCTTCTCGCTCGCTGCGGCCCTGGCGGTCGCGTCGCGCACCGTGCAGGCGCGCATCCCGTCGTTCTCCGACTACGGGGCGTACGTCGGGCGCCGGCGTCTCGGGGACGTTCCTCTGGATCATCGGCGTGCTGAACCTGATCGTGCTGCTCGACATCGTGCGGATCGCGCGGGAGCTTCGGCAGGGCAGATACGACCGCGAGCGGCTCGAGCAGCGCCTCGAGGACCGGGGCTTCATGACTCGCTTCTTCCTCGGGCGGCTTCTTCAGGATGATCTCGAAGTCCTGGCACATGTACCCGCTCGGGATCCTGTTCGGGCTCGGGTTCGACACCGCCACCGAGGTCGGGCTGCTCGCGCTGGCTGCGGGAGTCGCGAGCAACGCGGTGCCGTTCCTCGCGGTGCTCTCGCTGCCGATTCTCTTCGCGGCCGGCATGTCGCTGATGGACACCGCCGATGGCGCGTTCATGACCCAGGCCTACGGCTGGGCGTTCTCGAACCCGGTGCGGAAGATCTACTACAACCTCACGGTCACCTCGCTCTCGGTGACGGTCGCGCTCGCGGTCGGCTCCGTGGAGCTGCTGCAGGTCTTCGCGACGAAGTTCGGTCTCGACAGCGGCGTCTGGGCATGGCTGAACGCGCTCGACTTCGAGAAGCTCGGCTACGTGGTCGTCGGGCTCTTCCTCGTCACCTGGGCGGGCTCCGTCGTGATCTGGAAGGCGCGCCGCATCGACGAGCGCTGGGGCCGCGCGCTTCGCCAGGTCGACTAGGCCGCCTAAGGAACTGAACGTCCGTTTACGGAAGGACACCTCGAAGCGGACCTGTTCCGTCTCTTTGGGCGGCTGTTCCTAGCCCGCTGGGCGGGGCGGACCATCGAGAGGCAATGCTTTTGTGGTTGCCGAAGGGGGCGGGTGGTGAGTCTGTGCCCGAGATCAAGGGTCTTCGTGCGGTCGCGGCCGCGTTGGTCGCGCATCACGAGGGCCTCTTCCGAAAGGAGCTGGGATCGAATGAACTGGCATAGCTTCAGCCGACCTGTCGCTTACACCATCGTCCCTGTGTTGCTTGCGTGCGCGCTTGCGGCCGCGACCTCAGCGTTGCCCACAGGGGCATCAGCCGCGTCGCCCATGGCACATACACCTTGTCCGGTCGATTCGGATACGGGGCAGACGACGTGCACGTTTCCGGTGCCTGCAAGCGCAGCGGCTGTTCGCCAAGCCGTCGCTGCCGGAGCCTCGATCACCAAGGTCCCCGCCAACGTCGAGCCCACACTCGAGAACGCCGCGAAGGACGACGGGCACTTCTACAGCCAGGACTGCGCCGAGGCGACCAAGGTGGGGGACGCCACGTTCGGAGAGTGCGTCTATGGCGCGCCGACCGCCAAGAAGACGTTCGTCCTGCTCGGCGACTCACACGCCGCGATGTGGTTCGACGGCCTGAAGGAAGCCGCCACCCTCGGCGGCTGGAAGATGCGGATCTTCACCATGAGCGGCTGCCCGGCTGTCCAGCTCACCTTCTACGGCCCGGAGGGCGGCTCAGCTTGTAACGCGTGGCGCGCGAAGGCGATCGCTGCGATCCGCAAGTTGAAGCCGAACATGGTCGTCGTCACCAGCGCCAGCTTCCAACAGGGCGTCGCGAAAAACACCTTCGCGAGTGCAGCACAGTGGCAGGCCGGCATGACCGCGACCCTGAACAAGCTCAAGGCCCCGAACACAAAGCTCGTCATCCTCGGCGACATTCCCGTCCTTCAGCAGAGCGCCCCCGACTGCCTCGCTGCGCATGAGTCGGCGGTTCAGTCGTGTGCAACCCCCCGTGCCCAAGCGCTCAATGGTGTCCTCCACGGCGCCGAGATCGCCGCCGCGAAAGCAACCGGCGCCAGACGTATCGACGTCACCAACTGGCTTTGCGCCGCGACCTGCCCGCCGATAATCAACAACATCCTGGTCTACCGCAACCAGTTCCACATCTCACGCACATACTCCCTCTACCTCGCTGGCGTCCTCCGAGCCGCCGTCCTCCGTTGATCTCGAGAGGTGTTCTGAAGCGGCTTGGCTCCTTCTGAGGCGGCCGCTCAGGACGTCAGCGTCTTCGCGTCCGCCTTCGGAACCCCGGCGGCGACGAAGAACGTGAGCATCTTCGGGTCGAGGCTCGTGAGGGTCTTCGAGGCCGGGCTCTGGAAGAGCTGGGCGATCAGAGTCGGGTCGATCCCGATCACGCGGCGCACGTCTGCCGCGGTCGTCTTCTTGGCGAGCAGGAGCGTCGCCGCCTGGCAGAGGTCGACCTTCTTCCCGTGGTTGTCGAACTTCAGCATCAGGGCGATGCTCTGGCCCTCCGCGGTCGTCCACCTGCGGAAGACGGCCGAGTGCGGGTGCATCGCGAGCAGGGTCTCGTGGATGTCGCGGAGCTGAGGCCCGTACTCGTTCACGAGCTCGGCGAGGAGTGCGGGAACCAGTGCGAAGAACGCCGCGAACGCCTGGCTCGGGTCCTTCTTCAGCAGGGGGCAACGGTCGAGCGAGGACTGGAGGCGGTCGCTCTGCCCTGTCTGCTTGGCGATCTCCCTGAACGTCTTCACCTTCGCGTCGAGCGAGAGGGCCAGCGCGCGGTCGTGGCCGTCGGGCCTCGGAGCAGTTGCCGCCGCAGCGCTCGCGGCGAGCGCCGCGACCGCGGCGCACACGAGGAGCGCCCTCGTCATGCCACCGCAGACGTGGTCGTCGTGGGCGGTGGGGCGGACGGCCCTTGCCCCCCCGTACCGACGAGGGAGCGGCAGGTGGCGATCGCGTTTCGGAACGCGTCCCGTGCCGAGCTTCCTCCGAACGGCCCCCCGGCCCGGCTGCGTGAGATGTTCGCTGTCGCCGCCTGCACGCACTCCGAGAATGCCCGCTGAGCCGCCTCGTCGGCGCCGGACGGCGGCGCGAACGACGGCAGCGTCATGCCTGTCGGCAGGTGGGCACGGCACGCCTCGGCGTCATCCTGCAGGAAGCGGCTGTTGGAGCGCTGCGTCGGCGAGTCGGCGCCCTGCTCGCGCATGCAGCTCTCGAAGGCGGCCAGCGAACGTCCCGTGCCCGCAGCCGACGCATGCTTGTGCTGACCGACGATCCCGACGACCACGATCGCGATCACGGCAATGGGGACGAAGGTGCCGAACACGATCGCCGCCGTCGAGATCTTCCTCGGCGGCTTGGGCGGGGGAGTCGGCCACCAGGCCGGGTCGGAGAAATCTGCGCCCACGGCCTCGATTCTGTCAAGCCGGGCAGCCCGAGCACTCAGCGAGGCGCGACGATCGCCCGGAGGGCCTGCTTCACCGATCTCGTCGAGGCGAGCACGGCCGTGGGCTCGTAACCGCAGTGCGCCATGCAGTTGTCGCACCTGGGATCGTTGCCCCGGCCGTACTTCGACCAGTCGGTCGTCTCGATGAGCTCCTCGTAGGTCTCCGTGTAGCCGTCCGCCATCAGGTAGCACGGCCGCTGCCACCCGAACACCGAGTAGCTCGGGATCCCCCACGGCGTGCACTGGAAGTTCACCTTGCCCTCGAGGAAGTCGAGGAAGAGCGGGGTGTGGTTGAGGCGCCATCGCTTTCGGTTCCCGTCGCCGAAGGCCTCGGAGAACAGCTTCCTCGAGGCTGTGACGCCGGGGAAGTGCTCCTGGTCCGGGGCCTTCTCGTAGGCGTAGGCGGGCGAGAGCATCATCTGATCGACCTTCAGCTCGTCGTTCAGGAAGTCGAGGACGTCGCGGACGGTCTTCGGTGTGTCGGTGGTCAGGAAGGTCGTGTTGGTGTTCACGCGGAAGCCGCGGCGCTGCGCCTCGCGGATCGCGTCGACCGCCTTGTCGAATGTTCCCTCGCGCTCGACGAACTCGTCGTGGCGCTCGCGCATCCCGTCGAGGTGCACTACCCACGCGAAGTAGGGGGAGGGCTCGAACAGGTCGAGCTTCTTCCGCATCAGGATCCCGTTCGTGCACAGGTACACGAACTTCTTCCGCCGGATCAGCTCCTTCGCGATCACGTGCACCTCGGGGTGCACGAGCGGCTCGCCGCCCGCGATCGACACCATCGGCGCGCCCGACTCCTCGATCGCGGCGAGCGCCGTCTCGACCGGCATCCGCTTCTTGAGGACGTGCTCGGGGTACTGGATCTTCCCGCAGAACGAGCAGGCGAGGTTGCACTGGAAGAGCGGCTCGAGCTCGACGAGGAGCGGGAACTTGTCGTCCCTCGCAAGGCGCCGCCGCGTCAGGTAGCGCGCGACCGCCAGGCTCTGTCTGAGTGGGACGCTCATACGCGGTGCGCCTCCTTGGGAAGCAGGAAGAGCTTCGACTCTACCGTCTGGGCTCGCGGCGAGACCGCACCGGCCCAGTCCGACAACGCGCCGCCGACGCGCCGGAGGCTGCGGAGGGCGCGCACTCCTTCGCGCGCCATGCGCGGGTCGGTGAGCGAGCGACCCGCCTCGTCCGCCACCACCCGGACGACGGCAAGCGGCCTGCCGGCGGCTCCCGCCGCGAGCCATGCCGACTCCATGTCGACCGCGAGAGCCGAGCCGGCGAGGCTCTGCGCGGTCGGCCGGCCCGAGGATCCGGCCCGCAGAGGCGAGCCTGCCGACGTGAACCCGGAGGCCCGCGCCGGCGGAGCGCCGCGACGACGAGCGAGCTGCCGGGCACGGGCGTGCACCCGCCGTCGTCGGCGACGAGCTCGGTCGCGCAGAGAGCATCTCCTGCGCGGAGCGCGGGGTCGACGCCCGCGCAGAGGCCGGCGATCGCGAGCGCAGAGGCCTCGTGCGCAAGCGCGCGGGCCGCGGCGATGCGCGCACGGTCGGGCCCCATTCCGGTCCGGATGACCGCCGACCCGTGCGGCTTGCCGAGCGCGAGCCGCTCGATCCGCATCGGCACCAGGACGAGGAGCCCGGTCATCCGCGCGGTCCCAGGACGCGGCCGAGCGCCATCACCGGGAACACGTCCCGGTAGAGGTGGTAGTTGAGGTAGAAGTCGCCGGGGAAGCCGGTGCCGGTGAAGTGCTGCTCGTCCCAGCCGCCGTCGGCGCGCTGCGTCTCGACGAGCCACTGCACCGCCCCCTGGGCAGTCACCCCGCCGCCTTCGCCGGCGGCGTGCAGCCCGAGCAGCGCCCACGCCGTCTGGGACGCCGTCGAGGTACCGCGCCCGCTCCAGGAGCGGTCGCGGTACGACCGGAGATCCTCGCCGAACCCACCGCCTGGATTCTGCACGCGCTCGAGCCATCGCACCGCGGCGCGCGCGCTCTCGTGCCCGCCGAGGCCGCAGGCGGCGAGGGCGGGGAGGGCCGAGCCGGTCCCGTAGAGGTAGTTGGCGCCCCAACGGCCGAACCAGGATCCGTCGCGCTCCTGCTGGGCGAGCAGCCACCCGAGCGCCCGCACCGCGGCCTGCTCCCCGGCGCGGCCCTCGTGCGCGAGCGTCTCGAGGACGTGCGCCGTCACGTCCGAGCTCGGCGGATCGGTGACCGCGCCGAAGTCGCAGAACGCGAGCCGAGCGCACAGGCTGCTCTCGTTGTCGACGTCGAACGCCCCGAACCCGCCCGAGCGGCTCTGCATCCCGAGCATCCACTGGAGCCCGCGGCCGGCTGCCCCGGTCGGGTCGTGACCGGCGCGCCGGAGCGCGAGCACGACGACGGCGGTGTCGTCGACGTCCGGGTAGTTCTCGTTCGCGAACTCGAACGGGAAGCCGCCGGTCGTGAGCTCCGGCCGGCGGACCGCCCAGTCGCCGCGGGTCGAGCCCTCCTGCGCCACGAGCCACTCGCACGCGCGCACGACCGCCGGGTCGGAGGCCGGGATTCCCGCGTCGAGGAGCGCGATCACCGACGAGTGCCGTATCCCAGACCGGCGACTGGCAGGCCTCGACCCGCCGGCCCTCCTCGTCGTCGATCGTGAAGGCGTCGAGGCCCGCGAGTGCGCGCTCGAGGACGGGGTGGTCGCGCTCGTAGCCGAGCGCATGGAGGGCGACGATCGACCAGACCCACGGCGGCTGGATCCCTCCCCAGGAGCCGTCGCGTTCCTGACGCGTCGACCACCCAGCGCTCGGCGGTGCGAAGCGCCCGCCGCCGCACGGCCCCGACCGGGCGGCGGTTGTAGGCATGGCACGCACGGTCGAGCAGGAGGAAGGCCCGGCCCCAGGCGTCGGTCGCCGGCGCAGGCGGCAAGCGCCGCCCCGCGCAGCTCGTCGAGCGTGAACGGGACCGCCCGTGAGGGACGGAGCGCCGTCACGATCGAGAGCGCCACGATCGTCTGCCGCGCCCAGCAGCCGAAGGAGTAGATCGAGAGCGGCGCCCGCACCGGGAGGAGGATCTGCTCCGGCGGCAGCGTCGGCACCTCGTCCCACGACCAGAGCGCGAGCAGGGACAGCCACATGCGGGTGAAGACCCGCGAGCCGGCGACGCCGCCGGCCTCGCGCACGAACGCCGCGGCGCTCCTCATGTGGGCGGCGTCCGGCGGGTCGCCGGCGAGGCGCAGAGCGACGTACGCCTCGACCGAGGTGGAGAGATCGCCGGGCCCGCCGAAGTAGGTCGCCCACGAGCCGTCGGGGCGCTGGCGGCTTCGGATCCAGGTCGCGGTCGCAGCCGCCTGGCGAGGCTCGAGGATGCCCAGGTAGTGGCGCAGGAAGAGATCCTCGGCGTCGATGGTCACGTTCGTCTCGAGCTCGCCCTTCCACCAGCCCTGCTCGTGCTGCAGCCCGAGCAGGTGCCGGGTGGCGCGATCGAGGCGTCTCGTGCGCGGCGTCGATCCGGCGGTCGGCGGTGACGGTCACGCGGCCGGCTCCTCGATCCCGTCGAGGGCAGGTGCCTCGGAGAGGGCGAGCCTCGCCGCTGCGAGCCCGCTCCTGACTGCGCTCTCCATCGTCGCCGGCCAGCCGGTGTCCGTCCAGGAGCCGGCGAGGTAGACACCCGGCACGGCGGTTCGCGCCCCGGGCCGGAGCTTCGCGGTGCCCGGGCACGGCGCGGAACGTCGCCCGGGGCTCATGGGTGACCGCGAGAGTCGAGAACCGTCGCGCTCCGCGGCGGCCGGCAGCAGCCGCTCGAGCGCCGGCAGGTAGCGGCTCCGGAGCTCGGCGACCGACGCCCCGATCTCGTCGACGGCGTGCGAGAGCGAGATCGCGACGAGCTGGCCCGTGCGCGCTCCCGAGGCCTCGGTGCGGTCGAAGATCCACTGCACCGGCGAGCCGAGCGCGGCTGCGAGCGGCTCGTCGAGGACACGCCGGTCGTAGTGGACGTGGATGTTCACGATCGGGCTCGTCCCGAGCCCGCGAGCGCCTCGCATCGACGGCGCCCGGCGGAGCGACCTCGGCGACGGCCTCGTGCGGGACGGCGAGGATGACGGCGTCGGCGTCGTCGGTGCCCGCGTCGAGCGTCAGCCGGCGCTCCGCGGCTCACCGACCGGACGGGAGCGGACATGTGGACGCGTCCGCCTGCGGCCTCGATCGCCGCCGCCGCCGGCTCGGCGTGGAGGAGCCGGAACGGCACCGCCGGGACGCCGATGTCGCGACGCGTCGGCCTCGTCGAGGAGGCCGTCGCGGAAGACCTTCGCCGCGACGGCGAGCGACGCGTCCTCGGCCGGCAGGTTGAGCGTCGGCAGGGCGATCAGGTTCCAGAGCGAGTCGATCGCGTTCTGCGACTGGCCGTGCGCGCGCAGCCACGAGGCGAAGGTCTGGTCGTCGAGCGCCGGGTCGGCCGGGTCGAGCTTGCCGAGCTGCGTCGCCGCGCGGGCGGCGGCGAGCCGCTCGCCGAAGCCGAGCGGCTCGTAGCGCAGCAGGCTCGCGGCGAGGTGGAGTGGCGGGCGGCAGGCCGGTTCGCGAGATCGATGCCGCCGGCTCGTCCTTCGCGGAGGACGGGGACACGCAGGCGCCCCTGGAGCGGCAGGAGGTGGTCCGTCCCGATCCGCCGGAGGAAGCCGAGGTACTCGGTGCAGCAGCGGAGCGCGACGTGCTGGCCGTTGTCGAGCTCGAGGCCGTTTCGCTCGAACGAGAACGTCGCGCCGCCGAGCCGCGAGCGCGCCTCGTAGAGCGACGACCTCGGCGCCGCCGTCGGCGCAGGCGAGCGCCGCCGCGAGGCCGGCGAGGCCGCCGCCGACGACCGCCACCGTTCACGCCCCGGCTCCGGCGAGGCTGCGGGCGAGGACGAGGCCCTTCTCCCAGGGGCGGAGCGAGAGCCGGCCGCGGAGGACGAGCGACGGCTCGGCGGCGATCCGCTCGAGCAGGCGGCGGTACTTGCCCGGCCATCGCGAGGACGCACGAGCGCGCTGCGGCGGTCGAGCAGCGGCACGAGGTCGAGGCCCGCACGCAGCCGTCCGAGCCCGCGCTCGGCCTCGAACGCGATCACGAGCTCGATCGGGCCCTCGAACGTGGCCGTCTCCGGCCTCGCAGCCGAACCGCTCGAGGTCCTCGCGCGGCAGATAGACGCGTCCGTTCGCGGCGTCCTCGCTCACGTCGCGGAGGATGTTCCCGATCTGGAGCGCGACCCCGAGCTCGTCGGCGAGCGGCGCGGCCGCGCCCGCGGTCGGAGCAGTCGAAGACGCCGAGCGACAGCCGGCCGATCGAGCCCGGCGACGCACCGGCAGTACGCGCTCGAGCTCGGCGAAGGTCGCGTACTCGGCGCCGCGGACGTCCATCTCGGCGCCGTCGACGAGCTCGCCGAAGGCGGCGACGGGGATGGGGAAGCGCGCCGACGGCGTCGGCGAGGGCGACGAGCACCGGGTCCATCGGCCTCGTCTAGGCGCTCGAGCCCCGCCCGGATCGTCTGCGAGCTCGGCGAGCTTGTCCTCGGCGGCGCCGGTCGCCGTCGGCGACGTCGTCGATCCGCCGGGCGAGCGCGTAGACGGCGAAGAGCGCGTTGCGCCGGTCCGGCGGCAGCAGCCGCATGCCGGAGTAGAAGCTCGAGCCCGGCGTCCCGGGCGATGCGGCGGCAGTGCTCGTAGGCGAGGTCGACGGCGTCATCGTCAGCGCCTGCGAGCGTAGGTCGACGAGGGTGGAGAGCGCGCGCCGTCGGCGGTCGGCCTTCGGGGCTCCCGCGAGGACGTCGTAGCCGGCAGGCGTCGATCGCGTCGAGGGCGGCGCGGCCGCCGCCGACGTAGCCGGCGACGGCGATCCGCGCCCGGCCGTCGAGGCGGCCGACGAGCGGGGCGCCCTCGTCGAGGAGCGCCCGGGCCCGCGCGACCTCGAACGCCATCAGCTCGCGCACCTTCGGGCCGGTCGACCGGCGCGTCGAGGTCGGCAGCGACGACGCCGAAGCGATCGAGGTCCTCGGCCGGGAGGTAGATGCGCCCGGCGGCGCGGTCCTCGGCGACGTCCTGCCAGTGCTCGGCGAGCTGCAGCGCCGTGCAGATCTTGTCGGAGAGCGCGATCCGGTCGGGTGTCGCCGCGCCGAAGACATGGAGGACGAGCTCGCCGACCGGGTTCGCCGAGAGGTCGCAGTAGGCCGACGAGCTCGTCGAAGTCTCGGTACTCGGCGATCTCCTGGTCGCGACGGTTTGCCTCGATCAGCCGGTCGAACGGGCCGCGCGGAAGGTCGAGCTCGTGCACGGTCGGGCGCGAGCCGGCGGAGGACCGGGTGGACGGGATCGTCGCCGGCGAAGATCCGGTGCGAGATCGGCCTCGAACACGTCGAGCGCGGCGAGGCGGTCGCCCGCGCACGGCGTCGCCGATCTGGTCGACGAGGCGGGCGTAGCCGTAGATCGCGATCAGATGGCGTCGTGTTCTCCCGGCCGAGGACGATCGAGGCGACCGAGAAATTCTCACCCGGAGCCCGGCTGTAGATCTCATCGGCGCTCGGAAGGCTCTCGACCGCGGCCTCCAGCTCGCTGTCGCAGCATCGGCCATCTGCGCATTCTCGCGGTTTCCGCTCGCTCCGCGGCAAGCGCCACGGTCGACGCGACGCCGGGCTCCTAGCCCGTGTTGCGGAGCGCCGCTGCGATCCCGGCGATCGAGCGGCCGAGCGGCAGCCGCGCGCTCTCGTCGCCGGCGCGGTAGCGGCGGAGCAGCTCGACCTGGATCGCGTTCATCGGGTCGACGTAGGGGTTCCGGATCCCGATCGAGCGGCGGACGACGGGGCTGCGCTCGAGCAGCGCGCTCCTCGCCGACGATCGCGAGCACCGCCTCGACCGTGCGCGCTCGTGCTCCGCGGCGATGTCCTCGAAGAACGCGCTCGGCGCCGAGCTCGGCCGGGACGAGCTCGAGGTACTCGCGCGCGACCTCGAGGCTCGACTTGGCCAGCGTCATCTCGAGGTTGTCGATGAGCGAGCGGAAGAACGGGAGCTCGGCGTAGAGCCGCGCGCAGCTCGCCGATGTCGGCGGCGGCGAACGCGGTCCCGCAGCCGTACCAGGCCGGCAGGAGCGTCCGGTTCTGCGTCCAGCCGAAGATCCAGGGGATCGCCCGCAGCGAGCCGAGGTAGTCGACGCCGTCGGGCCGCCGGGCCGGGCGCGAGCCGATCGCGAGCAGCTCGAGCTCGTCGACCGGGGTGAAGGCGCGGAAGAAGTCGACGAACCCGTCGGCGTCTCCCAGACGAGCGACGCGGTACTTCGCGCTCGGACAGGCCGGCGAGCCGGTCGAGGAGCTCGCGCTCGCGCGGGCCCGGCACCCGGCCCGACGATCTCCGGGAACGCGCTCAGCACCGTGCCCGACGAGCGCCGCCTCGAGGTTGCGGTAGGCGATCGCCGGGCAGGCCGTACTTGATCGAGATCGTCTCGCCCTGCTCGGTCAGCTTGAGCCTGCCCGGCGGGTGGCCCGGGCGCCTGGCCGAGGATCGCCGCGTGGGTCGGCCCGCCGCCTCGGCCGGCGCTGCCGCCGCGGCCGTGGAAGATCGTCAGCTCGATGCCGGCCTCGCGCGGCGACCTCGGCGAGCGCCTCCTGCGCGCGGTAGATCGCCCACTGGGCGGCGAGGTAGCCGCCGTCCTTGCCGGAGTCCGAGTAGCCGACCATCACCTCGAGCCGGTTGCCGCGCTCGGCGACGCGCGGCGCCGTAGCGCTCGTCGGCGAGAAGCTCGCGCACGGTCGTGTCCGCCGCCTCGAGATCGGCGATCGGTCTCGAAGAGCGGCACGACCGCGACGGGCTCGGCGGTCAGGTCGAGCACGCGCGAGGACGTCGGCTGGGCTCGTGGTCGCCGAGACGATCACCGTGTCGAGCGCCGCGGTCGCCGTGCCGGGCGCGCGCCGCCGCGACCGCCTCGAAGACGTCCCGCGTGCGCTCGGTCGGCGCGCGCACCTCGCTCGAGTGGAGGCGCACGTCGAGCTTCGCGAGGTGGAAGCCGAACAGCTCGACGCGGCGCTCCAGCGCCGCGAGCGGCCCGTCGGCCATCCGAGCGCCGCGGTTCGCCTCGAGGCTGCGCCGGATCACCGCGAGATCGGCCGCGAAGCCCGTCCGGGCGAGTCGTACCCGTCGTTGCTCGAGCCGCCACCAGATGTAGGAGAGCTTCTGCCGGTAGCTCTCCGTCGACATCATCCAGACCCGGTCGTCGCGATAGCCGGCTGCATTCCTCGCACGTCGCGCGCGATCGACTCCTCGAGCTCGTCCGACACGTCGACGAGCGAGCGGCTCGACGAGAGCGCGACCGAGAGGGCGCGGACGTCGTCGCGGTACCGGGCGAGCACGGACTCCCGGGCACGCTCGAGCGCCGAGAGGATGGTCTCCCGGCCGATCGCCGGGTTCCCGTCGAGGTCGCCGCCGATCCAGGTGCCGAACGAGAACGGCGGCGGCGCGCCCGGCTGGTAGCGGCGGTACTCGCGCAGGAGGCGCTCGCCCGCGTCGAACAGGCTCTCCTCGAAGAACCAGAGCCCGTGCCGGATCTCGTCGCCGACCCGCGGCCGGTCGTGCCGCACCTCGTCGGTCTGCCAGAGGATCGTGATCTCCTCGGCGAGCTGCTCTTCGAGCTCGGCGCGCTCCGCCGGCGTCAGGTCGGGGTCGTCCATGCGCGCGAGCAGCCCCGCGATCCGGACGTGAGCGCCGGAGGAGCGTCCGCCTCGTCGCCTCGGTCGGGTGGGCCGTGAGGACGAGCTGCAGCGAGACCTGGCCGAGGCGGCGCTCGAGCTCGCCGGGCGGGACCGCCTCGAGCCGGTCGAATGCCTCTGCGAGCGACTCGCGCGGGGCCCGGTCCTCTCCGGAGACCTCGCGCCGGCGGCGGATCCGATGGTGCTGCTCGGCGGTGTTCGCGAGCTGGAAGTAGAGCGCCGAAGGCGCGCAGCATCCGCTCCTGCACCTCCGGCGAGAGCTCGCGGACCGCCTCGCGGACATGCGGAGGGGTCGCTCTCCTCTCGCGACCGGCGCGCGCTTGCCCGCACGCGCTCCTCCGCGGCGAGGAACTCCTCGCCTTCCTGCTCGACGAGCACGCGGCCGAGCAGCGAGCCGAGCAGGCGGACGTCCCGCCGCAGGGGGCCGTAGGGGCCGTCGGAGCGCACCGGGTCGTTCATTCGCGCATCTTCGCGGTTCGAGGCTCTTGGCGCCGGGGGGAGACTATGCTTCCCTGTCTCTCAGGCGCTCGCGGCCCGGGCGGACGCTCCACGATGACCGAGTCGATCTCTCAGCCAGTGGGTCTGGCTCCGGGGCCTTGTGCGGCGGCGCTCCGTCGGGCTTCATCCAGCTCCAGCTCAAGGTCGTGAAGACCGAGGTGACGGGTGCGAACGGCAAGCAGCAGGTGTCGATCAAGATCGCCGACGTGAGCTGGCCGATCTACCCGGATCACACGTCGAAGTCGAAGTACATCAACGCGCAGGCGCTGCCGCTCCTCCAGCAGGAGACCTTGCAGCTGCAGGCCTCGTCGGGCTCGAAGCTCGTGAACATCTCGGGCGCGACGCACACGACGGTCTCCTGGCGGGACTCGCTCCAGGCGGCGCTCGCCAAGGCCCTCGCCCCGTAGCCGCGGCCCGTGAGCGGGCTGCCGGGCATGCGCCGCGTCGAGCAGATCATGGGCATGCCGATCCTCGCCGACGTGCGCGACGAGTGCGAGGCAGAGGTGCTCGAGGAGCTCTTCGACTGGTTCCGCGAGGTGGACGAGCGGTTCAGCACCTACAAGGAGGGGAGCGAGATCAGCCGGCTCAACCGCGGCGAGCTCCACATCAGGGACTGCCATCCGGACGTGCGGTGGGTACTCGCCCGTTGCGACGAGCTCCGCGAGGAGACCGACGGCTTCTTCGACGCCCGGTACGCCTCGCTGCTCCAGGTCGACCCGTCCGGGCTCGTGAAGGGCTGGTCGGTCGACCGCGGCGCTGAGCTCCTCGAGGGGCACGGGCTCGTGAACTACTCGATCAACGCGGGCGGCGACATTCGCATGCGCGGCGCGGCGCTCCCCGACCCGCACTGGCGGACCGGGATCCAGCACCCCGTGCTGCACGACCGCATCGCCGCGGTGGTGGAGGCGAACGACCTGGCCCTCGCCACATCCGGCACCTACCTCCGCGGTGAGCACATCGTCGACCCGCACACGGGCCGCCCGCCGTCCGGGCTTCTCTCGGTCTCGATCGCCGGGCCGGAGCTCGCCACCGCCGACGCGTATGCGACCGCGGCGTTCGCGATGGGCGAGCTCGGAGGGCCGTGGTCGGCGACGCGGCGCCCCTACGAGACGTTCGTATTCTCGCCGACGAGCGCTCGTTCTCCACACCCGGCTTTCCCCTCGCGGCCTGACCCTGCCGGACGGCCCGGCCGTCGATGCGCGTCTAGCCATCGCGCCGGAGGCTCTTCACGCGGTACATCGCACGGTCGGCGGCGGCCAGGAGCTCGTCCTCGTTCTCGTAGCGCATCTCGTCGATTGCGACCACGCCGATGCTCGCGGCAACCTCGACCATGACGTCGCCGGCGGTCACCCTCATCGAGCGGAGGGTCTCGGCGGTCTCCGTCGCGATCTCGCTTGCCTGGCGCGGAGTCACGTTGAGCACGAGCGCGGCGAACTCGTCGCCGCCCAGACGGCCGATCACGTCAGTGGCTCGGAGGCGCCGCCGGAGCACCTCGGCGGTGGCGCGGAGTACCTGGTCGCCGGCGAGGTGTCCCGCGGTGTCGTTCACTGTCTTGAAGTTGTCGAGATCGAGCAGGACGAGCGCCCCGTACTCGCCCTTCCGCTCCATCCGCCGAAGCTCCCGGCGTAGCCCCTCCATGAAGCCGCGCCGGTTGAGGAGTCCCGTGAGCGAGTCGTGGTCGGCGAGGCGCCGGAGCTCGCGCTCGGTCTGCTTGTGGTCGCCGATGTCCTCGACCTGAAGGACGTAGTAGAGAGGCCGCCTGTCGGCTCCCCGCACGAGCGTCGTGCTGACGGCCACCCAGAGCGGCGTGCCGTCGGCGCGCAGGTAGCGGGCCTCGCTCCGCGTCTCCTCCGACTCGTCGACCCGCACCGTCGCGTCGCCGGGCACCGTGAGGTCGCCGAGCGGGAGCGCCAGCAGCTCCTCCTCCGTGTAGCCGAGGAGGCGGCAGAACGCCGCGTTGACCTGAAGCCAGCTGCCGTCGGGCGCACGAGGCCCATGCCGATCGGGGCGTTGTCGAACGCGACCCGGAACCGCTCGTTCTCGTCGCTCTCGGGTGCTCCGTTGGGACGAGGGGCCAGGTCGAGACAGCAGCCGATCCAGCCCACGACGGCGCCTTCGGCATCCGCGATCGGCGCGACGTGCGCCAGGACGAAGGTGGGAGAGCTTCCCGGTCTCCATCACGCGATCCGCTCTCTGCGCGTCGCGAGCATCGTTCACGTTTTCGGCACATTCCAGGCCGGGCTGTAGGCACTACTCTTCGCCCGTGACCGACTACCGGTACCTGATCGTAGGGGGCGGAATGACCGGCGATGCCGCCTGCCGGGGGATCCGCGATCACGACCCGGACGGCTCGATCGGGCTGATCGGTGAGGAGCCCGATCCGCCCTACAGCCGTCCCCCGCTCTCGAAAGCGCTCTGGCAGGGGAAGGACGAGGCGTCGATCTGGCGCGGCACGGCCGACCTCGGCGTCGACCTTGCTCTCGGCCGTCGCGCTGTCGGCCTCGACCGGACCGCTCGAACCGTCACCGACGATGCGGGAGAGACCCACCGCTACGAGCGCCTGCTCCTCGCGACGGGCGGCACGCCGCGACGGCTTCCGGGCGACTCGAGCGACGGCATCGTCTATTTCCGCCGACTCCCGGACTACCGTCGACTGCGCGCGCTCGCCGATCGTCACGCCGAGTTCGTGGTGCTCGGCGGCGGCTTCATCGGCTCCGAGCTCGCGGCTGCCCTCAACCAGGTCGGCTGCGCGGTCCGCCTTGTCTTCCCCGAGGAGGGAATCGGGGCGCGCCTCTTCCCCGGCGACATGGCCGGGTCGGTCGACGATCTCTACCGCGGTCACGGCGTCGAGGTGCTCGCCCGAGAGCGGGTGGCGGCCGTCGAGTCGGCAGGCGAGCGCTTCAGCGTCCGGCTCGAGAGCGGCACCACGCTCGAGGCCGACGCCGTCGTCGCCGGGCTTGGAATCATCCCTCGAACGGACCTCGCCGAGGCGGCGGGCCTCGCGGTCTCGGACGGAATCGTCGTCGACGAGTACGGCGGGGCGGGTGACACCGGCGATGTCTATGCGGCCGGTGACGTCGCCCGCTTCCCCGCGCAGGCGCTCGGGACGGACATCCGGGTCGAGCACGAGGACCAGGCCAACAGCCACGGGCGCGCCGTGGGCGCGAACATGGCCGGAGCCGACGAGCCCTACCACCACCTGCCGTTCTTCTACTCCGACCTCTTCGAGCTCGGGTACGAGGCGGTCGGCGAGGTCGACTCCCGGAAGCAGACGGTCGCGGAGTGGAGCGAGCCGTTCCGGAAGGGCGTCGTCGCCTACCTCGACGATCGCGCGCTGCCCCGCGGCTTCCTGCTCGTCGACACCTGGGGGAAAGTCGACGCCGCGACCGCGCTGATCGCCGCCGCCGAGCCGCTCGCGCCAGGCACGCTCGAGTCTCTCGCGCGCTAGTCGGGCAAGTCTTCGGTGAAGCGCGACTTGGCCGTCTCGACTGCATCCTCCGCCCGCTCGGCCAGGAGGCCGCCGAGAGACCGGAAGAGGTTGCCGCGTGAGAGCTTTCGATCCATCTGCAGGTTCGTCGTGAGTGGCGTTGGAGTCGGCGAGATCGAGGACGCAGGCGCCGAGGTGGGGAGCGTCGGCGGACACGCGAAGGACTCCCGGCGGTAATCGGGAACCTCGGTGTCGCAGGTCGCACAGATCGCCGGCGGCGAATCCGCATAGATCGGCTCGGGCGGGAGTGTGACCATCGTCCCGCACCCCGGGCAGATCGCCGTGGCAGGAAGCGAGTAGCCGCGCGTGCTCATCACGTCAAAGGTACCACTGCGCGTCGCGATTACTCTAGTGGCGTGTCGGCATCGTCCCGTAGCTCGGAGTTCGTGGCGCTCGGCCACGCCGGGAGCGATCACTACGCCGGGCTCGAGAGCTTCCCGAGCCCGGGCGTGGCCGAGGTCGAGCTCTCGAGCGACGAGCTGACCGCGGTCTGCCCGATCACGGGCCAGCCCGACCTCTACCGGGTCACGATCGGCTACCGGCCCGGGCCGCTCTGCCTGGAGTCGAAGTCGTTGAAGCTCTACCTCAACTCGTTCAGAGATCAAGGCGTGTTCTGCGAGGCCCTCGCCGTCCGCATCCGCGACGACGTCGCCGAGGCACTCGAGCTGGCCCCGGACGCGGTCCGGGTGGAGCTCGAGCAGAAGGCGCGCGGAGGCATCACCATCACCGCCCGTGTCTAGGGACCTCCTGGTCGTCGACGTCGACCCGTTCGACGACGTCTCGCTCGAGCTCCTGCGGCTTCGGCGAAGCGCGAAGTGGACGAAGTACCCGCCGGACGTCCTGCCTGCGTGGGTCGCCGAGACGGACTTCGCCCTCGCCCTCCCGGTTCGCGAGGCGCTGCTCGCCGCCGTGTCCCGCGACGACACGGGCTATGCCGAATCGGGGAGGCTCGGCGGCGCCTTTGCCGGCTTCGCGAGCGCCCGCTTCGGCTGGGAGGTCGACGCGGCGCAGGTTCGGCTGGTCGCAGACGTGATGTCGGGGGTCGCCGAGCTCCTCCGGGCCCTCACCGAGCCGGGTGCCGCGGTCGTCGTGAACCCACCGGCGTACCCGCCGTTCTTCCTGATCGTCCGTGAGGTGGGGAAGGTGGTCGTCGAGGTGCCGCTGGCTCCGACGGCGGGCGGGTGGGGGCTCGACCTCGACGGTCTCGAGCAGGCGTTTGCCGCGGGCGCAGGGGCATATCTCATGAGCCAGCCGCACAACCCCACAGGCACGACATTCGCACGCGAAGAGCTCGAGGAGGTCGCACGTCTCGCCGAGCGCTACGGCGTGCTCGTGCTCTCCGACGAGGTCCACGCGCCGATGACGATGCCCGGGACGACGCACGTCCCGTATCTCTCGCTCGGAGAGGCCGCGGTCGCCTCGGGCGTCACGGTGACCTCGGCATCCAAGGCGTTCAACCTGGCCGGCCTGAAGTGCGCCGTCGTCGTGACGGCCTCGGCCGAGATGCACGAGCAGCTCACCGAGAAGCTTCCAGCGAGCCTGCCGTTTCACGCAGGGCATCTGGGCGTGCTCGCGTCCATCGCCGCGTTCGAGCACGGCGGCGAGTGGCTCGATGCGCTCGTCGGCCACCTGGACCGGAACCGGGCGCTCCTCGCGGAACTGCTCGGGGAGTATCTCCCGGCGGTTGGCTATCTCCCGCCGCAGGCGGGCTACCTGGCGTGGCTCGACTGCCGCGCGCTCGGGCTCGGCGACGACCCGGCCGAGGCGTTCCTCGAGCGCGGGCGCGTCGCTCTCAGCCCCGGGCCCGCGTTCGGCGAGCCCGGCAAGGGCTACGCGCGACTCAACTTCGGTACGTCGGGCGCGCTGCTCGAGGAGGCGGTTCGGCGCATGGCTGCCGGCCTCTAGCCGTCCAGCCTCGGAAACCCGCGCGAGCCGAACACGGAGGCGGCAGCGCCGGCGAGGAGCGTGATCGCCGCGACCGTCAGCCCGACGTGCAGGGCGTTCCCGAACGAGGCCTCGGCCGCGTTCAGGATCTTGTCGAGGATCCCGGGATTCGTCAGCGCCTCGGCGGCAACGACGGGGTTCGCGAGGATCGCGAGAGTCGCGTTCGCGGGCAGCCCTCCGTGGGTGACGGCGTCGAGGACGAGCCGCTGCAGCTCCTGGCTCACGCCGAGCCCGCCGAGGTGCGCGGTCAGATCGCTCACGAGCCTCCCGTTGATCACGGCGCCGAGGATCGCGACCGCGAGAACGCCACCCAGCTGGCGACTCGTGTTGACCGTCGAGGCGGCCATCCCGGACCGCTCGGCCGGCACGATCGCGAGCACGGATGCCGTCACGGCCTGAAGCGCGAGACCGAGGCCGAGCCCGACCACGGCGAGGGCCGCGGAGAGCTCCCAGAGCTCGACGGTCGGCGAGAGCACCGCGTCCACGACGAACATCCCGCCGCCGGAGAGCAGGCAGCCGACCGCCATCGGCCCGCGCGGCCCCCTGGCCGCCGTCCATGCGCCCGCGACCTGACCCGCGACGACCATCGCGACCGCCATCGCCACGAACTGGAGCGCGATCTTCCCGCCCGAGAACTTCGCCACGATCTGGAGGTACAACGCCGTGAAGAAGAACACGGCAAACAGGCCGAAGCTCGTGGCGAAGGCGACCGCGTTCGCGCTCGAATAGGCAGGGATCTTGAAGTACTCGAGCCGTACGACCGGGTCGCCCGACCGCCGCTCGACGAGCACGAACCCGACCGCGCTCACGGCAGCGAGGACGAAGAGCAGCACGATCCACCACTTCGAGAAGCCCGCGTTCTCGCCCTCGATCACGGCGAAGGTGAGTGCCGAGACCGCGACGACCCCGAGCGCGAGGCCCGGCAGGTCGAGCTTCCGGCCCTGCGGGTCGGAGCTCTCGGGGAGCGTCCACGCCGCCGCAGCCAGGGCGACGAGGCCGAAGGCGACGTTGAACCAGAAGATCCCCCGCCAGCCCCAGACCGCGACGAGGATGCCGCCGAGCACGGGCCCGACTGCGAGCGAGACGCCGGACACGGAGGTCCACACGCCGAGGGCGCGCGCGCGGCGGCGATGGTCCGGGTAGATCTGCCGGATCAGGGAGAGCGTTCCCGGCTCGCACGCAGCGGCGCCGACGCCCATCACCACCCGTCCCGCGATCAGCATCCCCGAGTGGTCAGCGAGCGCACCGACGAGCGAGCCGGCGCAGAAGAGCGCTACCCCTCCGAGCATGATCCTCTTACGACCGAGGATGTCCCCCAGCGTCCCGCCGATCAGCATCAGGCCGGCGAACGCGAGCATGTAGCCGTCGACGATCCACTGGAGGCTCGAGACGCCCGTCCTGAGCGACTTCTGCATATCGGCGAGCGCGACGCTCACGATCGTGTTGTCGAGGAACGTCAGGAACAGGACCGCACAGAGCGCCGTCAGCGCGAGGCGGGCCGAGTGCGGCGGGCCCTCCCGGGTCACGGAGCTTCCCGGGGTCACGGGGGTCAGGTGATCGGCGCGGTCGCAGCCGTCAGTGCCGCCTGCGACTCCGTGCCCGCCCTGGCAGTCACCGCGGCGACGATCGCATGGCCGACATCCGTAGCCGCCGGCCTGTACGTCGCCCGCGTCGCTCCGGGGATCGGGGTGCACAGGCGGCCGTTCGCGTTGCAGCGAAGCCACGTCGTCGCGTATGCCGTCGGTTGGGGCGACCACGTGCCGGATCCGACGCTCAACGTCCCGCCGACGCGCGCCGTCCCCGAGATCGTGGGTGCGCTCGTCGGCGAGAGGACCGCGCCGGCTTCCTCCACCGGCCCCACGAGGCTCGCGTATGCGGTCGCGGAGCCCACCGCGTCTGTGGCCTTGACCGTGAGGGCGATCGTCGCCCCGGAGTCCTTCGCGACCGTCGTGTACAGGTTCGAGGTGGAGCTCTGGACGAGCGTGCAGTGGCCTCCGTTCGCGTCGCAGCGGTACCAGCGGTAGGAGAACGTCGTCGGGCCGACGCCCGACCAGATCCCTGCGGTCGCGACGAGCTGCTGACCGACACCTGCGAATCCGCCGACGACGGGCCCGATCGACCGGGTGGGGCCCTTGACCGAGGCGGGGACGACTGCCGGCGTCGCGGTGCTGAACGCGTTCTGAATCGTCGAGCCGTTCGACGCCTGCACGACGGCGAGGAGCGAATGGCCGACGTCTGCCCGGGTGATCGCATACGACGTTCCCGTCGCGTTCGGGATCGCCGCGCAGCTTCGGCCGTTCGCGTTGCAGCGCTCCCAGCGGTACGCGAGGTTCGTCGGCACGGGGCTCCACGTGCCCGTGGTCACCTGCACCGTCTTCCCCTGCACCGGAGCGCCGGCGACGACCGGTTGCGCGGTGGCCTCGAGCAGCGGGCGCCGCGACGCGATCGGGCCGATCAGGCTCGAGTACGCCGCCGCGGTGCCGCTGGAGTCGGTCGCCCGCACCCCGAGCCCGACCGTCTGTCCGACATCGCGGTTGCCCAGCTGAAAGCTCGGCGAGGTTGCGCCGTGCACCGACAGGCACTTCGCGCCGGCGGCATTGCATCGGTACCACTGGAAGCGGTAGGTGATGGTGCTCAACCCGGCCCAGGTACCGCTCAGCCCCGTCAGGAGCTTCCCCGCGGCGGCGGTCCCGATCACCGTCGGCCCGGACGTCGCGACCGGGCCGACCGTGCTCGAAGCCCCTGCCGCGCCCGTGACAGCTACTGCCGCCGCCGCGAGAGCGCCCGCAGCCACGGTTCTACGACGCCACGCCACCTCCGAAGGATACGGCGCGGGCCGGGGCCGGCTCATCGTCCGTCGTCACGAACGGCGCTACGCCCGGCGGGAGTCGCCGCTCGCGCTTCGAGTACGGACGGCCTCTCGGCCACCTCCGTGCTTCGGAGGGAGGCTCGTGGGCAACGCAGAGCGTCCCGAGAGTGAGCGTCGTGCAGTCCTGATGCGCACAGATCCGAAGCATTCCTTGACTCCTTCCCACCGATCAGTTTCCACCGATCGAGCGCTTTGAACCGCAAATCGTGCGGGCCGGAGCTTAGACCAAGGTAAGAGACCCCGGGAGAGACGTTGGGGATTTCCCCCAGCCTTCCTGAGAACCGGCCTTCCCGAGAGCCGGAGAGATTTTCCCGCTCCGAGCACGAAAGCGCTCGCAGGCGCTCTTGCCGGGCGAGCTGCGACGCCCTAGTGTGCCGCCTGCACCGAGCACGGAGCGCGAGTAGGGTGAAGCTGCTTCCGGGGGCTCGACGCGGACGGCCGCAAGGCTGGGCGCGGACGGTCAACGGAAGCGGCGGACGAAAGCGCCACCGGCTCGGTGTGTTAATTCGGCGGTCTTCCCCCACGAGCCCCCTTTCCCTTACGAGGGTTCGGGATGCCTGGCTTGGCTCGGGGTGGTGCTCGGGTCCGCTTCGCTCGTGAGTTGGGACGCCGGCAGAGCCGGCATCCCAACCGGGTTTGAAGGCGCGCTAGCGCCTGACGCCGAAGTCGGTGGTGATCACGGTGGCGGTACGGTCGGCGTAGGTGCCTGGAGCGTCGGGGGAGCTGACCGTGGCGATGCCGATCTGGCGCCAGGCGGGATTGAGGATGTTCGCGCGGTGCTCCGGGCTCGCCATCCATGCCCTCATGCTGCTCGAGGCCGTCGCGCGGCCCGACGTCCAGTACAGGTTCTCCCCGACCGACCAGTAGCCGTCGCGCCGCCAGGGATAGAAACTCGCGATCCGCTTCCAGAACGGCTGGCCGTCCGCGGAGTCGTGGGCGAAATAGCCGTTCGAGAGCATCTCCCGCGAGTGTTGCAACGCCGCCGCGTTCAGGCTCGTGCTGAGCCCCAGCGGGGCCAGATCGTGCGCGACACGGACCTGGTTCAACTGCTGGAGCACCCCGAGATCCACGGCTTGAGCCGACGACGACTGCGTTCCCTTCGCCGACGCGACCAGCGGGACGACGACCGCCGCCGACGCGAGCGACGCGAGCACGCAGGCGAGCGGCGCGAGACGACCGGCCATGCTGCCCACATCGGCCGTCGGTCGATCCTCGTGATCGCTCGAACGAGTGATTCGAGCCCGAGCCGGCGGTCGTCGACCCCCGATCCGGAGTCCCGCTGTACCCTTACGCGCGATGAGGCGCGGGAAGGCGGCAGTGTCGGTCATGCTCATCGCGCTCCTCGCAGGATGTGGATCCGCCAGGCGCGCCGCACAGCCGCCCACGACGACCGCAGCTCCGCCTGCGACCACGCTCAGGGGCCTCGTGCCGGAGCCGTTCCCGACCAAGCCGAGCTTCACGCTCACCGACACCTCCGGTCGGCCCTACTCGTTCGCGCAGGCGACGCGCGGGAAGCTCACCTACCTCTTCTTCGGCTACACCCACTGCCCGGATGCCTGCCCGGCCACGATGAGCTACCTCAAGTACGCGCTCAGCCGGCAGCCGGCCCGGATCCGCAACCAGGTGGCGGTCGTCTTCGTCACGGTCGACCCGGCGCGCGACAAGCCGAAGGTCCTCCGCTCGTGGCTGAACCACTACGCATCGAGCTTCGTCGGCCTGACCGGCTCACTCCCCGAGATCGGAGAGGTCGAGCACATGGCCGGCGTTCCCACCGCGATCCTCGAGAAGCGCAAGGGCGTCGCGAGGTACGACGTCGAGCACTCGAGCGTCCTCTTCGTGTACAGCCCCGACGATCGCTCGCACGTCGTCTACGCGACGGGATTCAAGCCGCAGGACTACGCCCACGATCTCCCGATCCTCTTGAGCTTCCGGTAGCTGCGACGGGGCTGCCTACGCGGTCGCGGCGAAGGCCTCGAGCGCAGCAACCACTGCGCCGAGACGGGCGCCGAGCGCGGTGAGGTGGTACTCGGCCCGCGGGGGCCTGGCATCGACGATCACGCGCTCGAGGATGCCGGCTCGCTCGAGCTCGGTCAGCCGGCTCGCGAGGGTCGCGGGCGGCACCGGGGCGAGCATCTGGAGGAACTCGTTGAAGCGGACGGCGCCCTCGTGCGAGGCGACGACGATCGAGAAGGCGTAGCGCCGCTCGAGGAGGCCCGCCGCACGGCGGACCTCCTCGGGCAGGGGAGTGCAGCTACGACACCGCATGGAGCCTCGGTGCGGGCTCGAGCGCGAGCTCGAGCACCTCGTCGAGGGTCATCACCGGGTGGAACCGGAGCTCGTTGCGGACGTCCTCGGGGATGTCGTCGATGTCGCCCCGGTTGCGCTCGGGGATGATGACGTCGGTCAGCCCGGCGGCGTGTGCCGCGAGGGCCTTCTGCTTGAGGCCGCCGATCGGCAGCACGCGTCCCTGCAGGGTGACCTCGCCGGTCATCCCGACCGAGTGCTTGACGGGGCGACCGGTCAGGAGCGAGGTGAGCGCCGTCGTCATGGTGATCCCTGCGCTCGGCCCGTCCTTCGGGATCGCGCCGGCCGGAACGTGGACGTGGAAGCTCGAGCCCTGGAAGGCGCTCTCGTCGACGCCGAGCTCCTCGGCGTGCGAGTGGATGTAGGAGAGCGCGATCCGCGCCGACTCCTTCATCACGTCGCCCAGCTGACCGGTCAGGACGCAGGCCCTCGCCACCCTGCATGCGGGTCGCCTCGACGAACAGCACGTCGCCGCCGGTGCCGGTCACGGCGAGCCCGGTCGCGACGCCGGCGACAGCCGTGCGCTCTGCCGACTCCTGGTAGAAGCGCTGCTTGCCAAGGGCGTCGCGGAGCGCGGCCTCGTCGATCGTGACCGGGGCGGTGAGCTTGCCGGTCGCGAGCTTGGTCGCCGTCTTGCGCAGCAGCTTCCCGAGCTCGCGCTCGAGCTGCCGGACGCCGGCCTCGCGGGTGTACTGCGAGACGATGGTCTGCAGCTCCGCATCCGTCACGACCAGCTCGTCCTCGAGCAGGCCGGCGCGGTCGCGCTGGCGCGGCCAGAGGTACCCGCGGGCGATCGCGACCTTCTCGTCGACCGTGTAGCCGTCGAAGCGGATGACCTCCATCCGGTCGAGCAGCGGGCCGGGGATCGTGTCGGCGACGTTGGCGGTGGCGATGAACACGACCTCGGACAGGTCGAGCTCGACGTCGAGGTAGTGGTCGCGGAACGAGTGGTTCTGCGCCGGGTCGAGCACCTCGAGGAGGGCGTCCGACGGGTCTCCGCGCCAGTCGGCGCCGACCTTGTCGACCTCGTCGAGGAGGATCACCGGGTTCATCGTCCCGGCGTCGCGCAGGGCACGGACGAGCCGGCCCGGCAGCGCGCCGATGTAGGTGCGGCGATGGCCGCGGATCTCCGCCTCGTCGCGCACGCCGCCGAGCGACATGCGGACGAACTCGCGGTTGAGCGCGCGGGCGATCGACTCGCCGACCGAGGTCTTGCCGGTGCCGGGAGGCCCGATCAGCGTGAGGATCGCGCCGGAGCGCTTGTCCTCGGCGATGCCCCGCTCCTCGCGGAGCTTGCGAACGGCCAGGTACTCGACGATGCGGTCCTTGACGTCCTCGAGGCCTGCATGGTCCGAGTCGAGCACTTCGCGCGCGTGGACGGGGTCGAGCCGCTCCTCGGAGCGCTTCGACCACGGCACGGCGAGGAGCCAGTCGAGGTAGGTGCGGATCATCGAGGACTCGGCGGAGTTGTCGCCCATCCGCTCGAGGCGGCCTGCCTCGCGCTCGGCCTGCTCGCGAACGGAGTCGGGCATGCCGGCCTCGGCGATCTTCCCGCGGTAGTCCTCGGCGACGGACTCGTCGTCCTCGCCGAGCTCCTTGCGGATCGACTCCATCTGCTTGCGCAGCACGTACTCGCGCTGCTGCTTGGCAGCGCCCTCCTCGACGTCCTCACGGATCCGGCGCCGAACCTGCTGCTCGGCGAGCCGCTCGCGCTGGAAGCGCGAGGGCGAGCTTCAGCCGCTCGACGACGTCGATCGTCTCGAGCAGCTCGATCTTCTGGTCGAAGGTGAGGTCGGGGGCGTACGCGCTCGTGTCGGCGAGCTCGCCCATGTTGCGGATCGCGCGGACGAACGACGACACGCGGCCGTCGTCGCCGCGCAGCTCGAGGATCTCCTCGACCGTCGCGCGGTACTCGGTCTCGAGCTCGCGGGTCTGGACTCTCGGCGGCTCCTCGTCGGGCCGCTCGGTCACCTCGACGCGGAGGTTCCCCTGCGGGTCGGTGTGGGCGGCGCCGAGCTCGGCGCGGTACAGCCCCTGGAGGGTCACGGCCCGGCCGCCGCCGGGCATGCGGACGCGATCGCCGACCTCGGCGATGGTGCCCACCTTGGCGTACTCGCCCTCGTGCCGCGGGACGAGCAGCACGCGCTCCTCGTCGGCGACCTCGACGGCGATGGTCACATTCATGTTCGGGAAGACGACAATGTCGTCGAGCGGTACGAGGAGCAATGAGCTCACGATGCAATCACCCTTCCGTTGTCAGCTACGTACGTAATAGTAGCTTCAACTCTTGAAGTGCCGCGGCCATTCCCGGGCCGCCCGGCCGGCGACTGTGAACGGCCCGAAAAGGGTCGTCGCCTCGATCAGGCGCCTGCGGCAGACTCGGCCCGGAACCCGATTCGCATCGAGATCTCCCGTGCCGTTGCCTGGAGGACCGGGGCCAGGCGAACCACCAGATCCTCCATCAAGACGAGGGAGCGGTGGACTGCGAGGTTGATGGCCGCGACGACGTTGCCGTCCTGTCCGCGCACCGCCACGGCGATCGAGCGTAGGCCGTAGGCGAGCTCCTCGTTGTTGACGGCGAAGCCGCGCTCGCGGACACTGCGAGCTCGGCGAGGAGCGCAACACGGGCGGTGATCGTGTTCGGTCCCCGTTTGGCGAAGTCGATGCGGGAGACGAGCGGGTCGAGCTCATCGGCCGGAAGCGCGGCGAGCAGCACCTTCCCCATCGAGGTGCAGTAGGCGGGGAGCCGTGCACCGACGTGAAGATTGAGGTCGATCTCGCGCTGGTCGTGGCTTGCGCTGCGGCAGCGCTCGATGTAGAGGATGTCGGCGCCGTCGAGGACGGCCATGTTCACCGTGTGGCCGGTTGCGTCGGAGAGCGCCTGCAGGTCGGAGCTCGCGATCTGGCGGAGCTCCATCGAGCTGACAGCGGAGAACCCGAGGTCGAATACTCGTAGGCCCAGGCGGTAGCGACGGGTCGCCCGGTCCTGCTCGAGGTAGCCGAGCTTGGCCAGGGTTGCGATGTAGCGGTGCGCGCTCGAGCGGCTGAGACCGACCTCGCGGGCGAGCTCGCTGACGCCGAGGAGCGGCCTGGTCGCCGTGAACGAGGAGAGGATCGCGAGCCCTCGTTCGAGCGACTGCGAGGTCGAAGTCTCGCGGGCCGCGGCGGTACTCACGGTGTTGTTCTAGCAGTCGGAA
Source organism: uncultured Actinomycetota bacterium (assembly GCA_963738895.1). GTDB lineage: Bacteria > Actinomycetota > Thermoleophilia > Gaiellales > Gaiellaceae > PALSA-600. The sequence continues at coordinate 112,306 of CAVTYN010000010.1, forward strand.
CACTGCCTTGACAAGCGGGACAGATCGGCGTAGGTTCCCGCGCGGCTCCCAAGCTGTGCTCCCTGCCACAAGCCCATCGAGGAGGAAGTGGAATGGCTGAAGGAAGAGGCATTTCGAGGCGCGAGCTGCTCAAGCGGGCCGGCGTCGGAGCCGGCGGTTTGGCGGTCTCCGGCGTCGCGGCACCTCAGATCTGGGCGGCGCCCCGCGTGTCAGAGGACGACCAGACGATCAAGATCGGCTTCGTCAGCCCGCTCACCGGACCGGCATCCGGCTTCGGCGAGCCCGATCCCTATGTTCTCGGCCTCGCGCGGACCGCGCTCGCGAAGGGGCTGACGATCGGCGGAACCAAGTACACGGTCCAGGTCGTGAACAAGGATGCGCAGTCGACGCCGAGCGTGGCCGCTCAGGTGGCGAGCGATCTGATCCATTCGGAGGGCGTCGACCTGATGCTCACGACGTCGACGCCCGAGGTCGTCAACCCGGTGTCGGACGCCTGCGAGGCTGCCGGCGTGCCGTGCGTCTCGACCGTCGTGCCGTGGGAGGCGTGGTACTTCGGCCGTGGCGCCAAGCCGGGCAAGCCGTCGCCGTTCAGGTTCACGTACCACTTCTGCTTCGGCGTCCAGAACTTCTTCGACACCTACACGCACCTGTGGCCGCAGGTGAAGACGAACAAGGTCGTCGGAGTGATGTGGCCGAACGACGCCGACGGGAACGCGATCCGCGCCTCGCTCGGGCCGCTCCTGGAGAAGGCCGGCTATACGATCATCGACCCGGGCGCCTACCAGGACGCGACGAACGATTACACGGCGCAGATCACCAAGTTCAAGCAGGCCGGGATCCAGATCTTCAACACCTTCCCGATCCCGCCCGACTTCGCGACGTTCTGGCGGCAGGCGGCACAGCAGGGCCTGACGAAGCAGATCAGGATCGCTCAGATTGCGAAAACGGGATTGTTCGCCTCGCAGGTCGACGCCCTCGGCTCGCTTGGTCAGAACCTCGCGAGCGGCGCCTACTGGGGCCCGACCTGGCCTTACAGCTCGTCACTGACCGGCATCAGCAACAAACGCCTCGCGGCGGGCTACACGGCGCTCACGAAGAAGCAGTGGAACCAGCAGATGGGGCCGAGCCTCGCCCTCTTCGACGTCGGCGTCGCCGCGCTCGAGGCGAGTGGGAACCCGAAGGACAAGACTGCCGTCGCGAACGCGATGAAGACGCTCAAGGTCTCGACCCCCGTCGGGCATCTCCAGTGGGGCAAGGGCCCGGTTCCGAACGTCGTCCAGACGCCGATTCCGGGCGGTCAGTGGATCAAGGCGAAGAGCGGCCCGTACCCGCTCCAGTGGGTCTTCTGCGAGCACAGCGACGACAAGAACGTCCCCATCCAGGCAAAGCTCAAGCCGTACAACTCGTAACTCGTAGGCTCGAGTCGACCGTGGGGTCGGAATCGACACCGATCCTTGCCGCTGCCGGGATCCGCAAGCGGTTCGGTGCGCTCGTGGTCCTGGGCGGAGTGGATTTCAGCGTCGGGGCCGGCGATGCCGTGGGCATCGTCGGCCCCAACGGCGCCGGCAAGACGACGCTGTTGAACGTCCTTTCGGGAGCGCTGCGCCCGTCGGAGGGCTCGGTGGCATTCCGTGGCGTTGACGTCACCCGGGCCGGCGTGAGCAAGCGCTGCCGGCTCGGGATCGGCCGCGCGCATCAGGTTCCTAAGCCGTTCGGCGACCTGACCGTGTTCGAGAACGTCTACGTCGGCGCGGCGACAGGCGGCGGGTTGCGCGGGCAGGCGGCCTATGGCCGCTGTATCGAGGTTCTCGAGCTCTGCGGGCTCGTCTCGGCCGCGAACCGGCGGGCCGACACCCTCGGTCTGCTCGACCGGAAGAAGCTCGAGCTTGCACGCGCGCTCGGAACGAACCCAGTCGTGCTCTTGCTCGACGAGATCGGGGCAGGGCTCACCGACGCCGAGTCCGACGAGCTCGTCGGGACGATTCGGGACGTGCGGTCGGGCGGGATCGCGATCGTCTGGATCGAGCACATCGTCCACGTGCTCGTGCAGGTCGTCGAGCGGCTCGTGTGCCTCGACGCCGGCAAGGTGATCGCCGACGGCGACCCGGACGTGGTGATGCGCAACTCGGCCGTCGTCGATGCCTACCTCGGCGGCGTCGCCCTGTGAGCAGCTTGCTGTCGGTGCAGGGGCTGGAGGCGCGGCACGGGCTGCTTCCCGCGGTGCGCGGCGTGTCGCTCGAGGTCGCGGAGGGCGAGACGGTTGCCCTCGTCGGCGCGAACGGCGCCGGCAAGACGACGCTGCTGCGCACGATTGCCGGTGCCCACAGGCCTGCTGACGGCCGGATTCTGTTCGACGGTGACGACGTCACTCGCGTCCGGGCGCACGACCGCCTTCGGCGCGGGATCGCACTCGTGCCCGAGGGCCGGCGTCTCTTCCCCGACCTGACGGTCGAGGAGAACCTGCTCGTGGCGGCGCGCCCCGACCGGAAGGGCCGCTGGACGGTCGATTCCGTCCTCGAGGCGTTCCCTCTGCTGAAGCCGCTGCGCGGCCGGCGCGCCGCGAGCCTGTCGGGCGGGGAGCAGCAGGCGACCGCGATCGGCCGGGCGTTGATCTCGAACCCACGCCTCTTGCTGCTCGATGAGGTCTCGCTCGGTCTCGCCCCGATCGCGGTCGAGGCGGTCTACCGCTCGCTCGCGACCCTGATCGAGGAGGGCACGACGATCCTGCTCGTCGAGCAGGATCTGAAGCGTGCGACGTCGGTTGCGACCCGGGTGGTCTGCATGCTCGAGGGCAGGCTCGTCCTGGAAGGCGGCAGCGAGCTGACTCGCGAGCAGATCACCGAGGCGTACTTCGGTCTGCGGAAGGCGCCGACGTGACCTGGACCAACGCAGTCATCCAGGGGATCTTCCTCGGCGGGTTCTACGCCCTGCTCGCGTGCGGGCTTTCGCTGATGTTCGGGCTGATGCGGATCATCAACCTCGCCCATGGCGACATCGCGGTGCTCGGTGCGTACCTGATCACCGTCGTGCTCGACCACTGGGGGGTCTCGCCCTTCATCGGGTTTGTCGCGGTGCTGCCGATCATGCTCGCCCTCGGCTACCTGCTCCAGCGCCTGATCCTCGAGCGCAGCCTGCGCTCCGGCGTGCTCGTGCCGCTTCTCACGACATTCGGTCTCGCAATCGTGATCCAGAACCTGCTCCTCGAGCAATTCTCCCCGGACGTCCGCTCGCTCGGCGGCGACGCGGGGTGGATCACCACCGCGAGCTGGCAGATCACCAACCAGATCTCGATCCCGGCGATCGGGGCGCTCGCGCTCGTGGTGGCGGTCGCAACGCTGGGCGGGCTCCAGCTCTACCTCTCGCGAACGCCGTCCGGCCGTCGCATGCGGGCGACCGCGCAGGACCCGGACACCGCCGAGCTCGTCGGAATCGACTCCCGCTCCGTCTACGCCTGGGGAACGGCGATCGCCGTCGGGACCGCCGGGCTCGCGGGAATGTTCCTCGCGATGCGCTCCACGTTCGACCCGTATGCCGGCTCGACGCAGCTGATCTTCGCGTTCGAGGCTGTCGTGATCGGCGGGCTCGGATCGCTCTGGGGGACGCTCGCCGGCGGAATCGTGCTCGGCGTCTCGCAGACGATCGGCGCCCAGATCGACCCGCAGTACTCGGTGCTCGCAGGCGACCTCGTCTTCCTGGCCGTGCTGGCCTCGCCGCGCGGCGGGATCTTCAAGGTGAGGGCCACCGCGTGACCGCCGGCACCCTGCGGGTTCGGCGGTGGACGCAGGCTCTCGGCTGCGTTCACCGGGTCGTTCACGGCGTTCGTCGTGGCGCTCGTGTTCGTTCCGGTGCTCCTGTCGGAGAACGCGACCTCGAAGCTGACGACGCTGCTGATCCTGGTGCTGCTCGCGGCGATGTGGAACGCCCTCGCCGGCTACGGCGGGCTGGTCTCGGTCGGGCAGCAGGGGTTCATCGGCCTCGGCGCCTACGGGACGGTCTGGCTGTGCAACCACGGGATGAGCCCGTACCAGGCGATGATCGTCGCCACGGCTTTCTGCGGTGCGATCTCGCTGCCGGTCTCGCTGCTCGTGCTTCGCTTTCGCGGCGCGCAGTTCGCGATCGGGATGTGGGTGCTCGCCGAGGTGGCAGCGATTCTCGTCTCGTTCGACCAGTCGCTCGGCGCAGGGACGGGAACCTCGCTGATCGAGCTCAACTACTACTCGCCCGCCGCGCGCCAGGAGTACACGTACTGGCTGACGCTCGGGATGGCCGTGTTCTTCCTCGGCGTCCTGTTCGTCCTCCTGCGTAGCCGGCTCGGCTCGTCGCTTCAAGCGATCCGGGACAACGAGGAGGCCGCTGCCTCGGTCGGCGTCCGCGTCGTCGCGTGCAAGCGGATCCTGTTCGTCCTTGCGGCCGCGGGCTGCGGCGGTGCGGGGGCGATGACCCTGGCGAACACGCTCTTCATCGAGCCCACCTCGATCTTCGGCGTGAACTGGACCGCCTACATGGTCTTCATGGTGCTGGTCGGCGGCCTTGGCACCTTCGAGGGCCCCATCATCGGCGCGATCGTCCTCTTCCTGATCCAGAATCACTACAGCTCGGGCGGCGCCTGGTACCTCGTCGGGCTCGGCGTTGCCTCGATCCTGTTCGCTCTGCTGCTGCCGCGCGGGCTCTGGGGCACGGTACGGGACCGGTTCAAGATCCAGTTGCTGCCGGTCGGGCATCAGCTCACGGGCGCCGCCTCCGCTCAGATCTCCGCTCCGGCCGAGGAGCTTTCGTGAAAGTGGCCGTTCAATCAAATCGGTCCTCAGGATCAGCAAGATGAGCGAAAGGAGACAGACATGACCAGCGTTGAGACAGAGGTACGAGAGCTCACTCACTACATCGGTGGGGAATGGGTGAGCGCCGGCGGGACGTTCGAGGACAGCGATCCGTTCACCGGTGAGACCGTTGCCAACGCGGCGGCCGGAACCCGCGCCGAAGCAGCTCAGGCCGTCGCCGCCGCCGTGGCCGCGTCGCCGGGGTGGGCGGAGACGGTGCCGGCTGAAAGGCAGCGGATCTTCCTTGCCGCCGCCGATATCCTCGAAGGCCGGCGGGACGACGTGGTGTCCTGGCTCGCGCGCGAGACGGGATGCACCTTCGGGTTCGGGATGTTTCAGCTGGGGTTCGTGCCCGGTCTCTTCCGTCAGGCGGCGGCTCTTGCCTATGCGCCGCTCGGGACGATCATCCCGTCCGACCACCCGGGCACCGTGGCGATGGGCATCAGACGGCCGGTCGGTGTCGTCGGGGCGATCGCGCCGTGGAACGCGGCGCTGATCCTCTCCGCCCGCTCCATCGCTGCTCCACTCGCGCTGGGCAACACGGTCGTTCTGAAGCCGTCCGAGTGGTCGCCGTACTCCGGCGGGCTTCTGTGGGGCGAGATCTTCGCCGAGGCGGGCCTCCCCGCGGGGGTGCTGAACATCGTCACGCACGCACCGGGTGAGGCCGGGCCGATCGGCGACGAGCTCGTCGAGAACCCGGCGGTACGGCGGATCAACTTCACCGGCTCGTCGTCGACCGGGCGTCACCTTGCGGAGGCGGCAGGCCGGAACCTCAAGCGCGTCCTGCTCGAGCTCGGTGGGTCGAACCCGCTGATCGTGCTGGCGGACGCGGACCTCGAGTACGCGGTGTCGGCCTCGGCCTTCGGGGCGTTCCTGCATCAGGGGCAGATCTGCATGTCGGCGCGACGGATCATCGTCGAGCGTCCGATAGCCGAGGAGTTCGTCGCGCGGCTCGCCGAGAAGACTGCCGGGCTCAAGACCGGCGATCCGAAGGAAATGGACACGATCATCGGGCCGCTCATCACCGAGGGTGCGCTGGCCACCGTGCGCAAGCGGGTGACCGACGCAGTTGCGGGTGGAGCGAAGGTGCTTGCGGGAGGAGAAGCGGTCGGCCCGTGCTTCCAGGCGACGCTCGTCTCGGATGTGCCCGCAGGCTCGGATCTCGCCGAGCTCGAGACCTTCGGCCCGGTCGCGGCGATCGAGCTCGTCGACAGCCCGGAGGAGGCGGTCGAGCGGGCGAACGCGACGAGCTACGGGCTCTCGTCCGGGATCATCACGTCGGATCCCGAACGCGGCTTCGCCCTCGCTCAGCAGATCGAGGCCGGGATCGTGCACGTCAACGACCAGCCGGTCGGGGACGAGCCGCAGATGCCCTTCGGCGGGGTGAAGGACTCGGGCTTCGGGCGCTTCGGCGGCCAGGCCGTCGTCGACGAGTTCACCGATCTCCGCTGGATCACCATGCAGAGCGGAAGCCATCCGTTCCCCTTCTAGTGGCAGACATTCTCTCACTCGCCGACGCGATCAGCTCGTTCGTAGAGGATGGGCAAGTCGTCGCGCTCGAAGGGTTCACGCATCTCATCCCGCACGCTGCGGGGCACGAGATCGTGCGACAGGGAACGCGCGATCTGACGCTCGTCCGGATGACACCCGACGTGATCTACGACCAGCTGATCGGCGCCGGCTGCGCGCGGAAACTGATCTTCTCGTGGGGCGGCAACCCGGGCGTCGGCTCGCTGCACCGGTTCCGGGACGCGGTCGAGCACCAATGGCCCACGCCCATCGAGCTCGAGGAGCACTCCCATGCCGGGATGGCGGCGGCCTATGTGGCCGGCGCGTCGAAGCTGCCGTTCGCAGTGCTCCGCGGCTACCGCGGGACGGATCTCGAAGCTCGCACCCGCGTCGAGCAGATCGTGTGCCCGTTCACCGGCGAGAAGCTCTCGGCCGTTCCGTCGATCCGGCCCGACGTCGGCGTGATCCACGCCCAGCAGGCGGACGAGCGTGGGAACGTCCAGCTCTGGGGGATCACCGGTGTTCAGAAGGAGGTCGTGCTCGCGTCGGCGCGGTCGATCGTGACCGTGGAGGAGATCGTCCCGGTCCTGGAGCCGCGGCCCGGCGGCGTCGTGCTCCCCGGCTGGACCATCGACGCAGTTGCTCTCGCGCCGCGGGGCGCTCATCCGTCGTATGCACACGGGTACTACGAGCGCGACAACGCCTTCTACCGGGACTGGGAAGCGATCAGCCGAGACCGCGAGCGCTTCACGACCTGGATGCAGAAGAACGTCTACGAGACCGCGGCAGTCACGTGAGCTACACGGCCGAGGAGATGATGGTCGTGGCCGCGGCGCGCCGCCTGCAGGACGGCGTGACCTGCTTCGTCGGTATCGGCTCCCCGTCGCGAGCGGCCAACCTGGCGCGGCGAACGCACGCGCCGCGGATCGTTCTGATCTACGAGAGCGGAACGATCGGCGCGAAACCATCCCACCTGCCGCTCTCGATCGGCGACGGCGAGCTCGCCGAGACGGCCGACGCCGTCGTCTCTGTGCCGGAGATCTTCGCGTACTGGCTGCAGGGCGGGCTCATCGACGTCGGGTTCCTCAGCGCCGCGCAGATCGACCGGTTCGGGAACTTGAACAGCACCGTAATCGGCGATTACTACCACCCGGCCGTGCGCCTGCCGGGGGGCGGCGGGGCGCCGGAGATCGCGGCGTCGTGCGGGGAGACGCTCGTGCTCCTCGCCCAGTCGAAGCGAACGTTCGTCGAGAAGCTCGACTTCCGCTCGACTGTCGGGTTCGGTGACGGAAGCGGAAGCCGGGAGCTGCTCGGCTTCGCGGGTGCCGGCGTCTCGGCGGTGATCACCGACCTCGGCGTGCTCGAGCCCGACCCGCAGACCTGCGAGCTCGTGTTGACGTCTCTCCATCCAGAGGTCGACGTCGAGACGGCGAAGGCGGCGACCGGGTGGAGGCTCGAGGTGGCGGCCGCGGTCGCGGCCGGCGAGCCGCCGACCGCGGCGGAGCTCGCCGCCCTACGCTCGTTCACCACCGTGGAGAATGCGGCCTGATGCATCTCGATCCGCCGTATCTGCACGAGGAATACGTGGCGACGCGGCTGCGGGCGCCGAAGCTGCCGCTACTCGCGTTACCGCAGACGCCGACGGAGCTGACGGCGCCTGTCTTCGGCGACTCCGACGTCACACCGTTCGACCACGACCTGACGTGCCGCCACGACGGGCTTCCGCTCGGCCAGCGCATCGTCGTGTCGGGACGTGTGCTGCAGGACGACGAGCGGCCGGTGCGCAACTCGCTGGTCGAGATCTGGCAGGCGAACGCAGCCGGGCGCTACCGCCATGCCGTCGACCGTCACGACGCGCCGCTCGATCCGAACTTCGACGGCACCGGGCGCTGCCTGACCGACTCCGAGGGCCGCTACCGCTTCGTGACGGTCAAGCCGGGGTGCTACCCGTGGCCGAACCACCCGAACGCCTGGCGGCCCGCACACATCCACTTCTCGCTGTTCGGGCGAGCCTTCTCGCAGCGCCTGGTGACGCAGATGTACTTCCCGGACGACCCGCTGTTTCCGTTCGACCCGATCTTCGGCTCGGTACGGGATCCCGTCGCGCGTGAGCGGCTGATCTCGAAGTTCGATCTCGGGACCACAGTCCCCGACCAAGCGCTTGGCTTCACGTTCGACATCGTCCTGCGCTCTACGCCGTTCGAGGAGGACGACCACGTATGACGCTCGGGCTGACGCCGTCCCAGACCGTCGGGCCCTATCTGCACATCGGGCTGCCGGACCTCCAGCCGGGAGGCGAGGTCGTCGTACGTGGCTGCGTCTTCGACGGTGCCGAAGAGGCGGTCGTGGACGCGACGGTCGAGTTGTGGCACGCCGACGGGATCTTCGGGCGCTGTGACACGGCCGGCGCCGGCTACGAGCTGTCGCTACCGCGGCCGGCGGCGGTGGGCGGACAGGCGCCGCACTTCGCGGTCAGCGTCTTCGCGCGCGGGTTGCTGCAGCGCGTGGTGACGCGGCTCTACTTCCCGGACGAAGCGGAGGCGAACGCGGCCGATCCCGTGCTCGGGGAGGTGCCCGCGGCTCGGCGCTCGACGCTCGTGGCGGTGCCCGAGCCGGACGGCGGGCTTCGTTTCGACATCCGGCTGCAGGGCGACGCCGAGACGGTGTTCTTCACGCCGTGACATTCGATGGGTTATTCGTCGCTCCGGACCTCCGGGCCGCGGTCTCCGACCGGGCCTGGGTGGAGGCGATGCTCGAAGCGGAGCGGGCGCTCGCGAATGCCGAGTCGCTCGTCGGCGTCGTCCCGGCTCATGTAGCAGGCCCGATCGCGGAGGCCTGCCGCGTCGAGCTGTTCGACGTCGCGGCGATCGTGGCGGCGGGGCGTTCCTCGGGGAATCCGGCCGAGCCGCTCGTGGGCGCGCTCCGCGAGCTCGTCGGCGGCGAGGCTGCCGACTACGTCCACTACGGCGCGACGAGCCAGGACATCGTCGACAGCGCCGCGATGCTCGTCGTGCGGCGGGCCCTCGCGCTCGTGGACGCGGATCTCGGGGGTGTAGCCGAGGCGTGTGCTGCTCTCGCCCGAGCGCATCGGCTGACGCCGATGGCGGCGCGAACGCTCTTGCAGCAGGCGGTGCCGACGACGTTCGGGCTCAAGGCGGCAGGCTGGCTCGTTTCGGTTCACCGCGCACGCCGGTCCCTCGCGGCGGTGCCCCTGCAAGCGCAGCTCGGCGGTGCGGCCGGAACGCTGTCGGTGCTCGGAGCCGACGGGACCGCCGTCGCGGCGCAGTTCGCCGTCGAGCTGGAGCTCGCGGCGCCGCTTCTGCCGTGGCATTCCGATCGCTCGCTGATTGCCGAGCTCGGTTCGGCGCTCGCCGTCGCAGCGGGAGCCTGCGCGAAGATCGGGCTCGACGTCGCACTGCTCGAGCAAACCGAGGTGGCGGAGGTGCACGAGCCGGCCGGCTCGGGCGGCTCCTCGACCATGCCGCAGAAGCGGAACCCGGTGGGATCGGCGCTCGCCGGTGCGTGCGCGCGGCGTGTCCGGGCGGCAGCGTCGGTGCTGGCGGAGGGCGTCGTGCTCGAGCACGAACGAGCGCTCGGCGCCTGGCAGGCGGAGTGGGGAGCGCTCTCGGACGCGCTGGCGTACGCCGGGGGCGCGGCCTCCGCCATCCGCGGGGTGCTCGAGTCGCTCGAGGTCGATGCGGAGCGAATGCTCGCGAACCTCGGGGAGCAGGCGATGAGCGAGCGCCTCACCTTCCTGCTCGCAGGCAAGGTCGGGCTGGCGCGGGCGAAGGCGCTCGTCGGGGCCGCGTCGTCCCCGGGCGCGCGGTTCCGCGAGGTGCTTGCCGGTGAGCTCGTTCCGGAGGAGCTCGACGACGCGCTCGACCCTCGCACCTACCTCGGCTCGGCCGGCGAGCTCGTCGATGCCGCTCTGGCCGACTACCGGGAGGGAGCGGAGTGACCGACGACCGTGAACGTGGGATGGAGGTGCGCCGGGAGGTGCTCGGCGACGACCACGTCGATGGCGCGATCGCGGGGACGTCGCCGTTCACGGCGGACTTCCAGGACCTGATCACGCGCTATGCCTGGGGCGAGATCTGGGCGCGACCCGGCCTCGACCGGCGGATGCGCAGCGCGGTCACGCTGACGGCCCTCGTCGCTCTCGGCCGGGACGAAGAGCTGACGATGCACGTTCGCGCCGCCCTGCGCAACGGGCTCACCGAGGACGAGCTGAAGGAGATCCTGCTCCAGACCGCGATCTACTGCGGTGTCCCGGCGGCCAACTCGGCGTTCAAGATCGCTCAAGGCGTACTGGCCGAGGGAGACACGCCCGAATGAGCCTCTCGGGGGGCTCGTGAACCGCGCCGTGGTGATCTCGGCGGTGCGCACGCCCGTGGGACGGTACGGGGGCGGGCTCTCCGGAGTCCGGCCCGACGACCTCGCCGCAGTCGCGATCGCAGCAGCGGTCGAGCGCGCAGGGGTGGACGCAGGCGAGATCGAGGACGTCTGGCTCGGCTGCGCGAATCAGGCCGGCGAAGACAACCGCAACGTCGCCCGGATTGCTTCACTGCTCGCCGGGCTCCCGGAATCCGTCGCGGGTGTGACGGTGAACCGGCTCTGCGCCTCGGGGCTCTCGGCAGTCGTCGGCGCCTGCCACGCAATCGCGGCCGGCGACGGCGACCTGTTCGTCGCCGGTGGGGTCGAGTCGATGTCCCGCGCGCCGCTCGTGACGCCGAAGTCGGACACCGCCTTCCAGCGGGGCGACCAGACGATGTACGACACGGTGCTCGGCTGGCGCTTCCCGAACCCGCGCCTCGAGGCCATGTTCCCGCTCGAGACGATGGGCGAGACCGGTGAGAACGTCGCCGACCGCTGGCACGTCTCGCGCGAGGCCCAGGACGCCTTCGCGCTCGAGTCGCAGCGGCGCTGGAGCGCGGCGACGGAGGAGGGTCTCTTCGACGAGCAGCTCGTCCCCGTCGGCGAGCTCGATCGCGACGAGCACCCGCGCCCGGACTCGAGCGCCGAGAAGCTGGCCTCGTTGAAACCGGTGTTTCGCGCCGGAGGCACGGTAACCGCCGGCAACGCGAGCGGAATCAACGACGGCGCAGCGGCACTCGTGATCGCGTCGGAAGAGAAGGCGCGCGACCTGGGCATCGACCCGTTCGCTGTCTTTGCCGGCAGCGCGGTCGCAGGCGTGGATCCACGCGTGATGGGAATCGGCCCGGTTCCCGCCGTCCGCAAGCTGCTCGACCGCAGCGGGCTCACCGCCGCCGATCTCGATCTCGTCGAGCTGAACGAGGCCTTCGCCTCCCAGAGTGTCGCCGTGATCAGAGAGCTCGGCCTCGACCCTGCTCGCGTGAACGTGAACGGCGGCGCGATCGCGATCGGGCACCCGCTCGGGATGAGCGGTGCACGACTCGTCGTCTCGCTGCTCCACGAGCTCCGTCGTCGCGGCGGGCGCTACGGCCTTGCCACGCTCTGCGTCGGAGTCGGGCAAGGCCAGGCCGCGCTGTTCGAGCGCGCCGGGTGATGCGCACTCAGGTCGGCATCGTCGGGGCGGGCCCGGCGGGCCTGATGCTCGGCCGCCTACTCGAGCGGGCCGGGATCGACTCGGTGATTCTCGAGAGCCGCACCCGCGAGTACGTCGAGCACCGCATCCGCGCCGGCGTCCTCGAGCAGGGAACCGCTGACCTTCTCGTCGCGGCAGGTGTCGGCGAGCGCCTGCAGCGCGAGGGAATCGTTCACCACGGCGTCGAGATCCAGTTCGACGGCGAGCGGCACCGGATCCCGCTGAGCGATCTGACCGGTGGCCGCTCGATCGTGATCTACGGTCAGACCGAGGTGGTGAAAGACCTGGTTGCCGCACGGCTCGAGTCCGGTGCGCCGCTCCTCTTCGAGGTCGCCGATGTCGCCGTCTCCGGAATCGAAGGCAGCAGGCCGCAGCTCGAGTTCACGCACGAGGGCATTCGCACGACACTCGAGTGCGACGTGATCGCGGGCTGCGACGGCTTCCACGGCGTCTGCCGCACGGCGATCCCGGACGGCGTTCTCCGCACCTACGAACGCCACTACCCCTACGGGTGGCTCGGGATCCTCGCCGCCGTGGCACCGTCCAGCGACGAGCTCGTCTACTCCAGCCACGAGCGCGGATTCGCGCTCCTCAGCCTCCGCTCGCCGGAGCTCTCACGCCTCTACATCCAGTGCCGACGCGACGAGGACCTCGCAGGATGGCCGGACGAGCGCATCTGGTCGGAGCTCCGGACGCGCCTGGGGATCGACGGCTGGACGCTCGCCGAGGGCCCGGTCATCGAAAAGGGCGTCACCGGGATGCGGAGCTTCGTCGCCGAGCCGATGCAGTACGGCAACCTCTACCTTGCGGGCGACGCCGCGCATATCGTCCCGCCGACCGGCGCCAAAGGGCTCAACCTCGCGATCGCCGACGTCGCGATCCTCGCAGAGGCCTTGACCGTCTTCTACGGCTCCGGCGACCGAGGCTTCCTCGACGGCTACTCGGAGACGTGCCTGCGACGCGTGTGGCGGGCCGAGCACTTCTCGTACTGGATGACCTCGATGCTTCACCGCGACGAAGCGGCGGGCGAGTTCGGCCGGCAACTTCAGCTCTCGCAGTTGCGGTACCTCACGACATCGACGGCAGCCGCGACGTCCCTGGCCGAGAACTACGTCGGTCTCGCCCGCGTTAGGTGATCTAGGGCCTATCCGACGCGGGCGAGCCTACGCTCGAAGCGCTCGATCCGGCTCCCGTCGGTCGTGCGGGTCGCGCGGCCCGTGTAGACCGGATGGCACTGCGAGCACGTGTCGACCGTGAGGTCGCCGGCGCTCCAGCGCGTCTCGATCTCCGCGCCGCAGCTGGCGCAGCTCACGACCGCCTCGGCCTGAATGGGGTGAATCCCGGTCTTCATGCGTACTCCTTCTCCTTGACATAAGTACAAACGCCTACGCACGCACGGGTATTCCGCCCTGCTGCGGGCGCGCCGGCTGAGGTAGAGAATGAGGGCATGAGGATCCGTGCTGCCGTCCTCGAGGCATTCGAGGAGCCGCTCGTCGTCCAGGAGGTCGAGCTCGCCGAGCCCAAGCACGGCGAGGTCCTCGTTCGCCTCGTCGCATGCGGCGTCTGCCATACGGATCTCTACACCGCCTCGGGCGCAGATCCGACCGGCTACGCGCCGTGCGTCCTCGGGCACGAGGGGGCGGGCGTGGTCGAGCGCGTGGGCGACGGCGTCACGCTGGTGAAGCCCGGCGACCACGTGATCACCCTCTTCGCTCCCGAGTGCGGGACGTGCGTTCACTGCCTGAGCGGACGGACCAACCGTTGCCTCGCCATTCGCGACCAGCAGAACGCCGGTTACCTCCCCGACGGGACCACGCGCCTCAGCCGCGGCGGCGAGCCGATCCGCCACTTCATGGGCACCTCCACCTTCGCCGATCACGCCGTGATCCCCGAGATCGCGCTGGCACGGGTGAGCCCGGAGGCGCCGCTCGACGGTTGCGCGCCGTTCGCCTGCGGCCTCTCGACCGGGATCGGTGCGGCCCTGTACACGGCGCGGGTCGAGCCCGGGTCCACGGTGGCAGTGTTCGGGGCCGGTCTCGTCGGGCTGGGCGCGGTGATCGGGGCGCGGCTCGCGGAAGCCGGGAGGATCATCGCCGTCGACCTGTCGGAAGAGCGCCTCGCGCACGCGCGACATCACGGCGCCACCGACACGCGGATCGCGGACGACGACACCGTCGACTGGATCCGCGCCGAGACAGGAGGCTACGGCGCCGACTACACCTTCGAGGCGACGGGCAGCGTCGCGGTGATGCGTCAGGCCGTCGAGGCGGCGCGCGAGGCCTGGGGGCTCGCGACGATGATCGGCGTCGCCGGCAAGGGGGAGATGCTCGAGGTCGTGCCTCGCTTCCTGATCACCGGACGGCGAGTGACCGGGTCGTCCTTCGGTGGGGTGAAGGGACGGACCCAGGTACCTCTCCTCGTCGACCGCTGGCTCGCCGGAGAGATCGACGTCGAGTCGCTCATCTCGCACCGCCTGACCCTCGACCAGGTCAACGAGGGCTTCGAGCTCATGCATCGCCAGGACGGGATCCGCAGCGTCCTCACGTTCGAGTAGAGCTGCGCCACTAGGGCCGCAGCGGTCCCGTTGCGACGCCGTGGTCGGGGTCGTACGGCGTTCCCGGGCAGGCTCCCCAGAGCCCGAGATGAGCGGCCCGCGCGTGGCGGGCGAGCCGGTCGAGAAGGCGGGCGTACCGGCCGCGGCTGCCGTCGTAGAAGTACGGCGCCGCTGCGCCCACCCGAACGAGCTGGACGTTCACGTCGAGCCCGTCCTTCACACGGATGACGTAGCGGAGCTGGCGGTGGTACCGGTCGACCGAGTCGGTGGCCGGGTCGCGGGTGAGACGGACGAGCGTGCCGCGCGGCAGGAGCCGCTTGGTGACCCTCGAGGCCTGCGCGCCGTAGCACTCGGGCGTGAAGTAGACCTCCGGTGTGTCGATCTGCACGAGCCGCACCTTGGCGCCGCTCGTGAGGTCGACGGTGTCGCCGTCGGCGACGTGATCGATCCGCCCGAGCTGCGCGGCGGCGTGCGTCTGGGCGCCGGCGGTCGCCGGCAGGGCCAGCACAGCGAGAAGGAGCAGCCGCAGGAGCATGGTCACTACTCACGTTATCCCGCCCTTTCAGGACATGTCTTACTTTAAGGCCTGGCGAACCTCCAGGCGCACCGCTTCGTCACCGTGGCGGCCCCCGGCTGAAACGGCGCGACCGAGCCCGCGATCCGGGTCGGCGGCGTCGAGCCGGAGACGGCGCGGCTGGTCGCGGCTGTGACGATCGGCGGCAGTTGGGTCTCGAACGCCTCCAGCCCGACGGTGCCCGGCGCCTGCGCGACGCCGCCGACAGTCACCTGCTGCTTGCCGGTGATGCCGTTCGGAACGCGGAGCTGGGCATTCGCCTGGCCGACGACGAGCTTGCCGTCCGAAGCTCTCACCACGAACTGGAACTTCCCGGGGGCGGCAGCCTTGACGGTCCAGGTGATGTCCCTCGTCTGCTCGCCCTGCGTCACCGTCGAGGAGCCGCTCCCCGTGCTCGTCCACTGCGACGGGACGAGCTCGAAGCTGCCACGGACGCTCGTGGGGCCGCCGACCTGCCATCTCTGCCTCTCGGAATGGTGGTAGCCCGGCCCGCTCACCGTGATCGTGCAGGAAGCCGAGCCCGACCACCCGGGGGGCGCTGCCGCTCCGCTCGGACAGGGATCGAGCGTTGCGGCCATGATGGCCGAGACCGCCAGCACCGAGGCCACGAGTAGGCGTCGAGGCACGGCGAGAGTCTTGCACAGGGCAGCCGTGCCCAACGAGCTGCCGCTGCGCCCGACGAGTCTATGCTCCCGTCGATGCGTGTCGGATGGATCGGGACGGGGGTCATGGGCTCGTCGATGTGCGGGCACCTCCTCGGCGCCGGGCACTCCGTTCGCGTGTTCAACCGAACCCGCGCTTCCGCGACCCCGCTCCTGGAGGCTGGCGCGACGTGGTGCGACTCGCCGGCCGAGGTCGCCGCTGGGCTCGGACGTGACCTTCACCATCGTCGGTTATCCCGCCGATGTCCGCGCGGTCATCCTCGGGCCCGGCGGCGTGCTCGAGGGGGCGGCCGAAGGCTCCGTCATCGTCGACATGACCACCAGCGAGCCGACCCTCGCCCGCGAGATCCACGCAGCGGCGTCCGAGAAGGGCGTGGAGGCGCTCGACGCCCCGGTCTCGGGCGGCGATATCGGCGCCAGGAACGCGGCCCTCGTGATCATGGTCGGCGGCGGCGAGGAGGCGTTCGAGCGGGCCCGCCCGCTCTTCGACAAGCTCGGGAAGACGATCGTGCTCGAAGGCGGCCCCGGGGCGGGCCAGCACACGAAGATGATGAACCAGATCGCGATCGCCTCCGGGATGATCGGCGTGTGCGAGGCGCTCCTCTACGCGCACTCCGCGGGGCTCGACCTCGAACGTGCGCTCGAGACCATCGCGGGCGGCGCGGCCGGTTCCTGGTCGCTCACGAACTACGCGCCGCGGATCCTGCGCGGCGACCTCGAGCCCGGCTTCAAGATCGACCACTTCCTGAAGGACCTGCGCATCGCGCTCGCCGAGGCGTCCGCGATGGGGCTCGACCTGCCGGGGACGATGCTCGCCGAGGAGCTCTACGAGGCCGCGCGCGAGCAGGGGTACGGCCAGAAGGGGACGCACGCGCTGATCGTCGCGCTCGCCCGCCGCAGCGGGATCGACCCGGCCTTCGGCTAAGAACCTCTAACTGAATGCCACGCACGTGCTCATTCTGTTGGAGGTTCTACACCGGGTTCGACTAGCCAGAGTGGACGACGAAGAACGCGATCGCCACGTATTGACAGGCGATCGCGACGAGCGTCAGCGCGTGGAAGACCTCGTGGTAGCCGAAGACCGTCGGCACGGGATCGGGACTGCGCCGCGCATAGACGAGGGCTCCGGCCGTGTACGCAAGGCCGCCCGCGAGCAGGAGTGCGACCGCCGCCGGGCCTGCGCTCGCCTCGAGCTGGGGCAGGGCCGCGAGCCCGACCCAGCCGAGCGAGACCGCGACCGCCACCGACACCCATTTCGGTGCGTGCACCCAGCAGAACTTCACGATCGTCGCTGCGAGAGCGCCCGCCCAGACGATGGAGAGCACGGTCCACTTGAGCGCTCCGTGAAGGCTCAGGAGGCCCACCGCGGTATAGGTGCCGGCGATCAGGACGTAGATGCCCGCGTGATCGACTCGGCGCATCCAGAGACGGGCGGCGGGCCGCCAGCTCACCCGGTGGTAGAGCGTGCTCGCGGCGAGCATCACCGCCACCGAACCGGCGAAGATCGCGGCGCAGACCGACGCCTGCCCGCCGTCGGCGCCGACGATGAGGAGCGTCCCGGCCACGAGTGCGACCCCGAGGCCGATCTCGTGCAGGACGCCGCGAAGGATCGGCCGCACGTGCGGAGGATCGAGTGGGTGAGCGACGCCGTTCAGAGCATCGAGAGTAGCGCGTCGGCACTCGGGAGATCCGGTCTCCCCGCCGGGCCGGTTCGGTCTGCCCCCGCGGCTAGCCTGCGCGCGTGGAGCTCGTCTTCGTCGGCGACCTCATCCTCGACGCGCCCGACCCCGGCTCGTTCTTCGCCTCGTGCCGCGAGGCGATCGCCGGAGATGTCGCGGTCGCGCAGGTCGAGTGGCCTCACACGAACAGGGGGCAGGTCTGCGCGTTCGAGGTGCCGGCGCCCGCGGCCCCTCTCGAGAACCTCGCGGCGGGTGGCCACGTTGAAGCCGAGCCCGGGCAGGTTCGCGAACGCCGCCCCCGCTGTGGACGCTCGAGCGTCGAACCCGAGGATCGTGCAGGCGCCGGGCTCCTGTCGGGCGAGCTCGACGAAGGGCAGGCACTCGGGAGCACGAGCCCAGCGGCCCCGAGCGACACTCCGACCGCGTCGAGAAGCGACCGGGCCGCGGCGGCCAGCACCTCGGGCGGGACGTCATCCGGCCCTACCGCCGCCACGTGATCGGCGAGCGCCGCCGAGATGCCCACGGCGAGACTCTACGGGGTCCGGCTCGACGTGCTGTCCGCGGCGCAGGGCAGGGAGGCGCGCCGCGCGTTGCGCCCCTCCTTGCGACGCTCAGACGGCGGCAAGCCGTTCGTACGATGAGCGCTCGAGCCGGCCCCGGAACTCGGGGTCGGCTCTCATCAGCTCGTTGACGAGCGTCCAGTCGAGGACGAGCAGCCGGGTGGGCATCGTCGCCGTGACAGTGGCGGTGCGCGTCCTCGCGTAACCCGCGCCCCACTCGATCGCGGCGATCTCGCCGAAGAAGTCGCCTTCGCCGAGAACCCCTCGGAGGCGGCCGTCGACCGAGACGGCGACGGCTCCGTCGAGGACGACGTAGAGCTCGCGGCTCACCTGCCACTGCTCGACGATCTCCTCGCCCGCACCGCTCTCGTGCTGCTCGCGCGCAGGTGGAGGAGGCGTTCGGCATGCGCGTCGTCGAGCGCGGAAAAGAGCGGAAGGGAGCGGAGGCTCTGGTTGTCGAGGGTGGGACGTCGCAGCCAGCCGGCCTCGATCGCGCGGGTAGCTCTCGCGCACCGGCACGGCGGACGCGTCGAGATCGACGGGCAGCGTCGCTGCAAGCTCGAGCGCGCGGTCGACCTCGGACTGCGAGGTCGAGTGGTTGAGGATGCAGAGCCGCAGCACGTACCGGCCTGCGACGCGCGCGGAAGAGACGAACACCTCGCCGCCCTGCTCGATCCGGTCCGCGATGCTTGCGTTGATCCGCTCGAGGACTGCCTCGTCGTCGAGGCCGTCGGGGCGGCGGCGGAAGGTGACGATGCCGAGCGAGGCGGGCGTCATCAGCTCGAGCTCGGGCGACGCCTCGATCGCCTGCTGCGCGTGGAGCGCGAGGTCGATGCAGCGGTCGATCGCCGTCCGGAAGGCCGCCACGCCGAAGTAGCGCAGCGAGATCCAGAGCTTGATCGCCCTGCAGCTCCGGGTCAGCTGCAGCCCGCGATCGGACAGGTTGACCTCGCCGTCGCCCGCCTGGGCGTCCTCGAGGAAGTCGAGCGAGATCTCGAAGCCGCGACGCAGCTTTGCCCCGTCGCGGACGAGCAGGGCCCCGGCCTCGATCGGCTGGTAGAGCCACTTGTGCGGGTCGAGGGTGATCGAGTCGGCGAGCTCGAGGCCGGCGAGCGCCTCGCGGCCCCGGTCGGTGAGACAGGCGAACGCGCCGTAGGCACCGTCGACGTGCATCCAGATCCCGTGCTCGCGGCAGATCTCGGAGAGCTCTGCCAGCGGATCGATCGCTCCGACCGCGGTCGTGCCTGCGTTGGCGACGACTACGAGCGGTGCCAGCCCCGCCTCGAGGTCGGCGGAGATCGCCGCTCGAAGCGCTTCGGGACGCATCCGGGCGTCGCGGTCGGTCGGGATCACGCGCACCTGGTCGGGCCGGAACCCGAGCGCACGAGCCGCGCGCGCGAGCGACGAGTGCGACTGGTCGGACAGGTACAGGATCGACCGTTCGTCCATCGCGCCGATCCGCGACTCCCGCGCGCAGGCCAGTGCCGTCAGGTTCGCGGCCGAGCCGCCCGAGACGAGCACGCCCGACGCACCCGGCGGGTAGCCGATCCACTGGCGGATCCAGTCGAGGACGACGAGCTCGAGCATCGTCGGCCCGGAGGCCCCGAGCCACCAGCAGGTGTCGACGTTGAGCGCGCTCGCGATCAGGTCGCCGAGCGCTCCCGGCCACGTCCCCTCGCCCGGGATGAACGCGAGATAACCGGGGTGGCCGATCCGGGCGACGTACGGGAGGACGTCTCTCTCCAGGTCGGAGAGGATCCGCTCGAAGGGTGCAGGGCCCTCGGGCGGGTCGGTCGCCGAGCCTCGTGAGGAGCTCACCAGGCTTTGCGGCTCTGACGACGGGGCCGGGCTGCCCGGTCAGACGGTCGACGAGCATGTCGACCGTCCGGTACCCGAGCTCACGCATCGTCTCCGGATCGAGCCCGAGCGGGGAGCCGCCAGCCGACGCCATACCGCAGCCTAGTTCCGATTCGGTTCCGTTGAGATCGCGGCAGGATCCCTTCAGAGGTCGCGGGCGCAGCGGAAGCCGAGGTTCCCGCCGGAGCTGTCAGGGGTGTTCGAGCTGCGTGCCGCGGCCCGATAGCGGTTGCAGTACGAGTCGTGGCAGAGGTACGACCCGCCGCGGATGACCCGCTGGTTGCTCGGGCGAGGGCGCTCCCACCAGTCCGAGCACCACTCCCAGACGTTCCCCGAGACCTCGTAGAGCCCGAAGCCGTTCGGCGGGTATGTCCGCACGGGTGCCGTTCCTGCGTAGCCGTCGTCCTCCGTGTTGGCCGTCGGAAAGCTGCCCTGCCAGATGTTGTTCCGCCAGGCGCCGTCGGGGATCAGCTCGTCACCCCACGGATACCGACGACGGTCGAGGCCTCCGCGGGCGGCGTACTCCCACTCCGGCTCGGTGGGAAGCCGCACGCCGGCCCAGGCGCAGTAGGCCGTCGCGTCGTTCCAGGAGACGTGCACGACAGGATGCTCCTCGAGGCCGTCGAGGTCGGAGCCCGGGCCGCGCGGCTGCGACCAGACGGCGCCGCCGATCCCGAGCCACCACGGCGCGCCCCCGGCATGGCCGCGCACGTCCTCGCGGCCCTCGGCCGTGACGAACGAATGGAACACGAACGACCAGCCGAACGTCTCGGCCTCTGTCGTGTAGCCGGTGTCCTCGACGAACTCCCCGAACTCGCGGTTCGTGACGGTCGTGGCGGCGACTGCGAGGGGCGCGACCCGTGTCTTTCGGGCCGGGCCCTCACCGTCGAGCGGATTGCCCTCGCCCCGGTCGCAGCCCATCCAGAACTCGCCGCCGGGCAGCTCCACCATCGGCGGCGCGTTCGCTCGCCGTGACTCCGGGACGGGCGCAGCCGTCGGCGCCTCTGGAGGTGTCCCGCGACCGGGAGAGCAGCACGAGTGACCGGTCATCTGGGGCAGAAGCTTCTCAAGGGGCGTGATCCTCGCCTCTCGCCTCGGCCTCGAAGGCGCCGAAATGCGCGTCGGACTCGATCCTGGCGGCGCGGTCGTCGACGCTCTCGCTCACGAGCCCGCGCTCGTCCGGGCTCATCTGCTCGTATTCCTCGGCATGCTCCGCAGCCTTCTCGCGGCGGCGGCCCGATATCCGCATCCACAGACCTCTCAGCACGGTCACCTCCGTTCCGGTTCGGCGAAGTGTGACAAGTCGGACACGAAGCCGGGAGTACACTCGACCGCAAGGTGGCAACGTCGAACTATCGTTCCGCCTCCGTCTGGATGCTGCTGCTCGTGGCGGCCTGCTGCGCTACCGCGGCGCGCGCCGCGGGGGTCGACCCGGTCCTCAAGCCGACCACCGCCGGGATGGCCGCGGCCCAGCGCGCGCTCGTGACCGGAGGGGAGCTCGGCTCTTCCTGGACCGAGGGCCTGGCGTTCACGCCGAGCCCGAGCGTGATCCCGTGCCCGAGCCTGAAGCCCGACCAGTCCAGTCTCGTCGAGACAGGAGTGGGGGGCACGAGCTTCGACCGCGGGCCATGGTTGAACGTGACGGCCGCGACCCGGGTGTTCGCGACCGCGGCACAGACGCAGGACTCGTGGCGGGACACGAGCGGCCCGGCGCTCGTCCAGTGCTACGAGCGCTCGCTCGAGGGCGACGGCGAGAGGCTCCGGAACGCGGAGCGTTTTGCGTTTGCCTCCGGGGCCCAGCACTCGGCCGGCTTCCGCCTCGTCACGACCATGACCCGAAAGCCGACGCTCGGGAAGGGCCCGGCGCTTCTCGTTCGCGTGTACACCGACGTCTTCGCCCTCTCGAGCGGCCGGACGCAGGAGCTCGTGGCGTTCAGCTCCTTCACGAGCCCGCTGAGCCACGGGTTCGAGGCGCGCATCGTCCGGCAGGTGGGCGAGCGGCTCACGAGCCCAGCCGCCTGACCCCGGGCTACTGGCAGGCCGGCTGCGAAGGCGCGGTGAGCGCGTAGCCGTAGATCACGCCAAAGGCGTCGTAGAACGACATCGTGCTCTGCCCGGTCCGCACGGTGACTGCGTCGAAGCCGATGCACTGCGCATCGCCCGTTTTCGCGAAGAGGTCGTAGACGTTCGAGACCGGGTCGCCCATCATCGCGCCCTTCGTGCCCCAGCCGGCCGGAGAGCCGAGCGTGAACACCGCGACGACCTTCGCCGCCGGGTCGATCGTCGGGGGTGTCGGCTTGCTCGTCTTGCCCGCCGCGGCGGCCTTGCCGGCGGGCAGGTTGAACTTGATCGCCGCGCCGAGCGGCTCAGAGCCCGGATACTCGTAGAGCCACACGAGCTGGGAGCCGCACGTCTCGCAGACAGAGAAGCCGTGCCCCCAGCGCTGCACGACCTGCTGCTCGGTCATCCCGAGCATGATCCCGCCGATCGAATGGCCCGGCACCACGGCTCCGTGCGAGGGGAAGCCGGTCGTTCGCGCCTCCGCGCCTGCCGCCACGGCGGCGACTGCGAGCACCGCGGCTGCGAGCGCAACTCCTGCCTTCCGGGTCGAGCCCATCGCAAACATTGTAGCGCCCGGGGTTTGCGTGACCCTCAGAGCTTCTGAGAGGGCTGGTCGAGGGCGTAGCCGGGCGGGCGCTTCTCGACGAACGCTGCCAGACCCTCGCGTCCCTCGGCGCCGACGATGGCCTCGGCGAGAGCGGAGCATTCCGCGCGGAGGTTCTCGTCGTGGTCGCCGCCGAGGGATCGGTTGAGGAGCGCCTTTGCCGCCGCCAGGGCCTCCGGCCCCTTCTTCGTGATGAGCCGAGCCGTCTCGAAGGCTCGGTCGAGCACCGGCTCATGGATGCCCTCGACGAGGCCGCGGCGGTAGGCCTCCTCCGCGTCGACGAGCCGCCCGGTCAGGATGAGCTCCTTCGCGAACCCGAGCGTCGTCGTCCGCGCGAGTCGCTGCGTCCCGCCCCAGCCGGGAACGAGCCCGTAGTTGACCTCGGGCTGTCCGAGCTTCGCGTGGGGGCTCGCGTAGCGGATGTCGCAGGCGAGGGCGAGCTCGCAGCCGCCACCGAGCGCGTACCCGTTGATCGCGGCGATCGTCGGCTTGGGCATCGTCTCGAGCAGGCGGCCCGCCTCGTGCCCGAGCTCGGCGAGCTCCACGGCTCCACCGGCGTCGATCTCGGCCATGCACTTGAGGTCGGCGCCGCCGATGAACGCGCGCTTCCCGGCGCCCGTGACGATCACGCAGCGGACTTCCGGGTCGACCGCAAGCTCGGCCAGCACGTCGCGCAGCGCGCGGACCGTCGTCAGGTCGAGCGCGTTCATCGCCTCCTGTCGGTCGATCGTGACCAGGGCGATCGCGTTCTCGGTGGTGAGCTCGACCGCCGTCGCGGCGCCTTTCGGAGGAAGCCCCGGACGCTCGGGCACAGGCGGCGGTTACCGCGGAAGGTGCTTGACGACGGCCGCGAGAATGCCGCCGACCTGGTCGAGCGAGTACGTGACCCGCCCGAGATCGAGCTGGACCTTCTCGTTGCCGACGTAGGCGGCACCATGCTTCGATCCGTTTCGATCCCGGTAGACGAACCCGTCGTTCTCCTCGAGGGCGGCGACATGGTCGAACTCGGGTGCGTTCTGCTCTATCTGGCCTCGTTTGTCCGTGAACCGCGACTCCGGGAACGGCTTCGAGATCTGGATCTTCAGCGTCTTGTTCCCGGCGAAGTAGCGACACCAGAAGGTGTGGTAGGCATAGGTGCCGCCTAGCGGCCGGTACGACACGGACGTGAGCCCGGCGCTCTCGTTGCGTCCGGCGGTCACCGTCGCCCCTGTCGATGCCTGGAGTGCCGAAGGCGAGAACGAGCACGGCGAGACAGCGGTCGCAGCTCCGCCTACGGCGACGATCAGCCCGGCTGTAGCGACGACGAGAGCGGCCGGGATGAGCGTGAACCAGGGCGCCGGTGCTTGTCGGGTGCGCGTCGTCATGTGTCGGCCGCTAGCAGTCGTCGTCACGGAAGGGCACCATATCGCAACGGTCCGGCGCGTCACACTCGACCGCGAGTCGCCGTACGAGCCGGAAGCACCAGGGGCTCAAGTCCGGCCGCTCGGTGCCGATACACGACCCGTTGCCACGCTTCGATGACATCGGGACCTCGGGATCGCCCGCCGCTCGGCGGACAGTATCCGTTCGCCGTAGGAGGCGCGACGAGGGGGAGCTGAGGTGGTCGCGGCGCTCGAAGCTCGTGTTCGCGATCTTCGGGTGCCTGGTTGCGAGCGTCGGCGCCTACGCTGCGTCCAACTGGGCCGTCGGCCTGGCCGGTGGCTCGAGTGGGGAAGGGCGCTCGGCAGGAGTGTCGAACCTCACGATCGCCGCTGTCGCCACCCCGGCTGCGACCAATCTGCTGTATCCGGGCGGGAACGGCGACGTCGTGCTGACGATCTCGAACCCGAACTCCTACCCCGTCACGGTGACGGGCGTGAACCTCCCGACCAACACGACCTATGCGAGCGGGTATACGACGAGCGCCTTGACGACCACGCAGGCCGGCTGCCTGTCCACGACGCCGAGCGGCGTGATCTGGAACTTCTCGACCGGCACCACGGGCAGCCCGCACGTGCTGACAGCGCCGCTGACGGTGGCCGCGTCCGGTCAGCCCGGTAACCCGCTGACGGTGACGTTCACGAATGCCGCGAGCATGACGGCGGCTGCTCCGGCTGCATGCCAGAACACCTACTTCTCGATGCCGGCTCTCACCGGCGTCGCCGCAACAGGTGGAGCGGCGACCGCCACGACGAGCCCTGCCACCGACAGCTGGACGAGCTGACCCGCTCGCCGCGCGCTGAACCCGAGCACAGCCGCGAAAACCCTCCCTGGTGCCGTCTCGGCGCTGTCTGTGTCGGCAACGACTGTCGTTTCTGGCCGTCTCGCCACAGCGTGGATCGCGCGCCTCCGGACCCCGGCTGCGGCTGCGTTCCCGGCGCGTGAGGATCTCCGCCCGACGGCCTGCGGCGAAGGGCTCAAGTCCGGATCCCGAGTGCCGATACAGGAGCCATGACGAACATCGATGACTTCGAGAACCAGGGATCGCCCGCCCCTCGGCGGAGACTGTCCTTTCGTCGTGGGAAGCCCGATCAGCGCGAGACGAGGTGGTCGCGCCGCTCGAAGCTCGTGTTCGCGATCTTCGGGTGCCTGGCTGCGGGAGTCGGCGCCTACGCCGCCTCGAACTGGGCTGTCGGCCTGGCCGGTGGCTCGAGCGGAGAGGGCCAGTCGGCAGGGGTGTCGAACCTCACGATCACCGCCGTCGCCACTCCCGCCGCGAACAACCTGCTGTATCCCGGCGCGAACGGTGATGTCGTGCTGACGATCTCGAACCCGAACCCGTATCCCGTCACGGTGACGGGCGTGAACCTCCCGACCAACACGACCTATGCGACCGGGTACACGACGAGCGCCTTGACGACCCTCCAGGCCGGTTGCGTGGCCGCAACACCGAGCTACGTGATCTGGAACTACTCGACCGGTACCACGAACAGCGCGCACGCGCTGACCACGGCCGTGACCGTGGCCGCGTCCGGTCAACCCGGTAACCCGCTGACGGTGACCCTCACGAACGACGCCAGCATGACGGGGGCTGCTCCGGCTGCCTGCCAGAACACCTTCTTCTCGATGCCGCCTCTCACCGGCGTCGCAGCGACAGGTGGAGCGGCGACGGTCACCACGAGCCCTACGACCAGCAGCTGGACGAGCTGATCGGCTAGCACCACGGGAGCCGCGGGGCCCTCATGATCGAGCGGATTGCGCGAGCCGTACCCGTGATCGTCGCCATCTCGCTTCTCGGGGCAGCGAGCGTCACAGCCGCGACAACGTGGGTGGTCGGTCTCGCCTCGGGCTCACGCCCCGCCCAATCCCAGGGAACAACGATCAACCCCCCCTCCGGGGGAAGCGCCGGAAGTGCCGGAAGTGCCTCGTCGAGCAGCCTGCTGATCAGCTGGAGCCCGCCGAGCACCGGCGCTGCCCCCTCGGGTTACACGCTCACCCGCAACGGCTCGGCGGTCTCGAGCGGAAGCGGCTGCTTCGGCACGATCGCCGCGACGTCGTGCACCGACAACGGGCTCGCCGCGTCGACGACCTACACCTACACGGTCAAGGCTCTGGTGGGCAGCACGTGGGTGAGCGCCGCGAGCTCCTCGTTCCAGGGGACGACGTCTGCGCCAGCGGTCAGCTTCAGCACCGCCGGTAGCCACACCGTGACGCTGCCGGCCGGCGTGACCACCTTCACGTTCGCGATGAGCGGGGGAGGCGGTGGCGGCGGCACGGGCGGGGCAAGCGGCGGACCGGGCGGTGCCGTCTCCGGGACGATCACGATCCCCTCGAGCGGCAGCGCAACCACGTTCACGGTGATCATCGGCGGCAGCGGCGGCGGTGGAAGCGGGATAACCGGCGGCGGCGGCGGAGCGGGCGGCACCGGCTGCGCGGCAGGCGGCGCAGGGGGCAGCGGGTCCGGCGGGACCTCGCGTGCGGGCGGAGGCGGCGGCGGCTCGACCTGCATCTACCTCCAGGGCGCCTCCGCGGGAACGATCGTGGCGGTCGGAGGCGGCGGCGGTGGAGGCGGCGCCAGCAGCACCGGCGTGGGCGGAAGCGGCGGCGGCGGCCCGACGACCAACCCCGGCACGAACAGCGGCACCGGCGGAACGACGGTGGGCACCGCCGGCGGCGGCGGCGGCGGGACGGTCGCGACGACCGGTTGCGCTCCCACCTGCACGATCGCGCCGACCGGAGGCGCGGGCGGCACCGGCGATCAGAGCCCAGGCGGGGAAACGGCCAGACCGGCACCGGCACGAACTCGGGCGGGACCGGCGGTGGGACGCAGACGGCAGCGGCCGACGGCGCCGGTGGTGGCGGCGGCGGCGGTCTCGCCTCCGGCGGCGGCGGCGATGGCGGCAACGGCAGCACGAGCGGAAGCGGTGGCGGCGGCGGCGCGGCCTACACGGGTGGAACCGCCACCTACCGCGTCACCGTCTCGTCGGCGAGCAACGGCGGCGGCGGCGCAGGCGGCGGTACGGACGCCGCCGGCACGGCCGGCTCTGCCGTCTTCACGGGCACCGGCATCACCGGCACCTGACCGCCCGACCGTGTCGAGACGGCGAGCAGAACATTCCCGGCGCTTTACCGGTCAGGTGACCACGGTGTGCTGCATCGCCCAGAGAGCTGCCGCGGCCCGCGTCGACACGCCGATCTTGCCGTAGATGTGCTGGATGTGGTGGTCGGCGGTCTTCGGCGAGATGTAGAGGCGGCCCGCGATCTCGCGCGTCGTGAGGCCCCTCGCCGCGAGCCGGAGCACCTCGACCTCGCGGCGCGTGAGCCCGCCCGGGTTCTGCGGCCGCTTGCCCGTGGACGCTCTCGGCTCGCCGTGCCCGGCGGCCACGAGCACGGCACGGCTCGCGCGAGGCTCGAGCACGCCGGCCGACTCGAGCCGGCGCAGGTCGGCGGCCGCGTCAGCCGGAGCGAGAGGGCGGGCGGTCCGCTCGCTCGGAGGTCAGCCCGACGTAGATCTCGGTGGCGGCGAGGACGCACGCGCCGAGGTGGTCGTCTGCAGCTGCACTCGCTTGTGGTACCCGGAGCCGTCGCACTTCTCGTGGTGCGCGCAGGCGACCGGGCTCAGGACGGCGAGCGCCGGCGAGCGGCGGAGCATCTGCTCGGTCAGCATCGGGTGAAGCTCGACCCGGTCGAACTCCGACCGCGTGAGCGGGCCCGGCTTGTCCCAGATCGAGTTCGGGACGACGGTGGTGCCGAAGTCGTGCACGAGCGCTGCGCGCCGGAGCGTCATCACCTCGTCGTCGGTCGAGCCCGAGCACGCCGGCCGCGTCCTCCGCGAGCCTGGCGCAGCGGCGGCTGTGCCCGCCCCAGTAGGGCGACTTGAGGTCGATGAAGTCGGCGACGACGGTGAGGGCGTCGTCGAGCTCGGCGCCCGTGAGGAGGCGGTGAGGCTCCGGCTCGAGGGCGAGCACGGCGTCCCACGGCTCGATCCCGGCGAGCCGGTCGAACCAGTCGCGTCCATGCGCGAGGAAGACGTCGGCCACTGCCGGGTCATAGGTCTCGCCGCGGCGCTCGCGGGCCGCCTCGAGGGCGCGCTCGGGCGAGAAGAGGCGGCCGAGCGCCTCCATGTCGTGGCTGACGTGGACGATGCGCATCGGGAGCGGGATCGCCTCGCCCTGTCACGTGGTTGGGGTGCCCCTTCCCGTTCCAGCACTCGAACGTGCACGCGAGCGCCTCGCGGACGTCCGGGCCGAAGTCCAGCCTCCCGAGGAGCACGTCGGCCACCTCGCAGCCCGAGGAGAAGTTGACGAAGGCCCACTCGCGGATCGTCTCCTGGATCCTCCGGACGATCTCGTCCCGTTCCTCCGCGCCGCGGCCGGCGGTCGCGAAGGCGACGATGTCGCCCATGACCTCGGCCGGGTTGCCCGGAGTCGTGGACGAGCGTCTGCCCGCGAATCGCGATCTCGTCGCCGAACATGGTCGAGACCTCGTGCGCGTGGCCGGTGCAGCCGATGAACCGGAGCAGCGCCACCCAGTAGACGGTCGCGCGAAGCTCCTCGTCGAGCCCGGCCGCCTCGCACATCCAGCTCGCGAGCAGGCACGACCGGAGCTGCGACTCGAGGGGCTGCCCGAACGCGTTGTCCTGCGCGAGCGCAAGCGTCGCGACCAGTTCACCCAGACGAAGCGGTGGCGTCGAAGATGGGGAGTCCTCCCGATGTTTCGGTGCCGGCCCGCGAGCAGAATGCGCTCACGACGCGTCGCAGTTCTCGCTCCGGGGCGACTGCCAACGCTACAGCAAGGGAGGGATCATGACGGTATCGCCGACCTCCGGCGACGACCCCATCAGGGTGGGGGTCATCGCCGATCAGACAGGCCCGCTCTCGATCATCGGGCTCGCGAACGCCAACGTCGCCAGGATGGTCGTCGGCGACATCAACGCGAAGGGCGGGCTGCTCGGCCGCCCCCTCGAGCTGCACCTCGAAGACAGCGCCACCGACGACGACGATCGCGGCCGAGGTCGCGAGGAAGCTCGTCGAGCAGGACGAGGTCGACGTCGTCCTCGGCGGCATCTACAGCTCCACGCGGCAGGCGATCAAGGGCCCGGTCGTGGTGGAGGGCAAGACGCTCTACATCTACCCCGAGCAGTACGAGGGGCAGGAGTCCGATCCGCTCATCTTCTGCACCGGGCCGGTGCCGGCGCAGCAGGTCGACCCGTTCATCCCGTGGCTGATGCGGGAGACCGGGGCGAAGACCTTCTACCTGCCGTCGGCCGACTACATCTGGCCGCACGTGATGAACGCGCGGGTGCGGGAGGTCGTCACGGCGAACGGCGGGGAGATCGTGGGCGAGGAGTACTTCCCGCTCGATCACGAGGACTACCGTGCGACCGTCGAGCGGATCGCCGCGAGCGGCGCGGACGTGGTCTTCAACACCACCGTGCCGCCCGGGGTGGTGCCGTTCCTCGAGCAGCTGCACGACTCCGGCTTCGCGAGCCGCGGCGGGCAGCTCGTGTGCACCTACTTCGAGGAGAACCTGCTCGGCGCCGTCCCCGCGGCTCACGTCGAGGGCCTGTACAGCTGCCTCGACTACTACCAGACCGTCGGCGACCCGTTCAGCCAGAGGCTGCTCGCCCAGTACGACGCGCTCTACCCCGGTGCGTCGAAGTTCACCGGCGGCAGCGGGTGCTCGGGCCTGTACCGCGGGCTGCGCCTCTGGGCGGCCGCCGTGACGGAGGCCGGCTCGCTCGACCAGGACGACGTGATCGCGGCGCTCGACCACGCCCGGATCGCCGAGGGCCCGGGTGGGCCCGCGGCGATGGTGCCGGGCCAGCACCACGTGCGGATGCAGATGTACATCGGCCAGGCGCGCGACGGCCGCTTCGAGGTCGTCGAGACCCTCGGCGCCATCGACCCGCAGGAGCGCCTCGTCGGCTCGCCGGCCTTGACAACCTGACACGACAGAGAGAGGAGAACGAGATGCTGCTCGCAACGACACAGGTCGAGGACGTCGACCGTTTCATGGAGGTCTTCTCGACGAGCGGAGCGGAGAAGCGCAAGGAGCACGGCTCGAAGGGAGCGGTCGTCTTCCGCGACCCGTCCGAGAGCGACCGGGTCTGGGTGATCTTCGACTGGGACGAGCAGGGCTGGCAGAGCTTCGTGTCCGACCCGGACGTTCCCGCCGATCCTGGCGGCAGCCGGGCACAAGGGCAAGCCGCAGGCCGCCGAGCTCGTCGGCAGCTGCGACTCCTGAGCCGACCATCTTCGGGGCGGCGCCCGCGATCCGGGCGCCGCCCCGAACGGCTGTAGCCCGGCTCGCTCCGTCGGATAGGTGGAAAGTGCGATTCAGCTCGAGGTCGTAGATACAGTCCGAGGCTGTGCTGCCCGAGCGATCGAGGAATCTCCGCTGAGAGCCGTGACCCTCGACTCATTCGACGCCCCTCCCGCTGTGCGGAGCGACCTGCCCGATCCGGCGGCCGCGGCCGGCGGGCTTCTCGTGCGTGTGCGGGCGTCCTCGGCCAATCCCGTCGACAACGCGATCGCGGCCGGGATGCTCCGGGAGATGGTCGAGCACGACTTCCCGGTCACGCTCGGCCGAGACTACGCCGGAACCGTCGAATCGGTCAGCCCGGGCGCCGACGGCTACTGCGGTGGGCGACGAGGTCTTCGGCTTCCTCCTGCATGCCAACCCCACCGTTCACGCGGGAAGCTGGGCCGAGTTGATCGCACTCACGCCGGAGATGCAGATCGCGCCGAAACCCGCCTCGGTCGATCTCGGCGTCGCCGGTGTCGCTCCGCTCGCCGGCCTCGCGGCACTCGCGGCCGTCGACGCGCTCGAGCTCTCCGAGGGAGAAACGGTCCTGATCGTCGGTGCGACGGGCGGCGTCGGCAGCTTCGCCGTCCAGCTCGCGGCTCACGCCGGTGCCACGATCATCGCTCCCGCCCTTGCCGAGGACGCGGACTACCTGCGCGACCTCGGTGTTACCGTGCAACTCGAGCGGGACGGTGATGTCGTCGCCGCAGTCCGCGACCACCACCCCGAGGGCGTCGACGCCCTCGTCGATCTCGTCTCCTACGCACCTGGAGCATTCGACGGCGCGCTCGGAGACGGTGCTCGCGTCGCCTCGTCGAACGGCGCCGCCGGAGAAGGGCCGGGCCGCACCAACGTCATGGCGGTGCCGAGCACCGAGAACCTCCGCCGCCTGGCGGCGCTGCTCGACGACGGCACGTTGCGGGTGCACATCCACGACACCTTCGAGCTCGAGGACGCGATCGACGCACTCCAGGCGCTCGGCACCGAGCACGTGCGCGGCAAGCTCGCGATCAGCGTCCGTTAGTCGGCTCGACTGTTATAACGACCCGGCGTAGACCGACGGTCGGTAAACAGGTAGAGACGAGGGGAGCAGGGTCATGCCAGAGCCGTTCAGGGGAGTAATCAACGTCGATATCCGCGACTCGAAGCCGGACTGGGCTCCGTTCGAGCCGCCGCGCGCCCCCGACGGGGCACCGAACGTCCTCTACATCGTCCTCGACGACGTCGGCTTCTCGGCGATGAGCTGCTACGGGGGGCCGATCGAGACCCCGAACATCGACCGGATCGTCGACCAGGGTGTTCGCTACACGCAGTTTCATACGACTGCGCTGTGCTCGCCGACCCGCTCGTGCCTGCTGACCGGGCGGAACCACACGCGGAACAGCATGGCCTGCATCACCGAGGCGGCGATCGGCTTCCCGAACGCGAGCGGCACGATCCCGCCCGAGAACGGGATGCTCTCGGAGATCCTCGGCGAGCGCGGCTGGAACACCTACATGGTCGGCAAGTGGCATCTCTGCCCGACCGACGAGATGAACCTGGCCTCGACGCGCCGCAACTGGCCGACGGGTCGAGGGTTCGAGCGCTGGTACGGGTTCCTGGGAGCCGAGACGAACCAGTGGTACCCGGACCTGGTCTACGACAACCACCCGGTCGACCAGCCGCGGACGCCGGAGGAGGGTTACCACCTCACCGACGACATCACGGACAAGGCGCTCGAGTTCATCCGCGACGCGAAGGCGGTCGCACCCGAGAAGCCCTTCTTCCTCTACTACGCGCCCGGTGCGTGCCACGCTCCCCATCACGCCCCGAAGGAGTGGATCGACAAGTTCAAGGGCCGGTTCGACCTGGGCTACGAGGCGATCCGCGAGGAGACCCTGGCGAAGCAGAAGACGCTCGGCATCGTCCCGGACGGCACGGAGCTGCCCCCGATCAACCCGATCGGGGACGAGACGCGCACGGGCCCGGACGGAAAGTCGTTCCCGATGCTCGACGTCACGCGCCCATGGGATTCGCTCAACGACGACGAGAAGGCCCTGTTCGCACGGATGGCGGAGGTCTATGCAGGGTTCCTGGCGCACGCCGACCACCACATCGGGCGGCTGCTCGACTACCTCGAGGCGAACGACATGCTCGAGAACACGATGATCGTGGTCGTCTCCGACAACGGCGCGAGCGGCGAGGGCGGGCCGGACGGCTCCGTGAACGAGATGAAGTTCGCGAACGGCGTCCCCGACGACCTGGCCCAGAACCTCGCGATGATCGACGAGCTCGGCGGCACGCAGACCTACAACCACTACCCGAACGGCTGGGCGATGGGGTTCAACACGCCGTTCAAGATGTGGAAGCGCTACGAGTTCAACGGGGGCACCAGCGATCCGTGCATCATCTCGTGGCCCGCGGGAACGAAAGCCCGCGGCGAGGTACGCGACCAGTACCACCACGCGATCGACCTCGTCCCAACCATCCTCGACGTCCTCGGCATCGAGCCTCCGGAAACGATCAAGGGGCACACGCAGTCGCCGATCGACGGCGTCAGCATGCGGGAGAGCCTCGACGACGCCTCCAGCGAGTCGAAGCGCAAGACCCAGTTCTACGCGATGCTCGGCTCCCGCTCGATCTGGCACGAAGGCTGGAAGGCGGTGACGACGCACCCCTGCATCGCGGGTTGGGGCAACTTCAACGACGACGAGTGGGAGCTCTACAACACCGACGTCGACCGCTCGGAGGTCAACAACCTCGCCGCTGAGCACCCCGACAAGCTAAGGGAGCTCGTGAACATCTGGTTCTCCGAGGCCGGTGCCAACGGCGCGTTTCCCCTCGACGACCGCACAGCGGTCGAGATCCTCTCCGAGCCGCGCCCGCAGCTGACGGCTTCCCGGAACCGATACGTGTACTTCCCGGACACGGCACCCGTCAGCGAATGGCAGGCGGTCAACACGAGGAACCGCTCCTTCGTGATCGGCGCGCTCGTCGACATCCCCGCGCCCGGGGCCGAGGGTGTGCTGTTCGCGATGGGGTCGCGCTTCGGCGGCCACGCGCTCTACGTGAAGGACAACCGCCTCCACTACGTCAACAACTTCGTCGGCGCCGAGGAGCAGATGATCGTCGGTACCGACGACATTCCGATCGGGCGAGAACGTGATCCTCTCGGCCTCGTTCGAGAAGGAGGGGATGGAGCCGACGTGCGCCACCGGGACCCTGTCCCTCTACCACGGGGACGACAAGGTCGGCGAGGGCAAGCTCAAGACGCAGCTGGGCGCGTTCGCCATCGCCGGCTCGGGGCTCTATGTCGGACGACACAGTGGCGAGCCGGTGACCGACGACTATCCGGGCGCGCCTCCCTATGCCTTCACGGGTGGGACGATCAACCGGGTCGTGATCGACGTCAGCGGCGAGCCGTACGTCGACCTCGAGCGCGAGGCCGAGATGCTGATCCGTTCGCAGTAGCGCCAGGTGGCCCGAGGGAGCTCATGGTCGCTGAGCTCCCTCGGGAGCGATCGAGAGCAGGCCGTTGTCGTATGGCCCGGTCAGGAACCGCCGAGTGACCGGCAATCTCTCGCAGCTTTTCGCGATCCCATAGGCGGCAACGGGCAACAGCACGAACTCCAGCCGTAGAGAGGTCGGGTTCGGCAGCGACGCCAGATAGACGAGCGATCCGATCAGGGTCGCCCACATGACCTGCGACGGCACGGTTCGCTCGCGCTGGAGTAGAAAGGCGAGTAGCGCCGCAGCCAGCAGAAGCGCCCAGAGCGGCTGCTGCTCGTAGTCCCAGAGCGGGAGATGCGCGACCGCGGACAGCCAGTTCTCCAGGACCCCGCCGAAGCGCTCCGTGACCGGGCGTCCGAAGTCGTCTGCCGTGACTTCCGCAAGCTGCTGCCAGTACGAGACCTTGACGAGCAGCATCGCCGGCGCGATCGCAGCGAGGCCGGTGAGCAGAAGCCACTTCGCGTTCCGAGCCCGTCGGACTGCCAGGACCGCGGCGGCGAGCACGGCAACCGAGATCGACTCTCTGGTGAGCGAGCCCACGGCGATCGCGCCGGCCCAGAGCACGAGCCACCAGCGGCTTCTTTCTACCGTCATCACCATCGCGAACAATGCGACCAGGACTGCCAGTAGTCCGGCGCCGTCGGCGAGGGGGCGCAGAGCGTAATTCCTCAGCGGCGGGAAGGTGATCACAGCCACGGTGGCAATCGCGGCGGGGGCCAAGGCGAACCGGAGCCGTAGGAGCAGGAACAACGCCGCCGCCAGCAGGATGTACGTCCCGATCGCGAGATCGAGCAGGCCCCGAGAGCCGGTCACCGGTGAAAGAACCGCCGCCGCGGCCGGCAGCAAGACGCGCCGACGATACCAGTGCGCGTTCTCGGCGACGTCCCTCGTGGTGAGCCGCGTCCCGTTGCTGTGCACGACGCCGTCGCCCAGCGCGACCGCCTCGCGTCGCGCCTCCACCGACGGGACGCCCGTGAGCTCGAGGACGCGCGTCTCATAGACGACGCTGTCAGGCGTCCACCCCGGCGGCGAGAACCACGCAGGCGCTGACAACGCAACCGCGACAAGGGTCATCGCCAAGGCCTCGAGGGTCAACCGCCGCGCCATCCACTCCTCAGTCTCGCTTCGCAGCGACATTGCGGCAAGCGCCGGCGCCGACTTCGAATGTGGCTTCGGCTTCTTCCCGTTCGTATCCGAGTACAGCTTGCAAACAGGGGTTGCTTCCGGCACCGATTTCGTGGTGCCGGCGGGGCATTGGACCATCACCTCATGGAGCACCTTTGCAGGCAACCTCCCTCATCTAGGTAACCCCGGGCCCGGCGGCGCCATGAGCATGGTGGTGTTCCGGCCGACCGCGGTTCCCGGGTCGTTCACGGTCGTGGCAGAGTCGCCGATCGAAGCGTTGACCGAGAGCGTCTTGAACACGTTTCCCGTCAACGTGGGTGTTCAGGGCGGTGATCTTCTCGGGCTCTGGGCGGGTGGCGGCGCGGCCTGCATGACCGACACAGGCGCGGCCGGAGATATTGGAATCAGCTTCCCCGACTCGGATCCTCCGCCGGTCGGGAGCACCGTCCCTGGGGCCAATCCGTTGCCGGAGCCCGTTGTCCCGGCATTCTCGGGGTTCTTGGAGAACATCTCGGCCACGCTCGTCCCTGATGTCCCGCCGACTGCTGCGCCGACGCAGAGCCCGGCTGCGAACGGTGCCGGCTGGAACAAGACCGATGTGACGGTCGCCTGGAACTGGATGGATGCGGGCGGTTCGGGGATCGACAGCGCGAATTGCACGACCACGTCCACGGTCTCGGCCGAGGGCGTTTCTCCCTTGACGGCGACATGCAACGACCTGGCCGGGAGTACGGGCACCGCGTCGTACACGGTCATGGTCGACAAGACTCCGCCGACGGTGACGATCAACGGGAACGCGGGCAGCTACGGGCTGCTCGCGACGGTGGACATCACGTGCACGGCGACGGACAAGTCGGGCGGCTCGGGTCTCGTGTCGGATCCGTGCACAGCCCCCCTGCTGGACGGGCCTGCGTGGTCGTTCGGGGCCGGGTCGCACCCCATCTCGGTCACTGCAGGCGACCTCGCCGGCAACTCGACGACGGCGACCGGGTCGTTCACGGTCACGGTGAGCTCGGCTGACCTCTGCACCCTGACCGGGCAGTTCGTCGACGGCTCCGCCAAGTACACGGCGTTGCACGGGCTGGGGAAGGTCGTCGTCGACGCGCTCGTCAAGGGGGCGTGCTCGTCCTTGACCAGGAGGCAGGCGTTCGTCAACACCTACAAGCAGGGTGTGCAGGCACTCGTGAAGCCGGGCTGGCTCACCCAGGCGCAGGCGACCACGCTCGGCGGCCTGGCCGAAGCACTGTAGGAACGGTGCTGGACGGTCTTGGACCCGCTGCCACGGCTGTTTGACGACGGATCAGCTGGAACGCAGCTCCCCTCTGAGTTCCGGTGCCGAGCGTTCGTGCGAGGTGCTCTCGTCCCTTGAGGGGGTCCCGATGCGAGAGTCGACATATGCCGTCAGCCCGAGGCTTGCGAGATAGGCGACGACGACAGCCACGATCACGAGCGGGGCCACCGACGCCCCGGCGTTGAGCGTGAGGAGCAGGGCGATCACCACGGACGAGAGAGGGAGGCGCAGCATCGACACGCAGGTTGCCCCCACGAGCGCAGCCACCGCCTGTGACTCGGGGTAGCCCGGGAGATGCGAGGCCATGAGGCCGGCGACCACGCCGAGGAAGATCGCCGGGAAGGTCGGGCCGCCTCGAAAGCTGCCCATCGACACGCTCCAGGCGAGGCCCTTGAACAACAGCAGGAGCGAGAGCGTGGACAGCGATACGGTCGTTGCCGACGCGAACAGCGACCCGAACGCATCCTGCCCGGAGAACAGCACCGCGTCTGGGGACTTTCCCGTCGCCTCGGCAAACGCGATCGCGAGCCCTCCGACCACGAGCCCGGCAGCGATCGTCAGCGTGAACATCCGCACCTCGACCAGGCGTTTCGACCACCGGGCGAGCTCGAGAGATGCCCACGAGGCCGTCGAGACGACCACTCCGACCAGCGCTGCGAGGACGAGCAGGACGCGGTAGCAGCGGCTGCGGATCGGCGCTTCGGGGTCTACCGGGAGAGGCGGCTCGTCGGCCACGAGCCGATCCTACGGTGTCGCTCCATGACCTGAGCCGTAGGGAGCGGCCTGCATCAATCCTGGGAAACGCTCCCAGCGTTCTCAGTCGGCAAACAGAGAACCCTGCCTGGCGGGGCTTTCTTGAGTGGAGCTAGCCAGATTCGAACTGGCGACCTCCTGGGTGCGATGTAAGGCGGTGGGACTCGCCGCTGGCCGCCGACAGCCGTCATTTCCTGCAACTCGACCACTTCGCCGACCGACGGATGCCCGCGACGACCCGGCGCGACGCTTTCCGGTTTCCAACTCGTTTCCAAGGTGCCAGGTCCCGCCGCAGATCGTGCCCTGCGGTCGGGTGATCGTGCAAAGCCCAGGAAGTGGCGAGCGAGACGCAGTCCGTGCCACTCCCCCCGACTTGAACCCCACGATCATCGCGTTGATCACGAAGCAGAGCCGCGCACCCACGTCTCAGGT
Organism: uncultured Actinomycetota bacterium; assembly: GCA_963738895.1. Lineage (GTDB taxonomy): Bacteria > Actinomycetota > Thermoleophilia > Gaiellales > Gaiellaceae > PALSA-600. Next base: position 149,564 of record CAVTYN010000010.1, read on the forward strand.
ACCCCGGAATCGTGCTCCTAGGTCGTAACGTGGCGCACCACGAAAGCCGCGCAGTGTGTGGACAGCAGCGCGGGGAGGTGGAATGCTTGTCCGCGCGGCTCCGGCTGATCCAAGTATCTGGTCGAAGCAACGAGGAGTGGAGTGATGGCAGTGCAGCGAAGCGGCGGCTCGGGGCCTTGGGCGAACCGATGGTCGAGGCGAGCAGAGCTCGCAGCCGTCTTACTCGGGTTGATGTCATGCGCTGTTGTGTCGGGAGCGTCAGCGCGTCCGACCAAGTCTCCCGCGCAGCCGGTGAACTTCCCAGTGAGCTTCACCGGCGTGATCAGCCACCACCTCGACCGCGTCGTGTCCGAGGGCCACGAGACTCAGGACTGGACAGCGACAATCACGTTTCAGCGTCAGCATGTAAGCAACCAAGGCGCCTACTACGTGGGCAGCGCCTCAGCGCGAGTTCTGATGGTTGGCTCGTGTTGCGGCGGCTGTACCTATCGGGGTGGTCCTGCCGACGTACCGGTCAGCGGGACGATTGAGATTTCGACCTCCTCGAAAAGCACGAGCGGCTTCGAGTACGCCCTCCAAGGTGGAGCGGGTCCCGTGCAGTTGCCGTTCCAGGAACAGTGCCCCGTCCCGGGGGCCGTTTCGCCAACCGTTCCGTATGGGCTCGGTTGGTCTTGGTACGGCGAGCCCTACCTGTCGCCACATCTTGTAGGCCAGTACGAGGGCACCTCGGGAGAGGATCACGGGATCGTGCGCTGGAACTTGGTCGGGAAGATCGTTCCGAGGAGAGCGGGACGGAAGCCGCCACGAAGGTTGGTCGCGCTGGCCACAGCCTCTCCGACGCTCAGGGGGGACGTGGTTACGCTCGACGGCTCGCGGTCCCACGACAACATCGTCTCCTATCGCTGGCAGCTTTCGCGGGGGCCCGATTGCCCGTCCGGTGTCAGCCTCGACTCGACGACGGTGCTCACCGGGGCACGCGTCAGCTTCCGCGCAGTCTGCTCGTTCGACGCAACGCTTACGGTGAGCGACGGCACGAACACCGCGGAGAAGTCCATTGCCGTGCCAGTCAGACCTCGCACCTGGAAGACGCCGTTCGACCAGACCGAGCCATCGACGCTGAACTCGCACCTGGTCAACGGCCACCTTCAGTTCGGCAAGAACGTCTGTGCGTTAGACGGGTTGACCGGCGAGCAAAGCTCGGGCCATATCCTGCACCGCGGCGCGGGGCCGGCGGATCGCGCCGGCTTCACCGTCGAGCAAGTCACAGACGGTCCCTTCAAAGGCACCTGGTATGTCGAGACGTACACGGTCGTGGTCAAGCGAGCGCCGCTGGTCAGCGAGGACCTCTCTCCGGGAAGCGACCTGGATAGGGCCAACATGGGAAAGACCCATGCCGACTTCGTAGCGTTGCACCAATCCGTGACGGCGCACGAGAAGCTGCACGGCATTCTGATCAGGGAACGCCTGCGCGAGGTCGACCCAGCGAGGGAGATCGAATCGATGACAGGCACCGACGGCGAGGAACTTGCCACTCAGGTCAACCTCAAGCTTGTGAACATCGAAGAGGAACTCACCGCCGCCACCTCAAACGCAAACGTCCAGGCGCGGATGGCTCACCAGTGGAACCGGCCCGCGACGGTCTACATCCACGACGGCGGGGGCGGCTTCATCCTCAGAACATTCCCCTCACTCGCCGAAATCGGTGACTGAGCCCGCCTTGGCGGCCGCGATGGCGAACGGTAAGCATCCCGCCTGCCATCCGACCGCGAAGCAACGAAAGGCTTCCAACACCGAGCGTGGCGAACAATCTGCAAACGCGATCTCAAGAGAAAACCCGCTGTTTCCAGCGGGTTTCCCATGGAGCTAGGCGGGCTCGAACCGCCCACCTCCTGGGTGCGATCCAGGCCGAGACTCGCAACTGGACACGACTGGACGTGACGGAAGCCTTATGAACGCAGGGATTCAGGCTCGATCAGGGTCGAGACGTTCTGCTGCGTTTCGTCGGGTTAGAGGCCCCTGACCTGGGAAAAAACCTGGGACGGCGCGGCCGCTCACCGGACGGTTCGCGTCGAGGACCCCGGGTACCGTCAGGCGTCAAGGGGGAGGGCGGTCAGGAGGCGCTCAGTCGTCAGGGACGGTTGCCCATAACAGCGGTCTTCCTACGAGTCCCGGAGAAAGGCATCCACCGCCCGACGCCAGGCGGCTGGTTTGTCGAGGTGGACGTCGTGTTCAGCCTTTGCGATTTCGACAAGCCGGGCCTGCGGTCGCAGCTCCGTCATCCGTAGCACGTCGGCGCGAGGGACGCCGTTTTCGGCCCGGACGATTAGGCAGGGAGCTGCCACCTTGCCCCAGTCGTCCCAGTACGCGGTGGTCGCGATCTCGCCGAGCGATGCCACCATGACGTCGATATCGAATCGCGGCTTCAGGCCGTCCGAGGATGCCTCCAAGCCGCTCGTCCACCCCCGCGCCCAGAGCGTGTCCCCACCGAAGAACGCAAGGGCCGCCGCGTGTGACTCGAACGGGACCGGCCAACTCTGAAGCCAGCTTCGGACAGCGTGGGGGAACTCCGGCCCCGCTGCAGGCGTGGACTCGGCGACAACGAGCGAATCCACCAGATCCGGACAGCGAGCCGCGACCAGGAACGCCGTATGTCCGCCAAGCGACTGACCGATGAGCCCAACCGGACCAAGACCAAGCTTACTCAGCCAGAACGCGACATCGGCCAGGTGAGCCGCCCGTGATACGTCGGCTGGACGTCGCTCACTCTCACCATGACCGCGCGCATCAAACGCGACCACACGGTGTGCTTCGACAAGCCACGAGGCGGTCTCGTCCCACTCTCGAGAATTTCCCGCCAGGCCGTGCAACAGGACCACCGGCGATCCGTCACCCCCATAGTCAGCGCAAGAGAGACGAGTTCCCTCGCGAGTCGCGAAGCGCCGCACAGGGTTACCTTCGACGGTACCCATACAGGAAATCTACGACCCTTCCGGGTCATGTCGCCAGCCGCCAATGTTTTAGGTTGTATTCCGGACGCTGGCCCACGCGAGTGACATAGGCATGGGCCTCGATCCTGTCGGCGCGACTCCTGGACAGATCGGTCGAGGCTAGACCGTGCTGCGGGGTCAGCCTGTAAGGTCGGCAACGGTGGTCGATCTACGGAAGCGTGCCGTTCAGCTTGGCTACGACACGATTGCTGATCGCTACCTCGACTGGGGCGGCCGCGTTGAGGGAGATCCGCGCGATCGCTTTCTCGATGAGTTCGCCCGACGGCTGCCCGATCGAGCCCGCGTGCTCGATCTTGGGTGCGGAGCTGGCCTTCCCTCGACAAAGGCGCTCGCCGACCGGTTCAACGTAACCGGCGTCGACATCTCCCATGAGCAACTCGTTCGGGCTCAGGCGAACATCCTCAACGCCACGTTCATTCACGGCGACCTGACCAAGTTGGACTTCCCAGACGAATCGTTCGACGGGATCACCGCCTTCTATTCGATCTCGCACATTCCCCGAGACGAACACCAGGCGCTGTACGATCGGGTCGCTGGTTGGCTGGGGCCAGGCGGCTTCTTTCTCGCATCCGTTGGCGCAGGAGATCTACCCGACTGGACGGGGGAGTGGCTTGGCGTTGAGATGTTCTTCAGCAGCCACGACGCCGCGACCAATCGGCAGCTCCTCGAAGACGCGGGACTCAGCCTCGTGATCGACGAGGTCATCTCGATGAACGAACCGGCGGGCGAGGTTTCGTTCCTCTGGGTACTCGCAGAAAAGCCGTGATGCGTCCGGAGACCCTCGACGGCGACTGGAATCGGCTCTATCGGGAGTTTCCCGAGGTGTATGACGAGTTCGCGTCTGTCGAGCATTCACCGCGGGCGATCGACGTGATCGCCAAGCGGATCCCGCTCAGGGACGCGGTCGTCGTCGACGTGGGCTCAGGCACAGGCCGCTCAACCCTCGAACTGGAAGCGTTTGCGAAGCGTGTAATTGGGGTGGAGCCGAACCCGAGCATGCTCGCGGTGGCGCAGGAACGTATTCGGGAGACCGGGGTTGCGAACGTCGACCTACTCACCGGGGACGCGATGAATCTTCCATGTCAGTCGGGGAGCGCTGATGTTGTCGCTTGTATGACGACGGTGTTTTGGCCCGTTGAGACGGTGGTGCTCGCCTTTGCGGCCGAGGCTCTTCGGGTGCTGCGGCCCGGCGGGATGTTGTTCAGCCTGAACACGGCTCCGGGCTGGTACGGCGGCGAGTTCCACGATCTCGTGACTGGCAGCCCCGAATACGAGCAGGCGCTGGGCGCGGCGCTCGATGGAGCCGGGCTCGCGAGCTTCGACTTCGAGACCAGCCAGAAGTTCCGATCAAGCCGACAGGCGCTTGCGACCTACGGCTTCATCTTCGGCGGCAGCTCAATCGACCACCTACGGGAAACCGGCCAGACAACGATTACCTGGCGGTGGCGCGTCTGGTACGGCACAAAGCGAGATCCATCGAGCCACACGTTCGGCGATTGATCCATCGCGAGGGCGAGGACGGATCCCCGGTACTTGCCTCGATCCCGAGGTCCCTCTGGGTCCCGACGCGCCTCCCACGGCTCGCGGGGGAGGTCCATCGTCCCGCGTGAGGGACGATCGCTCAGGCGAGCGGCCTGGTCAACTCGGCGCTGCTTCTCCTATGCTCGCGGAGTGGGAAAGCCTCCGCGCAGCCCCTATGCGCCCGACCTGGCTGATGATCCCGTTCCGGTAGTCGATCTTGGCGATCTGAGTGATGTCGTCGTGGACGGACTCGATTGCGCGAACCAGAAAACGTTTCGTCTGGCGATGCACCGCGTCGAGTTGCGCCTATGCCGCTTCACCGGGGCAGAGCTAGCCGAGGCTGCGCTCACCGACGTGACGTTCGTCGATTGCAAGCTTGACCTCGTCGGACTGCGTTTTGCGAAGCTCGAACGGATTGTCTTTCGCGATTGCCGGATGGGCGAGTGCGACTTCTACGAGGCGTCGCTCAAGGACATCTTGTTTGAACGTTGTGATCTCCGCGAGGCGACATTTGGTGCCTCGAAGGTTGAGCGTGTCGAGATGCAGGGGTGTGATCTGACTGCTCTTAGCGGGGTCGAGGCCTTGCGTACGGTGCGTATGCCGTGGAATGACGTTTTGGCGAACGCACCGCTCTTCGCGGTCGCTCTCGGCATCGAGGTCATCGACTAAAGAGACGCCTGACCCGGAGGCGGGGCGAGTACCACCGGGGTCACCCTCGGCTCTCACTACCTGGGGAAACACCTGGGACGGGCCGCGAGCGTTCTCAGTCCGAGAAACAGAAAACCCCGCTGAGCGGGGCTTTCATCAGAGTGGAGCTAGCCAGATTCGAACTGGCGACCTCCTGGGTGCGATCCAGGCGCTCTCCCAACTGAGCTATAGCCCCGCGGTGCCACAAGTGTAGCTCGCGCTCAGACGGCAAAGAGCGTGAGCTCGGGCTCGCGCTCGCCGCGAAGCACGGCGAGGTCGACGTCGGCGCAGCCGAGGCCTCGCGCCTCGGCGAGCGTGACGGCCTGCGGCTTCAGCTGCTGCGCGGCGAGGATCCCGCGGCAGGCAGCCATTCCCGGTTCGAGGCGGATTCGCTCGAGGTAGCGGGAGAGCTGCTCGACGGCGTCGATCGTGCCAACCCGCTTGATCTCCACCGCGACCCAGCCATCGTCGGCGTCGCGGCACATGAGGTCGACGGGGCCGATGTCGGTCGGCCACTCGCGCCGGACGAGGCGAAGCCCCTCCTCGACCGCGCCGGGCTGCTCGGCGAGCGCGAGCTGGAGGTCTCGCTCGACACCGTCCTTCTCGAGCCCGGCCGCCTCTCCCATCTCGTGCTCGACGTCGGAGAGCACCTCGTGGAGCCGGATCTCGAGGCGGTCCTCGGTCCTCCCGGCACGCTTGCGCACCACGATCGTGTCGCCGGCCTCCTCGACCACCACCGGGCGGCGTCATCCAGTTCAACGGCTTGAAGCCTCCGGCGTCCGCGTGGACCTGCACCGAGCCGTCCGCCTTGACCATGAGCAGGCGCGTCGACTCCGGCAGGTAGGCGTTGAGACGGCCAGTGTAGGTGACCTCGCAGCGGGCGACGATCAGGCGCACGCGCTGCAGGCTACTGTCTTTTTCGGACAGGGTGGCTGAAGACGGCGTCCTAGACCGGCGCCCGGACCTCTCAGCTCCTGGCTGCGAGCACGACCAGCGTCACGGCGTCGTCCGTGGTCAGCCGATCGGTGTTCACGACGAGGTCGTACTGGGTCGGGAGCTCGCGCCTGGTGCCGTAGAAGCGCTTCAGGTAGTCGGCACGGGCGGAGTCGGACCGCTCGATTGCCGTGGCGGCTTCCTTCTCGTCGAGACTTCCGCTCGGCAGCGACGCGCGCGCGCCGCGTCTCGGGAGAGGCGGTGACGAGCACGCGGACGACGTCCGGCCGCTCGGCCAGCGCGTGGGAGGCAGCGTGCGCGGCGATCACGACCTCGCCCCGGTCGGCGGCCTCCTCGATGGCTTGCACGAGCAGACCGCGGATGTCCTCGCCGAGGCCCATCCCGGCGGTGTAGCCGGCACCTGCGACGGGCAACCGTGCCGGCGTCGATGCCCGCACCGAAGCCGCCGATCGACCGCTCGATGAAGGTCCGGCGACGCTCCGCGTCGGCGATCGACGCCCGGGTCGAGGTCGGCGGCACGCCGCGGCCTGGAGGACGATCTCCTCGTCGACGACCGCGTACTTCAGCTCGGCGGCGACGGCTTGCGCGATCTCGCGCATCTCCGCACCGTCGAGGCCCGACATGCACACGACCCGGTGAGGCACGGGCGGGACGCTACCGGAGAACGGCCGAACCGCCGACGATCGCATCCTCGCCGTCGTCGAAGCGCACCCACGCCTTGCCGTTGCCGTCGTAGTCGGGGCTCCAGACGATCAACGTCGCCGGCCGCTCGCGCACGGTCACCCGCTCGGTGCCCTCCGGCTCCGCGCCGCGCCAGACGCACGACGAAGGGGTTCTCGTCCCACTCGCGGCCGACGGTGGACTCGTCCGTGTGCCCGGGAAGCAAGCGGCGGGAGTGGGGCATGGTCATGTAGACGTCCATCACCGCGCTTCTCACGAGCCCGAAGTCGCCGCCTCCGACCGAGTCCTTGAACAGCGTGTCGCCGGAGAACACGAGCTCCTCGCCGGAGCCGTCCGTGACGACGAAGCAGACCATGTCGGATGAATGACCCGGCGTCGGGATCGCTTCGATCGCGAGGCCTCCGGCACGGAGCGGGCCGGTCACGACCGGAAGCCCGAGCTCGCCCTCGTGGGCGACGTGGTCGCCGTGGGAGTGCGTGCGGAGAACGTGAGTCGGGGTCAGGTCGTGCTCCTCCGCGAAGGCATGGAGCGGCTCGAGCGGCGCGCCGGAGTCGACGAAAACGGCGGTCCCGCCCGGCTCGTCGCCCACGAGATAGGCGTTCGAGAGCCAGCCGGGGTCGAGGCTGCGTGCGACGAGCACCACCGAAAGCTACACCCCGCGAGATAGGCTTTCCCGTTACAGCTATCTCGACGGGGAGGACGTATGCCAGGCCTGTGGGCGCGCACGACCACGATCATCAAGGCGAAGTACTCGAAGCTGCTGAACAAGGCCGAGAACCCTGCCGAGACCCTCGACTACAGCTACGAGGAGCAGCTGCGCCAGCTCCAGAACGTGAAGCGCGGGATCGCCGACGTCACGACCGCGAAGAAGCGCCTCGAGATCCAGTACACCTCGATGCAGCAGCAGGTCGACAAGCTCGACGGGCAGGCGAAGGCGGCGCTGCAGGCAAATCGTGAGGATCTCGCCCGCCAGGCACTGACCAAGAAGGCGGCGATCGAAGCCCAGCTCGGGGACATCATGACCCAGGGTCAGCAGCTCGAGGCTCAGCAGCAGAAGCTGACCGAGGCCTCGCAGCAGCTCTCGGCGAAGATCGAGCAGTTCCGCAGCCAGAAGGAGGTCATCAAGGCGCAGTACTCGGCCGCTGAGGCCCAGGTGCGGATCGGCGAGGCGGCGACCGGGATCTCCAGCGAGATGTCCGACGTGGGCGCCGCCGTCGAGCGCGCGAAGGACAAGACACTCGACATGCAGGCGCGCGCGGACGCGATCAACGAGCTCACCGAGGCCGGCGCACTCGACGACTTCACCTCGTCGAGCGACGCGATCGACCGCGAGCTCTCGAAGATCCAGCAGTCGAGCCAGGTCGACGACGAGCTCGCGAAGATGAAGGCCGAGATCGGCTCGGGCGACGAGCCGAAGGAGATCGAGACCGCTGCCGAGGACGCGGAGGCAACCGACGTCCCGCCGGCGAGCCCGGCGCCGCCGGCGACGCCAAGCCCGACGGAGAAGACGACCTAGCCGCCGGAGATGGGCCTTCGGGACGCGCTCTTCGGGCGCAAGAAGCTCTCAGAGCCGCGCGCCGACCGCCTGTTTGCGCTCGCGACGGCCGCTGTCACCCTCGACGTCGAGCTCGGGCTGACGACGGCGGGGAAGGCGGCCGTCGTCTACAAGCCGCTCTCGGCCGGTGACTTCACGCGCGTCGACAACGACGCCGAGTCGCTGATCAAGCAGGCCGGTCGCTCGGCAGGCTCGGAGGTCGAGCGCAAGACCGACTCCTTCGGGTACGAGTGGCTGATCGTCTACGACGACGACCTCGAGGACCAGATCGCCTCGGTCCACTCCGTCGCCCAGGAGCTGACCGACCAGGGCTTCGGGGCCCAGCTGCTCGCCGCGCCGTTCCTGTTCAAGGGGGGCGAGCATCCCGTGTACTGGATCTACGGCTTCAAGCGCGGTGCGTTCTGGCCGTTCATCCCGACCGGCGACGGCCAGCAGCGCGACAACGCAACCGAGCTCGAGCTGAAGGCCAAGCTCGAGAAGGAGCTGCCCGTCGAGCAGGAGCTCACCCGCTGGCTGGCTCTGTTCGACTCGCCTCTGACGGCCGGCTAGACACCGCTCTGAGCGGATTGCCAGGCGGAGCGTTCAAGGCGGTGTCGGACACCTGGCGAGCTCACTCTTGCCGTGCCGGCCAGGGCCCGGTGTCCGACACCTGGCCTAGTGCTTGACGTCGACGGGACGCCCCATCTCGCGGGCGATCTCGGCGAGGGCCGCGAGGCGCTTCTCGATCGGCGGGTGATCCATGAACAGCTCGGCCGCTGCGGAGCTGACCTTCGCCGGGATGATGAAGAACGCGTTCATCCCCGCGACCTCACGGAGGTCCTGCTGCGGGATCAGCGTCATCTGCGACGAGATCTTCTGCAGCGCGCTCATCAGGTACTCGGGCGCGCCCGTGATCACCGCCGAGCCGCGGTCGGCCGCGTACTCGCGGTAGCGCGAGAGCGTCCGGATGAGCACGAAGCTGATCGCGTAGACCAGGATCGAGACGGCGAGGACGATGAGCCAGACCGGCGGGCCGTTGTTGTTGTTGCCGCCGCGGTTGCCCCCGCCGCCGAACCCACCGAACATCCCCGTCCAGAGGAACATCCGGGTGATGAACGCGGCGAGCATCGCGAAGAAGCTCGCGATCGTCATCGTCAGCACGTCACGGTTGGCGATGTGCGAGAGCTCGTGGGCGAGGACGCCCTCGATCTCCTTCGGCTCGAGGCGGTGCCAGAGCCCGGTGGTGACGCAGACGGCGGCGTGCTTCGGCGACCGGCCGGTCGCGAACGCGTTCGGCACCGGCGTGTCCATCACGGCGATGCGCGGCTTCGGCAGGTCAGCCATCGCGCAGAGCCGCTCGACCATGTCGTGCAGGTCGGGGGCCTCGTCGCGCTCGACGACCTTTGCGCCGGCGGCGGCGAGGGCGAGCTTGTCCGACGTGTAGTACTGGACGAACGCGAGGCCCGCCGATGATCACGAGCATCGGCAGGAACCCGACGTTCAGGAAATTGATGAGGACGACGGCGAACACGACGTACAGCAGGCCCAGGAGGCCAGTCGTGAACAGCATCCGCAGTGTCAGCCCGGCGTCACGGCCATATGAGCGTCTCTTCATGTGCTCATCGTACCGCCGGGGCTGGCGGCGCCAGAGCGCTCTTACCTTGCTCTAAGACGTATCGGACGCGCGTGACTAGACTGCTCGGCTCGTGCGGAAGCTCGCGGCAATCGGCCTTCTCGCCCTGTTTCTCGTGGGCTGCTCGAGCACGGTCCCCGGCGGGAAGGAGGTGACGACGCCGACGCCCGAGACGGTGGTCGGCCCGCTGCCGACGGTCGGGCCGACGGGGAACGCGGCGCGGGGCAGGTCGGTCTTCATCTCGAGCGGCTGCGGCGCCTGTCACATCTTCAGGCCCGCCGGCACCACCGGGAAGGTCGGGCCGAACCTGAACAACCTCGCCGCCTCGGCGCAGAGGGCGAATCAGGGGACGCTCGCGCAGTTCACGCGATCCTCCATCGTCGATCCCGGCGCCTATGTCGCCCCGGGGTTCCCGGCGGGGGTGATGCCGGCCACTTTCGGGCAGACGTTGAGCCCGCAGCAGCTCGCCGACCTGGTCTCCTTCCTGGTCCAGGGGCCCTGAGACTCCCCGCGGACTTCCCGTCCGACGTCGAGGTGGTCGCGACCGATCTCGACCGGACGCTGATCGGCGAGGACTACGTCCTGCGGCCGCGGACGCTCGCGGCGATCGCTGCGGCGCGAGGCAAGCGGGCGTTCGCGTGATCGTCTGCACCGGCCGGATGGTGCAGTCGGCGCGGCGCGTGCTCGACCCGGCCGGCCTCGACGAGCCGCTCGTCTGCTACCAGGGCGCGGCGATCGTCGAGCCCGACGGCAGCTGGCTGCTCCACCAGCCGATCCCGCTCGAGCTCGCCCGCGAGGCGATCGAGGCGGTCGAGGCTGCCGGGTACGGACTGAACGTGCTATGTCGACGACGAGCTCTACGTCGCGGGGGCCACGCCCGAGGCCGAGCGCTACGCCGATTTCCAGGGGATTCACCTGCACATCGTGGGCGATCTCCTGGCCTGGCTCGAGCTGCCGCCGACGAAGCTCGTCGCGATCGGCGACCCTGACGCGCTCGACGTCCTCGGCGCCGAGCTCCGGGAGCGGTTCGACGGCCGGCTCTGGGTGACGAAGTCGCTCCCGTTCTTCCTCGAGCTCGCGGCGCTCGGGGTGTCGAAGTCCTCGGCGCTCGAGTACCTGCGGCTCGGTTCGACCGCGAGCGGACCGTCACGATCGGGGACGGCGAGAACGACCTCGACCTCGTCGCGTGGGGCTACGGGGTCGCGGTCGAGAACGCTGATCGACGCGGGTCAAGGAGCGAGCCCGACTCGTGTGCCCGTCCGTCGAGGAGGAGGGCGTGGCGCAGCTTCTCGAGGCGCTTCTAGACTCAAAGCCATGATCGACATCCGCGCAGCCCGCGAGGATCCGGAGCACATCCGCGCCGCGCTCGCGCGCAAGAGCGCGGAGGCAGCCGTGAGCTTCGAGGCCCTCATGGCCGCCGACGCACGCTGGCGGTCGCTCATGCCGCGGGTCGAGGAGCTCCGGACGAAGCTCAAGCTGAAGGGCAAGCCGACGCCGGAGCAGCTCGCCGAGCTCACCCCGGCGAAGGAGGAGCTGAAGGTGTCGGAGGCCGCGCTGGCCGAGGCCGAGGCCGAGCGGGACGCGCTGCTCGTCGCGGTGCCGAACCCGCCCGACCCGTCCGTGCCGGACGGCTCGACCGACGAGGACGCCGTCGAGATCCGCCGCGTCGGGGAGCCGGGCCCGCCCGGGCCCGAGCACACCGAGGTCGGGCGCTTCGAGCTCGAGCGCGCGGCGAGACTCTCGGGCTCGCGGTTCGGCTACGTCACGGGTGACTCGGCGCTCGTGGCGATGGCGCTGTACCGCTTCGCTCTCGACCGCGCCGCCGCCCACGGCCACACGCCGATGATCCCGCCCGTGCTCGTGCGCGAGAAGGCGATGTACGGGACCGGCTTCTTCCCGACCGAGCGCTCGAACATCTACGCGCTCGAGGCTGACGAGCTCTATCTCACCGGTACCTCGGAGGTCGCGCTGGCCGGCTTCCACATGGAGGAGATCCTGGAGGAGCTTCCACTACGCTACGCGGCCTTCTCGACGTGCTTCCGGCGCGAGGCCGGCGCCGCGGGCAAGGACACGAGCGGGATGTTCCGGGTCCACCAGTTCAACAAGGTCGAGCTGTTCGTCTACTGCCGGCCCGAGCGCTCCGGCGAGGAGCACGACCGGCTGCTCGCGATCGAGGAGGAGCTCGTGCAGGCGCTCGGGCTGCCCTACCGCGTCGTCAACGTCGCGGCGGGCGACCTCGGGGACCCCGCGGCGAAGAAGTACGACATCGAGGCATGGTTCCCGCACCAGCAGCGGTACCGCGAGATCACGTCGACCTCCAACACCACCGACTTCCAGGCGCGGCGGCTCGGGATCCGCTACCGCGCGGGCGAGAAACGGCTCGAGACGCCGCACACGCTGAACGGCACGGCGGTCACCGACCGCTGGCTCCTCGCGATCCTCGAGAACTTCTGCGGCGAGGTGCCGGAGGTCCTGCAGGAGCTCGGCGCGCCCGCAGTGGTCGGAAAGTAGCTGTCGTACGACGACCCCGGTGAGAGCCCGGGCCCGAGCGGTGGGCGTCGGAATAGTCCTCCTGGTGCTCGGCGGCGCCGCGGCAATCGTCTGCTGGGACGTCCTCGACAACGCCAAGGGCCACGCTGGGGCCGGTCCCCCCTGATCTGTTAGAAGAGACGGGCGGCGGGGTGCCGGAGCGGTCGAACGGGGCGGTCTTGAAAACCGTTGGGCGTGAGAGCGTCCCCTGGGTTCGAATCCCAGCCCCGCCGCTTTGCGGATGAGGAAGACGGGGGTGTGGCGGCTCCGAGGCTGGAGCCGCCACACCTAACCTTGCGTTGCCTATGGCTGAAGGTCCACGGCGACCGCGTCCAGTTCGACCGAGTCATACGCGATCGTCCGCCCCGCAAAGGGGCCAAAGCAGTCGAGCTCGAGCCCGACACTGCCGGCAACCTTGACGATCGCTCCCGCCGCCAGGTTGGCCGAGCCGCCAGGATCGACGACAGTGCTCGTCGCTGCCAGCCCGGGCCCGTTGGCGAGCACGTCGCAGGTCAGACCGATTGCCTCGCTGTTCGGTGTGGAATCCGCCTTGACGTTCTCGACGTTGACCGAGAAATGCACCTCGTAGGCTCCATCCGGGACGGCCAATGGAAACTGGACGCCGCCGCCCTGGGTCGGGATGTAGCTGGATAGCACGTATGCGGCGGGCGGTCCGTCGCTGCCGCCGTCGACCCCGTTGCAGACGTAGGAAGTGCCGTTCGCCGCCGTCAGGGCCGTGCCCCCGCTCGGACAGTGCGAGCCCGCGTCGGCCTCGGTCACGCTCTGCCCGTCTTTACCGGGTGCGCCGTCCTTGCCGGGTGCGCCATCCTTGCCGGGTGCGCCGTCCTTCCCGGCGGATCCCGGCGTCCCTTGCTGGCCGTCGCGATTCCAGCTGATCTGCGTTTCCACGCTCGTGCAGTGCCCGAGCGTGTTCGACGCCGGCAACGACGGATCGATGATCCTGATCGTGCCGAGGTTCTTGAGCATGCAGGCGGTGTAGACGCCGCCGCCGTCCGGAATCGTTGCGTAGGCAATGCCGGCTGCCAGAGCTAGACCGACGCCGCAAAGAACCACCAGCCGCGAGACGCGGCCGCCAAACCTGCCCTTCATGTACCCCGACCTCCTCGAGAATGGACTTCGATTCAGCCCCCCAGGATCCTCATCATCCCGGATCGTGGAGCCGCCGGCAACTACCTATGCCGAGAGCACTCCCGCACCTGACTTCGAGCGCCTCACGCCGCGTCTTCCGCGGCGTATGAGGCGAGCAGCTCACGCTCGCGCTCGGCCTTCGGGAAGAAGAAGAAGACGAGCACCGCGCCGAGCGCCACCGCGACGATGCCGGCGGTGTAGGCCCACTGGTCGCCGTGGAGGAACGAGGTCTTCGCCGCAGCGGTGATCTGGCTCGAGTAGTGGGGGTACTGCTGCGCGACCGCCTCCGCGCCGTCGAAGGACTTCGTCAACTCGTTCGCGACGCTGTCGGAGACGTGCTTGCCCGACTGCGCGATCAGGGCAGAGGCGGCCGAGGCATAGCCAGCGGTCAGGAGCGCGCCGAAGATCGACTGCATCACTGCGCCGCCGAGGTCGCGCTGCAGGTCGGCGGTCCCCGACGCCATGCCGACGCGCCTCACGGGGACAGACCCCGTCAGGGAGTGCGACGCGGGCGTCCCGGCGAGCCCGACGCCGATGCCGACGAGGGCGTACCCGAGCCCGACCTTCCAGTACGGGATGTCCTCCTTCCAGAGAAGCAGCATCGTCAGGAAGCTGAGGAGCACGAACACGTAGCCGAGAAGGAGCGTGAAGCGGGCCCCGCGTGCCTCGACGATCTTCGCCGAGCGGGGAGCGACGAGCACCATGCAGAACGCTGCCGGCAGGATCGAGAGGCCGGCCTGGAACGTCGAGTAGCCGAGGACGTTCTGGAGGAACTGCTGGCCGATGAACATCGCGCCCATGAGCGAGCCGAAGACGATGATCCCGGCGCAGGCAGCGACCCAGAACGGTGGCCGGGACGCGATCTCGAGGTCGTACAGGGGGTTCTTCGCCCGCCGCTGCCGGAAGTAGAACAGCACGAGCGCGACGACCGCGATCAGGGTCAGCACGATCTTCAGCGTGTGCGCGTTCGGGACCGGGGCGAAGTTGATCGCGAGGATCAACGAGCCGACGAGCACGAGCGAGAGGACGCCGCCGATGTTGTCGACGGGCTCGGTGTCCTCGTTCACGTGGGCCGGCACGAGCTTCCAGGCCATCACGACCGCCACCACCGCGAGCGGAAGCGTCAGGAAGAAGACCGAGCCCCAGTAGAAGTGCTCCAGCAGGAGTCCAGACAGCAGCGGGCCGAGCGCGGCAACCGCCCCTCCGAGGCCCGGACCACAGCGCGATCGCCTTCGTCCTGCCTGCGCCCGGAGCCCAGAGCGCGGTGATCAGCGCCAGTGTCGTCGGGTAGGCCATCCCGGCCGCGAGGCCGCCACCCACCCGGGCGACGAACAGCACCGTGTCGGACGGTGCGAACGCTGCGAGCAGCGAGAAGGGGATCGCGAGCGCCGTCCCGAGGACGAGCATCAGCTTGCGGCCGTAGCGATCACCCAGCGCGCCGAGCCAGAGCACCGAGCACGCGAGCCCGAGCGAGTACCCCACGGCGATCAGGTCGAGCGTCGTCTGGCTCGAGTCGAAGTGCGCCCCGATCGCCGGCAGGGCCACGTTCGCGACGGCCAGGTTCAGGTTGGCGACCGCCGCCACCAGGATCAGCGTGACGAGGACGAGACCGGCCCTGGCGGGCGACGCGGACGACTGCCGGTTCGCGTTCACGTCGCGCAGCCTACGAGTTTGGTGTTGTCCACGCAGATCGTTGTTCCACGTGCCTGGTCTCGTTCACCGAATTGCCACGACCCTCAGAGGATTTGGACTTTTGGTAGCGAAATCGCGACTCCGCGCCGAAACCCGAACTCGAGGAGCTGAGTCATGAGCGAGTCGTTACAACGGGCCGAGTCTGGCGTCCTGGGTTGGATCGACCGGGACATCACGGAGCCGATGGCGAACTTCCAGGACCCGAAGCAGGAGTGGCGGCGTCTTTTCTCGGAGCTCTACGGCACGTTTCTGCTCGTGATCGTCGCCGCGGGCGGGGGAATGATGGGGGAGGCATTCCCGAACACGATCACCCGCACGGCCGCCGTGGTCGCACCGGGCCTGATGGTGATGGGGATCATCATGTTCATGGGCAAGGTGTCGGGGGCGC
This sequence comes from uncultured Actinomycetota bacterium, assembly GCA_963738895.1. Lineage (GTDB taxonomy): Bacteria > Actinomycetota > Thermoleophilia > Gaiellales > Gaiellaceae > PALSA-600. The sequence continues at coordinate 165,340 of CAVTYN010000010.1, forward strand.
ATCTGAACCCTGCCGTGAGCATCGCCTTCTCCCTGCGCGGCGACTTCCCATGGCGCCGAGTGCCCGGCTACGTCGTCGTGCAGCTCATCGGGGCCTCGCTGGCCGCGCTCTTCCTCCACGAGGTGATCAAGGTCTCGGCGAAGTTCGGATCGAACTACCCCGCGAGCGGTTACTCGGGATGGCAGTCGTATCTCATGGAGGCGCTGCTCACGCTCGGGCTCGTGAGCGTCATCCTCGGCACCGCGTCAGGCGCCCAGAACATCGGCATCTTCGGCGCTATCGGCGTCGGTGCCTATATCGCCCTCGCCGGCCTCTGGGGCAGCCCGATCTCCGGCGCCTCGATGAACCCGGCCCGCACGTTCGGCCCCGACCTCGTCGGCCGCGACTTCGGCCAGTACTGGGTCTACGTCGCCGGTCCGATCACCGGCGCTGTCATCGCCGTGGGGCTCGCCTTCGTGCTGCGCGGCGCCGGCGGTGGCAAGTCCGGCTCTGCGGCGGCTCAGGGCGGCCTCTACACCGAGGAGGCCAAGCCGGACAAGGCTTGACGCGCTCAGCCTCTACCGGTTGAACCGCCACGGCACCTCGCGGGCGGGCTCGGGCTCCTCCGCTCGCGGGCTCGCAGCGAACCAGCGCGCGTATCGCCGGGCGAGCGGAAACGCGGTCAGCCCGTGGGCGAGCACAGAGAGGCCGATCGTCGCGAACACGGCGTTCAGGATGATCGATTCGTGCGGGAGGGCGCCATGGGTCTCGATCACGATCACGGCGAAGACGATCGACGCGAGCCCGCGCGGGCCGAACCATCCGAGGAACGCGACGGTGGGCGGCCGCGCGCCGGTCCCGAGCATCGCGAGGGCAACGGGGATCATCCGGACGACGGTGAGGCTCAGGACGGCGTAGAGCGCGATCTCCCAGGAGAGGCGATGGAGCGCCGGCTGCAGGAGCACGGCGCCGAAGACGACGAACGTCGCAGCCCCGAGCAGCGCGCCGAGCTCCTCGAGCAGGTATCCGACCTCGCCGCCCACACGCCGGCGGACGGCGCCGAACATCGCGCCGCCGATGAACGCCGCGATGAATCCCGAGCCACCGAGAGCGGCGGCCGAGCTGTACGCGAGCGCGGCGCCTGCAACCGGCACCACCTGGAGCCACGAGCCCTCGACGAAGCCGCGAGGGCCCGCCAGGACGACGACCGCTGCACCGAGCGCACCGGCGGCGGCCCCGGCGAGGACCCCGTACCCGATCTGGTCCACGAGGACGGTGACTGCGCGGGAGTCGCTCACGAGCCCCGCGTCCGCTCCGGCAACCGTGAGCACGACGACGAACACCGGCACGCACAGCCCGTCGTTGAGGCCGCTCTCCACGTTGAGGCTCTGCCGGACGCGCAGCGGCAGGCTCGGCAGGGTGACGACCGCCTGTCCGAGCGCCGCGTCGGTCGGAGTCAGGATCACCGCGAGGAGGAGCGCCTCCGGCCACTGCGAGCGAGCCGAACACGACGAGCGCAGCGACGAAGCCGGCGGCGATCGTGAGCGGCAGGCCGATCCCGAGGAGGCGCGCCGGCACGGTGAGCTGCTCGCGCAGCGCGCGCAGGTCGATACGCGCCGCATCGCTGAACAACACCACCGCGAGCGTCCCCTCGGCGAGGAGCTTGACCGTCTCGCCGCCCGGTGCCGGGTCGACGACGCCGAAGACGCTCGGGCCGAGGAGGAGCCCCGCCCCCGTGAACACGATGGCGGCGGTGATCGGAGTGCCGTCGAGCTTGCGGGACACCGCGGCGAACCCGAGCACGGCCAGGGCGATCGCGGGAAGGGCCCACTCCATCGCGCGGAGCCTATTTCGTGGGGCGGAGGTCGAGAACGCCGCCCATTGACAGAGCCTGAAACCGGCTCCCTAGTGGGAGCGCGAGCCGGCCCCCCCGGCCGCGACAAGCGCGCGACCCTAGCTCTCGTCCGAGCTCTCCGCGTCGGCGCGGTGGCGCAGCTCGTCGACGACGGCCGGGTCGGCGAGCGTCGTCGTGTCGCCGAGCGGCCGGTTCTCGGCCACGTCGCGGAGCAGGCGGCGCATGATCTTGCCGCTCCGGGTCTTCGGGAGCTCGGGCGTGAAGACGATGTTCGCCGGCTTCGCGATCGGCCCGATCTTCTCGGCCACGTGGTTGCGGAGCTCCTCGAGCTTCTCGACCGAGCCCGGCTCACCGCCCTTGAGCGTGACGAACGCGACGATCGCCTGCCCGGTCATCGCGTCGTTGCGGGCTGCGACCGCCGCCTCGGCGACCTCCCGGTGGTCGACGAGCGCCGACTCGACCTCGATCGTCGAGATCCGGTGCCCCGAGACGTTCATCACGTCGTCGACGCGTCCGAGCAGCCAGAAGTCACCGTCGGAGTCGATCCGGGCGCCGTCGCCGGCGAAGTACACGTCGCCGTACTTCGACCAGTACGTCTCGCGGTAGCGAGCGTCGTCGCCGTAGATGCCGCGCAGCATCGCCGGCCACGGCCGCTTCAGCACCAGGTAGCCGCCGCCGCCGGGCCCGACCTCCTCGCCTGCCTCGTTGTAGATCGCCGCCTCGATCCCCGGGAACGGTCGGGTCGCCGAGCCGGGCTTCGTGGTCGTGATGCCCGGGAGCGGGGTGATCAGGATCATCCCGGTCTCGGTCTGCCACCAGGTGTCGACGATCGGGCAGCGGCCGCCTCCGATGTGCTCGTGGTACCAGATCCAGGCCTCGGGGTTGATCGGCTCGCCGACCGAGCCGAGGAGCCGGAGCGACGAGAGGTCGTGGCGCTCCGCGTACTCCGGGCCCCACTTCATGTGGGTACGGATGGCGGTCGGCGCGGTGTAGAGGATGTCGACCTCGTAGCGCTCGACGATCTCCCACCAGCGGTCCTTGTCGGGGAAGTCGGGCGTCCCCTCGTACATCACGCCGGTGGTCCCGTTGCAGAGCGGGCCGTAGACGATGTAGCTGTGCCCGGTCACCCAGCCGACGTCGGCGGCGCACCAGTAGACGGAGTCGGGCTTGACGTCGAAGACGTAGTAGTGGGTGGTCGCGGCGCCGACGAGATAGCCGCCCGTCGTGTGCGCGATCCCCTTCGGCTTCGCGGTCGTGCCCGAGGTGTAGAGCAGGTAGAGGAGATCCTCGGCGTCCATCGGCTCGCACGCGCATTCGCTCTCGTCCGTGGCGAGCTCGTGCCACCAGCGGTCGCGACCCTCGGTCATCGGGACGTCACCGCCCGTGCGGCGCAGGACGATGCTGTGGCGCACGCCCGGCGCTGCCGCCATCGCCTCGTCGGCGGTGCGCTTGAGCGGGACGGTCGCGCCTCGCCGCCAGGCCTCGTCCTGGGTGATCAGCACCTCGCAGCCCATGTCGTTCAGGCGGTCCGCCAGCGAGTCGGCCGAGAAGCCGCCGAAGACGACGGTGTGCGGCGCGCCGATCCGCGCGCAGGCGAGCATCGCGACCGGGGTCTCGGGGACCATCCCCATGTAGATGCCGACCGGGGTTCCCTTCGTGACGCCCAGCGAGCGCAGCGCGTTCGCGAGCTTCGTCGTCTCGCGTCTGCAGGTCGGCGAAGGTGACCTCGCGGCGGTCGCCCACCGGCTCGCCCTCCCAGTAGTAGGCGACCCGGTCGCCGTTCCCGGCCTCGACATGGCGGTCGACGCAGTTGTAGGCGACGTTCAGCTTGCCGCCGACGAACCACTTGGCGTACGGCAGCTCCCACTCGCAGACGGTGTGGAAAGGCTCGAACCAGGTGACGCGGCTCCGTGCCTCCTCGGCCCAGAACTCCTAGCGGATCTCGGTCGTAGATGCCGGGCTGGGCGTTCGCGTGCGCCGCGAACTCGGCCGGCGGCGGATAGCGCCGCTCCTCGAGGAACATCGTCTCGATGGCGCTCCGGCCCTCTCGGCTCATGTCGCTGACGATATCGGGCACGTCGCTACTGTGCGCCGGTGGCGGTCCGGGAACGAGTGCACGCCGCCGTCCCGATGTCGTCACGCCAGTGGAAGCTTCTCGCCGGCCTCGTGGGCGCGCTCGTCCTCGTGTCCGCCGGTGTCGTCGCAGGGGCCTTCACCAGGCTCGACCAGTACGGGATCGACCACACGATGCTCTGGCTCGAGCCGGACGTCCCGAAGCGAAGCGGCCACTCCGGGTTCTGGGTGCCGTTCACGTTGCACACCCCGAACCCGATGAAGCTGCTCGACGTCCTGACCTACCCCTGCTCGGTGGTCGTCTCCGGGCTCGTGGTCGGGCTCGCAGCCGTCGTCCTCTGGCCGACGGCTCGGTCCCCGTGCCGCGCTCGCGCCCGCGGCGGCATGGCTCGTCGGGCAACGCCATCGAGGTGCTCCTGAAAGGGACACTGGTGCGCCCCGCCGTGTACGGGTCCGCAGGCCGAGCTTCGCGTGCACCTCGTTCCCTTCGACGACTCGTTCGCGAGCGGCCACATGATGCGCGGGCTCATCGTTGCCTACACCGTCACGCTGCTCTGGAGCCGCGCCTCGCCGTGGGTTTGGATCTGGGCTGCGCTCGTCGGCCCGGCGCTCGTCCTCGAGTCCGCGCACACCCCGAGCGACGTGGTCGGCGGTGCGCTGATCGGGCTGCTCGTGCTCGTCCCGGTGCACGCCGTGGTCAGACAGGCTCGGCTGGAGCACGCAGCGGCGTGAACGAGCTCGCGGCGCTTCTGGAGCGGGTCGAGAGCGGCGAGCTCGGCGACCCGCCGACGATCGTGGCCTACGTCGCCGGACGCGACCTCGAGATCCCGGACCGCGAGCTGAACGAGGCGCGGCGACGCTCGCTGCTGCTGCTCGCGGCAGGCGGCGACCCGCACCGCGAGCTCGGGGTCGACGATCGAGCCGTCAAGGCCCTCGCCGTCGAGCTCTTCAGCGAGGAGCGCCGCGACGGGCTCGGCGCCGGGCTCGACGAGCTCGCCTTGCTCGCCCGCGACCTGCCGCGAACGAAGGCGGCGGTGCTCTTCCTCGCCGCTGACCTCGACCTCGCCTGGCGCCTCTATTCGCTCGGCCTGCTGGCGGAGGAACTGGGGGAGTGACACACGTCTGAGGGATTTCCCTTCAGCCGCCGCAGCGGGCCGACGATGGACGACCCATGCGGCGTCTCCATCCCGTTCTCCCGCTCCTTGCGGCAGGGGTCTTCGTCTCGCAGCGCCGGCGCCTCCCAGATCATCTCCACGAGCACGGTCTCCGGCCTCAGGCTCCAGCTGAACGACAAGGGCGAGGCGCTGCTCACCTATACGTCTGCCGGCAAGCGCGTTCACGTGCTCGTCTGGGGAGCGGTGAACGCCGCGGCGACGAAGCCGGGCGCCCGGCAGGTCTCCTTCCAGCTCGACTACTCGGGCGGCTACCAGAAGTACTTCCTCCACAACCCGGAGGCGCAGGCGCTCGCCCGCGAGTACAAGAAGATCAGGGGCACGCCGGGCTATCTCACGAGCCCGGTCGTGAAGAAGCTGCAGGCTCTCCAGCAGGAGGCGGACAACTACTGGCAGACCGCCTTCCACGGCGGCTGCGGCCACTACAACGGCCCCGCGCTCGCCTGGAAGGTCGTCGCGTGCAAGGCACCCGACGGCAGCTACTGGGCCGTCCAGTCGTGGCAGCGGAAGCTCCCGAACTACGGGCTGCCGTCCGGCCCGTCCAACAACGCCTGGGAGGTCCACCTCTCGCACTGGACGGGCCCGCTGCCGGTGCTGACCGTCAACACCGACTGGTCCTGGCACCAGTGGAACCACCTCTACGGCACGTTCACCTACGACGGCGTGCCGGTGTTCGGGCTCCACTCGACCTCGACGGGCCAGCCGCTCGACACCTTCGGCCGGAACCTCTATCTCGACACGCTCGACTCCGCCTACGGCACAGGGCTGGAAGCGCGAGAACAGCTTCCTCACGCACAAGGGCGACGGCGTGTTCTGCTACAGCGTGAACCCGCACCCGGGCCACCCGGCGGGCACCGGCACCGAGTACCGGGCGACGATCATGGGCCCGGGCGTCACCCCCGACGTCGAGTGGGTCGGCCCCGCGCCCGGCCAGTACGACAAGGCGACCGACGCGCAGCGGAACCTCGCGATCTCGGGCCTCCACGACTCGCTCTGCCGCCCGAACTGATCTCCGGTCGATCTCGCAGGCCGCGCTCGTCGCGGCGGCGGATCGCGCAACCGCATTCGCTTGCCCGTCCTCGCGGCTACGGTTCGGCGCGTGGCGGTGGCAGGGGAGGATCAGCGGTCGCTCTTTCGGCGGTGGCCGGCCGGGGTGTCGGTCGTCGTCGCGGAGACGGGAGGGCAGGAAGGCGGGGTTGACGGTCTCGTCGCTCGTCTCGGTCTCGCTCGAGCCGCCGCTCGTCTCGATCTCGATCGCCCGCGACGGCGTCGATCTTCGAGGTGCTCGACGAGGCCGGGGAGATGGGGCGTCTCGATCCTCGCAGGCGACCAGGCGCACCTCGCGCAGCACTTCTCGCGCAGCGTGCCGCCGCTCGTCCAGTGGGACGGCATCCCGGCGCGAGCCGACGATCCGCTGCTCCTCGAGGGCGCCGTCGGCTGGATCGTCGCCGACACCGTCGCCCGGGTCGAGCTCGGCGACCACGTCATCTTCGTCGGCGCGGTCGGAGCGCTCGAGCAGGGGCCGGGACAGGGATCGCTCGTCTACTTCGACCGCCGGTACGTGTCGCTGTGACTGCGGTCGTCTTCGACCTCGACGGCGTGCTGATCGACTCCGAGCAGGTCTGGGACGGCGTTCGCGAGGAGCTCGCGCGCCGAGCGCGGCGGCAGCTGGCACCCGGGAGCTCAGCGCGACATGATGGGCATGAGCTCGCCCGAGTGGTCGCGCTACATGCACGAGCGGATCGGCCTCGAGGACTCGCCGGAGGAGATCAACCGGATCGTCGTCGAGCGGATGCTCGAGCGCTACCACGCCGGGCCGCCGTGGATCCCCGGCGCGCTCGAGGCCGTGCACCGGATGGCGGCGAGCTTCACGCTCGGGCTCGCGTCCTCCTCGAACCGCGAGCTGATCGACGCCGTGCTCGAGGCCGGCGGCGATCGCCGGGCTGTTCCGCGCCACCGTCTCCTCCGAGGAGGTCGCGCGCGGGAAGCCGGCACCCGACGTCTACCTCGAGGCCGCCCGCCGGCTTCGACGCCGCGCCGGGCGATTGCGTCGCGGTCGAGGACTCCCACAACGGCATCCGCTCGGCGAAGGCCGCCGGGATGGCGTGCATCGCGATCCCGAACGCGCAGTTCCCGCCGGGCGGCGGCCGTGGAGGAGGCAGACCTCGTCCTCGGCTCGATCGCCGAGCTCGACTCCCGACGTCGTTAGGCTGGTGGCATGACGGTCGAGGGATCACCATCGGCGAGTCCGACTCGCTCCGGCCCGTCGAGTCGGTGAGCGCGGTCGAGGGCAAGGGGCTCGAGGGGGACAGGCACTTCGACGCCAGGGGCGCGCGCCCGGGCGGAGCGATCACGCTGATCGAGGCGGAGGTGCTCGAAGAGGTCGGCCTGAGCGGGCCTCAGTCGAGGCGGCAGGTCGTCACGCGCGGCGTGCGGCTCAACGACCTCGTCGGCAAGCGGTTCTTCGTCGGCGAGGTCGAGTGCGAGGGCGTCGAGCTCTGCGAGCCCTGCCTCCACCTCCAGAAGCTCACCCGCCCGGGGATCATCGCCGACCTTCTCCACCGTGGCGGCCTGAACGCCGACATCGTCCGCTCGGGGACGATCGCGGTCGGCGACACCGTCACGATCGACTGACGGCGAACCGGAAGGCGGCGGTCGCGCCGCGTGCGGCCGGCGCCGTGACCTTCAGCGAGCCTCTGACCTGCGCTCCGGCGCTTCCTGCCGGGAGCGTGAACGTGCACCGCACGACGTCTCCGCGGGCCGAGCTGGTCGCCGGCACGGCGATGCCGCGAACCGAGATCCGGCAGGAGGACATGGCGCCGACGACTACCGGCCCGCCGTCGCTCCAACGGGCCTCGACCTTCGCGACCAGCCGCGGCCCCGGCCCGCCGCGGGCGCGAGACCGCGAGGTTCGCCAGGACGATCGAGTCCGAGCACGGTGCCGCCCCGCGGCGCTCTCGACCGCCGCCCTGGCATTCAGGACTCCCCAGCCGACCGTCGGGCGTCCAGCCGGTGCCGGCAGGCCGCGTCGCCGTCTGCTCGAGGATCGAGGCGACCTGGCCGCTCGTCAGCGACGGCTTCACCGACCACACGAGGGCGGCCGTCCCGCGACCTCGGGCACGGCGAAGCTCGTCCCGCTCGCGTAGGCGTAGCGGGCCCCGTCGGCCCGCGTCATGGTCACGGCGCACGAGCCGCTCTCGTCGAAGTCGGTCGCGACCGCAGGGATCGCGCCGAGGATGCCGACGCGCAGCTCGTGTCGAACGTGCCCGGCGCGACCAGCGAGAGCTGCTGCCCCGTGTTCGAGAACGACGCCCGCCTGCCGCTTCCGTCGCGACGCGCCGACGGCGAGCCCCGTGGAGGCCACGCCGCCGGGCTCGGCTGGAGATAGCGAGGCCGGGAAGTCGATCGACGTGCCGCCCTCGTTCCCGCCGCTGCGACGACCAGCACGCCCGGCTGCAGACGCGTAGTGCGAGCGCGTCGATGACGGCCTGCGCGGGCCGGTCGAGCACGATGCTGAGGTTGATGATCCGGACGTGTGCGTCGGTGAGCGTTCTGATCCCCTCGGCGACCTGGAGGTCGGTGAGCGGGGCCGCCCGGTAGACCGCGAGCCGGCAGGCGCCGCAGAAGCCGGCGAGCCCGAAGCCGTCGTCGTTTCGCGCGGCGAGGATCGACGAGACGAACGTCCCGTGGCCGATCGGATCGACCGCGGACCTCGCGAACCGCCGGGTCCCAGAACGTCTCGGCGATCTTGCCGCTCAGATCGCGCCCGGCCGTGATGCCGCTGTCGACGACGCCGACGAGGATGCCGGGGTCGCCGTGCGTGAGGCTCAGGGCCTGATCGGCGCCGACCGCGTGGAACTGCCACTCCCACGGCGCCCCGGTGGCCGGGTCGTCCTCGTAGGTGAGCGGGTCGTCGCGGACATGGGCGAGCGTCCGCGGTCTCGACCGGCTCGACGTACCGGATCCGCGGGTCGCTTCGCGGCGTGAGCGCCGAGAGCCGACCGGGCGGGCCCGCGACCTCGACCGCTCCCAGCTTCGGGAGCCACTCCACCGCGCGCAGGCCGAGGCCTCGCGCCACCACCCTGCCGTCGACGCCCTGCTGGACCCCGATCACCACGTGCGCCGCTGCGCCACGAGGCCGACTGGCCCAGGCAGCGACGACGCAAGCTGCGAGCACCACGACCAGCGCACGGCGAAGTGGCTTCACCGCACTATCGAAGCACGAAGTGCTCTACGAGAGAACGGTGGCGCGCGAGATCGTCTCGTTCCGCCTCGTCCGCGCGACGACGTTCGACTCGATCAGCTGGGCTGCGATCGTCACGGCGACCTCGCCGGGCGTCCGCGCGCCGATCTGGATCCCGATCGGGGCGTGGAGGCGGGCCATGTCGGCGTCGCCGATGCCTTCTTCCCGCAGCCTGGCGGTGCGGTCGGCACGGGTCTTCTCGCTCCCGATCGCGCCGATGAACCCGGCGCTCGACGAGAACGCGAGCTTGAGCGCCGGCACGTCGAACTTGAGATCGTGGGTCATCAGGCAGATGGCGGTCCGCGGGTCGACGGGCGCATGGGAGAGGAACTGGTCGGGCCACTCGTCGGAGAGCTCGTCGGCATCCGGGAATCGCTCCCGCGTCAGGAACACCGTGCGCGGGTCGCAGACCGTGACCCGGTAGCCGAGCTGCTTGCCGATCGGCACGAGCGCCGCAACATGGTCGCTCGCGCCGAAGAGGTAGAGGTTCGGCCGCGGGGCGTACGACTCGACGAAGACCTTCTCGCCGTCGTCGGACTCCACGATCGCGCTCTCGCCGAGCTCGAGCAGCGATCGCGCTGCGGCCCGGATTCCGTTGCCGTTCGCCGCCATTCCCGTTCGTCTCGGTGCGCCCGTAGAGGATCGACTGCTCGCCGAACCGCTCGTCGTCGAGCCTGAGGGTCACCGCGAGCGGGCGTGTCGGTGCGCACCGCGTCGGCGATCGGTCCGATGAGCTCCGGATCGAGCCGGTACACCGCGACTGCGATCTTGCCCCCGCAATTGAGGCCGACGTCGAAGCCGTCGTCGTCGTCGAGGCCGTAGTGGACGAGTCGTCCGGGCGAGCCGTCGAGAACCTCGTTGGCCTCGCGGATGACGGCGGGCTCGACGCACCCGCCGGTGACGCCGCCAGCGATCTCGCGGCTCGAGGACACGGCCAGCGTCGCGCCCGGATCCCTCGGTGCCGAGCCGATCCGGTCGACGACCGAGCCGAGTGCGACCGAGGCGCCTTGGCCGGTCCACCGCTCCAGGATCTCGATGATGTCCTTCATCAGGGTTCGTGTTACAGCCTTGTTGCCTATGAGAATAGCGCTGCACCGCACCGTCGGACCGTGCCGCGCCGTGTCTCCGCAGGTAGCCGAGCTTCCCTCATTCTCCTCCGATCGGCTCGAGTTGCAACCGAATTCCGCCTCGGCCGGTCTAAAACGCCGGTGACCGATCAGGCCGCCACCCTCCGCCTCGCGGTCTTTCCGCGGTCCGGGGCTCCTCGTCGACGTGCTGCTCGCGCTGGCGGGCGCCGCGTTCGTGGGCCTGGCCGCCCAGGTGTCGTTCCACCTCGGCTTCACCCCGGTGCCGATCACCGGTCAGACCTTCGCGGTCCTCCTCGTCGGGGCTGCCTACGGCTCCGTTCTCGGCGCGGCCAGCCTCTCGCTGTACCTGCTCCTCGGAATCGCCGGGGTGCCGTGGTACTCGGCGCAGAAGCATGGATGGGAGGTCTTCAGCGGGGCAACCGGCGGGTACATCGTGGGCTTCGTGCTCGCCGCCGCCGTGACGGGCTTACTCGCCGAGCGGGGGTGGGACAAGAAGTTCTCGTCGTCGATCGCGGCGATGCTGACGGGCAGCGTCGTGATCTACTCCTGCGGAGTCATCTGGCTCCACCACTCGATCGGCGTCAGCTGGGCCACGACGCTCGTCGACGGCCTCTATCCGTTCGTCCCGGGGGACATCGTCAAGCTCTACCTCGCTGCCGCGGCCCTGCCCGCTGCGTGGTCGCTCGTCCGCCGCGTCAGGAGGTAGGAGGGGCTGGCGAAACGGCCCTGATGTCGCCGGAACGCGCCAGGCGGCGCGATGCGGCGTCCTCGGTCGCCCCAATAGTCTCAACTATTGAGGCTCCCTGCGTCCTTGCCTCGCACTCGCCTGGCGCGCCCCGTCGACGTGGGCCGCTTCACCAGACCCTCCACCGGGGGCCGGAGCACGGCGAACTGGTCCGTGATCTCGAGCTCCCGGCTGCGAAAGCCGTAGAGCGCCGCCGGGCGGCCGCCCGCGGGCCCGGGCTCGCGTCTCGTTCCCGTCGCGACGAGCAGGTGGCGGCGCACGAGGACCCGCTGGAGGTTCGTCGCCGAGAGGTCGTGGCCGAGCGCGGCCCGGTAGAGGTCGCGGAGCTGCGAGATCGTGAACGACGGCGGCGCGAGGGCGAAACCGATGTTCGTGTACGAGAGCTTGGCGCGGAGCCGCTCGCGGCCGGCGAGCACGATCGGCCGGTGGTCGAAGGCAAGCGGCGGGAGGTCGTCGACCGCATACCAGCGCGTGTCCGCCGGCAGCTCCGGGTCGAGGTCGGAGGGGACGAGCCCGAGGTAGGCGGTGGCCAGCTCCCAGCGCAGCGGGTTGCGATCGGGATCGCTGCGGGTCTCGAGCTGCTCGAGGTGCGCGAGCTCGCGAACGTCGACCTTCGCAGCGAGGTGGCGGCGGATCGACTCCTCGAGCGTCTCATCGGCGACGAGGTCGCCGCCGGGAAGCGACCAGGCGCCCGAGTACGGGTCGAGCGCGCGCTCCCAGAGCAGCACCTGGAGCCGGCGCTCCCGTACCTGCAAGACGACCGCGACCACCGTCTGGGCGGGGCTCGTCGTTTTTGCTCGGGGATCGGAAACCATGTGGTAGACTCTCGACGAGGTTATCGACTGTGAGGATAAAACCGGCTGAGAGCTTGTTCTCCGGCGAGCGTAGACCGTACGGCGCGCTCGTGGTGGGTGGCGGCGTCGCAGGTCTCACCGCCGCACTGACGGCGGCCGCCGAGACCGACGTGCTCCTGCTCGCCAAGGCGCCGGTCGACACCTCGAACAGCTGGAACGCGCAGGGGGGCGTCGCCGCTGCCGTCGGTGAGGGCGACTCGCCCGAGCTGCACGCCGAGGACACGTTCCGCGCAGGGCGGGGGATCTGCCGTCCGAGCGCCGTCGAGGCTCTCTGCGAGGAGGCGCCGGCCCGCATCGCCGACCTGGTCGCGCTCGGCGTCGAGTTCGACGAGGGGCTCGGTCGCGAGGGTGGCCACGCCGTACGCCGCGTCGTGCATGCAGGCGGGGCGGAGACCGGGAAGGCGATCTCCGAGGTCCTCGCGGCAAGGGTGCGCGAGCATCCGCGCATCACGCTCGCCGAAGGTGTTCGGGTTCGTCAGCTCTGGGTGAGCGGCGGCCGCTGCGTCGGCGCCGTCACGGAGCACGGCACGGTCGAGGCGCCTGCCACGGTGCTCGCCACGGGTGGGTACGCGGCCCTGTGGGAGCGGACGACGAACCCGCGCGGGGCGCTCGGCGAGGGACTCGTCCTGGCGTACCGGGCCGGAGCCGCGCTCGCCGACCTCGAGTTCGTCCAGTTCCACCCGACCGCGCTCCTCGACGACGGCTTCCTGCTCTCCGAGGCGTTACGCGGGGAAGGTGCGGTTCTCGTGGACGACGACGGCAGCCGCTTCACCGACGAGCTCGCGCCGCGCGACGTGGTCGCGCGCGCGATCGCCGCACGTGGGCATGCCGGCCTCGACCTGCGCGGCATCGAGCGCGGCCGGTTCCCCGGTCTGATGGCGACGCTCGAGCGGGCGGGGTACGACCCGGCCGCCGAGCCGATCCCGGTCTCTCCCGCGGCGCACTACACGGTCGGGGGCATCGTCACCGATCTCTCGGGCGCGACGACGCTTCCCGGCCTGTACGCGGCCGGCGAGTGCGCCGCGACGGGCGTCCACGGTGCGAACCGGCTGGCATCGAACTCGCTGCTCGAGTGCCTCGTGTTCGGCCGGCGCGCCGGTCTCGCTCTCCTCGGCGAGCCGGCGCCTCAACCTGCCGGCGGGCCGGTTCCTGCCGCATCCGAGCCTTCGGTCACCCCCGAGCTCCGGGACGAGATGTGGGAGGACGCCGGTGTGATCCGGAGCGCCGAGGGCCTCGAGCGGCTGCTCGAGGTGCCGGGCACGCTCCCGAGGCTCGTCGCAGGAAGCGCGCTCGCCCGCGAGGAGAGCCGCGGCGGCCACTTCAGATCGGATTTCCCGACCGAGGACGAGGCTTTCCTCGGGCACGTCGTGCTCCGGCCCGGCGAGGAGCCCGCGCTCGAATGGTGGAGCTAGCGGCGACCCTCGACCGCGTCGTCGAGGCAGCGCTCGCCGAGGACGTCGGCGACGGCGACCTCACGACCGACGGCGTCGTCCCTCCCGGGGCCCGCTGCCGCGGCGAGCTCCTCGTGAAGGAGGCCGGCGTCGTCTGCGGCGTTCCCGTCGCCGAGCGCGTCTTCCGCACCCTCGACCGGGACGTCGCGGTCGAGCCGCTCGTCGAGGAGGGCGAGCGGCTCGAGGGCGCAACGGCCGTCGCCCGGCTCGACGGCCCTGCGCGCGCGATCCTGACCGGCGAGCGGACTGCGCTCAACCTTCTCGGCCGCCTCTCGGGCGTCGCGACGCTGACCGCGCGGTACGTCCAGGCGATCGAGGGGACGGGCGCCACGATTCTCGACACCCGCAAGACGACGCCCGGCTTGCGGTCGCTCGAGCGGTACGCCGTTCGCTGCGGCGGCGGCCTCCAACCATCGGCTCGGGCTCCACGATGCCGTCCTCCTCAAGGAGAACCACCTCCGGATCGCCGGCGGGATCGCCCGCGCCGTCGCTGCGCTCGGGGATCCCGGCGTCTTCGTCGAGGTCGAGGCCGAGACGCTCGCCGAGGTCGCCGAGGCGATCGACGCCGGAGTCGACCGGGTCCTGCTCGACAACATGAGCGTCGAGGGCGTCCGGCGGGCGGTCGAGCTCGCGGCCGGCAGGGTGCCGCTCGAGGCCTCGGGCGGGATCACCCTCGCGAACGCGCGCTCCTACGCCGAGACGGGCGTCGAGTTCCTCTCGGTCGGGGCGCTCACCCACGGCGCTCGGTCGCTCGACGTGTCGCTCGAGGTGGAGTCGTGACCGGTGGGGCTGTGAGCGCAGTGGAGACGACCGCCCTCGCCGAGGAGGTCCGCGCGCTCGCCCGCGACCGCGACGCGGTGATCCTCGCCCACAACTACCAGCTGCCCGAGGTGCAGGACGTCGCCGACTACGTGGGCGACTCCCTCGGCCTCTCCCGGCAGGCGGCCGCGACGGACGCCGAGACGATCCTCTTCTGCGGCGTCCACTTCATGGCGGAGACGGCGGCGATCCTGAGCCCGGAGAAGACCGTGCTCATCCCCGATCCGAAGGCGGGCTGCTCCCTGGCTGCCTCGATCGACGCCGATGCGCTCCGCGAGTGGAAGGAGCGGCATCCCGGCGCCGTCGTCGTCTCCTACGTGAACACGACCGCGGAGGTCAAGGCGGGCAGCGACTACTGCTGCACGTCGGGGAACGCGCGTGCGGTGATCGAGGCGATCCCCGAGGACCGCGAGATCCTCTTCCTGCCGGACATGTACCTCGGCCTCTGGCTCGAGCGCGTCACCGGGCGCAAGCTGACGATCTGGCTCGGGGAGTGCCACGTGCATGCCGGGATCCGGCCGGCCGACATCGAGCGCTGGCAGGCCGAGGCACCCGACGCCGAGCTCCTCGTCCACCCCGAGTGCGGCTGCGCGAGCCAGGCGATGGCGTTCGCGAACGATCGCACGCGCATCCTCTCGACCGAGGGGATGGTGCGGTTCGCGAGGTCCTCGCCGAAGCAGAAGTTCGTGATCGCCACCGAGACCGGCATCCTCCACCGCCTCTCGAAGGAGGTGCCGGAGAAGGAGTTCCTCGCGGCCCGGGAGGCCGCGGTGTGCCGCTTCATGAAGATGATCACGCTCGAGAAGGCCCGCGACTCGCTCCGTGACCTGAAGCACGTGGTCACGGTCGAGGCCGGCGTCGCCGAGCGGGCGCGCGGCGCGATCGACCGCATGGTCGCCATCGGTTGACGCAAGATGTGCGCGTGAGCCGACGGCTCAACCGCCTGGGTCCGGTCGCCGCGAGCGTCTTCGCGGTCGCCCTCGTGACGGCGGTGATCGCGGTGCTCGACGACTGGATCCCCGTTCTCGGCCTCGGGGAGCTCTACCTCTTCGCGGTCCTCCCGGTCGCCGCCGTCTGGGGACTGGCCTACGCCGTTGCGGTGTCGGTCGCGAGCATGCTCGCGTTCAACTTCTTCTTCCTCAAGCCGGTGCACACGTTCACGCTCGCCGATTCGAGGAACTGGCTGGCGCTGCTCGTCTTCCTGGTCACGTCGGTGGTGGTCTCGGAGCTGGCGACGCGCTCGCGGCGGCGGGCCCGAGAGGCGGCGCTCCTCGCGGAGATCGCGACCACGCTCCTCGAGCACGGCACCGTCGCCTCGGAGCTCGACGAGATCTCGGCCGAGGCCGCGCAGGCGCTGAACGCCGCGGCCGCAGAGATCACGCTCGGGAACGAGCCGCGGACCGGCTTCGAGCTGACCGCCGCCGGCCGCCGGGTCGGGACGATCCACGTCGAGGGCGGCGACGCCGGCGCCCGCCGGCGAGTCTTGCCCGCCCTCGCCTCGCTGCTCGCGGTCGCCCTCGACCGTGAGCGCCTCGCCTCCGAGGCGCTCGAGGCCGAGGCGCTCCGGCGCGCCGACACGATCAAGACCGCCGTGCTCCGTTCGGTGA
The DNA here is from genome assembly GCA_963738895.1 of uncultured Actinomycetota bacterium. Taxonomy (GTDB): domain Bacteria; phylum Actinomycetota; class Thermoleophilia; order Gaiellales; family Gaiellaceae; genus PALSA-600. The sequence continues at coordinate 181,226 of CAVTYN010000010.1, forward strand.
GCCACGACCTTCGCACCCCGCTGATGGCGATCTCGACCTCCGCGGGGGCCCTTGCGAGCGACGACCTGACGATCGATGCCGAGGGCCGCGCCGAGCTGCTCGCGACCATCCTGGCGGCCTCCGACCGCCTCGATCGCCTCGTCGCGAACCTGCTCGACCTCTCGCGTCTGCAGGCAGGAGCCGCCGAGCCGCAGCAGCAGCTCGTCGGGGTGGACGAGCTCGTGGCGGGCGCTCTCGAGGAGCTCGGCCCGGCCGGAGAGGCGATCGAGGTGAGCCTGCCCGACGACCCCGCCTCTCTGCTCGTGGACGCCCACCAGGTGCAGCGCGCGCTCGTCAACCTCGTCGAGAACGCCATCAAGTACTCGCCGCCGGGCGATCCCGTTGCGCGTGCAGGTGACCGACTCGGCAGCGGAGGCGGCGATCCGCGTGATCGACCACGGCCCCGGAGTGGAGGCCGCCGAGCGCGACCGCATCTTCGAGCCGTTCCACCGCGGGGAGCGGTCCAATCGCCCCGGGGTCGGCCTCGGCCTGGCGATCGCCCGCGGCTTCACGGAGGCGAACGGCGGCAACCTCGCGGTGGAGTCGCGCGCGGGGCAGGGGGCGACGTTCGTCCTCAGGTTCCCGGTCGCCGGGCGGGCGCAGGCGGTCGAGACGCCGGTATGACGAACGGGCCCCGGGTGCTCGTCGTCGACGACGAGCAGCAGATCCTGCGTGCGCTCCGCACGAGCCTGCGCGGTGCCGGCTACGAGGTGGAGACGGCCGACACCGTCGAGGGCGCTCTCGCCGCTGCAGCGATGCGGCCGCCGGAGGTCGTCATCCTCGACCTCGTCCTCCCGGACGGCACGGGGATCGACGTCGCCCGCGAGCTGCGCACGTGGAGCACCGCGCCCGTGATCGTGCTCTCGGCAATCGGCGAGGAGCGCGAGAAGATCGCCGCCCTCGACGCCGGTGCCGACGACTACGTGACCAAGCCGGTCGGCATCGACGAGCTGCTCGCGCGGCTGCGCGCGGTGCTCCGGCGCGCCGGCCCGCCGACTGGCCCGGTGCTCGAGCTCGGCGACCTGGTCGTCGATCTCGAGAAGCGCGCGGTCACGATGGCCGGGGCACCCATCCACCTGACCCCGCACGAGTTCGAGCTCCTCCGCGTCCTAGCCTCGAACGAGGGCAAGCTCCTCACTCACCGGGCTCTCCTCCAGGAGGTCTGGGGCCCCGGGTACGCAGCCGAGTCGAACCTGCTCCACGTGAACATCAGCCAGCTCCGCCGCAAGATCGAGCCGGACCGGGCCCGACCGCGCTACCTCCTCACCGAGCCCGGCGCAGGCTACCGGCTCGTCCGGCCCGTGTAGAGGCCTTCAGGATTTCTTCAGGGGTCGCCCCGCGATCCTCAGGCGGCCTTCAGCAGGCCGTTCCTACCGTGGAAGCTGTATGTACGACCTGGCGGCTCTCGGGATCGCAGCAGCGTGTTTCGCCTTCGTGTGGCTCGTCCTCTGGGCGCTCGAGAGGGTCTGATGTCTGCGTCGGACATCTTCGGCCTCGTCGTCTCGATCCTCGTCTTCGCGTACCTCGTGTACGCGCTCCTCCGCGGCGAACGTCTCTGATGACCGGTCAGGGCATCAGCCAGATCGTCGTGTACTCGCTCGTGCTCGTGGCGCTGGCCTACCCGCTCGGCATCTGGATGGCACGTGTCTACACGCACGCGCAACCAGCGGGCAGGCTTCTGGCCTCTGTCGAGGCGTTCTTCCTCCGGCTCGTCCGCGCGGATCCCGAGCGGGAGCAGGACTGGAAGGCCTACGGGAAGACGGTGCTGGTGTTCAGCATCCTGTTCTTCCTCGTTCTCTACGCGATCCAGCGGCTCCAGGCCCACCTGTTCCTGAATCCGGACCACATGCAGGCGGTGCCGAGCCACCTCTCGCTGAACACGGCTGCCAGCTTCATCACGAACACCAACTGGCAGTTCTACGGCGGCGAGCAGACGATGTCGTACCTGACCCAGATGGCCGGGCTCGCGGTCCAGAACTTCGTCTCGGCCGCGGTCGGGATCGCCGTGCTCGCGGCCGTCGTCCGCGGTCTCGCACGGCGCTCGTCGGACACGATCGGGAACTTCTGGGTCGACACCTACCGGACGCTCGTCTACGTGCTCCTGCCGCTCTCGCTCGTCGTGGCGGCGCTGCTGATCTGGCAAGGCGTGCCGCAGACGCTCCACGCGCACGCGACCGCGACGACCGTGCAGGGCGCGACGCAGACGATCGCTCGCGGCCCGGTGGCCTCGCAGATCGCGATCAAGCAGCTCGGGACGAACGGCGGCGGCTGGTACGACTCCAACTCCGCCGTCCCGCTCGAGAACCCGACAGGTCTCTCGAACTTCATCGAGATGCTGTCGATCCTGCTGATCCCGGCGGCCTGCGTCTTCATGTTCGGGCGGATGGTCCTCGCGCGGCGGCACGCCTGGGCTGTGTTCGCCTCGATGTTCGTGATCTTCGCGATCGGCGTCGGCGTGAACCTCGTCGCCGAGCAGCACGGCTCGGCGGTACTCCGCTCCTCGGGCGTGAACATCACGCAGGGGAGCGGTCAGAGCGGCGGGAACATGGCCGACAAGGAGGTCCGCTACGGCATCGCCTCGACCGCCCTCTGGACCGCGGCGACGAGCGACGCCTCGAACGGCTCGGTCAACGGCGGGTTCGACGCGATGACACCCGCCGGCGGCGCCGTGCCGCTCGTCAACCTGTTCCTCGGAGAGATCGTCTTCGGCGGTGTCGGCTCCGGCCTCTACGGGATGTTCTTCTACATCGTGATCGCCGTGTTCGTTGCCGGGCTGATGGTCGGGCGGACACCGGAGTGGCTCGGGAAGAAGCTCGAGGCGCGCGAGATCAAGATCGCCGCGGTCGGGGCCCTCTTCTGTCCGACCGTCGTCCTCGTGCTCGCGGCGATCTCGATCTCGACGCCCGACGGGCTCGCCTCGATCTTCAACAGCGGCGTCCACGGCTTCACCGAGACGCTGTACGCCTACGACTCGCAGGCGAACAACAACGGCAGCGCGTTCGCCGGCTTCGGCCTCACGAACTTCAGCGCCGACCTCGGGACGATCGCGATGCTCACGGGCCGGTTCGTGCCGATGTTCGCCGCGCTCGCACTCGGCGGCGCCCTCGCGAAGAAGAAGATCGTGCCGGCCTCGGCGGGAACGTTCCGCACCGACGGACCGACCTTCGTGATCCTGCTCGTCGGCGTGATCGTGCTCACCGCCGGGCTGATGATCTTCCCGGCCCTGACGCTCGGCCCGATCGTCGAGGGGCTGATGCACTGATGGTGCGCGCGGCCGTCAGCTCGGTGATCGCGATCGTCCTCACCACCGTGATCTTCGGCTTCGCCTACCCGCTCCTGATGACCGGCTTCGCGCAGGCGACGTTCTCGAACAAGGCGAACGGGAGCCTGATCGAGAACGGCGGCAAGGTCGTCGGCTCGAAGCTCGTCGCGCAGGGCTTCAGCTCGCCGCAGTACTTCCACCCGCGTCCGACGGCGACATCGCCGCCGTACACGGCGGAGGCAGCTGGCTCGGCGGCGACACGACCTTCGCCAACCTCGGGCCCACCAACCCGACGCTCGCCCAGAACGTCAAGAACGCGGCCGGCGCGATCCTGAAGCTCGAAGGCCCGTACAACCCCGGACTGACGATCCACGACATCCCCGTGGACGCCGTCACGACCTCGGGCTCGGGCATCGATCCCGACATCTCGCCCGCCTACGCGCAGCTCCAGGCCCGCGCATCGCAGCCGTTCGCCACCTGCCCGTCACGACCGTCCAGCAGCTGATCTCGAGGTACACGATCGGCCGCTCGTGGGGCTTCTTCGGCGAGCCCGGCGTGAACGTGCTCGAGCTCAACCTCGCTCTCGACGCTCAGAGGACGAGCTGATGGCGCGCGCCGCCGCAAGCATCTTCTCCCGCGAGATCGTCGTCGGCGCCGTCCGGGACTCGTTCCCGAAGCTCGACCCGCGGCTTCAGGTCAAGAACCCCGTGATGTTCATCGTCGAGCTCGGCAGCGTGATCACCACCGGGATCTTCGTGCTCGACCTCGCCCGCGGGGACACGGGCTCGCTCTGGTTCGTCGGCGTGATCGCGTTCTGGCTCTGGCTGACGGTGCTGTTCGCGAACTTCGCCGAGGCCGTCGCCGAGGGGCGCGGCAAGGCGCAGGCAAACGCGCTGCGCGCGACCCGGACGACGACGACCGCCCATCGCCGCAGTGCCGACGGGACCGTCGAGGAAGTTCCGGCTCCCGAGCTCCAGCGCGACGACGTCGTCGTCGTCGAGGCGGGCATGATCATCCCCGCCGACGGCGAGGTCATCGAGGGGGTCGGCTCGGTCGACGAGTCCGCGATCACCGGCGAGTCGGCGCCGGTGATCCGCGAGGCCGGCGGCGACCGCTCGGCCGTCACCGGCGGCACGAAGCTGCTCTCCGACCGGCTCGTGATCCGGGTCACGCAGGAGCCCGGCAAGTCGTTCCTCGACCGGATGATCGCGCTCGTCGAGGGCGCCGAGCGCCGCAAGACGCCGAACGAGATCGCGCTCAACATCCTGCTCGCCGGCCTCACGATCACGTTCCTGGCGGCGGTCGTCACCCTGAAGCCGTACGCGATCTACGCCGGCACCCCACTGTCGCAGACCGTCCTGATCGCGCTGCTCGTCGCGCTGATCCCGACGACGATCGGCGCGCTTCTCTCGGCGATCGGCATCGCCGGCATGGACAGGCTCGTCCAGCGCAACGTGCTCGCGATGTCGGGCCGCGCCGTCGAGGCCTCCGGCGACGTCGACGTGCTCCTGCTCGACAAGACCGGCACGATCACGCTCGGCAACCGGCAGGCCTCGGAGTTCGTCCCCGTCGACGGGGTCCCGATCTCCGAGCTCGCCGAGGTGGCGCAGCTCTCCTCGCTCGCCGACGAGACGCCGGAGGGGCGTTCGATCGTCGTGCTCGCCAAGGAGCAGTACGGGCTCCGCGGCCGCGAGCTCTCGGAGCTCGACGCGACCTTCATCCCGTTCTCGGCGATCGACGCGCATGAGCGGCGTCGACTTCGACGGCAAGCAGTACCGCAAGGGCGCGGCCGACGCCGTCAAGCGGTGGGTCGAGGAGCAGGGCGGCAAGGTTCCGCCGCGCCTCGACGAGGAGGTCGACAAGATCGCCCGCGCCGGCGGCACGCCGCTCGTCGTCGCGCAGGACAACTTCGTCCTCGGCGTGATCCACCTCAAGGACATCGTCAAGGGCGGCATGAACGAGCGCTTCGACGAGCTGCGCCGGATGGGCATCCGCACGGTGATGATCACCGGCGACAACCGCGTCACCGCCGCGGTGATCGCCCAGGAGGCGGGCGTCGACGACTTCCTCGCCGAGGCGACGCCGGAGGCGAAGCTGGCGCTGATCAAGGAGGAGCAGGCGAAGGGCCGCATGGTCGCGATGACCGGCGACGGCACGAACGACGCCCCGGCGCTCGCTCAGGCCGACGTCGGCGTGGCGATGAACACCGGCACCTCGGCGGCCAAGGAGGCCGGCAACATGGTCGACCTCGACTCGAACCCGACGAAGCTGATCGAGATCGTCGAGGTCGGCAAGCAGCTGCTGATCACCCGCGGCGCGCTGACGACGTTCTCGATCGCGAACGACGTCGCCAAGTACTTCGCGATCCTGCCGGCGATGTTCGCCTTCACCTACGCGACGAAGCCGGGCGAGCGCGGGCCGCTCGAACGCGCTCAACGTCATGCATCTCGGCACGCCGCAGAGCGCGATCATCTCGGCGATCATCTTCAACGCCCTGATCATCCCCGCGCTCGTCCCGCTCGCCCTCAAGGGCGTCAAGTACCGCGCGATCGGCGCGACGGCGCTGCTGCGCCGCAACCTGCTCATCTACGGGCTCGGCGGGATGATCCTGCCCGTTCGTCGGGCATCAAGCTGATCGACCTGATCGTCCACAACGTCCTCGGGCGCGTGAGTGCGTGGCCGCTACCGGATCCTGCTCGGAATGGCCGCAGGAGTCGGCAAGACCTACCGGATGCTCCAGGAGGGCCGCCAGGCGCAGCGACGAGGGCGTCGACGTCGTGATCGGCTACCTCGAGCCGCACGACCGCCCCGAGACCGCGGCGCTCGCCGAGGGCCTCGAGGCCGTGCCGCACCTGCGCAGCCGGCTCGGCGGCGCCGAGCTGGCCGAGATGGACGTCGACGCGGTGATCGCGCCGCGCGCCGGAGCTCGCGCTCGTCGACGAGCTCGCGCACACGAACCTGCCCGAGGCGCGCAACCGCAAGCGCTACGAGGACATCGACGAGATCCTCGCCGCCGGCATCGCCGTCACCTCGACGGTCAACGTCCAGCATCTCGAGAGCCTGAACGACGAGGTCTTCGAGCTCACGGGCGTGCGCGTCCGCGAGACCTTCCCGGACCGCATCCTCGACGAGGCCGACGAGGTCGTCCTCGTCGACCTGACGCCCGAGGCGCTCCAGGACCGGCTCCGCGCACGGCAAGGTCTACCCGGCCGAGCGCGTCGAGGCCGCGCTCTCGAACTTCTTCCGGCTCGACAACCTCGCCGCGCTCCGCGAGCTCGTCCTGCGCGAGCTCGCCGAGGACGTCGAGGCGCGCCGGACGACGACCGTGCTCGACCCGCTGAGCCAGCAGGCGGTCGCCGAGCGGATCCTCGTGCTCGTCACGCCCGAGCCGCGCTCGCAGCGGATCCTGCGCCGCGCCTTCCGCTCCGGCCAGCGGCTCGGCTCCGAGATCGACGCGCTCTGGGTTCGCCGGCCCGGGCCGGAGCTGACCGAGGAGGAGGACGGTGTCGCTCGCGGCGCTTCGCCGTCTCGCGAGCATCCTCGGCGCGCACTTCATCGAGGTCGAGGGCGACAGCCTGCCGGAGGCGGTCAAGCAGTTCGTCGCCGAGCGCGGCTCGACGTACGTCTTCCTCGGCACGCCCGACGAGTCGCGGCGGACCGAGATCCTGCGCGGCTCGCTCGTCTCGAAGCTCGTCCGCGAGCTGCCCGGCGTCGACATCCGCGTCGTCGCCGACCGCGCGCTGCGCGAGGAGCCGCGAGCGATGACGATCGCGCTCGATCGCCGCGCTCGTCGTCGCTGGCCGCGGCGCTCGCGGCTGTCGCGCTCCGCCGGCGCCGCCCGCCGGTCGCAGCCAGCGGCGCCGAGCGGATCCTCGTCCCGTTCACCGGCGGCGCGCTCGACCCGACCGTGCTCGCCGCCGGGATCCGGATCGCCCGCGCCGAGGACGCGACGCTCGTTCCCGCCTACCTGATCGTCGTGCCGCTCGAGCAGCCGCAGGACGCGCCGATGCAGCAGCAGGTCACGACGGCGATGCCGCTGCTCGAGGCGGTCGAGCACGCCGCGCTGCGCGCGGGCGTTCCGGTCGACGCGCGGATCGAGAGCGGCCGGACGCCCGTCCACGCGCTGCAAGCGGCTCTGGGAGGCCGAGCACTTCGACCGGATCGTCGTCCCGGCGCCGGCCGGCCGCGGCGGCTTCACGCCGAAGGACCTCACCTGGATGCTGACGCACGCGCCGAGCGAGACCTGATCCTCCGCCCGGACCCGGTCGCTGAGCCCGTCGCAGCGATGCCGGAGCGGAGCTACCTTTCTCGAGCACGGCTCCGCGCCGGCAAATTCTCATCTGCCTCACAGGCAGCCGTGGCTTCCTTGTGAGGACAGCGAGCCGAGGAGGCTCACCAATGGCAGACGCGAACGACCGTCTCACGCCCGAGGACAAGGAGCATCTCGCCAAGCTCGAGGAGGCGCTCTTCGAGATCCGGCGCGTGATCGCCGGCCAGGAGGAGATGCTCGAGCGGCTGCTGCTCTGCCTGCTCGCCGGCGGCCATCTGCTGATCGAGGGCGTCCCGGGCCTCGCGAAGACGCTCGCGATCAAGTCGACGGCGTCCGTGCTCGGCGGCACGTTCTCGCGCATCCAGTTCACGCCGGACCTCGTCCCGAGCGACCTCGTCGGCACGCGGATCTTCCGGCCCGACAAGCACGAGTTCGACACCGAGCTCGGCCCGGTCTTCTGCAACTTCCTGCTCGCCGACGAGATCAACCGCGCGCCGGCCAAGGTGCAGTCGGCGCTGCTCGAGGTGATGCAGGAGCGGCAGGTGACGATCGGCCACACGACCCATCCGGTGCCGGACCCGTTCCTCGTGCTCGCGACGCAGAACCCGATCGAGTCGGAGGGCACCTACCCGCTGCCCGAGGCGCAGGTCGACCGCTTCATGCTCAAGGTGCTCGTCGACTACCCCGCGCACGACGAGGAGCTGACCGTCGTCGCGCGCTCGCTCGAGCCGGCGCCGCAGCTCGAGCCGGTGCTCTCGATCGACGCAGCTGAAGGCGCTGCAGGCGATGGTCGGCAAGGTCTTCGTCGATCCGGCGCTCGTGAGCTGGGTCGTCGACCTCGCGACCGCGACGCGCAAGCCGGCCGAGGACGGGCTCGAGGCGATCGCGCCCGTACATCTCGTACGGCGCGAGCCCGCGCGGCCCGATCAGCGTGATCGCCGCCGCTCGCGCCCTCGCGGTCCTGCGCAGCCGCGACTACGTGCTTCCCGCCGACGTCGAGGCCGTCGTGCGCGACGCCTTCCGCCACCGGCTCGTCCTCTCCTACCAGGCGCTCGCGGAGGAGGTCACCGCGGACCAGGTGCTCGACCACGTGCTCGCCGCGTTCGCCGCGCCGCAGATCGACCTCGGCCGCCAGCGCTCGGCCGTCGCTTGAGGCGGCAGCCGCGTGAAGGGGCTCGTCGCCGCCGTCGGCCGCGAGCGGACGCCCGCCCGCCCGGGCCCGGGCCCGATCACGGCCGAGAGCCTCGAGGCGCTCGAGCTGGCGATCGGGCGCCGCGTCGACGGCCTGCTCGCCGGCGACTACCGCTCGGCGTTCGCCGGCGTCGGCACCGAGCTGTACCAGGTGCGGCCGTACGAGGCCGGCGACGACGTCCGCCGGATCGACTGGAACGTGACCGCCCGCACCGGGCAGACGCACGTCCGGGTCGAGCTCGCCGAGCGCGTGCTCGTCACGTGGCTCGTCTTCGACGCCTCGGCCTCGATGGCGTTCGGCACGGCCGAGCGGCGCAAGGCCGACGTCGCCGAAGGGCGTTGCGCTCGCGATCGGCCACACGGCGACACGGCGCGGCAACCGGCTCGGGCTCGTCGCCTTCGGCGCCGACGATCCGCGCTGGCGCCGCCCGCGCCAGGGCCGCCGCGGCCTGCTGCTCACGCTCGCGCGCGCTCCGCGACGACCCGGCCGGCAACGGCGGGCTCTCCGACGCGCTGACGCTGCTCGACGGCCTCGCGCGTCCAGCGCTCGCTCGTCGTCATCGTCTCCGACTTCCGCGGCCCGATCGACTGGCGCAACGCGCTTCTCCGCGTCGCCGGGCGCCATCCGACGCTGGCGGTCGAGATCCGCGACCCGCGCGAGCAGGAGCTTGCCGACGTCGGCGAGCTCCGGCTCGTCGATCCCGAGACCGGCCGCCAGCTGCGCGTCGACACGAGCGACCGCAAGCTGCGCGAGCGGTTCGCCGCGGCGGCGGCCGAGGAGCGAAGCGGGCTCGTCCGGATGCTCGCCGCGGCGGGCGTCCGGCACGTCGCGCTCTCGACCGAGGGCGACTGGCTGCGCCAGCTCGCCGCGTTCCTCAAGCGGAGCGACTTCTGGATGCTCGGTTTCTTCGTCCCCTTCGCGTTCAAGTCGCCGTGGCTGCTGCTGTTCCTGCTGCTCGTCCCGGTCGGCGATCGGGCTTTACGTCTGGCTCGACCGGCGGCGCGACGGACGCGCGGCGCAGTGGTCGTCGCCGGCGCTGCTGCCGAACATGGTCACGGGCTCGCCCGGCGCGCGCCGGTACGTCCCGGCGATCCTGTTCGCGCTCGCGCTCACGCTCCTCCTCGTCGGGTTCGCGCGGCCGGAGGCGAAGTTCACCGAGGCGAAGGACGGCGCGACGGTCGTGCTGATGGTCGACATCTCCGGGCTCGATGGCCGTCGAACGACGTCAAGCCGACGCGCCTGCTCGCCGCCGACCTGCGCTCGCCGGCTTCGTCAAGAAGCTGCCGTCGCGTTACCGGATCGCGCTGATCACGTTCTCGAACGACATCGCGGTCAAGGTGCCGCCGACCTACGACCGCGACTCGGTGATCAAGGCGCTGCCGAAGAAGACCCAGCTCGAGGGGACGGCGATCGGCGATGCGCTCTCCCAGGCGGTCGAACGTCGCGAAGAAGGCGGTCGGGCCGAGCAAGCCGGGCCAGCCCCACCCGCCGGCGACGATCCTGCTCGTCTCGGACGGCGGCCAGAACGCCGGGCCGGTCACGCCGGTGCAGGCTGCGCAGCAGGCGCGGAAGGCCGCGATCCCGGTCTCGACCGTCTCGCTCGGCACGGCCGCCGGCAAGGTGGACCAGAAGATCCCGCTAGCCAGGGGAAGACCTTCCCGCTCGTCACCCAGGTTCCGGTCGAGCCGAAGACGCTCAGGTCAGTCGCCACGGCGAGCGGCGGGCACTTCTACGCCGCCCACTCGGCGACGCAGCTCGGCGCGGTCTACAAGGACCTCGGGCACCACCTCGTGTACGCGAAGCAGTTCCGCGAGGTCACCGCGGCGTCACGCTCGTCGCGTTCGTCGCTGATCCTCGCCGGGGCGGCGCTCTCGGTCGTCTGGTTCCGGAGGCTCGTATGAGGCTGCGCGGCTCGCCCTCGCCGCTCTGCTCGCCGCGCTCGCGGTCGCGCGCTCCCGGGCGGCGCGGCGCTGCGAACGAGTGCAACGGCATCCCGCGCTGCATCCCCGTCGAGGGGCCGTGGGTGGCGGTGCCGGCGAACGGTGAGGTCGAAGTTCTTGCTGCGTGCCCGCAGGGCCGGGGATCGTCGCCGGAACCGACGGGCTCGCGAACTCGCCAGGACATCCGCGCGACCTTCGACGGCGATCCTCGGCAGCCCGGTCTCGTTCGGGCGCACGACGAACACGGCGCGTTCTCTTCCGCGCGGTCTCGGCGCATCACCGGGCCGGGCTGTTCAAGCCGTTCATCGGCTGCATCCCGGCGCGCGACCTCGGTCCGCAACACGATCGCGACACCGGCGACGCCGCTCGGCGCCCCGCTCGACCTCCGGGTCGGCGACGCTTGAAGCTGACGCCCGGGCTCCAGCGCAAGGTCACGATCGCCTGCCCGACCGGCGAGGCGCTCGTCGACAGCTGGAACGCGACCGCGTTCGTCGGCGCGAAGCCGCCCTCGCCGGCGCTCGCGTCGGCGGTCCAGGTGCGCTCGCGGATCGTGAAGGGGCGCGTGGAGGTCCAGGTCTTCACGAGCGAGGCGCTGCCGCGCCGGGGCGCAGGCGCAGGTGCAGATCGGCGTGAGGTGCGCCAGCGGATGACGCTTCGGCTCTCCTCTCCTGCTCCTGACGCTGCTCGCGATCCCGGCTGCTGATCGCGGTCGCGATCGCGGCGACCGGCGCCGCGCCAAGTTCCCGCTCGCCTACACGAACCTCGACCTGCTGGCCGGGATCGCCCCGACGCGCCACCGGCCTGGCGGCGCGCTCGTTCCGCTCGCGTTCCTCGTGCTCGCGCTCGTCTCTGGCCGCGGGGGCGCTCGCCCGGCCGCAGCGTCCGGCTGTCGCAGCCCGACCAGAACGCGACGATCGTGCTGCTCGTCGACGTCTCGGGCTCGATGCGGGCGAACGACGTCGAGCCGACCCGCCTCGACGCCGCGGTCGCCGCGATGCGCACGTTCCTCGACCGGCTTCCGAGCCAGTTCAAGGTCGGGCTGGTCGCGTTCAGCTCGGAGCCGGAGCCGCTCGTCTCGCCCGACGTCGAACCGCGACGTCCTGCGCCAGTCGATCGCGCTCCTCGAGCCGGAGGCCGGAACAGCGGTCGGCGACGGGATCGGCGTCGCCGTCCAGATGCTTCGACTCGTCGCTCCACCAGGCCGGGTACGTGCGCAAGCCCGGCCAGCCGGTGCCCGCCGCGATCGTGCTCCTCTCCGACGGCGCCCAGAACCGCGGCATCCTGCAGCCGCGTCCAGGCGGCGCGAATGGCGAAGGCGGCGGGGATCCGCATCTACCCGGTGTCTCTCGGGACGCCCGAACGGCAAGGTGACGTTCGGCTTCGGCGCCTTCATGAACTCGGTGCCGGTGCCGCCCGACCCGTACACGATGAGCCAGATCGCCACGGTCACCGGCGGCAAGTCGTACACGGCGCAGACGGCCTCGAGCGTCGTCCAGATCTACAAGACGCTCGGCTCGAGCATCGGCCGCACCCACAAGCGCGTCCAGATCACCTCCTGGTTCGCGATCGCGGCCGCCGGGCTCCTGGCCGCCGCGGTCGGCGCCGGCGCGCTCCTCGAGAGCCGCGTGCCGTAACGAGCCCTTCGGCGAGCTAGAGGTCGAGCTCGAGCTCGCGGAGCGCGAGGAAGACCGCCTCGCTGAAGGTCGGGTAGGGCTGGATCACGTCGAGGAGCACGTCGATCGGGCGTCTCGGCGCGGATCGCGAGCGTGAGCTGCTGGAGCCACTCGCCGGCCTCGGGGCCGACGGCGACGGCGCCGGTGACCACGCGGCGGCTCCGGGTCGGCCGACGATCTTCACGAAGCCCGGGCGCTTGGGGCGCTCGTAGGTCGAGAGCCGCGGCGTCGAGGTGAGCGGCCAGGTCGACGAGCTTCCCCTCGAGCTTCCCGACCGTCGCGACCTGCGGGTCGGTGAAGATCGTCGCCGGGATCGCGCGGTAGTCGGCGCGGGTCGTCGCGGCCGGCCATGTCGTAGGCGGCGATCCGCGCCTGGTACTTGCCGACGTGGGTGAAGAGCGCGATCCCGGTGACGTCGCCGATCGCCCAGACGTTCTCGGCGGCGCGCATCCGCTCGTCGACCTCGATCGGCGCCGCTCGCGCCGATCGTGAGCCCGAGCGGCTCGAGGCCCTCCGACGTTCGGCCGCCGGCCTGTCGCGACGAGCAGCCGCTCGAAGGCCGATCCGCTCGCCGCCGAGCACCGCCGCGCCGCCGTCGAAGGCCTCGACCCCCGCTCCGAGTCCGGACGTCGACGCCGTCCTCCCGCAGCGCCTCCTCGACGAGCGCCGCCGCGTCGGCGTCGAACGCGCGGTAGGAGCCGGTCGGCGGCCTGGACGAGCGTCACCTTCGAGCCGACCCGGGCGAAGAACTGCGCGAGCTCGCAGCCGACCGGCCCGCCGCCGAGCACGAGCAGCGACTCCGGGAGCCTCGGAGCGTCTCGGTCGCCTCGACGTTCGTCCAGTAGTCGACGTCGTCGATCCCGGGGATCGGCGGGATCACCGGGCTCGAGCCGGTCGCGATCACGAGCCGGTCGTACGGGAGCTCGCGGCCGTCGACCTCGACGACGCCGGGACGCGCGACCGCGCGTCCCCGCGCACGAGCTCGCAGCCTCGCGCGGCGAGCCACTCCACCTGCGAGGTGTCGTCGCGCTCCGCCGACGAGGTCGCGCCAGCCGAACACTCCGGCAGGGTCGATCCCGGCCGGCGTGACCCCCGGCGCCCGCCGCGTCGAGGCGACGAGCTCCGTCGCCCGGAGCATCGTCTTCGTCGGCATGCACGCCCAGTAGGAGCACTCGCCGCCGACGAGGCTGCGCTCGACGAGCGTGAGCTCGGCCTCGTCGTCGAGCCGGCGGAGGGCGCCGACGAAATGCTCGCCGGACGACCCTCCACCGAGAACGACGACCTCAAGTCGCTACATCAACAGGCCGTTGGCCTTCAGGAACTGCTTGGCCACGTCGGCCGGCGTACTTCTTGTCGACGATCGACCGCCTTGTTCATGGCGATGATCGCCGGCAGCGTCAGCTTCGCCGAGACGGCGTTGACCGTCTTCGTGAAGTCGAGCCGGCCGCCTGGGCGACCGAGGTCTTCACGATCGGCGCCACGTTCTGGAAGCCGGTGATGTGCTTCGGGTCGGTGAGCACCGTGTACTTCGAGGGTGCGCGGAGCGGCGGGTCGGTCGAGAAGACGTCGGCCGCGAGCACCGCGCCCGAGTCGAGCGCTGCGTACGGCGAGACGCTCCCGACCGACGCGAACGTCGCGTTCGAGAGCCCGTACTGCTTCGTGTAGCCGACGAAGCACGTGTTGCGGGTCTGGCACTCCGGGAAGCCGCCGAGCTTGAACGGCCCGACCTTCTTCAGGTCGGAGATCGTCTTCAGCCCGTACTTCTTCGCCGTCGCGTTCGTCACGGCGAGGACGTCGGTGTCGTAGAACGGCGTCGCGTTCAGCAGCGTGAAGCCCTTGGCCGCCTCGAGCTGCTTGGCGAGCGCGTAGGTCGCCGCCGCGGTCGTCGGCGAGTTCGTCTTGTGGAAGACGTCCTGGACGATCACGCCCGTGTACTCGGGATAGAAGTTGATCTTCCCGCTCGTGAGCGCCGTCTGGATGATCTCCGTCGAGCCGATGTTCTCCTTGTAGGAGACGTTGAAGCCCTTCGCCTCGAGCGCCTGCTTGTACAGCTCGCCGAGGATGTACTCCTCCGGGAAGTTCTTCGTGCCGATCACGATCGTCGGCGCAGCGTGGGTCGCCGGCCGCGCGGTGCCGGCGAACCCACCGAGGACGATCGCGACTCCGAACGAGATGGCGAAGGCCGCCTTGGCAGCCCTCCGGGTGTGCTTCCTGATCACAGCCCCTCCTTGTTGAGTTCCACTGCCGCGCCGGACCCTAGCCGCCCGGACTCCTTTCGGTGTTGTCGCTCTCTGTAACGCAAGCAGGCCGATCCATACTCCCGCCGAGAGCGCCATCACGCAGAGCGACGCGCCGAGGACGCCCGCGAGCCGGTAGGTCGCCTGGTTCGCGATGATGTCGCCGAGGCCGCCGCCGCCGGCGTACGCGGCGATCGGCGCCGTCGCGACGACGGTGACCGCGGCGACGCGGATCCCGATGTAGAGCAGCGGAAGTGCGAGCGGCAGCTCGATCCGAGGTGAGGATTCCGCCGTCCCGAGAGTCCCATGCCGCGGGCAGCCTCGACCGCGTCCCGGTCGACGCCCTCGACGCCGAGGTAGGCGTTCGTCAGGATCGGCCCGAGGGCGAGCACGGCGAGCGCGACCATGTTGTTGCGGAAGCCGAGCCCGAGGATCGTCAGGAAGACGGCGATCAGGAAGATGCTCGGGAGGGCGCGCCCGACGATCGAGGCGCCGATCGCGAGCCCCGAGCCGCGGTGGAGGTGCCCGAGGACGATCCCGAGCGGGAGCGCGACGAGCAGCGCGATCGCCGATGCGCCGCTCCCGAGAGCTCGAGCTGCTCGAGCGCCTTCGTGACGAGAAGGTGCGGGTTGTCGACGATGAACCGGAGCGCCTCGACGAACGTGTGGGGAGTCGCGGCGTCGAAGATCATTGGCGCAGGGTCACTGGACATCAGGGTCACTGGGAGACCCTGGACCACGGGATGGCCGCCCGCCGCAGGACGACGAGCGCGGCGTCGCAGATGAGCGCGAGCGCGACCGCCAGCGCGCCCGGCCGAGTAGATCTCGGTCTTGAACGGCGTCGGGAGCTGGATCGCGTAGAAGATCGGGAAGCCGAGGCCCTTCGGCAGGATCGTCGCCGCGATCGTCGCGATCGCGATCGTCGAGACGACGGCGATCCGGAGTCCGCCGATCATTGCCGGCAGCGCGAGCGGGAGCTCGACGCGCGTCAGGATCTGGCGCCGCGTCAGGCCCATCCCGCGCGCCGCCTCGAGCACCTCGGGCGGCGCCGAGTCGAGCCCGGCGACGAAGTTCGGGAACAGGATGACGAGCGTGTAGGCGATCGAGCGCGATCTCGACGGTCGTGTAGGTCAGCCCGGTGAACGGCACGAGGAGCTGGAAGAGCGCGATGCTCGGGAACGTGTAGACCAGGGCGGCGACGATCGAGATCGGCTGCTCGGTGCGCCGGCGCCGATGGGCGAGGAGGGCGAGGCCGAAGGCGAGCGTGGTGCCGACGGCGATCGCGATCGCGGTCAGCTCGATGTGCTGGACGAGCGCCGGCTGGAGCGTGTCGCCCCAGTGCTCCTTCACCCAGTCCCAGCAGAAGAGGTTGTCGCCGGTCACGCAGGAGCTTCCCTGCCCGAAGTTCGGGATGACGGGGCCGCCGGCGGCGGTCACTCGAGGAGCTCCGCGGCCCGGGCGAGGGTGAGGACGCCGAGCTCTGCGCCGTCGTCGCCGACGACGAGCAGCCTGGTCTCTGCCGCTCCCGAGGAGCAGCGATACGGCGTTCCTGACCGTGGAGGTGGCAGAGGCGTCGTAGGTCGGGCCGGTCGGGGTTTCCGACCGGGTCGAGCTCGATCTCGCCGAGCCGGCGGAGCGCCAGCCGGCGGAGCGCGCGGTCCTCGCCGATGAACTGCGCGACGAAGTCGTCGGCGGGATGGGCGAGGATCGCGTCGGGGGTGTCGTACTGGGCGAGCACGCCGCCCTCGCGGAGGATCGCGATCCGGTCGCCCATCTTGATCGCCTCGTCGATGTCGTGGGTGACGAAGATCACCGTCTTCGCGACCTCGCGGTGGAGGCGCCGGAGCTCCTCCTGGAGGCGGAAGCGGGTGATCGGGTCGAGCGCGCCGAAGGGCTCGTCCATCAGCAGCACCGGCGGGTCGGCGGCGAGCGCGCGGGCGAGCCCGACTCGCTGGCGCTGACCGCCGGAGAGCTGCGGCGGGGTAGCGGTCGGCGTCGTCCTGCTCGAGGCCGACGAGGTCGAGCAGCTCCGCCGTCCGCTCGCGGATCCGGGCCTTCGGCCAGCCGAGGAGCTTGCGGAACGGTTCCGATGTTGTCGCCGACCGTCATGTGCGGGAAGAGGCCCGCGTGCTGGATCACGTACCCGATCCCCCGCCGCAGCTCGACCGCCGGCAGCTCGCGGATGCTGCGGCCGTCGATCCGGATGTCGCCCTCGTCGAACGGGATCAGCCGGTTGACGAGCTTCAGCGCAGTCGTCTTGCCCGCCGCCGGAGGGACCGACGAGCACGCAGAACGTCCCGGCCGGGATCGTGAGCGAGAGCTCGCTGGAGCGCGGCCTCGTCGCGACCTGCGTAGCGCTTCGTCACGCGGTCGAAGACGATCTCTGCGGCGTCGCTCATGCTGCGGCCGCGCCGGCGGTCGCTGCCGGCGCCGACCACTTGCGGATGCCGGCGAGCCCGATCAGGCCGCCGGAGGCG
Source organism: uncultured Actinomycetota bacterium (assembly GCA_963738895.1). Lineage (GTDB taxonomy): Bacteria > Actinomycetota > Thermoleophilia > Gaiellales > Gaiellaceae > PALSA-600. Next base: position 198,315 of record CAVTYN010000010.1, read on the forward strand.
AAGAGCCCGGCCGTGATCGCCATCGCCAGCCGGTAGCCCTGCAGGTCGAGGTTGGCGGAGGCGCCGGCGATCGCGGCGCCGACGACCGCGATCGCCAGGAGGCTCGCCACGCGTGCAACTGCGTTGTTCACTCCCGAGGCGATACCCGCATCTCCCGGGCCTGCATCGGCGAGGACGGTCGAGGTCAGCGGGGCGACGATCAGCGACAGCCCGGCGGCGAAGAGGAGGAGGGCAGGGAGGAGCGTCGTCCAGTACGTGAAGTCGGTCGGGAGCTCGCGGAGCCACAGCGTCGAGGCGGCGCAGATGAGCGGGCCGATCCCCATGAAGAGGCGAGGCCCGAAGCGCATCGAGAGGCGGCCGACGCGCGGTGAGGCGAAGAACAGGACGATGGTCACCGGCACGGTCGCTGCGCCCGCCTGGAGCGCGGAGTAGCCGGCGAGCTGCTGGAGGAAGAGCGTCAGGAAGAAGCCCTGCGTGGTGAGGGCCCCGTAGACGGTGAAGGTCTCGAGGTTCGCGAACGAGAAGTTGCGCCGGCGGAAGAGTCGGAGCGGGAGCATCGGATGGGAGCTCCGGGCCTCCCAGACGATGAAGAGCCCGAAGATCGCGATGCCGCCGAAGCAGCAGTGCGAGGATCAGCGGATCGTCGAGAAGCCGCGCGAGGGAGCCTCGATCAGCGCGTACACCGGCCCGGCGAGGCCGAGCGCGCACAGGACTCCGCCGACGACGTCGACCCGCGCGTTCGGCTTGGCCGCGATCGGCGGGATCGCGATCGCGATCAGGACGAGCGTGGCGATCGCGACCGGGACGTTGATCAGGAAGATCCCGCGCCAGGAGACCGCCGACACGAGCCAGCCGCCGACAAGCGGCCCGATCAGGAACGAGATCCCCGTCCAGGCCGTCCAGGTGCCGATCGCGGCGCCGCGCTCCTCACCCTCGAAGAGCACCGAGATCGTGGCCAGCGACGCAGGTGTGAGCAGCGCCCCGGCGACGCCCTGTGCCGCCCGCCCGACGATCAGCGAGCGCTCGTCCCACGCGACCGCGCAGAGGACCGAGGTGATCGCGAATGCGATCACGCCGATCACGAAGATCCGGCGCTGCCCGAACAGGTCGCCCAGCGAGCCGCCGATGAGGATCAGCGAGCCGAGCGTGAGGAGATACGCGTCGGCGACCCACTGCTGCAGCGCGAGGCCGCCGCCGAGGTCGTGCTCCATCGCGGGCAGCGCGACCGTGACGACGCGTCGAGTCGATGAACACGATCGTCGACCCCAGGATGCAGGCCGCGAGCGTCAACCGCTTGCGCATCCCTTCGCTCAGATCGCCGATACTAGTGCCCCATCATTCGGCCCAACGCCCGGAAGGAGGCGGATATGCCCGGCTACACGATCACGACGCTCGACGACGTTCGCCGACGTCCTTGGCGACTACCCCGGCGAGATGCGGATGCTGACGGGCGGGCTCGAGAGCGAGCAGGTGGCGCTGACCTACCGGCGCATGCCCCAGCACACGGGCGGCAAGGGCTCGTACGGCCACCGGCATGCCGACCAGGAGGAGATCTACTTCGTGATCTCGGGAAAGCTCCAGTTCAAGCTCGAGGACGACGTGGTCGAGTGCGACCGCGGGACGGCGATCAGGGTCGCGCCCGAGGTGTATCGCTCGGTGTGGAACGAGGAGCCCGAGGACGCCGAGCTCGTGATCGTCTCGACGCGCGCCGACGACTCGAAGGTGGAGTACAAGCCGGACTTCTGGCCCGAGTGAGAGCGGTCGTCGCGCTTCTCGCGGCCGTGGCCGTCGTGCCGGCCGCGACTGCCCATGGCGCGAACGTTGTCACGGGCTCGTTCTCCTCGAGCGACCCGCTGCTCGGCAGAATCTGGGCCGCGTCGGTCCGGACGGCGACCGACATGGTCGTACCAGGCCCGCTCGAGACCGACGCCAAGGGGCGCACCTGCTCGATCGAGCTCCCGACGGTTCTCCTCGACGGGGCCGTTCGCGACCGGTGCCCCTATGTCGGCGACCAGGCGGTGAGCGGGCTGACCCTTCTCCTCTCCCATCCGCAGGACGCGCACGTCTTGCACGACATGATCGCGTGGTACGCCGCGAACCAGCACTCCGACGGCTCGATCCCGGCGAGCCCCGTCCTCGGAGGGATCCTCGACCTCTTCGACTACAACGCCTACTGGGTCGAGGACCTTTACGACTACGTGCTCTACACGGGCGATCTCTCCCTGGCCCGGCACGTCTGGCCGAGCCTCGTCCGCCTGCTGGACCACTGGTACCCGGCGCAGATCGGGCGGAAGCGGTCTCCTCGTCAACTCGGGCGGCCACTTCGACTACGGGAGCATCCCGCGCCGTGGCGACACGGTCGCCTACTTCAACGCCGGGTACGTCCGGGCGCTCCAACTCGCCGCCTCGATCGCCGACTGGCTCGACCGTCGTCCAGCCGCCACGGGTTGGCGCGAGCGGATCGACGCCGCTCGCCGCCGGCGTTCGGCAGGGCGTTCTGGGACCCATCCGCCGGTGCGTTCAGGGACGCGACCGACGGGCCGGTCGTGCATCCGGAGGACGGGAACGCGTTCGCCGTCCTCGCCGGGACTCGCGACGCCCGCGCAGGCCCGGTCGGCGCTCGACTACCTGATGGCTCACGACTGGCGGCCCTACGGCGCCGCGATCGCCGACAACAACGTCTGGGACGGCTTCCCGTGGGGCGACAACGCAAGCATGCGCGTGTACCCGTTCATCTCGTACTTCGAGGTGCTCGCGCGGTTCGAGACGGGCCTCGACTCCTCCGCACTCGCTCTGATCCGGCGGGAGTGGGGCTACATGCTCGGCGAACGGGCCCCGGTCGACGATGTGGGAGACGATCGGCGCGTACGGGAGCCCGCCTGCCGACTCGGTCCCGTCGTGGGATCACGGCTGGTCGAGCGGCGCCGCGCCTGCGCTGACGAACTACGTCCTCGGCGTCACCCCGGCGCTCCCCGGCTTCGGCTCGTACCTCGCACGTCCGCACCCCGCCGATCTGAGGTGGGCGCGCGGCACCGTCCCGACTCCGCACGGCCCGATTCGGTTCGGCTGGGCCTACGGGGAGGGGAAGCTGACCGCCCGGGTCAGCGCCTCGGTGCCCGGAACCGTGAGCCTTCCCGCCGTCGGCGCGGTGGTGCTCGACGGGAAGCCGATGGCAAGGCAGAAGGGCTCGACCACCGTGCACCTCACTGCCGGGACGCACACTCTCGTCGTCGAGATCGGCTCTGCCCCCACTGGTTAGACCCGTTCGGCAGTGCGGAGGCCGGCGTGGCCGTCCCGGGCACCGAGGGCGTGGAACGGCTCCGGGTCCCGCCGGCCCTCGATGCAGTCGGCGACGTACTCCGCGAGCGCGGGGCCGTGCTTGAACCCGTGGCCCGAGCCGCCGCCGAGGAGCCACCAGCTCGACTCGCCGGGATGGCGGGCGACGATGAAATGGGTGTCGGGTGTGAGGTCGTACTGGCAGACGCGGCCGCCGATCAGCGGCGCGCCGGCGAGGGCCGGGAACCGGCGCGCGGCGTAGTCGCGAGCGATCGCGGCGACGGCCGGGTCGGGCATGCGCTCGAGCTCGTCGGGGTCGATGTCCAGCGATCCCCAGTCCGGCGAGATCTTCATCCCGAGCCCACCGAGCTCGCCGTGACCGTAGTACGGCCCGTCGTACTCGCAGAAGCCAGGCGTGCCGGCCCATTCGCCGCCGACCCCGAAGAAGAAGACGTCGCGGCGGGCGAGCCGGATCTCGACGAGATCGGGGAAGACCTGGGGCAGCCACGAGCCGCACGCCCAGACGACCGCGTCGGCCCGGGGAGCATCGGCAGGTGCCAGCCGCCGTGGGTCGACCTCGAAGCGCGACGCGAGCGCGCGGGTGGCGGCGCGGGCGTTGAGCACGCCGCCCTCGGGCTCGAGCAGGACGGATCGGAGGTCGTCGCCGCCGACCGACGGATACAGGCGCCTCGCCTCCTCGGGCGTCAGACGCTCGCAGGGGATCCCGAGGCGGTTCAGCGCAGCCTCGCTGCGGGCGGTGAAGTCGTCGGGAGCGGTCGAGAACCACGCGATCCCGACGGGCTCGAACAGCCGCTCGCCGGTCTCGTGCTCGAGGTCGCGCCACAGCTCGAGTGCCCGGCGGGCCGAGTGCGTGTACCAGTCCTCGTCGCCGTGGGAGAAGCGCAGGAGCCGGGTGTCTCCGCCCGAGCCGGAGCGGACGTTGCCGGGCGCGTACTGCTCGACGAGCGTGACGTCCCAGCCGCGGCGATCGAGCTCGCGCGCGGTCGACGCGCCGAAGACGCCGGCACCGACGACGACGGCGCGGCTCACGCGACCCCCTCGGCTGCGTCGATCGCCTCGCGAAGGCTCCGGACATAGCCGCGTAGCGCTCTCGGGCCCTCCTCGGCGATCTGCACCGCGCGCGACCCGACGACGACGCCGTCGGCGAGGCGGGCGACGGCGGCTGCGTGCTCAGGAGTCGAGATGCCGAAGCCGGCGTAGAGCGGCACCCCGGTCGCCGCCCGCGCGCGCTCGACGAGGCCCGCGAGGGCGGGGGAGACCTCTGTGCGGGCACCGGTCGTCCCGGTGAGAGACACGAGGTAGAGCCAGCCGTCGGTGCTCCCGGCGCACAGCGCGATGCGCTTGTCGGTCGAGGTGGGGGCGACGAGCTGGATCCGGGGCACCTCGCGGTGCTCCTCGACGGGGAGGTCGACGACGATCGTGCCGGTCGCGCCCGCCGCACGTGTGTCGGTCGCGAAGCGCTCGTAGCCGTATGCCTCGAGGATCGCGGCGTAGGTCATCGGGACGAGCGGGACGTCCACGCGGGCGCGTGTCCCGGCAATGCACTCGAGGCACTGCCTCGTCCTCATCCCCCGGCCGAGGGCTCGCTCGGACGCTCGCTGGATCGTGGGACCCTCGGCGAGCGGGTCCGAGAACGGGATGCCGAGCTCGAGGATGTCGGCGCCGCCCTCGACGGCGGCCTCCGCGAGCTCCGGTGTCTCCGGCTCGCAGACCAGGTAGACGACGAGCTTGGTCATCGTGCTAGCCGGCCGGCTCCGCCGACGCGGCGCGGGCATACGCGAGGACTTCCGCGAGATCCTTGTCGCCCCGCCCCGAGAGGCAGACGACGACGAGCTCGGCATCGAGGTCGAGCGTGCGCGCAAGCGCGTGCGAGCTTTCGAGCGCGGGGATGATCCCCTCGGTCTCGGCGAGGCGGTGGAACGCGGCGAGCGCTTCATCGTCGGTGCAGGGGAGGTAGACGGCTCGGCGCGAGTCGCGGAGTGCAGCGTGCTCCGGGCCGACGCCCGGGTAGTCGAGCCCGGCAGAGATCGAGTGTGCGTCGGCGATCTGGCCGTCGTCGTCTGCGAGCACCGAGGAGCGGGCGCCGTGGAGAATGGCGGTGCGCCCCGTGCCGAGACTCGCCGCGCCCGCCGCCTCGACGCCGACAAGCCGAACGGCGGTGTCCTCGACGAAGCCGTAGAACATGCCGATCGCGTTCGACCCGCCGCCGACGCAGGCGATCACCGCGTCCGGGAGCCGGCCTTCGGCGGCGAGCACCTGCTCGCGGGCCTCGTCGCCGATCACGCGCTGGAGGTCGCGGACGATCTCGGGATAGGGCGCCGGGCCGACGCAGGAGCCGATCATGTAGTAGGTCGTCTCGACGTTCGTGATCCAGTCGCGGATTGCCTCGCTCGTCGCCTCCTTCAGCGTCTTCGTTCCGAGCTCGACCGCCCGGACCTCGGCACCGAGGAGGTTCATGCGCTCGACGTTGGGCGCCTGGCGCCGCATGTCCTCTGCGCCCATGTAGACGACGCAGTCGAGACCGAAGCGCGCACAGACGGTCGCGGTTGCGACCCCGTGCTGCCCGGCTCCGGTCTCGGCGACGATCCGGCGCTTCCCGAGCCTGGTCGCGAGCACTGCCTGTCCGAGGGCGTTGTTCAGCTTGTGGGCACCCGTGTGGAGGAGGTCCTCCCGCTTGAGGTAGACGCGGCGCTCGGTGTCGAAGCGCTCGACGCGGGTGAGCGGCGTGGGGCGGCCGGCGTAGGTCGTGAGGAGCTCGTCCAGCTCCTGCCAGTAGCTCTCGTCGATGCGGGCGGCGGACCACCCGGCGGTGAGCTCGTCGAGCGCCGGGATGAGCGTCTCGGGGACATACCTGCCGCCATAGCTCCCGAACGTCTGGCTCATCGTGCGGCCTCCACCCAGGCGTGCACCGCGGCGTGGTCCTTGATTCCAGGCCGCTGCTCGGTCGAGCGGGCCGAGTCGACCGCCCAGGGGTGGACGGCGGCGATCGCAGCGCCGACGTTCGAGGCGTCGAGCCCACCCGCGAGCATCACGCGGCCCTCGTGCGCACGTGCGCGGTCCAGGTGCTCGGGGTCGGCCTCGAGCCAGGGTAGGTCGAGCACGACACCGACCTCCTCTTCCTGCCGCTTCAGCACGGCGTCCTGCGCGCGGTGACCGTTCTCGCGGGCGTAGAGCTGGACGATGTCTGCGCCGGTCTCGTGCTCCTCGCCGACGAAGACGGCGACGCGGAGGACGGTGTCCGGTGCGTCCAGGAGCTCGTCGGTGCGCCGCGGGCTCTCGGTCGCAAGGATGAAGCCGACGAGGTCTGCGCCCGCCTCGACGGCGGCGTCGACGTCCTCCTGGCGGGTCAGGCCACAAACCTTGACGAGGGGCCGCGAGATCAGCTCCGCGAGCGTGGCGCCCGGGTCGGGGGCGCGCATCAGCGTCGAGCCGACGAGCATCGCGTCGGCGCCCGCGAGTTCGGCGGCGGCGCCCTGGGCGCGCGTCGCGATGGCGGACTCGGCGACGACGATCCGGTTCCGGGGCGCCTGGGCGAGCAGGGCAAGCTGTGCATCTCGGTCGATCGCGAAGGTCGAGAGGTCGCGCGCGTTGACGCCGATCACGGGCGCTCCGAGCGCGACCGCCCGCTCGAGCTCGGCCGCGTCGTGCGCCTCGACGAGCGTGTCGAGCCCGAGTGACCGCGCCTCCTGCAGCAGTCCCGCGCACGTCCGATCGTCGAGATCGCGAAGGATGAGCAGCGCCGCGTCGGCGCCGGCCTCGCGCGCCGTCCGGAGGTCGTCGGCCGTCGAGAAGAAACCCTTGGCGAGCAGCGGCAGCGACGTTTCCACCCGGGCGGCGCGCAGGTCGTCCCACGAGCCGGCGAACCGTTCGTCGACGAGCACCGACATCGCGCGCGCCCCGGCGCGCTCGAAGCTCCGCGCCACCGCGACCACGTCGCCGTCCGGCCGGAGGTCGCCCGCCGACGGCGAGCGCCGCTTGAACTCCGCGATCGCCCCGAACCCCCTGGTGGCGAGCGCATCCGTGAACCTCACACCGACCTCCCGTTGCACTCTCGTTGCGCTCGCCTGGTACCGGAGAATCCCCGGCGCGAGCAGGCGGTTCTTCCTCGGAGTGCAGCGTTGTTCACAGGTGCCTGGCACCGGACATCGTCGCAGTGGACACGGCTCATCGGACAGCGGCTCCCCGGGAGAAGGCGATCAGGTCGTCGAGGCGGACGGCGGCGACGCCGGAGTCGATCGCTTCCCGTGCAAGCTCGATCCCGGCACGCAGGTCGGCGGCATGGCCGGCGGCCGCGATCGCGCCCGCCGCGTTCAGGAGCACCGCCGAGCGGTGGCCGCTGCTCTCGTCGTTTCCGGCGATGACCTCGCGGAGGGCTCGAGCGTTCGTCTCCGGGTCGCCGCCGCGAAGGTCCGACGGGTCGCAGCGCGGGATGCCGAGATCCTCGGGATCGAGCTGATACTCGCGCACCTGCCCATTCTCGACCTCGCAGACGAGATTCGGGCCCGCGGGGGAGAGCTCGTCGATACTGCCGGCGCCGTGCACGACGAACGCCCGCCGGGCGTCGAGCTGGACGAGCGCGTCGGCGACCGTCCGCGCGAGCTCGGGCGCGTACACGCCGACGACCTGCGCCCGGGCTCCTGCAGGGTTGGTCAAGGGCCCGAGCACGTTGAAGACCGTCCGTGTCGCGAGCTCGCGACGCACCGGCGCCGCATGCTTCATCGCCGGATGGTGCGCCTGGGCGAAGAGGAACGCGAACCCGAGCTCGTCGATCGACTCCTCGATGCGCTCCAGCGGCAGCGCCAGCTCGAACCCGAGTGCCTCCAGGACGTCCGCGGCACCGGTCGCCGAGGATGCTGCCCGGTTCCCGTGCTTCGCGACCCCGGCGCCGGCCGCCGCGGCGACGAGCGCGGCCGCGGTCGAGATATTGAAGGTGTTCGCGCCGTCCCCACCCGTCCCGGCCGTGTCGACGAGGTCATCGCGACTCGGGTGCACGCGCAGCACGTGCTCGCGCATTGCCTCGGCGCACCCCGCGATCTCCTCGGCCGTCTCGCCCTTCGCGCGCAGCGCGACGAGGAAGCCGCCGATCTGGGCGGGCGTCGCCTCACCGGACATGATCGTGTTCATCACCTCGCGCGCCTCGGCGCGGGAGAGGTCGTGGCCGTCGAGGAGCTTCTGCAGCGCCGCCTTGATCACGACCGCCCCAGAAAGTTCCGCGCGAGCGCCGTCCCGTCGGGCGTGAGGACCGACTCCGGGTGGAATTGCACGCCGTCGACGCGGAGCTCGCGATGCCGGACGGCCATCACCTCGCCGTCGGCCGCCCTCGCCGACACCTCGAGGACGTCGGGCACCGTCGTCGCCGCGAGCGAGTGGTAACGCCCCGCCTCGAGAGGCTCCGGCAGGCCTGCGAAGACCCCGCGCCCGTCATGGCTGACCTCGGTGGACTTGCCGTGCACGAGCGTCCGGGCCGCCCCGACGACGCCCCCGAAGACCGTCACGATCGCCTGGTGGCCGAGGCAGACGCCGAGCACCGGCACCCGGCCGGCGAACGCCCGGACGATCGCCTCGGAGACCCCCGCCGCCTCGGGACGGCCCGGCCCCGGCGAGACGACGACGTACGAGGGGGCGAGCCGCTCCGCCTCCTCCAGCGTGATCGCGTCGTTGCGCCGCACCACCACCTCCGTCCCCAGCTCGCCGAACAGGTGCGCAAGGTTGTACGTGAACGAGTCGTAGTTGTCGATCAGGAGCAGCGCCACTACCCCTCCTCCGCGAGCTGGATCGCGTGCTCGACCGCCGCGAGCTTGTTCAGGCACTCCTGGTGCTCGGCCCCCGGATCGGAGTCGGCGACGAGCCCGCCGCCCGCCTGGAGGTAGGCCACGCCGTCGTGCAGGAGGAGCGTTCTCAGGGCGATGCAGGTGTCGAAGGTCCCGTCGGGGATGTGATAGCCGACCACGCCGGCGTAGAAGCCGCGTCGATATCCCTCGAGCTCGGAGATGATCTGCATCGCCCGCACCTTGGGTGCCCCCGAGACCGTCCCGGCGGGGAAGGTCGCCCGAAGGAGGTCCCACGCATCGACGCCGTCGCCGATCTCCCCGGCGACCTCGGAGACGAGATGGGTGACGTGAGAGAACCGCTCCACCTGCAAGAAGCGCTCGACGTGGACGCTGCCGGGACGGCAGACGCGAGAGAGGTCGTTGCGGCCCAGGTCGACCAGCATCACGTGCTCGGCCCGGTCCTTCTCCGAGGCGAGAAGCAGCTCGGCGTCCCCGTCGCCGGCCGCGGTCGTCCCGGCGATCGGGTTGAGGCTCGCGCGTGTGCCCTCGAGCTTGACGTGCGTCTCGGGCGATGAGCCGATCAGGGCGTAGTCGCCGAGCTCGAGCAGGAACATGTAGGGCGAGGGGTTGATCCGCCGCAGCGACCGGTAGATCGCGAGCGCGGTTGCCGAGGTCGGCCGCTCGGCACGCTGCGAGAGGACGATCTGGAAGGCGTCGCCGGCACGGATGTGCTCCTGGCAACGGAGCACTCCAGCCTCGTGGGTCGCGCGGTCGGGGAACCGTGCGAGCGCGCCGGCGACATGCCCGGAACGCGGCGAGGGCACCTCGACCGGCGCCGCGAGGAGCGCCGCGACCTCGTCGGGGTCGCCTCGAAGCACCTCCGACACGCCCGCGACGTGATCGAAGCGCAGGAGCCGGTCGGCGACGACGAACCGGCTCACGGGCAGGCCGGGCCCGTCGACCGGGAGCGGCACCGTCGGCTCGAGCTCGGCGATCCAGTCGTAGCCGACGTGGCCGACGACCGGCTCGGCGCAGTGCTCGGCCTCGTGGACGTCGATCAGCCGCCCGCCGGACCCCACGAGCGAGTACCGGCCGAGCCGTCCCTGGTCGACCGACTCGAGCAGGAAGCTGCCGGCACCGGCCGAGCGCAGCCGGAGGTACGCCGCAAGCGGAGTCAGGAGATCGGTGTGGATGGTCGCGTTCATGTCGTTTCGGGCAAGAAAAAAGACCCGTGCGGGTCTCGAGGAAGAGCGGGGGAGGGTTGTCGCGCGCCCCTAGGCGCACGCTCCCGCCCCGCTCGCGCGCCAGGACCACCGGCTCGTATGCGGGGAAGGAGTCACGCCACCACGATAAGCGCTCCTGCTTGAATCCGCAACTCGTGACGATTCCGCCCGTCCTCCGGGACCTCCTCGCCGCTCTCGGCCCCTCGGGGCACGAGGAGGCTGCCGCCGCCGTGTGGCGGACCGCGGCGAGCGAGTTCGCGGCGGTCGACGCCGACACGCTCGGAACGTCGTTCGCGCGCGTCGGGCCGGCCGGCGGGTACACGCTCGCGGTGATCGGGCACATCGATGAGATCGGGATCGCCGTGACGCACATCGGCGGCGACGGCCTCCTCGCCTACAGCACCCTCGGCGGGTTCCAGGCCGACATCCTTGCGGGCCAGCGTGTCGTGATCTCGGGGCGAGCGGGCCCGGTCGAGGGTGTCGCGGTTCCCCGCATGCGCTCCCGCCGCGACCGCGGAGACCACGGGATCGCCCACGAGGACATCCACATCGACATCGGAGCCCGCGACGGGGAGGAGGCCGCCGAGCGGGTGGCTCCCGGCGACACCGGCGTCTGGCGCGGGGACCCCCTCGAGCTTCCGAACGGTCGGCTCGTGTCCAAGGCCCTCGACAACCGGCTCGGCGCCTATGCCGCGCTCGAGGCGGCGAGGCGGGTTGCAGAGAACGGCCCCGAGGTAGGGGTCGTGGCGATCGCCTCGGTGCAGGAGGAGACGAGCCACGACGGCGCCCGGGCCGCTGCCTTCGCGCTCGAGCCCGACGCCGCGATCGTGATCGACGTCACCTACACGACCGACGTCCCGGGTGGTGACCCGAAACGGCTCGGGAAGGTCGAGCTCGGCTGCGGGGCAGTCGTGCTCCGCGGCCCGGTCGCGAATCGCCGCGTGTCGGACCTGCTCGTCGAGGTCGCCGAGGCGCAGGGCATCCCGTACGCGATCGAGGTCTGGACCGGCCGCACCCACAGCGACGCCGACGATGTCCATGCCTCGAGGGGCGGCATCCCGACCGGGATCGTCTCGATCCCGCTTCGCTACATGCACTCCCCCTGCGAGCTCGTCTCGCTCGACGATCTCGACGCGGTGATCCGCCTCGTCGCTGCGTTCGCCCTGCGGCTCACGCCCCGGACGAGCTTCCTCCGCTAGCCTCGAACCGTGGAAGCATCGATCGGCGGAGGTGCCGCTTTGCCGCCTCTGCAAGCTAAGCGCAGCGTCATCGTGGGGGCCGTTCGGACCCCATTCGGCAGGCTCGGCGGCGGGCTCTCGCGTCTCACGGCGACCGAGCTCGGCGCGATCGTCATCCGCGCCGCTCTCGAGCGCGCCGGGATCGAGCCGCAGGAGCCGGACTACGTGATCATGGGGCAGGTGCTCCAGGGCGGTGCAGGCCAGGCGCCGGCCCGGCAGGCAGCCGTCGGCGCAGGGCTCCCGGCCGAGACGCCGTCGGACACGATCAACAAGGTCTGTGCCAGCTCGATCCGGGCGGTCGAGATCGCCGACTCGATGATCCGGGCCGGCGATGCCGAGCTCGTCGTCACGGGCGGCATGGAGTCGATGTCGAACGCGCCATACGTCCTCGCCCGGGCGCGGTTCGGCTACCGACTCGGAGACGGGACGCTGATCGACATGATGACGCGGGACGCCCTGACCTCGACCTTCGACGGCAAGCACATGATCGAGCAGGCTTCGTTCGTCTCGCGCGACCTCGGCGTATCCCGCGAGGATCAGGACGCGTGGGCGCTCCGCTCCCATCAGCGCGCGGTCGCGGCGATCGACGAGGGCCGGTTCGCGGACGAGATCGTCCCGGCGGCGGAGCTCGAGGTCGACGAGGCGCCGCGGCGCGACACCTCGCTCGAGAAGCTCGCGGCCCTCGAGCCCGTCTTCGACCCGGACGGGACGACGACGGCCGGGAATGCACCCGGGGTGAACGACGGCGCCGCCTGCGTGCTCGTCGCGAGCGAGGAGTGGGCGCGCCGCCGCGGGATCGAGCCGCTGGCGACGATCGTCGCTCAGGGCTACTTCGCCGGCGAGTTCGCCTACCTCGCCCGGACGCCGGCAAAGGCCGCCGAGCTGGCGCTGTCCCGGGCAGGGAGATCGATCCGCGAGGTGAGGCGTATCGAGATCAACGAGGCGTTCTCGTCCGTCGCGAAGCACTCGACGCGGATGCTCGGAGCCGACGAGGAGCTCGTCAACGTCAACGGCGGCGCGGTCGCGCTCGGCCACCCGGTCGGGGCCTCGGGCGGCCGGATCCTCGGGACGCTCGTCCACGAGCTCCGCCGGGAAGGCGGTGGCCTCGGCCTGGCCGCGATCTGCTCGGGAGGCGGCCAGGGCGACGCGTTGCTCGTCGAGGTATGACCGGCGTTCGGGCCGCAGGGGGCCTCGTCCTCCGAGACGGCGCCGTGCTGATCGTCCACCGGGCCGAGTACGACGACTGGACGCTCCCGAAGGGCAAGCTCGACCCGGGCGAGTCCTGGGAACAGGCGGCGCGCCGCGAGGTCGAGGAGGAGACCGGCCTCGACTGCGAGCCGGGCGAGGAGATCGGCCGCACTCACTACCTCGACGCGCGGGGTCGCTCGAAGGAGGTTCGCTACTTCCTGATGGAGCCTGACGGCGAGGCCGTCGCGAGCAACGAGGTCGACGAGGTTCGCTGGGTCCCGCTGGCGGACGCCCCGGCCGTGCTCTCCTACGAGCGCGACCGCGAGCTCGTAGTGCGGGCGACCGGCGGCGAGGGCTCGTAGCTTGCGTCACGTTCTGGTCGTGGGCGCAGGCCAGATGGGCGGCGGGATCGCCCAGGTCCTCGCCGCGTCCGGCCGCCACGTCTCGCTCCACGATCCGCTTCCGGGTGCGACGGAGCGGGCGATCGCGGCGATGGCACGGAGCCTCGCCAAACTGGCCGAAAAGGGCGGTGCCGAGCCGCACGAGGTGCTCGGGCGCATTCAGGTCGTCGCCGAGATCGTTCCCGCCGATCTGCTGATCGAGGCGGTCGTGGAGGATCCAGCCGTCAAGGAGGACGTCTTCCGCCGTGCGGATGCAGTCCTGCCCGAGCGCGCGGTCCTCGCGTCGAACACGAGCTCGATCCCGATCGCCTCGCTGGCCGCGGTGACCGGGCGGGCTGACCGGGTGATCGGGATGCACTTCTTCAACCCGGTGCCGGTGCTGAAGCTCGTCGAGGTGATCCGCGCCTCCTCGACCTCGGAGGAGACGACCGCGGCGATCGTCGAGCTCGCCCGCGACCTCGGCAAGGAGCCGGTTCTCGCGCTCGATGTCCCGGGATTCGCGGCGAACCGCATCCTCATGCCGTTCGTCAACGAGGCGGTGGCTGCGCTCGCCGACGGGGTCGCCTCCGCCGAGGCGATCGACACGGTCGCGACGTTGGGGTTCGGCCATCCGCTGGGACCGCTCGCGCTCGCGGACCTGATCGGGCTGGACACGCTCGTCTCGATCATGGAGGTGCTCGAGCGCGGGCTCGGCGACGCGAAGTACGGGCCGCATCCGCTCCTGCGGGAGCATGTGGCCGCCGGCAGGCTCGGCCGGAAGTCGGGCCTCGGATTCTTCGTCTACGGCTGATCCCATCCCGGGGCTGTTTGGCCTTAGGATCAGAGGGAAAATGCCTGCAGTCGACGAGCTCCGCGATTTGCTCGAGCGCCAGCTCGATGCGCTGGAGCGCACGGAGGCGGGGGTGCGGGACGGCGCGGATCCCGAGGAGCTCCATCGATTCCGTGTCGCGACGCGGCGAAGCCGGGCTCTGATCCGTGCCTCGCGCCCGCTCGTGCGGGACCAGCTCGCGGCACTGGATCGCGAGCTCCGGTGGCTCGGGACCGTCACCGGCGAGGTGCGGGACCTCGACGTGCTGATCGACCACATCCGCAGCCTCGTGCCGTCACTCGACCCTGATCAGGCGGGCGCCGAGGAGATCGTTGCCGCGCTCGGGCGGGAGCGCGACCGTGAGCGCGGGGCGCTGCTCACCGCAATCGGGACGCAGCGATACCGCGAGCTGCTCCGCCGCTTCGCCGAGACCGTCCCCGGCCTCCGCGCCGCCAACGGGAGCTCGTCACTCGCCCGGCTCGCCAGGAAGGAGCTCGAACGACTCCGGACGGCGTACCGCGAGCTCGACCCCGACCCGAGTGACGACGACCTCCACGAGCTCCGGATCCGCGCCAAGCACGCCCGCTACGCGTCAGAGCTCGCCGCCACCACCTCGGGACGGAGCTTCCAGGACCTCGCCGTCGCGCTGGCGAGAGTCCAGGAGGTGATCGGCGCGCATCAGGACGCCGCCGTCGCCGAGCAGCGCGTCCGCGAGCTCGCGACCGACGACTCTCGTCTCGCGGCGGGCCGGATCGTCGAGCACGAGCGCCGGGCGCGCCGCGAGGCCCGTGCCGCCCTTCCCGACGCGATGCGCCGCGTCGAGCGACGGGCCGACGAGAGCCTCCTAGGCTGCTTCGACGCGGCGGCCGAGCTCGAGCGCCGCGCCCTCGCGGACGCCGCCCCGAACGACACGGAAGGGCACGTGCAATCGCTCCTGCAGCGCGCCGAGGATGATCGCGCCGGCGGTGAGCGTCCGGACGCGCTCGAGGTCGATGCCGTAGAGCGCCGTGATGTCGCCGGCCGGGGTGCGGGCGAGGATCCAGGTGACCTCGTCGAGCTCGTCGGCACTGGTG
>CAVTYN010000011.1:0-24313 GCA_963738895.1 uncultured Actinomycetota bacterium
TTCGTACTGCGATACTCGGACGACCCGACGAAAGGAGCCGAGATGGCGACCAAGACCGACTTCACCGAGGAGGAGTGGGAGAGCCTGCACAAGGGCTTGACCGGCGCCGGGATGATGGTCTCGACCAGCGACCCCGGGTTCATGGACTCCTTCGGTGAGGCCTCGGCACTCGCAAAGCACCTCGCAAGCGAGAGCCAGGGCAACCAGAACGGCTCGCTCGAGAGGTCGCCCACACGCACGGGACCGGCTTCGGGATCACGAGCTCGCGCGAGAAGGTCACGACCGAGACGACGGAGTCGTTGCGCACGGCCGTGGCCGCGCTCGAGGCGAAGGCGCCCGACGACCTGGACGCCTATCGCAAGCTCGTCCTCGGCACGGCGGAAGCGGTCGCCGAGGCCAAGGGCGGCGTCAGCGAGAAGGAGACCGCTGCTCTCGAGCAAATCAAGGAGGCGCTTGGCGCGAGCTAGCGCGTTTTGGCTCGCGTTGGGTGCGTAAGACCGCCGCGCCAACGACTCGACCTGGAGGGATGACATGGCTGGACGGCTCGGCGCGCTCGTGGTCGGGCGCTCTCCTCGTTCTCGCGTTTCCTGCTGCCGCGCTGGCGTCCGTGACGCTGCGTCTCGTCGTCAGCTCGGTCGAGACCGCCCACTCGCAGACGCTCACGATCAGCGCGTCCAAGCCGATGGCGGACGACGCCGTCGGGCGCGTTCAGCTCTACGTGCCCTCCGGCTTCGCGCTGAACTCGCCTGCAGGTGGTGTGAGCGTCGGGACGGCGACCGCGAGGGCCGTTCTCCACGACAGGAACGCCTCACGCGAACAGCCCCTCAGGGGCTCGGTGATCGCGATCGGGCCGACCGATGGATCCGTCGCCTACGAAGCGTCGACCTGCGACGCGAGCCAGCATCTTGCCGCCTGGATGGTGCAGCTCTCCGGTGCCAAGGGCGTCTCGCTGCACTTCCCGGTCTTCGTCGACGGGTCGAGCTCGTTCGGCCCCTACACCCTCGTCGCGTGCTTCCGGCCCGCCGACCTCCCGGCCGGCTCCGCGAGCCGTGCTGCGTTCGGTGCCGTCGTCGACTCCTTCACGCTCTCGCTGAAGCCGTTCGCCCGGCCCACGACCGCGGGCGACTACCGCTGGCGGTCGCTCTGGACGCCGTTCACTCCGGGGACCGGCACCCTCGACACGACGCGCCAGGTCGAGGCGCAGTCGCTCGTCACGATCCCGGAGGGACAGCTCGTCATCTTCGGCAAGAAGTCCACCGCTCGGGTGAGCGGCAAGCCCGTCACACGCGTGCTGATCACGGGACGCGTTCTGGTCGGCGGCGAGCCTGCCGGGCCGGCGCTGGTGACGATCCGCCACGGCAGCTCACCGACGGGGCTCGTGTCGCTCGGAGTGGCCCACGCAGGCACGGACGGCGGCTACACGAAGCTCGTGAAGCTGACAAGGAAGGCCGAGTACCTCCAGACGAGCGCGTACCTGCCTGCGAAGAACCTGGGCGCCGCCGGATGCCAGGCGTCGTTCCCGGGCGTGCCGTGCGTCGATACGACGCAGGGGGCGGGCCGCGCGATCAGCGGGACGATGCTCGTGAAGCGGTAGTCGAGCTAGGCCGGGGGACCGCTACCGAGGACGACCGTCGCGCTGTGCGACGAGCCCGCGGTGTCCGTCCAGCCGACCTTGACCGCATCGCCCGGATGGTGGCCGAACATGACGCTGCTCAGCCTGGTGGGCGAGTCGACGGCCTGCCCGTCGACAGATGTGATCGTGTCGCCGCTTGCCAGTCCGGCCTTCTGCGCGGGCTCTCCCGCCAGGACGTCGCCGACGGAGACGCCCGAGGGCGCGGAGCCGGCGCCGAAGGAATCGCCGAGACCATCGCCCGCTGACACGGTGACTCCCAGGAACGCGGTGTCTCCGATGTGGACCACCGACGAGGCGCTCCCGGCGATCATCTGCAGCCCGAGCTTCGAGGCGTCGTCGATCGGGATCGCGTAGGCGGCGGAGTCGGTCCCCGAGAAGCGGGCGGCACCGGCCGAGCCGGCGGTGATCATGCCGACGACCCGGCCGTTCGAGTCGACGAGCGGGCCGCCCGAGTCGCCGGGCTGGATGTTCGCGTCGACCTGGATCAGGTTGGAGAGCTGCTCGCTGGAGCCGCCGACCTCGTCGGTTGCCGTGATCGAGCGGCCGAGCGCGGTGACGGAGCCGCCGGCGTAGGACGGGGTCGAGCCGGCGCCGCCGGCATTGCCGATGCCGACGATCTGGTCGCCGACCGAGAGCTTCGACGAGTCGCCGATGCTCGCCGTCGCGAGACCGGAGGCACCCTGAAGCTGGAGGACGGCGACGTCGTCGCTCGGGTCGTACCCGATCACCTTGGCGTCATACGTTTGCCCGTTGCCCACGTCGGTCACGCTGATCCGGGTCGCGCCCCGGATCACATGGTTGTTCGTGAGGACCTTGCCGTCCGCGCTGATGACGATGCCCGTCCCGGCACCCAGGGAGCCCTGGTAGGTGTTGCTGGAATCGATGTCGACGACCGCCCGGTCGACCTTCGCCGCGATCGCGGCGGCATCGGACGGGCCGGCTCCGGTCGAGTTGCCGCCGGTGATGCCGGACCCGCCGAAGAAGCCGGAGCCGCCGCCCGCAGGGGTCGCGACCGGCGCAGGCGCGGAGGTCCTGGAGGCCCAGAGCTCGTGGCCGGCGACGGCCCCCGCTGCCGAGGCGAGGAGGACGACGAGGACGATGCCGGCGCCGATCGCGGCCAGCCGACCGGGCCCTGTCCGGGTCGAGGTGGCTTCGGTCGTGTGCTCCGGGTCTGTCATGGGCGTCCCGATCCTCCGGTCCGATCACAGTGCCTGCTACTGACACCATGAAAGCAGTCGAACATCAACGGAACCTGAGAGCTGAGGCTCACGAAGCCTGCCCCTCTTGGACGTGCGCGTCGACTGCGAGATGGAGGGTTCGGTGGATGCGGTCGAGCCCGTAGGTGTCGGCGACGCCGTCCCGCTCGAGCAGCTCGAGGACCTGCGGCTTCACGCGGGCGAGCCGGAGGGTCACGCGTTCGGCCTGCGCGACCTCGTACAGCTCGGCGAGCTTGGCAGCTCCCTGCGAATCGACGAAGTCGACTCCCTCGAGGTTCAGCACGATCGTCTCGACGGGGGGCTCTGTGCCTGCGATCACCTCGCGGATGCGCGAGTCGAGAGCCTCCGCGGTGGCGAAGAAGAGGCCGCTGTCCAGCCGCAGGACGACGATGCCCGGGAGGGTCTCGTCGTCCGGGTACTCGTCGAGCTCGCGGTAGACATCCGTCCCCGGCTCCCGCCCGAGTACCGGCATCTGCGGCGTCGCGGCCACGTAGACGAGCCAGCCGAGCGAGAGGGCGACGCCCAGGGCCACTCCGGCGAGCACTCCGACCGAGAGCACGCCGAGGATCGCGGCGACGGCGATCCAGAAGTCGACCCGGGCGACGCGCCGGAGCCGCCGCAGCTCGGCGACGTCGATCATCCCGAAGAGGACGGCGTCGATGATCACCGCGCCGAGCACCGCCTTCGGGAGTTGCGAGAAGAGAGGTGCCAGCACCACGAGCGTCGCGATCACGAGGCCGCCCGTCACGAGCGAGGCGAGCGGCGTGCGCGCTCCGGCCGACTCGTTCAGCGAGCTCGCGGACAGGCTCGTCGAGACGGGCATCCCCTGGAACACGCCGGCAGTCGCGTTCGCCATGCCCTGGGCGACCGACTCCTGGTTCACGTCGATGCGGTAGCGGTGCCTCGTCGCGAACGCCCTGGCGTCGCCTGCGGTCTGGGAGAAGCCGATCAGCAGCAGCGCGAAGGAGGCGATGAAAATCGTGGCGAGGTGCGTGCGAACGAGGTGCCAGTGGGGGAGCTCCGGCGACGGGAGGCCGCGCGGGACGTGACCGACGAGGGCGACCCCATGGGCACCCAGGTCGAACAGGCCGGAGGCGATGAGCCCGCCTGCCACGAGCACGAGCGCCCCAGGGACAGCCGGCACGGTGAACCGCAGCGCGAGGATCACGACGAGCGAGACGAGGCCGACGGCGAGCGTGGCCCAGTGGATCTCGTCCAGCCCCGTCGCCCAGGTCCAGAGCTCCCGCCAGGCGCTGTCGCCGCTCGACGGCGAGCCGGTCAGCTTCGGCAGCTCGCCGATCGTCACGTCGATCGCCGCGCCGGCGAGGAAGCCGGTGACGACCGCCTTCGAGAGGAACTGGGCGATCCAGCCCATGCGGAAGAGCGCGAGCAGCAGGAACAGCGCCCCGGTCACGAGCGTGATCGCGGCGACGAGCTGGGCGGCGTCCTCCCCGCCGAGACCGGTCGCGAGCACCGCGCCCCCGGCGACCGCGGCCAGCGACGAGGACGGCCCGGTCGAGATGTGCCGCGAGGTGCAGAAGAGCGCGTAGACGATCGCCCCGGCTGCGGCGGCGTAGAGGCCGTTCTCGAGCGGGACCCCGGCGATGCCGGCGTAGCCGAGGTTCTTCGGCACGATGAGCGCGGTGACCGCGATCCCGGCGGCGACGTCGCCGCGAAGCCAGCGGCGGTCGTACGCCGGCAGCCACGTGAGAATCGGTACGAGACGGCGGATGCTCACGTCTCCAGCCTGCGTTGCGCGAGGCGGCGGTTCGTCGGCCCCATCCCCGGCAGGAACGTGACGGGCGCCGGCCTCAGACGGTCGCCGCGCCCTCGGCCTCTCCCGGGGCCCCGCTCTGCGGCCGGCGACGACCGAGGAGCAGCCGCCGCCCCTCGGAGACCGGGACGATCGCGAGGCCGACGACGATGCAGATGAGCCACTGGTGCAGGTCGAGATGCTCGGTGTGGAGGATCCGCTGCAGGAAGCCGAGCTCGGTGCCGAGGAGGATCGCCGCGAGCGACCCGCCGCTGCAGAGCAGGAACATCCGGTCCCCGAGCACGTCGAGCGAGAAGACCGAGTGCTGCTCGTCGCGGGTGCAGAGCGAGAAGACGAGGTTGCTGATCGCGAACGTCGTCAGGCCCATCGTGCGCGCGATCGGGCTCGAGTCGTAGTGGTCGTCGGCCCAGGCGATCAGCGAGCAGCGTCGCCCCGCCCATCACGAGTCCCGCGATCACGACCCAGATCAGGAGCGGCCGCGGCAGGATCTGCTCGTCGCGAGTCGCGCGGCTTGCGCTTCATCAGCCCCTCCGCCGGCCGGCCGTAGCCGAGACCGATCGCCTGGAGCACCTGCGTGGTGAAGTTCACGTACAGCGTCTGCAGCGGCACGAACGGCACGCCGCCGACGATGTTGAAGATGCTCGCGCCGAGGAACGTGACGATGAACCCGACGAGCACGCCCATCTGGAAGCGGATGTACTTGGTCAGGTTGTCGTAGAGGCCGCGGCCGAGCTCGACCGCCTTGACGATCGTGGCGAAGTTGTCGTCGGTGAGGATCATCGTCGCGGCCTCCTTCGAGACCTCGGTGCCGGTGATCCCCATCGCGATCCCGATGTCGGCGCGCTTCAGCGCGGGCGCGTCGTTCACGCCGTCGCCGGTCATCGCGACGATGTGCGCCCTTGCGCTTCAGCGTGTCGACGAGGCGCACCTTGTCCTCCGGTGCGACGCGCGCGATCACGCCGATCTCGTCGATCGCCGCGTCGAGCTCCGTCGTCGGACATCGCCTTGAACTCGGCGCCGGTGATCGCGCGGCCGGGGATGCCGAGCTCCTTCGCGATCGCGGCGGCGGTGACGGCGTGGTCGCCGGTGATCATCCGCACGTGGATGCCGGCCTCGTGCGCGGTCGCGATCGCGGCCTTCGCCGTCGGCCGCGGCGGGTCGACGATGCCGACGAGCGCCAGCACCGTCATGCCGTCGAGCAGCGGCAGCAGGTCGGCCGACGGGTCGAAGCTCGCCGGGTCGAAGTCCTTGCGACCCGTCGCCAGCACGCGGAGCCCCTGGCTCGCGAGGCGCTCGTTCTCGTCCATGTAGCGCTGCTTGAACTCGTCGTCGACCGGGACGATCGAGAGGTCCTCCGGCGCGGGCCGCAAGGCTGCCCGGGCGAGCAGCTGGTCGGGCGCGCCCTTGACGAGGCAGCGGACGACGTCCTTGCCCGTCTCGTCCGTCATGTGGTGGAACGTCGCCATCAGCTTGTACTCGGCGTCGAACGGGCAGCTCCGCGACGCGCGGGTACTGCTGACGCGTCGCGACGGCGTCGAGGCCGCCCTTCTCGGCGAGCACGACGAGCGCGCCCTCGGTCGGGTCTCCGACGAGCTCGCCGTCCTTGACGACCGCGTCGGCGCAGAGCGCCATCGGCAGCAGGAACTGGTCGAGCGGCACCTCGGCGAGGCCGAAGACGTGCTTGATCGTGCCCTCGGTGCCGTAGCCGCCGCCCGAGACCGTGTAGCGGCGGCCCGGGATCGTCAGCTCGACCGCGGTCATCTGGTTCAGCGTCAGCGTCCCGGTCTTGTCGGAGTTGATCGCCGACGTCGAGCCGAGCGTCTCGGTCGAGCGGAGGCGCTTCATGATCGCGTTCGCCTTCGCGAGCATCTGCGTCCCGTACGAGAGGATCGTCGTGACGACGGCAGGGAGGCCGGTCGGGATCGCCGAGATCGCGAACGCGATCGCGGCGGTGAAGACGGTGTCGAAGCTCTCGCCGCGCGAGAGGTTGAGCGCGATCGAGATGCCGACGGCGGCGCCGGAGATGACGAGGATCTGGCTCGTCAGCTTCTTCAGCTGCTTCGTCAGCGGCGTGTCCCGCTCCTCGTCGCTCTGCAGCATGTGCGAGATGTGGCCGACCTCGGTCGCCATCCCCGTCGAGGTGACCACGAACGAGCCCGAGCCACGGGTCACGTTCGTGTTCATGAAGACCATGTCCGTCCGGTCGCCGAGCGGGGTGTCCTCCGACTCGACCGCGTCGACGCCCTTCGAGACCGGCAGGCTCTCGCCGGTCAGGGCGGACTCGGCGATCTCGAGCGTCGCCGCGGAGAGGAGACGGCCGTCGGCCGGGACGAGGTCGCCCGCCTCGATCGCGACGACGTCGCCGGGGACGAGCTCCTCCGCCGGGATCTGCACGAGCTCGCCGTCGCGCCGCACCCGCGCCTTGACGATCATCATCTTCTGCAGCGCTGCGACCGCCTCGGCGGCCTTGCCCTCCTGGCGCAGGCCGAGCACCGCGTTGAACAGCGTCAGGAAGATCAGGACGATCCCGGTGCCGAGCTCCTTCAGCGGGTAGAGGCTCCCGATCCCGGCGACGAGCAGGACGATCTGCATCGCGTCGCGGTACTGGCGGATGAACGCCCGCCAGCGCGGCTCGACCTCGGCCACGGCGAACGTGTTCGGCCCGAAGGACGCGCGCCGCGACGTCACCTCGGCTGCGGTCAGGCCGCCGGCCGGGTCGACGCCGATCCTGCGTCGTCGCCTCGTCGGGCGTGAGCGCATACCAGGCGACCCCGTCAGGCGCGGGCGGTTCAGCGATCGTCGTCGTGGTTGTGTCGCCGTCGGCCAAGTTCGGTCCCGTCCTCCGTCGAGCCTAACGGTAGTGGCTGCTTCGTGACGCAGCAGGACACGTGCCGCGGTGGACGGCCGTAAACCGCCGTTATCCAGATCGAAGCGGGTCCGTCGCCAGGCCTTCACCCGGTGCCTGTTGGTCGGCTCTAGCCTTGCGCGCTCACCGGGGAGCAGGGAGGACGAGTTGAATTATCGCGGGAAGAGGTCGAGGTCGATTCGCGTTAGCATGCGCTCGTGAGCGCCGAGGGGGAGCGCGTCGCGACGTTCGGTCGGCTCGAAGACGGGCTGCGCCAGGCGGGCGACTGGTATCTGTGGGGGCCGTACCTGAGCGAGCGCCAGTGGGGCACGGTCCGCGAGGATTACAGCGCGGACGGCACGGCCTGGGAGTACCTCCCACACGACCACGCCCGCTCGCGCGCCTACCGCTGGGGCGAGGACGGCCTCGCCGGGTTCTCGGACGTCGAGCAGCGGCTCTGCCTCGGGCTCGCGCTCTGGAACGGCCGCGATCCGATCCTCAAGGAGCGCATCTTCGGGCTGACCGGGAACCAGGGCAACCACGGCGAGGATGCCAAGGAGTACTGGTGGTATCTCGACGCCCTGCCGAGCCACGCGTGGAACCGGTGGCGCTACCACTACCCGCAGGGCGAGTTCCCGTACGCCGATCTCGTCGCGGAGAACGGGCGGCGGGGCAAGCTCGACCCCGAGTACGAGCTGCTCGACACCGGGGCATTCGACGACGACCGCTACTGGATCGTCGAGGCGGACTACGCCAAGGGCGACCCCCACGACCTCCTGCTCACGGTGCGCGTCACCAACGCCGGCCCCGAGGCCGACACGCTGCACGTCCTCCCGACCGCCTGGTACCGGAACACCTGGGCCTGGGGGCTCGACGGGGAGACACGGCCGGAGCTTCGGCTCGAGGGCGCAGGCCGCCTCGCGACCGAGCACCCGTTCCTCGGCAGCCTCGAGATCGTGGCCGAGGGCGAGCCGGAGGTGCTGTTCTGCGAGAACGAGACGAACGCCGAGCGCCTGTTCGGGATGGCGCCGACCACGGGGACCTGGAAGGACGGGATCTCGGACCACGTCGTCTCGGGAGCCTCGACTGTCGCTGCCGAGGCCGGGACGAAGGCAGCATTCTGGTACCGGCTTCACGTCGAGCCCGGCGAGACCGCCGTCGTGAGGCTGCGGCTCCGGCCGGCCGGCCGGCGGGGCAGTCCCTGGTCGGACTTCGACGCGATCGCAGCGGAGCGTCTCGACGGAGGCAGACGAGTTCTATGCCGAGCTCACTCCCGGCGGCGTGTCGGTCGACGAGGCCATGGTTCTCCGGCAGTCGCTCGCCGGGATGCTCTGGAGCAAGCAGCTCTACGCCTACAACGTCGCGCGCTGGCTCGACGGCGACCCGACGCAGCCGAGACCGCCGGACTCGCGGCTCGCGGGCCGGAACAAGGACTGGAGGACGTTCGACGCCTTCGACATCATGTCGATGCCCGACAAGTGGGAGTACCCGTGGTTCGCCGCCTGGGACCTCGCCTTCCACTGCGTCGCGCTCGCGCGGGTCGACCCCGCGTTCGCCAAGTACCAGCTGATCCTTCTCTGCCGGGAGTGGTTCCAGCACCCGAACGGCGCGCTGGCCGCCTACGAGTGGTCGTTCGACGACGTGAACCCCCCGGTCCAGGCCTGGGCCGCGATCGAGGTGTTCGCGATCGACGGCGGCCGTGACACCGCCTTCCTGAACAGGATCTTCGACAAGCTGCTCGTCAACTTCACGTGGTGGGTGAACCGCCAGGACCGGGACGGGTCGAATGTCTTCGAGGGGGGTTTCCTGGGCCTCGACAACATCGGCCCGATCGACCGCTCCCACCTGCCGGCAGGGTGGCTCCTCGAGCAGTCGGACGGAACCGGCTGGATGGGTTTCTACGCGCTGAGCATGGGCGCGATCGCCTCGGTCCTCAACGACCGAGGCCGTCCTGCCACCGACCTCGTCATCAAGTTCCTCGAGCACTTCGCGCTCATCTCGGAGGCGCTCGAGTCGCAGGCGCTCTGGGACGAGAGCGACGGCTTCTTCTACGACCGGCTCCGGCTGCCGGACGGGCGCGAGGAGCCGATCGAGGTTCGTTCGATCGTCGGGGTGCTCCCACTGCTCGGCGTCGCCGTGATCGACGAGCACGTCGTCGATCGGGCGGAGACGGTGAACAAGCGCGCGGCCGCGATGCTCAGGGCCGCGCATCCCGTCGCCGGCGACCCGGAGAAGCGGTTGATCCTCGTCGGCGTCGTCGGGGTGACGAGAGTCCTCCGGCTCCTGACGCGCCTCTTCGACGAGCAGGAGTTCCTCTCTCCGTACGGTCTCCGCGCCGTCTCCCGCGCTCACGCCGAGCACCCGTTCGTCCTCGACGTCGAGGGCATGCACTCGACCATCGACTACGAGCCCGCCGAGTCGACGACCGGCATGTTCGGCGGGAACTCGAACTGGCGGGGTCCAATCTGGATGCCGGTCAACTTCCTCGTCGTCGAGGCGCTGCACCGCTACGCGCGCTACTTCGGCGACGACCTCGAGATCGAGTACCCGACCGGCTCGGGACGGAAGCTCACCCTCGAGCAGATCACCGCCGACCTCCGCGAGCGGCTGATCTCGATCTTCGTGCCCGGCGACGACGGCCGCCGGCCGTGCTTCGGCTGGGTCGACCGGCTCCAGAACGACCCGGCCTGGAAGGACAACCTGCTCTTCCACGAGTACTTCCACGGCGACAACGGCGCCGGTCTCGGTGCGAGCCACCAGACCGGATGGACCGGGCTCGTCGCCGAGCTCATCCTCCGGGCCCGCGGGGTGCCTGTGGCCACGCTCGGCGAGCTCATGTCCCGGATCCCGGAAGAGGCAAAGACATGACCGTCCGCCTCGGCCCTCAGACCTGTGGCACGCTCGACGAGGCGGCGACGCGCGAATGGCTGGTCGCCGACGGCGCCGGCGGCTACGCGATGGGCACCGTCGCCGGGCTCCGCACGCGCCGCTACCACG
The DNA here is from genome assembly GCA_963738895.1 of uncultured Actinomycetota bacterium. Classification (GTDB taxonomy): domain Bacteria; phylum Actinomycetota; class Thermoleophilia; order Gaiellales; family Gaiellaceae; genus PALSA-600. Next base: position 10,467 of record CAVTYN010000011.1, read on the forward strand.
GGCTGCTCGTGGTTGCGGCCGGCGGGCCGGCAGACCGGATGCTCGGCCTCGCCGCCCTCGATCCGGTGCTCGTGCTCGGCGACGCCCGGATCCGGCTCGCTACGGACGAGTGGGGATCCGGCGCTGTCGATCCACGCGGGCACGAGCTCCTCGCCTCGTTCGACCTGGCCGACGGCGTCCCCCGCTGGCGCTGGCAGGTGGGAGGGATCGTGCTCGAGCGCGAGATCGCCGCGGCTCACGGCACACCGACCGTCGGGATCGTTCACCGCATCGTTGCCTGCGACAGGCCCGTATCGCTCGAGCTGACACCGCTCTGCACCTGGCGCAATGTCCACGGTGAGCGGCACGCTGACGGAGCGCCAGAGGTGAGCGTCGGACGAGACCGGGTTCGTCGTTCGAGCAGGCCTACCGGGTCGAAGGGGCAGGCTGGCAGGCCGGCGGCGAGTGGTACCGGGACGTCCGCGCCCGGGAGGAGGCTGCACGCGGCCTCGCCGACCGCGAGGATCTCTGGGCCGCGGGCAGCTTCCGCGTCGAGCTCGCCGTCGGCGAAGCGCACGAGGTGACCGCCGCCGCGCTCGCCGACGGCCTCACGTCCCCCGGGCGCCGAGAGCATCGTCGCCGCCGCGAGGGAGCGTGCGCGCGAGCTGATCCGCGCGTCCGGCGCCGAGAACGAGATCGACGCCAGGCTCGTGCTCGCGGCCGACCAGTTCACGATCACGACCGCCGGGCGGCCCACCGCCGTCGCCGGCTACCCCTGGTTCGGCGAGTGGTCGCGCGACCTGATGACCTCCTACGAGGGCCTGTACCTGGCGACGAACCGCCACGACGAGGGACGAGAGGTGCTGCTCGCGGCGGCGGCCACCCTCTCCGAGGGAATGCTCGCGAACACCGCCGACACCGGCTCGCTCGAGTACAACACGGTGGACGGCACGCTCTGGTTCGTCCACGCCGTCGGCCGGCACGTCACGGTCACCGGGGACGAGGACCTCGGGCACGAGCTCGCCCCGGCGCTCGAGCAGATCGTCGATCGCCATCTCGAAGGCACCCGGTTCGGGATCTCGGTCGACCCCGGAGACGGGCTCCTGCGCCAGGGAGCCGAGGGGTTGGCTCTCACCTGGATGGACGCCCGGATCGACGGCGTCCCCGTCACCCCGCGCGCCGGCAAGCCCGTCGAGGTCAACGCGCTCTGGCTGCGAGCCCTGGACGTCGCGGCCGAGCTCGCCGGCGGCGACGACCGCATCGCCTCGCTGCACGAGCACGCAGCGTCGTCGTTCGCCGCTCGCTTCGTCCGCGCGGACGGCGCCGGCCTCCTCGACGTGGTCGACGGGCCGAACGGCGACGACGCGTCGGTGCGGCCGAACCAGCTGCTCGCGGTTTCCCTCCCGAACGGGCCCGCTCGACGACGAGACGGCGACGCGCGTCGTCGACGTCTGCAGCCGGAGCCTCCTCACCCCGCTCGGGCTGCGCTCGCTCGCGCCCGACGACTCGCGGTACCGGCCCTACCATCGCGGCGGCCCCGCCGACCGCGACGCCGCCTACCACCAGGGCACCGTGTGGCCGTGGCTCCTCGGGCCGTACGTCGATGCGGCCCGGCGCGTGCAGGGCCCACGCGCAAGGCATCCTCGACGGCATCGAGGCCCATCTCGACGAATGGGGCCTCGGCTCCATCTCGGAGACCGCCGACGGCGCCGAGCCGCATGCCGCGACGGGCTGCCCCTTCCAGGCCTGGTCGGTCGCGGAGGTTCTCCGGGTGCGTACCGGCGTGCCCATGCTCCGGGCCGGCCGCCACAAGCGACGAAAGGTTGCCCGATGAGCAGCGGAACCGGCCGGCAGAGCAACGCGCGTCCCGCAGACGTCCTCGTGGTGTTCGGGATCACGGGCGACCTCGCGAAGGTGATGACGTTCCGCTCGCTCTACCGGCTCGAGCGGCGCGGGCTTCTCGACTGCCCGATCGTCGGGGTCGCAGTCGACGACTGGACGAAGGAGCAGCTCGTCGAACGTGCCCGCGACTCGATCACGGGAACCGGGGAGCCGCTCGACGAGGACGTGTTCGCCCGCTTCGCGGACCGCCTCTCGTACGTCGCCGGGGACTTCGGGGACGCGGCGACGTATACGCGCATCGCCGGCGCGATCGGCGGCGCGAAGACGCCCGTCTTCTACCTCGAGATCCCACCGTTCCTCTTCGGCCGCGTCGTCGAGGGCCTCGCCGGCGCCGACCTGACGAAGAGCGCACGCGTCGTCGTCGAGAAGCCGTTCGGCCACGACCTCCAGTCGGCGATGGCGCTCGCAGACGAGCTCCACTCCTACATCGACGAGTCGCAGCTCTACCGGATCGACCACTACCTCGGGAAGATGGGAACCGACGAGATCCTCTACCTCCGGTTCGCGAACTCGCTGCTCGAGCCGGTCTGGAATCGCAACTACGTGGAGTCCGTCCAGCTCACGATGGCCGAGGACTTCGGCGTCGAGGACCGGGGTCACTTCTACGACCCGGTCGGCGCGCTCGGGACGTCGTCGTGAACCACATGATGCAGGTCGTCGGCGCCGCGGCGATGGAGCCGCCGGGCGGCGTCGACCCGAAGACGCTCAAGGACTCGCTCGTCTCGGCGTTCCGTTCCATCCACACCGCCGAGCCGGCGAACTACGTGCGGGGCCAGTACGACGGCTACCTCGACATCGACGGCGTCGCGCCCGACTCGACGACCGAGACCTACGCCGCTCTTCGGCTCGACATCGAGAACTGGCGGTGGGCGGGCGTCCCCTTCTTCATCCGGACCGGCAAGCGCCTGCCCGTCACGCAGACGGAGCTGAGGCTCGTCTTCAAGCATCCGCCGCGGCTTCCCGTGTTCCCGCCATCGCGGATGCCGGAGGCGAACCAGGTGGTGGTGAAGCTCGACCCGAGCACAGGAATCAGGCTGATCGTCGACGCCCACCGCGCCGACGAAGGTGGGCCGGGCCGCGTCGAGCTCGACCTCGAGTTCGCCCTCCAGGGCGGCGAGGGGCCGACGCCGTACGAGGTGCTCCTCCTCGCCGCGCTCCAGGGCGACCCGATGCGCTTCACCCGCCAGGATGCGGTCGAGGAGGCGTGGCGCATCTTCCAGCCGCTGCTCGACTCGCCGCCGCCCGTGCATCGCTACGAGCCGGGCTCCTGGGGCCCGACGGAGGCCGAGAAGCTGGTCGAAGGGCATGGCCGCTGGCACGAGCCCTGGATTGCGAAGGGCGAGTCGTGAGCGACTACGACGTGATCATCGTCGGGACCGGTGCCGGAGGCGGGACCCTGGCCCGGCATCTCGCCCCCTCCGGCAAGCGGATCCTCCTGCTCGAGCGGGGCGACTGGCTTCCGCGCGAGCCGCAGAACTGGGACACGGCCGACGTGTTCGTCGACAACCGCTACGTCTCGGCCGACACCTGGTACGACAGCGGTGGGAAGCCGTTCCAGCCGCAGATCCACTACTTCGTCGGCGGCGCGACCAAGCTCTACGGAGCCGCGCTCTACCGTCTGCGCGAGCAGGACTTCGGCGAGTTGCGCCACCACGACGGGATCTCGCCGGCGTGGCCGATCTCCTATGACGACATCGAGCCCTACTACACGCTCGCCGAGCAGCAGTACGAGGTGCACGGCGCTCGGGGCGAGGATCCGACCGAGCCGCCGGCGAGCGCCCCATATCCGTTCCCGGCCGTCTCGCACGAGCCGAGGATCCAGCGTCTCGCCGACCAGCTCTCCGAGGCGGGGTACCACCCGTTCCACGCTCCGTGCGGAGTACGCCTCGACGAGGCCTCGAAGCCTTACAGCCGCTGCGTCCGGTGTGCCGCCTGCGACGGGTATCCGTGTCTCGTCCACGCGAAGTCCGACGCCGAGGTGCTCGGCGTCCGTCCGGCGCTCGAGCACCCCAACGTGACGCTGCTGACGAACGCCCGGGCGATCAAGCTCGAGACGGATGCGGCGGGCAGGAACGTCACCGGAGTCGTCGTCGAGCGCGACGGCTCGACCGAGCGATTCACGGCCTCGATCGTCGTTCTCGCCTGCGGCGCGGCCAATACGGCGAAGCTGCTCCTCGTCTCGGCGAACGACAAGCATCCGAACGGGCTCGCCAACGGCTCCGACCAGGTCGGGCGCAACTACATGTTCCACGCGAGCCGGGCCGTGCTCGCGCTCTCACGCGACGAGAACCCGACCGTCTTCCAGAAGACGCTCGGGTTGAACGACTTCTACTTCGGCGCGGACGACTTCGACTTCCCGCTCGGGAACATCCAGATGATCGGCAAGTCGCAGCCCGCGATGTTCCGCGGCGAGAAGCCGACCGAGACGAAGCTCGCGCCCGAGTGGACGCTCGAGCGCGTGGCGAAGCACGCGATCGATTTCTGGCTCTCGACCGAGGACCTGCCGCGGCCCGAGAACCGGGTGACGGTCGACGCCGACGCCAACGTCCACCTCGCCTACTCCCCGACGAACGCCGAGCCGAAGGAGCGCCTCTTCGCGAAGCTCAAGTCGATCCTCGGCAAGCTCGACATGGATCCGGATCACCTGATCCACCGCTTCGCGTACATGAAGAACGAGATCCCCGTCGCGGGCGTCGCCCACCAGGCCGGCACCTGCCGCTTCGGGAACGATCCGGCCACATCGGTGCTCGACGCCGACTGCAAGGCCCACGAGCTCGACAACCTCTACGCGGTCGACACGAGCATCTTCCCGAGCATCGGCGCGGTCAACCCCGCCCTGACGGCGATGGCGAACTCCCTCCGGGTCGGCGATCATCTCCTCGAGCGGATGGCCTGAGCGGCGCGATGAGCTCGGGGTCGGCAAGGCCGCGCGTCCTCATCCTCGGCGGCGGGTTCGCCGGTGTCGGTGCCGCGCAGAAGCTGAAGGACGCCGACGCCGACGTCGTCCTCGTCGACCGGCACGACTACCACACCTTCCAGCCTCTCCTCTACCAGCTCGCGACGGGCCTGCTCGAGACGACGGGCGTCGGGCATTCGCTCCGCGACCTGGTCGGGCGCCACGGCAACACGACGATCCACAAGGACACCGTGACCGGCGTCGACCTCGACGCGCGAACGGTCGGCTTCGCCGAGCTGGCGCCCATCTCCTACGACTACCTCGTCTTCTGCCTCGGCGCCCAGGTGAACTTCTTCGGCACCGACGGCGCGCCCGAGCACGCCTTCCCGATGTACACCCTCCCGCACGCCGTCCGGCTGAAGGATCACCTGCTCGAGCGCTGGGAGGCCGCCGACCGGGACCCGGGCATCGTCGCCGACGGCGCCCTCAACATCGTCGTGGTCGGGGGCGGCCCGACCGGCGTCGAGACGGCGGGGGCCCTGGCCGAGCTCTATCGCGGCAACCTCGCCCACGACTACCGGGACGTGAGCACCGACGAGGCGAGCATCACCCTGGTCGAGGCGGGCCCGGAGCTCTTCTCGATGTTCAAGCCGAACCTGCGCAAGTACGCGGCCGACGCCCTCGACCGAGCGCACGGTCGAGGTGAGGACGGGCACCGCGGTCGCGTCGGTCACCCCGACCCGGGTCACGCTGAAGTCGGGCGAGGAGCTGAAGGCGCACACGCTCGTCTGGGGCGCCGGGCTGCAGGGAAACGACCTCGTCCACCCGCTGGGCGTCGAGCTCCAGCGGGGGAACCGCATCGCCGTCGAGCCCGACCTCACGCTCGCCGGCCACCCTGAGGTGTACGTGCTCGGCGACGTCGCCGCGATCACGGACTCGAAGACGAGCCAGGTTCTCCCCCAGCTCGGGTCGGTCGCGCTCCAGTCGGGCGAGCACGCCGGCGAGACGATCGCCCGGCGCATCGCCGGGAAGAAGGTCAAGCCCTTCGCCTACAAGGACAAGGGCACGATGGCGACGATCGGCCGCGGCGCCGCCGTCGTGCAGTTCCTCGGCGGGAGGACGATGACCGGCCTCGACGCGCAGCTCGCCTGGGGCGCGGTGCACCTTGCGCTGCTCCCGACGAACGGGGATCGCGCGAAGGCCGTGGTCGACTGGGCCGGGGCGGCGATCACCCACCAGCGCGCCGGCCGGATCACGGTCGAGGAGGACTAGTGGCGGCTGTCACTGCAGGATGTTCACGGCGCGGGCCACGACCATGATCGCGAGCAGGAGGCTCGCGGCGGACTCGGCCATCATCAGCAGCTTCGCCCAGTGGCTCAGCGGCAGCGTGTCGGTCGGGCTGAAGGCGGTCGCGTTGGTGTAGGAGAGGAAGAGGTAGTCGACGAACGTCGGCTGCCACGCCATCCCGACGCCCTCGGCGAGCGTCTGCTGGGCGAAGAGGAAGTCGGGCGCGCGGCGCGGGGCCAGCCGGCGCTGGATCGGGCCGCCGGCGTCGAGCTGCCAGAACCAGAGCGCGAACACGAGCACGTTCATCACCCACATGTGGATCCCCGCCCGGAGCAGCACCCTCGCCTCGGTGTGCGAGCCGTTGATCAGCAGGTGGACGAGCAGGATGATCGCCGCGGCGTTCGCGATCGTGATCAGAGCGATCACCCCGATCGAGGCGATGCGCCGGCTGAGTCGCAATGCCGAGGCCCGGGCCGAGGCCGACTGGAGCAGGCGCTGCTGCGGCACGCTGAGCGCGAGCGGAACGATCAACAGGATCGCGAGCACCGGGACGACCCAGCGCGCGACCGAGAACGCCCCCGCGCTCGCCGGGCCGGTGATGAACCTCGACGGCAGCGTCGCGTAGAGGCCCGCGGCGCACAGGACCGCGAGCACCGGCCAGAGGGGCGACTCGCCGAGCTCCTTCTCGGAGGCGAGCGGGACGAGCGGGAGGTTCGTCGGGAGCGCTCGCCGCCTCATGGGACAGCTGTCGGCGTCTCTTCGGCGAGGGACATCCCGGATCTCGGCTCCGGCTTCGGCACCGACCTCAGTTTGCGTCTGCGACCTGACGTTTGCTCTAGACTTGGAAGGACTTCGCGGTAGGGCGTGTGCGACCGAGTGGCGATTGGCCCGGTTGTGACTCTTTGACTCACGTCTCCGTCCCAGGCGGCTCGCCCGCAGAATTGATGGTGTGACCATGACAGAGACTCCGAGCGTCGAGCCGAGGCCCGCTGCTGCCAGAGGCACCGGCGGCCGTGACGACCCCGGCAAGCGAACCGAAGGCCGTGCCGTTCTGGAAGCGGCTCCTCGGGAAGTCGTGATCCTGATGGCGACGAGGAAGCAGAAGCTGAGGGCACAGGCCGCCGGAACACCGCTGAGCCCGGTCGCGAAGGCGGCGACGAAGAAGACCTCGAAGGTGCGGAAGACCTCGCGTGGCAAGTAAGGCGCGGCTGTTCCCGCTTGACCTGAGCGCGCTCGGCTGGAGCGCTGCGTGGCAAGGCGACCTGGAGCGCGATCTCGAGCCGGCCCGCGTGGTCGCCGTTCACCGGGGCGCGCTCGATCTCTACACGGCGGCCGGCGTCGTGCGCACGCGCTCGCCGGGAGGGCCGGGCCTCGCGGCCATCGATGTCGCCGTCGGCGACTGGGTCGGGTTGGCCGACGGCGCCGTCCGCTCGGTGCTGACGCGGCGCACGGCCCTCGTTCGCGGTGCGACGCGGCGCTCGACGGCTCCGCAGACGCTGGTCGCGAACGTCGACGTTGCGTTCGTCGTCAGCTCGCTCGGGACGGAGGTCGATCTCGAGTGGATCGAGCGGTGTCTCGTCGCGGTCTGGGAGAGCGGCGCGAGGCCGGAGATCGTGCTGACCAAGGCCGACCGGATCGACGATCCGCTGCCGTCTGTCGAGGAGGTCGAGGCGGTCGCGCCCGGCGTGCCGGTTCACGTCGTCAGCGCTCTCTCGGGCGCCGGCTGCGAGCAGTTGCGCGGCCGCATCGAGCCGGGAGCGACCGCGGTGCTGCTCGGCCCGAGCGGCGTCGGCAAGTCGACCCTCGTGAACCGCCTCGCCGGCCGCGAGTTGATGGCAACCTCGCAAACCGGAGCCGGCGACCGGGGCCGGCACACGACGAGCCTCCGCCAGTTGATCCTCCTGCCGGGCGGCGGCGCCATCATCGACATGCCCGGCCTGCGCGAGTTGCGCCTCTTCGAGTCGACGGGCGGCTTCGACAAGGCGTTCGTGGATGTCGAGGCGCTCAGCGGCGAGTGTCGCTTCAGCGACTGCGCTCACGCGAACGAGCCCGGCTGCGCGGTGATCGCCGCGGTCGAATCGGGTGCGCTTCGGCCGGAACGCGTACAGAGCTGGCAGAAGTTCGACCGTGAGCTGCGGGCAAGCGCGCTCTCTGCGTGACGGCGGCGCAGAGGTACGGTCCGGGGATGCTGGCTGAAGGCGGTTGCGCCTGCGGGTCGGTTCGCTACCGGCTTGCGTCCGAGCCGCTCATCATCCATTGCTGTCACTGTCTGAACTGCCAGCGGCAGACTGGAACCGCCTTTGCGGTCAACCTGATGATCGAGGCGGACCGGGTGGAGCTCCTCGCCGGCGCTCCGCAACCGGTCGAGGTACCGCGCGACGACGGCACCACGCAGCGCATCTTCCGCTGCCCCGACTGCCAGGTCGCGGTCTTCAGCGAGTACGGGAGGCCGGAGACTTCGGTACGTGCGCGCGGGAACGCTCGACACGCCGTCAGGCGTTACGCCTGACGTTCATATCTTCACCAGGTCGAAGGTGAGCTGGATCACGATCCCGGAGTCGACGCCGGCTTTCGAGATCTACTACGACAGGAAAGCGGTGTGGCCGCTGCGAGCCTCGAGCGGCTCGATGCCGTCCTCGGCTCGCGGGATCCCGCCGCCTGAGTCGAACGGGAACGCCGGGCTTCGCGTCCCGATCCCGGTACGCTTGCGGCAGATGGGCGCGATCAGGCTCGAGCGCGTGAACAAGGTCTACCCGGGCGGCGTGCACGCCGTTCACGACGTCGATCTGGAGATCGCGAGCGGCGAGTTCATGGTGCTCGTCGGCCCGTCGGGCTGCGGCAAGTCGACGCTCCTGCGGATGATTGCCGGGCTCGAGGAGATCACGTCCGGGTCGCTCTACATCGGGGACCGCAACGTGACGCAGATGTCGCCGCGGCAGCGTGACGTCGCGATGGTGTTCCAGAACTACGCCCTCTACCCGCACATGACCGTGGAGCGGAACCTCGGGTACGGCCTTCGCGTCCGCAGCACGCCGAAGGACGAGATCAAGACTCGCGTCGACCGCGTCGCGGCGATGCTCGGGCTCGAGGACCTGCTCGACCGCCGGCCGGGCGCACTCTCGGGCGGCCAGCGCCAGCGGGTCGCGATGGGCCGGGCAATCATTCGCGAGCCGGCCGCGTTCCTCATGGACGAGCCGCTCTCGAATCTCGACGCCAAGCTGCGGGTCGGAATGCGAGCCGAGCTCTCGCACCTCCACGAGCGGCTGAGCACCACCACGGTCTACGTGACCCACGACCAGGTCGAGGCGATGACGCTCGGCCAGCGCGTCGCGGTCATGCGGGACGGCTACGTGCAGCAGGTCGACACACCCACGACGCTGTATCGCAGCCCGGCGAACCTCTTCGTCGCCGCCTTCATCGGCTCTCCGTCGATGAACCTCGTCCAGGCGACCGTCGAGGACGGCAAGGTGTCGTTCGCCGGGTTCGAGATCCCCCTCCCGGGCAACGGCCACCCGCCCGGCGAGGTGATCCTCGGCATCCGTCCGCAGGACTTCGAGGACGCGTCGTTCGCCGACCCGTCCTTGCCCACGATCGAGGTCGACGTGATCGTGGTCGAGGAGCTGGGCTCGGAGTCCCACGCGATCTTCCCGATCGACACCGCTCCGGTCGAGGTCGACTCGGTGCGGGCGACGACCGATGAGGGCGATCAGGCGATCCTCGTCGTCGAGGACCGCCGCTCCCGCTTCACGGCCGCGGTCAACGAGGCCTCACAGGTGCGGCCGGGGATGCGGATGAAGCTGGCCGTCAACCCGGCGCGGTTCCACTTCTTCGACATCGAGTCGGGCGTCGCGCTGAGCGGGCGCCAGCTGGCCGCCGCCTGATCAGCGGTACCGCTCGGCGACCGCCAGGATCTGCTGCGCCCCCGCGAGCATCGCCGCGTCGACGAACTCGCCGCCGTCCAGCGCGCCGGGCCCGGCGGCGAGGCGCTCGACCGTCGCCCGCGCACGTTCGACCTCGTCGGCGCTCGGCATGTACTCACGCTCGATCACCTCGAGCTGGGCGGGATGGATGGCGGCGCGGCCCAGGTGGCCGAGCGAACGGCCGCGGCGGCACGAGTCGGCGAGCCCCTCGAGGTCGCGGACGTGCGGATAGACCGACTGCGGGGGGCGCGGGAGGCCGGCAGCGACCGCCGCATTGACGATGCGGCCGCGAGGCCAGTCGAGCCCCGCCTCGAGGGCGCCGGTGGCCGAACGGAGGTCGGCCTCGCCGAGCGAGATGCCGTGCACCTTCGGGTGGCGTGCGATCTCGTACGCCGCCTCGAGGCCTGCGGGTGACTCGATGAGGGCCTGGAAGCGAAGCTCGTCGCGGCCTGCCCGCGACGGGATGTCGGAGGTCGACTCGACCTTCGGCAGGACGATCCCCTCGATTGCCAGTGCCGCCACGGCGTCGAGGTCCTCGTCGCTGCCGGCGTTGACACGGACGAACACCGGCTTCACGCGAGGCTCGCTCAGAAGGCCCGCCAGGCCGGCGCGGGCCGACGCCTTCGCGGCGGGCTCGACACCGTCCTCGAGGTCGACGATGACGGCATGGGCGCGTGAGGCGATCGCCTTCTCGACCCGGTCGGGACGGTCAGCCGGGACATACAGCCACGTGAGGGGCGGGACGTTCACACGGCGCCCTGCTCGCGAAGGGCGGCGATCTCCTCCGGGCTCAGCTCGAGGCCGCCGAGCACCGAGTCCGTGTCGGCGCCGTGGGCGCCCCCTGCGAACGAGATCCGCCCGGGCGTGTCCGAGAGCCGCGTGACGAGCCCCGGCATCCTGACCGTTCCGAGGCGGTCGTCCTCGACCGAGGCGATCGTCCCGCCTGCCAGGAAGTGGGGGTCGGCGACGATGTCGCTCGCGTCGTAGACCGGCGCAGCGGCGGCGTCCGCGTTCTCGAACGCCTCGAGTACCTCCTCGCGCGTGCGGTCGGCGATCCAGGCGGCGACGGCGGCGTCGATCTCCTCGACATGGGCGACACGACCCGCTCCGGACGCGAACCAGGGCTGTGCAGCAAGGTCGTCGCGACCGACCAGCCGGAGCACACGCTCCGCGATCGAGGTCGCGCTCGAGGAGACGGCGACCCAGCCCCCGTCGGCCGTGCGGTAGACGTTCCGCGGCGCGTTGTGACTCGACAGGTTCCCCGTCCGGGGCTGGAGCTCGCCGAGCAGGTCCCACGCGGCGATCTGCGGGCCGAGCAGGGTCATCAAGGGCTCGATCAGCGAGGCGTCGACGATCTGACCACGGCCCGTGCGCTCACGCGCGTGCAGCGCGGTGAGCACCGAGAAGGCGGTCGCGATGCCGGTGACACCGTCGGCGAGCGCGAGCGGCGGCAGGAGCGGAGGTGAGCCGGGCTCTCCGTTCAGAGCCGCGAAGCCGCTCATCGCCTCGGCGAGGGTTCCGAAGCCGGGCCGGGAGGCGTAAGGGCCCGTCTGCCCGAAACCGGTGACGCGCGCGATTACGAGGCGCGGGTTGACCGCCCAGAGCTCGTCCGGACCGGCGCCCCAGCGTTCGAGCGTCCCGGGCCGAAAGTTCTCCAGGACGACATCGGCGCTTTCCGCAAGCCGGAGGAACACATCGCGGCCGCCCGGCTTCGACAGGTCGAGCGTGATGAGCCGCTTGTTGCGCGCCAGCGACTTGAACCAGAGCCCCTCCCCGTCCTTCGCCGGGCCGTGACCGCGGGCCGGGTCGGGCCGCGACGGGTGCTCGATCTTGATCACCTCGGCGCCGAAGTCGCCGAGCAGCATCCCGGCGATCGGGGCGGCGAAGAGCGTCGCCGCCTCGAGCACCTTGACGTCGCCGAGCGCGCTCATAGGTCGACCGCCAGCCGGAACCCGATGCTCGTCGAGCGCTCCATCGGCCCCGTGAGCAGCAGCTGAAGCGAGAAGCCCGGCTCCTGCGGGCCCCCGTCGACGTACCAGTCGGAGCCCTCGGCCTTCCAGGCACAGCCGCCCTTGAGGATCGCGAAGCGCGTTCGCCCGTCGCGGTGCTCGCTCTCCGTCCAGTTCCAGACGCGCGGCTCGAGGCGGTCGAGGAGGCCGGCCTCGGCGGCGAGCTGCCATTCGTCCTCGGTCGGCAGACGCGCCCCGGCGTCCGCCGCATAGGCGCGCGCCTCCGCGAGCGTCAGGCCCGTGAGCGGGTTGCCCGCCGCGTCGCTCACCTCGCGGATGCCGATCGCGAACCGCCTCCCGGGAGCCGGCCGCTCGACCTCCGCCAGCCCGTGCAGCCGGGGCGGGAGCGGCTTCCACTCCTCGACATACGGCACCTCGCCGTAGATCCCGGTCTCCCGCACTCGGAATCGTGCGACGAGCGGCCGCGGCGTCGGGCCCTCGACGAAGCCGTGTGGAATCGCCTCGGCCCGCGCCTCCGGGGCGGCGACGCGGACGGTGACCCGCGGCGGATACGCGGGCGAGCCGCCGCCGAGCACCTCGACGCCTCGTGCCGTGACCGAGGCGAGCGCCTTCTCCGGCAGCTCGAGCTCGAGCTCACGCCCGTCGAGCGAGACCGCTCCCGCAAACGGGCCGCCGAGATTCGCCAGCGCCCAGAGCTCCGAGTCTCCGAGCTGCCAGCGCGAGCCGACGACGGACCGAGCGGCGTCTCGGGCCGCGAGCGGCGTCCAGTCGCCGTGTGCCAGAAGCCCGGCGTGCCGTCGCTGTACGGCGGTCATCGCCTTCAGCGTGGCGCGGTCGCGCTCGCTCCACCCCACCCACGAGCCGAAGACGTTCTCCCAGACGAGCATGCCGACGCCGTTCAGCCAGGCGCTCCGCAGCTCGTCGGAGTGGTCGCGGTTCCAGCGGCGCGTGTGGTGGAGCATGTGGCGCTGCTCGAACCAGCGAGCACGGATCACGCCGGGGACGGGGCTGTCGGCGAACCACTGCGCCCACGAAAGGTGGTGGTCGCCGATCCGGGCGAGCGGCACCGTCGACTCCCCCTCGAGCGCGAGGCCCGGCAGGGCAGCGACGAACTCGGGCACCGCCTCCTTCATCGTGTCGAGAAAGACGCCGTCCGCGCCGAGCTCGCGCGCGAGGCTCGCCACGGCCTCGGCGTCCGGCACACCCTCGCGGCGGGTGCCAGTGTCCCACGGGTTGTAGTCGACGAAAACTCGGACGCCCCGCGCCTGGACCGAGGCGATGAGCTCGCGGATCCCGGGCACGTCGCGGTAGAAGTCGAACTGGTTGCGCTCGTCGATCCCGATCACCGGATAGGCGTGCCAGAGGACGATCGCGTCGTAGCCTCCGAACCCGCGCTCGCCCTCGCCGAGGAGGCGGTCCGGCGTGAACCGGGCGGCCTCGTGGTCGTAGAGCAGGTCGTCCCAGAGCCAGACGAGCGCGCAGGCGAAGCACTGCTGCGTCCAGGCGAGGGCAGGCAGGTCGTAGGCGGTGCCGTCGTAGGCCGTGCGCGCGCGTGCGTCCTCGCGCCAGGCGGTCAGGCGCTCGCGCCAGGCGGGCCAGCTGCCGGGGTCGTCGGGCGCGGAGAAGATCTTGGCGCCGTCGAGGACGTCGAGGGCGCCCTCGAACGGCACGAGCGTCGGCAGGTCGATCGGCCGCGGGACGAGCGGGTCGAACGGCTGCTCGCTCGCGCTCACGCGACCGCTCGGGTGCGGGCGACGAGCTCGTCGAGTGTGATCTCGTCGAAGCCCGGCAGCGAGCTCGCGAACCGGCCCTGCAGCGGCTCGGACCAGCGCTCCTCGATCGGACGGAGAGCCCCGAGGATCGATCCGACCGCCGCGCCGTTCGTGTCGGTGT
>CAVTYN010000012.1:0-42634 GCA_963738895.1 uncultured Actinomycetota bacterium
CACGCAGCGGCGATCGCACGCTGCATCCGATCTGCGCGGGGCGGGTGGCGCACGCCGAGCGCGTGGCGTCCGGCGCCCGGGCGGTCGTGCTCTCCGGGTGGGCGCGCCGCTCTGCACCTGTAGGGGAGGCCGAGCTGATGCGCGAGGCATGGAGCCGTGACGACGTCCCGGTCGTCCTCGACCGCTCCGCGCAGTCGACCGCCGGGAACGCGGTTGCGGTCGCCCGGCTTGCGCGCGACCTCGGCGCCGGGGAGCTCGTGGTCGTGACGTCGCGGTGGCATGCGCGGCGCGCCCGTGCACTCGTCCGCGCCGCCCTCGCCGGCACGGGCATCCGGGTGAGCGTGTCCAGCCCAACCGACGATCCGCATCCTCTCCTCGCCCTGCGGGAGCTCGCGTGCGCCACGGCCGTTCCCGTGCAGGCGCGGAGAATGCGCCGCGCGGCCCGGGCTTAGGGGAGTGTCGGGCAGGTCGAGGTGAAGATCGTCGCACCGTGCGGGACGATGGTCGCGTCGCTACCACCGACGTAGTGGTAGGTACTACTGCCTTCGGTGTCCTGGAGGCAGTAGGAGCCGCCGCTCGGGCTGACTGCGATCTGGAGGCTCGGCGCCACGTTCTGCGACTGGGCGACCAGGAGCGCCCGGGTCATCCCGCCATACCCGTTCGTCAGGCCGTTGCTGTCGGCGTCGAACGGAGAGCCGTAGTTCGCCTGGTAGTACGTCTCCGCCGCCGGGATCGCCGAGCTGATGTTGGACTGCGCCGCCTGAGCCTCGGCCTTCCCTCGAACGGTCAGGAACGAGGGGACGGCAATCAACAGCAGGATCCCGAGGATCTGGAGGACGACCAGGAGCTCGATGAGCGAAAACCCCTCCTCGCCGGCACAAAGAGCCCGTTTCGGAATGAGGCTGGTGTCGATTCCGAAACGACCTCTGAGCGTTGCGGCCCTGCCGATCCGCGGCACGTTCCTCCTCCTGCCTTCTGGCACACGGATTCGCGTCCTTGCGAATCCTCTGGAGTCATCGGCGCTGCCGGTGCCCGGGCGAAGCCTCGAACAGGGGATTTCTCACTCACGCCGGGTGAGGCGAATCACTCGGGGCGACGGATGAACTCGGCCCGGCTGGGCCGGCACGCCGTCAGGACGTGCCGTGCGTTCGAGCTACCACCCTCGCCTGCGGGCTCGTGACGCTTCCGGAGCCCTCACGCCCTCGACCGGCGAGAAGAGATGAACCGTGACCCCGCCGCGATCCTCACGGTCGTACATCAGCCAGGTCACGCCCTCGTACTCGAGCTGGTCCCCCTTCGTCAGCCCGCGGCAGGCGTAGCGCGCGTAATCGCCCGTAACAACTCCTCCGTCGGCATACCGGAACTCGATCAACCCTTGGGACTCCATGAGGACACCGTACTCCCCGGGAGTGCTGCGCGCCACAGGCAGGCGAAGCTCCAGGCTGGTCAGGCCGCCGCGGCGGGTCTTCCCCGGTCCTACATGAAGAAGACACCGTTTCGCTCGGTGCCGGTGCCGGCGTAGAGCACTTTCTGCCCGCCGGGTTCCGATCGGAAGACGACGGCCGAGCTGTCGTTCTTGGCCGTGAAGCCGATGCTTGCGCCGCCGCTGATGAAGGTGCCACTGAACCCGAACCTCGCGTCGCGAAGCTGCTGCGGGTCGTCGTTGCCTTGCCAGCGTACGTCGAAGCTCACCTTGGACGGCTTCACGTCCTTGGCGTGCCGCGCGATCGCGTTGAAGAAGTTGCCGTAATCAGGGATGGCATAACCAACACATGCGACAACGAATCAAGGCGAGCGAAGCCCTGCCGGCACTGCCCGCGGCACGCCGCGAGCGCAGGCGGCTCTTCATGAGCCGCCCACGCCCAGGGTCTCACATCGAAGCCCTACGGATAGATCGTCGGGAGCTCGTTGACCTTCGTCAGAGCTTCCTCCAATGTCGACACCTGATAGATGTCGATGGTGTTCCACTGGCCGAGCCTTGATTGGAAGGCAAACTCGCGCACCGTGTTCATGTCGTCTGCCTCGACCGCTGCAAACACCATGTGGTTGTTCATCGGCACGTACGTGGCCAGAAGCTTCACACCCAACTTCTCGGCCAGCGCGGGTATCTCACCCGCACCCGCCTGCGAGAGCGTCCGAATTGTCGCGTTGGCCGACGGACATAGCTCAGGCGGATGCTGACCGGCGATGAGGTATTGCACTGATCCTCCTTTGGCGAAGGGGACCCCGAAGACGCCACTCTACGTGGGTCAACCTATCCTCGACCAGCAGGAACGGTGTTGCGATCCTGCCGCTCGACGAGCGAAGCTGCTCGCGAACGTGCCACCAACGCTCGAGCCGTGCGTACCTACGAGCAGCTCACGCAGGCGGTCGTGAAAGCGGGCTGGCTAACCCGGGCACGGGCGACCACGCTCAGCGGCCTCACCGACGCACTGTAGAAACGCTAGGGCCGCGGCGAGAGAGCCTCGGGAGCCTCCCGCCGCGGCGCATCACCCAAGGTAGATCCAGACGCCGGCGGCGTACATGACACGATCAGGTCAGTCCGGCAAAGTCACCCTGGCCATCCCGTGGTACCCACGAGCCCGGCCGTAACACCGACAAACCCGCTGTTCACGCTCGAGCGTTGCTGACCTAGGAGCGGTTTCGTCCGAGCTCCCGGAGGTGATCCCCGCCCAAGTAGGCTCATGCCATGAAGGAGATAGCGTCCGGGCGCGTCGCGCAGGTAGCCGCCAAGTACGGCGAGCACGCACCGATGGCGACCGTGTGCTGCAACGCCTGCCGCACGTGCGTCACGACGAACCTTCTCGGGCTACTCACCGCCGCCGTTGCAGCGGCCGGTGCCGGCCTCCGCGGGCTCGTCTCGCGTTCCGATACCTGACGTCGTAACCTCTCGCATCGTGACCCGTCCGTACGGTTCGAGATTCGCCCTGGCAGTTCTGCCGTTGGGGCGCTCTCCGCCACTGGGCCCGTGTCGACGTTCGCAAAGCCGCCCTGATTCAGCGCGTGGATAACCGGTCACGTGTTTCGGTTAGCCCCGATCAGAACTCGCCGCCCTCGGCATGAGCCTCGGCGCTGTCGAAGACGTCCCGGCAGTTGATCTTCGGCTTCGTCCAGTCAATGCGGCGGGCGGTCGCCTGGAGGATCTTCAGCGTCGTCACGGCGCGGCCTCCGAGGTCGGTCGCCTGGTCGGAGAGGTGGATCATCAGATTCGTATTGGCCTCCGCCGTGACGACGCAGTGATCGATGATCTTCCCGAACGGATCCGAGTACGGCAGGAGCACGGCCTCGCTCTTCGGTCGTAGCCCATTGTGGTCGTACATGTAGAGCGCGGTGATCTCGTGACGGAAACGCATCAACGAGCTGAACTGGGAGGCATGCGGCCCGGCGGGCGCGGCCGTAGTGGCCGTAGCGCCGAGCACCAGGAGCAATATTCCGACCCCAACCCCGCCAGCCTGGGCCCTCACGGGGTCGTTCTACCACAGCTGCCCTGGCGCTCGCGATGTGAGTCCGCCGGCGATACGGTCCTCGACCGTGGTTTTGTGTGCTGCCAGTTCGCCGAACCAAACGCGATGTTGGTTGCTCCTCTCAAGCGTTGACATCACGTGACACCCAACGCCGCCGGCGCGGCCGAGTAGTTGTCCGATAAGCACTTCTGTTCGCCGGGTCTAGGCTTCCAGTGAGCGCTTGGCGCCCTTGTCGGCGACGCATCGCTCAATATGCTGACAAGCGGCGCCGGAGATCCAGCGGACCGCTTAGGCGCGCTGAGCTCACGGCGCTGATCGCGCAGAAGGACCGGGAGCGCGGCCCGCCGCGCCTCTGGGCGGTGGATCGGCGATCACCCTCGAGCCACGCTCGACGATGTGCTCGTCGTGGCCGGCCTACGGCAGCTCGGCGACGGCCACCATCACGGGGCGGCGCTCTCTGCCCTTCGGGACATGGCCGAAAGAGTGACTACCGGCTGAGTCGCCCGACCTCTAGGTTCCAATGTGGGCTCGGGGCGGCGGGTTCAGCATCCGGCCGGCGTAGACGTTCGCGAAGCCGCCGCGAGCCCACGGGCACTAGGGTGACGCTCATGTCCGAGAGCGTGAGCGAGGTGGTTTCCCGCGAGAGCAAAGGGAGTTCGAGGCTTTCGTTGCTGTTGGCGGCAGCGATGTTCGTGCTGGTGGTGGATACGTCGCTGATGAACGTCTCGATCTCAGCGGTCGTCACTGACCTGGGCACGACCGCGAGCGGCGTTCAGGCGGCGATCGCGCTGGAGGCGCTGGTCTCGGCCGCGTTCATTCTGATCATGAGCAAGGTTGGCGACCTGATCGGGCGCAAGCGAGCCTATGTGCTCGGCCTGCTCGCCTACGCGAGCGGTGCGCTTGCGATGACCGTGGCGCAGAGCCTGACCGCGATCATCGTGTTCTGGGCGATCATCGGCGGCCTTGGAGCCTCGCTTCTACTGCCGGCGATGCAGTCCCTGATTCACGGGAACTTCGAGGGGGCGGCGCGCAAGAAGGCGTATGCGCTCGTCGGGGCTGCGGCCGCGATCGCCGCTGCGGTGGGTCCGCTGCTCGGCGGGTTCGTCACCACGTACCTGTCGTGGCGGGTCGGGTTCGGGCTCGAGGTCGTCGTGATCGCGGTCGTGCTCTCCCAGATCAAGCTGATCCGCGACGTGCCCTACACGGGCCCGAGGCAGATCGACATTGTCGGCGCTGTTCTCTCGGTGATCGGGATGGGTGGCCTTGTGCTCGGGATCCTCGTCTGGCAGGAAGGCGGCGACTATGTCCTGCTGCTGATCGCGATCGGTGCCGTGGCGATGGCGCTCTTTGCCTGGTGGCTCGTCCGCCGGAAGCGCGAAGGCAAGCTGACTCTGATCGATCCGGCGCTCTTCAGGTTCCCGCATTTCACGACGGGTATCTCGGGGCAGCTGCTTCAGAACGTGACGCTTGGCGGGGCGATGATTGCGCTCCCTCTCTTTCTGCAGATGACGCTCGAGTACAACGCGCTGCAGACCGGATTGACGCTTGCCCCGCTCTCGCTCAGCATGTTCGCCGTAGCGCTGTTGGCCGGCCGGAAGGAAGGCAAGCGGCGGCCGAGCAACATCATCCTTGTCGGGTTCGCGCTGAGCGCGGTAGGCCTTGCGCTGATCATTCCGATCGTGCCGCGCACCCACAGCGGCTGGGCGCTAGTCATTCCGTTGCTCCTCACCGGCTCAGGGCTCGGGCTGCTCGTCTCGCAGCTGAACAACTACACGCTTTCCCCGATCGAAGAGGAACGCGTCAGCGAAGCCGCGGGGATCAACTCAGCTGCTGGATCATTCGGACTCTCGTTCGGCCTCGCGATGGCCGGGGGAATCCTGCTCGCCTTCCTTGCCTTCGAGTTCACCAACCTCGCTCAGTCCAGCGCCGTGATCCCGGCGGCACAGCAACAGCGGATCTCCGACACCCTCGAAGACGACGCCGAGGTGATGAGCAACACCCAACTCGAACCGCTCCTCGCCGGCGAACCCGAAGACGTGCAGGCCGAGATCCTCCGCATCAACAAGGAAGCACGCGACCGCTCCCTTCAGGTCGCGCTCCTCGTACCAGTCCTCGCCAGCCTCCTCGGCCTCGCCAACGCCTTTCGCATGCGACGGCTATCCGACCCGACCCCATCCGAATCCCTCGAGGGAGCAGCCCTGGCCTGACCCGTCAACGCATCCCGGGTGCATTCCGGCCACGTTGCTGCATCGGTAGAAGATCGGGGTAGAAAGAACCACCCAGCCGTTTAGCTGCCGTTCTCGGTAGAAGATCGTCGAGTACCGCCACGGAAGCGTCTATGCACCGGTGTATGCACCGCACGCGTTTTGGGGGCATCCCCGGCACGCCTGACCCCTATAGCTATACACAGAGACCCGACCAGAGCAGCGCCTCTTGCGAACAGGCCGCAGCGGACACCGTTTAGGCATCGAAGGAAGCATGCATTCTCGTCACCCCCGTCACCAGAGCCTAAATGGGTCAATTTCCTTGGCACGCTCGTGGCGGCCGGTGACCGCATGGGAGTCCCGGCTCTCCTCCTTTGACCCGAGGGGGTGGGGTAGCCCGCCTGGAGCGATGCTCGAGCGAAAGGACGCTTGCGCAGGCCTCAATCATCTCGCGTCAGACTGGCCCCGACCACGGGTTAGCACGAGTGCGAGCACGATGACCGCCGCCGCCAGCAGGAGAAGGCCGTCGTCTAATCCCCAACTGGCGCTGAGGAGCGAGTCGACCACCACGCCAGCGAAGACGATGACGAGCGCGACCACTAACCCGATACGGACGCGATGCCAGTGAACATGGCGCTGCATGACCGAACTCTAAGAGAGCAGCGACCGACGACGAACCGCGGCGCTCGTCAGGCGGTCAGTCGCGCACGCTGGGGCGGGCGATCCGCTTGACGCCTGATTGCCGTTACCCACGGACGGCGCAGTCGCCCACGATCTGTCAGGGTCGTGTTGAGTCGCCGGCCGATGGAAGTGCGTTGTGCTTCACGACCGGCACACGAAGGGAGTCACCATGGTGGCAAGGATCGTGACCTACAGCTTCACCGGCGACGCGCAGAAACTTGCCGAACGCGCCGAGGCAGGCATCTTGCCGATCCTCGAAGCGCAACCAGGATTCAAGGGCTACTCAGTAGCGATCGGCGAGGGCAAAGTGTTCTCGTTCAGCGCATGGGAAGGCCGTGCCGAAGCCGAGACCGGTAGCGCCGCAGTCGCCTCATGGGTCGCAGAGAACATGACCGAGATCAGCCTCATCGGAGACGTTCACTACGCCGACGTCGCATTCAGCACTTCCCTCGGCGTCACCACCGCTTGAAACACCGGGACGGTTGGTGTGGGTCAGCCCGGAACTGACCCACACCGGCATGGGAGTCCCGGCCCTTCTGTTTGCCCCGAGGGGGTGGGGTAGCGCCGGCCCCCGAGCTGCGCTCCAGCGAAAGGACACTCGCGCATTCCGGCGTGCTCGTGCCTGAGCTAACGCTCGGGAGCTGGTGCGTGTAGCCCCACGTCAATACGGTGCTAGGTCGGCGGTCTGTCGGAAACGCACGCCCAGCGCAGCCGTGCCCACGATCCAATCGATCGGCATTCGATCAGGTCGAAGGCGCGCGACGGTAGCCAACTACCATCGAATAGAGCCGGGCCAGAGCCGAGCGCCGTCGGGGCGATAGTCGCAATCACCTCGTCGAGACGGTCGAGCTCGAGCAGCTGGGCCGCAATCGAGCCTCCGCCGGCGAGCCACACCCGGCGCAGACCTCTCTGTTCCATCATCTCGATCGCTCCCATCAGGCCGCCGGCAACCCTGACAAGCGGCGCTCGCGTGGGGCGCACAGACTCGGCGAGCGCCTCGTCGTGGGACACGAGCCAGGTCGGTAGATCATCGTGTGGCCACCCGTGCCCATGACGGACGAGCCACCGAAGTGTTGAGGCGCCCACGAGTACCCCGTCGACGGTGGCAATGAACTCGTCGAAATCGTTCGGGCCCGGGCCCGGGGTCATGTCTAGGAACTCGAGGCTGTGATCGGCCGAGGCAATGCGGCCGTCCATCGACATTGCCGTATACCAAACGATTTCCACGCCAGACCACCGTACAGCGCCTCGGAACGCCGGTTCGCTCAGGCCTACTTCAGCAACGCTGGCGCAGGCCAGGGCCTTGCCGCTAGAGACCGATCGCCGTTTGTCGTCCACTCGTGTGACTGGGCAAATGTCCCGTTGGAGGGCTGACTCGTCATCGATAACCATGGCCCGCTCTTGGCCCAAACGACCACGGGCGTCGAGGATGTTGGGTGGTGCTTTCGCTCGTTGACTGACCTTCGCCACGCGCGAACGCTGAAGAATCCGCCGACTCCGGCGAGCCTGAACAGAATCGCCGCATCTTCCCAACCCGTGACCCAGGTCGTAGCACGGCCCGGACTGGATCTAGGAGCCGTCCATCGCTTCTGAGTAGAAGTCGCCCACGGTCACCATCTGCGCGTCGCCGAAACGATCACCCACGGGATCGGCACACGGGCGTAGGAGTCCCTGCCTTCGACTGCGTTTCGGTGGGGTGGGGGTGGCGGCCCCGGGTCGGCGCGTGTGGCTACTCCCGCGCCGGCGCCCAACACCTGCTGCCGCTGAGCAGCCCCTCGAGCGAGAACATGGCTCTCGGTCAGACTCGGGTGAAGGTCGTGCTGACGGTCGCGCCGCCGTACGTGGCGGTGAGATTGTGCTGACCGAGGGGGACGACGTCGCTTTGAATCAGTTCCTGCGCTTGCGTCTGACCGCCGGGCACCGTGATCGTCGCTTGGTTCGGGACGTCGTCGATGCCGAGAACGACCACGGCATCGCCATCGGGCGGCGCGCTGAGCGCGACCTCCAGCGTCAGCTGTATGCCGGGGCCGGCAAGGTTCGGAATCACCGTGATCTGAATCGCCTGCACCTGGCCGGGCACGACGGGCTCCCCCGGCTGTCCTGGTTGGCCTCCGCCGCCGACGGCTGCTTGCGCGGGCAGCTCCCAGGTGTCGGCGGCCAGGCCGCCCTCGTCGCCGGGCGCAGCCGTGCTGCCGCCGAACAGCACGATCCTGCCTCGGTCGCAGTCGAAGCTCATCGCGTGCCCCCAACGGGCAGGCGGCCCGATGTCCTGTCGTTCCGTCCAGTTCTGCCCGTCGAGCTCCCAGGTAAGCCCATAGACCGCAGGCGGCGCCCCCGCCGGGTTGACGCCGCCGAACAGGAACGGCGCGCCGGCGAACACAAGCGCTGTTTGCTCGCACGGGTCCGGGCCGGTGTCGGCCAGCTGCGTCCAGTTCGGGTTCTCGAACACCCAGGTCTCCGAGGCTGCCGAGCCGCCAAACAGCACCGTCCGTGCTGCTGACCTGTCGAAACAGAGCGCGTGGCCGGCGCGCGGCGACGGGCCGACGTCCTGCACCTGCGTCCACTCGGAACCGTCCCACTCCCAGGTGTCGCCGAGCAGCCCGGCGTCTCCTTGGCGGCCGCCGAACAGCACCACCTTCCCGCGGGGCGCGTCGAAGCAGACGGCGTGGCCGTGCCGCGCTGACGGGCCAGTGTCGCCAAGCTGCGTCCAGTCGGTTCCGTCCCACGCCCAGGTGTCTCCGAGATCGCCGTTGGCTTTGCCGCCGAACAGCACCAGCTGGTCGTGGGCCGCGTCGTAACAGATCGCGTGCCCGGAACGCTTGCTCGGACCGATGTCCTCCAGCTGCGTCCAGACGCTGCCATCCCACGCCCAGGTGTCTCCGAGTACCCCTCCGCCTGCAGCCCCGCCGAATAGCATCGTTCGCTTCCGAGAGCCGTCGTAACCGAGCGCGTGGCCGGAACGGGCGCTCGGCCCGATGTCCTGCCGCTGCGTCCAATACACCGTCATCGCTGACCCCCTCGATCGAGAACAGCCATTCTCCTGCACCCGGCATCCCGGCACAACCTGCGTCGTTCGAGCGCCAGCGGCGCAGGAGTCCCTGCCTTCGATTGCGTCGCAGGGGTTGGGTAGCGGCCCAGGTCGGATCGGCGCCCGGCGGCGTGAGAGCGAACCGGTCGGCCGACGGGGGCTCGAGTCCGTCCGCCCCCTTCCGATTCTCCATCTCTCCGCCACTATCAAGGGACAACGAATCCCCTGTCGGTCCAGCAATCGGTATGAATAAAGGGGCAGCGGCGCATGTGCGTACGGTGCGCGTACACGTCAGGCTCAGCGTTCGGCGTGGCCGCGTCCGACTTCGGCCTCGACCCGTCGCAATGCAATCTTGGAGGTCTGTTCTTGGCTTGTTTACTAGTGGGCCCGGCACGATTCGAACGTGCGACCAAAGGATTATGAGTCCCCTGCTCTGACCAGCTGAGCTACGGGCCCGCGCGCGTGACCGTAGCGCACCCGCAGTAGCATGGCCGCCGGGATGGCGCGGGCCGACAAGGACGAGAACCGGGCGTTCTACGACACCCACCGGGAGCACGACCGACACCGGTTCGAGCAGGAGCCGTCGAAGGCGTTCCTGGCCGAGACGCTCGTGCCGTGGGTGCTCGACGGCCTTCCGCACGGCGCACGCATCGTCGACATCGGCGGCGGGAGCGGCGCCTACGCCTCGCGGATCGTTCGCGCCGCGCCGGTGAGCGTGGTCGGGCTCGACATCAGCCACTCGATGATCGCGCAGCGCGCCGAGGACCCGATGCTCGTAGAGAACGTCGTCGGGGACATGGAGGAGCTGCCGTTCGAGGACGGCTCGTTCGACGCGGCGCTCTTCGTCGGTGCGCTCCACCACGTGCCCGATCCGCTTCGTGCGCTCCAGGAGGCCCACCGGGTCGTCAAGCCGGGCGGGCGGCTCTACGCGGCGGAGCCGTGCTCGCTCCGGGTCGGCCGGGAGGGCGTCTCGCCGGTGGCGGGCCATGCGCACGAGTTCCGCTTCTCGCTCCCGTTCCTGATGGGCCGGATGCGCCAGGCAGGGTTCACGGTGGAAGACGTCCGCGGGAAGCGCACCACGCTGCGCCTCGCACGCCCGCTGCTTCGGCATCCGTCGTTGCACGCGTTCCGGCACGCCGACCGGATCGACCGCGCCCTCGCGGTCGTGCCCGGCTACACGAGGCTCGGTGAGCTCGGCCTCATCCGGGCGACGCGATAGACCTTCACTCGATGTCAGAGACTTGTCTAAACTCGCGCCGGTGAAGGTCTTCCAGAGCGAGCGCCGGTTCAGGACCCGGGGCGGCATGCACGTCACCGACATCACCGACGAGGTGAAGGCGATCGTCGCCGAATCGGGCGTCGCCGACGGGATCTGCGCCGTCTATTCGCCCCATACGACCTGCTGCATCAGGGTCAACGAGTTCGAGAGCGGCATGTTCGAGGACTTCGCCTTGCTCCTGCGCCGACTGATCCCGCGCGACACCTATTACGCCCACGACGACTGGGATCGCCGCACCGAGAACATCTGTGAGGAAGACATGGAGGTCGGGAACGGCCACTCCCACTGCATGTCGATGATCCTGGGCTCTGCCAGCGAGTCCATCCCCGTCGCCGACGGCGAGCTGTGCCTCGGCCAGTGGCAGCGCGTGCTCTTCATCGAGCTCGACCGCGAGCGCGACCGGCGGTGGCTCGTGAAGGTCGTCGGCTCCTGACGGCGCATCGCGGCCAATCTCGGCGCTACGATCGACTGACGTGAGCTTCCTCCTCATCCCGCTCTTCATCCTGCTCGCGATCCTCGTCACGTTCGGGATCGTGATCCTCCTCGCGCGGTTCAGGAACGGGCGCTACCTGCGCCCGATCATCCTTTGGCTCTCGAAGGTCCCGTGGCTTCGCAAGCAGTTCCAGAAGGCGAGCCAGGCCGCGATCGAGAAGCAGAACCCCGATCTCGCGAGCGCAATGCGAAAGCTGCAGCGGGTCGGCGCCAATCCGGACCCGCAGCGCGCCCAGCAGGCGCTCTCCACGCTTTCAGCGGCCGAGCGCCGGGCCTACCTCGACGCCGTCGCCGACCAGGGCGGGATGCCCGAGGCGTCGAACCGCGAGCAGCGCCGCCGCCAGCAGCGGATGGTGCCGCAGGCGCAGGCAGCGAAGCCGAAGAGCAGCTCGCCGTCGAAGCGCGGCAACAGCAAGAAGCGCTAGCCGGGCGTCTCTTCGGTGGTCTCCGCCTCGGGCGCGATCCCGGCCATGATGTCCTTGGGATCGAGCGTCACGCCGTCATCGTCCCGCCAGGTCTTGTCGAGGAGCGGCGTGAGGGACCCGGCGATCTCGCGAAGCGCCTCGTTCGAGCGCTCGACGACCCCGGACATCCGGAGGAAGCCGTGGATCATCCCGTCGTAGCAGTAGCTCGCGGTCTCGACGCCGGCCAGGAACATCCGCTGCGCGTAAGCCTCTCCCTCGTCACGGAGGATGTCGGCCTCGGCCGTGATCACGATCGCCGGCGGCATCCGGCAGAGGTCCTGAAGCGCCAACGGTGAGATGTCCGGATCGGTGCTGCCGTCGTGGTCGCCGATGTATTGCCGCCAGTACCAGCCCATCGCATCGCGCGTGAGGCCGTAGCCGAAGGCGTACGTCGAGTACGAAGGAGCGTCCTGGCGGCTGCTCGTCACGGGATAGATCAGGAGCTGGACCGCGAACGGCGTCCCGGCATCGCGGCCCTTGCGTGCGACGATCGTCGCGAGCGTGCCGCCGGCGCTGTCGCCGCCGACGCCGATCCGACCGGGGTCGATCCCGAGCTTCTCGGCGTTCTCGATCAGCCACCTCGTCGCCGCCCAGCAATCGTCGAGCGCCGCCGGGTAGGGGTGCTCCGGCGCGAGCCTGTAGTCGACGGACACGACGATGCAGTCCGCGCGACGGGCGAGCGCACGGGCGGTCCCGTCGTGTGTCTCCACGCTGCCCACGACGAATCCGCCGCCGTGGAAGTAGGCGAGCGCCCGTTGCGGCTCGGTCGAGTCGGTCGGCCGGTAGATCCGCACGGGCACGCCGTCGGCATCGGCGTCCTCGACCGAGTGCACCTCGTCGACCGGCCCGACCTGCTCCTTGCAGATCCTCTCGTAGTTCGCCCGGTTCTCCTCGGGCGTCAGCGTCTCGATCGCCGGCGCGCCGGACTCGGCCGCCTTGCGGAGAGCCTCGGCGACCTGAGGGTCGAGAACCGGAACCGCCATGCCGTGATCCTATGCCTCGGTCGGCGGGTGCAACTCGAAGGGGGCGTCGAACGGCCCGTAGACGTGATGCATGAAGTGCGCGACGGCGGTCATGTCGAGGACGATCGTGCGGCCGCTCGAGTTCTCGACACGCGCCTCGAACCAGGCTGGCGTGACCGGGTCGAAGAACGAGATAATCGAGACCGGCTTTCCGCTCACCACCCCTTCGCCGAGGATCCGGGCGTTGACCACCGCCGCCCAGAAGGGGACCGGCTGTCGGATCGGGGGCACCTGGGCCGACTCCACCCACTTCGCCGTGGGAGTCGGCCTGTCCCACCGCTTCGTCCCGATGATGATCGTCGAGGAGCGGCGCGAGATCGTATAGGAGAGCTGATCGGGTGCGACGGCGCGGTACACCGTGTAGAGGGCGTCGGTCGGGCTCGCCGCGAGCCGCTCGTGCCAGACGAGCGTCTGGAGCGCCCGCCAGACCTTCGTCGCCCGCGTCATGGTGGCGGCGCCGCTCCTCAGGTCGAGGGTCGACGGCAGCTCGATGGGGTAGGTACGGCCCCCGAGGCTCACCTCCACCTTGCCGCGAAGGAGCCGCGCGGGAACGTGCCCCTGGTAGCAGCCCGGTCCGCACGGCTCGAGCGCGGTGCCGGCCGCCGACACCGAGAGTCCGGTCTGCCCACCCCCCTGGCCGTTCACGACCGAGACGCGGGTGAGCGGACGTGCTCCTCCCGGGACAACGGCGAGCCCGAGGACATTCGTATCGGCCTCGCGCGCGAAGACGACCGCTCCAGGAGGCGGCGAGGGGTATCCCGGGGTCGTCGGCGTCGGGATCCGGCCCCCCTCGATCGTGGCGGCCGGGGCTGTCGGAACCACGACGGCCGCGCCCGAGCCCACGGGGCCCGGCTGAGAGCGGAGAAGCTCGACCGCGACCACCACCCCGGCGGCGCCTGCGGCGAGCGCCACGAGCGCCGCGCCGAGGCGGCCGGCGACAGCCGGCGCGATCAGCGGATGCCTGCGGCCGTCAGCGCGAACCCGGCCATCGAGCGCGGGACGCGGGAGGCGCCGGCGATCGTCGCGTCGAGCGCCGAAGCGAACTCCTCGAGGTCGTCCTCGGTCACGACCAGGGGTGGCAGCCCCTTGATCACCTGGAGCCCGTGCCCGGCGACCTGGATGAGGACACGGTGGTCGCGGAAGAGCGGCACGACCACGAACTGGGAGAAGAGGCCGGGCTGGAGCCGCTCGACCCAGCGGTACGATCGCGCCCTCGTGGCCGGCTCGCCGAACTCGATCGCCCACATGAGCCCGAGCCCGCGCACGTCACGCACGACCGGATACCGGTCGACGAGCGGCTTCGTGAGGTCGAGCAGCTTCGTTCCGAGCCTCGAGGCCTTCTCGACGAGGCCCTGCTCGTCGATCTCGGCGAGCGTCGCGAGGCCGGCGGCCATCGCGAGCTCGTTGGGTGCGAACGTCGAGCCGTGGCTGAACGCGTTCTCCATCGAGTCGAACACCGCCTCGTGGACGGCTCTCGACATCACGAGGGCCCCGACCGGGACGTAGCCGCCCGAGAGCGACTTCGCGACGGTGACGAGGTCGGGATCGAGGCCCCAGTGCTCGAAGGCGAAGAGCTTGCCGGTACGCCCGAAGCCGGTCTGCACCTCGTCGACGGCAAAGAGGGTCCCAAATCTCCGGCAGAGCTCCTGTGCTGCCGCGAGGTAGCCGTCCGGCGGCAGGTACACGCCCTTTCCCTGCACCGGCTCGACCAGGAAGACGGCGACGTCCTCGCGGGCGAGCTCCCGCTCGAGCGCATCGAGGTCGCCCATCGGCACGCGGGCGAAACCGGGCAGGAGCGGGCCGAAGCGGCTCGTGAACTCGGCGTTGCCGTTGGCCGACAGCGAGCCGAGCGTCAGCCCGTGGAAGGCGTGCTCGAGCGAGAGCACTCGCGGACGGCCGGTCGCGGCGCGACCGAGCTTGAGCGCAGCCTCGACGGCCTCCGTGCCGCTGCTGGCGAAGAGAACCCGCTCGAGCCTGGGCGGCGTGCGTGCCAGGATCGCCTCGGCGAGGAGCGGCGGGAGCGGCGAGACGCCGAGCTGGACGCCACCCGGCAGGTCGAGCTCGAGCGCGTCGACGAGCGCGGCCCGGATGCGCGGGTTCGACCGCCCGACGTTGAACATCCCGAAGCCCCCGAGCATGTCGAGATATCGGCTCCCCTTCGCGTCCCACAGGTAGGCGCC
Organism: uncultured Actinomycetota bacterium; assembly: GCA_963738895.1. Taxonomy (GTDB): domain Bacteria; phylum Actinomycetota; class Thermoleophilia; order Gaiellales; family Gaiellaceae; genus PALSA-600. The sequence goes on from CAVTYN010000012.1 coordinate 14,815, forward strand.
CTCGGCGCGGGCCCAGGTCCGGTCGAACCCGATCGTCTTGAGCACCCGCGCGAACTGCGGGTTCATCGTCTTCGCCCACAGCTCGAGGGTCTCGCCCCCGCGGGCCTCCACAAGCTCGCGAATCCCGGGCATCACTTGACTGTAACCCAGGCGTAACGCCTCGGACTTTCGGCGGCGAGGCGAAAGGAGGATGATGGCCGAGAGCTCTCGGCACCGCCCCCAAACGAAGGAGAGACGATGGCGATCCTGGTCAGGATGGAGGCCCCTGGTGGGACCCTCGAGCAGTACGAGCAGGTGAACGAGATCATGGGGATCGAAGGTGACGCGGACGCCCCCGACGGGCTGATCTTCCACGTGGCCGGCAAGAGCCCCGACGGGGTCGTGATGATCGACGTGTGGGAGTCCGAGGAGAAGCTCAACAGCTTCTTCGAGGAGAAGGTCGGCGCCGCGCTCGCGGAAGCGGGAGTCGTGATGGGACCGCCCGAGGTCATGCCGCTCCACGCGATGATCCCGCAGGGAGCCGGTACGCAGGGGAACGTGATCATGGAGACGCGGACCCCGATCGATACTGCCGAGTACGACCGCATGGTGGCGGAGATCCCCTCGCACTCCGGTGACGGGTCGGGTCACCCGGTGGTGACGCACATCGCAGCGATCGACGCCGACGGGAGCGTCTATGTCGTCGACCTGTGGGAGTCGCCCGAGGCCTTCGCGGCGTTCGCGGAGGAGGAGATCATCCCTGCCGCCCCGGAGGGGATGGAGATCTCGCCGAGCTTCCACCCGGTGCACAAGGTCATCCGGGGCAGCGCGACCGTCTCGGCCTGAGCTACGGCACCGTCCGGACCGCCGCCTCGACCGGCCGCACGGGCAGCAAGAGGCGATCGTTCATCACCGCGACCGCCTCGGCACTCGAGTCGCAGAGGACGGGGCGGCGGCCGAGCTCGAGGGCGGCGGCGCCGAGAGTGCCGCTGCCCGCGAACGCGTCGAGGCACCAGTCGCCCTCGCTCGAGGAGGCCTGGACGATGCGCCGCAGCACGCCGAGCGGCTTCTGGGTCGGATAGCCGGTCTTCTCCCGGCCGGTGGGCGAGACGATCGTGTGCCACCACACGTCGGTCGGGAGCTTTCCCCGCGCGGCGCGCTCCGGCGTCTGCAGGCCCGGCGCCAAGTACGGCTCGCGATCGACAGCCTCGCCGTCGAAGTAGTACGCCCCGGGGTCCTTCACGTACACGAGGATCGTGTCGTGCTTCGCCGGCCAGCGCCGCTTCGTGCGCGCGCCGTAGTCGTAGGCCCACACGATCTCGTTGAGGAAGCACTCGCGTCCGAAGATCCCGTCGAGGAGCACCTTGACGTAGTGCGACTCGCGCGGGTCGAGGTGGAGATAGAGCGTGCCGTCGTGCCGGAGCAGGCGGTGAGCCTCGCGGAGCCGCGGCTCGAGGAAGCCCAGGTAGTCGTCGAACGTGTCCGGGTAGGCGGCCTTGCCGAGGACCGTCGTCCGGTAGCTCCGCCCGGCAAATCCCGTGCGGTCGCCGTCCGGATCGGCGTCGGTCGCCAGCCGGACCCGGACCTGCTCCCGGCCGGTGTTGAAGGGCGGGTCGAGGTAGATCAGCCGGAACGCCGCGGCGGGAAGCCGGGGCAGCAGGCGCATGTTGTCGCCGAGGTGGATCGCCTCCTCGAGCATCGCCGCAGCCTACGCCGTCGCAGCGCCTCGCCTCGGACACCCGGCCCAGGTCTGGCGGAGTCCGGCCTCCGGCCGCGAGGCTATCCTCGAAATCGTGGCGAGTCTTGTCAACCTGCTCGCAGCAACGGCAATGCTGGCGGCGCTCACCGCTACCGCATCCGCCGCGTCGCCGACCTCCAGGGCGTGCACCGGAGCGATGCTCTCCGGCACCTTCAAGGTGATCCCGGGCAGCGCCGGCGCGGGCAACATCGTCTATCGCCTGCGTCTGAAGAACACCGGCCCCGTCGCGTGCTTCGTCACCGGCCGCCCCGTCGTCAGGCTCCTCGACGCGGCAGGCCGCGGGCTCCCCACGACGGCGATGTTCGTCGGGCCGCAGGGGACGCCGGCCGCGCCGAAGATCTCCCTCTCCCCGGCGTCCGGCACGGCGACGCTCACCGCACGTTTCTCACCCGACATCCCGGGCCCGGGCGAGCCGGTCACGGGCTCGCAGTGCGAGCGCACGGCCTACAGTCTGCGTGTCTCCCCTTCAGGCGGCGGCACCCTCATCGCGCCGATCTCGCCGCCCACACCGGTGTGCGAGCACGGCGGCCTTCAGCTGACCGATCTCGAGAGGGGCTAGGCCTCGTGCAGGTCTACCTCGCGGGCCCGCTCTTCTCGCAGGCCGAGCGGGCCTGGCTCGACGGCCTCGCCGCCTCGCTCCGCGCCGGCGGCCTCGACGTCTTCGTCCCCCACGAGAACTTCGACGCGATCGCCGAGCTCACTCCCGAGGAGATCTATCGGGTGGACGGCGCAGGGCTGCGCGCGTCGAACGCCCTCCTCGCCTGGCTCGACGGCCCGATGGTCGACGACGGCACCGCGGCGGAGATCGGCTTGTTCGCCCAGCTCGTCGCGAGCGGCGACCCGCACTACCGCGGGATCGTCGGGCTGGTCACCGACCTGCGACTCGAGCGTCGCCGCGGCCTCGTCCCCGGCGACGGGATGAACCTGTTCGTCACGGGCGCGATCGCTTCCGCAGGGCGTGTCTGCTGGTCGGTCGAGGAGGCCGTCACTGCCCTCCGCGAGCTCGAGGACATCTAACCTTTTGCGTTTCCTTGCATCCTCCTCACGAGCTCCGGGTACTCCTACTGAACCGATGAGGACGGTTGTGAACACGACGAGAAGACTCGTGCCGGCCGGTGCGGTAGCCGCCTTGGTGCTTGGCGTGACGGCGATCGCGCAGGCTGCGACGGCCCCGACCGCGATCACGGGCCCGGTCACCGCACTTGCGGGGACAACTGCGACCCTGAGCGCAACCGTCAACCCGAACGGGGCCGCCACGACCTGGTACTTCGACTATGGCAAGACGACGAGCTACGGGACGAAGAGCCCCGTCGCGAATGCGGGCGCCGGGAGCGCCAACATCGGCGTCTCCTCGAACCTCACCGACCTGACCGGGGGTACCACCTACCACTACCGCATCGTCGCTACGAGCTCGGCGGGAACGACGAACGGCGTCGACGGGATCTTCACGACCTCGGCGGCGCCGTCGGCCACGACCACCGCCGCGTCGGGCGTCACCTCGTCCGGGGCGACGCTGACCGGCTCCGTCAACCCGAACGGCCAGGCGACGACGTACTTCTTCGAGTACGGGAAGGACATCAGGTACGGCTCGAAGACGGCGGTCGCGGACGCCGGATCGGGGAGCGCCGCCATCAACGTCTCGGCGGCGATCTCCGGCCTCCAGGCCGGCCAGGCCTATCACTTCCGCCTCGACGCCACGAGCGCCGCCGGAACCACGGAGGGCGCCGACGTGAGCTTCACCGCGACCTCGGCACCGCCGTCGGCGACCGCGCCCGCCGTCACCACGAAGGCTGCGACGAACCTGACCGCAGCGAGCGCCAGGCTGAACGGCACGGTCAACCCGAACGGCCTGGCGACGACCTACTACTTCGAGTACGGCACCTCGACGACCTACGGGTCGAAGACCGCGGCCGCGACGGCGGGATCGGGCAAGAGGACGATCGGCGTCTCCGCGACCGTGTCCGGCCTCGGCGGCGGCGTCCACCACTTCCGGTTGGTCGCGTCGAGCTCCGCCGGAACGACACTCGGCGGCGACCTCAGCTTCGGCAGCGCCGGACCGCCGGTCGTGCTCACCGGCTCCGCGCAGGGGGCGTCCACGTCAGGAGCGACTCTCACCGGCTCGGTGAACCCGAGCGGCAACCCGACCACGTGGTGGTTCGAGTACGGCCCCACGACGTCGTACGGCTCGAAGACCGCGGCGAAGAGCGCCGGCTCGGGGACGGCGGCCACCGGTGTCTCGGCGGCGATCACGAGCCTCACCGCCGGCACGACGTACCACTACCAGCTGGTCGCGCAGAGCCGCGCCGGGACGGCCCGCGGCAGCGACGTCACGTTCACGACGATTCCCGCGATCACGCTCCAGTCCTCCACGACGCAGGTCGTCTACGGGGCGCAGGCGACGCTCTCCGGCACGATCGCGACGCGGCAGTCGGGCGTGACGGTCTCCATCGTCCAGACGCAGTACGGGAAGACCTCGGCCTCGACTCTCGGAACGGCCGTCACCGGGGCCGGAGGCACCTGGTCCTTCCAGGCCCGCCCGCAGGTCCAGACGTCCTACCAGGGCAAGGCGCCAGACGGCTCGAGCTCGCCCGTGACGATCGGCGTCCGCCCGGCGCTCTCCCTCAGGGTGATCACCGGCAAGCGCTTCACGACACGTGCGGTCGCGGCGAGCTCGTTCGTCGGCAAGACCGTGCAACTCCAGCGTCTCCTCCCCGGCAACCGCTGGGAGACGGTTGCGAAGGCCAAGCTCAACTCGAAGTCGGGGGCGATCTTCGCCGCCGCACGCCTCCCGCGCGGTACCTCGCTCATCCGCGTCGCCATGAGCATCAACCAGGCGGGAGCCGGCTACCTGGGCGGGTTCAGCCGGACCCTCAGCTACCACCGGGCCTGATACGGTCGCGAGTGCGATGAACCTCGTCGCCCACGCCGCCGGGCTCGTGGCTGCAGGTGGTCTGGTCACGGCCGCTGCCCCGCCGAAGATCCTGCTCGCCGCGCCGGGCCACAGCCCGAAGGTCAAGACCCGCTGGAGCTACTCCGTGACCGTGAAGCGCGACGGAAAACCCGCTGCCGCAACGCTCACGGCCCAGATCGTCGACCCGATCGGCCAGACGCACCCCATCCAGTTCGGGAGCACGACCAGGGACATCAAGGCGTTCCCCTTCAAGGGAACCTTCCACGACTTCGTGATCTGGCCTGCGGAGTCGCGCGGGATCCCGCTGACGTTCCGGCTCATCGTGAAGTCGGGACCGACGACGAAGGTGATCGGCTATCGCGTGACACCGCATTGACGGGCGCCGCCGTTGCGGTCGTGGGCGTGCGGAAGGCCTTCGAGGGCGGACGGATCCCGGCGCTCAGAGACGTCTCGTTCGACGTCGCTCCCGGCGAGCTCGTCGCTCTCACCGGAGCGTCGGGCTCCGGCAAGAGCACGATCCTCAACCTGATCGGCGCGCTCGACACGCCCGACGCCGGCTCGATCACGGTCGACGGAGCCGATGTGACACGGCTCGAAAGCCCTTCGGGCTACCGTGCCGCCACGGTCGGGTTCGTGTTCCAGGCCCATAACCTCCTCCCCACCTTGACCGCCTCGGAGAACGTGCAGATGGCGATGTTCGGCCGGCGCCCGCGGCGCGAGCGCGAGACGCGCGCCGGAGAGCTCCTGCAGGAGGTCGGGCTCGGCGGGAGAGCAGACGCCCGCCCGTCCGTGCTCTCCGGCGGGGAGCGCCAGCGGGTGGCGATCGCACGAGCGCTCGCGAACGAGCCGCGGCTGCTGCTCGCGGACGAGCCGACCGGAGCGCTCGACACGGCGACCGGCGTGCAGGTGCTCGACTTGCTGCAGGCGCTCCTCGCCCAGCACGGGATGACGATCCTCCTCGTGACGAACGACGACACCGTCGCCGCGCATGCCGACCGCACGCTCCGCCTTCGGGACGGGGTCGTGCGCGCCGATGGGGCTACTCGTGCCGCAGCGCCTCGATCGGCGCGAGGCTGACGGCGCGCCACGTCGGATACAGGGCGCCGATGAGCCCGACACCGAGCGCGAACGCGAGCCCCCACGCGAACGTCGCCGCGGTATAGGTCGGGCTGATCAGCCCGTCGAGCGCGCTGTGGGCCACGAAGACCTGAGCGGCGATCACTCCGAGCGCGCATCCGACCCCGAGGGCGATGAGGCAGATCCCGACGGCCTCGGACACGATCATCAGGCCGATCCTCGAGACCGGCCAGCCGAGCGCACGGAGGATCCCGATCTCGCGCGTCCGCTCGAAGACGGACATCGCCATCGTGTTCGTGACGCCGATCCCGCCGACGATCAGCGCCAGGATCGAGACGATCCACCCGGTCGAGATGATCAGGCGGCTCGAGGTGTCGACCTTGATCGCCTGCCCCGGCTCCGTGATCGCCGCGATGCCCGGGTACCGCGCCTGCAGCCGCTGCGCCACCTGATTCACGTTCTCGCCGAGCTTCACGTCGACTCCGATCGACGTCACCTCGTTCCTTCCCGCGAGCTTCTCGACGTCCTTCAGCGGGAGGACGACACCCAGGTCCTCGAACCGGTCCCCGGAGTGATAGATCGCGGCGACGCGGTAGCTGTGGCCGTCGAGCGACAGCTCCTCGCCGAGATGCTTGCCGGAGTGGTCCCCGGCCATCGCGCCGCCGCGGGCCCCCTCGGTGACAACGAGCCGCTTGTAGGCGAACTCCGAGGGATCGAAGCCGAAGACCAAGAGCCCGTCGACGATGAGGAGCTTCACCTTCGAGACCGCAGCGACGCCCGGATCGGACGCGACCTTGTCTGCGAGGGATTCTGGAAGCAGCGAGCGCGTGAAGTCGGTCACGTCGGCCTGGTAGAGCCCGAAGTCAGCCCGCCCGACGTGTGTGAGGTCGTCGGCCGTCCTGTGCACGCCGCTCGTGATCGAGAGGAGCGCGACGATCAGCCCGACCCCGAGCCCGACTCCGGCGGCGGTGAAGACGGTGCGGGCAGGCCGGCGCAGCAGGTTCTTCCAGATGAGCGCGCCCCACGTCATCCTCGGTGGACTAGAGCAGATCCGGCAGGTGCTAGCCCTGCGCTGCGAGCGCGGAGTTGATCGCCGTGGCGGTCTCCTGACCGACGACGCCGTCCGCCGTGAGCCCGTGCGCCTGCTGGAAGGCGACCACCGCGGACTGCGTCGCAGGCCCATAGTTGCCGTCGACCGTGACCCCGGCGGCGCCGAGCCCCAGGAGCGCGTTCTGGAGCGCCACCACCTCCGGGCCCGTGTCACCCGGCTTGAGCTTGCCCGCAGCGGGCAGCGTCACCTGCACGGAGGGAGTCGTCGCGGTCGTCGTCGTCGCGGTGGTCGTCGTCGTGGTTGTATCCGTCCCGGTCGCCGCAGTGGTCGTCGAGACAGTCGCCGTGGTCGTCGGCGTCGTCGCCGGCGTCGTCGCGGGGGTCGTCTCCTGCGGGGTGGAGACGCTCGTCGCGGGCGAGCCGGAACTGCCGCCGGTTCCCCCGATCGCGACGATCGCGATGATGGCAGCCACGACGACGAGCACCACGGCAACGACGATCGCGATCTCCCGGCGGCGCCGGATCGTCTTCGCCGAGGGCGGCGGCTCTGCGCTCGAGCGGCCGACGGCCTCTCCGGAGGGCGGCCTGTGAGGCGCAGCGGCGGAGGGGGCGTCCGGGAACCATTCGAGCTCGTCGCCGCCCTTGTCGCCGAGCCAGTCGTCGCGCGGATCGGTCCCCGTCGTCGAGCGAGTCGTAGTCACCTTGTCCCCAGTCACGCTGTCCTGCCCCTCATCCCCCATAACTGGAAGTGTGCCTTTCGGGAATGATGGCGCCGCCTCGTCGGCAAACAGCTAGCAAACGGCCAAGGGTGTATGAGCCCTTCGATTCACGCGTGTAGTGTCTCGCAGTGCCCTTCCGGCTCTCCGCGGAAACCCTGGATCGCTACGCGCGAATACTCGTCGACTTCGCCCTCGGCGCGGGCAAGGGGATCTCCCGGGGCGACGTCGTGCTCGTGTCGGCGAGCGACGATGCGAAGCCGCTGTACGTCGCGATTCGCGACGCCATCCTGCGTTCGGGCGGCACTCTCATCGGCGACTACTCGCCGAGCGGCGCCGGTCGCTCTGCGCTCGAGCTTGCGAGCATGGAGCAGCTCTCGACGTTTCACCGCGCGTACTACCGGGGCCTCGCGGCGACGATCGACCACCGCGTCTCGATCCTGTCGACGAGCGATCCGCGCGAGCTCGACGGGATCGATCCCGACAAGGCCCTGGTCGGACGGCGCACGATCCGGCCCTTCCGCGACTGGATCGCGCGGAAGGAGGCGGAGGGGCGCTACACCTGGACGCTCGCGCTCTACGGCACCCCGGCAATGGCGAAGGAGGCCGGCCTCTCGTTCGAGGCGTACTGGCGTGAGATCGCCGCCGCGTGCTTCCTCGACGACCCGGACCCGATTCGCCGCTGGCGCGAGACCTTCAGGGAGATAGGCCGGATCAAGCGACGGCTCGATCGGCTGGAGATCGAGCGCCTCCACGTCGAGGGCGAGGGCGTCGACGTCACGTTCACGGTCGGCGCCGACCGCTGCTGGCTCGGCGGCACCGGCCGGAACATCCCGAGCTTCGAGGTCTTCACGACGCCGGACGCGCGCGCCACCGAGGGAACGGTCACGTTCACCGAGCCGCTCCACCGCTACGGGAGCCTGATCGACGGGATCCGGCTCACCTTCGAGCGGGGACGGGTCGTCGAGGCAACCGCCAGGCGCAACGAGGATCTGCTCCGCGCGATGATCGCGAGCGACGAGGGCGCCGCCCGGGTCGGCGAGATCTCTCTCACGGATGGACGGCTGAGCCCGATCACGCGGTACATGGGAGAGACGCTCTTCGACGAGAACCGCGGCGGGCCTCAGGGCAACTTCCACCTCGCCGTCGGCAACGCCTACAAGGAGGCGTTTCGGGGCGACGTGGTCGCCCAGACTAGGCGTGACTGGCGGCGTCTCGGGTTCAACGAGTCGTCGGTCCACACGGATATCGTCTCGACCGCGAGGCGAACGGCCACCGCCACGCTCCAGAACGGTCGCGCGAAGGTGATCTACGCCGACGGCCGCTTCGTGATTTAGTGTCTAGCCGGCGCGGAGGCGCTCGGCCACGTTCCCGATCCGTGCCTCGAGCTGACGAAGCTCGGCCTGGAGGGCGGCGAGCTCCTCGTAGGCGGGAGCGTCCCGGCCCGCTTCGACCGGCTGCTCCTCGCCGAGCTTGAAGAGATCCGCCAGCGAGCCGGCGAGCACTCCCAGCACCGCGACGCCCGTGAACATGATCGCGATGCCCGCGAACCGCCCGGCGTGGGTCTTCGGAACGATGTCCCCGTAGCCGACCGTCGTCAGCGTGACGAGGCCCCACCAGAAGGCGTCCCCGATCGTCGCGAAGCCGGGGTTCGTCGGATGCTCGGCCTCGTATGCCGCGAGCGAGGCGAGCACGACCACCGCGCCGGCGATCACCGCCACCTTCCCGAGCCGGGCCGCGAAGCGGCGCAGCCCTTTGGTCGCCATGAGCACGCGCGCGACGCGGCCGAGCCGAGCGAGAAGCAGCACGGCGGAGCCGCCGCTGACCCCGGAGATGAGATAGAAGGGAAAGGTCAGGATCACGATCACGAGGTCGATCTTCCCGTTGCGGCGGCGAAGGTAGGAGCGGTCGATCCTGAGCTGGACGACCAGGTCCGTGAGAAAGACGAGCCACGAGCCGACCCCCACGCCGACCTGAACGGCACGGCTTTCGGGCGAGGTGAGGAAGAGCGGAACGAACGCCGCGAGGAGAATCGGCAGGTTCCACCGTCCCTGCCAGCTGTCGCGGGCAGCAGCCTGCTGCGAGGTGAGCGGAGGAGGCACTGGACCCGGTTCGCGTCGGCTCAGCCCTTCCCTGCCGGGCGTGCACCCCCTAGAATCGAGCCGTGGCGGACGCACCGGTCAACCTCCTCGAGCACGTCCCCCTCTTCTCCGACCTCAAGGGGAGGGATCTGAAGCGGATCGCCCAGGCGATGTCGGAGAAGCGAGTCGACGCGGGCGACGCCCTGACCGAGGAAGGGAAGAAGGGTGTCGGCTTCTTCGTGATCGAGAGCGGCACCGCCCGGGTGACCGTCGCCGGAGAGGAGAAGCGCACCCTCGGGCCCGGCGACTACTTCGGCGAGATCGCGCTGATCGCCGACCTTCCCCGCACGGCCACGGTCACGGCAGACACGCCGCTCAAGTGCTGGGGCCTCGCTCCGTGGGACTTCCGGCCCGTCGTCGAGGGGAACGCCTCGGTCGCCTGGAAGCTGCTCGACTCGGTCGCGAAGATCGTCGCCGAGCAATGAGTGCGTAGAGAACGCCGGCGCCCAGGATCGGGCACCACAGGACCGACTCACGATGTTCACCAGATCGACTCGCGCGGGCGGGCGGGCCGCTCTAGCCTTGCCTGTCGGCAGTGTCTGAGGCGGACGTTCAGGAGAGATACATCGGGCTGCTCCAGCGGAGCGGCGAGAGCGAGGAGTATCCCGCGGGAGCAACCGTGTTCGCCCAGGGCGACCCGGCCGAGCACATGTACGTCGTCTCGAGCGGGAGCGTCACGCTCTCGATCGACGGCCGGGTGGTCGAAACCCTCGGTCCGGGCGGCCTCTTCGGCGAGATGGCCGTGATCGAGCGAGAGCCGCGCTCGGGGACGGCCGTCGCCGTGACGGACACGACGGTGGTCGGGATCGACAAGCGGCGGTTCTGGTTCCTCGTCCAGGAGACGCCCTACTTCGCCGAGATCGTGATGAAGGTGATGGCGGGCAGGCTCCGCCGCGAGAGCGCCCGGAACGGCTGATGCGGTTCCCGTTTTGCGAATTCGCCGCCAGGCAGTAGTCTGCGCTTCCGGATGTCTGGTCTTGGGCGGGGTTTGTGGCTGGGAACGTTGGCGGCTGCCATCGGTCTCTGTGCGCTCGTGGGCTCCGGATCGGCCGCGCCCAGCGCGACGCTGACCGTTCAGCTCGTTCCTGGCGCCGTGTCCGCCGGCGAGCCCGCCCTGGCAGTCGCGACGTTCCGCAACCTCAGCCCGGTGACGCTCCCGAGGACGCGCGTCTCGCTTCACTTCCCGAAGGGCCTGTCCATCGTGTCGGCTCGGGGATGCGGCAAGGTCACCCCCGCCACGGCGAACGTGGTCTGCGACTTCGGGAACGTCCGGAGCGGAGGCGTCGCCAAGGCTTTCGTGAGCGCCAGCGTCTCGCCGCATCTGGCCCAGAACCAGTCGATCCGGGTGGGCTTCGCCCTCCGCGTCGGCCCCGGGGCGCCGCAGCCGATCCTCACCGGAGCCTCGGCGAAGGTGCTTGCCTCGACGGATGCCGCGAACCGCGGGAGCTGTCGCAAGGTGCCGACGGCTCTGAGCGCGGAGTTCGAGCAGCAGATCACGGCGCTTCCGTCACCCTCTGCGGCGGCCGCCGACCTGAATCTCCCGTGTACGCCGCTCGCCGTGGGGGTGAACCCGGCACCCGTCGGTAACAGCTACCGCACCAAGCTTGCGAACGTCGACGTGCCCCGGCTCTCGAAGCCCACGCTCGTGAAGCTCTACTTCCCGAACGAGACCCTGCCGGACGAAGCATGGCTCTCGAACGTCAAGCCCGGCGAGACGCCGAGCTTCGACAACCCGAATCCGCTCTGGACGCTCGACGAGAGGACGGGGTCACGACACATCGTCCCGAAGTGCCTGCCCGGGCCGACGTTCCCCCAGGGCTGGCGCTCCTGCGTGATCAGCGTTCTTGCCGACCCGAACGACCCCACTCGCGACTACGACTCGGGCACCATCACCCTGCTCGTGCAAGGCACGGGGTTCGGCGACCCCCGCTTCATCGGCTAGCCGGTACTCAGCCGACGACCGAGCGTCCGGCCAGCGCCTCATTGACGCGGCCGATGCCGACGAGATGTCGCTTGCGGTCGTAGAGGTCGAGCGCCTCTGCGAGGGCGGCGTCCCGCTCGCCGTCGGAGTCGTCGAGGGCGCTCGAGACCTCGAGGAGCGTGTCTGCCTTCAGCACAGGGGCGTCGGTCTGCGCGGCCAGCTCGACTGCCTGTCGTGCGAGCAGCCGCGCCTCCTCCGGCCGGCGGCCGGCAGCTGCGAGCTGGGCCCGGACTGCGCACAGCACGGTCTGCGCCTCCACGTCGTCGTCCGCGGCAAGGTCCGCGACCACGTCGGCGATCTCGCCCGCCTCGTCGAGGCGCCCGAGCTCCACGAGCGTCTTTGCCAGCAGTGCCGCGATGTTCGGGAGGACGTAGCGCTCGTGCATGGCCGTCAACGCGTCGTAGTCGACTCTCAACTTCGCCTCCGCGGCCTCCGGGTCGCCGGCCAGGAGCTCGATCCGGGCCGTCGCGTCGGACGTCCGCGCGGCAGTGACGTTGGCGCCGAGATCCCGGAGGACGTCGATCGCCGCCTCGGTGAGCTCACGGGCGCGATCGAACTCGCCGGACATCGCATGCAGCGGGGCGATCGAGAGCATGATGATCGCCTCCGCTCCGCGATCGACCAGCCCGTAGGCGAGCACCTCCTCGGCGCGCTCGATCGCGACCGGCACGGGAGTCGGCCCCTCGCTCAGCGCCATCACGTACGACGCCGAATGGCGGGCGAGCTTCCGGGCATCGTCGGCCTCACGATCGTGCGTGATCGCCCGCTCGAGCGCGTCGGCCGCCTCCTGCCAGTGGCAGATCGTCGCGTGGACGAACGCGACCATCAACCAGGCCTTCGCCAGCACCGACGAGGCGCCCGCCGCTTCGAGCACCGGGATCAGGCGATCTGTCTCGCGCTGCACCTCGACTCGCCAGTCGTCGAGGTCGTCGAGGGTGTAGTGCGCCACCCGGAGCCGGGTGAGAACGGCGTCTGCCTCCAGCGTCTCGTTCCCGAGCTCGGCCGCCCCGGCGACAGCCTCGTCGAGGCACGTGCGCGCGTCGTCGAACTCGCCGATCTCCATCAGAGCCTCACCGAGGTCCGGGAGAAGCTCGAGCCGCTCCTGAGAGCCCTCGGGCAGGAGGTCGGCCGAGCGGCGCAGCAGATTCGAGGCCGCCGCCATGTCGCCGCGGCCGAACGCGCGGCGGCCGGCGGGGGCGAGGTGACCGGCGGCGCGGCGGCCGAGCTCGCGGCCCTCCTCGTCGAGCGGCGCGAGGTCGAGTAGGTAGCGCCGCGCCTGCTCGAGATGGAAGCCCATGATCTCCTGGAACTCGAGCTCGCGGCCGCGATCCCGGTTCACCCGCTCGCCCCAGCGCGCGAAGCGGGCGTGCAGGGTCGCGCGGATGCGCTTCGGCAGACGGTTGTACGCCGAGTCCCGAACGAGGATGTGGTGGAAGCGGTAGACGTCCTCGCCCCCCATCCTCGGATTGACGGACGAGTCCGCGCGACTCGACCCGGCCGATGTGCGGGCGCACCGGGACGAGCGCCGCGGGGACGATCTCCTCGACGGGCTCGACCGGGAAGTTGAGCCCGATCACCGATGCCGATTCCAGGACGGTGAGCTCGTCGCGGGGCAGCAGGTCGAGGCGGCCCGCGAGCAGCGCGTCGATCGAGGCCGGGACGGTCACCCGCTCGGCGAAGTCCTTCGAGGCCACCCAGCCGTCGCCCTGCCGGTGCAGGGCACCCTCGTCGACGAACATCGCGACGAGCTGCTCGACGAAGAGCGGGTTGCCCTCCGCCGCGGAGGCGATCCTCGCGAGCACCTCGGCCGGGAGGGTGCCCTCGAGCAGATGCCCGACCAGCCGATCGACCGCGTCGCCGTCGAGCGGCTCGAGCCGGATCTCGGCCGCGCCCGTCCAGCTCCGGCCAGTCCGGGTGGCGCTCCTCGAGCTCGGGCCGCCCGGTTCCGACGACCAGCACCGGCGCGCCCGTCGAAGCTTGCGCGACGTTCGTCAGCATCTCGAGCAGCGCGGGCTCGGCCCAGTGGAGATCCTCGAACACCGCGACGAGCGGGCCGTCGGCCGCGATCGCCTCGAGGAGCTTGCGGACGCCCCAGTAGAGCTCGTCGAGCGGGAACGGAGCCTCGGAGAGCCCGACGGCCGCTGCCACCCTGTCGCTCACGGCCCGGTCGTCGACGAGCGCGGCGATCTTGCCGCGCGCGACCTCGGGCGCGTCTTCCCGGCCGATCCCGACGGCCTCCGCGACCATTTCGATGAGAGGCCAGAACGTGATCCCGCTCCCGTACTGGAGGCAACGCCCGCGGAGGGCGATCCCGCCACGGGTGCCTGCAAGCGCCATCACCTCCTCGATCAGCCTGGACTTCCCGGTTCCGGCGTCGGCGACCACCTTCACGAGCAGGCACGTCCGCTGCGCGACGGCGTCGTCGAGCAGCCCCGAGAGCACGGCGAGCTCCCGCTCACGCCCGACCAGCGGCAGCAGCGTATGGCGGCGCCGGGCGGCGCCCTCGGTCACCGACAGCAGGCGGTAGGCCGGTACGCGCTCCGACTTCCCCTTCAGCTCGAGGGCCTCCACCTCCTCGACCTCGACGTAGTCACGGACGAGCCGGTAGGTCGGCTCGCCGATCAGGACCTCCTGTGCCGGAGCTGCTTGCTCGAGGCGGGCCGCGACGTTGACGGTGTCGCCGGTGACGAGGCGCTGGCGGGTGCCCGCCTCGCTCGAGGCGATCACGGTCCCGGTGTTGACGCCCGTGCGGTTCGCGAGCGTGACGCCCCAGTTCTTCTCGAGCTCGACGTTCAGCACCTCGAGGCGCTCCTTCATCTCGAGCGCGCCGCGAACGGCACGGAGCGCGTCGTCCTCGTGTGCGGTCGGCATGCCGAAGACAGCCATGATCGCGTCGCCGATGAACTTCTCCACGGTGCCCCCGTGCCGTTCGAGGGCGGCACTCATCTCCTCGAAGTACCGGGTGATCACCTGACGGAGAGCCTCCGAGTCGAGCCGCTCTCCGAGGGCAGTCGAGCCCTTCAGGTCGGAGAAGACGATCGTGACCTGCCGCCGCGTGTCGTGCACCGGCGCCGACGAATGCTCGGCGCGCTCGAGTGCAGTCCCGCAGTAGCCGCAGTAGCTGAACTGCGGCGGGCTCTCCGCGCCGCAGCTTGTGCACGGGGTCACCCCCGTAGTCTAGGCGGCAGGGGTTCCGTGCCTTGGCGACACGGGCTCGGCTGCGGCCGCGATCAACGCCGCCGCCGCGTCCCTTCCGAGCCTGTCGGTGTTGACGACGAGGTCGTAGTGAGTCGGCTGCTCGTTCTTCACGCCGTAGAAACGCTGCAGGTAGGCCTCGCGGCCCTTGTCGGACTCCGAGAGCTCCCTCGCAGCCCTCTTCGGATCAAGCCCCTCGGCCTCGGCGATCCTGGCAGCGCGGGCATCGAGCGGGGCGGTCACGAACACGCGCAGCACGCCCTCGCGACCGGCCAGCGCGTACGACGCGGCGTGTGAGGCGATGACCACCTTGCCCCGGTCTGCGACGTCGTCGATCGCCGTCTTGATCAGCTCCCGGAGCTTCTCGGTCTTCTCGATGCGCCCGAAGTCGACCTCGATCGCCCGCTTGGCGTCCCGGCGCTCGGCGTACGAGACGGACTCCGCGAAGAGCCCGGCGCCTCGGGCAGCCTCGGAGACGATCGAGTCGTCGGCGAACGAGAAGCCGAGCTTGCCGGCGACCGCCTTCGCGACGGCACCGCCGTCCGCGCCCTCGGTGTGCGAGATGCAGATGACGGACGTGTCCATCGCCCGGATCGTAAACGATGAGTTTCGGCCGGTGCCCCGGTCTGAGCCCCTAGGATGGTCGACGTGGCCGAGACCTCTCTCACCGCGCCCGCGATCGAGGCGAGGCTCGAGGTGCACAGGCGCGAGCTGACCGCGTACTGCTACCGCATGCTCGGCTCCCCGTTCGAGGCCGAGGACGCGGTTCAGGACACGTTCGTGCGCGCCTGGCGCGGCATCGACGGGTTCGAGGGGCGCTCGGCGCTGAAGTCGTGGCTCTACCGGATCGCGACGAACGTGTGCCTCGACATGCTGGGAAGCCGTGAACGCCGGGCACGGCCGATGGATCTCGGGCCCGCCCAGGAGCCCGTGCTGGCGAATCTGCAAACGCGCCCGGACGAGAGCTTCGTGGAGCCGGTCCCGGATGCGCTCGTCGCGCAGGGCTCCGATCCGGCGGAGATCGCCGCAACTCGTGACTCCGTCCGTCTCGCGCTCGTGGCGGCGCTCCAGCACCTGCCGCCGCGACAGCGCGCCGCGTTGATCCTCTGCGAGGTCCTCCGCTGGAAGGCCTCGGAGGTCGCGGAGCTCCTCGACACGACGGTCGCCGCCGTGAACAGCGCCCTGCAGAGGGCCCGCGCGACGCTCGACGAGCTGGATCTGTCCGCGGCGCAGCCGCTCCGGTTGGATGAGGTCGACCGGGAGCTGCTGGCGCGCTACGTCGCCGCGTTCGAGGCCTACGACGTCGAGGCGCTCACGTCGCTGATCCGTGAGGATGCAATCCAGTCGATGCCGCCGTTCGACCTGTGGCTCGCCGGCCGTGACGACGTCCTCACCTGGTGGTTCGGGCCGGGGATCGGCTGCAAGGGCTCCCTCCTGGTCTCCGCAGGATCCGCGAACGGCGCTCCGGCATTCGGCCAGTACAAGCCGAGCGAGACGGGCTCGGGGTACGACCCGTGGGCCCTGCAGGTGCTGCAGCTGACGACCACGGGCATCGTCGAGCTCACGTTCTTCCTCGACACCGAGCGGCTCTTCCCGCTTTTCGGGCTTCCGCCCCGCCTCGAGAGCCGGGCGGAGCTCAGGGCTGGTGCCTGAACGACCAGGGCCTCGTCACGAGCGCCTGCGGCGTCGACACGAAGTCCCCGAGCCCGGTCAGGTCGATCAGCTCGTGGAGCTCGGGAGCGGCGCCGCGTACTCGCAGCTCGACGCCGCAGCGCCGGGCGAGCAGCCTGAGACGTGCCAGCGCCTCGACGGTGGCCATCTCGGCCGGAAGCGGGCTGGCATCCCAGACCACGATCTCCCGGCCCACGATTTCTCGGCGCATCTCCTCTCTGACCGGTTGGGCGCGAGGAACTCATCGCGGGAGCTCGAGCGACTCGCCGGCGCGGAGCACATGGATGTCCACCGCCGGGGCCTCGCGGGCCGCCGCGGCGAGGAACGCCTCGAGCGGCCGTTGCAGGAAGAGCGCCCTCGGCGAGTGGTACACGGGTCGGAGCGTTCCCCAGTGGATGGGGACGGCGATCCTCGGCGCGAGCAGCGCGATCGCCCTCGCAGCCCGCTCGGGGTCGAGATGCCCGGGGCCGATCGTCGGCCCCCACCCCCAGATCGGGACGAGCGCCACATCGAGCGCGGGAACGAGCCCGTCCATCTCGGCGAAGAGATCCGTGTCCCCGGCGAAGAACAGGGACGTCGACCCCGCGATGGCGTATCCGACGGTCGCCCGGCCGCGACCGGGAACGGCCTTGCCGCCGCCGTGCTCCGCCGGGGTCGCCCGTACGGCGATGCCGCCGATCTGCACCTCGTCGCCGACGTCGACCTCGGCCACGTTCCGGAACCCTTTCTTCGTGACGAGGGAGCCGAGACCGCGCGGCACCACGACGAGCGTCTCCGAGGGGAAGCGTTCGAGCGACGGCAGGTCGAGATGGTCGAGATGGCCGTGTGAGATGAGGATCACGTCGGGGGGCGCGGGAGTCGCAGGCGCAGGGCCTACTCGAACGAGATGGGAGACGCGTCGGCGGAGGACCGGGTCCGTCAGGACCCGCGTTCCGTCGAGCTCGATCAGAACGGTCGAATGGCCGAGCCACGTGAGGTTCACGATGCCGTCCCGCGTGCCTTGGTAGCTTCACCGGCCGTGACGGCCGGCAACCCCCCGTTCGGCGAGAGCGTGGCCTGGAAGCCGGCGAAGCCGAAGTACAACCCGGCACGGGTGCTGCTCTCGTGGCTCCTCTCGGCGGCGGCGCTCTTCGTGGCGGCACTCATCGTCCCGGGAGTATCCGTCGAGGGGTTCCTGGGCGCGGTCGTCGCGGCGCTCCTGATCGCGATCCTGAACGCAGTGATCCCGCCGCTGATCGCGGCGCTGCGCCTGCCCCTGATGGCGCTCCTCGGGTTCGTGCTGATCCTGCTCGCCGACGCTGCGATGCTCGTCGTCGCCTCGAAGGTCGCTCCGAGCGCGATCAAGGTGACGAACGCCTGGTGGGCGCTCGTCGCGGCAGTCGTCGCCTCGGCCGTGAGCGAGGTCCTCGAGGTTCTCGCCGGAACGAACGACGACGACACGTACGCGCTCAGGGTCGTGCAGCGCATCGCCCGCCGGCAGGGTGAGATCACGAAGACGGACATTCCCGGGATCATCTTCCTCGAGATCGACGGGCTCGCGCTCCCGGTGCTTCGCCGCGCGATGCGGGACGGAAACGCAATCACGATGGCGTCGTGGCTCCAGTCCTCGACCCATCGGCTCGTCGAATGGGAGCCGGACCTCTCCTCGCAGACCGGCGCGAGCCAGGCCGGGATCCTGCTCGGGTCGAACGACGACATGCCCGCGTTCCGGTGGGTCGACAAGCCGACCGGGAAGGTCATCGCCTGCTCGGGCCCGGCCGACTGCGAGGAGATCGAGCGCGAGCGCTCCACCGGGATCGGGCTGTTGAGGGACGGCGGCTCGAGCCGTGGCAACCTGCTGTCGGGCGAGGCGGACGAGGTGATCCTGACCGTCAGCCGGATGAGCGCCGAGAAGCGCGCGAACCCCGGATACCGCGCCTTCTTCGCGAACGGGTTCAACGTGACGCGGACGCTCGTCCTGTTCACGTGGGAGATCGTGCTCGAGCTGACCTCCGCGCTCCGCGCCGCCCGCCGCGACGTGAAGCCGCGCGGCCACCGCGGCGGCATCTATCCCCTCGTGAGGGCGGCTCTCTGCGTGTTCGTACGCGACCTGATCGTCTACGGCGTCCTCACCGACATGATGCGCGGACGCCCGGCCGTCTACGCGACATTCTCGAGCTACGACGAGGTCGCGCATCACTCCGGCCTCGAGCGC
Source organism: uncultured Actinomycetota bacterium (assembly GCA_963738895.1). GTDB lineage: Bacteria > Actinomycetota > Thermoleophilia > Gaiellales > Gaiellaceae > PALSA-600. Next base: position 33,489 of record CAVTYN010000012.1, read on the forward strand.
GCCGACACGCTCGAGGCTCTCCGCAAGCTCGACGAGCAGTTCGGGCGGATCGACCGCGCCCGCCGCTACGCGCCCCGCCCCTACCACCTCGTCGTCCTCTCGGACCACGGGCAGACGCAGGGTGCCACGTTCAAGCAGCGGAACGGCTACTCGCTCGAGGAGCTCGTCGGCCGCTCGCTCGAGGCGGCGAGCGTCACCGGGATCGCCGGGGGCGACGAGCAGTCGAGCATGGCGACATTGGCCCTCGGGGAGGCAACCGGTCGCACCGACATGGCCGCAAAGTACGACGAGAAGGGAACAGGCCCGACCGAGGACCGCCAGGCGATCGTGCTCGGCTCCGGGAACCTCGGCCTCGTCTACCTGATGGAGGAGAAGCGCCGCCTCACGATGGAGGAGATCGAAGAGCGCCACCCCCGCCTCCTCCCCGCGCTGCGCGAGCACCCGCATATCGGCTGGATCCTCGTCCATTCCTCGAAGCAGGGCCCGCTCGCTCTCGGAGCGAGCGGTGTCCGCTACCTCGCCGAGGGCCGTGTCGAGGGCGACGACCCGCTCGCGAGCTTCTCCGCGGGCGCCCCCGGTCACCTGCTGCGCACCGACGGGTTCCCGCACGTCGGCGACCTGATGATCGGAAGCTTCTACGACCCGGATCTCGACGAGGGATGCGCGTTCGAAGAGCTCATCTCGTTCCACGGTGGGCTCGGCGGCCCGCAGACCCGGCCGTTCATCCTCCACCCCGTGGAGCTGCCGGGCCCGGAGGCACCGCTCGTCGGCGCCGCGTCGGTGCACGGCCTCCTGCACGGCTGGCGCCGCACGCTGCAGGTCTAGAGGCCGCGCAGGTACTGGTGGACGAACGCGATTGCCATGCTGCCCTCTCCAACTGCGGAGGCGACCCGCTTCACCGGCCCGAGGCGGACGTCGCCGCAGGCGAAGATCCCCGGCACGCTCGTCTCGAGGAGGTACGGGTCGCGCTCGAGGCCCCAGCGGCCCGCATCGCGTACGTCGGAGCCGCTCAGGACGAAGCCGCGCTCGTCGAGCGCGATCTCCGGGGGAAGCCAGCTCGTCTCTGCGTCGGCGCCGATGAAGATGTAGAGACCGCCCGACTCGACGCGCTCGGAGCTCCCGGTCGTGCGGTCGAGGATGTCGAGCGCCTCCAGCGACCCGTCGCCGTAGGCGCAGCGCACCTCCGAGCTCGTGAGGACGATGATGTTCGCACGCGTCGAGAGCTGGTCGATGAGATAGCGCGACATGCTCTTCTCGAGCCCCTCGCTCCGGCACACGATCGAGACGCTGCGGGCATGGGTCGCGAAGTTGAGCGCGGCCTGGCCCGCCGAGTTGCCGGCGCCGACGACGTGGACGTCGAGGCCGTGCGCGCCCGAGGCGTCGCTTCGGGCCGCGCCGTAGAAGATGCCACGACCAGCCAGCCGGTCGAACCCTTCGACGTGAAGCTGCCGCCAGGCCACGCCGCAGGCGAGGATCGCGGTCCGGGCCGTCAGGACGTCGCCGCCGTCCAGCTCGATCTGGTGGGCCGCCGGATCGATCCGGGAGATGCGGCGCGTGACGAGGATCTCCGCGCCGAGCCTACGCGCCTGCTGGAGCGCCCGGCTCGCCAGCTCGTCCCCCGAGAGGCCCTGGGGGAAGCCGAGGTAGTTCTCGATCCGTGACGACGTGCCGGCTTGCCCGCCGGGCGCCACGCGCTCGACGACGAGGGTGCAGAGCCCCTCGGAGGCTCCGTAGACGGCGGCCGCGAGGCCGGCTGGGCCGGCGCCGACCACGATCACGTCGTACTCCGTCCGCGCCGGCTCGGTGGTGAGCCCGAGCAGCTCCGCGACGCGGCGGAGCGGCGGATGGGCGACCGTCTTGCCGCCCACGACCCTGATCACCGGCTGGTCGTCGGGCGACGGCAGCGGCCCTCCCCACTCCTCCTCGGCTCCCGGAGCGCCGGGAGCAAGCCACCTGTAGGAGATCTGGTTGCGGTCGAGGAACCGCCGGAGCTCCGCGCTGGCCGACTCGAGGAGGCTGCCGACGACGAGGGCACGCGGAGGCGGCGGGGCCGCGGCAAGGCCCTGCAACCCACCCGGCCCACCGATTCGGTGCGCGGCCAGAGCGCCGACGGCCTTCCCCACGTCCGGGGCGGCAGCCGAGACGGCGTGGTAGTCGCCGGGCTCGAGTCGCAGCACCCGTGACAGCTCCGCGGCCCGGAACGCGACCGGGAACAGCGACCCGAGCGTGATCGGCACCTCGCCGAAGACATCGCCGGGCAGCCGCTCGCCGACCACGGTGTCGACGCCGTCGACGGTCTTGACGGCCTCGATCCGCCCCTCGAGCACACCGAAGAGAGCGCGCTCGCTGCCCTCCTGGACGGCGAGCTCGCCCGGAACGAGGGTGAGGTCGGCGGCCGACCTGGCAAGCCGCTCGAGCTCGTCGGGCCGGAGGCCGGCGAAGATCTCGATCCGAGCGACCTCGTCCGCGGTGACCACGGACGCGCACGCTACTCGACGGATCGCCGGCCGCCCGGCGGCGGGAAGCGGACGTGCATGTGGTAGTCGTGGTTCGGGTACGGGATCACGACGCCCGAAGGACCGTGCAGCCCGGCGTGGAAGCCGACGAACACCATCTGCGCGCCCGCGGCGACGAAGCGGTCGAGCAGGTCCTGCGCGAGCCTCGTGTCGATCTGGTCGGACTGCGTCGGAGCACGACGCTCCCGGTCGATGCGGGGGTAGTAGACATCGACGTCGAGGCCGTTCTGGTGCGAGACGTGCTCGTCCATCGGCCCGCCCCCGGTGCGGCTGATGTCGCCGATCACCACCGGCGGAGCGTCCGGATGAGCGGCATGGTAGGCCTCGGTGACGGCAATGATCGTGCGAATCGTGTGCTGGTTGCCGTAGAGGCGTGCGGGCTTGTTCGGGACGCTGTCTGTGACCGGGTCCCAGGTGACCCAGGCCGGCCCGTCCACGGGAAGCTGAGTCCCGTCGACGAGCCTTCCGTCGTACGGGAGCCCGAGCGACATCGCGTGGTGCCAGACGACCCGCGGGTAGGCCTGCTCGCGCGTCTGCGGCTTGTGCGCGCGAGAGCGCGACGGCACGACCGGGCGGTCGTGGGCATCCGTGGTCGAGATCGTTCCCGAGCCGAGCCGGAACGTGAGGCTGGGCGGGTCGTCCAGCGCAAGCTTCGTCCCGTGCCCGCCCTGGTTTCGGAGCGCGAACGGCAGGATCACCGCCGGTGAGAGCGCGATCGCGGTCGCACGCACGCGGCGCGTCGTGCGACGCTGCCTCGAGGCCTCACGCCGCCGGCGGGAGGCGGCGAGCCCCGGCGGCACCGGGAACGGTAGTGGCGCGATGGCCGCGAGCCTAGGCGCCATCGCCCGCTCGCGGAACCAAGCGAGATCCGTGTCGAGCCACAGCTCCCCTGTGCGCCAGGTCATGGAAGGAATACGTTCGCGCGGCGGCTGCGGTGTCCTGCGTCGCCTGTCCTGCGTCACCTGTGCGGCGTCACCCGCGAGCCGGAGCCGGGAGCGCGGCGGCGCGTTGGGCTTCCGGAAGCGGCGAGAGCGGCGGGAGCGGCGCGGGAAGCTTCAGGCAGAGGAAGACGCCGATCACCGGCGCGGCGGCGCTGATCGTCAGCGCCAGCTGGAGGTCGACTGCGTCTGCAACGGCGCCGAGCGCGACCGCAGCGAGCCCGCCGATCCCCATCGCGAGCCCGATCGAGAGGCCGGACGCCATCCCGACATGGCGCGGAAGGTAGAGCTGGCTCAGCACCATGGTCACGCCGAACGTGCCGACGACGCAGACGCCGATCGCCATCAGTGCGATCACGCCGACCGTGCCCCCGACGTAGACGAACGCGAGAACGAGCGGTGCGATCGCGATCTGGGTGATGACGAGGGTGCGCCGGAGCCCGATCGCATCGGCGACCGCGCCGAGGAGGAGCGTGCCGATCGCCCCCGCGAGGAGCATGAGGACCAGAACCTGGTTGCCGGCTGCCTTGGAGTGGCCGTGCGCGACCACCCAGAGCGGGACGAATGCGAGCAGCGCGAACCACGTGACGCTCCGGAGGGCAATCACTCCGCCGAGAACGGCCATCGCCCCGTACCGGTCCTCACGGCCTTCGAGCGTGCGTGCCTGCGGGGCTCGCTCGAGCGCCGAGAGCCTCGGAAGGACGCGCAGGAGCGCGACCGACCCGATGAGCACGGGAACCATCGCGAGAAGGCCCCCGACGAGGCCGAGGCTGACCACGAGCTGGCCCGTGACGAAGGCGCCGAGCGCGTAGCCGAGGTTCCCGCCGATGTTGAAGTACGACATCCCGCTGGCACGCTTGGCACCGCTTGCGTAGGCGGCGAACTTCGCGCCTTCCGGATGGAATGCCGCCACGCCGAGCCCGCCCGCGAAGACGAGCACGACGACGAGCGGGTACACCGGCGAGACCGCGGCGGCACCAACTCCCAGCGCCGCGAGCGCCGTGCCTCCCGGGATCAGCCAGAGGGCCCCCGACCTGTCGGACCAGAGCCCGAAGAGCGGCTGGACGACAGACGACGAGATCGTGGCGGCGAGGAGGAGGAGAGCAGCCAGCGCGTAGCCGAGCTGGAACTTGTCGGTGAGGAACGGGATGAGTGCAGGAACGCTGCCGGAGGCGAAGTCCACCGCGAGGTGGCCGGCCGAGAGCGCGATCATCGAGCGCTTTTCGATGCCCTGGGCGCGAGGGGCTTCCACCCCGTCGATGGTACTGACGACCCGTCGGTCAGCCGGAGTCCATCAGCTCGAGCAGGGAAGCCTCGAGCTCGGCCTCCAGAGCGAGCAGGATATTGCACGCGCGATCCCACCGGCGAACGGGAGGCCAGCTCCCGCTCGAGGCGGTCTCCGGCCCGCCGAGCCCGGAGCCGTCGGCGAGGACGAACAGGGAGACCTCGGTGACATCGTGAGCCTCGAGCCGGGGCGCGCCTACGAGCCGCGGCTCGCGCAGGCAGTACCGGAGCGGCGGCGAGTTGACGATCGACCCGCTCCGCAGCCGATAGCCCTCGACCCATTCGACACGAGACTCGGACCGCCTGTGGGAGCCCGCGGCGTGCGTCTGCGGAGCGATGCCGAGCTCCCCGGCACGGACGACGAACTCACCGAGCAGCTCCCAGTACCGTGCGATTGCCTCCTCGAGCCCCTGCCGCTCCTCGGCTTCGCGCTCGAGCTGCCGCACGAGCTCGGCATGCTCGACGGCCTTGCGTTGGCGAAGCTCCTCCCGGGTCGGAAGCGGGCTCATACGGAAGCTTTCGGCATCGGAGCCTCTCAGCTTGACTCCCGTGAGAGGTGTCGAGCATCAGGCTGCCGAGCTACCCCGCCGTCGAGCTCGCGCGTTCCCGCTTGGCGCGTGAGGCGAGCGTCTGGCGCTTCGACCCCGAGAGCTCGGTCTTTCGCAACCGAATCGACCTCGGCGTCACCTCGACGGCCTCGTCGTCGCCGATGAACTCGAGCGCCTGCTCGAGTGAGAGCACCCGGGGCGGGATCAGCCGCACGAGCTCCTCCGCTGAGGCCGCCCGGATATTCGTCAGCTTCTTCGGCTTCGATGCGTTCACGTCGAGGTCGTCCTCACGCGAGTTCTCGCCGACGACCATCCCCTCGTAGACGTCGTCGCCCGGGGAGAGGAACAGCGAGCCCCGCTCCTGGAGGTTGAGGATCGCGTACCCGGTCGCCTGTCCGCGCCGGTCCGCGACGAGGCTGCCGGTCGGGCGCGACCGCATCTCGCCGTGCCACGGCTCCCACGCCTCGAAAACGTGATGGAGGATGCCGGTACCGCGGGTCTCGGTCAGGAACTCGGTTCGGAAGCCGACCAGTCCGCGCGCGGGGACGAGATACTCCATGCGCGCCCACCCGCTGCCGTGGTTGACCATCTGCTGCAGGCGACCCTTTCGGAGCGCGAGCATCTGCGTGACGACCCCGACGTACTCCTCGGGAACGTCGATCGCGACCCGCTCGACGGGCTCGGCGCGGCGGCCGTCGAGCTCCTTGGTCAGCACCTCCGGCTTTCCGACGGTCAGCTCGAAGCCTTCGCGGCGCATCAGCTCGACGAGGATCGCGAGCTGGAGCTCGCCGCGGCCCTGCACCTCCCACGCGTCGGGCCGCGAGGTCGGGCGAACACGAAGCGACACGTTCCCGACGAGCTCGGCCACCAGCCGCTCGCGAATCTGGCTCGCTGTCAGCCGGCTTCCCTCGAGACCCGCGAGCGGGCTCGTGTTGATCCCGATCGTGACCGACAGGCTCGGCTCGTCGACGGTCGTCACCGGAAGCGGCCGCGGGTCGTCCGGGTCGGCGATGGTCTCGCCGATCGTCACCTCTGCGAGCCCGGCCAGAGCGACGATCTCGCCCGGCCCGGCCTCGTCCGTCGGGACACGGTCGAGCGCCTCGGTGACGTAGAGCTCGGTCGCACGCGCGTTCACCACCGTCCCGTCGGCGCGGCACCAGGCGATCGCCGCGCCCTTGCGAAGCACGCCGTGGCGGACCCGGAGCAGCGCGAGCCGTCCCAGGTACGGGCTCGCGTCGAGATTCGTGACGAGCGCCTGCAACGGGTGCGACGGGTCGTAGCTCGGCGGGGGGATCGTCTCGAGCAGCGTGTCGAAGAGAGGCGCCAGGTCCGGCGCAAGCTCGTCCGGATCCAGTCCGGCGCGGCCTGCACGGGCGTTGGCGAACACGATCGGGAACTCGATCTGCGATTCGTCGGCGTCGAGGTCGAGAAAGAGCTCGTAGACCTCGTCCACGACCTCCGAGGGCCGCGCATCCGGCCGGTCGACCTTGTTGACGACGAGCACGATCGGGAGCTGCAGCTCGAGGGCCTTCCGCAGCACGAACCTCGTCTGGGGAAGCGGCCCTTCCGAGGCGTCGACGAGAAGGAGCACGCCGTCGACCATCGTCAGGCCGCGCTCGACCTCGCCGCCGAAGTCGGCATGCCCGGGCGTGTCGACGATGTTGATCTTCGTCTTCCCGAGCCGTACCGCCGTGTTCTTGGCGAGGATCGTGATGCCCTTCTCACGCTCGAGGTCCATCGAGTCGAGGACGCGCTCCGCGACGTCCTGGTTCTCGCGGAACGAGCCGGATTGCCAGAGCATCGCGTCGACGAGGGTCGTCTTGCCGTGATCGACGTGCGCGACGATCGCGACGTTCCGGAGATCGTCTCTCGTTTCCATCACCTGAGCCATATGGCGGGACATCCTTTCGAGCGCCGTTCCGAACGGTGCCGAGATCCCACCTCGAGCCCCTGGCGAATGCTCACCATGGTAGACGACCGAGCCGGATCGGCGGGCTCCGCGTCCGGCAACGAAGCCAGGACGAGCCGGCTCGTGAGGTCAGGTCGGCTCGCCGAGGACGCGCAGAAGCTCGTCCACCGTCGTCCGGCCCGACGCGCACAGCCTCTTCGCCTGTTCGTAGATCGGAGTCGCCCCGCTCTCGACGGCCCGCTCCTCGATCTCGGCCGCCGAGCGGTCGATCGCGCCGCGGACTGCGGCGTTGACCGTGAGCGCTTCGTAGACGGCGACGCGACCGGCATAGCCGGTGTACTGACAATGCACGCAGCCCTCGGGCCTGTAGAGAGTCATGTCGTCGCGCAACCCGACGCGTGCGGTCTCCTCGGCAGTGAGCTCGATGCCGTCCCCGCAATGAGCGCAGGGCGTTCGAAGGAGGCGCTGGGAGAGGATCGAGTGCACGGCGGTTCCGAGGCTCGCCGGCGGGAGGCCGAACTCGCGAAGCCTGACGAGGGCGCTCGCCGCGCTCTGAGCGTGGACCGTCGTCAGCACCACGTGCCCGGTCATCGCCGCGTCGAGTGCGATCTGGGCGGTCTCGAGGTCACGGATCTCCCCCACGAGGATGACGTCGGGATCCGCGCGGAGAATCGTCCTGAGGCCACGAGCGAACGTGAGCCCCGCGTTCGGCTTCACCTCGATCTGGACGATGCCGTCGATCAGGGACTCGACTGGATCTTCGATGCTGACGATCGTCCGGGTGCCGTCGTTCAGCTCGGTGAGGGCCGCGTACAGCGTCGTCGTCTTCCCGCTGCCCGTCGGGCCGGCGACGATCATCGCACCGCCCGGTGTGTGCAACGAGCGCCGGACGACCGACGATGTCTGCTCATCGATCCCGAGATCTTCCAGCGTGCGAAGGCCCTGCCGGCCGATGTAGGCGATCCTGATCACGACCTCCTCGCCGCGGGCAGACGGGAGGACCGCGATGCGGAGGTCCATGTCGACGCCACCGACCGAGATCGAGACGCGCCCGTCCTGCGGCAGACGGCGCTCGGCGATGTCGAGTTGGGCCATGACCTTGAGCCGCGCGACGACGGAGGCCTTCAGCGCCGGTGGCAGGACCGAGACGTCGCGCATCACCCCGTCCACACGGGCGCGAACATGAAGATCGTTGCGGCGCGGGACGAAGTGGAGATCGGAGGCACCGACCTCGATCGCGTGCCGGAGCAGCCGGTTGACCTCGTCGGCCGCTGGACCATCGACCGGTGCGTCGCGGTCGACGGCAGCCTGGATCGTGTCCGGCCGTTGGGGCTGGGGGTCCGCCTCGACGAGCGCCATTGGCCCAGCAGCCGACGAGTACAGCATGTCGATGGCGGCGCGGATCGAGGAATGCTCGGCGACCACGAGATTCAGCCGCCCGGAGAGGGCGAGTCTCAGCTCGTCGGCGACGACGACGTTTGACGGATCGGAGATCGCGACGCGGACGTGCTCTGCCGAGGCGGTGAGCGGGATCGCGCCGAGCCGCCGTGCCGTCGCTTCGGGAAGCAGGTCCGCGACGGCCGGGTCGATCTCTCGCGGATCGACGATGACGTAGCGAAGTCCGTGCTGCTCGGCGAGCGCGACCGCGATGTCCTCCTCGTAGGCCGCTTTCTCCTCGAGGAGGTGCGACCCCAGCCGGACGCCCTTCACGCGCGCGTCGACGAGAGCCTGTGCGAGCGTGTGACGGTCGATCCGGCCCTTGCGAACGAGAATCTCGCCGAGACGATCTCGCATGCCGACCCCGACCTGACCGATGAACGCCATCGCGTAGTCACTTCGGCAGATCCGCTCGAGGTCTTGAACGCGAACCGCCCGGTCTCGCCGTTACCGGCGAGACCGTTTCGGACCAGGCGTGCTACCTCCGACGACGCCGTGCGCCGGCGCGAAGGAA
>CAVTYN010000013.1:0-161626 GCA_963738895.1 uncultured Actinomycetota bacterium
AGAGCCCAAATGCGGCCAACACTGGCTCCGCACCCAGTCGAAACCTCTCTCCCCAGGTCGAGCGAACACCGTGGCATGGCCAATCCCGTCAGCCGTTGCGGGATCCGGCAACAGAAAGGCCCCATTTGCGGGGCCTTTCGATGGGCGGTACTGGGCTCGAACCAGTGACCCCCAGCTTGTCGATTCGGCCCTCACGATCAAACTCCCAGCGGTCGCCCGCAGCGCACGCTTTGGTCGGGCCGAGGGAGTCAGGGCGCAGAGCCTGAGCACCAAGTGAGCACCACTGAAACGACTAACGAAGCGCGGACCGCGAAACGCGTGCTTTCAAGCCAGTCTGTGATTGGTTCGAATCCAAGTGGTGCAAATCGAACTCAAAAAAAACGTAAGCGTTCAGCCTGGGTAGGGACCGGTTCGCCAGCGGCGAATCTTGTGGTGTGGAGCGGGTTGAGGCTGAGGCGGTCCTGGATGGTGATCGCGAGGTGGCTGTGGGCCTGTTGCTTCGGCTCGATGAACTGGTCGAGACCAACCAGCTACTGGTCGCGGCGAACGAGCGCCTCGAGGCTCGGGTCGCCGAGCTCGAGCGTCGTCTGAATCGGAGTTCGCGGAACTCGTCGCTGCCGCCGTCGCAGGATCCTCCGTCGGCGCCGCCGCGTCCCCGCGGGAAGGGGTCAGGCGGCAAGCGGGGTGGGCAACACGGACACGAAGGTAGGTATCGCCGGCTGCTTCTGCCCGAGCAGATCGATGAGATCGTCGAGCATTGGCCCGACCGGTGTGGGTCGTGTGCGCACGAGTTCGTCGAGGCGGATCGTGTCGATGCGGCTGAGCCTTCCCGGCGTCAGGTCGCCGAACTGCCCCCGATCGTGGTCAGGGTGAGCGAGCATCGGCTGCACCGAGTCTTTTGTCCGGAGTGCGCGGCTGTGACCGCGGCCGAGCCGCCCGCCGCGTCGCGATGGGCGTTCGGGCCAAGGTTGCAGGCGGCGGTCGTCACGCTCGCGGTGCGTAACCGCGTGTCGCGTCGTGACACGACCGAGCTCGCCCGGGAGCTGTTCGGGGTCGAGATCTCGACCGGGACGGTGGACGCGATCGTCCAGCGCGCCGGCGAGGCGCTCGCCGGCCCGCACACACGGCTGGAGCAGGACCTCAAGCGCTCGCCGGTCGTCAACATCGACGAGACCGGATGGAAGACCGGCGGCGAGCGCCGCATGCTCTGGGGCGCGCTCACCCGCCGCACAGCGGTGTTCCGGATCGCGGCCGGCCGGCACGCTGCCGAGGCCCAGACCATGCTCGGCGAGCGCTACGACGGGATCGTCTGCTCCGATCGTTACCCCGGCTACGACTACCTCGACCCGACCCGCCGTCAGCTCTGCTGGGCGCACCTCCTCCGCGACTTCATCGCCCACAGCGAAGGGATGGCCGAACAAAAGGAGTTCGGAAATGCCGGACTGGTCGTCGTGCGCGATCTGTTCAAAGCGTGGCACCAGTTCCAGCAGGACGGTGAGCGAGTTGCACTTCAAGCGCGGATCGCGCCGCTCCAGACGAAGCTCCAGACCGAACTCGAGCACGCCTCCCGCAAGAGCACCAAGACCAAGTACCACCGCCAGTTCGCACGCAACCTCCTCAAACGCTGGCCCGCCCTCTGGACCTTCAGCCACACCGACGGCGTCGAGCCAACCAACAACCACGCCGAACGCGGCCTCCGCGGCGCGGTCATCCACCGCAAGCTCTCGCTCGGCACCCAATCCGAACGCGGCGAACGCAGCCTCGAGCGCCTCCTCTCTGCCTCGATCACCTGCAGGCTCCGCAAGCAATCATTCTTCGCCTACCTCACCGAGGTCGTCGCCGCCCACGCCCGCGGCGACCCGACACCCGCGCTCAACTGACAACCAAACGGGCTGAACGCTTACAAAAAAACCCCCATTTGCGGGGGTTTTTTAAGGTTAGGCCCATACGGGATTCGAACCCCCGTGCTGTCGCCCTGACAGGAAGCACGAGGGGGCGCGTCATGCGTTGAGCCAAGACCCGCAGGTGATAGCAAACTGAACCGAATGCAAGGTCAAATCCTGGACAAATCGTGACTCGATTTGACCCCAGATGCCCCTCGATGCACCTCCGGCCAGTGGTCCCGCTGAGAGGCAGTAATGCTGCCCTTTGCAGGGATTTTATTCAAGGCCCATACGGGATTCGAACCCGTGCCGCCGCCGTGAGAGGGCGGTGTCCTAGGCCACTAGACGAATGGGCCGCTAGGAGCGACCAGTCTACCGGGTCGACTCAGGCTGGACGCCACGATCCCACACGGGGCGGCGCCTCAGGCGCCGAGCTCGTGCAGCAGCGGCGCCGTGTCGAACGGGTCGTAGCCGATCCGGCCGGCGATCTCCTCGCTCGAGGGCTTCGTGCCCTCGACGGAAGAGGCCTCGGAGGAACTCGCCCGTCGCCGGGTTGCGCCACCAGTCGGCGCCGATCGTCTCGATCAGGTAGCGGCGGAGCTGCGCCGAGCGAACCCACGCTCGCAGGTAGTCGGCCGAGTAGAAGCCCGCATCCATGTCGGCGAGGTAGCCGGACGCCTTGTAGCGGACGCCCGTCGCGGCGGTGAGCGCCTCCTCGTAGCCGTCGGGCGTGCCGCCGACCTCGGCGAACCGCGACCAGAACTCGAGCTCGTAGCGGAGCTTCGCCTCGTACCGCCGGAAGAGCACCGCCTCGAGGAACGTCGTCGCCTCGGCGTTGTGGGCCGCCTCGGCGTCCGAGAGGCCGAAGTACCGCGCGTGCCACTCCGGCTCCTTCGAGATCGCCTCGACGATGTAGGAGTAGATCTCGGTGAGGGCGTGGTCGCGCGAGAGGCGCCGGAACGCCATCGGCAGCGACGGGTCGACGCCGCCGTAGTGCAGCGCATGACCGGCCTCGTGCAGGAACGCCTGGTAGTCGTGCAGACCGCCCTGAGCGCGGGTGATCAGATGGACGACTCGCGGTGGGTCGCTCGCGATCACGCACGCGCGCGGCGACTTCTGCGGCCGGTCGTCGAGGTCGAGCTTGATGTTCGTCGAAGCGGCGAGATCGAAGCCGAGCTCCGAGAGCGTGGCGAGGCACACCTCGGTCGCCCGCTCCTTCGTGTAGGTCGCCTCGAGCGGCGAGAGCCGCCGCATGTAGGCCATGTGGAACCGCGTCGGGACGGCATCGCGCTCGGGCCCGAGGAGCATGTCGAACCACCGGTCGCGAAGCGGGATGTACGCGCCGGTGAGCCGGTCGCTCGTGTCGCTCAGCACGGCCGAGAGGCCACGGAGCGAGATGCCCTTCTCCTCCTCGTTCCGCTCGACCGAGCCGGCGATCCCCGAGAGCTCGGCTTCGAGCTCCTCGCCGGCGTCGAGCAGGTCGAGCCGGTCGGGGTTGAACGTGGCGCTCGCTTCGGACTGGATCTCGCCGAGCTCCTCGCGATCGGCGTACGACGGCAGGACCGCCAGCTGCGCCTCCGCGGTCCGGAGGGGGATCTCCTCGCCCTTGAAGACGATCCGCGCCGCCAGCATCCGGTTCGAGAGCTCGTCGTAGCGCTCGACGAGCTCGTTCGCGACCAGGCCGCCCTCGCAGGTCTTGCGCAGCCGGTAGAGGATCTCGCGCTCATCGCCGGCGGCGGCTTGCTCGGCGTCGCGAAGCGCCTCGAGCTGCGCGCGGCTGAACAGATCCTCGTACCGGCGGACGATCTCCGCCTGCTCCGAGACCTCCTTCTCGCCCACTCGCACCGCGCGGCCCTCCTCGGCCCGCTCGTACAGGTAGCTCGCAAGCCGGGTCTCGAACTCGGCGGGGGTGCGGACGGCGCTGACGGCCACGTGCCTAACCTAGCTGGACAGAAGCAGGGTCGGCCGCGTACTGACGAGCAGCCGCGACGAGGTCCGCCGGGTCGAACGGCTTCGGCATCACCGCCGTCGCCCGCCCCTCGTACTCGGTGACGCCCACCGTCCCGCTCACGAGCACGACCGGGATCCCGTCGGCGCGCAGATCGTCGAGCAGGCCGTCGGAGGCGCCGCGGCCGAGGTGCAGGTCGAGGAACACGAGCGCCGGCCGCTCGACCGACACGGCCGCCCGCGCCTCCTCGATCCCCGCGGCCTCGCGGACGCGAAAGTTGTCCAGCTCGAGGTTCACACGGCAGACGAGCCGGAGCGACGGATCGTCCTCGACGAGGAGAATGCTCGCACCGGACGGCTCCACCGCGCGCGATGGTACTCGATCGACCTCGCGCTAAGATGCGGAAGTGGCGCCGGAAACTCAGGCGGGTCTTCGCTACGCGTCGCAGGTGGGAGAGCTATGGGGCGAGCTCTCGCTGACGCTTGCGCGCCTCGAGGCCATCGCGCTCACACCCGAGCGGCTCGACGACGACAAGACCGTCGGCGCGCTTCGGCGACTCCAGTACCGGCTCCATCTCGCAAGCGAATCCGTGCTCGGGCTCTCACCGCCCGCCGCCGCCGAGCCCGCGCACACCGAGCTCGCGGCGGCGCTCGCAAGTGCCCGCGACGCGACCGGCGACTTCGCGGGCGTCGTCGACGAGCGAGGCAGCCACGGTGCCAGGCCGATGCTCTACGAGTGGCGGGGCGCGCTCTTCCGCGTTCGCCTCGCCCGGCTGCGACTGACCGGCGAGCAGCCGTCCCAGGCTCCGTCGCGGCCCCAACTCCCGCGGATCGAGCTTACCGGGATCCAGGCCCCGATCGCAGCCTCGGCGCTCACCATCGGGGGCACCGCCGCGTTCGCAGTCGGCGCGACCATCGGTCCCTGGCCCCTCTGGGTCGCCGGCATCATCGCCGTCTGCCTGTCGCTCGTCCTGTATCGCCCGTAGCTACGTTGCGCGAAGTCGCGCGAGCGACGCGTCGCGGCCGAGCAGCTCGAGGCTCTCGAAGAGCCCCGGTGAGACCTTTGCGCCGGTCACCGCGAGCCTGATCGGCTCGAACGCCTGCCGCGGCTTCATTCCCTCGGCCTCTGCGAACGTGCGCAGCGCCGCCTCGATCGACGCGGCGTCCCAGGCCTCGAGCGAGCCGAGCACCTCGGCCGCGGCGTGGCAGACGGCCGGGTCCGCCCCGGTCTCGCCCACCGGCTCGAAGAGGAACCGGACGCGGTCGGGATACAGCGAGAGCTTCTCGAGCTTCTCCCGGATCAGCGGGACGGTGGCGCGAACCCGGTCCTCGGGCCAGTCGATCCGCTGCTCGCGAAGCCAGGTCAGGAGCCGGCTCGCGTACTCCTCCGGAGCGAGCTCACGCAGGTACACGCCGTTCATCCAGTCGAGCTTCTCGTAGTCGAAGGTCGAAGGGCTCGGGCCGACCCGATCGAGCGAGAAGCGCTCGACGAGCTCGTTCGGATGCATGATCGTCGTCTTGTCGTCGTAGCTCCAGCCGAGCAGGGCGAGGAAGTTCATCAGCGCCTCGGGCAGGTAGCCGTCCTCCCGGAACGCGTCGATCGAGACGGCGCCGTGGCGCTTCGAGAGCTTCCGGCCGTCGCTCCCGTTCACGTCCGGCGCGTGCGCATAGACCGGCAGCTCGGCGCCGAGCGCAGTGAGGATGTTGATCTGCGTCGGGGTGTTCGAGACGTGGTCGTTGCCGCGGATCACGTGGGTGATCCCGTCGAGCATGTCCTCGACCGGTGAGGCGAAGTTGTAGGTCGGCCGGCCGTCGGAGCGGACGATGACGAGGTCGGCGAGCTGCTCGTTCTCGAACTCGATGCGGCCCCGGATCGCGTCGTCCCAGCCGACCGTGCCCTCCTCGGGCATCCGGAAGCGGATCGCGCCCTCGTCGAGGTAGGCCTTGTCCTCGGCGACGAGTCTCTCGGCGTAGGTGCGAACCTCGTCCATGCGGTCGAGCTGGAAGGTCACCGGCCCGTCCCAGTCGATCCCGAGCCACCGGAGCGACTCCTGGATCTGCCCGGTGGCCTCCGCGACCTCGCGGCTCGTGTCGGTGTTCTCGATCCGCAGCCGGCACTCGCCTCCGTTCTGCCGGGCGAAGAGCCAGTTGAAGAGGAACGTGCGCACGCCGCCGACGTGGAGGAACCCTGTCGGGCTCGGAGCCATGCGGACGATCACCCCCATCGCTCCCGCTCCCGGCGCCGGCAAAGCCGGCGCCTCCGCTCAATTTCGAGCTCCGTCGAGCCTACGCTCATCTCGTCATCCTAGAGTCCGCCTCGTGAAACGGAACGTGCTGCCGGCGCTCGCCTACCTCGGCGTCTCGCTGGCCTATCTCGGGCCGCGGGCCCTCCCCCACCTCGGGAGCCGCGTCGTCGGCGACGGCCCGGACACGCAGATCTTCGTCTGGTCGTTCGCCTGGTGGCCGCACGCGATCGCGCACGGCGAGAACCCGTTCTTCACCCACGCGATCTTCGCCCCGGACGGCTACAACCTGACGTGGGCCACGAGCGTGCCCGGCCTCGCGCTCGCATTCGCGCCCGTGACCTGGGCGTTCGGCCCGATCGCCTCGTTCGACCTCGCCGCCGTCCTGATGCCCGCGCTCGACGCGTTCACGGCGTTCCTGCTCTGCCGGCACGTCACGCGGTCGACCTGGGCGTCGCTCGCCGGCGGCTACCTCTTCGGCTTCTCGACCTACGTGCTCGCCGGGACACTCGACCACATCCACACGACGGCGGTCTTCCTGGTGCCGCTCGCCGCGCTCCTCGTGCTCCGCTTCCTCGAAGGGCAGCCTCGGCGGCCGCGGGCTCGGCGTGCGGTTCGGGGCGCTCGTCGTCGCCCAGCTCCTGCTCTCGACCGAGATCCTGTTCACGCTTACGCTCGCGCTCGCGGCCTCACTCGTGCTCGGGCTGCTCGTTGCACCGGGAGCCCGTGCGCGGATCCGAGCACTCGCGGCGCCCCTCGTGCTCTCCTACGCCGGGGCGACAGTGCTCGCCGCTCCGTTCGTCTACTACCTCGCCACCGGGACCGGCTTTCGGCCCCGAGTCGGGTCCGAGAACTACGTTGCCGACCTCCTGAACTACGTCGTGCCCACGCGGGTCACGTGGCTCGGGCACTGGTGGACGCACGCCCTCGCCGAGCGCTTCCCGACCAACGACGTCGAGCGCGGCGCCTATCTGGGGCTGCCGCTCCTCGTCATTGTCGGGTGGTTCGCCGTGCTGCGCGCCCGGACCGCCGCCGGGCGGTTTCTCCTCGCCGGCTTCGGGATCGCGGTCGTCGCGAGCCTCGGCCGGGTGCTGTGGGTCGGCGGGCACCAGGTCGTCTCGCTCCCGTGGCGCTGGGTCGCCTCGCTGCCGTTCCTCGTGAGCACCACCCCGGCGCGGTTCTCGCTCTACGCCGCGCTCGCCGCGTCCCTGATGCTGGCGATCTGGGCAGCCTCGAGCCGTGTCCCGGCAACGATCAGGATCGCCCTCCCGCTTCTCGCGGCGGTGGCCGTCGCGCCGAACCTCGCCCTCGGCGCGTGGTCGCGCACCCTCCACATCCCGCACATCGACTGCGTCAGCCCGGGAGAGACGGTGCTCGCCCTCCCGTTCGGCTCGGCCGGGGACTCGATGCTCTGGCAGGCGAAGGCGGGCTTCCGCTTCCGGCTCGCGGGCGGGTACATCGCCTTCACGCCGCCCGCGTCCTACACGAGCGCGGCCGTCCAGCACGTCACGACGGCCGACTACCCCTCGGAGATCACGCCGGCGGCCGTGCGCACGCTCGTTCGCGAGAAGCACGTCGACGCCGTCGTGGTCGACGAGCGGGTCGAGCGCCGGTACGAGCGCGTGCTCCGCCAGTTCGGGAAGCCGCGATCCGGCGGTGGTGCGGTCGTCTACCGCGTCCGTCCCCGCAGTTGTCGGCAAGCTTGAGGACATGGAGTTCGGCGGTCACATGTCCGCGGCAGGGGGCCTCTACACCGCGATCGACCGGCTCGAGGCGATCGGGGGCGACTGCCTCCAGGTGTTCACTCAGAGCCCGCGGATGTGGAAGCCCACGGCGCACAAGCCGGAGGGGATCGAGCGCTTCCGCGAGCGGCGGGCCGAGGCCGGGATCGGCGGGGTCGTCTGCCATGCCCTCTACCTGATCAACCTGGCCTCCGACGAGTTCCGCGGCAAGTCGGTTGCGGCCCTCCGCGCGACGCTCGAGGTCGCGGGGGAGATCGAGGCGAGCGCGGTGATCTTCCACGTGGGCTCCCACCTCGGCGCCGGCTTCGAAGCGTCGCTCGAAAACGTCGCCTCGGCGATCGGCGAGATCCTCGACGGCTACGACGGCGAGCCCTGGCTCGCGATGGAGAACTCGGCGGGCCCCGGCGGCACGATCGGCCGTTCGATCGGTGAGCTTGCAACGCTCGTCGATGCCCTCGACCGACATCCCCGCCTCGGCATCTGCCTCGACTCGTGCCACCTGTTCGCCTCCGGCTACGACGTCCGCGACCCCGGCGCAGTCGACGCCCTCGTCGCCGAGGTCGACGAGACGATCGGACTCGAGCGCCTCTGCGCGCTTCACGTCAACGACAGCGCGACCCCGCTCGGCTCGAACCGCGACCGCCATGCGAACATCCTCGAGGGCGAGATCGGCGAGGGGCTCGGCGCCTTCATCGCGCACCCGGCCCTCCAGGAGCTCGGTGCGTACATGGAGGTCCCCGGCGCGGGCGACGGCGTCGACCGCAACGAGCTGAAGAAGCTGCGCGAGCTCCACGCCCGCTGGGCGGTGTGACGTCGTGGCCGCCGGGCGACGTATGGAGAACGTGACGAGCTTCTCCCAGGCCGCCGAGAGGCACCTCGACGACGTCTTCGGCTACCTCGCCTGGTTCACCGGCGACCGGTTCCTCGCCGAGGACCTCGCCGGCGAGACGTTCGAGCGGGCGCTGCGCCTCTGGCACCGGTTCGACCCCAAGCGCGGCTCCGCCCGAACCTGGCTTTGCCAGGTCGCGCGCACGGTCGCGCTCGACCACTTCCGCTCCGAGACCCGCCGGCAGCGCCGAGAGCAGCTCACCGCCTCGCCGGAACGCTTCGACGAGCGGTTCCCGGAGGGCCTCTCTCCCGAGATCGAGGCAGCGCTCCGCGCGCTCACGGCGGGCGAGCGCGAGGTCATCGCGCTCCGGGTCGTCCTCGACTTCGACGCGCGCACTGCCGCCGGGATGCTCGGGATCTCCCAGACGAACTGCACGACCCGCCTCAACCGGGCGCTCGACAAGCTCGAGGAGGCGCTCAGTGTCGCAGCGTGACGACCTTCTGAAGGAGCTCCGCGAGGCGCGGCCCATGGCTCCGGCCGAGCTCCGCGAGCATGTCCGCCGGATCGCTGCCGAGGCCGCGCCCCGGCCGGCGAGGCGGCTCTCGTGGCGGCGTGTGCTCGTCGTCGCGGTGCCCGTGGCCGCCGCGATCGCGGGCGCCGCCGTCCTCCTGCCCGGCGGCGGGAGCGACCGGCAGGCCGTCGGCCCCCCGGCTGCGATCCGGACGCAGAGCCCGCTCGCACCGGCTGGGAAGACCGCCGAGACGACCACGAACGCGCACGCCCTCGGGGGCACGGCCGCGACCGACCAGGCCGCCGTCCCGGCCCCGAGCAGCGGCCGCGTCCAGCGCATCACCACCTCGATCGAGCTGCGGCTCCCGAACACACAAGCGGTCTCCGACGCCACCAAGCAGGCCGTGGCGATCACGCGGTCGCTCGGCGGCTACCCGAAGGCCCTCGACGTCGACGCCGAGGGCCGGACCGGCTACGCCTCGCTCGTCCTGCGGATTCCCAGGCAGAACGTCCAGCGGGCTGTATCGCGCCTCTCGGCTCTCGGCACCATCGTCGGGCGAGAACGTCCGGATCCAGGACATCCAGGCGCAGGTCGACGCCACCGCCCGAAAGATCGCGCGGCTCCGGGCGAGGCTCGCCTACTGGCAGGGTCAGCCCGCCTCAACCGAGGCCGAGCGGCACGTTGCGGCGCTCACCGCCCAGATCGCGAAGCTCCGCCGCGGGCGCGCGAACACGATCGAGACCGCGAGCTACGCCACCGTCTCGGTGCAGATGACGACGAGGCCCGCACCGGCTCCCGTCCACAAGGGGCACGGCCCGCTGCACAATCTCGGCGTCGCGTTCCGCTGGATCGGGATCGTCGCCGTCTACGTCGTCGCGCTCGCAGCACCGTTCGTCCTGCTCGGCGTCCTCGTGTGGCTGGTCGTTCGGGCCGTGCGCAGGCGCCGGGAGAACGATCTCCTCGGCTCGACGTAGGCTGATCGAGCGGGGTCGGCTGGACGGTCAGCGGTTCTTGAGCTGGGCGAACACCCGGAACGTCGGCTCGCCGACGGGCAGCTCTCCGAACTCCGGGTTGATGCAGCCCGTCTCGTCGGAGCGCGCCGCATAGGTCTTCTCGACCTCGGTCTTGCACATCGGCAGCGGCTCTCGAACTGCCCTGATCGCGCCGAAGCCGACCGAGCGCCGCTCTGCGGCCCTCAACATGTCGAGGTCGATCTCGACCTCGTACACCTTCTGCATGCAGCCCACATAGGTGTGGCCCCACGCCTCGTACGAGTAGACGAACGGGCAGCTTTTCTCGAGGCACGCACCGGGATAGACGACCTTGTCGCAGTGCACGTCGCAGCGACGGCACTCCATCTCCGCGTGGGGATGGAGAGGAAGGGACGTCGCCGCTGACTTCGCTGACACGAGAACCATTGTCGGCACGGCTGCCGCGATCTTCAAGTCTTGACTTTCCCGGCTCCTGAGGGTAGTTGCGTAGGCTTGACGCAGTGGCGCGGCGACTCTATCTGGCGTCCCTCGCGCTCACGCCCGCCGTTCTCGTCGCGCAGTACGTCGTCCACGCGGACGGCACTCTCCTCTTCGTCCTCTCGGCGATCGCGCTCGTCCCGCTCGCCTATCTCATCGGCGACGCAACCGAGAATGTCGCCGAGCACACGGGCTCGAGAGTGGGCGGCTTCCTCAATGCCAGCTTCGGCAACGCACCCGAGCTGATCATCTCGCTGTTCGCGATCGGCGACGCACTGCCGGCCGTCGTGCTCGGCTCGATCACGGGATCGGTCGTCTCCTGCGCGCTCCTCGTCCTCGGAGCGGCGATCGCATACGGAGGCGGCGAGGGCATCGACCGCCGGTCGCTGCTGCTGCAGGTCGTCGTGCTCGGCGCCGCTGTCGGGATCTTCCTGATTCCCTCGATCCCGTCCTGGGCCGGCGATCCGAGCACCCACGACCTCTACCTCGTCACGGTGCCGGTCGCGCTCGTCCTGCTCACGATCTATGTCGCTGACGACGGCGCACAACCTCCGCGGGCCGAGCGGCCCCCCGCCCGTCGACCGTCCGGGCGAGCCGTGGGCACTGCGAACCGGGATCGCGGTTCTCGTCGTCGCCACGGTCGCGACCGCCGCGATGTCGCACGTCCTCGTGCACTCGCTCGAGGCGTTCGTCGACAGCCTCGGCCTCAGCCAGTTCTTCGTCGCGGCGGTCATCGTCGCCCTGGTCGGGAATGCCACCGAGCACGGCGGCGCGATCGTGACTGCACGGCGCGGGAACTCAGGGCTCGGGTCCGAGATCGCCGTGTCGTCGGCGACGCAGGTGGCCGTTCTGGTCGCGCCGGTCGTCGCGCTCCTCTCCGGCGTCGTCGGCAAGGAGCTTCCGCTCGCATTCAGGCCGGTCGAGATCTTCACGATGGGCGGCGCCGCGCTCGCCGTCTTCCTCGTGATCCTCGACTCGCGCGCCCGCCGCTGGGAGGGGATGGCGCTGCTCGGCGGCTACCTCGCGTGCGTCGGCATCTACTGGGTCGCCGGCGACGGCTAGAAACCCCTAGAGCCGGCGCTCCAGCCCGTCAGGCGCGGGCAAGGAGCCCGAGCGCCACCGGGATGAGCTCGATCGCCTGCTCGATCTCGCCGTCTCCGATGTCGAGGTGCGTGACGGCCCGGAGGATGCCAGGGTGGACGGTGGCGCTGAGGCCGACACCGGCTGCCGAGAGCCTCGCCGTCGCCTCGTCGGATGTGAGCCCGACCTCGCCGACGTCGATCTGGACGAAGTTCGTCTCGACGCGCGTCCGGGTCGGTCGGCACGTCCCGTTCGGCCCAGCCCTCGGCGAGCCGGCGCGCCCGGGCGTGGTCGTCGGCGAGCCGTGCGACGTTGTGATCGAGCGCATACAGGCCTGCCGCAGCGACGATCCCGGCCTGCCGCATCGCGCCGCCGAAGCGGTGCTTCTCGACGCGGGCGCGGGCCATCAGCTCGGCTCTGCCGGCGAGCACGGCGCCGAGCGGGCAGCCGAGGCCCTTCGAGAGGCAGAGCGTGACCGTGTCTGCGAGGCTGCCCATCCGCGCGGCGGCGATGCCGGTCGCGATCGATGCGTTCGCGAGCCTGGCTCCGTCGAGGTGGACGGCGAGCCCCAGGTGGCGGGCCGAGGACACGACGGCCCCGAGCTCCTCGAGCGGCCAGACGGTGCCGCCGGCGCTGTTGTGCGTGTTCTCGAGGGCGACGATCGAGGCGCGCGGGCGGTGGAAGCGGTCGGGGGCTCGCACGACGGCCTCGATCTGCACGGGCGACAGCCGCCCGCGATGCCCCGGCAGCCCGCGCGTCTGGAGCCCCGAGTGCATGGCCGCGCCTCCGAGCTCGGAGACCATGATGTGTGCCGTCTCCTCGACGATCAGCTCGGTTCCCCGCTCGCCGAGGATCGCGAGAGCGATCTGGTTCGCCATGGTCGCGGTCGGCAGGTAGACCGCCTCCTCGTGCCCGAGGTAGGCGGCAGCACGCTCCTCGAGCGCGATGACCGTCGGATCCTCGCGGCGCTGCTCGTCCCCGACCTCGGCCTCCGCCATCGCCGCGCGCATCCCGGCCGACGGCCTGGTCGTCGTGTCGGAGCGAAGGTCGATCACCCCGCTCAGACTAACGAGGACGGTACGGTGGAGCGGTGAACCTGGACCTGCTCGACGAGACCCTGGCGGGAGAGCCGTCGTACCGCGCGCGGCAGGTCTGGGAGTGGACCGCCCGGGGCGTGGCGTCGTACGAGGAGATGACGAACCTGCCCGCCGCCCTCCGGGCGACCCTCGCCGAGAAGGTGCCGTTCTCGTCACTCACGGCCGTCTCGGAGGCACTCGCCGAGGACGGCACGCTCAAGGTCCTCTTCCGGACGCACGACGGCCATCCGGTCGAGGCGGTCCTGATGCGCTATCGCGGCGGGCGCCGCTCGGTGTGCGTTTCGTCCCAGTCGGGCTGTCCGCTCACCTGCGACTTCTGCGCCACCGGGCAGATGCGGTTCGGCCGGAACCTGACGGCGGGCGAGATCCTCGACCAGGCGCTCCACTTCCGCCGGATCGAGCCGATCGACCACCTCGTCTTCATGGGGATGGGCGAGCCGATGCTGAACCTCGACCCGGTGCTCGCCGCCGCTCGCCGCCTGCCGGACCTCGGCGTCACTCACCGCCGCACGACGATCTCCACCGTCGGCTGGCTGCCGGGGCTCCGCCGGTTCGTCGACGAGGTCGAGGAGCCGATCCGCCTCGCGCTCTCGCTCCACGCGCCCTCTGCGGCGCTGCGGAGCCGCCTCATGCCCGTCAACGACCGCTACCCGCTCGCAGAGGTGCTCGGCGAGTGCACCCGCTACGTGGAGCTCCGGCACCGGCGCGTGTTCGTCGAGTACGTGATGCTCGCCGGCGTGAACGACTCTCCGCAGCACGCCGCGGAGCTCGCGTCGCTGCTCGACCCGAGGTCGTTCAAGGTGAACCTGATCCCTTACAACCCGACCGGGCCGGTTCGACGGCTCCTCGCGCGAGGCGATCGCCGCGTTCAAGGGTGTGCTCGACCGGGCGCGCATCCCGGCCACGGTGCGGCTCACGCGAGGGCGCGAGATCGCGGCCGCGTGCGGGCAGCTCGCCGTGTCACGCGATCCAGGGATCCTGGCGGCGCCCGGCGGCAAAACGCGTTAGGCTCGAAGATCAGGCAGACAACACCACGAAGGAGCGCTCATGCGTCGGAGGTCAACCCAGATCGTCAGCATCGTGCTCGTGCTCGTTCTCGTCCTGGCGGCCGCCGGCTGCGGGAAGAAGAAGAGCGACACGTCGACCACCACGACCACCACGACAGAGGCCGCGGCGACGACCACGACCTCGGGCGACGAGACGACCACGACCTCGAGCACCACGACCGCCGCCACCGGCCTCGGGGCGCTCGCGGCGAACTGCAAGCAGCTCGCCGGCCTCAGCCAGGAGTTCTCGGCTGCCTTCAGCGGCGCGAACGGCGACGTGAAGAAGGAGGCGGCGGTCCTCAAGGCCTTCGCCGACAAGACCCCGGAGGACATCAGGCCCGACTTCGAGACGCTGGCAGACGCATTCGCGCAGATCTCCGGCGCGCTCAAGGGCGTCGATCTCAGCGGCGGTCAGACACCGGATGCCGCCACGCTCGCCAAGCTGTTGAAGCTCTCGCAGAAGTTCCAGGACCCGAAGTTCACAGCCGCGATGAACAACATCGAGACCTGGGCCACGAAGAACTGCCACGCCTAGCGCTGCGCGGTGGACCTGCCCGGCATGGCGCCGGGCAGGTCCGCGTCCTCAGCTCTCCTCGAGCTTCAGCGACGCCGAGTTGATGCAGTAGCGCACACCGGTCGGGTGCGGCCCGTCGGGGAACACGTGCCCCAGGTGCCCGCCGCAGGCGGCGCACATCACCTCGGTGCGGACCATCCCGTAGCTCCTGTCGGTCTCCTCGTCGACCGCGTCCTCGCTCGCCGGCGCAGAGAACGCCGGCCAGCCGCAGCCCGAGTCGTACTTCGCGTCGGAGACGAAGAGCTCTGCACCACAGCCGGCGCAGTGGTAGGTGCCCGGCTCGAACACGTGGTCGTACTCACCGGTGAACGGTGCCTCGGTGCCCTTCTCGCGCAGCACGCGGTATGCCTCGGGGTCGAGCTCCGCGCGCCACTCCGCGTCCGTCTTGACGACCTTTGTCAAGCGATCTCCTTTCGGTTGTCGATTTCTTCTACAGATGAAAACGACAGCGGGCGGCCCGGAGTTCCCGGCCCGCCCGCGAGAGGTCAGCCCCGGCGGAGCCGGCCGTCAGGGCATCTTGAGCTTGAAGACGTCGACGTGGTCGCCGCCGGGAGCGACGTAGATCGTTGCCCTTGACGCCCTTGAAGATCCCGGTGCCGCTCTGGATCGGGAGGATGATCCCGTTCGAGAGCGAGACGTTGATCCCGTCTGCGGTGATCGTGCCGCCCGGGAGCTTCGTGACGGTCGAGGATGTTCGTCGTCCCGTCGCACCCGGCCGAGCTGGAGCTGCAGGAGCCCTTGAGCGGGCCCCAGGTGAACGCCATCGAGCCCATCGGCGTCCCGACCGGGAAGGCCGAGGACCGTTCCGATCGCGTTCAGCTTGAGCACCGTCGAGAACGTGTCGCCGGGATCGCCGGCGGGCGGGTTCGAGTGCCGAACGGTCGCCTCCTGGACGAGCGAGACCTTGAACGTGAGCGGGCCCTTGGCGCCCCTGGCCCGTTGCGGCAACCGAAGCGGCGAGCGCGACAGGCGAAGAGTGTGGGAAGAATGTACCGGCGCATGACCGTCATTGTCCCACGAACGCAGGCTGTGCTGCACGGGAAGTCGCGACCTGTTCGCGCGCAAACGAAAGCCCCGCGATTGCGGGGCTTTCGCTCGAGATCAGTTCCCTGCGCCCGACTAGCCGGTCGGAAAGCCGCTCGGCGTAATGCCGGCGCACTCGGTGCAGGTCTTGTAACCGCCCGAGTACTTGTCGATGAACGCAGACACGTCCTGGATCTGCGTCTTCGTCAGCACCTTCCCGAAGGGGGTCATCTGCGTCGGGTACAGCGGCAGCGCAGCCGGCAGTCCATTGGTTACCGCCGCTGCCGCGACAACAGCCGGGGCATGGATCTTGTTGAAGTTCATGCCGAGGTTGCAGGCCGTGTCGCCGTTGCAGACGTTGTAGCCACGGTAGGAGGCGGGTCCGGCCGCCTTCATCACGTGACAGGTGACGCAGAAGTAGTTATTGAACACCTGGAAACCGTTCGCAACGTTCCCGGTGGGGGCCGCCGCCTGCGCAACCGTCCGGTGGGCAAGCGCAACGGGCGTTGCCAGCGCTACCGCGCAGGCGACCACTGCGAGCCCGATGCCGGTGCGACGACCGATTCTCATCTGACGCATCGTCCTCCCTTGTTTCGACACCTCTCGGTCAGCGACCGAGACTGCGCCTGTGCGCAGCGGCATTCTTACACGATTGTGACGATCTCTACCACGTGATGGTTAGCCGGGCCGGCGTGCTGCCACCGCCCGGCTGCGCACCACCGCGGCCGGAAGACGTGCAGACCCTCATCGCCACGGACCATCGGACTCGATTCTCGGGCGGGTGTCGGACGGCGGCGCCGGTCAGCTGTCGGCGAAGTCGTGGCGAACGACGAGCTCCTTGGCCGCGCGCGCCTCGTCCAGCCGCTGCACGGGCCGGCCGTGCGGCGCGGAGCGGATCTCCTCGGGGCTCTCGGCGGCCTCCCGCGCGATCTCGAGCATCGCCTCGGCGAACGCGTCGAGCGTCTCCTTCGCCTCCGTCTCGGTCGGCTCGACCATCAGCGCCTCCGGCACGACGAGCGGGAAGTACACGGTCGGCGGGTGGAAGCCGAAATCCATCAGCCGCTTGGCGACGTCGAGCGCCGTGATCCCGTGCTCGGCCTTGAGCGTCTTCGCGCTCGACGCACGAACTCGTGCATGCAGAGGCGGTCGAACGGCAGGTCATAGGCGCCCTCGAGCCGGGCGAGCAGGTAGTTCGCGTTCAGGACGGCGATCTCGCTCATCTCGCGCAGCCCGGGCCCCCAGGCGCGCATGAAGGCGTAGGAGCGGACGAACACGCCGAAGGGCCCGGAGAACCCACGGACCTTGCCGATCGAGCGCGGCCGGTCGTGATCGAGCCGGAAGCGGTCGCCGTCGCGGACGACGACGGGGGTCGGCAGGAGCTCGGCGAGGCTGCCGCGGACGGCGATCGGCCCGCCGCCGGGGCCGCCGCCGCCGTGCGGCTGGGAGAACGTCTTGTGGAGGTTGATGTGGACGATGTCGAAGCCCATGTCGCCCGGCCGGGAGATCCCGCACACCGCGTTCAGGTTCGCGCCGTCGTAGTACATGAGCGCGCCCGCGGCGTGGAAGATGTCCCTGATCTCCTCGATGTTCTCGTCGAAGAGGCCGAGGGTCGAGGGGTTCGTCAGCATGAGGCCGGCCGTGCCCTCGTCGACCTTGGCCCGGAGGTCGTCGAGGTCGATGTTCCCGCGTGCATCCGTCTTCACCGGGGTCACGCGGTAGCCGGCCATCGTCACGCTCGCGGGGTTCGTGCCGTGAGCGGTGTCCGGGATGACGATGTTCGTCCGGGTCCCGCCCTCGCCGAGCGCCTCGAAGTGGGCGCGCATGAGCAGGAGGCCGGTGAGCTCGCCCTGCGACCCGGCTGCAGGCTGGAGGCTGACCGCGTCGAGTCCCGTCACCTCGCGCAGGATCTGCTCGAGGCGCCATTCGAGCTCGAGGGCGCCCTGCGCCGCGTCGTCGTCGACGAGTGGGTGCAGGTCGCGGAAGCCCGGGAGCCCGACGAGCCGCTCGTTGACGCGCGGGTTGTACTTCATCGTGCAGGAGCCGAGCGGGTAGAAGCCGGTGTCGACGCCGAAGTTCCGGGTCGAGAGGGCGGTGAAGTGGCGGAGCACCTCGGGCTCGGCCAGCTCCGGGAGCCGTGGCGGGGTCGCGCGGGCGAGCTCCGGCGGGACGGCGGGAACGGGCAGGTCGGGCTTCGGGACACCGAGGCCCCGGCGGCCCGGCTTCGACTTCTCGTAGATCAGCTTCATGCGGTGAGCGCGGCCGCGAGCCGGTCGATCTCGTCGGTCGTGCGCTTCTCGGTGACCGCGACGAGCAGGCCGCTCTCGAGGCCCGGGTAGTCGCGTCCGAGCGCGTAGCCGGGGTTGACACCGTGAGCACGGGCACCGCGGATCGCGTCCGTCGCGCTCCGTCCGACGTCCACGGCAAACTCCTTGAACGTTGCCCGCTCTGGAAACAAGGCCTTCACTCCGCGCTCCTCGAGCCGCTCCTTCGCGTAGGCGGCGAGGGCCATGCAGGTCTCCCCCGTCTCGCGCAGCCCTTCGGGCCCGAGCAGCGAGAGGTGCACCAGGCCCGCCAGGGCGAGGAGGGTCTGGTTGGTGGTGATGTTCGAGGTCGCCTTCTCGCGCCGGATGTGCTGCTCGCGCGTCTGCAGGGTGAGGACATAGCCGCGGTCTCCCGCGGCGTCTACCGTCTCGCCGACGATCCGGCCGGGAAGCTTCCGGATGTACGGGTCGCGGGCCGCGAGGAACCCGTAGTGCGGGCCGCCGTAGCTCATGAAGTTGCCGGCGGACTGGCCTTCGCCGATCGCGAGCGCGCACCCGTAGTTGCCGGGCGCCTCGAGAACCCCGAGGCTGATGAGGTCGACGTGCGCCACGGGGAGCGCCCCGGCATCGTTCGCGGCGGCGGCGAGATCGGGCGCGGGCTCGAGGCAGCCGAAGAAGTTCGGCTGCTGGAAGATCACCGCGGCGGCCCCCTCCGCGGCCTCGCGCAGCCGGACGGGGTCGGTCGTGCCGCCCTCGTGGGGCACCTCGACGACCTCCAGGCCGAAGCCGACGGCGAACGTCCGGACGACGGCGCGCACCTGCGGGCTCGTCGCCTCGGTCACGACGACGCGGTCGCGCCCGGTCGCCGCTTTCGCGACGTAGCAGGCGTCCGCGGCCACGGTCGTGCCGTCGTAGCCCGAGGCGTTCGAGACGTCCATCCCGGTGAGCTCGCAGATCGCGGTCTGGTACTCGAAGATCGCCTGCAGGACACCCTGCGAGAGCTCGGGCTGGTAGGGCGTGTACGCGGTCAGGAACTCCCCTCGCTGGAGAACGGCGTCGACCACGGCCGGCACGTAGTGGTCGTAGATCCCGGCGCCGAGGAACGAGACTCCGTCGATCACGTTCTTCGCGGCGAGCTCCTCGAGGTGGCGCGTGAGCTCCGCCTCTGTGAGCGCCGGTGGCACGTCGAGCTCGCCCGCGAACCGGACACCGGCCGGGATGTCGCGGAACAGGTCGTCGACGGTCTCGACGCCGATCGCCGCGAGCATCGCCTCGCGGTCCTCGGCCGTCAGCGAGGTGAAGCTCACTGCGAGTCGAGCACGTTGCGGTACGCAGCGACGTCGAGGAGCGCCGAGACCTCGCCCGGGTCGGCGAGCCGGATCCGGATGAGCCAGCCGTCGCCGTAGGGGTCCTCGTTGACGGTCTCGGGGGCATCGACGACGAGCTGGTTCACCTCGAGCACCTCGCCGGAGAGCGGGGCGATCAGGTCGCTGACGGCCTTCACCGACTCGACCTCGCCGTAGGAGGCGTTCCTGGCGACGGCGGCGCCGACCGAGGGCGCCTCGTAATGGACGAGCTCGCCGAGTGCGTCGACAGCGAACCAGGTGACGCCGAGCACGGCCTCGTCCCCGTCGATCCGGGCCCAGTCGTGCTCGGCGTGATAGAGCAGATCGTCGGGGTAGGACTCGGCTGACAACTTCTTATCGCTCCTCTCGCTTGTAGATCGGTTTCGTCGTCACCTCGCCGTGACGGAGCCGGCCGCGGACGTCGACGGTCAGCTCGAAGCCGGGCGCGGCCATGGAGGTGGGAACGTACCCGAGGCCGATGCCCTGGTCGAGCATCGGCGAGAGGGAGCCCGAGGTCACCTCACCGCCCCCTTCGATCGTCATCCCCGGCCGGGGGATCGCCTGCTCGGTCATCCGGAACGCCACCAGCTTGTGCTCCGGCCCGTGCTCCTTCACCTCGCGCAGAACGGGCGCGCCCGTGAACTCGGTGTCGAGGGCGCAGA
Organism: uncultured Actinomycetota bacterium; assembly: GCA_963738895.1. Lineage (GTDB taxonomy): Bacteria > Actinomycetota > Thermoleophilia > Gaiellales > Gaiellaceae > PALSA-600. The sequence continues at coordinate 19,714 of CAVTYN010000013.1, forward strand.
CCCAGCCGAGGCCGCTCGAGATCGCGTCCCACTGCGGCCCGATGTCGTTGCCGTGCAGCGGGTAGCAGACCTCGAGGCGAAGCGTGTCGCGCGCGCCGAGGCCGCATGGCGTGACGCCGGCCGCGAGGATCGCGTCCCAGAGCGCGGGAGCGTCCCCGGGCGGGCAGGCGAGCTCGACGCCTTCCTCGCCCGTGTAGCCCGTGCGATTGACCATGACCTCGATCCCGCCGACGTCGCCCGGCTCCCAGGTGAACGCCGGGCCGTGCTCGATCCCGATCCGGTCGAGCGCGTTCGGGCCCTGGACGGCGAGGAGCGCATACTCGTCGGAGACGTCGCGGATCTCGGAGCCGCCGATCTCGAGCTCGCGGAGCCAGTCGACGTCGACCCCGCGGTTCGCCGCGTTGACGACGAGCAGATAGCGGTGCGGGCCCATGCGGTAGACGATCAGGTCGTCGATGATCCCGCCCGCCTCGTTGGTCAGCAGGGTGTACTGCGCGTCGCCCTCCTCGAGCCGCGAGATGTCGTTGGAGAGCACGCCCTGGAGCAGCTCGGCCGCCGTCGGGCCCTCGATCTCGATCTCGCCCATGTGCGACACGTCGAAGACCCCGGCGTCGTTCCGCACCGCCTTGTGCTCGGCGATCACGCCCTCGTACTGCACCGGCATCTCCCAGCCCGCGAACGGGACGAGCCGCGCACCGGCGGCGACGTGGCGCTCGTAGAGAGGCGTGCGGCGGAGCGTCTGCATCGTCCCGATGCTAACCGGGGCCGCCCTTTCGGCGGCCCCGGTGGTGATGCGAGCGGATGAGGAGCGGGGTGTGCCCCCTATGCGGCCTCGGGAATCGGCGTGCCGGGGATGCGGCCGGCGCCGTGGTCGAGGCGAGGCAGCCAGCCGAGCCAGCTCGGGAGGTACCAGTTCCAGTCGCCCAGCAGCTTCATGGCGGCTGGGAGGAGTACCGCCCGGACGATGGTCGCGTCGATGAGGACCGCCGCGGCCAGCCCGATGCCGAGCTCCTTCATGTCGAGGATCGGGAGTGTCGCGAAGATCGAGAAGACGCCGACCATCACGACCGCGGCGCTCGTGACCGTGCCGGCGGTGGTCTTGATCCCGTGCGCGACCGCGTCCTCCGTCTTCATGCCCCGGTCGAACGCCTCGCGGATCCGGCTCAGGATGAACACGTGGTAGTCCATCGACAACCCGAACAGGATCACGAAGAGGAAGATCGGGAGCCAGGAGGCGATGCCGCCGTTGGAGCGGAAGTTCAGGAGCGACTCGCCCCAGCCCCACTGGAAGATGATCACGAGGACGCCGTAGGCGGCCGCGACCGACATCAGGTTGAGGACGATCGCCTTGGCCGCGATCACGATCGAGCGGAACGAGACGAGCAGCAGGATGAACGCCAGCGTGAGCACGAACCCGAACACGAGCGGTGCCGAGTGCTTGAGGAGGCTGTTCTCGTCAGCCGACGCCGCCGTCGGGCCCGTCACTGCGTAGTTGGCGTTCGGCAGGGTGCCGATCGTCGCCGGCAGGACGGTGTCCCGCAGCTCGTGGAGCGCCTTCAGCGACGTGGAGTCCGTGCCGTTGCCCTTGAACGGGATCGCGACGCGGGTCGTGCCGTGGTCGGCGCTGACGTCGACCTCGATCGGTCCGGTCATGAGCCCGGTTGCGAGAGCCTCGCCCTCGAGCCGGGTCACGGCGGCCTTCACGGCCGGCGAGTCGGCGGGCGCCTGGATCGCGATCAGCGCCGGGGTGGCGCCGCCGGGGAACGCCTGCTGGATCTTGTCGATCGTCGGGACGGTCGCGATGCTCTTCGGCAGGGCGTCGAGCCCGGTCTGCGAGGTGTGGATGTGAAGCACCGGCAGGGCGAGCACGATCAGCACGCCGGCCGACGCGACGACCGCGACGACCGGGTGCCGCAGCACCGGGTCGAGGACGGCCGTCCAGAAGCGGTTCTCGCCGCCCTCGCGCCGGAGCCGGTGAAGGAACGGGATCTTGCCCTTCTCGACCTTGTCGCCGAGCCGCGAGAGCAGCGCCGGCAGCACGGTCAGCGAGCCGAGCATCGCCACCGCGACCACGGTGATCGTCGCGACGCCGAACGAGGTGTACGTGCGGTCCTGCGCGAACAGGAGGCCCGCCATCGCGGCCATCACGGTCAGACCGGAGATGAGCACCGACCGGCCGGACGTGGCGGCGGCGGCCTCGAGCGCGGCCCGCGGCCCTGAGCCGGCGGCCCGCTCCTCGCGCTCGCGCTTGACGTAGAAGAGCGAGTAGTCGACGCCGACTGCCAGGCCGACGAGGAGCACGACCGCGCTGACGTTCGGGTCCATCGGGACGAGGTGGCTCGGGATCGAGAGGAGCCCGAGGGTGGCCATGACGGCCGAGAGGGCGAGCAGCAACGGGATCCCCGCCGCGACCAGCGCGCCGAACACGATCAGCAGCACGAGCAGGGTGAGCGGCACGGACCGCTCGCCGGCCTTCGCCAGCTGCGAGTTGAACGCGTCGTTGAGCGCCTTGCCCGAGCTGATCGAGCCGGCCTCCCCGACGAAGAAGCCGGGATGCCGGGCGGCGATCTTGCCCGGTGGCGGTCGTGACCTTGTCGATGCGCTTCTCGGCGACCTTCGAGGTGCCGCGCATGTCGAACTCGACCATCGCGGTGTGCCCGTCGGCGGTGACCTGGTCTGCGTGCGCCGGGTCGAGCGGCGAGCGGAGGTTCTCGTAGTCGGCCGCGAACGGCTTCACGGTCGCGAGCACGTCGGCGACGGTCGCGCGGAACGCGGCGTCGCGGATCGTCTGCGTCTTGGACTGCACGAGCACGATCTCCGTCTGCGGGTCGGCCTGGAAGCCGGCCTGCTTGAGGATCTGGTCGGCCTTACGGGCCTGACCCGTGTTGGTGTCGCGCGGGTCGATCTGCTTGGTTCCGATCATGCTCCCCGCGACGACCGCGAGGATCACGAACGCGATCCACCCGAAGACCGCCGTCTTCCAGTGACTCGCGCTCCAGCGACCCATCCTGGCCGCGATGGTGTTCGACTTCGAGAGGGGTGTCATGGCAAGCGTGTCCTTTTCTGACGAGGGTCTTCGTACGTGACGACCCGAGCGTCGCAGCGGGCCCGCCTCCCGGCCGTGCGGCAGGCAGGCTTCCTGGGGTGCGGCTACCCGCACATGTGCGATGTCGGGTGCTAGCCGCGCAGGTAGGTGAGCACCGCCAGCACGCGGCGGTGGTCGCCGGCGTCCACGGGGAGCCGGAGCTTCGCGAAGATGCTCGTGACGTGCTTCTCGACCGCACGCTGGGTGATGAAGAGGCGGTCGCAGATCGCCTGGTTGGAGCGGCCCTCGGCCATCAGCTCGAGCACCTCCCGCTCGCGGGGCGAGAGGTCGGCGAGCGGATCGTCCTTGCGGCGGCGGCCGACGAGCTGGGAGACCACGGTCGGATCCAGAGCCGAGCCCCCCTCTCCGACGCGGCGCACGGCGGCCGCGAACTCGCCGACGTCCGAGACGCGGTCCTTGAGGAGGTAGCCGACCCCCTCGGCGCTCTCCGAGAGAAGCTCGAGCGCGTAGTCGGCCTCGACGTACTGCGACAGCACGAGCACGCCTGTCGCCCGGGTAGCGCTCCCGGATCTCGCGGGCGGCGCGCAGGCCCTCGTCCGTGTGCGTCGGCGGCATGCGGATGTCGACGATCGCGACGTCCGGGCTGTACGACCGCACCTTCAGCAGCAGCTGGTCCGGGTCGCCCGCCTGCCCGACCACCTCGAACCCCGCGTCGGCGAGCAGGCGCGCGATGCCCTCCCGCAGGAGGACGGAGTCGTCGGCCAGCACGACGCGCACCGGGCGAAGCTACTCCGCCGTGACGACGGCGGGCAAGGGGAGCTCGGCGCTGACACGAGTCCCCTCGCCCGGCGGGCTCTCCACTTCCAGCCGGCCGTCGAGCGCCGAGACCCGGTCGAACAGGCCGCGCAGGCCCGACCCGGCCGCCGCGTCAGCGCCGCCGACACCGTCGTCCGACACCTCGACGCGGAACGTGCCGTTCTCGGCCTCCAGGCCCACCCGGATCGAGGAGGCCCGGCCGTGCTTGACGACGTTCGTCACCGCCTCGCTGACGACGTAGTAGGCGGCCGCCTCGATCGGCGCCGGCAGCCGCCGGCCGACGCGGTCGAGCTCGACCGTGACCGGCGCCCGCGCCGCCAGCCCCTCGAGCGCCGCGTCGAGCCCGCGGTCGGTCAGCACGGCCGGGTGGATCCCGCGGGCGAGCTCGCGCAGCTCCTCGAGCGCCGCTGCGAGCTCCTCGCCGGCCCCCGTCAGGAGCTCCGACGCACCCGCCGGATCGGACTCGAGCCTCGACTGCGCCAGGCGCAGCGACAGAGACAGCGCGACCAGACGCTGCTGCGCGCCGTCGTGCAGGTTCCGCTCGAGCCTCCGGCGCGCCTCGTCCCCTGCCGCGACGATACGGCCGCGCGAGGCGCGGATCTCCTCCTCGGCGCGGCGGTGCTCGGTGACGTCGAGCCCGGCGGCCACGATCCCCTCCACCTCACCCGACTCCCCCTTCAACGGCGCCCCGCGCCAGATGATCGAGAGTCGCTCTCCGCGCGCGTTCGTGAACGTGTTCTCGTACTCCGAGGGGCCATGCGCCGGCGCGGCCGCGCGAAAGCGCGCTTGCATTGCGTCACGCTCGTCGGGATCGATGAAGATGTCCCAGAAGTACTCGCCGAGCACCTCCGAGTCGTCGGAACGGCCGGTCGCGGCGACCGTTGCCGGATTGACCTTCCGGATGCGCCCCTCCGTGTCCACGGTCAGGAGCAGGCTCGGCGCGGTGTCGACGATCGTCGCCAGCAGGACGTTCTGGTGACGGAGCTCGGCCCGGAGCCGCTCGTTGTCGAACGCGAACGCGGCGGCCGCGGTGACGCTCTCGACGAGCTCGGGCTCCGAGGCGAGCGACTCGTCGTGGAGGAGCGCCCCGACCCGCCGCCCGTCACGCTCGACGAGCGTGATCGCGTCGCTCGGCACGTGGTCCAGGTCGAGCGCGCGCCCGTCCGAGTCGACCCACCGGCGCTCGCGCTCGAGCCAGAACGCGAGCCCGAGCGAGGTATCGCCGAGGGTCTCTGCGATCGTCTCCCGCAACGGCCGGCCGTGCTCGAGGTCGACCATCATCCCCGCGACCGAGCCGCGCGCGAACCTGCTCCTGAGCACCCCGAGCAGGAACGACCACGGCACGAGCAGGAACGCTGCGAGGAAGAGCGCCTCGAAGATGTCCGCGACGCCCGGGGCGATCGCGTCGAGGAGATTGCTGAGCAGCAGCACGACGAGCGTGAGCGTCCCGGCCGCGTAGACGGGCAGCAGGACCCGTCTCGCCGGCTGCGTCGCGGCGCGCCAACGGCGCACGAGCACGACGACCGCCGATCCGATCAGCACGACCGTGAACACTGTCGCGACCAGCTCGATCGTCCCTGCGAGCAGCGCCGAGTCGTTGACGACGATCGCGCTGCCCGGGCAGTTCGAGGGGCATCCGTAGTTCGGGTCGCTGCTGAACAGGAAGACGATCGGCGGCGTGAGCACGACGAACCACGCCGTCGCCTCGACGATCCACTTGCCCGTGCGGTCCAGCCGCCCGCTCGGGAACGAGAGCATCAACGCCGCGAACGGGATGAAGGCGAGGTTCCCGAGGAAGGCGCCGATCGTGTAGACGACCTTGCTGTTCGCCTCGGGAATCGCGCCGAAGAACCAGAGGAAGCCCACCGCCGCGAGGTAGAGGCCCGTCGGGTTCTCGGGCCGGACTCGCAGCGCGATCAGGCCGGCGAAGACGAACGAGACCCCGGCGGTGACCGCCAGCGAGGCGGAGAGCACCTTGTGCTGGTCGTGATCGCTCGCGTGGATCAGGAGGAGCGCGGCGACGACCTCTGCGGCGAGAACCGCCGTGACGAACAGAAGCTCGACCGCCCGGCGGCTCACCGTGTCTCGCGGCCGCCTCGGTCGAACATACGGCTCATAGGAGGGCGCGGACGGCGGCGCTGCTCAGCTCGCCCTTCGGGACGAACCCGCGCGCACCCGACCGCGCGATCAACTCGCCGTAGTCGCTCGCGTCGCGGCTCGAGACGAGGACGACCGCCGGCGCGCCCCCGTTCATCCCGGCGAGGTGGGCGACGACGTCGAACCCCGTCGTGTCCGGAAGCTGGACGTCGAGGAGCACGACCTCGGGACGCAGGGACCTCGCAAGCTCGACGCCCTCGGCCCCATCGCGCGCCTCGCCGACGACCTCGAATCCATCGGCCTCGAGCACCGCCCGGGCAGTTGCCCGGAAGCTCGGGTGGTCGTCGACGATCAGCACCGTGTGCCTCATCGCCGAATCGTCTCAGAGGCCGACGCCCGGTGGAATACGGTTACCCGTACCTCGCGAGCTCAGTCGCGCAGGAACGACGGCACGTCGAGGTCGCCGGGATCGGCGCTCGACGGCCTGGCGGGCAGCGGGGCCCGGGATCGGAACGTCGTCGCCGAGGCGCGTCCGGCGGCGGCGCTGCTGGCCGAAGCCGGTGGCGATGACGGTGACCCGCACCTCGTCGCCCTTGCCCTCGTCGATCACGGCGCCGAAGATCACGTTCGCGTTCGCGTCGGCGGCGCTCGTGACGACCTCGGCGGCCTCGTTCACCTCGAACAGGCCGAGGTCGGCCGGGCCGGTGATGTTGAGCAGGATGCCGGTCGCGCCGTCGATCGACGACTCGAGCAGCGGCGAGCTGACGGCGGTCGCGCGCGGCCTCGGCGGCGCGGTTCTCGCCGTGGCCGACGCCGATGCCCATCAGCGCCGAGCCGGCGTCGCGCATGATCGTGCGCACGTCGGCGAAGTCGAGGTTGACGATCCCGGGGACGGTGATCAGGTCGGTGATCCCCTGGACGCCCTGGCGCAGGATGTCGTCGGCCATCTTGAACGCATCCGACGAGCGGCGTCCTCTTCTCGACCACCTGGAGGAGCCGGTCGTTCTCGATCACGATCAGCGTGTCGACCTTCTCGGAGAGCTCGCGAGATCCCCTGCTCGGCCTGCTGCCCGCGGCGGCGGCCCTCGAAGCTGAACGGCCGCGTCACGACGCCGACCGTCAGCGCCTCGAGCTCGCGCGCGAGCTCCGCCACGACGGGCGCGCCGCCGGTGCCGGTGCCGCCGCCCTCGCCGGCGGTGACGAAGATCATGTCGGCGCCCTTCAGCGCCTCCTTCAGCTCGTCGCGGCTCTCCATCGCGGCCGCGTGGCCGACCGCCGGATCGGCGCCGGCGCCGAGACCGCGCGTCGCCTTCGCGCCGATGTGGATCTTCACGTCGGCGTCGCACATCAGGAGCGCCTGCGCGTCGGTGTTCACGGCGACGAACTCGACGCCCGTCAGGCCGGCGTCGACCATGCGGTTGACCGCGTTCGTGCCGCCGCCGCCGACGCCGACGACCTTGATCACTGCCAGGTAGTTACCGGACCGATCTCTCATCTCGAGCTCATCGATCGACTGCTTCGAAACCTCGACCTCAACCTCGACATCAACTGCAGGCTGGGGCTGGCCGAGACATCTCCTCGACCGCACTGTACGGGCAATCGGTCCGCGTGTCAATGCGGAAAACGACAACCTCGACCAGTATAACGATCAACCTCAACCTTCGACTTTAGGGTTGTTGGCTCCTCGAGAACGGGCCGCTCGGGGACGCTGACGTCGACGTAGGCGGGCGCGGCGTCGCCGTGTCGCGGCGGCCAGGTGGAGGATCCTCCGCGCGATCGCCAGCTTCAGCCGCAGGTCGCCGATGTCGCCGAGCCGGATCTGCGGTCCCCTCGCCGAGGACGAGCGTGAGCGAGCCGCGGTCCGGAGACGACCGTGCGCACGCCGCCCGGGTAGGCGCGCCGCGACGATCGGCGCGACCGCAGCCGCGGCGAGCGTCCGTCGTCGAGCGGGAGCGTCTCCCCGGTCGTCGAGCTGGACGCTTCTTCGGCGAGCCAGAGGCGCGGCAGGCGCGAGCGGCGTCGGGTTGGCGATCTTCCGCATCACCCGCCCGCGCGCCGAGACGACCCAGCTCGCCGTTCCCTGGCGGACGAGCAGGACCGCCCGCTCGGCGTGAGCGGTCACGCGCAGCGTGTTCGGGAACGAGCGGTCGAAGCTGCGCCGACAGGACGTCGGGCAAGCGCTTCGAGCTGCGTCGTCGAGCGCGCCGCTCGTCGACGCGGAGCAGGCTCCGCCCGAGCTCGGGCGACGAGCGCCTTCCGCACCTCGGCCTTCACGCGCGGCGAGCCGCCGTGACCTCGATCGTGCGCACCGCGAAGAGCGACGTCTCGCGCGCGACGACGTAGGCCAAGCGACGACCGCGAGCACGACCGAGCCGCGGCGATGCGCGACGGCGACCGAGCTCGGCGCCGCGCGCGGGTCGGTCAGCGCCGCCGTGCGCTCGCTTGCTCTGCGCCACGTCCGTCTTCGCCGCGCGGCTCGCTTCCCTACAGCGGCGGCAGCTCGAGCGGCCCGAGAAAGCGAACCTCGTGCTCGAGCACGACGCCGAAGCGCTCGTGGACGCGCCGCCGCGCCTCGGCCATCAGCGCGAGCGCGTCGGCGCTCGTCGCGCCGCCCGCGTTCTCGATGAAGTTCGCGTGCCGCTCCGAGATCGAGCGCGCCGCCGACCCGGAAGCCCTTGAGGCCCGCACGCCTCGATCAGGCGCCCGGCGCCCGGGCCCCGTCCGGGTTCTTGAAGACGCTCCCGAACGTGCGCTTCGTCGTCGGCTGCGTCGCCTTCCGCCGAGCGAGCAGCTCGGCGACCTCGGCCTTGATCTCCGCGGGCGGCTCGGGGCGAGAGCCGGAAGCGCACCTGCGCGACGACCTCGCCGGGCGCGAGCGCCGAGTGGCGGTAGGCGAGGCCGAGCTCGTCGGCGGTCGACGGTGCGGGCGCCCGCCGGCGCCGACGACGACCGCGTCGAGCAGCACCGCGCGCCAGTCGCTGCCGTAGGCGCCGGCGTTCATCCGCACGCCGCCGCCGGCCGTGCCGGGGATCGCCGAGGCGAACTCGAGCCCGCCGAGGCCCGGCGTCGCGCGCGCGGTGGAGGCAGACGGCGTTCGTCGCGCCGCCGCCCGCGACGAGGGTCTCGCCCTCGACCCGCGCCGCCGCGAGCTCGCCCTCGAGCCGCAGCACGAGCGCGTCGACGCCCGTCGTCGTGCGGCGAGCAGGTTCGAGCCGAGCCCGATCGTCTCGACCGCGCACGCCCTCGGCCGGCCGCCCAGGCGAGCACCTCCTCGAGCTCGTCGAGCGTCGCCGGGCCGGCGCGAAGCAGCCGGGCCGGGCCGCCGGTGCCGATCGTCGTGAGGCGCGAGAGCGGGACGCCCTCCTCGAGCGCGATCACCGCCGCGCCGCCAGCGCGCTCGCGGATGAGCGCCGGCGCCGCGTCGACGTCGCCGGCGCCGAGGACGAGCAGCACGTCGCCCGGCTCGCGCCCTGCGCGCGAGGTACGCGGCCGCCGTCGGCCGACGCTCGGGGATCCAGGCCGGCGAGCCGCCCGCGGTCGGAGAGCGCGTCGACGACGAGCTTGCCGCGTCACGGCCGGGTCGGCGCTCCTCGCGGGCGAGGTAGACGTCGGTGACGACGACGTCGTCGGCGGCAGCGAGCGCCGCACCGAGCTCGGCGGCGAGGTACCGCGTCCGCGAGACGAGATGCGGCTGGAAGAGCGCCCGCAGCGCGCCGGCCCGGGAAGGCCTCGCGGGCCGCCGCGATCGTCGCCGCGATCTCGGCGGGATGGTGCGCGTAGTCGTCGACGATCGTCACCCCGCCGGCCTCCGAGACCTCGAAGCGGCGGCCGGTCCCGGCGAACCGGCCGAGCGCGCGGCCGCCGCCTCCGCGCGGTCGACGCCGGCCAGCTCGAGCGCGGCGAGCGCCGCGCCCGGCGTTCGCGCGGTTGTGCTCGCCCGGCAGCGCGAGCGGCCCCTCGAAGGGCGGAGCGTCGCGCACCGCATGCGCGCGCCGCCCTCGCCCACCGGTCGAACTCCGCCTCGAGCTCCGCGAGCGAGCGGAACTCGCTGTGGTGGTCGAGCTCGACGTTCGTGACCACGGCGATCTCGGCCGGGAGGCCGAAGACGGTGCGGTCGGACTCGTCGCCCTCGACGACGAGCCACCCCTCCCCCGCTCCCGCGTTGCTGCCGAGCTGGGGCACCGGGGCGCCGATGAGCCACGCCGGGTCGCCGCCCGTCTCGCGGAGCGCGAAGGCGATCATCGCCGCGGTCGTGCCCTTGCCGTGCGTGCCCGCGACGACGATCGACCGGCGCAGCGCGACGAGCTCGGCGAGGAGCTCCGCGCGCGAGGTGCCCGGCGACGCCCGGGTACGCCGACGAGACGACCGCCTCCCAGCCGGCCGGCACGACCGGCTCGGGCGAGATCTCGACCTCGATGCCCCGCGAGCGGCTCGAGGTAGGGCGTCCCGACGCGGTCCCAGCCGCCGACCTCGGCACCCCAGCGCGCGGGCGAGCTGCGCGTAGGCGGAGAGCCCGGCGCCGCCGATCCCGACGAACCAGAGCCGGCGGCCGTCAAGCGGCCGGCAAGCGCGATCAGCCCCTCGGCGATCTCCTCGGCCGCGTTCGGCTTGGCGACGCGGAGCATCGCCTCGCCCATCCGCTCGAGCCGCGGCGGCGTCGTCGAGCAGCGAGCGGACGCGATCGGGGACGTCGTCGAGGTCGAGGTCGCGGATCATCATCGCGCCGCCGGCCCGGACGAAGTACTCGGCGTTCTTCGCCTGGTGGTCGGCGGTCGCGAACGGGTACGGGCACGAGGATCGCGGGCTTCCCGGCGGCGGCGAGCTCCCAGACCGAGCTCCCGGCGCGCGCGAGCACGAGGTCGGCGGCCGAGTAGGCGGCGCCGATCCGCTCGGTCGACGGGATCAGCCGGTAGTCGTCGCGGCTGCACGCGGCCCTTCAGCGACCAGTAGTCGCGCTCGCCGGAGATGTGGAGGATCGCCGGGCCGACCTCGCCGAACGCCTCGATCATCGTCTCGTTGATCGAGCGCGCGCCGGCGAGCGCGCCCGCGACGAGCAGCACCGGCCCGTCGGCCGGCAGCTCGAAGATCTCGCGCGCCTCGTCCTTCGGGATCGGCCGGGCGCGCGCCGGGATCGGCCGGCCGACGACGCGGAAGCGCGGCTCGTGCGCGGCCCTCGAGCGGGTAGGCGAGGAAGACCTGCTTCGCGAACGGCAGCGCCATCCGGTTCGCGAGCCCGAGGTGGGCGTCGGCCTCCGAGAGCGCGGCCGGGATGCGCATCGTCGACGCCGCGAGCACCATCGGCCCGGCGACGTAGCCGCCGGCGCCGAAGACGACGTCGCAGCGGCGCCGGCGCAGGATCGCGCGGCAGGCGCGCGGCGCCACCCCGGCGCGGTAGAGCGACGAGAAGAGCGCCGGCGAGGGCTGCCGCGGGAAGCCGCTGATCCGGAAGGTGTCGAGCTCGTAGCCCGCGTCAGGGACGAGCTGCGCCTCGACGCGATCCGGCGACCCGGCGATCGTCACGAAGACGCCCCGCTCCGTCAGCGCGTCCGCCACTGCGAGCGCGGGCAGGACGTGCCCGGCCGTCCCGCCGGCTGCGATCACGCACCGAAGCTGTCTCTGCGTTGCCACGAGCCGCGATGTTAAGGAGGATCCCCACCGCGGCGAGCAGGACCACGAGACTCGAGCCGCCGTAGGAGAGGAACGGGAGCGGGATTCCGGTGAGCGGCGCGACTCCCATCACGGCCGCGATGTTCACCGCCGCCTGGCCGCAGACGAGCATCGTGAGCCCGACGGCAAGCCGCTTCCCGAACGGGTCGCGGCAGCCGAGGGCGATCCGGAAGCCGGCGTAGGCGAAGACGGCGTAGGCCAGGATCACGCCGGTCACGCCGATCAGGCCGAGCTCCTCGCCGATGTTCGCGAGCATCATGTCGGTCGGCGCCTCGGGCAGGTAGAAGAGCTTCGCGATCCCGTTGCCGAGCCCGACGCCGAAGATCCCGCCCGAGCCCATCCCGATCATCGCCTGGACGATCTGGAAGCCCGTTCCCTGCGCGTCGTGCCACGGGTGCAGGAACGAGAAGAACCGGGCGCGGCGGTAGGGCTCGAGCCAGATCGCGAGGGTGCCGATCGTCGCCGGCGATCACGCCGGCCGCCACGAGCAGCGCGCGTCGGCGTCCCCGCGACGAGCAGCATCGGCGCCGAGCATCAGGAAGAGAGCGATCGCCGTGCCGAGGTCGGGCTCGGCGAGCAGGAGCACCGCGTAGAGCCGGCGAGCAGCCCGATCGGGCGGCCGAGCTGCTTGAGCGTTCGCGGCGGCGGCACGGCGCGAGAGGTACGACGGCCGCCCAGACCGCGAGCGCGAGCTTCGCGAGCTCCGACGGCTGGAAGACGGCCGGGCCCGAGCGAGATCCAGCGCCGGGCGCCGTTCACGGCCGGGCCGATCACGAGCACCGCGAGCGAGCAGGCGCGAGCGAGCCGACGACGAGGACCGGCGCGAGCGCGCGCAGACGCCGGTAGTCCCAGCGCTGGGCGACGACCATCAGCACGATCCCGAGGACGGCGTACATCCCCTGCCGCTCGACGTAGTAGTTCGGGTTGCCGCCGCCGACCGCGGCCGGCGCCGAGGTCGCCGAGTAGACGCACACGATCCCGAAGGCGACGAGCGCCAGCGTGACGAGGATGAGGATCCTCGACTCGAGCTCTCCCCGCCTCATCCGGATCGATTTCGCCGACGGGCGGCGCTGATTCCTCGCGCCCGGCGGCTCGGGAGCCGCTCGAGTTAGTGCTGTGTCCAGCGGCGACGAGCTCCGTGAAGTGCTCGCCGCGGCGCTCGAAGTTCTCGTACTGGTCGTAGCTCGCGCAGGCCGGGCTGAGGAGGACGACCGAGCCGGGCGCCGCCTCCGCGGCAGCGTGAGCGACGGCGCGACGAGGGTCTCGTCGTCGTGGGCGCGGGCGCCGAGCGCCTCCCCGAGCTCCGGGGCCGCCCGGCCGACGAGGTGGACCGAGAGGACGTTCGGGCCGATCGCGGCGGCGAGCGGCTCGAAGCTCTCGCCCTTCGGCGAGCCGCCGAGGATCAGGTGGACCGGCTCGTCCGCGTAGGCCGTCGAGCGCCCGCAGCGCGGCCGCGACGTTCGTCGCCTTCGAGTCGTTCACGAACCGGACGCCACCGACCTCGCCGACCGGCTCGAGGCGGTGCGCGATCCCGGGGAACGTCCGCAGCGCCTCGGCGATCGCGTCGTCGTCGATGCCCGCCGCGCGAGCGGCGGCCGTCGCGGCGGCGGCGTTCTCGCGGTTGTGCGCGCCGCGGATCAGCGGCTCGGCCGGGAGCGGGTCGTCGGCCGCGAACTCGATCCCCGGAAGGCCGGAGCCCGCGCGGCACGACCGCGACCGACGCGCGCTCGAAGATCCGCAGCTTGGCGGCGCGATAGGCCTCGAACGTCCCGTGCCGGTCGAGATGGTCCGGCTCGAGGTTCAGCAGCACCGCCACGTCGCAGGCGAACTCGTGCACGTCCTCGAGCTGGAACGACGAGACCTCGCAGACGACCCAGCCCGCCGCATGCGACCGAGGTGAGCGGCGTGCCGATGTTGCCCGCGACCGCCACGTCCGCTCCCGCCGCGCGGAAGATCGCTCCGAGGAGCTCTGCGGTCGTCGACTTGCCGTTCGTGCCGGTGACGCCGACGAAGCGCGTGCGCCGTCGGCGCGAGCAGCCGCCAGCCGAGCTCGAGCTCCGACCAGACCGGGATCCCCCGCCGCGCGCGCCTCCTCGACGAGCGGCCGCTCGCCCGGCACGCCGGGCGACTTCACGACGAGCTCGACCCCGTCGAGCAGCGTGAGGTCATCCTCGTTCTCGAGCGACCGGTCGACGTGCGACGACCTCGTCGCCCCGCGACTCGAGCGCTGCCGAGCGGCCTCGCCCGAGCGCGCGAGCCCGTAGACGAGCACCTTCACCGAATCATCTTCATTGGGTCATCGTCACTGGGTCATCGTCACTGGGGCCTGATGAACGGGTAGTACTTGTAGAAGAGCGCGAACCCGCCGGCGCAGAGGATCCCGGCGATGATCCAGAAGCGCACCATGATCTTCGTCTCGGACCACGCCTTCATCTCGAAGTGGTGGTGGATCGGCGCCATCAGGAAGATGCGTCTGCCGAACCAGCGGAACGAGATCACCTGCAGCATCACAGAGAGCGCCTCGATCACGAAGACGCCGCCGACGAGGAGCAGGAGGAGCGGCACCTGCAGGAAGATCGCCATCGTCGCGATCGCGCCGCCGAGCGCCATCGCGCCCGTGTCGCCCATGAACACCTCGGCCGGGAACGCGTTGAACCAGAGGAAGCCGACCGCGGCGCCGATCATCGCTGCGCCGATGTAGGCGGCGTCGAGCCGGTTCGCGATCCGGTGGCCGCCTTCGGTCTGCCGGATGTAGATCGTGACCGCCATCGCCGTGAGGGTGAAGAGCGAGATGATCGAGGTGCCGGCCGCGAGGCCGTCGAGGCCGTCCGTGAGGTTGACGGCGTTCGCCGCGCCCGACGATCACGATCGAGACGAGCACGTAGTAGCCCCATCCGAGCGGCAACCACCTGTCGACGATCGGGATGAACACCGCGTGGCGGAGCTTCTGGTGCTCGCGCCGCGACGCAGACGGCCACGGCGATCGCGAGCAGCAGCAGCATCTTGATGCGCCCCGACAGGCCGAGCGAGCGCCGGTGCCGCACCTTGATCAGGTCGTCGATGAACCCGATCGCCCCGCAGGCGAGCAACGTCCCGTAGATCGTCAGCGCGGGCACGGTGCGAACGGTGGTCGCGAAGAACGCGATCGTCGCGGCGAGCACGATCAGGACACCGCCCATCGTCGGCGTCCCCTGCTTGACCGAGTGGTGCTCGGGGCCCTCCTCGCGGATCGTCTGGCCGAGGGAGTGGCGCCGCAGGAAGTCGATGAAGAACGGGCCCGCGAGGATCGAGATGATGAGCGCGACGAGGGCCGCAACCAGGACGTGTGCCATCAGGGGTTCCTAGCGTAGTTTCGCCGCAACAGCTTCGAGTCCCACCGCCCTCGAGCCCTTCACCAGCACGACGTCGCCCGGCTCGAGCAGGCCCGCGAGCGACCTCGACCGCCTCGTCGGCGGTGGCGACCGGACGGCTCGCGACGCCCTCGGCCGTCTCGACATAGCCCGCGGCGAGCGGGCCGACGGCGACGAGCGCCGCGACGCCCGCGCGGGCGACCTCCGTGCCGGTCATCCGGTGGTAGCCGAGCGCCTCCGAGCCGAGCTCGGCCATCTCGCCGAGCACGGCCACCTTCCTGCGGTTCCCGGCGATCGCCGTCAGGTGCTCGAGCGCCGCGGTCATCGCCGCGGGGTTCGCGTTGTAGCAGTCGTTGATCAGCGTGACCCCGTCCGCGAGCTCGATGACCTCTTCGCGAAGCGGGCTGAACTCGACCTCGAGGGTGCCGCTCTCCGGGAACGGGACGCCGAGCACGTCGCACACCGTGAGCGCCGCGAGGGTGTTCTGGAGCTGGTGCCTGGCGACGAAGCTCGTCTCCAGCGAAACGACGTGATCGCCGACCTGGAGCACGCCGTCCCGCGGCGCGCCGAAGCGCACGGATCTCGATGTCCGTACGCGTGAGATACGGCTCGAGGAGCGGCTCGTCGGGACGACGGCGGTCCCGCCGGGCGGAAGCGCCTCGATCAGCTCCGCCTTCGCCCTCGCGACGTTCTCGACCGTCCCGACGAGCTCGAGGTGAACCGGCGCGATGTTCGTGATCAGCGCGATGTCGGGGCGCGCGAACGAGGCGAGACAGGCGATCTGCCCGAGGCCGCGCATCCCCATCTCGACGATGCAGAGCTCGGTGTCGGGCTCGATCCGGCAGAGCGTGAGCGGCACGCCGAGCTCGTTGTTGAAGTTCCCCTCCGATGCGACCGTTCGCAGGTGCGGTGAGCAGAGCGCGGCCAGGATGTCCTTCGTCGTCGTCTTGCCGGTCGCGCCGGTGATCCCGACGACGCGGGCGGTCGAGCGGTCGCGAACCGCTCCCGCGATCGCAGCGAGCGCGCCGTGCGCGTCGTCGGGGACGAGTGCCGCCGCGGCTCCGCGGGCGAGAGCGTGCGCGACGAAGTCGGCGCCGCCGCCGACCGCGACGAAGAGGTCGCCCTCCTCGATCCGGCGCGAGTCGATCTGCATCCCCGTGACCGCGTCGGCCCACGGGCGGGCGGTGAGCCGCCCGAGCGGCTCGAGCAAGCCGAGCTCGAGCGGGATCACCGGCCCGGCACCTCGAGCAAGCGGCCGAGCACCTCGCGGGCGACCACCCGGTCGTCGAACGGCACCTTGCCCGTCGCGAGCTCCTGCTCGGGCTCGGCGCCCCGCCCGGCGATCACGACCACGTCGCCCGGCCCCGCGCCCGAGAGCGCGAGCTCGATCGCGGCGCGCCGGTCGAGCTCGAGCTCGAGCGGGCCGAGCGCGCCGGAGGCGACGTCCGCGGCGATCGCCTCGGGATCCTCGGAGCGCGGGTTGTCGGAGGTCAGGATCGCCCGGTCGGCGAGCTCGGACACGACCCGCCCCATCAGCGGGCGCTTGCCGCGGTCGCGGTCGCCGCCGGCGCCGAAGACGACCGTCAGCCGGCCGTCGCCGAGCCGCGCGCGCCGTGGAGATGACGTTCTCGAGCGAGTCCGGCGTGTGGGCGTAGTCGACGATGCACGGTGAACGGCTGGCCGGCGTCGATCGACTCGAACCGCCCCGGGACGCCCGCGACCGACTCGATCCCGCGCTTGATCGCGTCTCGCTCGACTCCGAGCGCCGCAGCCGCGAGCGCGGCGCCGATCGCGTTCTCGCGGTTGAACGCGCCGCGGAGGCGCAGCTCGATCCCGTCGAGCGCGTCCGAGCGATGCGTCGAAGGTGATCGCGTCGGGCAGCTCGCCGGCGAGTCGCCTCCCCCACTCGCCCGCCGACGTTGACGACCGCCCGGTCGGCCTGGGCGAACAGCGCGGCCTTCGCCGCGTAGTAGGCCTCCATCGTGCCGTGGAAGTTCAGGTGATCCTGGCGTGAGGTTCGTGAAGACGAGCACCGCGAAGCGTCGTCCCCTCGAGCCGGCCCTGGGCGCCCGCCTCCGAGGTCGCCTCGAGCACGCACGCGCGGTCGCCGGCGTCGACCATCTCGCGGAGCAGCCGCTGGAGGTCGATCGCCTCCGGCGTGTTGAGCCCGGTCGGCCGCGGCTCGCCCCCGACGCGCCGCTCGATGTTCGTGAGCAGGCCCGGTCGGCCGTCCGGCCGCCTCGAGGATCGACCGGAGCAGGAACGCGGTCGTCGTCTTGCCGTTCGTGCCGGTGACGCCGGCGACCTCGAGGTCGCGGGACGGGTCGTGCGAAGAAGAGGCGCGCCGGCGACCGGCATCGCCGCCCGGACGTCCGCCACGACGAGCTGCGGGAGGTCGACGCCGAGCGGATGCTCGACGACGAGCGCGGCGGCGCCGAGCGCGGCCGCCGTCGGTGCGAACGCGTGACCGTCGGCGTTCCGGCCCGCGCACGCAGAAGAAGAGCGCGCCCGGACGCGACGGCGCGCGTGTCGTAGGCGAGGTCGGAGATCTCGACCGAGGCCGGCTCGCCTCGACGCCTCCGCTCGACGACCTCGCCCGGCCCGAGCGCCGCGATGAAGCGCTCCAGGTTCATCGCGCGCCGAGTCTAGCCGCCGGGATCGGGCCCGGCCTCCCGCGGAGGTGCGAGCCGAGGTCGTGCCTAGCCGGTCGTCGTCGTGAGCGTGTTCGGCGCGTCCGGCGGCACCTCGAGGTACTGCAGGTCGAACTTCGCGATCGACGCGAACGCCGGGCGCCGCGACGACGCCGCCGAAGATCGAGCCGCGCGGCGTCGTCGACCTTCACGAGCACGACGAGCCGCGGGTGCGACGCCGGCACCATGCCGACGAAGGAGGCGGTGTAGTCGGTGGTCGAGTAGCCGTGCGCCGTCGGCACCTGCGCGGTGCCGGTCTTGCCCGGCGACGGTGTAGCCGGGGATCTGCGCCTCGTTGCCGGTGCCGCCCTGCTCGGAGACGACGCCCGGTGAGCATCTTCTTGACCTCGCCGTCGACCTGCGGGTGACATCAGCCGGCGCTTCGTCCACTTCTCCGGCGCGCGCCCGCCGACCCGCTCGACGAGGTGCGGCTGGATCCAGACGCCGCCGTTCGCCACCGCGGCGTACACGGAAGCCATCTGGATCGGCGTCACCGAGATCCCCTGCCCGATCGGCTCGTTGCCGATCGTCGGGTCGCTCCACTGCTCGAGCGGCAGCACGAAGCCGGGGCTCTCGCCCGGGAAGTCGATCCCCGTCGCCGAACCGAACCCGAACTTCTTGACCCAGTTCGCGAGGCCTTGCGGCCCGAGCTTCTCGGCGAGCGTGACGGCACCGACGTTGGACGAGTACTCGAGGATCTGCGACACGGAGTAGTTGACGGTCCCCCGCAGCTCGGCGTCGTGCACCGTGCACTGCAGGCACGAGCCGTAGCGGTAGAGGTACGGAAGCGTGAACCGCGTGTTCGGCGTGACGAGGTGCTCGGAGAGCGCGCCGGTGATCGTGACGAGCTTGAACGTCGAGCCCGGCTCGTAGACGTCGGTGACGGCGCGGTTTCGGAGGAGCCCGGGTGCGAGGCGTGCGACGTTCGAGGTGTTGTTCGCGTCGTAGCCGGGCGTCTGCGCCATCGCGAGCACCTCACCGGTCGACGGGTCGAGGACGATCGCGGTCGCGTCCTTCGCGCCCCACTTGGAGACTGTCTCACGCAGCACGTTCTCCGCCTGGGCCTGGATCGTGTGGTCGATCGTCGTGAACACGTCCGCGCCCTGCCAGGCCGGACGGGAGCTGATCACGTCGATCGTCCGGCCCGTGGGGTCGCGGACGATGGTCTGCTTGCCGACCCGGCCGGCGAGCTTGTGGTCGTACTGCAGCTCGAGGCCTCCGAGCCCGTGCCCGTCGATCCCGGCGTACCCGAGGACCTGCGCCGCCACGCCGCGCTGCGGGTAGGTGCGAAGCTCCTCGGGATAGGACTCGACGCCGAGGAAGCCCTTCTTCAGGAACAGCTCGGCGGTCTTCGGATCGGCGAAGCGCTTCACGTAGACGAACCTGCTCTTCTTGTTCAGGAGCTGCGGCAGGAGGGCGTTCGAGTCGACGCCGAAGATGTCGTGCGCCGCGACCGCGATCGCACGGGCGTTCCGGACGAGGTACGGGATCGGCGTAGACGGTCGTCGTCTGCTCCCCGAGCGCGAGCTGGACGCCGGTGCGGTCGAAGATCGTCCCGCGACCGGCCGGAATCGTCTGGGTCTCCTCGTGCTGGCTCTTTGCGAGCGCCGAGAGATGCGCCCCCTGCACCCCCTGTAGCCAGATCGCGCGCGCGAGCATCGCGGCGAAGACGAGCGCGAAGACGGCGACCAGCAGCCTGATCCGGCGGTTCGCGTGCTTCTCGCGCATCGGCGAGGCCATCAGCGGCTCAGGTCGACGTAGCCGATCGTGGACGGGTCGGCCTGCGTGAGGCCGTCCTGCTGATGGGCGAGCACCTGGATCCGCGGCGAGGCCAGCGCCGAGCTGAGCTGGGAGGAGAGCGCCGCGTTCTCCGCCCTGAGCTTCGTGCGCGCCTGGGTGGCCGAGTCGAGGCGGAGGTTCAGGCGGAGCACGGCGAGGTTCACGAAGACGACGCCCGCCAGGAGCACGGCGCCGACGACGATCCAGGCGATTCCCGCGCGGCTGCGATAACGACGGCGCGCCCCCGGCTTCGCCTTCGCCCTCGACCCCGTCACCGCAGGCGCCCTGGCGGCCGGGCGCGTCCGGGTGCGTGCGGGGGCGGCGACGGTCGCGGCGCGCGTGCTAGCCAAGCTTCACCGCCACGCGGAGACGGGCGGAGGCAGAGCGCGGGTTGCGGGCGATCTCGGCCGCCGACGGCCGGATCGCCCGCCGGGGAATCGCACGGAGCGTGGGCGTCGCTCCGCAGGCGCAGACCGGGAAGTCGGGCGGGCAGGTGCACCCGTGCTCGGCGTCGCGGAGGAAGCGCTTCACGATCCTGTCCTCGAGCGAATGGAACGAGATCACCGCGAGGTGGCCGTGCGGGCGCAGCATCTCGAGGGCGGCCGGCAGGGCACGCTCGAGCGCTCCGAGCTCGTCGTTGACGTCGATCCGAAGCGCCTGGAACACGCGCTTGGCGGGATGGCCCTCGCCGAAGCGCGCCGGCGCCGGCATCGCCTGCTTGACGACCTCGACGAGGTCTCCGGTTCGCTCGAAGGGCTGCTTCGAGCGCCGGCGTACGATCGCGCGAGCGACCTGGCGCGCGTAGCGCTCCTCGCCGTAGCGGCGGAAGATGTCTGCGAGCTCCCACTCGTTGGCCTCGTTGACGACCTCCGCGGCGGTGAGATCGGCGGAGGGGTCCATGCGCATGTCGAGGGGTGCGTCGACGGCATAGGAGAAGCCGCGCTCGGGACGGTCGAGCTGCATCGAGGAGACACCGAGGTCGAGCAGGATCCCGTCGGCGCGAACGCCGTTTCCCGCGAGGCCCTCGAGTACCTGCGAGAACTCGCCGTGCAGGAGGCGCGTCCTCGCCGCGGTCGACCGGCGCAGGCGCTCGAAGTAGGGGGCGACGGTGGGGTCGCGGTCGATCGCGATCAGCTTCCCCTCGCCGCGCAGCGCTCCGGCGAGCAACCCGGAGTGGCCGCCGGCACCGAATGTGCAGTCGACGATCGTCTGCCCCGGCCGCGGGTCGATCGCGGCGAGAACCTCGTCGGCGAGGACGGGGACGTGATCAGTCTCGGTTGGCAAGACGCCCGGCAACATCTTCTGCGCTCCCTTCGGCGTTGCCCTGCTCGCGCCACGCGGCGCGATCCCAGATCTCGAGGTGGTCGAAGACGCCGGCGATCGTGACCTCGCGCCCGATCCCGAACTCCTCCAGGAGCTTGACGGGGATCACCATCCGCCCGGCCTTGTCGAGCTCGGCCGGCGGAGCGCCGGTGAAGAAGTGCCGCTGCAGGCGGCGTGCGTCGCGATCGAAGGGGTCGAGCGTTCCCATCCGCGCCGCAAGGACCTCGAACGCAGCCCTGGAATGGAGGAAGAGGCACCCATCCAGGCCGCGGCTGATCACGACCTCGTCGCCGAGCTCTGCCCGGAGCTTCGCCGGAAGCGTGAGGCGATTCTTGTCGTCGAGGGTGTGGTCGTATTCGCCAAGCAGCATTCCACTTGGCCCCACTCTAACCCACATCCACCCACTTGTCTACACCTACGTGGAGATCTGTTACTCCGAGAACTTCTAGCTGGTGATCTGTGCCGAGTACGGCCCCTTTCCGGTGACGACCGAGGCACCGGCCCGCGTCGCGAGGTCGAGCGCCGCCGGGAGCGAGTCGCCGCGGGCGAGCCCGAAGAAGACCGCCGCGGCGAAGGAGTCGCCCGCGCCGTAGGCATCCTCGAGCGGGCCGGGAGGCACGGCCGCCTCGTACCGCTCGCCGCCCGCCGTCCCGCCGCGCGACCCCTCGGTGGCAACGACGAGCGCAGCGTCGAGGCTGCCGTCGTACCGCTCGCCGGCGTCGCGTCCCACTGCCGACCAGGAGGTCGAGCGGCACGCCGGCCGCGCGCAGCGTCACGAGCTCGCGCGGCGTGGCCGCGAGGTAACGTGCCGCGCGCGCCGACCGGAGGGCGGCGACGTCGCCCGACACGAAGAAGACGCCGTCGTACCCCTCGAGCGGGAGCGGCCCCGCGGGCAGGAGCTTCGCCCCGACGGTCGTGATCGTGCGCTCACGGTCGCGGTCGACGTGCACGAGCGCGCGCCGCGTCTTGCCGAACCATTGAACATGCAGGTCGAGGCCGAGCTCGGTGAGCCGCTCGACGGCCCGTCGGCCGAGGTCGTCATCGCCGAGCGCGGTGTGGAAGGTGCAGGCGCCGTTCAGCGCGAGGATCTGCGCGGCCACGACGGCGCCGCCGCCGGCCGGCTCCGACCACGAGTCCGTGCCGTGTGCGATCTGCCCCGCCGCCGGGACGTGGTCGACCTCGACGAACTCGACGAACTCGATGTGCCCGACGACGGCGATCTTCACAACGCGACCGTATCTCACAGAAGGCGTCGCACTCGCGTTACACCCATGATGCCAAGCCATGGCGATCCCACCATTCGAGCGCTTCTACGGCGAGCATTGCGACGAGGTGCTCGGGTACTTGCGCCGGTTGCTCGGCCCGCGTGCCGAGGATGCCTGGCAGGAGACGTTCCTGCGGGCGCTCAGGGCCTACGACCGTCTCGAGCACGGCCGCCACCTCCGCGCGTGGGTGTTCACGATCGCGACCCGGGTCGCGATGGACGACCTGCGACGGCGAAGCCGGGCCGAGGTCGCGCTCGAGCACGCCGCCGAGCCGGGCTCCGACGGAGAGTGGGAACGCGCCGCGTTCGAGGAGCTCGAGCATCTCACCGGCGGGCTGCCGCCGGCGGAGCGCGCGGCCGTCGTGCTCCGCTACGGCTACGACCTTCCCTATGCCGAGATCGGCGCCGCGCTCGGCTCCTCCGAGGAGGCCGCCCGCGCCGCCGCATCGTCCGGAGTTCGCAGACTGAGGAGGACCGTTGAACGTCACATCTGATCTCGACGCCCGTTTCCGCGCTGCCGCGCAGCGCGAAGGCCTCGTCGATGCCCGCTACGACATCGTCGCCTCGCCCGTCGGCGACCTCTTCGTCGCCTCGACCCCGCGCGGCCTCTGCCGGATCTCGTTCACCGTCGAGGGCTCCGACGAAGCCGTCGCCCGCGTCTTCGGCGCTCGCGTCCTGCGCATGCCGCTCGACGAGGTCCGCCGCGAGCTCGACGAGTACTTCGAGGGCCGTCGTCGGGAGTTCGACCTGCCGATCGACCTTCGCGTCGCGCCGTTCCACCAGGCGGTGCTCGCCGAGCTTGCCCGCGTCCCCTACGGCCGTACCGACACCTACGGCCATCTCGCCGCCCTCGTCGGCCGCCCCAGTGCCGCCCGTGCCGTCGGCACGGTGATGAACCGGAATCCCATCCCGATCGTCCTCCCCTGCCACCGGATCGTCGGCGCGAACGGCTCGCTCACCGGCTACGGCGGCGGGCTCCCGGCGAAGAAGCTCCTCCTCGAGCTCGAAGGGGCAAACGGCGCGTGGGGTCAGCTCTCGATCTGACCCGGGAAGGCACCTCCGGGTGGAGGCCGATCAGGCGATAGCCGACCCCCCACTCGTTGTCGATCCACGGCGTGCCGGGATCGACCGCGCGCAGCTTCCGCCGCAGGCGCGAGGCGTGGGTCTCGACGGTTCGCGTCGTGGTCGACGCGGGCCAGTTCCAGACCCAACGCAACAGCTCGGCGCGGGTGAAGACGCGCGTCGGCTCGCTCAGGAGCACGGCGAGTAGCGACAGCTCCCTCTGCGAGAGCCGCAGGGCCACTCCGCGCAGGGTGGCGATCCGGCTCACCTCGTCGAGGCGCAGCTCGCCGGCGTACAACACGCGCGGCTCGGCCGTGCGGCGGCGCCGGAGCACGGCGCGGATCCGCTCGACGAGCTCCTCGTGGTGGAACGGACGGGCAACGTAGTCGTCGCAGCCGCGACGGAACGCGAGCACCCGGTCGACCGGAGCGTCGTCGGCGCCCCCGAGCAGGATCACGGGCGCCTCGGCCGAGAGCCGCTCGACCTCGGCCGCCTCGCCCGCGATCACGACGTCGGCGCGCGCGCCGGGCCCCGCGATCTCGAACCCGTGCTCGCGCAACGGCCCCTCGAGCGGAGCGTTCGTCTCGGGGCCTGCTGCCAGCAGCACAGTCGTCGACACGCACTCGACGGTACCGGCGTCGTCGGTCCCTGCCTAGATGTCCTTTGCGCCGATTCTGTGACGATTCATCCTCAACCGGCCGTCCCGGCCGAGGCCCATCGGGTCCTGGTCAGAGACGGCCCGAGCGAATGACTCCCACCAGGAGCCAGATCCCGAGCACGCCGGAGGCGAAGAAGCCAACTGCAGCGACGAGATTCAGGCCGAGCAGGTGCGGCCCCGTCTTCGCGAAGATGCCGATGAGGCTCGACCCGATCAGGCCGCCGGTGACGATGAGCGCGATGACGAGCCGGTTCGAGATGACGTCGAGCTTGTGCATCAGATCGTCCAGGCCCTTGTGGACGAAGCCGATCTCGATCTCCCCGTCCCGGACCTGCTCGAGGGTCTCGTACACCTGGTAGGGGAGGGCCGCCGCCATCGTCGACAGGGCCATGCCTTCGCGCCGTGCGCGCGCCACGACCCGGCGCGGCGTGAAACGCTCCATCAGGAGGCCGCGGGCGTACGGCTTCGCGACCTCGAACACGTTGAAGTCCGGGTACAGATCGACGCCGACCGCGCCGATCGTCGCAATCGCCTTGTCCAGCATCACGAACCGCGTGGGCAGATGGAGGTTCATCGAGTAGATCAGGCCGAACGCCTCCCGGATCACCTGCATCGGGTCGATCTCGCTGAGGCTCGAGCCGTAGTAGCGCGAGTAGATCTGATGGAGCTCGGAGACGAACTGCTCCTCCTTCCCCTTCGGATAGCGCACGCCGAGATCGGCGAGCCGCCGCGGCAGCATCTCGATGTTCTCGTTGGCGGCGTCGATGAAGAGGCGCGTGAGCTTCGAGAGGTCGCTGTCGGTGAGCTTCCCGGACAGGCCGAAGTCGACGAGGCCGATGCGCTCCGGCGAGAGCACGAGGATGTTCGCCGGGTGCGGGTCGCCGTGGAAGAGCCCGTGGCGGAAGATCATCGTCAGCCAGGCCTCTGCGATCACGTACGCGAGGCGCCGGCGCTGCTCCATCGTCCACTGGTCGACCTCGAGGTCGGCGAGCTGAATCCCGTCGAGGTACTCGAGCGTGAGGACGCGGCGGCTCGTGTAGCTCCAGTAGGTGCGGGGCACGGCGACGTGCGGGTGCCCCGCGAAGTTCCGGTGGAACGCCTGGGCATTTCGGGCCTCCTGGCGGTAGTCGAGCTCCAGGCGGATCGAACGGGCGAACTCGTCGATGATCTCGCGGGTGTCGATGAAGTCGAAGGCTCGCACCCGCTCCTTGACGATCCGTGCGGCCTGCTCCAGGAGCTGGATGTCGCTCTCGATCTGGCGGGGGGCGTTCGGCCGCTGCACCTTGACGGCGACGCGGCGGCCGTTCGGGAGAACGGCGCGATGCACCTGCCCGATCGAGGCGGCGGCCATCGGCTGCTCCTCGAACTCGACGAACAGCCGGGAGATCGGCTGCTGCAGCTCCTCGAGGATGACCCGTTCGACGTCCGCGTAGGGGAACGGCGTGACGTCGTCCTGGAGGCCGCGGAGCTCGGCGATGATCTCCGGCGGGACGATGTCCGGGCGCGTCGAGAGGAGCTGGCCGAACTTGACGAACGTCGGGCCGAGCTCGTCGAGCATCTCCCGCAGATGCCGCCCGCGCACGGCGGCGTTCTCGGACGCCGGGGCGCGACGTCCTTCGAGAACGAAGCCGAACCCGTGGCGCACGGCGACCTGCGCGATCTCGCCCAGGCGCCCGATGCTTGCCGTCTTCGAGCCTCGGGCCATACCTCAGTGTTGCATGCTCGGCGGCGACCTCTCAGCGCGGAAATGCGCCCGGGACGCCGCCGTCGACCGGGAGCACGGCGCCGGTGGTCGCCCTCGACCGGTCGGAGATCAGGAAGGCAACGGCTTCGGCGACGTCCCGTCCGGTCACGCCCCGGCCCAGGAGGCTCCGGGATGCGTAGAAGGCCTCGACGTCCTCGACGGCGATGCCGTACGCCTCGGCGCGCTCGCCGGCGGAGCTCGTCCGACCAGAGCTTCGAGCCGGCGAAGATCGCGTCGGGGCTCACGGCGTTCGCCCGGATGCCGTGCCTGCCGCCCTCGAGCGCCGCGATCCGCATCAGCTGGACGAGGCCCGCCTTCGCGACCGAGTACGGGCCGAACCCCGGCCCCGGCTGGAACGCGTTCTTCGACGCGACGTACACCAGGCTGCCTCCGATCCCCTGCTCGCGCAGCAGCGAGACGGCCCGGCGCGTGAGCAGGAAGTGCGAGGTGAGGTTCACCTCCAGGCTCCGCTCCCACACGGCAGAGTCGAGCTCCTCGATCCGGCCGGTGGCGGCGATGCCGGCGTTGAGGACGACGGCGTCGAGGCCTCCGAAGGTCGCCACGGCGGCGTGCACGGCGCGGTCGACGACAGCGGTGTCGGTGAGGTCGCCCGCGACCGAGACCGAGCGGTCGAGCTGCTCGAGCCCTTCCTCGTCGATGTCCGCGAGGACGAGATGGGCTCCGCGGGCCGCCAGGTCGCGAGCGACCTCGCGGCCGATTCCCGAAGCCGCGCCCGTGACGAGGACGATGTGGCCGGCCAGCTCCGGAGGCGGCGGAAGCAGCGACAGCTTGCGGAGCTCGAGCGGCCAGGCCTCGAAGTCCTCGACCTCCTCGTCCGTCAGCCAGCTCGCCCCTCCGAACCGGTCGAGCGTGGCGGCAACCGAAGCGTGGGTGTGGGACGCGATCTCGGCGCGCGTCCGCGCGGCGCGGATGTCGGGCCCGGCCGCAACCCCGCCGAGGCCCCGGACGAGGAACACCCTGCCGTCCACCTCCCCGCCCTCGAGGCCGACGACGGCGCTGCGCGCCCCGATCCGCAGCATGTGATCCGGCGTGCTTCGCATCGAGCCGATCCGGTCGGCATCCGGCCGGTCGGCCAGCGAACGCTGCGAGCGGTCGGTCGCGAGGACCACTCGCTGCCCGGCGGAGAGCCGGCCGCGCAGCCGGACGAGGAAGCCCTCGACGGCACCGCCGTCCCCCTCCGGCCCGTCGGCAGCGGCCGCGGGCGAGCCGAGGTGATCCCGCGCCCGGCCGACCAGCTCGAGCGTGAGCTCGTAGGACTCCTCGTGCGTCTCGCCCCAGGTGACGAGGCCGTGGTGGGCAAGCACGACGGCCCGAGCGCCGGAGAGCTCCGCGACTCGCTTCGAGAGCTCGAACCCGGGCCGAAGATACGGCACGACGACGACATCCGGGCCGAGCGCCTCGTGGACGGCCGCCTCGGGATCGGGAGCGTTCGCGAGCGAGCAGATCGCGTCGGCGTGCACGTGGTCGACGTGCGCCGCCGGCAGGAAGGCGTGCAGGAGGGTCTCGATCGAAGGCCGCGGCGCCTCGGGGTCGACGAGGCAGCGTGCGAGGTACGAGACCATCTCGTCGTCGGTCATCGCCTCCCGCTCGCGCAGGGGCAGCAGGTCGTCGAGCCACAGCCCCGGGAAATCGGCGGCTGCGCAGGTCGCGAGGTCGGAGCCGCTTCCCTTGATGCGGAGCGAGCGCCGCTCGCGGCCGCGGTGGTCGCTCTCGACGAGCTTGGTCGACGTGTTGCCGCCGCCGTGCAGGACGAGCGTGGGATCGGAGCCGATCAGCCGCGAGCGCGCGACGAGACGATCGAGCTCCGACGTACCTTCGATCACACGACGATGTCTAGCCGATCGTCTTGATGGTCGCGCGCCAGGAGCCGCGCGGCGCCTGCACGTCGACGGTGTCGCCCGGCTTGCGGCCGAGCAACGCCGAGCCGAGCGGCGAGGTCGGGGATACCGTCCCGCCGCCGCCGACGGCGCTGACCTCGACCGTCATCGTCTCGCCGCCCTCGTCGAGGATCTCGACGACCGACCCGACCCCGACCACCCCGCCGGTGGCCTCCTCGACGATGACGGCGTTGTCGAGCCGGTGGCGGAGGGTGCGGATGCGCGCCTCGAGCAGGCCCTGCTCGTTCTTCGCGGCGTGGTACTCGAAGTTCTCGGAGAGGTCTCCGAACTCCCGCGCCTTCTTGATCGCGGCGACGACCTCGGTGCGCCGTGGGCCCTCGAGCTCTTCGAGCTCTCCGCGGAGCGCCTCGGCCTGCTTCGCGGTCAGCCGTTCGTCCTCTACCACTTGGATCCTCGGCCCCGGCGAGAGGTGTAGACCAGGCGCGGCCGCGCCATCGTCATGCCGGACTCCTCGAATCGCGCGGTGTGGCCCTGCAGGCGGGCGACGCGGCTCACGTCGGCCTGCTGGTCGGGCAGGACGAGCGTGATGCCGGTGCCGCCGCGACCCGCGCGTCCGGTGCGGCCGACCCGGTGGGTGTACGAGGACGCCTCCTCGGGCGGATCGAAGTTGATGACATGCGTGATGTCCTCGACGTCGAGACCCCGCGCGGCCACGTCGGTGGCGACGAGCGTCCGGATCTTGCCCGAGTCGAACCGCGCGAGCGCCCGCTCGCGCTGCACCTGCGCCTTGTCGCCGTGGATCGCGACGGCGTCGACGTCGTGCCGGCGGAGCTTCTCGACGAGCCGATCGGCGCCCGCCTTCGTTCGGACGAACACGAGGGCGAGGCCTCCGTCGCCGGGAAGCAGGTCGACGAGCGTCTGAACCTTGTTGTCGGGAGTGACGGGAATGAAGCGATGGTCGACCTCGCCGGAGCGGCGCTCCTCGGGGAGATCGGTCTCGAAGCGCGCCGGGAAGTGGGTGTACCGGCGGGCGAGCTCGCCGACCTCGCCGTCGAGGGTCGCCGAGAAGAACATCGTCTGACGGTTCGACCGGAGGAGGCGGACGATCTTGTCGACCTGCGGCTTGAACCCCATGTCGAGCATACGGTCGGCCTCGTCGAGGACGAGGACCGACACGGCGTCGAGGGAGACGAGACGGCGGTCGACGAGATCCTGGAGACGCCCGGGTGTCGCCACGAGCACGTGCGCGCCCTTGGCGGCATCTGCCTGCTTGCGGAGCGGGACGCCGCCGTAGACGGCGACGGCGCGGACGCCGCGACGCTCGCCCACGAGCTGCATGGTCTCGGTGACCTGCGCGGCGAGCTCGCGCGTGGGGACGAGGATGAGCGCTGCGGGAAGGGAGCCGGACGCGAGGTCGAGCCGCTCCACGATCGGGATGGCGAACGCAAGTGTCTTGCCCGAGCCGGTCGGGCTCTTGGCGAGGACGTCGCCGCCGCGGAGCGCCTCCGGGATGACGGCGCTCTGCACCGGGAACGGTGCGCTGATGCCCTGCTCGTCGAGGACGGCCGCGATGTCTCCGGAAACGCCGAGCGCTGCGAAGCCGCTGACGTCCGCGGCAACGGCAGCGGAAGACTGCTGAATCATTCGTTGGTTCTCCTTCTCTGTCGGTCGAGATCGGCCGCCTGATTCACCGAAGCAGAAAGGAGACGCAATCTCACAGGAGGACCGGATTGCCCTCCGTATGGTTCACAGTAGCAGGGGGTTCGGCCGTCACTCCCCGGCGCCGTCATCGAGGCGTTTCTCGATGAGGCGGAGCCGGTGCTCGAGCTGGGCGACGCGGAGATCGAGATCGTCCCAGTCCTCGCGCGTGATGAGGCCGAGCTCGTAGAACATCGCGTTCACGCGCTGCCTGCTTCCCTCGCCGAGGCGCAGCGCGTCGCCGCGCCACCGGCTCGTCGCCTCGTCCACCAGGGCGCGGAGCTCGTCGAGCTTCGGGCCGACCATCCCGATAAGACGATCGAGGGGATCCGGCTCGCCGTAGATGTCGTTGCCCGGGTCGTCCATCAGCGTGGGCGTCCGTGGGGCCGCGACTGGCGCCGCTGGCGCCGCCTGGCCCGTTTCGCGTCGTCGGACTCGCCGCCGTCGCCGACGCCGACCACCTCTTCGAGCTGCTCGATCGGGCCGGGCTGGGGAGCGGCCGCCGCGGCGGCGAGCTCGGCCTCGTGGATCACGCGGGCGCGGACCTTCTCGTCGTAGGCCTCGCCGCGACGGCCCGAGTACTCCGGGTCCTTCTCGAGGAAGCTCGAGAGCAGCGGCGTGGCGATGAAGATCGTCGACACGGCGCCGACGACGATACCGACCATGATCGCGAATGCGAAGTCCTGCAGCGTGGCGCCGCCGAAGATGAACAGCGCGACGATCGGCAGCAGCGTGATCGTCGAGGTCACGATCGAGCGCTTCAGCACCTCGGACACAGACACGTTGACGACGGTCCCGATGCTCGCGCGCGGCATCACCCGGAGGTTCTCTCGCACGCGGTCGAACACGATGATCGTGTCGTAGACGGAGTAGCCGAGGATCGTGAGGACTGCCGCGACCGTGCCGGAGCTCACCTCGCGGCCCGAGAGCGCGTAGACGCCGAGCATGATCGGGATGTCGTTGACGAGCGTTCGGAGGATCGGGACCGCGAACCGCCAGCGGTAGCGGAACGTGACATAGAGCGCGATCAACGCGAAGGAGACGAAGACCGCGAGGATCGCGCCCTTGATGATCTGGCGGCTGAAGCTCGCGGAGACGTTCTTGACCCCCAGCGACTCCGCGTGGACGGCTCTGCGTGAGCCCGTTCGTGAGCCGATCCTGCTCGGCGGACTTGAGGTTCTTGATCCGGATCTGGAAGCTCGAGTAGGAGTCCGTCCCGGTGAGCTTGCCGCGACCCTGGATGACCGCGTCGTTCGCGCCGGCTGCCGACGCCGAGTTCCGGACCTGCGTGAGCGAGACGGGGTTCGGCGTCGTGAACGCCACCTGGACGCCGCCCTTGAAGTCGATCCCGAGGTTGAGGCCCCGGACGATGAGGAGCAGCACGGAGAGGCCGACCGCGACCAGCGAGATGATGAAGTAGAGGCGCCTGCGGGAGACGACGTCGATCCGCTGCCAGCGCGGGATCTCGCTCGCGGTCGCCCCCATGAAGCTCGGGCTCTGCGCGAACTTGAAGCCGGCGAGGAGGCCGAGCATCGCGCGGGTCGCCGCGACGGCGGTGAACAGTGAGATCACGGTGCCGATCAGCAGCATCAGGGCGAAGCCCTTGACCTCGGCGGTCGCGACGGCGAACAGGATCAGCGCGGTGATGCAGGTGACGACGTTCGCGTCGACGATCGTGCGGAACCCCTTCTGGTAGCCGGAGGCGATCGCGGCGCGCACCGATCTCCCGGCTCGCGCCTCCTCCTTGATTCGCTCGAAGATGACGACGTTCGCGTCGGCGGCGACGCCGATCGTCAGGATCAGGCCGGCGAAGCCCGGGAGCGTGAGCGACGACGCCGAGGAGCAGGATCGCGCCGTACATGAGGGCCGAGTAGATCGCGAGCCCGATGATCGCGACGACGCCGAGGAAGCGGTAGAGGACGAGCAGGAAGAGCGCGACGACGATCAGGCCGGCGATCGCAGCGTCGCGCGCCTGGCGCAGCGAGTCCTTGCCGAGGGTGGCCGAGACGTCGGTGCGCTCGACCGTGACGAACTTGACGGGCAGCGCGCCGGTCTGGAGCACGAGCGCGAGGTCGCTCGCCTCCTTCTGCGAGGCGAGGCCGCTGATCTCGGCGCCGGTGCCGGTCGGGTCGATCCCGTCGCCGTACTGGTTGTAGTCGATCGACGGGTAGGAGTAGAGCAGGTTGTCGAGGACGATCGCGAAGCTCTGCTTGACGCCGAGCTGCTGGCCGCGCTGCGCCTCGTTCCGCGTCACCTGGTGGAAGAGCCGGTTGCCCGGGCCCCTTGAACTGCATCGTGACGATCGGCGTGCCGTCGGTCGGGCTGACGTCGGCCTGGGTGCCCGAGAGGTTCAGGTCCTTGCCCGTCATCTGCGGGTACGGGCTGTTCGTGTCGCCCGGATAGACGCCGTGCTTGAAGAGGTAGAAGTACTCGAAGCCCGGCACCGGCGCGTGTCGGTCGAGCCCCGGGCAGGAGGTCGCGACGGTCGAGTCGCACGTGATGACGACCGTCCGGTTCGGCGCGGTCAGCACCTGGTAGCCGGTCGGGAACCCGGGGGTGGTCTTCCCGGGCGTGACGATCTTCGTCGTCGTCTTGGCCGGCTTGCCCTTGGCCGCAGGCGTGTGGACCGTCACCGTCTTCGCCGTCTGCGGCACGAGCTTCAGCACGACGGGATCCCGCTTGAGGCGCCGCGAGCGAGTCGTCGGGACCGGCGATCAGCTTCTTGGTGCGCGAGTCGAAGAGGTAGTAGGCCGACGGCTTGCCCTTCTGACCGCTCTGCACGAGGGTCAGCAGGTCGAAGAGGCTCGTCTTGGCGACCGGGTTCTGCGAGGCGTCGATCGACGGCCCGTACAGCGACGGCGTGAGGTCGTACAGCTCGAGGACAGCGGTCTGCCCGATCACCTTGGCCGCCTGCGTCGGGTCGTGGACCGCGGGCAGCTCGATGTCGATCTGGTTCGTGCCCTGCTTGGTGATCAGCGGCTCGGAGACGCCGAGCTTGTCGACGCGTGTCCGCATGATCGAGATCGCGTTGTCGATCATCTGCGAGGTCACCTGCTGGCCCTTCGCCGGCTGGGCCTGGAGGATGACCTGGGTGCCGCCCTGGATGTCGAGTCCCTCGAGGATCTTCCTGTGGCCCGGCGACCCGGGAACACCGAGGAATGCGACACCTGCGAGAGCCGCGACGACGATGAGGACGAGCGTGAGATGGGAGCGGCGCGAGGCCAAGCGTTACCAGGTTAGCTCGGAGATTGGTCGGTCTCGTTGTAAGGGATTTCTTGTGCCACGGCGGCCACGGCCCGGCGATCCAGCGTGACGACGATGCCGGGGGCGATTTCGATGCGGAGCTCCCGTTCCCCTGCCTCCCGCACGATCGCGTGCATCCCACCGGCGGTGATGATCTCGTCTCCCTCGGCGATGTCGTCCTGCATCGCGGCGTGGGCGCGCTGGCGGCGCCGCCAGGGCAGCGCGAGCAGGAGCCAGACGACGGCGGCCAGGACGATGATGACGATCACGATTCCCATGTGGGTGGCTCTACCCGAGGCGCTCGAGGGTGTCGCGCTTGTAGCTCGTCGAAGGTGCCCCGCTCGATCGCTTCTCGCGCCCGGCGGGCCAGCTCCAGGACGAAGCGTAGATTGTGGAGCGAGAGGAGCCGGAGGCCGAGCAGCTCCTCCTGGTTCACGAGATGCCGGATGTACGCGCGGCTGAACGTCGGCGCACGCTGGACAGTCGCAGTCGGGGTCGAGCGGGCCCGGGTCGCGAGCGAAGCGGGCGTTCCTGAGATTGAGCCGGCCTTCCCAGGTGAGCGCGCTGCCGGTGCGGGCCGTTCGGGTCGGGAGGACGCAGTCGAACATGTCGACGCCGGCCTCGATCGTCTCGAGGATCCCCTCGGGGTCGCCGATCCCCATGAAGTAGCGGGGCTTGCCGGCGGGGAGCTGCGGTGCGAGCCAGTCGGTCGTCTCGAACATGACCGAGCGGTCCTCGCCGATCGCGAGGCCGCCGATCGCGTTGCCGTCGAAGTCGAGCTCGGCGAGCTCCTCGAGCGAGCGGCGGCGGAGCTCCCGGTCGACTGCCGCCCTGGACGATCGCGAACCGGAGCTGCCCTTCGGCGCGCGGGGCATGCCGCTGGCGCCTCGCCCATTCCGTCGTGCGCCGGACCGCGTCGTCGAGCTCGACGCGTGTCACTCCGGGCGGGGGCACCTGGTCGAGGCACATCGCGATGTCGCTGCCGAGGTTCGCCTGGACGGCGGCCGCGAGCTCGGGCGTGAACCGGGCCTCGGCGCCGTCGTACACGTTGCGGAAGGTCACGCCGTCGTCGTCCACCCGGGCGATGGTGTCCCTCAGCGAGAACACCTGGAAGCCCCCGGAGTCGGTCAGGATCGGGCGGTTCCACGCCATGAAACGGTGCAGCCCGCCGAGCTCGGCGATCGTCTCGTCGCCCGGACGGAAGTGGAGGTGGTAGGTGTTGCCGAGCACGATCTGCGCCCCGAGCGCCTCGAGCTCGGCAGGCGTGAGCGACTTGACCGTCGCCCTTCGTCCCCACGGGCATGAACGCCGGCGTCTCGACCACGCCGTGTGCCGTCGTCAGGACGCCGGCCGCGCCCCCCCTCGGTCGCGTGACCTCGGACGCTCAGCGTGTGCCGGTGTCGGACACACGTGCCCCCGAGGGAAGGCGTTCGTGTCGACACGTCATGGCACAAGCATCGCGCGTCGGGGATAGTTCGGGCGTGACGACGGCACACAGCCGTCCGGAACGGTCACGCTCGTCTTCACCGACATCGAGGGGTCGACGCGGCTCCTCGACTCGCTCGGCCCGGAGGAGTACCGCGACGCGCTCGACGCAGCACCGGCGCGCCGTGCGCGGGGCGTTCGACGCGCCACGGCGGGCTACGAGGTCGACACGGCCGGTGACGGCTTCTTCTACGCGTTCGCGACGGCCGGCGACGCCGTGCGCGCGGTGCGCGAGGCGCTCGCGGCGCTCGAGGGCGGGCCGATCCGGATCCGCGTCGGCATCCACACGGGCGAGCCGATCCTCGACCCGCCGAAGTACGTCGGGCTCGACGTCCACCGGGCGGCGCGGATCATGGCGGCGGCGCACGGCGGGCAGGCGCTGCTCTGCCGCACGACCCGCGACCTGCTCGACGAGAGCTTCGAGGTCCGCGACCTCGGCGAGCACCGCCTCAAGGATCTCTCGGCGCCGCAGCGGCTCTTCCAGCTCGGGACGCACGAGTTCCCGCGGCCGCGGACGCTCCACCAGACGAACCTCCCCGTGCCCGGCGACCGAGTTCCTCGGCCGCGCGCGCGAGCTCGGCGAGGTGGTCGAGCGGCTGCGAGACGGCGTCCGCCTGCTCACGCTCACCGGCCCCGGCGGCACCGGCAAGACGCGGCTCGCGCTCCAGGCGGCGGCCGAGGCCGCGGACGGCTTCGACGACGGCGTCTGGTGGGTGCCGCTCGCGGCGCTGCGCGACCCGGCGCTCGTCCTCCGGCAGACCGCGCAGACGCTCGACGTGATCGAGCAGCCCGGCCGGCCGCTCGAGGACGTGCTCGCCGAGATGCTCGGCGGCAAGCGGATGCTCCTCCTGCTCGACAACGCCGAGCACCTGCTCCCGGACGCCGCCGGCTCGATCGCGGCGCTCCGCGACCTCGACGGGCCGAAGCTCGTCGTCACGAGCCGGGAGCGGCTCCAGCTCGCGGGCGAGCACGTCTATCCCGTCTCGCAGCTCGACCGCTCCGGAGGGGATCGACCTCTTCGCCGCTCGAGCCGCCGGCATCGACCCGGGCTTCGAGACGACGCCGGCCGTGGCGGAGCTCTGCGAGCCGGCTCGACAACCTGCCGCTCGCGATCGAGCTCGCCGCCGCGCGCACCGCCGTCCTCACGGCCGAGCAGATCCTCGAGCGGCTCGGCGGACCGCCTCGACCTGCTCAAGGGCGGCCGCGACGCCGACCCGCGCCAGCAGACGCTTCGCGCGACGATCGCCTGGTCGTACGACCTGCTCGACGCCGAGGAGCGCGAGCTCTTCTCGCGGTTCGCCGTCTTCGCCGGCGGCGCCACGCTCGAGGCGGTCGAGGAGGTCTGCGGCGCCGAGCTCGACACGCTCGCCTCGCTCGTCGACAAGAGCCTCGTCCGCCGCGACGGCGACCGCTACTGGATGCTCGAGACGATCCGCGAGTACGGCCGCGACCAGCTCGAGGAGGCCGAGCATCGAGGACGTGGTCGAGCGCACGGCGCGCTTCTACGAGCGATTCGCCCGCGAGGCCGAGCACGGCCTGCGCGGGCGTGAGCCGGCCGTCTGGCTCGCGCGGGTCGAGCACGAGCTGCCGAACCTCCGCGCCGCGATGGCTCGCGCCCTCGAGCGTGGGCCGCGCCGGACGCGCCGCGGCGGATCGCGGTCGGCATCGGCCGCTACTGGGAGGCGCGGAGCAGCGCGACCGAGGGGCGCAGCTGGCTCGCCCAGGCCCTCGACGCCGCGGCCCTCTCCGACGCCGATCGCGCGCTCGCGTGCCTCGTGGCTGGCGGCAGCTCGCGTTCTTCCAGGGCGACCTCGACGCCGCGGCGGAGCAGTTCTGCGAAGGCCGTAGAAGCCGCGCGGTGCGGCCAGCGAACGTCAGCGTCGAGGCCTCGTCGCTCGCCTATCTCGCGCTGGATCGCGCGGGAGCGGGGCGACGACTGCCGCGCGTGAACGCTCGGCTCGAGCGGAGCCGCGCGCTGCTCGCCCGACTCTCCGATCCGTGGGAGCGCTCGGACGTCCTGCTTCCGCTGTCGCTGCTGCCGAGTTCGAGGACGAGACGGCACGTGGTCGGAACGGCCACCGACGGAGGTCCTGGCGCTCAAGCGCGAGGTCGGCGACGTGATCGCCGTCTCCGACGCCCTCAACAACCTCGGCTGGGACGGCCTCCTCGCGGGGCGACTACGAGCGACGCGATCGAGAACCTCGAGGAGGCCGCTGCAATCGCGCGCGAGCTCGACGACACGTTCCGGCTGACACTCGCCACCTGCAACCTCGGGCTCGCGGCGGTGCTCCAGGAGCGGTACGGCGGATGCCGTGCCTCTGCTCGAGAGAGGCGCTCGATCCTCTGCATCCGTCGCGGCGACCGGCGCGGCGGGACGCGAGGCGGTGCTCGGTCTCGCAGCCGCACTGCGCCGGCCTGGGCGAGGACGAGCTCGCCGCTTCGGCTCGACACGATCCAGCGGACGCTGACGGCCGAGGCCGGAATCGTGTACCCCGCGATCCTGGAGGAACGGCTCGGACGACCTCTCCTGCTCGCGTGCGATCGCCTCGGGCCCGAGCGCGTCGCCGCGCTCGAGAGCGAGATCCGCGAGCCGACTCTCGAGCTGGCGCTCGAGCTCCTCGACGCTCAGACGACGAGCATCGCGTCGCCGAACGAGTAGAAGCGGTAGCGCTCCTCGATCGCGACCCGGTAGATCCGGCGAGTCTCCTCGACCCCGGCGAAGGCCATCACGAGGGCGAGCAGGGTCGAGCGGGGCAGGTGGAAGTTCGTGAGCAGCGCGTCGACGCGCCGGAACTCGAAGCCCGGCGTGACGAACAACGTCGTGCGCCCGGAGAGCGCCGCGCCGCGGGCGAGCGTCTCCAGCACCCGCACCGTCGTCGTCCCGACCGCGAGCACGCGTCCGGGCCGCCCGGATCCGCTCCCACGCCGCCGGCTGCGACCTCGTAGCGCTCGCCGTGGAGCGGATGGTCCTCGACGCGATCGACCGCCAGCGGCCGGAACGTGTCGAGCCCGACGTGCAGCGTCACCCGCTCGACGTCGAGCCGCGCGAGCAGCTCGGGCGTGAAGTGCAGCCCGGCCGTCGGCGCCGCCGCCGACCCGGACGCCGCCGCGTAGACCGTCTGGTACCGCTCCGGATCGCCGAGCGGCTCGGTGATGTACGGCGGCAGCGGCGCCGCGCCCGCCGGCTCGCCGGCGAGCCGCAGCCGCCAGCGCCCCTCACCGAGATGCTCGATCAGCTCGACCTGGCCCGTAGCGACGCCCGGCACGGAGGCGGCGCGTCGGCCGCGCGAGCCCCTCCCACTCCCCGCCGCCGAGCGGCTCGAGCAGCAGCACCTCGCCGCGCGGCCGCTCGATCGCGATCCGCGCCGGCACGACCCGCGTGTCGTTCACCACGGTCAGCATCCCCGCCGGGAGCTCGTCCGGAAGGTCGCGGAACGCCCGATGCCTGATCTCGCCGCCCTCGCGTGAGTACACGAGAAGCCGCGAATCGTCGCGCCGCTCGAGCGGGTGCTGCGCGATCAGCTCTTTGGGCAATTCGTAGTCGAGCTCACTTGCATTCATCCGGCATCGACGTTACCGTCGAGGGCGATGGAAGATCGCTACTCGCTCCCGCCCGATGTCGCCGCAGCGCTCGACCGCGCCAGGCTCCAGGTCGAGGCGCTCGCCCAGACCGCCGACGAGCTCCAGATCGTCCTTCCGGACGCCGTCGGGAGCGCGCTTCGCGACGGCCTGCGCGAGGAGGCCGCTCCGATCTCGCGCCGGCTGGCCGAGGTCAAGGGCCTCTCGAACCAGATGATCCGGCGCCTCGAGCGCCTCGAGACCGACCTCCTGATCGAGCGCCACTCCCGTGTCGACGATCTCGCACTCCTCGTCGACCTGATCACCGCCAACTGGAAGGGGATCAACGAGCGCCTCGACCGGATCGAGCGCGCCCTCGACCCCCGCGCCGACGTCGTCCAGCTGAGAGCTCCCGCGGCCGGCTCGAGCCGGTTCTCGACGGCTCGTACCGCCGGCAAGGTCAGCTCGAAGCGCGATCCCCGCCCGACCTCGGAGTCGAGCCCGATCTCGCCGCCGAGCGCGTGTGAGAGCTCCCGGGCGATCGTGAGGCCGAGCCCGGTGCCGCCCCCGTCCGTGACGAAGGGACGAAACAGGCGCTCGCGATCCTCCGGCGCGATGCCGGGACCCGTGTCCTCCACCGCCACCCACACGGTGCCGTTCGCCTGGCCGAGCTCGAGGGCGATCCTCCCGCCGTCGGGTGTCGCCCGGAACGCGTTCGCGAGCAGGTTGTCGACGATCTGGAGGACGCGGTCGCCGTCGGAGACGATCACGGGCCGCTCGTTCACGGTCACCTCGAACTCGATCGACCGCGCGCGTGCCTGCTCGGCGAAGGTCTGGTAGGCCCGCTCGACGAGATGCTCCATCCCGACCTCCTCGCGGAGGACGGTGAACCGGTGGGCGTCGAGCCGGGCGAGGTCGAGGATGTCCCCGACGAGGCGCTCGAGACGCTCGGTCTCGGCGGTGACGATCGCGAGCGAGACGCGCCTGGTCCTCGACGAGACCCTCCGCGAGCGCCGACACATGCCCGCGGATCGCCGTGAGCGGCGTGCGCAGCTCGTGCGAGACCGTCATCAGGAAGTTCCGTTCGCGAGCCTCGGACTCCTGGAGCCGCGAGGTCATCTCCCCGAACCGCTCCGCCAGGTGCCCGATCTCGCCCGGGGCCCGGCGAGGGAGCTCGACGTCGTAGCTCCCGGCCGCGACCTCGTCGGTCGCCCGGGAGAGCGAGAGCAGCGGATCGACGAGCCGTCTCGACACGTACCAGGCGAACGCGATCGCCACGAGCAGGCCGAACGCCGACGCGATCGCGAGCCGGCGCACGAGCGAGTCCGCGAACTCGTTGATCGCCTCCTTCTGCTTCGCGACGACGATCGCGCCGATCGTCGTCGTCCCCACCTGCACGGGGTTCGCGACCGCGTAGTACGCGCCGTGGAGATGCGGGGGCGTGAAGGTGAACGTCAGCGTGTTGCCGGACGTCCAGTCGATCTTCTGCAGATCGATCCGCGGGAGCCCGGGGTCCTCTCCGGGGAACGGGCTCAGGGGGCCGTTGAAGTAGATCCGGTCGCCGGTCGCCTGCTCGAGCGCCGCCCCTGCGAACGTCGGCGGGCGGCGCGACTCCCCGCGGCGCGCCGCGAAGTCGGCCTTGACCCAGCTCGAGTACAGCTTGCGCGATCGCTCTTCGACTCCCGGCGCAGCTCGTTCAGCGTCTGGTTGCGCGCAAAGTCACGGAAGAGCTGGATCGCGATCAGGCCCGTGACGAGCGCCGCGAGGACGATGCCGGCGAGGAAGAGCAGCGGCAGCCGGACGCGAAGAGAGGACAGCGAGGAGAGCACCGCGCGGCCTCCGTGGCTAGACCGGCCCGGCGTCCCTCTGCACGTCGCGCGCCGTCGACACCTTGTAGCCGACCCCCCAGACCGTCACGACCGGCGAGGCGTCTCCCAGCTTGCGGCGCAGCTGCCGGACGTGCACGTCGACGGTTCTCGTGTCACCTGCGAACGTGTAGCCCCACACGCGCTCGAGCAGCTGGTCGCGGGTCAGGACGAGCCCGCGGTGGTCGAGCAGCTCCCAGAGGAGGTCGAACTCCTTCGGCGCCAGCTGCACCTCCTCGCCGTTCGACGGTGGCCTCGCGCCGGCCCGCGTCGACCCGGAGGTCGCCGTGGACGATCACCTCGGTCTGGAGCTCCCGGCGCTCGGGCGAGGAGCGGCGCAGGATCGACTTGATCCGCGCGACGAGCTCGCGCGGGTTGAACGGCTTGGTCAGGTAGTCGTCGGCGCCGACCTCGAGCCCGATGATCTTGTCGACGTCCTCGTCGCGGGCGGTCAGCATCAGGATCGGAACGTCAGACCCCTGGCGCAGCCGCTTGCAGACCTCGATCCCGTCGATGTCGGGAAGCATCAGGTCGAGCACGACGAGGGCCGGCGAGGAGGCGGCCGCCTCGCTCAGCGCCTCGGCCCCGGTCGCGGCGGTGCGCACGGCGTAGCCGGCATTCCTGAGGTAGAGCGACACGAAGGACGCGATCGAGCTCTCGTCCTCGACGACCAGGATGGTGCGACGTCTGGCCGACGACACTAGGACGTCGCCCCCCTGGCGCCGAAGCGAGTCGCTGGTCGGCACCTTGCCGAGCGGCTGCGTCTTGCTGCCGTTCACGGTGTACGAGCCGTCGTCGGACGAGCCGAGGCCCGTCGCGACGATGCTGCCCCTCCCCACCGCAGAGGCGTCGATGCCGGCACCGATCAGCTCGACCGTGTACCGGCCCGAGGGGAGCAGGAACCGGACGTCGCTACCGGCGAACACGCTGCTTCCCTTCGCGTTCTTCGCCTTGCCGCTGGAGATCGACGGGGTCGAGACCCCGTCGTCTGCCTTGTAGTCCAGCACCATGAGCGTCCCCGAGTCGAGGTGGCCGTAGATGACCCCGCGGCCCTGCACGAAGATCGTCCCGCTCGCCGAGTTGAGGCTGAGCGAGCCGTCGCCCACCGCGTCCGGGCGCAGCGAGAGCCGCCGCCGGCAGCAGCCAGCGCGATCGCCGCGATGAGAAGGATCCTGCGCACCGGCGTCTCAATTCTCCCTGCTCCAAGTATGCCGAGGTTCACCAAGGTGTAAGGATTTCCACCCCCCGGGTTACACTCGACGGGGATGGCGCTCTTCGGTGGCAAGGACTCGAGCCGCGAAGTCGACTGTCCCTTCGCGCCGCCCCAGCCCGGGGCTCCTGCGGCGGGAGCGCCGGGCGCTGCTCAAGGCCCGCGAGGAGCGGCTGCGCGATCTCGGCGGCCTGACCGTCGAGATGTACCGCCGGCGCGCCTGGCGTGACGACCTGCTCCACGAGCGGTGCGCCGAGGTGATCGGGATCGACGCGCGCCTCGCCGAGATCGACGAGCTGCTCCACGGTGGCGAGGGCATGGAGCGCTGCTCCACCTGCGGAGCGGCGGTTCTCGTCGGCTCCCACTTCTGCCCCAACTGCGGACGGCTTCTCGGCGGCGGCGTGGTCCCCGGCCTCGAGGACACCGTCGTCGCACGGCCTCCCGAGGACTAGCGTCTGTCCCGCCGGCAGCGTCGCCGCCTATCTCGCAGAGGACACGTGCCCGCGTTGCGGGGCGCGCCGCAGCTCCGACCAGCGCTACTGCGTCGAGTGCGGCCTGCGGCTCCCGGCCGTGACCGGCGGGCTCGCCGCGCTGGCGCCGTGGCTGGCTCCGAAGCGTCGGCTGGTACCCGGGCGACTGGGTCTGGCTCACGCTTCTGGCCGCGGGCATCGCCGCAGGCGGCGCGGCAGCGGCGCTCCATCTCGGCCACCGAAAGGTGACCTCGTCGGCCGTCTCGACCTACGTGGCTCCCCCGCCCCGCTTGACGGCGACGGCGGTGGCGAGCGGCCCGAGCGGCCGCGTGTCGTGGCCGCCGCAGCTCGACGCCTGGACGGTCGTGCTCGCGTCGTCTCCGGTCGCGAACGGCCGCGAGGCCGCGCGACGGGTCGCCGGACGGGCAGCACGCCACGGCCTTCCGAAGGTCGGCGTGCTCGACGTCGAGCCGCTTCGGGGGCCTCCATCCTGGCTACCTTGTCGTCTTCAGCGGCGTCTACGGGGCCTCCGGCGATGCCGAGGCGGCGCTGCAGACGGTGCGGGCACAGGGGCTTCGGCAGTGCGTATGTCGCGCGGGTCGCGCCGTGACGCGACACTTCGGACCTGATTTGTGTTACCAAAAGAGAAAACATTTGTAACAACCTGGCGAACCAGGTAAAGTGATCGTCGACATCGTGCCGGGGGGCCGCGTGTCCTTTTACCTCGCCATTTTCACGTAGTCACATAGGAGCCCACAGACACAGATGGACGAACAGGTCCTGCACATTCAGCACAGCATGTATCAATACTCTCGAGCGATCTACCGTTCGATCAAGGACCTGATCGACCCGTACGTCGATCCGCAGACGCAGCTCGAGTACCGCCGCGAGGTGCTCGCCGCCTGCGAGGGCACGATGGAGCGGCTGGCCGCGGACCCGCACTACTTCGCGACGCCCGACCGCACCCTCTTCGCCGACA
Organism: uncultured Actinomycetota bacterium; assembly: GCA_963738895.1. GTDB lineage: Bacteria > Actinomycetota > Thermoleophilia > Gaiellales > Gaiellaceae > PALSA-600. The sequence goes on from CAVTYN010000013.1 coordinate 61,577, forward strand.
TCCGCCGCTACTTCCCGATCACCGCGCAGGCCAAGGTCGCGTGGTCGGTCAACCAGGGAGTCGGCGCGGCGGTCGAGTTCATCGAGGAGCAGATCGAGTCGGGTGCATTCGAAGGAGGCATCGCGCACTGCCACGCCACGACCCGCAAGGGCAAGCCGTGCCAGCGAACGCCCCTGCCCGAGAGGGACTACTGCCCCTCGCACCAGCATCTGGATCGCGCAAAAGTCGCGGCGTAGCTCGACGGCCGGCCAAATAGCTGCCGCTATTTGGCTAGATCGGCGCTTTCTAGCCTTTCGCGAGCCGCTAGGCTCGGAAAGGCCATGAGCCACGACACCGACAAGCTGATCCGCCAGCTCTCGCTGGTCGCCTTCCTGATGGCCGAGCTGCGCCCGCTCACGGCGCGCGACATCAAGGGGAACGTCGAGGGCTACCAGGAGATGAGCGACGAGGCCTTCGCGCGCCGCTTCTACTCGGACCGGGCCGAGCTCGTGGCGCTCGGGGTGCCGCTCGACTCCCAGCGGGACGAGTTCACGGGCGAGGAGCTCTACACGCTCCGCTCGGAGCGCTACTTCCTCCCGCCGCTCGACCTCGACGACGACGAGCTCGCGGCGCTCCAGACCTGCCTCTACCTGCTCGAGGGGCGCTTCGCCTACGCCGAGCCGCTCCGCCTCGCCCTCCAGAACCTCGCCCTCGGCCGCGCGGGCGGCGTCGGCGCCGCCCCGACCGCGACCGCCGTGAGCGTCGAGGTCCGGGACCCCGACTACACGCCCGAGCTCCAGGGCCGGCTCGGGAAGCTCGAGGCGGCGATCTCCAAGCAGCGCACCGTCCGGTTCGCGTACTGGTCGATCGCGCGCGACGACGAGCACGAGCGGACGGTCAACCCGTACGCGCTGCTGCCGGAGAACGGCACCTGGTACGTGATCGGCCTCGATCTCGAGGACAATGTCGTCAAGAGCTTCCGGGTCTCGCGGATCCGCTCGGAGATCCGGTTCGCCACCCGCCGCGAGCGCGACTTCCGGATCCCGGAGTCCTTCGACATCGAGGAGTTCAGGGGCCGGGCCGAGTGGCAGTTCGGCGACATGCAGGGCGAGGCGCGGATCGACCTCGCCCCGGACACCGCGTGGTGGGTTCAGCGCGAGTACGCCGGCCCGCGCAACCGCGTCGAGGACGGCGTGTTCGTCACCGAGTACGCCTCCCTGCCGATGCTCGCGCGGTGGGTCCTCCGCCAGGAGGGACGGGCAGTGCCGCTCGAGCCTTCCGGCCTCCGCCGGCTCGTCACCGAGGGCGTTCGCGCCGCCAGGCGGGCCCACGAGGGCGCACCCGACCTGCCGGCGGCCGAGCAGCATGTCCCCTGGCTCGACCGCAGCTCCGAGCGGCTCGCCGGGCCCGTCGCGCCCGAGCGCTTCGGCGTCCTGCAGTCGCTGCTCGCCTACCTTCTCGCCGCCTGCGGAGACGATCGCGAGGCCGTGATCACGGCAGCCGAGCTCGTCGAGCGGTTCTCGATCGCGCCCGAGGCGCTCGAGGAGCACCTCTCGCTCCTGAACCTCGTCAACTTCGGCGGCGGCTGCTACGCCGTCTACGCGGAGCTGCACGGCGACGTGGTGCACGTCGACAAGGAGCTCTTCGGAGACACGTTCCGCCGCGCGCCGCGTCTGACTCCGCTCGAGGCGAGGGCGATCCGGCTCGCGCTCGAGTTCGTCGGCCCGATGATCGCCGCAGGCTCGAGCTCGCCGCTCGATCGCGTCCGGGCGAAGCTCGAGGAGGCGTTCGGCCAGTTCGACCTCGCCCAGACCCCGAGGCCGCAGGCCGGCGCGGAGGAGGACCTCGTCGCGACGCTGACCCGCGCCATCGACCGGCGACGGCTCGTGGAGCTCGAGTACCTGAAGCCCGAGTCGACGGAGGTCGAGACGCGCACGATCGAGCCGTACGGGATCGAGCGGCGCTTGCCTCACTGGTACGTCCATACCTGGGACGTCGACCGCGATGCGCCCAGGAGCTACCGCCTCGACCGGACGCGGACGGCAAAGCTCTTGAAGGGGGGATTCGCGCCCCGGGAGGGTTTCGACCCATCCGAGCTGCGCGAGGCCATGAGCGCCCGCATCTGGTACTCGCCCGCCGTCGGCCGCTGGGAGGTCGAGAAGGGCGCGCTGCCCCTGGTCGACGGGGCTGCGCTCTCCGAGCGTCCCGTCGGGAGCGCAGCGTGGCTCGTCGGCGAGGTGCTCTCGTTCCGCGGTGAGGCGGTCGTGCTCGCCCCGCCCGAGCTGCGCACGCTCGTGGCCGAGCGCGCCCGCGATCTCGAGCGGCGGCTGCGCGAGGCTCGCGCTACCGCGAAGGCAGGTCGAGCCTGAAGGTGGCGCCCGCGCCCGGCTCGGACACCACGTCGAGCGTGCCGCCGTGCGCCTCGGCGATCGCCCTGGCGATATAGAGCCCCCGATCACGGCGGCGAGCGGCGTTCGCACCTCGTGGGAGACGAGCGCGACGAAGTCGGCGCGCAGCTGCGAGATGCGCCGAAGCTCCTCGACGGTTCTGCCGCTCGGCCTCGTGGAGGCGCTCGGCCTCCTCGGCCCGCGCCTCCGCCTTCGCCCGTTCCTCCGAGAGCCGGTGGACGAGCCAGCCGGCGATCAGCGCCATCAGCACTGCGAACGTCGTGACCCACGCCCAGGTCTCCCAGCGGCCGAGCGGGTACACGGCGAGCGCGATCGCACCGACGACGAACGGCAGGGCGATCAGCCGGACGGACGAGATCCAGCGCCCGACGAACGTCAGCTGCATCGCGCCTCCAGCCGTGCAAGCGCCCAGCGGGCGTGACGGGCGAGGAGCTCGTCGTCTCCCTCGGCGTGGGCCTCGAGCACAGCGCGGGTCTCGGGCTCGTCGGAGCCGCTGTTGCCGAGCGCGACGATCGCGTTCCGCCGGAGCCAGCGCGGGTCGTTTCGCGGGACGTAGAGCCGGGCGACCAGGTCCTCGTCGAGACGTCCCTCGCCGAGCCAGGCGAGCAGGTCGACATGGGCGGCCTCGCCGCCCGGTTCTCCGGAACGGCGACTCTCGACGCCGCGGTTCCAGGGGCAGACGTCCTGACAGATGTCGCAGCCGTACACCTGCGCGCCGAGCGGCGCGCGGTAGCCCTCCGGGATGTCGCCCTCGACCTGCGTCCAGTAGGACAGGCATTGCGTCGCGTCGAGCACGCCCGGATCGTCGAGCGCGCCGGTCGGGCAGGCGTCGATGCACAGGGTGCACGATCCGCAGCCGGCCCTCATCGGCGGCGTCGGCTCGAGCTCGGCGCTCGTGACGAGCGAGCCGAGCACGACCCACGACCCGTGGCGCTCGGTGATCAGCATCGTGTTCTTGCCGTAGAAGCCGACACCGGAGCGGGCAGCCGCCTCCCGGTCGACGTGCTGGTTCTCGTCCACGAGCACGCGGTAGGGGGCGTCGAGCGCACGGCCGAGCGTGTCGAGCTTCTCGCGGAGAGCGGCATAGCCGTCGTGCCAGGCGTACCTGGGCAGCCGGCCGTGTCCCGCTGCCCGCTCGGGCTCCGGAGCCCAGTAGCAGAGGGCTGCCGACACGACGGTGCGCGCACCCTCGAGCAGCCGCTCGGGATGGCAGCGAGATCTCCGGCCGGGACGTGGTGAACTTCAGCTTGCCGAAGAGGCCGCGCTCGCGCCGCTCCCGGATGTGGCGCTCCGTGCTCTCGTACGGCTCGGCCGCCGCGACGCCGACGGCGTCGAGGCCGAGCTGGCCCCCCAGCCGCTGCACGTCGGCTGTGAGCATCGACCTCATTGTTACAGCGCGTCCGGCAAATCCCTGCCTGCGCGTTCGTAACCGGATCTACGTCGTGTAGAAGCCGCGGATGAACTCGCCCGTCCTCGCGTCGAGCGCGACCGAGTAATGGCGCATCGGCGGCCCGACGCCGCCGGGCCCGAGACCGACGTTCACCGGCTTGCGGCCGGTGAACGTCACGACCCAGGTCGCCGGGTTGCGCACGAGGTGCGCAGTGAGGCGTCCCGATCCCGATCGTCACCGGGCCGACGAGGGTTGCGAGCAGGAACGCCGGACGCTGCCAGTTCGCATCGGCGTGCTTCCGGGCGGCCGCGAGCACGCGAGCCTCGGGGATCGTCCTCGTCGAAGCGGCCGGCGCTGCAGAAGCTGCAGCAGCCGGTGATGCTGAACCCCCCGCCCGTGACCGTCGCGGGGACGTGATCGTGGACGCGCGCGCCGGCGGCGGAAGCGGCGAGCACAAGCGCGGCGAGCACCGTGAAGGCGCGCGAGGCCAGGTCAGGCATAGTCCTGGGTGTGAAGCTGCCGCAGGATCTGCCGTTCTACCCGGCGACGTGGATCCTCGGGTTCGCCATCCTCGCTCTCTGCTGGATCTACGTGGACGTCTGGGCTCGCGATCGGCGCGTTCTTCGGCTTCATGGCGCTCCAGGCCGTCGTGGCCGAGGTCTGGGCGGCGGTCCGGTCGCGCGAGCACCCGGCGTCCTGCGAACGAGCGCGGGCCGAGGCGAGGATGTCCGTGAGGGAACCACGCGCCGCTGCTCAGAAGCCGAGGATGAACTTCGCGTCCTCGGACATCCTGTCCGGGGTCCACGGCGGCTCGAAGGTGAGCTCGGACTGGACGTCCTCGACGCCCTCGAGCTCGCGTACGACGCGGTCGATGTCCTCCTGGATCATCGCCCCGGCGGGGCATCCCATCGACGTCAGCGTGTAGGTCACCTTCACGTTCGGGCCCTCGACCTCGACGTCGTAGAGCAGGCCGAGGTCGACGATGTCCATCCCGAGCTCGGGGTCCTCGACCTGGTGGAGCGAGTCGACGACTTCCTCGCGAGTTGGCATGTCGTTGACAGTACCTCAGACAATCGGCTCGAGGGAGCCTCGCGCCGGCTGAGGACGAGGTCGAGCAGCGACGCCGTCGCGACGCTCGATGCTCGTGCTCTCGATCACCGGGACGCCGCACCGCTCGGCGCGCTCGACGATCACGTCCTGGAGCGGCGCGGATCTCGGCCAGCCCGTCGAGGTACTTCTCGAGCGGGCGCTCGCCTCCCGTCGAGGCGTCGCGGATCACGAAGTGGCTCGCATGCTCCTCGACGGTCTCGACCCTCAGGATCGCGTGAACGAGAAGCGCGCCCTCGATCTCGGCCGGGACGAGGCCGGGGACGAGGTGGACGCCCTCGATCGCCATCGACCAGCCCTCGTTGAGCGCCCGCTCGATCGAGGCCTCGACGCCGACGAGCACCTGCCGCGTCTGGTCGAGGAAGCCGGCCTCCAGCTCCGCGGCCGTGCCGCCCGCCTCGAAGCTCGAGACGTGCACGGCAGGCATGTCCGGCGGCGGGAAGTAGGCGCGGATCGTCTGCCGGATGAAGTCGGTGGAGGTGACACGGGTGATCCCGAGGCGGTGGGCCGCCTCCGTCGCGACCGTGGACTTGCCGGTGCCGGTAGCGCCCCCGACGAGCAGGAGAATCGGCCGGTCGAGCCCACGGAGGGCCGCAAGCCGGCGCATCCGCTGGACGACCCGTCCTCCCTCCTCCTCGCCGAGCAGCTCGCCTGCGACCTCCTCGAACCGGTCGAGCTCGACGGCCCGGGCCCGCGGTGGCGATCAGGTCGAGCTCGAGGCGCGTCGCGAGCTCGTAGGCCGAGTCGACCGACACCCCGGCGGCAAGGAGCGCGCGGGCCATCATCCCCTTCGAGTACGGGAGCCCGGCCGGATCGCCGAGCGGGAGCGGGTCCCGGTAGTGCGGTTGCATCAGGCGGTGACCGCCTCCGGCACGAGCGCGAGGAGAGCCTCGTCGAGCCCCGGGGCGACGACGTCGTTCGCGGCGAGGACGACCCGGCGGCCGCGCGCGAGCGCGTGCTCGGCGACGAGGTCGATCGCGGCGCCCTTCAGCTCGGTCAGGTAGGTGTCCGCGTCGAGGGCCGCGAGCTCGCGGCGGAGAGCCTCCCGGTCGCCGAGGCTCGCAGAGACGTGGACGACGTCGGCCTCGAGATGGCCCGTGCCCGCCGGGCCCGGCGGTGAACACCGCCACCCTCCCTTCGAGCGGCCCGAGCGGACGGAGCCTGAGCGTCGGCGGACACCGCTCCCTCGGCCTCGCAGCCGACCGCGATCACGAGGTCGGAGACGAGCCGGCGGTAGGGTTGAAGTGCGCGTCGAGGTCGTGGCCGGGACCGACCACGAGCACGCGCCGGTCGGCCGCGACCGGCGGGATCGCCGTGCCGCTGCCGTCGAAGACGATCACGTCCGGCCGGCGGTCGACGGCGAGCCGCGCGCCGTCGGCGACATTGGAGACGAACGGCCGCCCGGCGAGCCCGCCGCCGGCGCGGCGGCAGCCGATCGTCACGGCACGCCGGTCACGGCGGCGATCTCGAGGTGGTCGGAGGCCGCGTGGCGCCCGGCGCGCGCAGAGCGCGACCAGGTCCTCGATGCCGGGCGGCGCCTCGACGAGCTCGGGCTCGGGCGGCCCGCCCCGGCCCATCGTCACGACGACGACGTCGCGATCGCGGGCGAGGAGGCGCGCGAGGTGAGCCGAGACCGCGGTCTTGCCGACCCGCTTCCCGGTCCCGATCACGGCGATCGAGGGCAGCGTCGACCTCCTCGTAGACGGGCGGATCGAAGCGGAAGTCGGCGCCGATGTACGAGAGCCCGGCCGCCAGCGCGCGGGAGGCCCACCGGAAGCGGTCGTCCGGGCCGAGCACCGGCTCGTCCGAGAGGTCGACGACGGCCTCCGCGTCTCCGAAGCCGTCCATGACCGGCAGGCCGTACCCGTCACCGCCCTTGCAGCTTCTCGCCGCCGCCCGCGAGGATCGCGCCGACCCACTCGTAGGGCAGCTCGAGGAGCGCGCGCCGGACGACGTCGGCCGAGTGCTCGCCGTCGATCAGAGCGACCGCCCTCACCTCGGCGCGGTCACCTCGCCTTCGATCCGCGACGTGTACTTCTCGTACTCGAGCGTCTCGAGGTCGAACTGGATGATCCGCTCCTGCCCGTGGAACGGGTACCGACGCCAGACGTCCACGTGCGAGCCGTTGACTTCGACGACGTTGTAACAGGGGCGTGTGTTGCCACGAAGCCTGAGCGTGGAGACGGTGCCCGTGTTGACGACGAACAGGTTCTCGAGCCGCCACGCATACGGAACGTGCTTGTGCCCCGAGAGGACGAGGTTCACACCCGACCGCTGGAGGCACTCGATCGCGTCCCCGGCGTCGTAGACGACGTTCCGCTCGCGCCCCGTGCCGGGAACCGGGAGGAGATGGTGGTGCAGGACGAAGACTCGCAGCCGCGCCGGGGTCGCGAATTCCTCCTGGATCCACGGGTAGCGGCCCCGGCCGATCTGGCCGTGGTCGAGATCCGGCTCCGTCGAGTCGACCGCGACGACGGTGATGCCGTTCTTGCGAAGCACCGAGTTGCGCTGCCCGAAGAGCTCCTCGAAGTGGATGTACCCGACGTTGCGCGAGTCGTGGTTCCCCGGGATGACGACGAGCGAGTCGCAGTTCAGGCGGTCGAGGTAGCGCTTCGCCTGGACGTACTCCTCCTTGAAGCCGTTCGTGGTCAGGTCTCCGGAGCAGACCACGATCTCCGGCTCGAGCTCGTTGATGTCGGCGAGCGCCCGCTCCATGAGGTCTGGCACGAAATGCGGATCCCCGCAATGGATGTCGGACAGGTGGGCGATCGTAAGGCCTTGCGCCCCTGAAATTCTGCGAGCCCTGCCCCACTCCCGCAGTCTAGAGGGGACCGAGCTATCCGACCTCGCTGCTACCCTGAACCCAGGTGGCACTGGAAACGCCCCATTTCCAGGCATATCGGGGGGATGACACTCCACGTTTCGTGAACGAGGCGGAGCTGGAGTACGCGAAGATCCTCGACTACTACGGCGTGCCCTGGATGTACGAGCCTCACACGTTCGTGCTCGAGCGCGACGAGGACGGGCGCGTGACCGAGGCGTTCACGCCCGACTTCTACCTCCCGGAGCAGGATCTCTACCTCGAGGTGACGGTCATGAAGCAGTCGCTCGTCACCCGCAAGAACCGCAAGCTCCGCAAGCTCCGAGCGCAGTACCCGGACGTCCGGGTCAAGCTGTTCTACGAGCGCGACTTCGCGCGGATAGCCTCACGCTACGGTCTGCCCAGGGCGTCTTGACCTTCGGGCAGTGATCTTCGGGCAGTGACTGTCGGACAGCGGTGACCCTGCAGCTGGACGGGCGCATAGGCGAGGTGTATCTCGGCCGCAGCGAGATCGCGGCGCGTGTCCGGGAGCTCGGCGCGGCAGATCGCGCGAGACTACGCGGAGCGCGAGCCGCTGCTCGTCGGATCGCTCAAGGCCTGCGTCCCGTTCGTCACCGACCTCTCGATGGCGATCCCCATCGCGCACGCCCTGGACTTCCTCGAGCTCGCCGGCTACGGGTCGGCCGACATGGGCGGGCACGAGCGGATCCGGTTCATCAAGGATCTCGACGTCGAGATCGGAGGGCGCGAGGTGATCATCGTCGACGAGGTCGTCGACACCGGCCTCACCCTCCACTACCTGTGCCGAACGCTCGCTCTCCGTGACCCGGAGTCGCTCGTCTGCGCGACCCTGTTCGACCGGCCCTACCGCCGGCTCGTGGACGATCTTCCGATCCGCTACGTCGGGTTCACCCTGCCCGACGAGTTCTTCGCCGGGTACGGATTCGACCTGGACGAGCACTGGCGCAACCTGCCGGACGTCCACCTCGTGCAGATTTAGTCCGGCCTAACAAGTTTAGTCTTGTCTAAACTTTGGCCGTGGCGACGAGAACGTACGCCCCGTCGGAGGAGCTACCCGCAGGGCTTCGCACCGTCGACGAGGCCCTACACCGGACTCGTTTCCGGATCCTCCCGTTCCTCGGCCCGGCGTTCATCGCGTGCGTCGCCTACATCGACCCCGGCAACTTCGCGACGAACATCGCCGCCGGGTCGAAGTTCGGCTACCTCCTCCTCTGGGTCGTCGTCGCCTCCAGCCTGATGGCAATGGTCATCCAGACGCTGTCGGCGAAGCTCGGGATCGCGACGGGCCGCAACCTGCCCGAGGTCTGCCGGGAGGAGTTCTCGCAGCGCACCTCGGTGCTCCTCTGGGCGCAGGCCGAGGTGATCGCGATGGCCACCGACCTGGCCGAGTTCCTCGGCGCGGCGATCGGCTTCAACCTGCTGCTCGGGACGAGCCTGGCCGTCTCGACCGTGCTCACCGCGATCGTCTCGTTCGCGCTGCTCTCGCTGCAGAGCTACGGCTTCCGGCCGTTCGAGGCGGCGATCGCGACGATCGTCGGCGTGATCGGGCTCTGCTACCTGATCGAGATGATCTACGCCCGCCCCGACCTGCGGGCCGCGGGCGAGCACATCCTCGTGCCGCAGTTCGCCGGGACGGAGTCCGTGCTCCTCGCGGTCGGCATCCTCGGCGCCACGGTCATGCCGCACGTGATCTACCTGCACTCGGCGCTGACGCAGGACCGGATCGTCCCGGAGTCCCATGAGGACGCGAAGCTGCTGATGCGCTACACGCGCTTCGACGTGCTCGGCGCGATGACGATCGCGATGCTGATCAACGGCTCGATGCTCGTGATGGCCGCGAGCACCTTCTACAAGAGCGGCCTCACCAACGTCGCTTCCCTCGAGGACGCGCACCAGACGCTCGAGCCGATCCTCGGGGCCACCGCGAGCGCCGTGTTCGCCGTGGCCCTGCTCGGGTCGGGGCTCTCGTCGTCGGCGGTCGGCACCTATGCCGGACAGGTGGTGATGCAGGGCTTCGTCGAGACGGCAGATCCCGCTGTGGCTGCGCAGGACGATCACGATGATCCCCGCGTTCGTCGTCGTCGCGCTCGGCGTCGACCCGTCGCGAACGCTCGTGCTCTCACAGGTCGTGCTCTCCTTCGGGATCCCCTTCGCCCTCGTGCCGCTCGTCTGGTTCACCTCGCGCCGCGACCTGATGGGCCCGCTCGTCAACAGCCGCCTGACGACCACCGCTGCCTGGGCCATTGCCGCTCTGATCGTCGCCCTCAACGTGTTCCTCCTCGTCGCAGGTCTTCTTCGGCTGAGCGAGCGTCCGTAGCGGCGTCGAGCGCCTGGAGCGCCTCGGCGGCGGTGCGCCGGAGCGGACCGATCGATGCGCGGTAGTCCGCGTCGTCGACCTTGCCGGTCCGGTGATCGAACTCGAGCTCCTTCAGCGCACGCGAGCGCGTGGTCGCGCTCCTCGATCAGCAGCAGGATCCTCTCCGAGCCGGGATCGTCGATCAGCTCGGGCTCGCCGTTGTCGCGTAGGAACGGCAGCGCCACGATCACCACCGCGCACGATCGCGATGAGCGCGCCCAGGACGAGCTCGATCACGCTCGGGCGAGCGAGAGGCGCGACACCAGGCGCCGCTGCTCGCGGGCGTCGGGCCAGAGCGCGATCAGCGAGCCGCCGAGGAAGATGAAGCCCGCGACCCAGATCAGGTTGACGAGCGGCTTCACGAACACCTTGAAGTAGACGGTGTTGCCGGAGACCTGGTCGAGGATCACGTAGTAGTCCTCGGCGCGCAGCCAGTTCGTGTGGATGCCGACCTCGTGCGAGACGCCGAGCGCCGAGGAGTTGACCTGGCTCGAGGTCATCGTCCCGTCCCAGCGGCCGTTGACCTGGAGGAGCGCCTTCGTCTCGACCGACGAGCCCGTGTCCGTGATCGACGGTGTCCGTGTGCAGCCCGAGGAACCTCGCGGTGTAGCCCGGCATGTGGAAGGTCTGGCCCTTCGTCACCTGGAACTCTCGCTGTGTCTGATAGACGCTCGAGCCGACGATGCCGATCGTCAGGAACACGATCGAGGCGTGGACGACGTAGCCCCCGTACCGCCGCCGGTTGCGGGAGACGAGCTGGAAGAGCGAGCCCGTTGCCCTCGTGCCGCGGACGAGCTCGACGACGATCGTCGTGAGCACGAACGCGCTGAACGTGTAGGCGATCAGCCCGGGCAGCGACGACCCGGCTCCGAGGGCGATCAGGACGGCGCCGGTCGCGAGCGCGACGCCGATCGGCCAGCGGAGCGTCTTCAGCAGCGCACTGCCCGAGGTTCGGCGCCAGGCTACGAGCGGGCCGATCCCCATGAGCAGGAGGAGCGGCAGCCCGAAGATCCGCAGGAAGAAGTCGTAGTAGGGCCGTCCCATCGTCTGCTGGGTGCCGTTGACGAGCTGGGCAATGATCGGCCAGATCTCGCCCCAGAAGATCGTGAGGCAGAGGGCGACGAGGAGCAGGTTGTTGTAGAGGAACGTCGCCTCGCGCGAGAGCGGCGACTCGAGCTTCGTGCGTGCCCGGAGGAGCGGCAGGCGCCAGAGGATCAGCACGAGCGAGAAGAGCGTCGTGACGATCACGAAGCCGAGGAACCAGGAGCCGATCGAGCTCTTTGCGAAGCTGTGAATCGACTCGATCACGCCCGAGCGGGTGAGGAAGGTCCCGAACACCGAGAGCTCGAACGCGAGCGCGACGAGCACCATGTTCCAGATCCGGAGCATGCCCTTGCGCTCCTGGACCATCACCGAGTGCAGGAAAGCAGTGGCGGCAAGCCACGGCATCAGCGCGGCGTTCTCGACGGGATCCCAGGCGTAGTAGCCGCCCCAGCCGACCTCGACGTAGGCCCAGTGCGCACCGAGGATCTGACCGAACCCGAGGAACATCCACGCCACGAGCGTCCAGCGGCGGGTCGCGACGATCCAGCGCTCGTCGGTGTGCCCGGACAGCATCGCGCCGGCGGCGAACGCGAACGGGATCGAGAGCCCGACGTAGCCGAGGTAGAGCATCGGCGGATGGGCGACCATGTACGGGTTCTGGAGGCTCGGCACGAGGCCCGCGCCGTCGACGGTGCGGGTCACCGTCCTGAACGGGCTCGCGACGGCGACGAGCATGAAGCTGAAGAACGTCGCGATCCCTCCGATCACGGGGACGACCCAGACGACGATGTCCCGCAGGAGCTTCCGGTTCAGCACGACCGCGAGGGCGGCGTAGCCGGTGAGGACGAGCAGCCAGAGGAGCAGCGAGCCCTCCTCCCCGCCCCAGAACGCGGTGAGCGAGTAGATCGAGCTGAGGTCGCGGCTCGTGTGCGCCTGGACGTAGGCGTAGGTGAAATCGTGCGTGACGAGCGCGCGGACGAGCACCAGCGGAGGCGATCACGGTGGTGCCGAAGCAGGCGATCAGCGCGTAGCGCGCGGAGTCGGCGAGGCGGCGCTGCCGCGAGATCGCGGCCGCGGTTCCGCCGACGAGCGCGTACAGCGCCAGCATGAAGCTGACGACGAGCGCTGCGCGACCGAGGTCAGCCATCGATCGGGCTCAGTTCGTCGACGTGTACTTGCTCGGGCACTTCGTCGTCAGGGCGGTGGCCATGAACGATCCGCCGATGAGCTTCCCGGTGAGGTTGACGTCGCGACCGACCTTGAACAGGTCAGGTACCGAGCCGTGGTACACGATCGGGATGGTCGGGCTCACGCCGTTGATGTTGTGTAGCTTGAACTGCAGGCCGCTCGTCTGGTGGGAATCGCCCGCGAGCGGGCCGATCGACCTTTCCGGTGAGCGACACGGTGTCGGTGCGCCCGTGCAGGTTGCTCGGCTGCAGCGCCGGCGTCGTGCCGCTGAGCGCGGTGTACACGAGGAAGATTGCGAGCACCCCGGCGACCGCGAGCGCGACGACCAGCCTGGCCGGGCTGCTGCTGCGTGAGCGGGCCATCGGCACCAGTTTAGCCGGGCGAGGGGAAGGAGCGCGTGTTAGGGCTTCGGGAGCGCGCGCTCGGGAACCCGGTAGCCGTGGTCGGCGCAGAGCGCCCCCGGCAGCTCCTCGGTGAGCGCGTCGCAGTAGCCCTTGCCGTAGGCGGCTCGCATGAACGCGGCGACGACCTCGAGCGACCATTCCTCGATGCCGGCGGCCTCGCGCCAGAGGTCGGTGACGCGCAGATCGATGTCGAGCTCGAGGAGATCGATGCGTGACGGGCGTGTGGACATGCCCGCAGGGTAGAAAGCAGGTCGGACGTACCGGAGCACTAACCTCCTGCACATGCCGCGAAGTCTTCACTTCGGCCCGGCCCGCGTGCCCTCCCGCGAGAGCCCGGAGGCGGCGATCGAAGCACTTCTCGCCCGGAGCCTCTCGGCGTGCGAGATCGACTTCGAGGGCGGCTTCTGGATGAGCTACGAGTTCGCCGAGGAGCTGGGCGAGAGGGCGCGGGCAGCGGACGTCGCACTTTCGGTGCACGCGCCGCTCGCCGGGTTCATGGGGCACGCCGAGCGCGGGAAGAAGCTGAACATGGCGGTCGGGATGCTCGACCACTCCGCCGGGATCGCGAAGGCGGCCGGCGCGGAGGTGGTCGTGTTCCATCCCGGCTTCCTGCTCGGCCGGACGCGGGACGAGGCGATCGACTCGGTGGTCGAGCAGCTCGGCGAGCTCCGCGTGCGGCTCGAGGGGAAGGGCCGCGACGTGCCGTTCGGGGTCGAGGTGATGGGCCGGGTGCGCGACCTCGGGTCGGCCGCGGACGTGATCGAGATCGCGGGCCGCCTCGGCTGGGTGCGGCCGGTGCTCGACTTCGCGCACATGCACGCGACCTCGGACGGCGCCTTCCTCTCGGCGGAGCCGTTCGCCGAGGCGCTCGAAGCAGTCGACACGGTTCTCGGTCCGGAAGCGCCCTTCCACATTCACTTCTCGGACATCCAGTTCGCGAACCGCAACGAGACGAAGCACCTGCGCTACGGCGAGGGCACCCTGCGGGCCGAGCCCCTGCGCGAGGCCCTCGGGAGGTTCGACCGCCCGGCGACCGTGATCTCGGAGTCGCCCGATCTCGCCTCGACAGAGTCGATTCGGGTCATCCTTGGCGCGTGATGGTGTCGGGACACCGGCTCGCACCCCTCGACTCCAGCTTGCCGTCGCGATGGTGTCGGACACGTCCTCGCACCCCTCGACTGCAGCCTGCCCTCGAACGTGTCCGACACCGCTCTCGACGCAGCACCGGCCGAGATGTCCAAGGCGGTGTCCGACACCGTCCGAGCTCGGGACCGCTCCACAGACAACGTTGCGGTGTCGGACACCCGCTCGCACCCTCGTCCCCTCCCTGCCCTCGAACTTCCGCCTTCCACCCCCCGTCGCTAGCATCGCCCAGGTGCTCGATCCCGCGGCGTTCAAGGCATATGACATTCGCGCCCTCTACCCTTCGCAGCTCGACGAGGAGGGCGCCTACGCGGTCGGGCGGGCGTTCGCGGAGCAGTTCGAGCCACGCCGGATCGCGATCGGGCGGGACATGCGCCTCTCGTCGCCGGCGATGGCCGAAGCTGTGATCAACGGCGTGGCCGACGCGGGCGTCGAGGTGGCCGACCTCGGGATGGTCGGGACCGAGATGGTGTACTTCGCGACCGGAGACCTCGGCCTCGACGGTGGGATCATGGTCACGGCCTCGCACAACCCCGCCGGCTACACGGGGATGAAGATCGTGCGGCGCGGGGCGCTTCCGGTCGGGAGCGAGTCCGGGCTCGTCGAGATCCGCGACCGGGCGGTGCGCGGCGAGTGGCGCGATGCGCCCGCGCGCGGGACCGTCTCGCCGGTCGACGTCTGGGACGACTTCGTCGAGCGGGTCCTCAGCTTCATCGACGCCGAGGCGATCGCTCCGCTCCGGATCGTCGTCGACGCGGCAAACGGGATGGCGGGCGTGATGCTCCCGCCTGTGCTGGAGCGCCTGCCCCAGGTGGAGGTCGTGCGTTGCAACTTCGAGCCCGACGGGTCGTTCCCGAACCACGAGCCGAACCCGCTGCTCCCGGAGAACCGCGAGTTCATCGTGAAGCGCACGACCGAGGAGAAGGCGGCATTCGGGGTCGCCTACGACGGCGACGCCGATCGATGCTTCTTCGTCGACGACGCGGGCGAGTTCGTGCCGGGCGACTTCACGACGGCGCTGTTCGCCGAGTCGATGCTCGCGCGGGAGCCCGGCGGGAAGGTGATCTACGACGTGCGGGCCTCGTGGGCGGTGCCCGAGGCGATCGAGCGTGCGGGCGGCGAGGCGCTGATCAACCGGGTCGGGCATTCGTTCATCAAGCAGCGGATGCGCGAGGTCGGCGCCGTGTTCGCCGGAGAGGTGTCGGCGCACTACTACTTCCGCGACTTCTCGCAGGCGGACTCCGGCGTGATCCCGTTCCTGTTGATGCTCGAGCTCGTCTCACGGCGCGACCGGTCGTTGAGCGAGATCCTTGCGCCGCTTCGCTGCGAAGTACTTCCTGACCGGCGAGATCAACACGCCGGTCCCGGATGTGGCGCTGAAGCTCCAGGAGCTGAAGGAGCGCTACGCCTCCGAGGGCCGGATCTCCCACCTCGACGGACTGTCGGTCGATGCCGAGGACTGGCACATGAACGTCCGTCCTTCGAACACCGAGCCCCTCCTCCGCCTCAACCTCGAAGCGCTCTCCGAGCAGCGCATGGAGGAGAAGCGGGACGAGGTCCTTGCGTTGATCCGCACCTGACGCGACGAGCCGCCCCGCCGACTAGGATCGCCGCGTGTTTCAGCCCGGGCACCTCACGGACCGGAACCCTCCTTTCCGGTTCGCCGTCTACACGCGGGTCGCGTTCTCCGACACGGACGCGCAGGGTGTCGTCTACTACGGCCGCTACCTCCCGTACTTCGACCTCGCCCGCACCGAGTTCCACCGCCACCTCGGGCCGGTCGACGGCGCTGCCCGCACGGAGTTCGTCATGCGCGCCCTGAACGTCGAGTACGAGGCGCCCGCGCGATTCGACGACCTCATCGAGGTGTTCGTTCGCGTCCCTCGAATCGGTCGCACGAGCGTCACCTACGAGTACGCCGCCTACCGGCTCGGACCCGGCGACGAGGAGACGCTCATGGTCACCGCGACCCAGACCCTCGTGCTCATCGACCACGACGACCGCCGGGCGCTGCCCGTGCCGGACGCCTTCCGCACCGCCGTATCCGAGCTCGAGCGCGCGGAGCTGTGAGCGCGCTCGAGGCCGTCAGCGCCGTCGTCGACGCCGGCGGCGAGCCCGACGACGTCCTTCGCGACGTCGTCGCGACGCTCGTCGACTCCGGAGCAGCCTCCTGGGCCGCCATTCTGTTCGCCGAGAGCGGCGAGCTCGTGCTCGGCCCTGAGGCCGGAGCCCCCACGGGAGCGGATCGCCTGCGGGTGCCTGTCCTCTATGCAGCAGCCCACGTCGCCGACCTTGCCGCCGAAGGCGCCGACCCGGGGCTGCTCGAGCGCATCGCCGCTCTGATCCCCGAGCACTGCCTCGTCGCCTGGGACACCGGCGGGATCCCCTGGGACGAGAGCTAGTGCACCTACGTCGGCGTGACGCGATAGGCGTCGAAGACCGCGTCGACCGACCGCAATGAGGTGAGCAACGAGCGAAGCGAGGCGATGTCGCCCACCTCCGCCGTGTACCAGTTCCGGGCGAGCTGATCGTCGACGACGCCGCCGTAGGACACGATGTTCGCGCCGTGCTCGGAGAACGTCCGGGCGACGTCCTCGAGGAGGCGCGGGCGGTCCCACGAGGTCACGGCGATCTGCACGCGGAACGACTTGTTCGTCTCCTCCCCGCTCCACTCGACCGGGGTGAACCGCTCCTCGTTCTTGCGAAGGGCACGCACGTTCGGGCAGTCCTCGCGATGGATCGTGATGCCCCTTCCGAGCGAGATGTAGCCGACGATCGGATCGCCTGGAACCGGGGTGCAGCACTTCGCGAGCCGTACGAGCACGTCCTCGACGCCCTCCACCACTACGCCCACCTCGCTGCCGGACGCCGTGCGCCGCGTCTTCGGCGCCCTGACGACGACCGCTGTGTCCTCGGCCACCCCGTCGGTCTTGAGCGCGTGGATCACCTTGTTCACGATCGAGCCGGGCTGCAGCCGGCCCGAGCCGAGCGCAAGGTAGAAGTCCTCCGCCTTCTTGAACCCGAGGTCGCGGATCACCTGGGCGAGTACGGTGGAGTGCCGCAGCTTGGCGTACGGAAGGTTCTGCTGCTTGAGAGCCTGCTCGAGCGACTCCCGGCCGCGCGTCTCCTGATCCTCACGCGTCTCGCGCGTGTACCACTGCCGGATCTTGTTCCGCGCGCGAGAGCTCTTCGCGACCGCGAGCCAGTCCCGCGAGGGGCCGCGCTCGTGCTTCGAGGTCAGGATCTCGACGCGATCGCCGTTCTGGAGCCGGTAGTGCAGGGGCACGATTCGCCCGTTCACCTTGGCACCGACCGTCCTGTGCCCCACGTCGGTGTGCACCGCGTAGGCGAAGTCGATCGGCGTCGAGCCGGCCGGCAACGTCTTCACCTGGCCCTTCGGCGTGAAGATGTGGACCTCCTCGTCGAAGAGATCCGTGCGGAACGCCTTCATGAACTCGCCGGGGTCGACCTCGTTCGTGCCGACGTCCATCAGCGAGTTCACCCACCGCTGCCACTCGTCGTCGTGCCCGTCGTTACGCCCGCCCTTGTAGATCCAGTGCGCGGCCACGCCGAACTCGGCGGTCTCGTGCATCTCGCGCGTCCGCACCTGGATCTCGAGCGGCCTGCCCTGCGGGCCGATCACCGTCGTGTGCAGGGCGCGGTAGCCGTTCAGCTTCGGCATCGCGATGAAGTCCTTGAACCTGCCCGGCATCGGCTTCCAGAGCGAATGGATCAGCCCGAGCGCGCCGTAGCAGTCCCGCGTCCCCTCATCCGTGCCGCGCTCGACGATGACCCGCATCGCGGTGAGGTCGTAGATCTCGTTGAACTCACGACCCTTGCGGGCCATCTTGTCGTAGATCGAGTAGAAGTGCTTCGCCCGCCCGGAGATCTCCGCCGGGATGTCGACCTTGTCGAGCTCGCTCTGCAAGACCATCGACGCCTCGCGGACGTGCTCCTCGCGGTCGGCGCGGCGCTCGGCGACCATCTGCTTGATCTCCTCGTACTTGCGCGGATGGAGCGTTCCGAATGCCAGGTCCTCGAGCTCCCACTTGACGGCGTGGATGCCGAGCCTGTGCGCGATCGGCGCGTAGACCTCGAGCGTCTCGCGGGCCTTGCGCACCTGCGTCTGCTTGCCCATGTACTCGATCGTGCGCATGTTGTGGAGGCGGTCCGCAAGCTTGATCAGGATCACGCGGACGTCGCCGGCCATCGCGACCACGAGCTTCCGGTAGTTCTCCGCCTCGGCCTGCTCGCGGCTCGAGAACTGGACGCGCGTGAGCTTGGTGACGCCCTGGACGAGCTCGGCAACCGTCCCGCCGAACTCCGCCTGGATGTCGTCGATCTCGATGCCCGTGTCCTCGACCGTGTCGTGCAGCAGGGCGGCGGCGATCGTCGCCTCGTCCATGCGCAGCCCGGCGAGGATCTTCGCCACGCCCCAGGGGTGGTGGATGAACTCCTGGCCCGATCGGCGCACCTGGCCGTCGTGGGCCTTGGCCGCGAACTCGAACGCTCGGACGATCAGCTCCCGGTCGATCGCGCGCGGATAGCTCTCGAGCTCGGCCAGTAGCTCGTCGACAAGATCCTGATGCCTCTCGACTACCGCCATCTGCTTATTTTACCGGGGTCGGCTCCTGTTACCTCCCCCGACAGGAATCCTCCTCGCCGCGGTGAATCCTTGCGGTCCATGTTCCGCCGCCGCCGCAGCGCGTACAAGCTCCGCCTCGCAGCTCGTCTTCTGCTCGCGATCGGACGCTAGGCCGCTTCCGCCAGGGGAGGCGCCTCCTCGTCGAGGAGCTGCCTGAAGGCCTCGGACTCGAGGAGGCTCCTCCATGGCGCTCCAGGCCCGGTGAGGCCGAGCTCGTGGAAGACGGCGCCGATCTCGGGTGCCCAGGCGGCCTCGCCCCGGCGCCATTCGTCGGCGAACGAGGCGCGGAGCTCCTCGTAGCGCTCGTCGGTGTCGAAGATCCGGCGGACGACGAGCTGCGGGGCGATCGTCCCGTTCCAGCGGTTCTCCTGCAGCCGGAACGCGACGTCGTAGCGGCCGATCCGCCGGTAGCGGTCGAGCTGGGAGCCCAGGCCGAAGGCGATCGCCGAGCCGGCGTCGCGGCCGCGCTGCCGCACCCGGAACCGCAGGTGCTTCCCGTCGCCGACCGTGTCGAGCCGGTCGAGCTCGCAGTCGTCGACGAGCAGGGTCACACCGGGATTGCCGAGCCCGAACGGAGCGAGACGGCCGAGCTCCTCGCAGAGCGGTAGCCCGAGCTCCGAGCCCTGCACGATCGCGTCGAGGCTCGTGACCTGGCGGAGGTCGTCGTCGGTGAGCGTCGCATCGGCATGCGCGCCGAACGCGTCGGCGAACGCCGCGACCCGGTCCGCCTTGATCGCCAGGCCGGCAGCGGCCCGGTGGCCGCCGAAGCGGCCGAGGTGCTCCGAGCACGCGGCAAGCGCGCCGTGCAGGTCGAACGACCCGCCCGCGCGGCCCGAGCCCTTCCAGTCGCCGCCCGAGGCGGAGCCCGCGATCAGGACGACCGGGCGCCCGTACCGCTCCACGAGCCTCGAGGCGACGATGCCGATCACGCCCTCGTGCCAGTCCTCGCCGGCGACGACGTAGCCGCGATGGGCCCGGCGCGGCTCGGGCCATTGCTCGATCTCGGAGATCGCGGCGCGCAGGATCCGGTCCTCCACGGCCTGCCGCTCGCGGTTCAGCTCCTCGAGCTGCTCGGCGAGCCGCGCCGCCTCGCGATCGTCCGGGGTGAGGAGGAGCTCGAGCGCTGCCTCGGGGCGGCCGAGACGGCCGGCTGCGTTGATCCTCGGCGCGAGCCGGAAGCCGATCGCAGACTCGTCGCAGGCCGCGGCATCCACCCCCGCGACCTTCATCAGCGCTCGCAGCCCGGGCTTCTGGGTCTGGCCGAGGCGGCGCAGCCCGGCGAGGGCCAGGGCGCGACTCTCGTCGACGAGGGGGACGACGTCGGCGATCGTGGCGAGCGCGACGACGTCGAGATGGCGGTCGAGAAACGGATGCCCAGCACCGAGGAGCGCCTCGGCGAGCTTCCAGACGACCGCCGTTCCGCACAGCCCGGTGAACGGGTAGTCGCCCTTGAGCGGTGCCACGACGGGGCAGTCGGGGAACTCGCCGGCGGGTCGGTGGTGGTCTGTGACGACGACGTCGAGGCCGAGGCGCCGCGCCTCGGCCACCTCGGCCACCGCGGTGATCCCGCAGTCGACCGTGAGCACGAGCTCGACGCCGTCCTCGGCGAGCCGCGCGATCGTCTGCGTGGCAAGCCCGTAGCCCTCCTCGAACCTCGACGGCAGATGCCAGGAGGGCTCGGCACCGAGCTCCCGGAGCAGGAACACGGCGAGCGCAGTCGCGCAGATCCCGTCGGCGTCGTAGTCGCCGTGAACGGCGATCCGCCGGCCCGCCGCGACGGCGGCGCGGATCGTCTCGACCGCCTCGGCCATGTCGCCCAGCGCGAGTGGGTCGTGGCCGGGGAGCGCACCCTCGAGGAAGGTGCGAGCCGTCGCCGGGTCGGCGTATCCGCGTCGCACGAGCACCGCCGCGAGCGTTGCGCTGATTCCGAGCTCGTCGCGGAGCCTTCCAAGCTCCACGGGCGAGCACGGCGCGATCGTCCACGGCGAGGAACCCATCGGACGTTCGAGGGTACGGCGCCCCCCGGACGGCACTTCAGCGCGTTCCTCGGGCGCCGCTGGCGGTGCGGGGCCGGAGGGGACAGTACGACTGGTACGGCCCCGGAGAGCACCGTGCCGCCAGCGGTGGCAGGCGTCGGCGGAGGCCGGCTCCGCCGACCGGGAGCCGATGCCTGCGAGGGACGCGCCGGCTATTCCTTCGGCAACTCCACTCCGAGATAGGTCAGGAGCACGACGACTCCGACGAGCGCGAGGGTGCCGATCCAGATCACGCGCTTGTGCTTGATCTCGCTCACGGAGTCGATGAACGCCCGCACGAGCAGGATGAGCACGGCGAGCACGAGGCCGACGCCGATCACGAAGGCAGGGGCGAGGATGAGCAGCCGCTGCCAGCCCTCTGTCGCGGCGGTCATGTCCGAACCGTATCCTGGGAGCAGCCCCATGGCGGACACGAACTACTCCTCCGGCGACGACTACATCGTCGAGTTCCTCGGCTACCGGTTCACGTTCAACGCGTGCGACTTCGAGCAGCGCGTCGTCGCCGCGGCCTCGAAGCTCGGCCTGGTCGAGGCGAACGAGCTCGACGAGGACGAGACGGCCGACCTCGTCGCGCTCGCGGCGCAGGGCGTGATCGACGAGCCCGAGTCGCGCCTCGGGCGCTACCTGCAGCGCAACTGGGAGCGCGTCTCGCTCGTCGAGGGCGAGTCGCTCGTCTACTGGCTGCGCAAGCTCGTCTTCCGGGGCGCCTGGCTCGACCACCAGGTCAAGCGGGGCGCGCTCGAGGTGGTCTGGGACGAGCGCGACGCCGAGTTCTCCTACCAGCACCCGGGCGGCCGCCGGCCGCTCCTGGAGCTCGCACCGGTGCCGTCGTGGCACGAGCTCCAGTTTCGCGGCTAGCTGCGCCAGGACGCTCAGCTAGGCGGCGCGATGAGACGGGCAGCTCTGCTGATCGGATACCTGGCCGTCCTGCTCGCGCTCGACCACTTCGCCTCCTACCCCGAGCAGCTCGCGCTCGGAGTCGCCACCTGGGCGCTCCTGCGTCGCCCTCGCCTGGCAGCTCCCGCTCGTCCAGCGCGCGATGGTGCTCGGCGTCGTCTGCTTCGCGACGATCGGCGAGGTGACCGGCTCGCTCGTCTGGGGCGTGTACCGCTACCGGCTCGCACAACCTGCCGCTCTTCGTCCCGCCGGCGCACGGGCTCGTGTACCTGACGGGCATCGCGATCGCCGCGGCACTCGCCCCGCATGCGCGGGCGGTCGTGATCGCGGCCGCAACGGCCGCGGCCACCTGGGGCTTGCTCGGGCTGTTCGTGCTGCCCCGCCGCGACGTCGCGGGCGCGCTCGGGATCCCGCTCCTCCTGCTCTTCCTCTGGCGGTCCCGGAACCGCGCGGTCTACGCGAGCGTCTTCCTCGTCGTCGCGGCGCTCGAGCTCTACGGCACCGCGATCGGGACGTGGCGCTGGGCGCCCACGGCTGCCGGGGCTCGGGATCCCGGACGGGAACCCACCCTCCGGCGTGGCCTCGGGCTACGTCTGGTTCGACGTCATGGCCGTCGCGTGCGCGCCGCTCTTCGTCTGGCTGCTCAGAAGAGCGTGGACGCCTCGCGGGCAGCTCCGACCTGCTCGCGACCCAGCTCGGTGAGCACGCGCCCTCGCGGCGTGCGCTGCAGCAGCCCGAGCTGCAGCAGGTAGGGCTCGTACACGTCCTCGATCGTCTCGGCCTCCTCGCCGAGGGCGACCGCGAGCGTCGAGAGCCCGACCGGCCCGCCGCCGAACTTCAGAGCGACAGCCGCGAGGAGCTCGCGGTCGAACCGCTCGAGGCCCGATCCGTCGATCTCGAGGAGCTCGAGCGCCTCGTCGGCGACCGCCGTCGTGATCGCGCCGGTGTGCCGCACCTCGGCCACGTCCCGCACGCGGCGGAGGATGCGGTTCGCGATCCGAGGCGTGCCCCGGGCCCGCCGGGCGATCTCCTCCGCGGCGTCGGGGTCGATCTCGACCGCGAGGATCCGGGCGCTCCGGCGCACGATCGAGGCGAGCTCGACCGGGCGTGTAGTGGTCGAGGCGGAACGTCAGCCCGAACCGGTCGCGTAGCGGCGTCGTGAGCAGGCCGGTGCGCGTGGTCGCACCGACGAGCGTGAACGGCGGCAGGTCGAGCGTGAGCGTCCTCGCCGCCGGCCCCTGGCCGACGACGATGTCGAGCCGGAAGTCCTCGAGCGCCGGATAGAGGATCTCCTCGACCGCGCGGTTCAGCCGGTGGATCTCGTCGACGAAGAGCACGTCGCGTGGCTCGAGGGAGGTGAGGATCGCTGCGATGTCGCCCTTGCGCTCGAGCGCCGGACCGGCGACCTGGCGGATCGAGACGTCGAGCTCACGGCGGATGATCTGCGCGAGCGAGGTCTTGCCGAGCCCCGGCGGGCCGGCAAGGAGCACGTGGTCGAGTGCCTCACCGCGGCCGCGGGCCGCATCGAGCGCGATCCCGAGCTGCTCCTTGACACGCTCCTGCCCGACGAACTCGGCAAGCGTCGCCGGACGCAGCGAGCGTCTCGAGCTCCTCCTCGCCACTGTCGCTGACGACAGTGGCTAGAAGCCGGTCGTTCATGCGGCTCTCTTCATGCGGCACGCACCTGCTCCTCCACGGAGAGCGACTCGTCCACGTCCGCCAGCGCGCGGTCGGCATCGATCACCGACCACCCGAGCTCGACGAGAGCATCCCGAGCCATCAGCTCCCCACTGGCGGAACCGGCGCCGGCCGGTTCAGCCAGCTTGTCCTTGAGCTCCATCACGACGCGCTGGGCCGTCTTCCGGCCGACGCCCGGGATCGCCTCGAACCGCGCGAGGTCGTCCCGCGCGATCGCCCGCCTGAGCTCGGCCGGCGGCGAGCCCGAGACGATCGCGAGCGCGACCTTCGGCCCGATCCCCGACACGCCGAGCAGGAGCTCGAACAGCTCGCGCTCGTCCGCCGAGGCGAAGCCGTAGAGCTGGAGCGCATCCTCACGGACGTGCAGGTGCGTCTCGACGATCGCCTCGTCGCCCACGCGCGCGCTCACCCGCGGCGTCGCTGCGACGAGGTAGCCGACGCCGCCGACCTCGAGCACGAGACCCGCCGGCGTGCGCGCCACGACCGTTCCCCTGAGCCGCGAGATCATCCCGGAACCGTACGGATGCGCCCGGACACGCCGCCTAGCCGGCGATCCGCATGAGCGGCGGCGCGAGCGCGTGGCAGATCGCGACGGCGAGCGCGTCGGCCGCATGGTGGGGCGTCGGCAGCTCGTCGAGCCCGAGGATCGCCTTGACCATCCTCTGCACCTGACCCTTGTCGGCGCGCCCGTAGCCACAGACGGCCTGCTTCACGTGCGCCGGGGCGTACTCGACGCAATCGATGCCTGCCGACGCCGCGGCGACGAGCACCGCGCCGCGCGCCTGCCCGACGGAGAGCGCGATGCGGGCGTCGGCGCCGACGTACGACTCCTCCAGGGCGACGGCATCCGGGGCGTGCCGGCTGATCAGCTCCGAGACTCCCGCGAAGATGGTGAACAGCCGCCGATCCACGCGCTCGCCGCGCCGAGGTTCGCCACCAGCCGTGGCACGTGGCCCTGAGGCGCCCTTCGCTTTCGTGGACGATTCCGTACCCGCAAGCAGCCGTCCCCGGATCGATGCCCAGTACTTTCAAAGACACTGAACTTTCAAAGACACTGAACCTTCACGGAGAGAGGTTATGGACGTCCCCGGACGTTCCTCCGTCGTGGCGTTTGTCCGGTAGAGATTTCGGGACGCGAAGAGCGGGTAGAGATTCTCGACGCCGAGGAGTAGGATCGCCAGGCGAAAGGGGGGAGCGGATTGGCGGGTGTCGGATTCGACCGAGATCGGGAAGGTCTACGCGGACGGCACGCGCGCGGTGAGCTCGCTGACCCTCGAGATCACCGACGGGGAGTTCATGGTGCTCGTCGGGCCGTCGGGATGCGGCAAGACGACCGCGCTGCGGATGCTCGCCGGGCTCGAGGAGATCTCCGAGGGCGTGATGCGGATCGGCGACCGCGTGTCGTGAACCACGTGCCCGGCGCGCGACCGCGACATCGCGATGGTCTTCCAGAGCTACGCGCTCTACCCGCACCTCTCCGTCTACGAGAACATCGCCTTCGGGCTCCGCTGAAAAAGCTGCCGAAAGCGGGAGATCGAGACAACGCGTCCAGACGGCGGCCAGGACGCTCGGGCTCGACGAGCTGCTCAAGCGCAAGCCGCGCAATCTCTCGGGCGGCCAGCGCCAGCGGGTCGCGATGGGCCGCGCGATCGTGCGCGAGCCGTCCGTCTTCCTGATGGACGAGCCGCTCTCGAACCTCGACGCGAAGCTGCGCGTGCAGATGCGCGCCGAGATCTCGCGGCTCCAGCGCGAGCTGGCGACGACGACGATCTACGTCACGCACGACCAGGTCGAGGCGATGACGATGGGCGACCGCGTCGCGGTGATGCGGAAGGGCGAGCTCCAGCAGGTCGCGCCGCCGCAGGAGCTCTACGACCGGCCGGTCAACCTCTTCGTCGGCGGGTTCATCGGCTCGCCGGCGATGAACATGCTCGAGGCGACCGTGTCCCGGCGCGAACGGCAGCGTACGCGCTCGCCCTCGGCGGCTCGCACGAGCTCGACCCTCGGCGCCGAGGACGTCGCCGCGCACCCCGCGCTCGCGGGCTACGACGGCCGCCCGGTGATCCTCGGGATCAGGCCCGAGTCGATGGAGGAGGCGAGCCTGGCCGCGGACGCGCCGGCCGGGAGCCGTCTCGAGGGGCGCGTCGAGCTGCGCGAGGCGCTCGGCTCGGAGCTGATGGTGCACTTCGCGCTCCCCGACAGGCGCAGCTCGCCGAGACGGAGGAGACGAAGGAGCTGGCCCGCGAGTCGAGCGTCGAGGGCGGGCTCGAGACCGACGGGCGCGCTGATCGTCGGGCGCTTCGGCGCCCGCGCGCAGGTCGTCGAGGGCGGGCGAGGTCGAGGTCGCGGTCGACACGCGCGTCGCTGCACTTCTTCGACCCCGAGACAGGACTTGGAATCTACGAGCAGGCGAACGAGAAAGGAGCAACAACGTGAGACGTGGCTGGACGACAACGAGCCGCCCTGGTGGCGGCAGTCGATCCCGCTCGCCGTGCTCGCGGTCTCCGGCGAGCGGCTCGGGCGCGACGAGGCACGCACAGGCGGTATCCGGGAGCATCACCTTCGACGGGGTCTGGACCGGCGCCGAGGCCGCGAGCGTTCGGGGCCGTGATCAAGGCCTTCAACAAGGTGTACCCGGACGTGAAGGTCAACTACAAGCCGGTCGGCGACAACCTGCCGACGGTCGTCTCGACGGCGGTCGCCGGCGGCAACCCGCCCGACATGGCCGACATCGCCCAGCCGGGCCTCGTCAAGCAGTTCGTCGACAAGGGCACGCTGAAGCCGATCACGTACGCGCGGAAGGTGCTGCTCGCGAACTTCACGCCCGTCGTGGATCGCGCTCGGCACCTTCAACAAGAAGATCTACGGCCTCGTCTTCAAGGCGAGCAACAAGTCGACCGTCTGGTACAACGTCCACGCCTTCAAGAACGCCGGCGTGAAGCCGCCGACGACGTGGCCGCAGCTCGCGTCGGCGGCCAACACGATCAAGGCCTCGGGCGTCCCGCCGTACTCGATCGGCGGCGCCGACGGGTGGACGCTCACCGACCTGTTCGAGAACATCTACCTCCGCCAGGCCGGGCCCGGCGAGGTACGCGCTGCTCTCCGCCCACAAGATCAAGTGGACCGACCCGTCGGTCGCCGCGGCGCTGAAGACGATGGCGTCGGTGATCGGCAGCTCGGCGAACATGGCCGGCGGCACCTCCGGCGCGGTCCAGACCGACTTCCCGACCTCGGTCAACAACGTCTTCCAGAACCCGCCGAAGGCGGCGATGGTGCTCGAGGGCGACTTCGTCCCGGGCGTCGCGACGGTGAAGGCGAAGCCCGGCACCGACTACGGCGAGTTCGCGTTCCCGTCGATCAACGGCTCGCCCCGCGTCGGTCGAGATCGGCGGCGACACGATCGTCGCGTTCCGCGACACCCCGGCGATCGAGGCGTTCGTGAACTTCCTCGGCACGCCCGCCGCCGCGGCGGCGTGGGCGGCGAAGGGCGGCTTCGCGACCGGCAACAAGCAAGATGCCGTCGAGCGTCTACCCGGACGCGACGACGCGGGCGACCGCGTCGGCGATCGCGGCGGCGAAGAACGTCGTCTTCGACATGTCCGACCAGCAGCCGGCCTCGTTCGGCGCCACGACCGGCCAGGGCGAGTGGGGGCTCTTCCAGAGCTTCCTGCAGAACCCGACGAACATCAGCGGGCATCCAGCAGAAGCTCGAGTCGGCCGCGACGGCGGCCTACAAGAAGGGCAAGTAAGCGTAGGCCGTGAGCTCGGGCAGCAGTCACGGTGGAGCCGCCGGTCGAGGCGGCTCCACCGCCGCCCTCCGGGCCGGGTACTGCGCCGGTACCTGACCGGCACGCTTGTTCCTGCTGCCCGCGTTCGTGATCCTCGGGGTCTGGATCGTCTACCCGACGGTCTACACGATCATCCGCAGCTTCTTCGGGCGGGCGTGAACGGCTTCAACCACTTCGTCGGGATCGACAACTACAAGACGCTCTTCACGACCTCGACGCTGACGACGGCGATCAAGAACAACCTGATCTGGGTCGCGGTCGTGCCGGCGTTCGTGACGGCGATCGGCCTGATCTTCGCGGTGCTGACCGAGCGGGTCCGCTGGTCGGTCGCGTTCAAGACGATCGTCTTCCTGCCGATGGCGATCTCCGCGTTCGCCACCGGCGTGACCTGGCGGATCATGTACGTGCAGGACCCGAACCTCGGCGCGGTGAACGCGCTCGGGCGCGTCGGTCGTCACGAGGTGTTCAACCCGCCCGGCTCGCTCTCCGACGCGCTTCCCGTCGACGCCGAGCCTCCACGGGAACGGCGCAGACGGGGATGGCGCTGAAGACGCCGCTCCACCCGGGCGGCGTCGCGCTGCTCGGGCTGACCGGCATCCCGCCCGAGCCAGGTGCCGACGGCGGCGAAGCAGGCGGTCGAGCCGAAACCGCCGCGCCGGGTCACATCGCAGGGCGTCGTCTGGCGCGACTTCAAGCCCGGCGGCGGCGTCGCCGGGCAAGGTCGAGAAGGGCGAGCTCGGCCTGCCGGGCGTGACCGTGCAGCTGCGCGACGCCGAGAACAAGGTCGTGAAGACGGCGGCGGCGGCCGACGACGGCACGTTCGACTTCGGGGTGGTCGCGCCCGGGCACCTACCACGCCGGCATCTCGGCGCAGACCTTCGCGAAACCGTGGGGCGGCTTCGCCTGGCTCGGGACGAAGCTGATCACGCCCTCGCTGATGATCGCCTACATCTGGATCTGGGCCGGCTTCGCCATGGTGGTGATCGCCGCCGGGCTCTCGTCGATGCCTCGAGAGGTGCTCGAGGCGGCGCGAACCGACGGCGCCACCGAGTGGCAGGTCTTCCGGCGGGTGACCGTGCCGCTGCTCGCGCCCGGTGCTCTCGGTCGTGTTCATCACGATGATCATCAACGTCCTCAAGGTCTTCGACCTCGTGATCACGCTCGCGCCCGGGTCGTCGCAGAACGCCGCGAACGTGATCGCGCTCGCGATGTGGCGGACGTCGTTCGGCGGCATCAACGACTTCGGCGTCGGCTCGGCGATCGCCGTGTTCCTGTTCGTGCTCGTGGTGCCCGGTGCTGGCGCTGAACATCAAGCGATTCAGGAGCGAGCAATGACGTCGACCGGAGGTCGTCCATGCCCGACGGCCGGGGCGCGCATGCCCGAGCTGGTCGTCCCGAAGCCGAGGCTCTCGGAGCGCGACACGGTGCCGGCGAAGCTCATCCGCTTCACGATGAAGGCGCCGGTCAACATCTTCCTGATCCTGCTCGGGCTGCTCTGGCTGATCCCGACGCTCGGGCTCTTCCTCACCTCGATCCTGCCGGCGCAGGCGTTCACGGTGAAGGGCTGGTGGCAGATCTTCACCAAGCCGAGCCTCGCCACCTGGTCGAACTACAGACCACGTCCTCCACAACCACTCGATCACGCACTCGCTCTGGATCACGCTGCAGATCGCGGTCGGCAACACGCTGATCGTCGTGATCGTCGGCGCGCTCGCCGGCTACGCGTTCGCCTGGCTCGAGTTCCCCGGCCGCGACTGGATCTTCCTCGTCGTGATCGGGCTGCTCGTCGTGCCGCTGCAGATGGCGCTGATCCCGATGTTCACGCTCTACAACACGCTGAGCCTGTACGACACGGTGCTCGGGATCATCCTCTTCCACGTCGCGTTCGGGCTGCCGTTCGCGATCTTCCTGCTGCGGAACTTCTTCGTCGGGATCCCGAAGGACATCATGGAGTCGGCGCGGATCGACGGCGCCTCGGAGATCTGGATCTTCCTGCGGCTGATCCTGCCGCTCGGCCTGCCGGCGATCGCCTCGCTCGCGATCTTCCAGTTCCTGTGGACGTGGAACGACCTGATCGTGGCGCTGACGTTCGGCCAGAACGTCCAGCCGATCACGGTGGCGATCTTCTCGAACCTGCGCCAGTTCGGGGCGAACATCGACCTGATCGCGCCGGCGTCGTTCCTCTCGCTGCTCGTGCCGCTCGCCGTGTTCTTCGCGTTCCAGCGCTACTTCGTGCAGGGGCTGCTCGCGGGCTCAGTGAAGTAGGAGGCCCGTTGCGCGACGTTGCGATCGTCGGCGGCGGCCTCGCCGGGTTCGTCGCGCACGCGACGCTCCGCCGCGGCGGGATCGAGGACGTCACCGTGTTCGACGCCGACGGGCGCCGATCCGGCGGCGGCGTGGCGGCGGCGGGCCGACTCGATCCGGCAGCGGCGGATGCGCTCCGAGAGCGACGGCCACTGCCTGCCGACGTCGCTTCCCGGGCCTCGCCGTCCGCTCGGCGTTCCGCCGCGGCACCCCGTGGCCGCTCGTGCAGAGCGTCTGCGACCGCTACCACCCGACGGTGGCGGAGTTCCTCGACCACGTCGAGGAGCAGCGCGCGACGGACGGGCTGGGACGAGGTGGTCGTCGAGCGCCGCGTCGAGCAGGGTCCGTGCAGTCGAGGGCGGCTTCGAGCTCGACGGCGAGCGTGTCGGTTCCGCCACGTCCTGCTCGCGACGGGCCATCCCGGGCTGAACGCTGCCGGAGGAGCTCGCCGGGCGACCCGCGGGTCGTGCATGCCTACGAGCCGCACGAGTACGCGGACGACGTGACGGTGGTCGGCGGCGGGATGGCCGCGGCCACCGAGTGGCTGAACGCGCTCGCAGCGGGCGCGCGGGTCACCTCGGTGCGGCGGCGCGAGCCGCGTGCGGCGGCCGCTCAACGTGCCGCGCTCGCTCTTCTCGCGGCGCGGGCTTGCCGGCTACCACGGCAACAGCCCCGGCCGAGCGGCTGGCGGTCCTCGCCTCGCTGCTCGCGCCCTCGTACCCGGCCGGGCGGTACTGGGACGAGCCGATCGCGCGAGCCGGGGCCCGCTTCCGGGTCGCCGCCGAGGTGAACGGCGCGGAGCAGGTCATCTGCGCCACCGGCTTCCGGCGGGATTCCGCAACAACGCGCTGCTCGCGTCGGCTCGTCGACGACCACGGGCTCGAGACGCACGGCCGCGTGGATCGCGCTCGCACCCGACTGCACGGTGCCGGCGCTCACGGACGAGGAGCGGCACGCTCGGCGCTCGCCGGGGTCGCCGCGCAGTGGGCCTATCCGGCGGCCGACACGCTGCGTCGGCGCGAAGTACGCGGCGCAGCGGGTTCCTGCGGAGGGTGCAGGCATGTCGTACACGCTGAGAGGGCGGCTCGACTCGCGCCTGCTCTCGGCACTCGGGCCTGCCGTCGCGGCGGCGGTGCTCGCGCTCGTCGCTCCACCGCTGGTGGCCGGTCGAGGTCGCCGCGCTGATGGTCGGCGTCGGCCTCGCGCTCGACATCCTCGTGCTACGACCGCGTCTTCGACTACCAGCCCGGTTGGGTGGCGCTGCCGCTCGGAGCGCTCGAGCTCGGCCTCGTGATGGGGCTCGCCTACCTCGCGGACGTGCGGGCGCCCGCTCGGCTCGGCGATCGCGTTCTTCGTCGCGGCGTGGCGGCTCGCGCAGCTCCTCGGCCAGGTCGTCTACCCGTGGCTGCGGCTCTCGTACGCGCGACGACGGCGGCGAGCTCGGCCGGCCGGGCGCGACCGCCGGGGCCGCGTTCGCGGGGCTCTTCCTCGCGGCGGGCGCGGTCGCGCTTCGCGACGCGGCCGCCGGTGGTGACGCTCGCGGCCGGCGTCCACCAGGGGCCGATCGTGATCACGCACCAGGAGGTGCTGAGGGGAGAGCCGGGCGCGGTCGTCCGCGGCGGCATCGTCGTCCGGTCGAGCGACGTCGACGATCAAGAACCTCACCGTGCTCGGCGGCGACGAACGGAATCGACGTCGAGAGCGCCCGACGCGTCTCGATCGACGACGTCCGCGTGGTCGGCGCGCGCCTCGACGGCATCCACGTCCGCTTCGCGCAGGTGATGATCCACGACTGCGCGGTCGTCGTCTGCCGGCCCGTTCACGCAGGGGATCGACATCTCGTACTCGATGAACCTCGGCATGAGCATGGTCGAGGACTGCGACGTGTCGGGCGGCAACGAGGGGATCGTCACGCACTCGTCGATGGTGATGGTCAGCGGCAACCGCGTCCACGGCACGCGGCTGCGCGGCATCACGATGAGCGAGATGTCGATGGGCGAGGTCTCGGAGAACACGGTCTCCGGAGCGCTCGGCGTGGGCGTCTACTGCGGCGACCACTCCGAGTGCACGATCCGGCGCAACGTCGTGTCGGGCACCCGGTCGGACGGCACCGACAACCTCGCGCAGGCCGGCGTCGGGATCGAGGCGAACTACTACGCCGTCGCCGGCCTCGACCAGAACACTCTCGTCGGCAACCCCAGGCCGACGGCCTCCTTCGACAACAGCCGGTTCACGGATTTGACGCGCGCCCGCTAGCCAGGCAGTGTTCCGCACCGTGCCGATCGCAACCGAGCCGATCGGGAGCCTCCCGAGGTCGCCCGAGCTCCAGCAGGGGATGCAGGCATTCGCAGCGGGGAGCATCGCCGAGACCGAGCTCGAGGCGCTCTACGACGAGGCCGTCCGCGACACGATCTCGCGGTTCGAGGCGACCGGGTCCCCGGTGATCACCGACGGGGAGCAGCGCAAGCCGAGCTTCGTCACCTACCCGATCGCCGGGCTCACCGCGCTCGCGCCCGACGGCGTGACGATCCCGTTCGCCGACGGCCACACGCGCCGGCTGCCGGTGCTGACGGCAGGCCCGTTCCGGTATGCGACCCACGCGGCCACCTACCTCGACAAGGCCCGCCCGTACACCTCGCGCCCGCTCAAGCAGGCAGTCATCTCCGCCTCGGCACTGAGCCTGCTCTACCCCCAGGACGGGATCGAGGGATACCCGCAGGACGCGTTCGTCGCCGACCTCCTCGACCAGGCCGAGATCGACATCCGCGGCTGCTTCGAGGCGGGCGCCGACAGCGTCCAGATCGACTTCACGGAGGGCCGGCTCGCCCTGAAGCTCGACCCGAGCGGCGGGGTGCTGAAGGCGTTCGTCGACCTGAACAACCAGCTCCTCGAGCGCTTCACCGACGACGAGCGCGCGCTGATCGGCGTCCACACGTGCCCGGGCGGCGACCACGACTCGACCCACAGCGCCGACATCGACTATGCCGAGCTCCTCCCGGAGCTCTTCCGTCTCGACGCCGGCCGCTTCTACCTCCAGCTGGCGAGCGAGGCCGACCGCCCGAGCGTGCTGCAGGCGGTCGCCGACAACTCGCGCGACGAGCAGCGGATCTTCGTCGGCGTGATCGACCCGATCGACCCGAGGGTCGAGTCGCCCGAGGAGGTCCGCGACCGCGTTCTCGAGGCGGCGCGGTTCATCCCGCTCGATCGGCTCGGCACGACCGACGACTGCGGGTTCTCGCCGTTCGGCGACGACACCTCGACCGCGCGCGACACGGCGTTCGCGAAGATCCAGGCGCGGATCGACGGGACGCGCCTGGCCGAAGCAGAGCTCGGCTTCTAGGCGGTCAGCGGTGACGGCCTCGAGCACCTGCTCGGGGATGTCGAAGTTCGCGTAGACCTCCTGGACGTCGTCGTCGTCCTCGAGCGCGTCGATCATCCGCATCAGCTGCCTGGCCTTGCTCTCGTCGTCGACCGCGACCGTGTTCTTCGGCAGGAGCGAGAGCTCGGCGGACTCGATCGGGAAGCCGGCCTGCTCGATGGCGGCCCTCACGGTCGCGAGGTTCTCCGGCGCGCTCGTGACCTGGAAGACCTCGCCGTCGGCTTCGAGGTCGTCGGCACCGCCGTCGGCCGCGGCGAGGAAGAGCTCGTCCTCGTCCACTCCGCCTTTCTGCACGAGCACCACCCCTCGCCGGTCGAACTGCCAGGCGACCGCCCCGCTCGTCCCGAGGTTCCCGCCGAACTTCGCGAAGATATGGCGCACCTCGGAGGCGGTGCGGTTCTTGTTGTCGGTCAGCGCCTCGACGATCACGGCGACGCCCTCGGGGCCGTAGCCCTCGTAGGCGATCGCCTCGAACGCGTTGGCGTCGGCACCCGAGCCCGAGCCCTTCGCGATCGCGCGCTCGATGTTGTCCTTGGGCATCGAGTACGACCTGGCCTTCTCGATTGCGTTCGCGAGGGCGAGGTTGTTGGCCGGGTCCCCGCCGCCCTCCTTGGCGGCGACGATGATCGACCGCGCGAGCTTCGAGAAGAGCTTCCCGCGCTTCGCGTCGGCCGCGCCCTTCTTGTGCTTGATCGACGACCACTTGCTATGTCCGGACAAGGCGCGCCTCCTCCACCGATTCGAGGAACAGCTCGTGGAGCCGCGTGTCGTCGGTCAGCTCCGGATGGAACGCAGCGACGAGGAACCGCCCCTCGCGCGCGAGCACCGGGTGGCCGTCGACCTCGGCGAGCACCTCGACCCCGGGGCCGACCTCGTCGATCCACGGAGCCCGGATGAACACCGCGCGAAGCGGCAGCCCGTCTCCGAGAACGTCGAGGTCGGTCTCGAACGAGGCGACCTGCCGCCCGAATGCGTTCCGCCGCACGCCGATGTCGACGAGGCCGAGATGGTCGCGATCGAGCACGATCATCCCGGCGCAGGTGCCGAACACGGGGCCCTGGAAGTCGCGGATCGCCTCGTCGAGGCCGTAGAGGCACATCAGGCGGGTGAACGCGGTCGATTCGCCGCCGGGAATGACGAGGCCGTCGAGGCCCGCGAGCTGGTCTGCCTTGCGCACCTCGACGACGTCTGCGCCGATGCGGCGCAGCATCGCGACGTGCTCGCGAAAGTTCCCCTGCACGGCGAGAACACCGATCCGAACCGGCTCCATCGAAGCAAATGGTAGTCAGTCAGGATGCGCAGGCTCGACGGACCATCCAGCTGAAGCCGATGCGCAGGCTCGACGGAGCGGGAGCGTGAGCGCCGCCGCGGTCTTCCTCGCGCTCGCGTCGGCCGCAGTCTGGGGAACCGCGGACTTCTCGGGAGGGCTCGTGTCGAGGCGGGTGGCGACCGTCCCGGTGACGGTGATCTCGCAGGCGGCCGGCTTCGCCGCAATCCTGCTGGCGCTCGCCGTCGCGGGCGGCGGGATCGACCGGCACTCGTTCGGGATCGGGATCCTCGCCGGGATCGGCGGTGGCACGGGCCTCGCGGCCTTCTACAAGGCGCTGTCGCTCGGCACGATGAGCATCGTCTCCCCGGTGGTCGCATGCGGTGCGGTCGTGCCGTTCGCGGTCTCGATCGCGACGGGCGAGCGGCCCTCCGGGGTCGCCGTCGCGGGCGCCGGGATCGCCGTCGCAGGGGCCGTGCTCGCGTCCGCCGAGGAGCGCCAGGCGACGGAGGCGAGTCGCGGCCGGGCCGTCGTGCTCGCCGTCGCTGCCGCCGTCGCGCTCGGGTTGTTCACGTACTTCCTCGGTCTGGGAAGCCGCGAAGGGAGTGCCCTCTCGACGCTGACCGGAGCCCGTGTCGGCTCGCTCGGGTTTCTGCTTCTCCTCGCCGCCGGCCGGCGCGAGTCGCTCCTGGTCGGGCGTCGCTGGATCCTCCCCATCGTCGGGATCGGCTTGCTCGACACCTCGGCGAACGCCCTGTTCGCGCTCGCAAGCCGCCACGGCCTGCTCTCGCTGGTCTCGGTGCTCGGGAGCCTCTATCCGGTGATGACGATCGCGCTCGCCTATGTCGTTTTGCACGAGCGGCTCAGCCGGGTACAGCTCGCCGGGGTGGCGACGGCCCTCGTCGGGGTGGCAGCGCTGAGCGCGGGATAGCATCAGGCGGTGGAGTCGCTCGCGGGCAAGCTCCTGATCTCCTCGCCTTCGCTGGTCGACCCGAACTTCCGCCGCACCGTCGTCCTCATGACCCACCACGACGACGAGGGTGCCGTCGGGCTCGTGCTGTCCCGGCCCTCTGAGCTCCGGATCGCGGATGCCGTGCCGGATCTCGGCGAGCTCCCCTGCGACGACGAGGTCGTCTATCTCGGCGGGCCGGTGCAGCCCGAGGCGGTCGTCGTCCTCGTGGAGCTCGACGAGCCGCGCGAGGACGCGGACCCGATCGTCGGCCGGGTCGCCTACATGCCGCCGGGAGTCGACACGTGGGAGCTCGGCGTGTCCCGCGCGCGTGTGTTCGCGGGCTATTCGGGCTGGGGCCCCGGACAGCTCGAGGCCGAGCTCGACGAGCCTGCGTGGATCGTCGCGCGCGCCGAGCCCGAGGACGTCTTCGCCCCCGACCCCGACCAGCTCTGGCGCACCGTCCTCCAGCGGAAGGGCGGCATGTACTCGTTGATCGCAACGATGCCCTACGACCCGAGCCGAAACTGAGGCTCGAGGCTTGATGTGTATTGCGCATCCGTTGTGGGGCCGTTCCAGGCCAAGCCAGGGCGGCTTGGCGTCCGCAGCCCAGGCCGGTGGGCCTGGGCAAGGGCGACGAGACGGCATGGCGCAGCGCCTGGGGCGGCACCACGGCCATGAACAATGCACATCAAGCCTCTAGGTCGTGACGGCGCCGGGGTTGTGCCGGCGCCAGGTCGCGCCGGCCAGGAGGCCGAGCAGTAGGGTCGGCACGATCGTCAGGAACCGGTAGATCAGGACGGCGGCGACGACGTCGGCGTTGTGCCCGCCGAAGCCGACGAGGACGCCGGTGAGACCGACCTCGACGACGCCGAGCCCGCCCGGCGTGATCGGAAGCGAGCCGACCAGTCGTGCCAGCGACCAGGCGGCGAACGCCTCGATGAACGTGACGTCGGCGGCGGACACGCCGCAGACGCGCAGCGAGGCGAGCATGACCAGGAACACCGTCAGCTGGCCCGCGAGGGTGGCCAGGGTGAGAACGTGCCAGCGCCGGCCGAGCAGCTGGACCGTCTCGTTCCGCAAGCGCACGAACGACGGCCCGTGCCAGCCGACCGGGCCGCGGCGGATCAGCTGCAGGCCCCAGTTCGAGATCCTCGCCGCGAGGTCCCCGACCTTGAGCGCGAGCCGCCGGCGTCCAGAGGCCCGCCGGCGAACGCGCCGACGGCGACGACGAACACCACGAGGCCGATCAGCGCGACGGTCTGAAGCAGCCCGTTCTGCTCGTGCTGGATCGTGAGCGCCGCGAGCGCGATGATCGGGAAGCCGAGCATCGCGAACTGGTTCCAGATCCCGGTGACGGCCACGGCGATCGTGACGGCCTGGCCCCTGAAGCCCCAGCCTCGAAGCATCGCGTAGGAGGTGGCAATGCCGACGGCCGCACCGCCCGGGCGCGACGTAGGTCGACGACGTCGAGGCGAGCGTGAGGACCGTCGCCTGGCGGTAGCGGAGACCCGGCAGCGCGGCCATCCACGGCGGCGCGTAGGTCGCCAGGTTCGCCACCGTCGTGAGCACGAGGAGCGCCGATCTGCGGCCAGGTCAGGTCCTTGACGACCGCCCAGACGCTCCGGTAGTCCGCGATCCGCGGAAGGATGAAGACGAACGTCCCGACGAGAACCGCGATCCCGACCCCGCCGATCGCGACCCGTTTCTTCACGGAGCTCTTCTTCTTCGGCTTCGGAGAAGGTTCGTCGTGTTCAACCGACATACAGGGAATCTCTCACGCGCAACCTACGCCCCGCATCGCCGGGCGAGTGACAGAGGAGGCGCCTAGCAGATTCGAACTGCTGTAAACGGCTTTGCAGGCCGCTGCCTAACCACTCGGCCAAGGCGCCCGGGCGCCCGGATGGTAACCGTTGAGCGTCTCATCCTTCGTCAGGCCGGTGCGACGGCGACGTTCAGGCTGATGCCGCCGAGCTCGAGCCCGTCCGTCGTGCGCGCGGCACGGGCCTCGATCTCCGCCCGGATCTCGGCGCGCTCGTCCTCGGGCAGGCCGGCGAGTGCGAGCGCCACCGGGCCGCCGGAGCTCGCTCACGAAGAACCAGAGCTCGTCGCCGTCTGCGAACCCGTACGCCACCGGCATCTCCTCGATCTCGGCCTCGCCGAAGCCGGCGGCGGCGAGCAGGCCGCGGATCGCCGGCGGGTTCCGTCGCGCGGAGAGCCGCACCTCGGCCGCGGACTGGGGCGCGAGATGGCCGCGCTCGACCAGCACGTCGGCCGGGACCGTCATCCATGGGTTCAGCTCGCGCGCCGCCCACACCGAGAACACGAGCCGGCCGCCCGGGCGAAGGACGCGGCGGATCTCGGGCAGCGCGGGCGGCGGATCGCCGCGGAGGATGTAGCCGAACCGGTTGATCACGCCGTCGACGGTGCCGTCGGGCAGCTCGAGCGACTCGGCATCGAGGACCCGGAACTCGGCGTTCTCGACCCCGAGCTCGGCCCCGACTCGCCGGGCCGCCTCGACCATCGCGGGCTCGCGGTCGCCCGTGATCAAGCGACCGCCGGGAAGCAGCGCGGGCGCTGCGAGGAACCCGGTCTCGCCCGTCCCGGCGGCGAGATCGACGACGACCTGCCCCGGCGCCGGCTCGAGCCGCTCGACGAGCCACTCGCTGACCGGCCGGGTCGAGCGCCAGAGCAGCTCCCGCCCACGCTCCCACCGCGGCGCCATCGCCTCCCACTGCGACTCGCTCAGGGGAGTGCCCGTAGCGCCTCGACGTCGCCGGGTGAGAGCTCCCACGAGCCGGCCGCCGCGTTCGCGCGCACCTGCTCGGGTGTCATCGCTCCGGCGATCACCGACGCGACCGCCGGCTGCGCCGCGAGGCCCGCCACGGCGACCTCGAGCAGGCTCCTGCCCCGCTCCCGCCCGAACGCCTCGAGCGCCTCGATCCGGTCCCATTGCTCGTCGGAGACGTCGAACCGTCCCGCGAGGCGCGTCCCCGTCGGGATCGGCTCGCCGCGCCGGTACTTCCCCGTCAGCAGGCCGCTCTCGAGCGGGAAGTACGGGATCACCCCGATCCCGAGGCGCTCGCACACCGGTGCGAGCTCGGTCTCGGCCTCGCGGTCGAGCAGCGAGTAGCGGTTCTGCGCGGTCACGAACCGCGCGAGGCCGCGGTCGGCCGACACCGCGTCGGCTTCCTCGACCTGCCGCGCCGAGAAGTTCGACGAGCCGATGAACCGCACCTTGCCGGCGCGGACGAGCTCGTCCAGCGCCCCGAGCGTCTCCTCGACCGGGGTCACCCCGTCCGGGCGGTGGTACTGGTAGAGGTCGACGTGATCCACGCCGAGCCGGCGCAACGACCCGTCGATCGCCCGCCGCACGTACTCGGGGTGCCCGCGCGGCCTCCGACTGTCGTCCCGGCCCCTCCCCCACCCGAACTTCGTGGCGATCACGGCCCGGTCGCGGCGTCCCGCGAGCGCGCGCCCGAGGAACAGCTCGCTCTCGCCGTCGCCGTAGCTCTCGGCCGTGTCGAACAGCGTGATCCCCGAGTCGAGCGCCGCATCCACGACAGACCGCACGGCGTCCTCGTCGAGCCGCCACCCGAAGTTGTTGCAGCCGACCCCGACCGTCGAGACGACGAGACCCGGGCTACCGTCCGCTCGCGCATGGGCTCGACGCTACCGCTTTCACGGCGCGTCACGGTTCACCGGCGCGGGCGCCACGTGTCGCCGAGCACCCGCAACCAGTTGCCGTGCGTCACGAGGTCGAGCGACGCGTCGTCGTGACCCGCCGCGCGCAGCGCCGTCGACGAGCGCCGGCAGGCCCGCCGTGCCGCCGAGGTCGTCCGGTATCTCCGCTCCCTCGAAGTCCGAGCCGAACGCGACATGCTCGATCCCGATCCGCGAGGCGACGTAGTCGATGTGCCGGACGATCAGCTCGAGCGGGACGTCCGTTCCCGGCAGGCCGTCCTCGCGCAGGAACATCGTCGCGAAGTTGATCCCGACCACCCCGCCCGACTCGCCGATCGCGTCGATCTGCGAATCGGTGAGGTTGCGGGACGACGCGCACAGGGCGTGCGCGTTCGAATGGGTCGCCACGATCGGCGCCTGCGTCAGCTCCGCGACGTTCCAGAACCCGGCCTCGTTCAGATGCGAGACGTCGACCATGAGCCCGAGCAGGTTGCAGCCGTGGACGAGGTCGCGCCCGGCGTCCGTCAGCCCACCGCCGGTGTCGGGCGAGGAGGGGAACCGGAACGGCACGCCTTCGCCGAACGCGTTTGGCCGCGACCACACGATCCCGACCGACCGAAGCCCCCGGTCGTACCACGACTCGAGATCCGACAGGTCGGGGGCGATCGCCTCCGCACCCTCGAGGTGGACGATCGCGTTCACCCTCCCCGGCTCGATCTCCTCGACGCGGCGGACGACCGAGACGTCGAGGCCCTGGAGCGCCGCGAGCTGGCCCTCGACGTCGACGACGGCCTTCGCCCGCGGGATCGGCTCGTCAGGCGGCAGCGCATACGGCGCCCCCTCGGGGGGCTGGAACCGGCCGCCAGGGGGAAACAGCGCGAAGAAGCCTCCCGCGAAGCCGACATCCGCGGCCGTCGCGAGGTCGATATGCGCCGGCTCCTGCCCGAGCCAGACCCGCAGAGCGAGATCGTTGTGGCCGTCGAGGATCACTGCGGGATCCTAGAGACGCACTAGCACTCCCCGGTCGTTGCGTCCGGCTCGGAGGCGAGGATCCAGTAGCGCCCGAGCAGGCGGAGCTTCCAGCCCGCGTCCCTGAACTGCTGGGCCGCGGTCCGGTTCACGCCGTTCGAGATGACGACGTAGAACAGCCCGTCGAGGTGCGCGAGGCGAACGAGCGGATCGTTGACGGAGAGATAGACGACCTTGCGCCCGAAGTCCTTGCCCGCCAGCAGATACGCGGGCTCGTAGGAGCCAAGGACGGCACCGACACAGGCGTGCGGCGGCACGAGCCGCTCGAGGCCCGCCGCCGCCTGGGCGATGTGGGGCACGCCGGCGGCGTCCAGAGCCCGCACCTGGGTGAGATGCCACGGCGCCGGCCCAGGGCCGGCGAGGCTCTTCGTCCGGTCGTGGACGATCACGAGCCCGCCGACGATCGTGGCCGCCGCGAGGTACGAGGCGATCTCCGCCCGACCCCTGAACAGCCGCCCGAAGAGCGGCGCCGTCAGCGCGGCGGGGACGA
The DNA here is from genome assembly GCA_963738895.1 of uncultured Actinomycetota bacterium. GTDB lineage: Bacteria > Actinomycetota > Thermoleophilia > Gaiellales > Gaiellaceae > PALSA-600. The sequence continues at coordinate 101,604 of CAVTYN010000013.1, forward strand.
GCAGGAACCTCGTCACGAAGATGTTGAACGCCAGGAAGAGCGAGAGGAGCACGAAGAAGAGCGGGAACGCGAGCGCGAGTGCCAGCTGCCGGAGGTCGGCCCGCCGGCGGGCGAAGTCCCAGATCGTCACGGCCGAGACGCCGAGGATCGCGACGGCGCCGATCGGCCCGAACGCCGAGTAGTCCTCGCTCGCCGTCCGGTTCTGCGGGCCGATCGACCCGTACAGCCCGCGGACGGGGTGCCCCCACCCGCGCGAGGCCCACGCGACGAACGACCCGGCGAAGAGGACGAGGAGCGGCGCGAGGAGCGGCAGCGCGGCGCGCCAGCCGTCGGCCACGGCTCGTGCCCGCCGGCGGCGCCACGCCCAGGACGGCGGCGCCGACTCCCAACGAGGACGCCCGCGAGTGCGAGCAGGTGGATCCGGCGATCCGAGAGGAAGCCGAGGTCGAGGGTCTCGTAGAGGAGATCGACGGCCGCGATCGCGCTCGACGGGTAGCTGGGCGACGTCGTCACGTCGAGGCTGAGCTGCCCCTGGCCGAGGATCCGGCCCGTGTGCTCCTGGTTGAGCACGTACCCCCACATCCCGACCGTCACGAGCCCGGCGAGGCAGCCCGAGAGAGCCCGAACCGTCGGTCGTGCGCCCCGGGCGACCGCGAGCAGCGCGACGACCGGCAGCACGAACACCGTCGTCAGCTTCACCCCGAGCCCGATCCCGACCGCAACCCCGGCGAGCGCCTGCTCGACCCGCGTCTCGCCGAGGAGAAGGCACACCGCGACGACCGGGAACGACGCGGCGACCAGGTCGTTCTGGGCGGTCGAGGCCTCGAGCGAGACGATCGAGAACGTGGCGAGGAGCGCCGCGCTGCACGCCGAGGCGGGCACGCCGAAGCCGAGCCGTCGAGCCGCACCGAAGACCGCCACCAGGATCGCGAGCTCGGCGAGGAACTGCGGGAGCGCGTACACGTGGGAGGTGCCGGTCGCTGCGAACAGGAACAGGAGCTCCTGCTCGGCCACCGGCTGGCGCGTGTTCAGGATGTCCGTCGGTGCGTTCTGGATCCAGCCGTAGCCGTGGTTCTGGAGCCAGGCGACTGCGCGCGGAAGGTGGTACCAGAGGCTGTCCCAGTTGTTCGGGGGAACGGTCACGCCGAGGACGAGCTCGTAGCCGAGGAGCGCCGCGACGACCACGAGGAACACCACCGTCAGCCGGCTCGCCGCGAGCTCGCGCAGCGAGCCCGCCGCGCCGGCGAGCGGAATCCCGGGCCGGCCGCGGAGCACCCACGTCGCCGACGCCGCGACCACGACCAGCACGCCGGCCACTGCGACCCAGCCCTCCGTCACCGACTGGAACGCCGAGAGGACGAGAGCCGTCCCGACCATCTCGGCGACGAACGCGAGGTAGGCGATGAGAACCGTCGAGACGAGGCTCGGGACTCGCGCGCTCACGGCGAGCAGACACGCCGCCACGGCGGGCAGCAACACGAGGAGCGCCCCGGTCACGGCGCCGAGTCTCTCATGCGCCGCCGTCGAGGCGCCGCGCGGGATGACGGCGTACGCGGGTCGCGCCGCTACGAGGTCGGCGCCGTCAGGTCGTCGATGCAGACGAAGAACAGGAAGAACGTCATCGCGACGAGCGCCGAGATCGGCGGCGATCGTCGCGTCCGACCCCACGCCGAGGACGACGACGTCCGCGACGAGAGCGACGACGGTCAGCAGCCAGACGGCGAACGCGGTCTTGCGGGCCCCCGGCCCGAACCACGGATCGAGGTCGACCGTGACGAGCGCCGGTACGGGAGCCGGGGCCGCGACTGGCGGCCGGAGGTGGCTGCTCGGGAGGAGGAGACGGCGGAGGCGGGTCTCGCCGCTCCGGTGGGGCCGGGCGAAGGCGGGCGATGACCATCTCGGCACGGCGCGCCCTCAGTCGATGACCTCGGGCGCGATGCCTCTCGCTCTCGGCTTCCGCGCTCTGGAGCAGCGAGCCCAGGATCAAGGCCCGGTAGTGCTCGCGAAACGGATCCTCGACGACCTCGGGGACGCGGAGCTCGGTCACGTGGCTCTCATTCTTCCGGCCCACGCGTTACCCTGCCGGCCGAACGGGCTGCGAGCGCGAGCGTCCCGAGGGCGAGCGCCGCGACCACGAAGGCCGAAGCGCCGTTCGGGCACCCCGGCCTCGTACGCGACGTTCCTGACGAGCGCGTGGGCCAGCCGCGAGTCGCCGAGGGTGCCGGGGAGCCGTACGATCTCGCCCCAGACGGTCTCGCGATAGTTCATGCCCCTCGTCCAGGTCAGCGTCAGCACCGTCGTCGAGACGATCGACAGCGCTGCGAGGACGAGCACGACCCGGAACCGGCGGGCGAACGCCGGCCCGAGCCCGAGCGCGAGGAACGGGCAGCGAGGGCACCAGGAAGCGCGGCCCCGGAGAGAGCCCGCCGTAGGGGGCGAAGTACCCCGAGTCGACGAGGAAGAACGCGACGCCGACGGCCGCGCAGAGAATCGCTTCGGCGCGGTACCGGCGGCCCAGCAGGAAGAGCCCGTAGACGCAGGCGACGACGATCGGCGAGACCACGAGGAGGCCCTGGCTCCCGCCGGTGACGAGCCACGCGCTGTGGAGGTGCGGCACGTGGATCCCGAAGAACCCGGCCGACTGGCGGGCCGCGTACTCGTTGTCGAGATAGCGGTAGGAGAGATGCCACGGCGCCCCGAAGGCGGCCCAGTCGTACGCGCCGAGAAGCAGGAGCCCGGGCAGGAGGCCGAGGACGTAGCGCCCGAGCGGACGGGCTCCCTGGAGCGCGATGTAGATCCCGACGAGAACGAGCACGGCGCCGGACTCGTACTCGGTCAGGAGCGCGGCGCCGGCCACGAGGCCGGCGAGCACGGGCCGTCGCGCCCAGGCGAGCAGGAAGGCCGCCAGGTCGAGCGTCCCGGCCGGGACGTGGTCGAAGTTCGCAACGGCGAACGGTGCGGCGAGGGTGCCGAGTGCGAATCCGACCATCGAGACGCCGCCGTACCCCGGCGCCAACCCCTCCGAGACCCTTCCGACGAGGAACGCGCTCGCGAGGAACGCGAGCCCGACCGAGAGGGCCCGCACGACCCAGAGCCGGACGCTCTCGTCCGGCCAGCTGCTCGGCAGGGGCAGCGACACCGCGGCTGCGGCGGGAACCTCGAGCAGAGACAGCCCGGGCGCCTTGTCGGAGTAGAGATGGCCGGCGCGCCGCGAGCGGTCGACCGCCAGCGGCGCGACGAGGCAGTCGTCGCCGCTCACCTTCAGGTGGATGAGCGAACGGGTCAGGCAGAGGCGGGAGACGTCCTGCCCGTCGTTCACCGGGTAGAGCGGGCTGAGGGCGACGATCCCGACGAGGGCGAGCAGGAGCACCTCGTGTCGTGGCCGCGCCCAGGGTAGGCCCATCGCGGGCCGACTCTACGCGCGCACTACGCCGGCGGGAACGAGACGAACGCTTGCCGGGCGAGCGTCGAGAGGCTCGAGGCCATGATTCCCGAGTCCGAGAGCGTGTAGAGCGTCTGGCCGATCACGATCGCGCGCTCGATCGACGGCGTCGTGCCCGTGACGGCGTCCTGGGCGATCCGGGCGAGCGCGCCGATCCCGCCCGAGCGCGAGACATGGAAGGCGACCGCACCGTCGAACGGCTGCGACGAGGTCGAGGTGAGGTACGTCTGCATCGGCAGGACGGCGAGGCCGGTCGGCGGCCAGTAGAGGAACGCGTGGTGGTCGTAGGTCGCCTGCGTCGAGGAGCCGGCTCCGAGGGTCGTCTTCGCGAGGAGCTTCGGGCTCGCCGGGTCGGAGACGTCGAACAGCTCGACCTGCGCCCCGGTCGGCTCGTTGGTGTCGCTCGAGACGTCGACGCCGACGCCGAGCAGGAGCCCGTCGCCGACCGGGTGGAGGTAGGCGGAGTACCCCTCGAGGTCGAGCTGCCCGACGACCTTCGGCGCCGTCGGCGTCGAGAGATCGATGGTGTAGAGCGGGTCGACCTGCCGGAAGGTCACCACGTACCCGGTGTCGTCGACGAACCGGACGGAGTAGATCTGCTCGCCCTGCCCGAGCCCCGAGACCTGCCCGACCGGCGAGAGCACCCCGCCCTTCGGCTGGAGGACGGTGACGTAGCTCTGGCTCTGCGGTGGTGCGACCGCCTCCACCCCGCCCCACCAGATCGGCCGGCTCGTGCTCGCGACCCGCAGGTAGCCGCCGTACTCGGAGAGCGAGAACTGGTTCAGCAGGTAGCCCGGCACCTCGCCGCTCGCGACGAGCGTGGTCGTGTCGGGATCGGTGACGTCGAACTGGTCGATCACGGTCGTCTGCGACGTCGGGAGCTTCACGACCGGGAGCGCCGGGCTCAGCCACCGCTGCGTCGCGACGTAGAGGTTCTGCGTGGAGCCGTAGACGATCTGGGCGTCGGCCATGAGCGAGTCCGAATGCGCCGCGCCGAGGCCCTTGTCGAAGTTGACGGTGAGGATCGAGAGCATCCCGAGCCCCGAGAAGTCGACCGGGCGGCGGATCGTGCCGCAGCGCGGCGACCGGCCGCGTGAAGGCGCGCCGAGTGCGGAGGTCGCGGAACGCCCAGGTCGGCACCCAGCCGCCTGCACCGCCCGCGAGCTGAGGCTGGAGCGATCGCCCGGGGCGCGGAGGAGATCACGATCCGCGCGCTCGTCCCGCTCTGGCGGGCGTCGACGAACCGTCCGTCGACCGTCATCGTCTGCGTGACCTCCATGTTCGCCGGGTCGCTCACGTCCACCTCGGTGAGGGTCGTCGTCGAGCCGCCGACGAAGTACGGCGAGGAGCGGATGGAAGCCGGCGCACTCGCCACGAGCGGCGAGATGCCGATCGGGATCCGCGTCTGGCCGGAGATGACGATCACCCGGTTGCCGCGCAGGAGGAGCTGGGCGCCGTACCCGCCACCCGACCCGAGGTCGAGCGAGCCGAGCAGCTTCGGGGCGGCGCCGCCTGCGGCGATCGCCCGGAGCCTTCCCTGGGCGATCGCGAAGATCGTGGAGCCGTCGGTCTTGGCGAGGTCCGGCTCGTCGACGCCCTGCTCCTGGTCGTTCGTCGTCGAGTACGCCGGCGAGGAGGTGGAGCCCCCACCGTCGCTCGCGGCCGCCGCCGCCGCCGGTGCCACCGTCCCGACGACACCCGTTCGCGTGGAGGGCGAGCTCGTCGTGGCGAGCGCCACGATCGGCGGCTCGGGATAGCCGTGAGTCGTCTTCAGGTGGGTACGGGCGTAGGAGACGAGCGCCGGGCAGCTGGAGAAGCGGTGCAGCTGGGATGCCGACTGACCCCCGACTGCTCCGGCCCCTGCCGGCAAGAGGAGCGCCGCACCCATGAGCCCACCGGCGAGCAGCCGCATCATCCGGCCAGCCTACCCCTGGACGCCGCGAGTGGAAAGCCTCTCTCGTTCAGCGACGCACGGCGGTTCTTCGCAACACGGCCTCGTGGAAGCGCTTCGTGTCGACGACGATCCAGCCGCACAGAGCGGCGAGCGGCAGCTCGGCGAAGAGCGCCTCGAGGATGGCGCGGCCGAGCTCGTCCCCTCCGGTCGAGGTGACCACGTCGAACCACGCGTCGCAGAGGAGCATCGTCCCCGTGAGCGCCGCGAGCGGCTGGAGCCATTCCGAGGCCCGGAGCGCCGCGATCGCCGTCGCGCCGAAGGCTGCGGCCAGGAAGATGTCGAACCCGACCCACGCGATGCGGTAGTGATGGGTGAGGTGGCGCGTCGGCAGCGTGAAGGTGAGCCAGAGCGTCCAGGGGACGAGCAGCACCGCGATCAGGCCGAGCATCGCCACGATGCCGGCGGGGGACGAGCCGGCGCTCGAGGTCGATCGTCACGGCGTCAGGTTACGCAGGCATCATCACTCGTGCTTGGTAGCGGCAAACGAGCACCACCGATGCTGAGGCTCGAGCGGCACTCACTCGGGCCTCGCGTCTTCATCCTCGGGCAGCGCATTCACGAATGGCACCTGGGCCTGCTCGTGTTCGCCGGATCCGTCGCGGCCGCGCTCGTCGGCACGATCCGCCCGGGGACGGGGCTCGTCGCCGTCGATCCTCGGCGCCTGGCTCGTCGTCAAGGATTGGCCCGACCTGACGACGCCAGGGCAGGGACACCGCCGCCTGGCGTCTCTTCGTCCACCGCCGCACGCCGCCGCTTCGACCGGGCCGGCACCTCGACGACATCCCCGCCGTCGCAGCGCTCGCGACCGCCGCGGTCGGGCTCGTCGACCTGCTCTCGGCCGTGACGCCGAACATCCAGTGGCGCGGGCGCGAGCTCGTGCACGTCGAGCCGCTCTCGGTGATGAGGAACGCACATGCGCTCGCCGTGCCCACGTCGGTGGCGCTGATCGTCACTGCGTACTACCTGTATCGGCGACGGCGCGGAGCGCTCCACCTCGCGGTCGGGCTGCTGCTCGCCCTCACGGTCTTCGACGTCCTCAAGGGGCTCGACGTCGAGGAGGCCGCGCTCACCGCCGGGTGCGCCGCGCTGCTCGTCGCGAGCCGCTCGTCGTTCACGGCGCGCCACGAGCCCGGCACGTTCCGCTCGGCGCTCCTGCTCGTGCCGCTGCTCCTCGGCGGCCGCGTTCGCGGCCTCGCTCGCCGTCGTCGCGTTCGCTGCGCCGGCGGCGACGTCGTCGGCGGCGTCGTGCGCGAGACAGCCGACCTCCTGCTCTGGCAGCCCGGTCCGTTCGGCTTTCGCGACGAGCTCGCCCAGACCGGGCTCGCGGTCGAGCTGATCTCGATCCTCGCCGTGCTCAGCGCCGCCTGGCTGCTCTTCCGCCCGCTCGCCGCGCCGCGCGACCTGCCCGATCCCGAGCTCCGCCACACAGCCGCGCCGCATCGTCGCCGAGCACGGCAGCGACACGCTGTCGTTCTTCAAGCTGCGCGGCGACAAGCACTACCTCTTCAACCCGGACCGCACCGCCTTCCTCGGCTACCGGGTCGAGAGCGGCGTGCTGATGATCTCCGGCGATCCGGTCGGCGACACGGCCGAGGTGACCGGGCTCGTTCGCGAGACGATCTCGCTTCGCCGAGGAGCGGTCGCTGCGGATCGCCGCGCTCGGCGTCAGCGCGACCGGCCGCGACGCTCTTCGAGCAGCGCCGGGCTGCGGTCGCTCTACCTCGGCGACGAGGCGATCGTCGACACGGCGTCGTTCTCGCTCGAGGGCCGTTGCGTCCGCAAGGTGCGCCAGTCGGTGACGCGGCTCGAGAAGGCCGGCTACCGAGCGCGCCTCGCCGAGCTCGGCTCGCTCGAGCCCGAGGTGCTCGCGCGAGCTCGAGGAGGTCGGCCGAGGACTGGCGCGAGGGCGCGCCGGAGCGCGGCTTCAGCATGGCGATGGACTCGCTCCGCAACCCGCACTGCGGCAAGACGCTCGTCCTGCTCGCCGAGCGACGAGGACGGGAGCGTCGGCGGCTTCCTCCAGTTCGTGCCGACGTACGGCCGTGACGCGCAGTCGCTCTCGCTGATGCGCCGCCGCGGCGACACGCCGAACGGGACTGACCGAGTTCATGATCGTCCGGCGATCGAGGCTGCTTCGCGACCGCGGCGTCGCGCGAGGTGTCGCTCAACTTCGCCGCCTTCGCCCGCCTCCTCCGCGAGCCGGAGGGCCTGCTCGAGCGTGCGGCCGGGCAGGCGATCGCACTCGGCGACACGTGGTTCCAGATCGAGCGGCTCTACCGCTTCAACGCCAAGTTCTTCCCGCGCTGGGAGCCGCGGTACTTCATGTACGAGCGGCGCTTCGGCCTTCCGCGCGCGGGCATCGCCGCTCTCTGGATCGAGGGGCAGCTGCCGAAGCCCGGCTCTCGCGCCGCGCGGCGTGACCGAGCCACCGATGAATATCTCGCCAGCCGTTTCGTCTAGGTTCGACGTCAAGCCGAGACCGGAGGTGAGGACGGATGACGAAGACACTGCTCGTGATCGGGACGCGGAAGGGGCTGTTCCTGGCGCGAGAGCACGAACCGCCGCGACTGGGAGGTGCGCGGCCCCTTCTGCGAGAGCTGGCCCGTCTACCAGGCGATCCGCGACGTCCTCGACCGACACGATCTACGCGGCAGCCGCGAGCGAGTGGCACGGCTCGGCCGTCTGGCGCAGCCGCGACAACGGCGAGACGCTGGGCGCACTCGAGCGAGGGGCTCGCGCACGACGACGAGCGGAAGATCTCGAAGGTCGCGAGCTCGCCGCCGGCCCACGGGCGCGTGCTCGTCGGCGCCGAGGCGGCGGGCATCTGGGAGAGCCGCGACGGCGGCGAGACGTGGTCGAAGCTGACGACGCTCGAGGGCAGCCGGGCCGCGAGGAGCTGGGACGACCCGGCGAACCAGCCGCCGGGGCACCTCGGCATCTCGGCGCTGATGACCGACGCCGACGACCCGGAGCGCTTCTGGGCGATCGTCCAGGGCGTCGGCTTCTTCGAGACGGCCGACGACGGCGAAGAGCTGGACGCCGCGCAACCGCGGGCTGCGCGCCGACTGGCCGCGCGAGCACGAGGAGATCGGCTTCTGCGTCCACCGCCTCGTCCGCTCGCCCGCTCGACCCCGACCGGCATGTACCAGCAGAACCACGTCGGCATGCACCGCAGCGACGACGGCGGCCACTCCTGGACGGAGATCACCGAGGGCCTGCCGAGCGAGTTCGGCTTCGCCGCCGCGACGCACCCGCACGACCGCGACACCTTCTACGTCATCCCGCTCGACCCGCTGCACTCGCGGACGATGCCGGATGGCCAGGCCGCCGTGTGGCGCACGCGCGATGCCGGCTCGAGCTGGCAGACGCTCGACGAACGGGCTGCCGCAGCAGAACGCGCTATCTCGGCGTGCTGCGCGCTGCGATGACGATCGACGACCACGAGGTGCCCGGGCCTCTACTTCGGCACGAGCACCGGGCAGCTGTTCGGGAGCGCCGACGAGGGCGAGAGCTGGAGCGAGATCGCGAGCTACCTGCCGCCGATCTGGTCGGTCGAGGTCTCGACGGTGGAGGCTGACGTCGTGGCCGACGTCCACCTCCCGCCGACGCTGACGCCGCTCTTCGCGGGCCTTCCGCGCCGCGTCGAGGTCGACGCGGCGAACGCCTGCCGGAGCGATCGACGAGCTCGAGGAGCCGCTAGCCCGGGCTCCGCGACCGGCTCTGCCATCCCGGGCCCGAGATCCGGCCGCACATCCACGTCTACGTCGACAGGAGCGGGCGCAGCTCGACACGCCGCTCGGGCCGCGCTCGCGGGTCGACGTGATCGCCGCGATCAGCGGCGGCTGACGCTATCCGACGGAGCGCGACGGCGTCTAAGGATCTGACCGGTCAGCAGGATGGGCGGCCGCGCCACCTCCCCCGGACCACGGCCGCCCATCCGTTCGTTCTCTCGGGCTAACGTGCCGGTCCTGAGCCGGTCGACCCGCCCACCGAGATCGTCCTTGTCCGTCACGGCGAGACGGACTGGAGCCGCGCCCGCCGTCACACCGGCCGCACGGACGTCCCGCTGACCGAGCACGGGCGCCGCGAGGCGGCGGCCGTCGGCGAGCGGCTCGCCGGCCGCCGGTTCGCCCTCGTCCTCACGAGCCCGGCCTCACGCGCCCGGGAGACGTGCCGGCTCGCAGGCCTCGGCGCCCAGGCCCAGGTACGCGACGCGTTGCACGAATGGGACTACGGGGCCTACGAGGGGCTGACGACCGCCGAGATCCAGCGTGAGCGGCCGGGGTGGACGATCTGGACGGGAGACGTCCCCGGCGGCGAGACGATCGCAGAGGTCGCTGCGAGGACCGACGCAGTGCTCGCCGAGATCAGCCGGGCCGACGGCGATGTCTGCGTGTTCTCGCACGGCCACCTCCTCCGCGTTCTCGCTGCCCGCTGGCTCGGGCTGGAGCCGGCAATGGGCGCAGTCCTCGCGCTCGACCCGGCGACCGTCAGCGTGCTCGGCGACGAGCACGACCGGGCCGTGATCCGGGAGTGGAACGCGGTCTGCGAGCCCCCGGCGGGGTAGGGCAAACCGCACCTCCCGACACCGGCTGCCCGTGCTGCATCGTGCGGCCGGCGGAGGCAGACTGGCCGCATGGCGGGACGCCTCAAGGTTCTGCTCTACCTGGTCGCGGGGATCCCGCTCGGGCTCGCCGGCGCCGCCGTCCTTCTCTGCGGCTGGATCGTCGTCGGCGCTCCTCGCGATCACGCCGCTCGTCGTCCCGGCGCTCGTCGGGTTCCGCGCCGCCGCCGGCGGCTTCTCGTGGGTCGAGGCGTGGCTCGCGAACGCGCTGCTCGGGACCGACCTCGAGCCACCGACGCTCTCGCCCGCCGCCCGCGGGTTCTGGGGACGCGCCGAGGGGGTCGCCCGCGACGGGGCGTTCTGGCGGCAGCAGGCGTATCTGCTCCAGGGCTTCGTCCTCAGAGGGGCGCTCGCGATCTGCGAGGTGACGCTCCTCGCCGCCGGCGCGATGGCTCTGGCCGTCCCGGTCTACTACCGGTGGAACGCACCCGAGCTCGGCTCCTGGCACGCCGACTCGTTCGAACGGGCCCTCCTCTTCGTCCCGGCCGGGATCGCAGCGCTCGCACTCGGCATCTACCTGCTCGGTCCGCTCGGGACGCTCTCGCGCCGGCTCGCAGAGTCCCTGCTCCGCGGGAACGCGGACGCCGCCTCGGACGCTGCCGCCCGCGCGAGCCGGCGGCGCGGGCTGAAGATCGTGGCGGAAGCGGCGGCGCCGTCGCAGCCGTGGTCGTGATCGTCTGGGCGGCCACGGGAGCAGGCGAGTTCTGGCCGAAGTGGGTGCTGCTCGCGCTCGGGCTCCTCGTCGGCATGCACGCAGTCGTGGTGGCGGTCCTCGACCGCGTCGAGCCGATCCGGGAGCGACGGCTGACCGTCGCCCTCGCGATCGAGACCGGCCTCGCGGCGGCCCTGGTCGTGTTCCTCGTCGGGGTCTGGGCAGCCTCCGGGCTCGGGTACTTCTGGCCGGGCTGGGCGATCCTCGGCCTCGCGATCCCGCTCGTGGCGCACTATCTGTACGTCAGGTGGAGCGGAGGCGCGCAACGGCTCGCCGAGCTCGAGTCCACCCGCGCGGGCGCGGTCGACGCGCAGGATGCGGAGCTGCGCCGGATCGAACGTGACCTCCACGACGGCGCCCAGGCGCGGCTCGTCGCCCTCGGAATGAGCCTCGGGATGGCGGAGCAGAAGCTCGGGTCGGATCCGGAGGCCGCCCAGGAGCTCCTGGCCGAGGCACGGCGCGGGGCGCAGGAGGCGCTCGAGGAGCTACGTGACCTCGCGCGCGGCATCCATCCCCCGGTCCTCGCCGACCGCGGGCTCGAGGCGGCCCTCTCGGCGCTCGTCCACCGCTCCCCGCTCGACGTCCAGGTCTCGGCGGAGTTGCCGCGCCGCCCGCCGCCGGCAGTCGAGACGGCGGCCTATTTCGTCGCCGCCGAGTCCCTCACGAACGCCGGCAAGCACGCGGAGGCCGAGGCGGTCGAGATCTCGCTTCGGGAGCGCGGCGACTCGCTCGTCGTCACGGTGACCGACGACGGGCGCGGCGGCGCCGACCCGTCGGGAAGCGGCATCCGCGGACTCCGCCAGCGGGTGGAGGCACTCGACGGGAAGCTCACCGTGACGAGCCCCGTGGGCGGGCCGACGAGGGTCGAGGCGGTGATCCCGTGCGGGTGGTGATCGCAGAGGACCTGCTCCTCCTGCGCGAGGGCCTGGCGAGGCTCCTCGTCGAGAACGGGCTCGAGGTGGTCGACTCGGTCGGGGACCGCGACGCACTCGTCCACGCCGTGCTTCGAGAGCGGCCGGACCTCGCCATCGTCGACATCCGCCTCCCCCCGACGTTTCGCGACGAGGGCCTGCGGGCGGCGATCGAGCTGCGCGGACTCGTCCCGGACGTCGGGATCCTCATCGTCTCGCAGTACGTCGAGAGTGCCTACGCGGCGGAGCTACTCGCGGCAGGCACGGGCGGCATCGGCTACCTGCTGAAGGACCGGATCATGGAGGTCGACGAGTTCGTCGACGCGGTCCGCCGCGTCGCGACCGGCGGCACGGCCCTCGATCCGCAGGTGGTGGCTCAGCTCCTCTCCGGCCGCAAGGCCGGGCGGCTCGACGAGCTGAGCCCACGAGAGCTCGAGGTGCTCGCGCTGATGGCCGAGGGACGCTCGAACGCCGGAATCGCCGAGCTCCTCGTCGTCACCGTCGGTGCCGTCGAGAAGCACGTCGCGCGCATCCTCACCAAGCTCGATCTGCCTCAGACCGACACCGACAACCGGCGCGTCCTCGCCGTCCTCGCCTACCTGAACGACGCGTGACGCGCCCTCGCTAGTCATCGTCCTCGCCCGCGGAGAGCCCGCGCCAACCGAGGTAGGCGACCAGGCTGAACACGACCGCGACGAAGATCACGAACGCGGTCACGACGACAACGGCAAGCTCCCAGCTGCTCATCGCAAGACCTCCGACGCTCGACCTGCTCTCGAGGCGCCGCTGGTCACCTCAGAGGCGAACAGAGACGACGCCAGAAGCGATGCGAATACAAGGTTCCTCGCTCGGTCAGTGCCAGGACGTTCCGCACTGTTCGGTCAGGTTACAGCCTCCTCACCTGGGAGAGACCATCGACGGCTCGTTCGCTCGACGGGCTGTTCCACCCGGACCCCGAGCGCATCAACAACCCGGCCGGGCCGGCCCGACCCAGTCAGGCGTACTGGGCGCTGGCGCAGCCGAATGGCCTTTACCATGAGAGGGTCCCGAGCTGCTCTCGCCATTGTGAAACGGGGAGCGTCGCACGCGCAGGCGCGCTCAGATGGGCGCTATTCGGTCCTATCGCAGTACGCGACGCGGCGCGATGAAGACGCCCTCGCCGACGACGGAGAACGAACCGTGCTGCCTTTCGCTTCTCAGCGCCCTTGGTCGAGACGTATCACAGAGCGCTGTGCGCGTCTCTCCTTAGCGCAGGCCGAATCGAAAACTCAGACCAAGGAGAGCACAGATGCGTATCAGGATCACCTCAGTTCGGACCGCGACCGCAGCGTTGGCGGTCGGGTGCAGTCTCTTCGCCGTGAGTGGCCCGATGACCGCCACGGCTTTGTCCGACCCGATCAATCACGGCGGTCCCGATAAGGAATCGGCGCAGTGCACCGCGCTCTGGAATTCTTTCGAGAGCAACGTGAATAAAAGCAACCTGGCGGGCGCGAAACAGAACCTGAGCGACGCGACGGCGGCCGGATGCGAGTGGGCTACCTCCCGCCTACTTCCTAGTACGGGTGGCATCGTCGTCCCGAGGGGTCCGGGAATCCTGGCGCGGTAAGACGCAACCCGGCTCGGGGGCCAGACGCTTCGTCTGGCCCCCGCTGGCGGGGCAGGCCGTCCCTCCGTCCATGACCGATGTGCTCTGCACATTCGGCCTCGCTTCTCGACAGTCTCTTTGCCCCGATCGCCGTGCGCGAGGCGCTGAGCGAGCTGTTCGAGAGCTTCATGGCGCGGCGGCTGGACAGTGGCGACGGCCTGGTCGAACTCGACCTCTGCCTCGGCGACACCTACATCGAGCCGAAGCTGCGCGCAGGCGCGATCGCCGGGTGGGAGCACGTGTACGCCGAGGATTCAGACCGCACGATCGAGCGGCCTGTGTCCCGGGTTGTGCCGCTGGCACTGGGGGGCGAGATGCCGACAGCAGAGACAATGTGTCGCGCGGAGCGGCCGACCGGTGGCGTAGGAAGGAATCGCGGGGTGTTCGTACGCGTGTCGCGCGACCGGCGACGACGAGTCGCCACCGGACTCCGCTCTGACTGTCTTCGCGAACGCTGGCGCATCCGAGCGCACTACGGTCTCGAATAGCATCCGAGAATGCTTCCCGAGGGCGTCTACCACTGGACGGCGACGCATCTCGAGTGGGAAGGGCCGGTCTCGGCGTACGCGATCGACGACGGGGAGCTGCTGATCCTCATCGACCCGATCGCCGTGCCGGAGGCCGTTCGGGCGCTGTTCGGATCGCGCGAGGTAGTCACCGTACTCACCTCCACGTGGCATGAGCGCGACGCCGCATTGCTGGGCTTTCCCGTGTGGGCCCCGGCGCCTGATCGCCCCGAGGACCAGCTCGTCCCGGCGACGCGCTACGGGATCGGCGATTCGCTGTTCGGACTGGAGGCCTATCCCGGTCGCGAAGGCCAGCTCGACCTCGTGCTGTGGAGTGAGCGGATTCGCGCGGTGATCGCGGGCGATACGCTCATCGACATGGGCAACGGGCTCGAGATCCCCGCGAGTTGGCTGCCAGAAGGAGTCACGGTCGAGGAGGTCGCGATCGGGCTGAGGCCGCTGCTCGACAAGCCCGTCGAGTTCGTGTTGCCGACGCACGGCGAGCCCGCCGACCGCGCGGCGCTCGAACGCGCCCTCGCCTGATCCGTACCCCGCGCGAGAGAAGGACCGCACGTCGGGGTCAGGGTGTATTTGCGACGTGGCCGCCGCGCGGCCCCTCCGGAATGTGACCGCGGGCCCTCCGCGGCACCTGCCGGACCCGGTTGCCAAGGGGGCACGGCCCGACGACCGTCAGTGTCGTCCGTGGCGGATACGAGGCAACTCCTCGCAGTACGCCGAGAAGCCGGTGACGAAGCTTCTTAGTTGCTCGCGTGTTGCCTCGTCGACCAGTCCACCGCCATCCTCGAAGCGTTGCCGACTGTGGTCGATGAACAGCCATTGGTCCAGCCACGGTCTCATCCTGAGGTAGCGGAACACCGACATCCAGGCGGCTTGCGCGTTCCTCGTGCCCGAGCCGCCGCCGGCGCCCATGAGTGCGACAGGGAGGTCGCCGAAGACCGCTGCAATGTCGGCCGTCGGTCGGGACGCCCAGTCGATCGCATTCTTCAGAAAGCCTGGAATCCCCCAGTTGTATTCCGGAGTCGCGATGAGCAGACCATCCGCCGCCCGCAGTGCGTCTTTCAGTCCCCTCGCCTCGGGAGGCGAGGCGTCATCGATGAGATCAGCGTTGAACAGTGGCAGGGACCCGATCGCGCCGAGTTGGCTCATGTCCATCTCGACGGGACTTGGGAGCAGTTCGGCCGCCTCGTGAAGGAGTGCTCGATTCCACGAGCCTTCCCGAAGACTTCCGCCAAAAGCGAGAATGCGCATTCCCTTGTCCTTTCTTTCCACAACCTCGGTGTCCGCAGTCTGTGTTGACGGTGCGCGGCACGCCAGGGTAACGGCCGACTTCGTCGTCCGCTCGGCGACGCTTCGATCGGTCGGGCGTGATTCGTGAACGCCGGCTCACGCTGCGTGCTTGGCCTCGTCTCGGGTTGCCGGGCTCCTGGACCTGGCTCCTCAAGCACCAGGTCCAGGAATCGCATCGCAGCCAACCCGATTTCGGAGGCAGCTACGAGTTTTGCTCGTTAGTTCGCCGCAACGCGCCGCAGCGGCCGGAAGCCCGACCGCATTTTCAGCGTTGACCTCGAAGTACTCGTTGGTGCTCACATGTCCAGCGCCGCCTTCGACAATGCCCCGAACAGTCTCCAGCGAACCCGACTCCCACAAACAAACGGCGCGAGAACCGTCCTCGTTCGGGATCGCACTGTGCAGAGTCGTCCCCTCCGGAAGCTCCGCGAGTACCGCCTGAGCGGCCTCCCAGAACGTCTTGGGATCATCGATGGCGTGGATCGCAACGACGTACATCGCTGCTCCTCTCATCGGTAACCGGCACCCTGGCGCCGGTGTCTTCACCCAACCTATCCCATGTCTCCGCCGACTTTCAAACTCCGACGGATGAAGCCGCCGTCCGGCGTCATCGCGGCACACTCGCGCAGAAGAGTGTCGTTGTGTCCGGACACCGCCCGCGCCCTCATCCTTCACCCCACCCTGATGGCTCATGAAGGTCTCTGGAGCCCGGATTGCGACGAGAATGCCGCGATCTCGGGAGTGGCGCCGGTGCGGCGGGCCGCGAGGACGATGCCGAGGAAGACGAGGCAGATGCCGAGCATGGAAAGGGCCCCGATCGAGGCGTCGGCCCACCGGAACCCGCCTGCGGGCTCGTAGCCGGCTCGGGCGGCGGTGGGTACCACCGGTGTCGTCGGGTGTGCCACCATGGTCGCGACCTTGCGGAGCGCGGGAGCGAGACCGGGGTCGGCCGAGTAGCGAGCCGTGAACGGCGGCTCGTTCTTGGCTTCGCTCTGGGGCGCGACCGTGGTCACGATCCGGACCGTGTTCGCTCCTGGCGACGCTGTCGCGTGCCCGGCACCTGCAAGCGCGGCGGGAGCAGACAGGGCGCAGAGGCAAACGGTCGCGAGTGGGATCTTGATCGCTGAGCGCATGGCTGTCGGGTCTCCTTCGGTCGTTGGGCTCCATGAGCCTGCGGTTGCCCGGTAGAGACGCTCCTGTCCGGGGTAAGCGCCCGGTAAATCGCGTCCGGGTCTAGGCTTTGCTCAGCCCCGCTGTTACCGTCGAGTCGTGCAGTTCCGGATCCTTGGGATGCTCGAGGTGGTCGAGAGCGGATCGACTGTCGAACTGGCGCAGCGGAAGCAACGCGCGTTGCTCGCAGTTCTGCTTCTGCACGCGAATACGCCGGTCTCGACCGAAAAGCTGGTCGACGAGCTCTGGGACGCGACCGCACCCGCGAATGCGGCCAAGAGCGTTCAGATCTATATCTCCGGGCTGCGTAAGCGCCTCGGAGCCGATCGCATCTCGACCACGCCGGGCGGTTATGTGCTCCATGTCGAGCCGGATGAGCTCGACAGCCAACGGTTCGAAGAACTCGCACGCACCGGCGGGGAGGCGCTGGCAGTGCGGGATGCCCGACGAGCCGATCGGGTGCTGGTCGAGGCCCTCGCGCTCTGGGCCGGACCCGCACTCGCCGACTTCCGCCTCGACAGATTCGCTCAGGACGAGATCAGGCGGCTCGACGGACTCCGCGATACGGCGGCCGCGGACCGCGTCGATGCCCGCTTGGCACTCGGCCGACCGGAGCAGGTGATCCCCGAGCTGGAGTCGATGGTTCGAGCGAATCCGCTCCGCGAACGACCGCGCGGCCAGCTGATGCTCGCGCTCTACCGTGCGGGGCGCCAGTCGGACGCACTCGAGCTGTACCGCTCGACCCATGCGCTGTTTCTCGGCGAGCTCGGGATCGAGCCAGGCCCCGACCTGCAAAACCTCGAGCGCTCCATCCTCAACCACGACCCTGAGCTCGGAGGACGTGTCACCCCGCCGCGGAGCCCGCCGGGCACACCGCGGCTGACGAGTCGGCAGGCCGGGCTCCGGATCGGCGTCATCGGCGGCGGTTTGCTCGCCCTGACGGCTGCGCTTGTGTTCTTCCTCCTTTCAGGGAGAGGAAACCCTCCAGGGATTGTCTCTGTGGCTCCCGACTCGCTCGCCGTACTCGACGCATCGACGAACCGGGTCGCCGGAGAGGTCTCGATCGTTGGAACGCCCTCCCAGGTCGTGGCGGCGGGCGGTCTGATCTGGGTCTGGAGCATCTCGAGCCGGACGCTCACGGGCATCGATCCGAGAACGCTCGCTGCGAAGCACCAACTCGCTCCAAATGCCTTTGCGGACGAGCTCGTGCCCGGCGGCAAGAGCGCTCTCTGGCTGCTCGACAACGCGAAGCATTCGCTCGTCGAGATCGATGGGGAATTCGGAAGCGTCGTGCGGCGCATCGGGCTCCCGCCGTCGCCGGCGAGTGAGACCGTCGAGACCGCGGATCAGAGCCCGAGTGGCGACGCCGGCCCGCCGACGGCGGTTCGCCTCGCGGTCGTCGATCATCAGCTCTGGCTGACCGACGGCTCGACCGGCGTCGTCGAGATCGACGGGCTCACCGGCCGGACGATCCGTCGGCTCGACCTGGGTGTCCCCCTCGATGCGATCAGCGCCGGCGCCAAGGCCGTCTGGGCATTGAGCGGTACCCGCGCAACGCTCTTTGAGATCGACGCGAGAGACGGAAGGGTGGTCAACCGGATCCCCTTGCTCACCAAGCCCGGCATCGCTGCACCTTTCCCCTTCGGGCTTGTCGCCGGGGACGGAGCGGTCTGGGTGCTCAACGGCAACTCGAACTCGGTCACCCGCGTCGATCCGAGGATCGGAGCGGTGACCGCGACGATCCCGCTCGGCACTACCTCCGTGCCGGAGACGCTCGCTGTCGGCGACGGCGCGGTCTGGATCGCCGACAACGGCGACGGCACCGTGTCCCGGATCGATTCCACGACCGACGAGCTCACCGTCATCCACGTCGGCGGCGCCCCGGCCGCAGTGGTCCTCGACGGCCCTGACGTGTTCGTGAGCGTCCAGCCGAGCCTCGGCAGCTCCACCGTTTCTCCCGCTGCGACCCTCAGCCCGACAGCCGCCGCGAAGCTCGGGGCGCTGCCATCCTCGTTCTGCTCGCCGGTGTACTACGACGGGACGCACATCCCACGGTTCCTGATCGCCGCCGACCTCCCCCTGCAAGGTTTCGGCGGACTCTCGCTGACGGCGCAGATGAGCGATGCCGTCCGCTATGCGCTGGCCGAACAGTCATATCGCGCGGGCAGGTATCCGATCGGCTACCAACTCTGCGACGACTCGAGCGCACAGTTCGGCCGCTGGTCGTCTTCGACCTGCACGAGGAACGCGAGGGCCTATGCCTCCAACACCCGCCTGCTGGGCGTGATCGGCCCCTTCAACTCGGGCTGTGCCGAGCTCGAGATACCGATTGCCGAAAGTGCCGCCCGCGGGCCGATCCCCATGATCAGCCCGAGCGCGACCTATGTCGGCCTCACTCGCGGCGGCGCTGGAACCGCAACGGGAGAGCCGGAGCGCTACTACCCGAAGGGAATCCGGAACTTCTTCCGGGTTATCGCGAACGACGACGTCCAGGGAGCCGCCGACGCGCGGGCTGCCGAGAGTCTCCATGTGAAGCGGCTGTTCATCCTGCAGGATGGCAGCGCCTACGGGCGCGGACTCGCCGCCGCGGTGCGCTCGAGCGCGGAGAAACTCGGGGTCAGAATCGCCGGCCAGGCGACCTGGCAGACGACCGCGACCAGCTTCGGCGCACTCGCCTCCAGGATCGGGAGAACCCATGCCGACGGCGTCTTCATTGCCGGCACGATCGACGAGAGCGGTGTTCCCCTCCTCAAGGCGTTACGGTCCACGCTCGGCACCGGGGAGAGAATCCTCGGCCCCGACGGGTTTACGCCGTTCCCCGCTCTGCTGGACGCGGGACTAGCAGCTGAGGACGTTACGGTCAGCGTCGCCGAAAGCCCCACCGGCCGCCTCGACAAGGCCGGCGCGCGATTCGCGACGAGCTTCGCGGCCGCCGTCGGGGCGCCGACAGAGCCTTATTCAGTGGCGGCAGCCCAGGCGACCGACGACCTGGTGGCGGCGATCGCCCACTCGAACGGCACCCGGGAATCCGTCATCGCCGAGCTCCACCGCCTACCGACCCTCGGAGGAATTCTCGGCGACTTCCGCTTCGACCGCAACGGAGACACGACCGCCGGAGTCGTGACGATCTATCGCATCGAGCACGGCCGACCGGTGATCTGGAGGGTCATCCGCCCATCAAGTCAGTGACGGAGATGCAGATAGGTCTGAGGTGACTACGGTCGAGCTCGTTTTCGTCGTCGGGTGGGCCGCATTCTGGGTGTACTGGCTGATAGCGGCCTTTTCGACGAAGAAGGGTCGCGTTCCGTGGTCCCGCGAGCTGCGGATCAGAGCGGTGATCGTTGTCATCGTGATCCTCTTGGTTCGCCTGGGTGCGTTTCGGGGCAACGGTCTCAACACCGATCCGTGGCGCATGGGCACCGGGCTCGTCCTCTTTGCCCTGGGGTTGGCGTTCGCGATCTGGGCACGCATCCACATCGGGCGTAACTGGGGCGGCCCGATGACGCAGAAGGACGAACCAGAGCTCGTGACCAGCGGCCCCTACCGCCTGGTCCGCCACCCGATCTACTCGGGCATCCTGGTCGCGGTGGTCGGCACCGCGGTGGCGCTGGACTGGCGGTGGCTGATTGCGGCCGTCCTGGCCGGCGTCTACTTCCTCTACAGCGCGACGGTCGAGGAGCGCTACTTGACCGAGCAGTTTCCGGACGACTACCCGGTGTACAGGCGCTCGACCAAGATGCTCGTGCCGTTCATCTTCTAACCCGGAGCCCGTCACGGGAGCGTTCGTGCCCGACCTGCAGACCACAACGCTGGTCGGCTTGTACGTCTCGGTCAGCGATCACCCGACGTGACTGTGATCCCGCCCCATTCCTCGGGCTCGACGTCACGCACGGTTTGCGTGAGCTCCCAACGATGGCCGCCCGGATCCTCGAGGAGGCATGAACGCTCCCCGTACTCCCAGGTTCTCGGTTCTTCGAGCACGAGTGCGCCGAAGTCGCGGGCACGCCCGAATGCAGCATCGACGTCCGGCACCCGGACCTTGACGACGTGGGTGACGACGCCCGCACTGGGCGCCACCCGATCGGCACCGGCCTCGGCAACCACGACGCCGCCGTCCGCTCCGACTCGCATCTGTGCGCGGTGCGCCTCCCCGATCCGCACGCGCTCCTCGAAGCCGAGGGCGGACTCGAGCCACGCTACCGCCGCTCTGACATCGGCATAGACCAACACCGGAGTCACGGTGGCAGACGGCGCGGACCGATTCGTCAACACGGCCGAGACACTAGCGGGCGGCGGGATCCCGAAGCCTGCCGCGGATGACCCATTCGGGTCAGGCGTCGGATGATCCTTGCTCGGTACCAAGTCAGGACAGGGACGAGCGTATGACGCGCGATCGAGCGACCCATCAGGAACCTCGGATCAGGTTGCGCTCTGGGTTGCGCCCCCAAGCGACCAACGACACGGAGGAAGAACATGGACGGGGCAGGAGCAGAGGTGCTTGCCAGGAGCATCGAGCAGCACACCCACTGGCGTCAGGCCGAGGCGGTGCTCGACGGGCGCCTGCCTGCTCGCGATCCCGACCGCGAGTCCCTCGTCAGCGTGGGCCGCGGGATTCGCGTCTACGCGCACCAGGTGACGCGCGACGGCAACGCACTGCGCCTCTGCAAGCGGCTCGTAGACGGCATCTGGGAACCCGGAACGATCGAGGCATGCGCCGAGTGAACCTCGATTCGCGGTTGTTTCAGCGGCGGTCGAACTGATCGGTCACGGGTTGTCGTTTGTAGGAGACGGGACGGGGCGACACTGGAGCTGTCCGGTCGCTCTGCCGTCGTTGCCTACGCGTTAATCGTCGTCGACGGCCGAGCCGGTTTGCGCTCCGTCAGCGCCGACATCCAGGTCCCGGGCCGAGACCGTTCGCCAAGCGTCCCAGGTGATCCTCAAGATCACGAGCGTGATGACGAGGCCGATGATCGGGTCACCACGCGGAAAGCCGAGCGCAACGATGATCGCGCTCCCGATGACGCCGAGCGATACGAACCCGTCGATCCGCGCGTGCTTCCCGTCCGCGACCAGCGCCGGGCTCGAGAGACGGGCGCCTCCCCGGAGTCGGACCTGCGCCGCGACCTCGTTCCCGACGAACCCGATCACGCCGGCGAGTGCGAGTACCCACAGGTGCGTGAGCGTCTGCGGATGAATGAACCTCATGATCGTCTCGTAGAGCGCGACACACGCGGAAGCGAAGATCACCGCGACGATGGCAAGACCTGCGAGCTTCTCGCCCCGGAACGAGCGCAGGAAGAACGCAATCCCCAACGGGATTGCCGTCAGCGCGTCACCGAAGTTGTGGATCAGGTCGGCGAGAAGCGCGACTGATCCTGAGAGCGCGAAGATCAACGCCTGGCCGACGGCCGCGAGGGCGAGCACGGCGAGACTGATCGAGACAGTCCTGACGCCGTCACGTGACCGGACGATCGAGCGGTCTACGAGCCCGTGCGAGTGCCCATGCTCACCATGCGCATGGTCGCGGTGGTGATCGTGTTCGTCGGCGTGATCGTGATTGGGAGGATGTTCGTGCTCGTCTTCGACGGGTCGCGACCGCTGAAACCGCAAGAGGTGCCGATGGGGGCGCCCGTACGGATGAAGATGGACGTAGCCGCCGTGACGGTGAAGTACTCCTGCGCTCATCTCAAAACGGTAGCCGCCCGTATCAAGACGGTCGCCGGCGGCCTTTGGTCTCTCGAGTGATGCGGCGAGTCACCGTTCACACCCTGCGACTCGTCAGTGAAGGCTCGAACGATTTCAACCACACCTGGGCGGCCGCCTGGGTGGCGTCCCAGGGGCTGCCGAGCGGTGGTGTGTAGGAGAGGTCGAGGTCGTTGAGCCCTTCGACGGTCATGCCGTGGAAGATGGATGTTGCGGCCGTATCGATTCGCTTGGCGATTTCGGATTGGCGGTGTCCGAACAGCTGAACGCCGAGGAGCCGGCCCGTTGGGGGGTCGCCTGTCACGCGGATTCTGAGGCGGTGGCCGCCGGGGTAGTAGGCCTTGTGGTCGTCGGCTTCGGACTCGACGGTGAGCGGTTCGAACCCGGCTGCGACGGCTTCGTGATCGCGCAGACCGGTGCGGGCGGCGACGTGCTCGAAGATCTTGACGACCTGGGTGCCGAGACTGCCCGCGAACTCGCGACCGGCGCCGAGCGCGTTTTCGCCTGCGATTCGTCCTTGTTTGTGCGCGGTCGTTCCGAGCGGAAGATACGACTCGCCGAGGAATCTGTGGTGGGTGACGACGCAGTCGCCGGCCGCGAAGACGTCCGGCAGGCTCGTCCGCATCTGTCTGTCGACCTTGATCGCTCCTTTTGCGCCACGCGTTGCGCCGGCTGCGGCGGCCAGTTCACTGTCCGGCTGTACTCCGACGACGACGAGGACCATGTCGACCGCTCGGGTAACAGCTGTCCCGGTCGCCGTTGTGGCCTCGACCCGTAATCCGTGTTCGCTGCCGTCATATGCTCGGCGAATCTGCTTGACGGTCGTTCCGGTCAGGACATCGACGTCGTGTGCAACGAGCTCGGCGTGGACGAGCGAGCCCAGCTCGGGATCGACGGTCGGGAGGACTTCGGGTAGCTGTTCCATCTGGGTTACCGCGAGGCCTCTGGCGGTGAGCGCTTCGGCCATCTCTAGGCCGATGTAGCCGGCGCCGACGATCAGCGCGCTTGCTGGGGAGCGTTCCTCGAGGGTTTGCATGACCGCGAGGGTGTCGCCCATCGAATGGAGCATGTGGACGCCGTCAGTGATCCCGAGCGCGTCGACACCAGTCAGTCCGTCGATCCCTGGTCTCACGGACACGGCGCCGGTGCCGAGCAGGAGTTTGTCGTAGCCGATCGACTCTTGGCGCCCTGAGACATCGGTCACGAGCAGCTCGCGGCGATCGACATCGATTCGTCGTGCGACCGTGTCCAGGTGGAGCCTCATCCCGGTGGCCTCGAGCTCGGCGATGCTCCGGTGAGCGAGGTTTCGCCAGTCGAGGACGTCCCCTGAGATGTAGTAGGGGATTCCGCAGATCGAGAAGTTGGGGTAGGCGTCCGCGAGGACGACGTCGACCTCGCCGGCCGGATCGAGTTCGCGGACGCGAAGTGCGGCACTGATGCCGGCGTCGCTTCCGCCGACAATGACTATCCGGGTCACGGGTGGCCCCTCGGGCCGCTCTGTCGGACACGGCCGCGGGTCACGAGGCGGCCGAGCCGGACGAGTTCCTTCTCGCGCGTTTCCTCTGGTTCTCGTTCGCGGAGCTCGACTGATGGCGTTTGTGGTTCCGCGCGGATGAGCTGGTAGGTGAGCGCGCCGAGGGCGGCTCCGGTGACCGGGGCGAGGATGTAGAGCCAGAGGGCGTGCAGGTCGCCGCTGACGACGGCCGGTCCGATCGAGCGGGCGGGGTTCATCGAGGCGCCTGAGATCGGGCCGCCGAACATCGCGTCGAGGCCGACGGTGCCGCCGACCGCGATCGCAGCGGCCTCGCCGACGGCGCGGGTGTCGGTGGCGACGGCCATGATCACGAACATCAGGAAGAAGCTGAGCACGAGCTCCCAGAGAAACGACTGGGCCTGCGACCCGGACGGGAGGGTCGCGCCGACGTGGGCGATGTTGCCGAGCGAGCCGCGCAGGATCGCCGCCGCGGTGAGCGCGCCGAGGATCTGGGCCGCCCAGTAGGCGAATGCCCGCGGCCAGGGGAAGTGGCGGCTGAGCGCGAACGAGAACGTGACCGCCGGGTTGAAATGGGCCCCGGAGATGTGCCCGACGGCGTAGATCATCGCCATGATCACGAGCCCGAAGGTGATCGCGACCCCGATGTGGCCGAGCTGGTGCGTCTTGGCGTCGACCATGATCGCGCCGCAGCCGGCGAAGACGAGCGCGAACGTGCCGACGAACTCGGCCGCCAGCCGACGCGCAAGCACGCGATCAGGCATCCGTGTCTACCGGTCAGCTTGCGGCCGGAGCAGCGGCGTCGTCGGGCAACAGCTCGGCGATCAGCTCGCGGACGCGCCGGTCGAGCTCGTCGCGGATCCCGCGAACCGTGTCGAGGTCCTGCCCGGCCGGGTCGTCGAGCTGCCAGTCCGCGTACTTCTTTCCGGGGTAGATCGGGCAGGCATCGCCGCAGCCCATCGTGATCACGACGTCGGCGGCTTGCACGAACTCGTCGGTCAGCGGCTTGGGGAACTCCTGGCTCATGTCGACGCCGAGCTCGTTCATCGCCTCGATCACGGCCGGGTTGATCTCGCTCCCCGGCGCGCTGCCGGCGGAGCGGACGTGAATGCGCCCGGCGGAGCGAAGCTTGACCAGCCCCGCCGCCATCTGGCTACGACCGGCGTTGTGCACACAGACGAACAACACCTCGGGCTGCTCCTTCGCGATCAGGTGGTCTGCCTGAGCGAGCGCCTTCAGCCGCTCCCGCGCGAAGCGGTGCGCGAGCACCGGCACGAACACGTTGATCCTCGAGCTGCCGAGCTTGGTCAACGGAGTCGCCGATGTAGCGCTCGATCGTCTCCTCCGAGAAGATGCCCGCGAACTCGGCCCTCAGCTGCCTCGCCGCTTGCCGGACATGGTTCGCAGTGACGGGATCCATGATCTCTGTCATGCCTGAGCTCCTTGGTATCGACGACGATCGATACCGGCAATGATGACAAACTCATCGATCTCTGTCAATATGTGCTGGGTGAAGACGATTTCGACGATCGCGGCCTCCTGTTCGCCGCTTGCTTCAGGAGCCGATCGCGGCCGAGGAGGCCGACCAGCTCGCCGCCGCGCTCAAAGTGATCGCCGATCCCGCACGGCTGCGGCTGCTCAGTCTGATTCAGGCGCAACCAGGCCACGAGGCCTGCGTCTGCAACCTGACCGAGCCGCTCGGCCTGAGCCAGCCGACGGTCAGCCACCACCTGAAGGTGCTCCTCAACGCCGGCCTCGTCGAGCGCGAGCAGCGCGGCAGCTGGGCCTACTTCCGCGTCCGCGAGGAACCACTCGCCGCGCTGCGCGAGCTCCTCGCCTGAACCAGCAGTCAGTCGATACGGGTGCTGCGGCGCTCGAGCATGAGCACGTCGCGCCAGACACCGCCGTGCTTGCCGAGCCGCTCGCGCCTGCCGACGACCCGGAACCCGAGCCGCTCGTGCAGGCGCAGGCTCCCCTCGTTCTCAGGAAAGATCCCGGTCTGGATCGTCCAGATACCGGCGGCCTCGGTCGAGGCGACGAGACGCTCGAGCAGCATCGCTCCGACTCCCTGTCCACGCTCGCGCGCTGCGACATAGACGCTGTGCTCGATCACACCCGCATACACGCAGCGATCAGAAACAGCGCCGGCCGCAACCCAGCCGACGACCGATCCGTCGCGGAGCGCGACGAAGCGATGCTCAGCCAGGTGGTCCGCATTCCACCGATCCCAGCTCGGAACCTCTGTCTCGAAGGTCGCGTTCCCCGTCGCGATCCCCTCCGCGTAGACGCGTGCGACCTCAGGCCAATGCCCGGGCTCGAGCGCGGTGATCATCACGCTGGCGATCTCGACGGCCATCAACAGCAACCCGCGCCAGCTGCGCCCTGGATCACCGGCAACCCGCGCGCCTCGGGCTCGCTCGTCTTGACCGCCCTGACAATAGCCCCGAACCAGTCCGGGTTCGGAGACGACTTGATCGGCGGGATCACACCTCGCACTGTGACGGGCCTCTCCGGCTCGGGGAGCGGGCGCAACCAGAAGCAGCGCCGCCACGTGTTCACCCAGACGCGATCCATGTCGCAACCGCCTAGTCGCACTCGATGCGGATGCCGTCGCGCTGGTTGACCTTGGCGAGCTGCTTCGAGGCCTCGGATTCACTCATGCCGGCCGTCGCTCGGATCGAGTAGCCGAACTCGTCGTGCGTGGGGAGTCGCCTCTCCGTTCGGTTGGCCTGCTCGGCGAATCGACGGAGGGCGGCCTCGCCCGCCAGCCTCGCGTTCTCGACGTCCGACGGCTGCACTCCGAGCCGCGGAAGGAAGAAGAACCGCCGCCAAGTGTTCGCCCAGATCCGGTCCATGCCGCCACCGTACCGGGCATCGTCCCGACGTCCATCCCTCGATCGGGTATTCCTGCGGCCCTCGGGTCGGATCAGTGCCCCGCGCGCGCGAGCTTTCGCTCTAGGGATATTGCATCCGGCACCGGAGTATCTTCCGAATCACGGCGCCGACGACCACAGAAGCTCCGAACGAGGCCCCGCGCCTGCTCGCCGTGCTGAGGGGGAGGCCGAGGCTCCCTTGGCTAGTGCGTCCGTTAGTTGAGATTGGCGACGTAGACGACTCTGCCGCCCGGCGTGCGAATCTCGTACAGCGGCGCCTGCTTGACGGCCGATGGGTCGGGAGCTTCAGACTCCGAAGGCTCAGGGACCTCAGTCAGGTGTTGTCCGCAGTGTGCGCAGAAGTCGGCCACGGGGTCGCCCTTGTGTTCCATCTCAGTATGTCCTTTCGGTTGTTGGTAGGAGGCGCCATGGGCGACACGGGAACGTCCGGTCACCTGCCGTCCTCGCCTCGCGTTAATTGTCGCCGATGGTCGAGTCGTTCCGCCTGCTTCCCCGGGTCGATTCCCAGGTCAGACCTGTTGAAGGAGCCGAAACCGGTGTGGAGTTCGGCTCGGCGTGAGTCTCGGCTGCTGTTCTTGTCGGTCCGGGCGGGTCGTCGGGCGGGACTGGCTCCTGCGGCGCGACAAACAGAGGTAGGCGGTCACGAGCACACGCCAGGCTGACAGCTAACACGGATTCGGCAACCGAGTGTCTATGGTCTGAAACCACGGGTGGCGACTATCGCGACGATCCGTGACGGGGTGGCTGTCTCTTGAGCCGCATCTTCCTCTTCGCGCTGACGGCGGCACTCAACCCGACGCTCCTCACCGCAACCACGGTGATGCTGCTCCTCCCGAGCCCGAAGCGTCTCCTGCTCGGTTACCTCGCAGGTGCTTACACGACCGGCGTCATTGTCGGCCTCGCGATCGTCCAGTGGCTGCACCACTCCGGGGTCGTCACAAGCACCAAGCACTCGGTCGCACCTGGAATCGACCTAGCGCTCGGCGTGATCGCGCTCATCGCCGCCTACGTCGTCTGGAGCGGGGACCTCGCTCGTCGTCGAGAGCGCCGCGAGCGCAAGCGCGCCGACCGGCCCAAGAAACCACCGAGGTGGCAGCAGGCCCTGAGTGGGGGCAGCGCACGGACGACCTTCCTGATTGGACTCCTGCTCAGCTTCCCAGGAGCCTCGTACCTCGCGTCGCTGACCGAGATCGACAAGCAGAACTACGGGATAGCGGGCGACCTGCTCCTCGTGATCGCCGTAAACATCGTGATGCTCGCGTTGCTAGAGGTGCCGCTGATCGCGTTCGCGGTCGCGCCCGAATCGACGCCGATCGCGATCGAACGATTCAGAGAGTGGATGGGCCGCCACGGAGCCGAAGCGATCGCGATCGCACTGAGCGCCATCGGAGCCGCTCTCATCCTGCGAGGCGTCTTGACGATCGTGAGTTGAGCCAATCGGTCGAACCACGCTCCGTTGCCGACGGGCGCCGCATGTGCCTCCACTCCATCGCCTCGATCTCGACCGGGGGGAGCCATATCTCCTCGACGCTGTCCGTCCTGGCGAAGGCAAGTTCGAGCACGCGCACACTCGCTTTCCATGCGTCGGGGGCGCCGCTCTCGATGTGCGCCTTGAGGGTGACGATCGCGGGGCGGGACCAACTCGGCGAACGCGGCCTCGCGGGCTTCGCTTACGGTCGGCTTCCGTGGTCTGCCGCCGAGCCGACCCGACGCGAGCCGTGCCGCCTGGAGTTCGCCTGGCGTCAGGCTCGGCACACACAAGCGCGGGACGGCCCTCGTCGCGATGAAGACCGGCTCGGCCGAGCGGACCAACGCCGTCGTACCCGCCCTCAACCGCTTCCTCGGCCGCGCAGCACGGCCACAAGAACGTCCAGGTCACGGCCAAGGACTACGCCCACGCGATCGGTTCAGACGCCGAACAGGCAGCTCGCGTAGCCGACGCGATGAAGATCGCCGGACCTGGCCAGTAGGACTCGATCTGTGCTCGACCAGGCGGGCGCGCCCTAGAGTTGGACTCGGAGCGCCTATTCGTTGTGCGACGACCAACCAACCAAGGGTTGGCATACTCCCGACCTGCGGTAAGTCAGCTCGGCGGGGTTTGGGGTACAGGAAACGACTGCGGTCTCCTCTCTCGAGTCCTTGTTTCGCTGCTTCGTGGAAATCGCTCGCGAAGCTGACTGCCGAACTTCGATTGAGAAAGGGAGCGTTTTGAAAAAGATCACATGGCTCGGGTTTGTCTGTGCTGCGCTCATGCTCGTCATGGGCGGCTCCAACGCCCTGGCGGGTAAGTCGGGCAGTTACACCTGTTCGGGTGGAACACCGGCGACTCCGGTCGACATCTTGGGCAGCGCAGGCCCCTACGGCGATGTCACCGTCGCTGGCATCTGCCGCTTCAACGGCGACGTGACGATCAACGGCCAGCTAACCATCGCTGACGGCGCCGTTCTGAACAATCACGCCTCGCAGGTCCCGTTCCAGTCTGCGAACGTGACCGTCAACGGCAACGTGAAGGTGGGACAGGGGGCGGTTCTCGGTCTCGGGAACTACGGCCCCCCCGGAATCAAGACCAAGACTGTGGTGAACGGGAACATCAACGCGAATCAGCCGTTGGATCTCTATCTCAGTGGGATCACGGTTCATGGCAACGTGATCTCCAACGGAGGCGGCCCCGGCACCAGCCAGTTCCTGAACTTCCCGACCAAGGACGACACCATCGACGGGAACCTGATCATGCAGGGCTGGACAGGCGGCTGGATCGGTGTTATTCGCGACACCGTGGGCGGGAACGTGGATCTGTCCAAGAACGCAAGTGTCGTGCACGAGACACCGGTGGGCTGCGACCCCAGCGGCTCCCCGTTCTTCTGCACCGGGTTCGATCTGGGCGGGGACCCGGACTCCTCGGAGGTCGATTCGAGCACGATCGGCGGCAACCTGATCTGTCACAACAACTCTCCTGCCGCCCAACGCGGTGACGCACCGTTTTCGACGCCGAGCAGTGTCGGCGGTAACAAGATCGGCGAGTGCTCGGTCGGCGGAATCTGATCTGCCCAGTACGACATCGACCACCTCGGCGGCCACGCTTCGGCTGACCGAGATCAGATAGGAACGGAACACCACGGGGGAGGCTCGCCGCGACGGGCCTCCCCCCGCTGCTTGCTGGACGAGGCGCCGAGTCGCTTCACGGTCCGGACAACCGGAGCGGGTCTCAGCCAATCAGCGCCCCGCGATCGCCAACCTGAAGCCACGGCGGCCGGTTCAACCTGGGAAAAAGCCTGGGACGAGCCGAGTCTGTCGCCGTCGAGAAAACAAGAAAACCCCGTTTCCGGGGCTTTCATAGAGCGGATGATGGGACTCGAACCCACGACCTTCTGCATGGCAAGCAGACGCTCTAGCCAACTGAGCTACATCCGCGTGGTCGGCGCAGTATAGCCCCGGCGTCCGGGGCTACCAGGCGTCGAGGGCTTCGTTGACGAGGCGGTCGGCGAGCTCGTTGCGCTCTCGCGGCACGTGGACGTAGCGAACCGTGCCGATGGCGCGCGCGAGCTGCGCGGCCTCGAGCGAGAGGACTCGCAGCGCGGCGTTCTTGACGCGGTACTCGCCGCGCATCTGCTTGACGAGGAGCTCCGAGTCGGAGCGCACCTCCACCTCGGGCACCGCGAGCTCGCGGGCTCGGGCGAGACCGGCGACCAGGCCGCGGTACTCGGCGACGTTGTTGGTCGCCTTGCCGATCGCCTCTCCCTCGGCGGCGAGGATCGTTCCGTCCTCGGCCTCGAGGACGAATCCGAACGCCGCGGGCCCCGGGTTCCCGCGCGAGCCTCCGTCGGTGTAGAGGCGCGCCTTCACACGCGCTCGTGGATATCGAATGCCGGCTCCTCGTACGGGTGGGCGGCGCGGAGGGCGGCAACCACCTCGGCCTGCGCCTGTGCCGGGAAGACGGTCTCGAGCCGGACCTCCGGCACCCGCTCCTCGCGGCCCACCTCGCCGACTGTCGGGTCGGCGCCTTCCAGCGCGCGGAACGTGCCGGTCCCCTCCGCGTACCACGAGCAGCGCTCGTAATCGCCGATCCGCCCCGCGCCCACCGCGAACAGCGCCTCGCGCACCGCCTCGAGTGCGTCCGGCGGAACGAACACGACCAGCTTCCGATTCACTGATTGTCGATCTGGGCCCGTTGAAGCCGGCCGGAGTAGTCGACATAGATCGACTTCCACTCGGTGAAGACGTCGAGTGCGGCCTGGCCTGCCTCGCGGTGGCCGTTTCCGGTGTCCTTGGTGCCTCCGAACGGCAGGTGCACCTCGGCGCCGGTCGTTCCGGCGTTGATGTAGGTGATCCCAGTCTGCAGGTCGCGCATCGCGCGGAACGCACGGTTCACGTCGCGGGTGAAGATCGAGGACGAAAGGCCGTAGCGCACCGAGTTCGCGGTGGCGACCGCCTCCTCGAAGCCCTTGACCGGGATGAGCGCTGTGGTTGGGCCGAAGATCTCCTCCTGCGCGATGCGCATTCCCGCCTCGACGTCGCCGAACACTGTCGGGCGGTAGAAGAACCCGGCGCCCGAGACGGCTTCGCCGCCGGTCAGGAGCGTCGCTCCCTCGCCCTTCCCGATCTCGGTGTAGCTCGCGACCTTGTCGAGAGCCGCCTGGTTGATCAGGGGCCCGACGTCGACGCCTGCCTCCCAGCCCGGGCCGATGCGAAGGCGTTCGGCCGCCGTCACGAGCCGGGAGGCGAGCTCGCCGTAGACGCCCTCGTGGACGATCACGCGCGACGCGGCGGTGCAGCGCTGCCCTGTCGTGCCGAACGCGGACCAGACGATCCCCTCGACCGCCAGGTCGAGGTCGGCGTCGTCCATCACGATGATCGCGTTCTTCCCGCCGAGCTCGAGATGGACGTGCTTGAGGTGATCGGCGGCGGCCTTCGTGACGGCAACACCCGTCTCACGTGAGCCGGTGAAGGTGATGACCGGTACGTCCGGGTGGCGGACGAGCGCCTCCCCGGCCTCCTCGCCGTACCCGTGAACGACGTTGACGACGCCGGGCGGCACCCCGGCCTCGGCGAGGAGCTCGACGAAGTCTCGGCGAGATACGGCGTGTCCTCGGCCGGCTTGAGCACGACCGTGTTGCCGCACACGAGCGCCGGACAGAGCTTCCAGGACGGGATCGCGATCGGAAAGTTCCACGGGGTGATCGCGCCGACGACCCCGATCGGCATCCGCACGCTCATCATGAACTTGTCCGGGAGCTCGCTCGGCGTCGTCTGGCCGAAGAGGCGCCGCCCCTCGCCGGCCATGTAGTAGCTCATGTCGATCGCCTCCTGGACGTCGCCGCCCGCCTCGGCCGCGACCTTCCCCATCTCGCGGGTCATCAGGTCGGTGAGCTCGGACTTGCGATCGCGCAGGAGCTCGGCGAGGCGGAAGACGATCTCTCCGCGGCGCGGCGCCGGGACGAGACGCCACTCCTCGAATGCCGCCTTTGCTGCGGCCACCGCGCGATCGACGTCGGCCGCTCCGGATCGCGGGAAGGTCGCGAGCGCCTCGCCGGTCGCCGGGACGAACGACTCGAACCGCTCTCCGCTCTCGGCCTCGACCCACTCGCCGTCGATGAAGTTGTCGAGCGGCGGCACCACGGTCATGCCGCGATCTTAGAGTCGATCACGATCCCGAAGTCGACTCAGGGCTCTGCGACGTCCGTCGAGGCGAAGGTCCCCGTGGGTCGCGCGCGGCGCCGGTCGCGAACGATGCGCTGCTCGCGCTCACGATCGGTCGTCGTGCCGGTGCTCCGCCGGTCGGGGCCGCTGCGCCGGTCGAGGATCACGGTGACACCCGGGTTGTCGGCGTAGTACTCGACGAGGCGCTCGTAGAGATCGACCTCGAGCTCCTGGGGGACGACGCAGTAGATCACGGCGTCAGTCTACGGCCAGCCTCGGGCGATCCCGGTGCTGTCGTCAGACCTTCGCGATGTCCGGGACGATCCGGCCGTCGTCGACGACGTTCGCGTTCCAGACCGTGAACATCGCGTCGAGATCGTCGAGCTCGTGGCCCCGCTCGGCGAGCCGGACGGGCTGAGACAGGTCCGGGGTGATGCGGTACTGGTACCAGGAGATTTCCCAGGCGACGGTGATCACGATCTCCGTGTTCACGCCGGACAGCGCGATGATCGAGGCCTGAGGCGTGCCCAGGCTCTTCGCGATCCCGCCGACCGTGCGACGGAACTGCGAGCCGTTGAAGTGATCGGCCGCCTCGACGATGACGAGCTCGCTCTCGGAGAGGCGGCGGAGGGTCGGCTCGGAGGCGATCGGGGCCTCGGCTGCCTCGCGCGCACCGAGGAAGGAGGACAGGGAGAAGCGCGTGCGCTTGCGCTCGACAGCGATGGTCGGGGTGACGGGCGAGCCCTCCTTCACCCAGCCCGAGTCGACCGCGATCTCCTGACACAGCGGGCACACGTCCACGTAGCGCGCACCGCCGTTCGGGGTGAAGCGGACGGCTCGCTCGCCCAGGAGCAGCGTGCGCTCGCAGATCCCGCACTGCCTCGAGGTGCTGACCTTGGTGACCCTCACCGCGCGAGCGTAGCGAAAAGGCCTGCAATTCGCCGCGGGGCTACGCGGGAACGGCTTCGCGCTCCTTCCTCACCGTCTCGATCAGCTTCTGAGCGATATGCGCGGGCACCTCCTCGTAACGGAGGAACGCCATGTGATAGTCGCCCCGCCCGCCGGTGATCGACGTCAGAGACTGCGAGTAGGTGAGCACCTCGGCCATCGGCACCTCGGCGCGGATCGTGGTCATTCCGCCCTTCGGGTCCATGCCGTGAAGGCGCCCGCGACGGGAGTTGAGGTCGCCGTTGACCGCACCCACGGCGTCGTCGGGGACGGTGACCTCGAGGGACATGATCGGCTCGAGCAGCGTCGGCTGCGCCTTGTCGTACGCGCTCTTGAACGCCATCGACCCCGCGATCTTGAACGCCATCTCGGACGAGTCGACCGTGTGGTACGACCCGTCGACGAGCCTGACGCGCACCCCCTGGATCGGCGCGCCGGCAAGCTCGCCGGCGGCCATCGTCTCCTGGATCCCCTTGTCGACGGCAGGCCGGAATCCCTGCGGGATGACGCCGCCGACGATCTGATCGACGAACTCGTACCCGACGTGGCCCTCGAGCGGCTCGATCACGATGTGGCAGTCGCCGAACTGGCCGCGGCCTCCCGTCTGCTTCTTGTAGCGACCCTGTGCCCGCGCCTCGGACTTGATCGTCTCGACGTACGGGACGCGCGGCTGGTGCAGCTCGACCTCGACGCCGAACCGGCTCTTCAGCCGTGCCACCGCAACCTCGACGTGGACCTGGCTCATCCCGGAGAGCAGCTGTTCACCCGTTTGCGCATCACGCCGGAGCTGGAGCGTCGGGTCCTCCTCGTGCAGCCGGCGGAGCGCCTGGGCGACCTTGTCCTCGTCGCCCTTCGTCTTCGGCGTGACCGCGAAGCTCATCACCGGCTCGGGGAACGTCAGCTCGGGGGCGTCGATCTCGTGCTCGGAGTCGGCGAGCAGGTCGCCCGTCTGGACGTCCTTCAGCTTCGCGACCGCGCCGATGTCACCGTCGCCGAAGGAGTCCGCCTTCTCGTGCTCCTTCCCCTGCAGCGTCATCAGCCCGCCGAGCCGCTCCTTCGCCTTGTCCCGGAGGTTGACGAGCGTCGAGTCGGCGGTGACGGCGCCGCCGTAGACGCGGAACGCGTTGATCTTGCCGGCGAACGGATCGGCGACGGTCTTGAAGACGTACGCGAGGGTCCCGCCGTGCGTGTCGACGTGCGAGCCCTTGCGGGCCGGGCGAGGGGATTCCCTCGACGAGCAGGTCGAGCAGCCCGTGCGTCCCGAGGTTCGTCGTGGCGACGCCGCAGCCGACGGGGTAGAGCTGGTCGTTCGTCACCGCGGTCTTGAGCGCGGCGGCAACGGCGGCGGGATCGAGCTCCTCGCCGCCGAGATAGGACTCCATCAGCGCCTCGTCGGTCTCGACCACGGCGTCGAGAAGCTTCTCGCGGTACTCGGCGACGAGCTCCGCCATCTCGGCGGGGACCGGCACCGGATCGCCTTCCCGGGCGCCGCCGGGATCCATGTACGCACAGTCGTGGAGCAGGTCGACGACGCCTGTGACCTCGTGCTCGGCACCGATCGGCAGCTCGATCGCGACGCAGCTCCCCGACAGCTGTTCCTGCAGGGCGGCAAGCGTCCGGTAGAAGTCGGCACGCTCCCGGTCGAGCATGTTCACGACGACGACCCGGGAGAGCTCGAGCTCCTCGGCGCGCGCCCACACCCGGGTGGTGTTCACCTCGACTCCCATCACGCCGGAGACGACGACGAGTGCGCCCTCCACGACGTTCAGGGTCGCGATCGTGTCGGCCTGGAAGCCCGAGTCGCCGGGCGTGTCGATCAGGTTGATCTTCCGTCCCTGCCACTCGAGATGCGCGAGCGACGAGGCGAGCGACATCTGCCGCCGGTGCTCGTCCTCGTCCCAGTCGGTCGTCGTCGTCCCCGCCTCGACGGTGCCGAGGCGATTGATGGCGCCGGCCTGGAAGAGCATCGCCTCCACGAGCGAGGTCTTGCCCGTCCCGCGGTGGCCGACGACGGCGACGTTGCGGATCTTCCCGGGCTCCTGGGGCATGGCTCGCTCCTCTCACGCGTGGTCAGACGACCCGACCATCCTAAACCCGCTAGGCGGGCAGTGACCTGCTACGCGGGTGTAGTCGCGCCGTGCAGGCGCGAGCGGAGGCGGAGAATCGCTTTCGTGTGGAGCTGCGACACACGGGATTCGGTGACGCCCAGGACCTCCCCGATCTCGCGGAGGGTCAGCTCCTCGTAGTAGTAGAGCGTGACGACGAGCTTCTCGCGCTCGGGCAGGCGGGAGATCGCCTCGGCGAGCGCCTCGCGCAGCTCGGTCTGGTCGAGCGCGTCCGCCGGCTTGATGCTCTCCGGGTCCTCGAGCGTGTCGAGGAGCGAGACCTGGTCGCCCTCGCTCGAGGTCGACCAGAGCTCGTCGAGCGCGGCGATCGAGGTGCGCGAGATGTCGACGAGAGACTCCTCGAGCTCCTGCGACGTGATCCCGACCTTCGACGCGATCTCGTCGTCCGACGGCGCCCGGCCGAGCTGCGACTCGAGCTCGCGGATCGCCCGCTCGATCTCCCGCGCCCGTGACCGCACCGACCGCGGCACCCAGTCGAGCGTCCGCAGCTCGTCGATGATCGAGCCGCGGATGCGGGCGATCGCGTAGGTCTCGAACTTGATGTCGCGCTCCGGGTCGTACCGGTCGATCGCGCTCATCAGGCCGAGCAGCCCGTACGACACGAGGTCTGCCTCGTCGACGTGCGCAGGCAGCCCCGAGCCGAGCCGTCCCGCCACGTACTTGACGAGCGGCGAGTAGTTCACGATCAGGCGATCGCGGAGCGCCTTCTCGCGCGTCCGCCGATACTCGAGCCAGAGGCTCCGGCTGTCGGTTTCCCCGGCCACGAGGAGAGAATACGAGCTAGCGACGCATTCTCCTCAGTGCAGCCCACGCAAAACTGCCCATCCAGACGGCGAGGGCCGCCGCCGCCACGGCGATCACCCACTGCCCGTGGCTCGCGGCGGCATAGGCGATCGCCGCGAACAAGGCCGTCAGCAGCCGAGAACAGCGCCGGCATCGAGAACCGCCCCACGCCCGGATGATGCCGGAGCCGCAGCGATACAATCAGTGGCGCAACCGAGGGGCGTAGCTCAATTGGTAGAGCACCGGTCTCCAAAACCGGGGGTTGCAGGTTCAAGTCCTGTCGCCCCTGTCGGCTTCACCAACCGAAGCGAGGCAAGCCGCATGAATAGCGCCCGCGAGCACTAGGCGCGGCGTGCGTAGTAAACGATCAGAACGACGAGCAGGATGATCACCAGGATCCCGATCAGCCCATAGCCGGTTCCAGCCAATGCAAGCAACGCAAACCTCCTTTGAGATGTGGCTCATGGATGTCGGTCGCTCGGAGCACTGACCCCAGCGACCGTGACGTGCTCAGGCCGGTTCGTTCGGGTCTTCGCTCCCTGCGAGTTTGAGCGAACCGCCCTTG
Source organism: uncultured Actinomycetota bacterium (assembly GCA_963738895.1). Lineage (GTDB taxonomy): Bacteria > Actinomycetota > Thermoleophilia > Gaiellales > Gaiellaceae > PALSA-600. Next base: position 138,024 of record CAVTYN010000013.1, read on the forward strand.
ACGTCGGCGAAATGGCGCTCCTGAATCGGGAGTGCCCACGCCACGAGGCTCGCGACCTCTGAATCACCGGCAGTCTCGTTCAGCGTCTTCAGGATCGACCAATGACCGACCTCTCCCGCTTCGGCCATCGTCAGAAACTCGAAGCCATCGAGCGCCTCGGAGTCACTGTCCAGGTACGTCTTCATCATCTCTCCCGCCTTGCCCTTCGTCGAAGCCGCCTCCTCGAGGATCGCGGTCTTCTTGCCATCCAAGCTGCCGGCAAGTGCCACGCATCGCTTTTCGGTTTCGGCAGCTTCGGCATGCATCTCGTGAAGCCGCGTCGCGAGTGCGTCATCCTCGCCGTTCGTGAGAGTGCGCACCTTCTCCGTAGCGACCTGCGCCGCCATCGCGAGCCCGGTCACCTCTCCCAACTTCGATTCGAGCTTCGTCAGCTGTGCCATCTGTCTCCTCTCGGTGTGTCCCTACTTCGTGCCCCGCCGGGAACAGCGACAAACAACAGCCGCTCCATCGCTACCGACAGCCGTAACACCCTCCGGCTAGGCATCGCCGATGCGGCCAGAACCGGCTCGATCACGTCGCGACGGTTCCCAACTATCCGATTCGCATCGCCGTCGTCTCAGCACCCTGAGCGCTCGACAGGATGGGCGGTCCTGCTTCCTGCCCCCCTTGATGCAGGCCCGCCCATCCTCTTTTCTCGACGAGCCTCGACCAGACCCAGGATCGGCGTACACTCGAGAGGCGATGAACCGGTCGTTGCTTCTTCCACTCGCCGCCGTCGTCGCCGTCCTCGCCGCCGCCGGCGCCTGCCTGGGCGCTGAGCGGAGAAGGCGTCGCGACGACGCTCACGGCGTCCAGGCTCTCGACCGTCGCCGGCGGGAAGACGGAGGCGAAGACCCACACCTGCCAGGCCGGCGACACCAAGGGCAAGACGAAGGCGCACTCGGCCGTCGTCGGCACCGCGCGCAAGACGGCGGTCGTCGCCTGCGAGCAGCCGCCGCGCTCGCAGGTGCTCGGGCCCGGCCTGAAGCAGAGCGCCGCGAACGTCCTCGCCGCGCTCGGCTAGCGTCTCACGGGTTTGCCTGCCACCTGACCGTGAAGCCCGTCCCGTCCGGGAGGAGATCCGAGGGCGTCGCCCCCCACCGTCCCGCGACCGCGGCCGGGTCGTTCCGGTCGCCGAAGAACCGGCGCGCCCTCGGGACGAGCTGGATCGGCGTCGAGATCCAGTTCGGGCTCGAGATCGTGCCGCCGAGCCCGTTCCCCGTCGCGTAGGTGTTCGTGAACGCGATCGAACGGAACCGCGTCAGCGGCGGTTGCTTGCAGAAGCCGCTGTCGTCGCACAGGTTGGGCGCCTCGACGACCCACTCGGCCGAGGTCAGGTCCGGCGTGGTCATGCTCAGATGCCGGGTGAACCTGGTCCCGCGGGTTCGATCCGTCAGCTGCACGAGGATGTCGTGCCCGCTCACCTTGACCACCGAGACGATCGTGTCGCCCGGGTCGATCCTGAGCTTCAGGTTGACCGGATCGGCGGGGACGAGCTCGTACCAGACGGAGTAGGTCGCCGTGCCGTGCTCGTCGCAGTCGGCCTCGGTGCCGATCTGCTCGAGCTCCCGCGGAGGTCAGGCTGTAGCCCCCGAGGCCGACCCAGATCGCGAGCGACGACGCGACGCCGCCCTCGCAGACGGCCGTCGGCTGCACCCACCGACCCGGTGACGTCCGTGTAGCTCATGCTCCTCGCGGCCGTGCTCGCCGTCGACCCCGGGCCTGAGACGACATAGCCGCCCCAGTTGGAGCTGACGTCGGCCACAACGGCGACGCGGGCAGCCCCTGACGGAGCGAGCGCGAGGATCGAAGAGGCGAGACCCAGAACGGCGGCGAGACTCACCCGGGTGAGGCTCAGCATCGTCGGCGACTGTAGCAACGGCCCGGGGCCGCCGATAGAGGCATTAGAAGTTCGTAAGTCTTGGTGTGGCGGACCCTGGCGGGCTCGCTGCAATCGCCGCTACCCTTCCGCGCATGGCCTCCGTCCCGGCACCCGCACCGCTGCAAACAACAGGCCAGTCTCTCACCGAATCGCATGCGGTGCTCTCGAAGGAGCTTCGCCGGCTGACGCGCGCCGCCACCATCGTCGCGATCTCGACGAGCCCGGTCGCCTTCTTCTGGTTCCACCATCACAACGGCTGGGGCATCGGGAAGTCGCTGCTCGTGACGTTCCTCGTGATCGTCGCGTTCCGTGGGCTCATCGACATCCTCGTCCGCCGCGTCATCCCGTGGCCGAGCCTGTTCGGAACCGACGACATCCGCCTCCGCGAGGAGGACATCACGAACCGCCGCCGCGCCTGGACGTGGCGCTTCTTCCTCAAGCTCGTCCTGCTCATCGGCGGGATCATCACGTTCGTCTACGCGATCCAGGTGATGACGGCCAAGCCGGGCTCGAACCTCTCGTGGCTCGGGACCTCGACGGCGCTCTACACGAAGGTGCACGCCCTGGCCCATAGCCCGACAGCGCTCGTCTACGCCTTCCAGATCTTCTTCCTCTTCTTCGCCAACTTCCTCATCTTCATGGGCCCGCTGCTCCTCATGGGCATCTCGCAGATCCGCGGCTTCGAGCCCGGCGACGCGGAGTGGGGCGTCAAGCTCGACCACGTCCGCGGCCAGGCCGAGGCGAAGGAGGAGATCCGCCGGGTCGTCACGCTGTGGCAGTCGGGCGAGGTGTTCGAGGGCGCCGGCGGCAAGCGCGAGCGCGGCCTGCTGTTCCTGGGCGCGCCGGGAACCGGGAAGACGATGATGGCGAAGGCGATCGCGACCGGCTTCAACTCGCCCTTCGTCTCGATCCCCGGCTCGGGCTTCGCGCAGACCTTCATCGGCATCGACGCCGTGATCGTGCGCTTCCTCGCACGCAAGGCGAAGAAGCTCGCCCGCAAGTGGGGCGGCCAGTGCATCGTCTTCATCGACGAGATCGACGCCGTCGGCATGCGCCGCAATGCGCTGATCGGCCAGGGCCAGGGCGGAAACTCGATCATCAACCCGCTCGACATCTGGCAGCAGGAGTACTACGGGCCGATGGGGGCGACGAACCCGAGCGGCGACGTGATCGTCGAGTCGGCCGCGTGGCGCGACTATGTGTTCGCCCAGCGCGAGCCCGAGCGGCGCAACATCTATCCGCCGTTCGTCCAGAAGATCGGCAACATCGTCAACCAGGGCATCTTCCCGGGCATGGGCGGCATGGGCGGTGGCGGCGGCCTCGCGCTCAACCAGCTGCTCGTCGTGATGGACGGCATCGACAACCCGCCGTTCTTCAAGCGGGTGGTGACGAACAAGACGAACGCGATCCTCGACGCGATCTACTTCGTGCCGCGCCGCGTCGGCAAGGGCTGGGGCATGGCCACGGGCGCGGCGATCGCGCTCGCAGGCTCGCTGCTCCTGCTGAACGGCCTCGGCACGATCACCGGCAACCCGATCCTCTACGGGATGAGCGGACGGCACTGGATCGTCTGGAGGCTCCTCGCGGTCGCCGGCGAGGTCCTGCTCATCTATCTCGGGGTCGAGTGCTTCCGCAGCGCCAGGAAGGACGGGACGCTGTCCCTCCGGCTCCCGCGGGCGAAGCCGACCGGCGCGCAGATCTACTTCATCGGCGCGACGAACGTCCCGGTGCAGAACCTCGACCCGGCGCTCACCCGCCCGGGCCGCATGGGCCGCCACATCACCTTCCGCACGCCCACGAAGGACGACCGCAAGGACATCTTCGACCTCTACCTCGAGAAGGTCTCGCACGATCCCGACCTCGACAGCGAGTCGCGCCGCGACGAGATGGCCCGCATCACGAGCGGCTACTCGCCGGCGATGATCGACCAGATCTGCTCGATGGCGCTCACGAACGCCCACCACGAAGGCCTTCCGTCGTTCACCTGGAAGCACCTCGTGGACGCGATGACCGTGATCGAGTCCGGAACCGCCGTGAACGTCAACTACAACGAGACGGACGCGCGCGCCGTTGCCATCCACGAGGCAGGCCACGCTGCCGCTGCTCACGTCTACGTGCCCGAGGTCGAGTCGAGCCGCCTGTCGATCAAGATGCGCGGCAACAGCCTCGGACACCACCAGTCGTTCGAGAAGGAGGAGCGCTTCGGCGCCTTCCAGAGCCGGATGTTCGGCGAGCTGGTCCACGCCGTCGGCGCCATGGCGGCCGAGCTCGTCTTCTACGGCGAGAACTCGATCGGCGTCGGTGGCGACCTCCAGTCGACCACGCGCACCGCGACCGGCATGGTCGGCGCAGCCGGCATGTCGCCGCTGCCGATCGACCTCAACGGCAAGACCTTCGACGACGAGACCGAGGAGCAGACGCGCGAGCGCGTCATGAAGCGTCTCGAGGACATCGGCATCAGGCTGATGAACCGCACCGCCAGCGGCTGGGAGGCACTCTCCGACCCGAAGAAGCGCGGCTACGCCGCCCAGTTCATCGGCGAGGCCTTCGTGACCGCCTACAACCTGATCCTCCAGAACAAGGCCAAGGTCGAGGCGATCGCGGACAAGATCCTCGAGGAGAAGGAGATCTACGGCGACGACCTCGTCCATCTCCTCGACGAGCAGAAGTTCGAGCGCCCGCAGATCGACTGGACCGACGAGAGCGTCTGGCCTCATTTCATGAACTACTCGCGCGACAAGAGAGACGACAAGGACGACAAGCGCGACGACAAGGACAAGGACGCCCCGCCGGTGGAGTTCAACGCGTGAGCGACGAGGCCGCCCCGGACCGCTCCTCGCCGGTTCCCGACACGATCATCAAGCCGACCGGCCGCTACAAGCTGCGGTTCGCGCTGATCTACGGCGGTCTTGCCGTCATCGGGATCGCTGCGATCGTCGGGCTCGTGGTTCTCGTCGCGAAGCCCAGCTCGGGCAGCGGGGTCTCGGCGAAGGGCTGGTCCAACTGGAAGCCCGACAGCGGCACGACGGGCCAGATGGCGACGCAGATCGCCCAGCACGTCGCGCGCGAGTACAAGCTGAACAAGGCGGGCGCCCCGCTCCTCGCGGTCGTCGCCGGCCCGCCGCAGGTGACGAGCGGCACCCACAACATCGCGGTGTCGAACATCGCGGTGAAGAAGAAGGCCGCGAGCGCGGCCGGGATCGACGTCGTCCCGTCGGCGAGCACGTGGAAGGAGCAGCTGTGCGGCATCGGCGGCGCGGGCTGCTCGATCGCGAGCGGCAAGCCGACCGAGCTGCGCGGCCGCCTCGTCCGCCGCGAGGCGCTCGAGATCGCCCTCTACACGTTCAAGTTCCTGCCGTCGATCAAGTCGATCGTGGCGTTCATGCCGCCTCCGGCCGGCTCGCCGCCCTCCACGCTGCTCTACCTGCAGCGGGAGAACCTGAAGAAGCAGCTCGACCAGCCGCTCCGCGACACGCTTCCGCTCGACAAGCCGCCGCTCCCGACCGACCCCGACACGAAGGAAGCCTCGACGATCGACAAGCTCACGCTTCCCGCGGTCTACTCGTACAACTACCAGCAGCTGCAGGACGCAAGCGCCCTGCTGGTGCTCGAATCCCTTTCAGACCTAGCTCGAGCCGACGCGGGCTATGAACTCGAGGGTGCGGTTCCACGCATCCTCGGAGGCCTCGGCGTACTCGTCGTACTTGCGGTCGAAGAAGCTGTGGGGCGCGCCGTCGTAGGTGACGAGCTCGTACGGGACGCCGGCGGCGGTGAGCGCCTCGGCGAAGGCCCGGTTGTCCTCGGCGGTGATGTTCTTGTCGTCTCCGGCCTGGAGCGCGAGGATCGGCCCGGTGCAGCTCGGCGGCGCGGGCGGTCGGGCCGGGCTGGCCGTTTCGCTCGCCGGTCGACCCGTAGAAGCCGACCGCGCCGGCGAGCCCGTGGCCGCCCGCCGTCGAGAGCCAGGAGTGGCGGCCCCCGAAGCAGAACCCGACCGTGAGCACCGAGGTCACGCCCAGCCCGCGCAGATAGGCGACGCCGGCGCCCACGTCGGCCTGGATGCCCTCCGGCGTGGTCTTCGCCATCTCCTCCATGTACGGGAAGTCGTCGTCTCGCTTCTCTGCGCCCGCGCTGCGGCCGAAGTAGTCGATCGCGACGGCCTCGTAGCCGCGCTCGGCGAAACGCAGGGCGACCTCCTCGTAGAAGCGGTAGAGGCCGCGGACGTCGGGCATGACGACGATCCCGGTCGTCGGCCGGCTCGTCGGGATGAGCTGCGAAGGCCGCGAGGCGGTTCCCGTCGGCGGCCTCGAGGACGAGATCCTCGTGCGACACCGCCGCGCCGGCGATCACGGGGATCGGCGGCGACGAATCGAGGTCGAAGCACATGATCTGAGCCTAGTCGAGGCGAGGTGTCGGTGTCCGACACCGCGCCGGTGCCATCGCAACGGCCCTTCCCGAGAACGGTGTCGGACACCGCCTTGAACGCTTCGTCAGACGATACGCAGAAGGCGGTGTCGGACACCGTGCCTCGCTCCGATTTCGGACTGAGGGACGAGCGCGGTGTCCGACACCCTCCACCAGCTACAGGACAACCGACTCCGGGAACACGACGCCGTCGGCGAAGCGGTCGAGGCGATAGGGCGAGAGGTCGAGCGTCGAGGCGCCGTCGAGGACCTCCTCGGCGATCGCGACGGCGACCGCGGGCGACTGCATGAACCCGTGCCCCGAGAAGCCGCACGCCGCGTACACGCCCTCGCCGACCTTGCCGAGGATCGGGTGCGCGTCGGGCGTCATGTCGTAGAGACCGGCCCACGCGTCGGCGATCGTGAGGCCTCGCGGCGGCCGGGAAGCGGTGCGCCAGCCGTGCCAGACGGTCGTCGAAGACCGACTCGTCGACCGTGTGTCTCGAACGTCCAGCGCGGCTCCGGGTCGGACATCGCGAGCACGAGCCGCTCGCCCCGGCGGCGGAAATGGAACCCGGTCTCGGCCTCGACCACCATGGGAAGCGTCTCGGGCGGCGGGTGGAGCGAGCTGGTCGCGAGGAGCTGGCGGCAGAGCGGGCGGATCGGCAGCTCGACCCCGACGAGCCTCCCGAGCTCCGCCGACCACGGCCCGCAGGCGATCACGATCGCGTCGGCCTCGATCGAGCAGCTCCTCGGCGCGGCGTGTGCTCGCGCAGGTCGACGCCGTGCTCGACGGCGCGGCGGACGAGCTCGCGCGCGACCGCGGGCGGGTCGGCGACCCCGTCCTCGGCGCAGAAGACCGCGCCGAGGACGTCGCTCGTCTCGAGACCGGCGACGAACGAGGCGTCGACCCGCTCGACCGGCACGCCGAGGCCGGCCTGCAGCTCCCGCCGCTCCTCGAGCGCCGCGAGCCCCTCCTCGGTGGTCGCCAGGAACAGATATCCGACCTGGTGGAAGAACGGCGGCCCGAGCTCGGCGAAGAACGCGATGCTCTCCTGGGCCAGGCGAACCTCGGCTGCGGTGGAGAACTGCTGGCGAACGCCGCCCATGGCCCGCGACGTCGAGCCCGACGCGATCTCGCCCCGGTCGCAGAGGACGACGTCTGCGCCGCGCTCCGCGAGCCGGTAGGCGATCCCGGCCCCCATCGCCCCGGCGCCGGCGACGAGGATCACGGCAGCTCGAGCGCGTCGAGCTCGGCGTGCGTCAGCGTGCGGAGCGGGGCGCGCACGTCGGGCCGGATCGCGACGCCGCGCCTCGCTGCGACGATCTTCGCCGCAGCCTGGAACGGGAAGCGGTCGAGGACGGCGCGGAGCCGGTCTGCCTCGACCGAGCGCTCCTCGGACGGCTCATGGACGAGCGCCGCGACGACCTCGGGGAAGACGGCAGCGAGCCCGGACACCGCGCCCGCCGCCCCGTTCGCGAGGCCGCGGGCGACGAGCGACTCCGCCCCGATGAAGACGTCGAGGCCGTCGAGGAGGTACGGCTCGACCGCCTCCCACGGCCTGTCCGACACCTTGAGCCCGCGCAGGTTCGGGGTGCTCTCGCGCAGCCGCTCGACGACGGCGACGGGCACCTGGTAGCCGCTCCGTGCCGCGAACTCGTAGACGTAGAACGGAAGCGGCGCGCACGCGGCCGCCGCTGCCGTGAAGTGCGCCTCGAGCGCGGCAGCGTCGAGCGGGAAGAACGGCGGGGCGATCACCGCGACCGCGTCGGCTCCGGCCTCGGCCGCGTGCGCGGCGAGGGCGGCGGTCTCGGCCGTCGTCTGCGCGCCGCAGTGCGCGGCGACCGGGAGGCGCCCGGCAGCGGCGTCGACGTAGAGCTCGACGACCCGGCGCCGCTCGGCATGGGTCAGCAGGATCCCCTCCCCCGTCGTCCCGGTCGCCAGGATCCCGTCGACGCCCCCGTCGGCGAGCCAGCCGGCGTACGGCGCGAAGGCGTCCTCGTCGAGCCTGGTCCCTCCGTCCGCGAGCGGCGTCAATGCAGCGGCAAACGCTCCGCGAATCACGGCGGGAGCATACGGATAGAGCCGACCCTAAGCACCCCCGACCGCGGGCTCGCGGACGGGCTCCGTCGCCTCCTGCTGGACTCCCCGCGAGAGGCCGACGAAGCCGACGATCGCCGCGACCGCCATGATCGCCGCCATCGAGTACAGGACCGACTGGATCGCGTAGGCGAAGTCGAGGCGGATGAAGTGCGGGACCGCCGTCGTCGCATCGCCGCTCTTCGACTGGGCGATCTGCGAGGCCTGCGCCGAGGCCTCCGGGCGCGGGAGGCCCTGGCCGACCAGTGAGGTGGTCACCCGCGAGTGAAGCTGCGACACGAGCAGGCTCCCGAGGACCGCGAGGCCGAGGCTCGCGGCGTAGTTCCGCACGGTCTGCGTGATCCCCGTCGCCTCGCCGTAGGAGAGGCGGGAGGCGCGGTTCACCGCGTCGGTGCTCGCCGGCCCGAGCATCAGGCCCATCCCGGCGCCCGTGAGGATGATGTAGCCGATCTCGCCGCCCGAGCTCAGCTTCGTCGACCTCTCTCGCCCAGAGCCAGAACCCGACCGCCGCGAGGGTGCATCCGACGACGACCGGGCGTTTCGCGCCGATGCGATCGAGCATGCGGCCGCCGATCTGGGCCGCGACGACGAACCCGAGGAAGAAGTAGAGGAGCACCAGGCTCGCGGACGACGCCGACTTCCCGAGCGCGACCTGCGCGTACTCGCTCGCGAAGAAGAAGACCGGGACGAACACGAGGTTCGAGACGAAGAGGACGAGGTTCTCGACGAAGAACGGCTTGATCCGGAAGATCCTGACGTCGATCAGCGGCGAGGGGACGCCACGTTCCACGAGCACGAAGACGACCAGGAGCAGCGCCCCGGCGACGATGCAGCCGATCGTCTTGGGATCGGCCCAGCCCCACGTCGCCGATTGCTGGAAGCCGAAGATGCTGATCGCCACGCCGCCGGCGATCAGGACGAGCCCGCGGTAGTCGATCGGGGCGCGCCGGCTCGTCGTCGACGGGCTTCGCGAGCGCGGTCAGGACGAGGGCGACCGCCGCGACCGGGAGGTTCACCCAGAAGATCGCCCGCCAGGTCCACTGGGTCAGGAACCCGCCCAGGGAGGGCCCGACGGCGGTCAGGCCGCCGGCGATCCCGAAGAACAGCGCGAGCGCCTTGCCGCGCTCGTTCAGCTGGAAGGTCTGGACGACGATCGCGAGCGCCGCCGGGAACATGAGCGCCCCGCCGAAGCCCTGGACGGCGCGGAACGCGATCAGCCAGCCCTCGGCGAAGTTGCCTTTCGGGGTCAAGCCGCAGAAGAGCGACGCCAGCGCGAAGACGATGATCCCGGTCGTGACCATCCTCCGGTGCCCGAGCGTGTCGGCGAGCCGGCCGCCGTACGCGAAGAACGCCGCGAGCGCGAGCAGGTAGGAGTTGATCGCCCACTGGATCCCGGTGCTCGTGAGCCCGAGCTCGCGCTGGATGTTCGGCGCCGCGATCGAGACGATCGTCTGGTCGATGAACATCATCGACACGGCGAAGATCATCGCGGCGAGGACGAGGTTCTTCGACACGGGTCGCCTAGAGGATGTTCTGGAGGTCCATCGCCGCCTTGATATCTCCCGAGACCTTGACCTTGCCGGTCATGTAGGCAAGCATCGGGTTCTGCTTGCGGTCGGTGATCCGGTCGAACGTGTCCGCCGACATCGAGAACAGGACATCGCCGTCGCCTTCGGCACCCTCGGTCACCACGAGCTTCCCGTCGAGCAGCTCGACCTGCCACCGGCCCTCGCCGGCGATGTCGAACACGTAGACGTGCGTGATCCCCGCGATCTTCTCGGGGTCGGCCTCGTCGGGCAGCTCCGCGAAGAACGGCTTCGGCTGCATCAGCGGACACGCTCCACGGGGAACCCATTCTGCTCCAACGCGTCGATCAGGCGCTGGCAGTGCGCCTCGTTGCGCATCACGACGGTGAGGTCGAGCCCGACGTCTCCGACATCGAGATGGAATCCCTCACGGCGGTGCTCGATCTGCACGATGTTGCCCCGTTCGGCCGCGACCAGCTCGCAGACGCGGATCAGCTCGCCCGGCCGGTCGACGAGCCGTGTCCGCATGGCCAGGTAGCGACCCTCGACGGTCATCCCGTGCCGGAGGACGGAGATGAGCGTCGTCGGATCGATGTTCCCGCCCGAGAGCACCGCGCAGACCGGGCCCGAGCCGCCGGCCTTGCCCGACGAGCAGCGCCGCAACGCTCACCGCGCCGGCGCCCTCGACGAGAAGCTTCGAGCGCTCGAGCAGCAGCGTGATCGCGTCGCTGATCTCGTGGTCGCCGACGACGACCAGGTCGTCGAGCAGCCGGTCGAGGATGCTCATCGTCAGCTCCCCGGGCTGCTTCACCGCGATCCCGTCGGCGATCGTGTGGGTGTGCCGGTCGACCTCGATCCCGACGAGCCGGACGTCTGGCCGGAGCCCGCGAAGCGCGGTCGCGATGCCGGCGGCGAGCCCGCCGCCGCCGACCGGGATCAGCACGGTGCCGAGATCCGGGATCTGCTCGGCGAGCTCGAGCCCGATCGTGCCCTGGCCCGCGATCACGTGCTCGTCGTCGAAGGCGTGGACGAACGTCGCGCCGGTCTGCTCCACGCGCTCGAGCGCCTCCGCGAGCGCCTCGTCGAACCCCGAGCCGGTCAGCACGACCTCCCCGCCGTAGTTGAGGGTCGGCTCGACCTTCGCCATCGGCGCGTCCTGGGGCATGTAGATCGTCGCCGGGATGCCGAGCTCGCGCGCCGCCCACGCCACCGCCTGGCCGTGGTTGCCGGCGCTCGCCGCGATCACGCCGGCCTCGCGCTCGGCGGGCGAGAGCGTCGCCATGCGGTTGACGGCGCCGCGGATCTTGAACGAGCCGGTCCGCTGGAGGTTCTCTGCCTTGAGCAGCGACGGCCGGCCGGTCTCGCGAAAGAGCGACTCCGACGTGTAGACCGGCGTGACGCGCACGCGCGCCCCGACCGTGTCGCGCGCGGCCTGGACGTCAGCGAGTGTCGGAGTCGTTCTCGTCGCCAATCCTGAACACCTTGTGGAGGATCTCGTGCACCGCCGTCAGCGGGTCGAGCTGACGGAGTCGTACCTGGTCGAGGAGCCGCGAGAGCTCCGGGTCGTCGCGCACTGCATTTTCCAGATGTCGGCGAGCACGTGCCGAGGCGACCGCGTACACCTCGGCCGCGAGGTTGCGGGCGCGCCGATCGGCGAGGGCTCCGGCGGACTCGAGGGCGGCCTTGTGCTCCTCGATCGCCGCGAGCAGCTCGTCGACCCCTTCGCCCGAAACGGCCTCTGTCGAGCACGATCGGCGGCAGCTGACCGCCGCCCAGGGCGAGCATCTGCCGCACGTCCGCCCGGGTCGCGGCCGCCTGCGGGTGGTCGCGCTTGTTGATGGCGATCACGTCGGGGATCTCCATGATCCCGGCCTTGAGCGCCTGAACGGCGTCGCCCGAGCCCGGCTGGAGGACGAGCACGACGGTGTCCGACAGCGAGCGGATCCCGATCTCGCTCTGGCCGGTACCGACCGTCTCGACGAACACGATGTCCTTCCCGGAGGCGTCGAGAAGGAGCGCCGCCTGCAGCGTCGCCTCGGCGAGCCCGCCCTCGTGCCCGCGCGTCCCCATCGAGCGGATGAACACGCCCGGGTCGAGGAAGTGGTCGGAGAGGCGGATCCGGTCGCCGAGGACGGCTCCGTGGGTGAATGGGCTCGTCGGGTCGACCGAGATCACGCCCGCAGTGCGCCCATCCGACCGGACCTCGCCGACGAGCGCCGAGATCAGGCTCGACTTTCCCACGCCCGGGGAGCCCGTCACCCCGACGACGTGGGCATGGCCCGTGTCGGGGAAGAGCAGCCGGACGAGCTCCCGGGCCTCGGGGTCGCCGCGTTCGACGAGCGAGATCGCCCGGGCGAGCGCGCGCGTCTCACCGGCGCGGACCGCGGCGGCGAGCTCTCGAGCCGTCATGCGCTGCGCGCGACCGCCGGGGCCAGGTCGACCTCGATCCCGCGCGTGAACCGGACGGCGATGGCGGCGGCGACGAGGACGGTCGAACCGGCGATGAGATAGGCCCAGCGAGCTCCGTACGCGTTCGTGAGCGGCCCGGCCAGCACGAACGAGAGCCCGAGGAACGCGTAGTTGACGCTCATGAGCAACGTGAACGCGCGGCCGCGGACGCGGTCGGGCGCGCCGCGCTGCACGAGCGTGATGTTGGCGACGACGCGCGCCGCCGTTGCCGAAGCCGAAGAGCACCATTGCCGCCGCCCCGACCCAGACGTTCGGCGCCGCCGCCGTGCAGCCGAGCCCGACCGCGAAGATGGCGAGGAAACGCACGTACGCCGTGCCGAGGTTTCGCTCGATCAGCGGCGCGGCGGCGAGCCCGCCGATCACGAGCCCGATCCCCGACCCTGCCCACAGGAGGCCGAAGCCGAAGTCGCCCGCCGAGAACGACTCGCGCGCGAGGAACACCTCGGCGACGTTGATGATCCCGCTCGCGGCCATCACGATCGACCAGACCACGAGGACGCACAGCAGCGCCCGGGTGTGGCGGACGACCGAGTAGCCCTCCGCGAGGTCGCTCCACCGCCCCCGCCCGATCGGCCGGTCGCTCTGAAGGAGCCTCGCGGGGATCAAGGCGACGAGCGCGGCCGAGACGCCGAATGTGACCGCGTTCACGAGATAGGCGAGATTCGGCCCCGAGGCTGCGACGATCACTCCGCCGAGAAGCGGCCCGAGTGCGGTCGCCGTCCATTCGACGAGCTGAAGGAGGGCGTTCGCGGTCCCGAGCTCCCCGGCCGGGACAAGATTCGGGATCCCTGCGAGCACCGCCGGGCGGAAGAAGGCATTTCCGATCCCCGCCAGTGCGGCGAGCACCACGACCTCCGCCGCAGAGCCGGCGAACGGGAGGAGGAGGAACACTGCCAGCCGCCCGACGTCGGAGGCGATCATCAGCCATTTCCTCGAGAACCGGTCGACGACGGGGCCGAGCAGGAGCCCGATGAAGACCGCAGGAAGAATGTTCGCGATCAGGAGCTCCCCGACCCACCAGGCGGAGTGGGTCCGATCGTAGACGTCGACCTGGAGGGCGATGACCGCCAGCCAGTTGCCGATCCCGGACGCCGCGGTCGCGAAGAAGAGCAGGCGGAACCGGCTGTTCCGGAGGAGCGCGAAGCGAGCGCTGAGCTGCAGGCCGGGCACGGATGAACGTTAGAGCACGGCTCTCGAGGAGACGCGCGCCCTGTCTCTAGTCGACGACGACGACCTCGACGCCGGTCTCGCGTTTGACCTCGGCCTCGATATCGTCGCCGAACAGCCTGCCGACGAAGCCGTGATGGTCGGCGCCGATCATGATCTTCGTCGCACCGTTGTCGCGCGCCGCGTCGACGATGATGCGCCCGGGGTCGCCGTAGGCCCACACGAACACGCCTTCCACCCCGGCTGCGTCGACGCGCTTCTCCGCCTCCTGAAGGATCGCCTCGAGCTCCTCGCTCGGCTCGAGCGCGACGAGCGGCGTGGGCTCTCTGATCGTCGTCAGGTCGAGATTGACCATGCTCGGCACCCCAGGGTCGAACACCTGGTATTCGACCACGACGACCACGACCTTGCCGCCACCGGCCTTCACGGTCTCGATCGCGCCGGCGAGCGCCCGCCCGGACGTCTCCTTGCCGTCGAACCCGACCACGATCGTCTCGCTCATCCCGACCGGAGCATCGCAGATCCCGGTGGATAGGGCAGGTTGCAGGCGTCCGTGGGCTAACGCCCGATGCGACCGAGCGCCGCAGCGAGGAACCCGAGCTCGTCGGGGGCCCCCACCGAGATCCGGATCGCCGTCGGGGCGCCGAATCCGGCAAGCGGGCGCACGATCACGCCCTCCTGCAGGAGCCGCTCGAAGAGGGGCGCGGCGTCCTCGCCGAGCTCGACGAACACGAAGTTCGCGACGGCGCCCGGAACCGGCTCGAGCCCGTGCTCTCCGAGGATCCTGGTCAGCTCCTCGAGGCCGTGTCGGTTCGCTAGCCGGCGGCTTGCGATCTCGCCGGCCTCGTCGAGGCTCGCGAGAGCCGCGACCTGCGCGGTCGTCGAGACGTCGAAGGGCCGTCGCACCTTGACCATGGCCTCGCACACGTCCCAGGGGCCGACTGCGTAACCGATCCGGAGGCCGGCGAGGCCGTAGATCTTCGAGAACGTTCTCGTGACGACGAGCCGTCGCCCCGCCCGGACGTGCTCGGCGATCGCGTCGGGATAGTCCGCATCGTCGACATACTCGAAGTAGGCCTGGTCGATCACCGGGAGGACGCCGTCGGGGACCCGCTCGAGGAACGCGTCGAGCTCGGCGCGGCTGTTCACGGTCCCCGTCGGGTTGTTCGGGAGGCAGACGTAGACGATCTTCGTTCTCGGGCCGATCGCGTCGACCAGGGCGTCGAGGTCGTAGCGATGGTCGCGGAGCGGCACCTTCGTCACGGCTGCGCCCTGCTTCGCGGCGTAGACCACGTAGCTCGGGAACGACGGCCAGCCGCAGACGACCTCGTCGCCCGGGCCGAGCACCGCCTGGCTCAGCAGGTCGAGGCAGCCGTCGGCCCCGGAGCCCACGCAGACCTCCTCGGGGTGGACCCCGTGGCGTGCCGCCAGCGCGTGATGGAGGCGATAGGCGCCGCCGTCCGGGTAGCGGTTCAGCTCGGTCTCGGCGGCTTCCATCGCGGCGACGGCGGCCGGGAAGGGCGGAAACGGCCCCTCGTTGGAGGCGAGCTTCACGACCCGCTCGAGTCCGAGATCGCGTTGAACGTCCTCGACCGGCTTCCCGGGCTGATAGGGCGTCAGGCCTGCGATCTCGGGGCGGAAGAACGGCACCGGCATCCCCTGACGTTACAGCTGTTTCGCCATCAGGAAGACGTCCGAATAGCTCCCGTCGGCGCGGACATAGTGGCGCCGGCGGACTCCCTCGCGCTCGTACCCGAGCTTCTCGTAGAGCCTCATCGCCGGGTCGTTGTGGGGGAAGACATGGAGCTCGAGCTTCCGCACCCGCGCGGTGCGAGCCCAGTGCTCGGCCGCGGTCATCAGTGCGGCGCCGACTCCCTGCCGCCGGTGCGAGGCCGCGACCATCAGGCCGAGGTCGGCGACGTGCCCGCTCGCGGGGTGGGGGTCGCGCATCAGCGAGAGCCGGCCGACCACCGGGCCGCCGTCGACCTCGGCGACGAACAGCGCCGCGTCCGGGTGGCGCTGCAGCGCCCTGATGTACCGACGCTCGTCGCCCTCGCTTCGCCACTGGGACTCGGCGAGGAGCCAGCCCTCGGGCTCGCCGGCGATCGCAGTCGCGAGCTCGACGAGCCTGCTCGCGTCGCCGGGCTCGGCGTATCGCACTCGGACGCTCACTGGACGATCAGGCCGGCCCCTCCGCGCCGGGGATCGCCTGCGGCGGCAGCCGAGCCGTCCGGCAGGAGCTCGACGGCTGCGGCACCTCCGAAGAAGAGGTTGCGCCGTCGCCAGCGGACGACGTCGTAGCCGAGCTCCGCGAGCCGGTCGAGCTCGGCGGGATCGTGGCCGCCTTCGCAGTGGACGTGCGGCTCGTCGACGTGGATCCTGGGGGCGTCGATCGCGGCTTCGACGCCGAGGTCGTGCGCGAGGACGTTCGCGACGATCTGCATGATCGCGCCGCGCAGCCGGGCGGAGCCGGCGCTGCCGACGACCAGGCGCGGCCTGCCGTCGGGCGCGAGGACGATCGTCGGGGCCATCATGCTCGTCAGGCGCCGGCCCGGCTGGAGCGGGGCGCCGCCGACGAGGTCGGGCTCGCCGAGCATGTTGTTCAGGTAGATCCCCGTTCCCGGCACGATCACGCCGGATCCCGAGCCGGTCGAGGTCGATACGGCGGCCGCGTTCCCGTCGCCGTCCACGGCGGAGACGTGCGTGGTGCCGCCCGGCGAGACGAGCTCGGCCACACCCGCGTGCCGGCGCACGATGCGGCGCCTGGCCGCTCCGAGCGCGGCGGGCGCGAGCATGCGGGCGGCCAGACCGCCCCGGTGAAGGTCGCGGCCGAAGCTGCCGCCGCGGGCACGGTCCTGCTCGCGCATGACGTCGGCGAGCGCGGCGAGCGTCTCCGCGCTCCCGAGGGGGGCCGTCCGGCAGCCTCGCGAGAAGCGCGAGCCCATAGGCGATCAGGATCGCCGCCGGAGGACGGCGGCGGATTGGAGACGATCTCGTGCCCGCGGTAGGGGACCCGCACCGGGCGGCGCCAGACGACCCGATAGGCGGCGAGGTCGGCGAGGGTCAGATCGCCGCCGCCGTCTCGGACCGTGGCGACGATCGCACGGGCGCGCTCGCCTCGGTAGACCGCGGCAGCGCCGCGACGGCCGATCGCCTCGAACGTGTCGGCCAGGTCCGGGAGTCGCAGTGTGTCGCCGGCGACGAGGCGGGCGCCGCCGGGAGAGCTGTAGACACGCCGGGCCTCGTCGGAGTGGCGGATGATCGGGTCGAGGAGCCCGTGCATGTGCGCCTGCGGCCGCGACAGCTCGATCCCGCTGCGGGCGAGCTCGATCGCCGGCTGCGAGGAGCTCCTTCCACGGCAGACGTCCGTAGGCGCGGTGGGCGGCTTCGAGGCCGGCGACGGCTCCGGGAACGGCGACCGTGGCCGGCCCGATCAGGAACGGCTGGGTCGTCGTGCTCTCGCCGAACCCGACGTCGATCGCCTCCATCTCCCCCGCTCTCGAGCGTTTGAGCCCGAGCCCGGGCGCGGAGACGAAGAAGTCGGCGAGACGCGTCGAGCGGTCACGCGCCCGATGGACGAGCATGAACCCGCCGGCGGCCGGGCTCGTCAGGAAGCTCTCGCAGACGCCGCCGGCGAAGGTCGCCGCCACGCACGCGTCGACGGCATTCCCACCCTCCTCGAGCACCCGGGCGCCTGCGCGTGCCGTGAGGGGATGGCCCGCGGCAACCACGCCTCTCATACGCGGAGCCTATCGGCGGGTTGCCGCGGGCCTGACCCGTTCCGCGGAGGCGCCGGCTAAGCCGGCACCTCCGCTGCCGAGCCTGATGCGGCTCTGCCGTCAGCCAGTGAGGAACGAGGGTGTCTCGAATGGGTCGCTGCTGCGGGTGACGCCGGTCGAGAGACCGCTGGCGTCGCGGGCCGCCGAGCCCGGTGGCGATCACGGTGATCCAGATCTGGCCGGTCAGCCGCTCGTCGATCGTCGCGCCGAAGATGATGTTGGTGTCGTCGGTGGCCGCCGCACGGACGACCTCCGCCGCCTCGTTCACCTCGTAGAGGGAGAGGTCGTCGCCGCCTGCGATCGAGAGCAGGATGCCGCGGGCGCCCGTGATCTCGGTCTCGATGAGCGGGCTGCGGAGCGCGCAGCTCGGCCGCCTCGCGGGCCCGGGACTCGCCATGCTCGGCAAAGCCGATGCCCATCAGCGCCGAGCCGGCGTCCTTCATGACCGTCCGCACGTCCGCGAAGTCGAGGTTGATCAGGCCGGGGTTCGTGATCAGGTCGCAGATCCCCTGGACGCCCTGGCGGAGCACGTCGTCGGCGATCCGGAACGCGTCGAGCATCGAGGTCGACTTGTCCAGCACCTCGAGCAGCCGATCGTTCGGGATGACGATGATCGTGTCGCATTCGGCCCGAAGCGCGTCCACGCCGGCGTCGGCTTGCTTCGAGCGGCGGCTGCCCTCGAACTTGAACGGCGTCGTGACGATCCCGACGGTCAACGCGCCGAGCTCGCGCGAGATCCGGGCGACGACGGGTGCCGCACCGGAGCCGGTGCCGCCACCCTCGCCTGCGGTCACGAACACCATGTCCGAGCCGCGCAGCGCGCGCTTGAGCGCGTCGTAGCTGTCCTCGGCCGCCCGGCGGCCGATCTCGGGATCTGCGCCCGAGCCAAGGCCTTCGGTGAGCTCGCTGCCGATGTGGATCTTCGTCGACGTGTCGCTCATCTGGAGCTGCTGGATGTCGGTGTTGACCGCGATGAAGTCGACCTGCGTGATGCCGGCGTCGATCATCCGGTCGAGAGCGTTCAGCCCAGCGCCGCCGACTCCGACCACGCGGATGACCGCGAGGTACGAGTCGCTTTCACGCGGCCGTTCGAGGCGCGCCGGGTTCTCGGGAAGCGGCTCGAGCCAGCGGGCGACCGGCGGCTCCTCGGCCTGCGGCTTCTCGGGCGCGGGCACCTCGCCGCGCTCCGGCTCGGGGACGACGGAAAGGATCTCGGTCTGCGCTTCCGGCTCCGGTTGCTTGCGGGCGCGCCCGCCGCCACTCCCTTTGGGCTGACTGCCCGCCTCGGTCGCGCGGAACAGCTCGGCCAGCGGGCCTTCACGCATGCTAACGCGCTTTCTCGCCACTGAGCACCTCCTTGGCCAGGTCACGGTAGAGCTCCGCTGCCTCGCCGTCGGGCTCGTAGGCGATGATCGAGGCGCCCTTCACAGGTGCCTCCGCGTAGCGGATCGTCTTCCGGATCCGGGTGTTGAAGACAAGCTTCCCGAAGTTCTCGCGCAGGATCTCGTCGGCCTCGCGCGAGTGGGTCACGCGCCGGTCGTACATCGTGGGAAGGATCCCGACGATGTGGACGTGCGGGTTCAGGTTCTCTCGCACCATCTGCAGGGTGTTCTCGAGTTGCACGAGGCCGCGCAGCGAGAGGTACTCGGTCTGCACCGGGACGATGACGCCGGTCGACGCGACGAACGCGTTGATCGTCAGCAGGCCGAGCGACGGCGGGGTGTCGATGAGGATGTAGTCGTAGTTCGAACGGACCGGCTCGAGCGCCTTCTGGAGCGCCCGCTCGCGGCCGATCTGGCTCGACAGCGACATGTCGGCGCCTGCGAGGTCGATCGAGGCCACGGCGATATCGATCTCCCGCGTGACGATGACGTCGGCGATCGGAGCCCGGTGAACGAGCACGTCGAACATCGACCGCTCGATCGTGTCGGGGTTCATGCCCTGGGACATCGTCAGGTTCCCCTGCGGGTCGAGGTCGATACAGAGCACGCGAAGCCCCTTCTCGGCCAAGGCCACGCCGAGGTTCAGGGTGGTCGTCGTCTTCGCGACGCCGCCCTTCTGGTTCGCGAGCGAGATCACCTGCGTCTGCGCGGGCGCCTTGGCCTTCGCCCCAATGCGAATGCCCGGACGCGGAAGTAGACGCGCAATAGCCATCTGCCACCCCCATTCGCCTCACCGAGGCCGGTTCCTTCACCTGTCAGCCGATTCGCGTCCTCAGCGTCACCTCCTCGAGCCTGGCCACGTCCGCTCCGAGCGAGGCGGTTGCTGCACGTGCACGGACGTCTCCCTCGGCACGCGCCCACTCCTCCGCCTCGGAGACGAGCCGTCGGAGCTCGTCGAGCAGCACGCCTGCCGGAGCGTCCGCCCGGTCGAGCGCCTGGATCCGCTCGATTCGTTCCAGCACAGCCTCTGCCTCGTCCATCACCCGACGGTAGCGAGGAACATGTGACGTGTCCGTGCCAATTCCGTGACGCCATAATGTCCCGCAATGGCAGCCGGCTCCCGGGCGCAGTCGCTCGCCGGCTCGAGGCGAGTCAGGCTGGTCGTCGTCGCCCTTGCGGGAGGCGCGTTTCTCCTGTTCGGCTGGCAGGCGATCACGACTGCGGGCCGCACGATGCCCCTGGACGCGGGCGAGTACCTCCTCAACGCCCAGTACATCGACGGCCACGGCTGGATCCCGCCGGCATATGTCAGCTACGAGTACTCGGCGCCACCGCTCTTCGAGTTCGCCGCCGTCGGGGCCGAGCATCTGGTTCGGTTGCTTCCGCCGCTCCCAGTCCAGCTCTCGTCAAACCTCGCTACGCGCCTGCTCTGGCTGGCCCTCGTCCTCGGCTCGGTCGCCGCAGTCATGTCGGCGGCTCGGAGGTGGCGGGGGCTCGGTATCGCAGGAGCCGTGCTTGCCGGTCTCTGGGCCCTCGACGAGGCGGTCGCGCTCGGGCGGAGCGAGCAGTGGTCGGCAGGGCAGCTGCTCTCGCTCGGCGCGGCGGCCGGCCTCGTCCTCGTCTCGGCGCTGATCGCACGGGAGATCTGGCCCGGCCATGCCGGGCGGGCGCTCGCGACCGCCGGCTTCGTCATGGCCTACCCCGTCACCCTTCGACTCGGAGCTCTCTTCCATCCGGAGACGACGACGGCGCTCCTCTGCGCCGTCGCAGTCCTGTTCGTCATCCGCGCGGAGCGGCGCGGATGGCCCGTCCGGCTCGGCCTCGCGGCGGGAGCCGCTTGCGGCCTCGGGATGCTCACCCGCCAGAGCGCGGTCGTCGTGTTCGTCTGTGCAGTTGCGACCGCGCTCTGGATCGGGCGAAGGCGAGCCGTTCGCTTCGCGGTCGCCACCGCGGGAGCGGCGGCGCTCCTCGCCGGCCCGTGGCTCGGGTACGCGGCCTACACCTGGGGCAACCCGTTCCAGGGGAACCTCGAGCGGCCCGGCGCGATGGTCACGGGCGGCGAGCCGCTCTCCTTCTACGTCTCGGCTCCCATCGGCTCGCTGCTGCTCCACCCCTACAGGGAGCGGTTCGCGAACGAGCTCCTCCCGCAGTTGCACGCAGACCTCTGGAGCGACTGGTTCGGCGCGTTCCACCGAGACGGCTGGAGCGACCCGACCACTCTCGACCGGGTGACGGCGTCGTCGCAGAGCATCTTCGGCTTCGTGGGCGACGCACTCGCGATCGGCGGGCTCGCCGCCTTCGGGATCCCGGCGGTCGTCCGCCTGCTCCGCCGCCGGGGAGCGGGCGACCAGGACCCGGCGCTCGCCTTGCTCGCGCTCGTGGTGGTCGTCGGGCTCGTGGCGCTCGTGGCACAGGTCGTCCGCTACCCACAGCTCGGAGGGAAGGAGATCAAGGCGAGCTACCTGTTGTTCGCGGCGCCGGCCTTCGCGATCTTCTCGGTGAGCTCGTGGCTCGCGCTGGCGCGGCGCCGATCATGGGCGGGCCCGGCTCTCGCGGCGATCGCGGCGCTCTACGTGGTGAGCTACGGGACACATCTCGCCTCGGCGCTCGGGCAGCACTACGACCCTCGCTCCGAGCTCACGATCGGATCCGGCTACTACGACCTCCGGCTGATCGTGCCGCCCGTCTCCGGAACGTTGCCGATCGGGAAGGCCCAGGACGTCAATCTCTCCGTCGCGAATGCGGGAACCGGCACCGCGCTCGCCGTCCACGTGACGATCGCTCTCGGCCCGGGAATGGAGCTCAACGGCCCGCCGTACACCGAGCGCGGGTCCGGTTGCACCGGCACGACCACGATCGATTGCGACCTCGACTTCCTGGAGCCCGGAATGGCGACGCCGATCCACTTCGCCGTCAAGCTCACGCGGCTCGGCGTCACGACGCTCACGGCCTCGGTCGACTCGGCCTACGGTGCCGACGCGGACGAGACCGACAACTCCGGGTCGGTTACGTTCCGGGTCATCGTCCCGCCGCCGGGGAGCAGCGGGTAGGTCAGGCGGCGAGGACGCTCGCGGGCTGCGGCCGGACGCCGAGCAGCGTCTCGTCGAGCGAATCGACGAGGCCCGGCCGGTCGCCGTGGAGGAGCGTCTCGACCAGGGCGCGCCGAAGCGCATCGCGGGCGGCGGGCCCGGCGTCCGGCGCGCGGAGCTCGGTCGCGAGCCCGATGCGGTCGGCAGTCTTCTCCTCGAGCAAGACGGCGCACCGCATCGAGGCCGCCCAGGCCCCGTCTTCCCTGCCGAGCAGCGCGGTCAGGGCGTCCCGCACCTGGCCGGAGCGGAACGGGTCGTCGGCGAAGAGGGAGAGCTCCCAGCGGTCGAGCGCCTCGCCGAGCCCCCGGTCGTCGTCGGCGAGCGGTAGGCGGACGCGGAGATCGGCGGCCACCCGGGCGCGGACGGCGTCGAGGCGGATCGCCTCTCCGCGCGGCCTGGTGGCGGCAATCGGCAGGAGCGGCGAGATTCGAAGCGGCCGGAAGTCGAGGCGCTCGAACACGACGGGCCCGGCGGCGATCGCGCCGGCGGTGGCGAGGCGAAGCGCGCTGACGGCGTCCGCGAGCTCCGCCGCGGCGTCGGGCGACTCGCCCTCGCTCGCGTCGAGCTCGCGCGTCAGCTCGAGCACGCAGAGCCGGTCGACGTCGCGACCGAACTCGGGCGGCATGAGGCCGAGCGCCTCCGGCCAGAGACCGGAGAGCTCGCCGGGAACGGCATGGCGTACGCCGATCCCGTCGCCGAGGTCGGCGGCCGCCCCGGCAGAGAGCCCGACGAGCGGTGCGATCGCCGCATAGGAGCGCGCATCGCCGAACAGCGAGCGCTCGATGTCGGCGTAGGCCCCTTCGAAGGCATCGTCCTGCCAGTCGAACCCACCGGAGCGCTCCGCCACGGCGACCAGCGTCGGCATGAGGATCGTGCGGAAGAGCGCATCGTCGTCGGTCGCCCCCAGGCCCGAGTGTGCATGGGCGAAGATCGCGGCTGCGGGCTCGCGGCGCAGGTCCTCGATCGCGTTTCGCGTGTCCGGGAGCCGGCGCAGCGTCGGTGCCTGCTCGGCGACGAACGTCCGGACGAGCGGCCGGTACTCGTAGAGCGACGGGCCGTCGCGCGTCGGATGCTCCTCGAACGAGAACGGAAGCTCGGCCCCCCGCTCCGCCGCGAACGCGGCCAGGCAGAACGCGCGCAGGGACTGGTACAGGTGCGGTGCCCGGAATGCCACGCGTCCTTCTACGCGGCGGGCCGGCGGTCTCCTACCCCTGATCGGGGCCCGGCTGACAGGAAGGGCACCAGTAGACGGTGCGGTTCGCGTCGCCCTGGCCGCGCGCGCGGATCGCCGTTCCGCACCGCAGGCAGGGCCGGCCGGCCTGTCGGTAGACGCGGCGGCGCGGCTCGCCCGTGCCCTCGACCGAAGCGCGCATCAGGCGCGCCGCGGTCTCGAGGGCGAGCCGGCGGTCGGGCTCGGAGACATTCGCGAGACGGTGCCACGGGGAGAGCCGCGCTTCCCAGAGGGTCTCGGACGTCCAGATGTTCCCGATGCCGGCGACGAGGGTCTGGTCCTGGAGCGTCTCCCCGAGCGTGCGCGTGCCGTCGGCCGCGCGGAAGCGGGCGAGCATGGCGTCGAGCCCCGGAGGCGTGGCGAGGATGTCCGGGCCGAGGCGCGCGAGTGCGCGGGTGTGGAGCTCGAGGATGGGGCCGCCCCAGAGGACAGCCTCGAGCTGGGTGCCGCGCAGCACGAGCCACGGGCTCCCGACCGTCCGGCCGCAGGCCCTCACCGACCAGCGGCCGCTCATTCGCAGGTGTGAGCGGAGGACGAC
>CAVTYN010000014.1:0-137147 GCA_963738895.1 uncultured Actinomycetota bacterium
CCACCCTCGAAGTGCAGGACCAGGTTCTTCCCGACCGCCTCGACCGAATCGAGTCGCCGGCCGTCGAGGGACGGTGCCACGTTCGCGGCTCGAGCACGCGGGTGGACCGCTTCCACCTCGAGCGTCTCGCCGACGAGCGGCTGGAGCCTCGCCGCGGCCCGGTGGAGGGTGTCGCCCTCAGGCACGACTGTCGTGCAGAGTCATCGCATCCCCCGCGCAAGGGGGAACCGTCTTCCGGTTCCCCCGAGCCCCCCTCCCGGCGTGAGACGCCCGGTCGGCACAGGGCGTCTCACGGGCGCAGAACGGCACGGCGCGGGCCGGCGAGGAAGCCGGCCTCGACGAGCAGCGGCATGACGTCGCTCTCGGTCACCGGCTCGCCGTCGAAGCGCTCGACCGCGAGCCGCTTCGCCCCACCGCCGCGAACGTACGCGACGAGCGCGTCGAGCGCGGGCCGGAGCCACGTCTCGTCCGGGTCGCGGAGCGGCACGAGCGAGCGCCCGCCGCGCTCGACATAGAGAACAGCCTCGCCGCCGGCGAGCACGACGTGGGCGCCGGCGACTCGCGCCGCCCGCGCGCCGGACCGCTTCGGCCACGGCAGCGCCGCCCCGTAGGGCTGCGCCGGGTCGGCAGCCGGAAGCACGACCGGCCGGGCGTCCTCCTCCGCCTCGCGCGGCTCGCGGAGCCGCTCGACCGCGCCGCCGAGCGCGAACTGCGCTCCGCCGAGGCCCTCGACGAAGTAGCCGCGGCGGCAGAGCCCGAGCGTCTCGAGCGCGCGCAGCTCGGCGTACACCGCGCCGTAGCCGCCCGGGATGCCCTCGGCGCGGACGCCGTCGCGCGTGACGATCCCGTGCCGCTCGAGCAGGAGCTCGGCGAGCGCGCGGCGCTCGGGCGTGCCCGCGAAGAGCCGCTCGGTGAGCGACCAGCGGCCCTGCGTGGCGGTCGGTCCGGCTCCGCGCGAGCGCGAGAAGCGCCGCGGCCGCCGCTCGGGCCTCGGAACGCCGTTTCGCCGCCCGGCGCGGAGCGGCGTCCAGGCGTCGTTCGTCACCTCGCCGGCCCAGACGAGGTCCCAGAGCGCCGGCAGCGCCTCGTCAGGGGCGAGGCCGGTCTCGTCGAGCAGGTCGTGCCAGAAGAGCGCGCCCGGTGAGCGCCCCGCGGATCGCGTCGTGAGCCTCGCCCTCGGGGGCGGCGGCGGCCGGCACCGAGCCGAGCGCCGCCGCGTCCTCGCGGAAGTAGACGGCGACGCGGTCGAGCCCGGCTCCGACCCAGACGACCTCGCCGCTCGCGCAGAGCGAGTCGAGCTGCTCGGGCCGGTAGCCCGGTACGCGGCGCGGCAGGAGCTCGCTCTCCCAGAGCCCGACCGGCAGCGCGAGCGCCTGAAGCGGAACGAGCGCTTCGCGCAGCGAAGCCCTGCGGTCGATCCCGTGCCAGGAGGGCAGGAAGCGCGCGAGCGCCTGCGGGCTCGACCGGCTCGACCTCGCGGCGAAGCGCGGCGAGCGAGGCGCGCCGCAGCCGGCGCAGCACGTCGGGGTCGCACCACTCGCGCTCGGTGCCGCCGGGGCGGAGCTCGCCGCGGACGAGCAGCTCCTCGCGCTCGAGCTCGGCGAGCAGCCCCGCGAGGTCGCGGCCGAACCGCTCCTCCGCCTCGGCGGTCGTGAAGGGACCGCGGCCCTTCGCGTAGCGCACCACGAGCTGCCGCAGCGAATCGGGCCCGCCCTCGAGGAACGCCTCGGGCAGCCCGCCCGGCGGCATCACGCCGAGCGCGTCGCGGTAGCGGCCGGCGTCCTCGGCTGCGATCAGCCGCTCCTCGCCGGCGATGCGCACGAGCAGTGCCCGGCGCTCGGCGAGCAGCGGCTCCGCCAGCACCGGGTCGTACTCGCCGGGGCGGCGGTCGCCGCGGACGCGGAGCTGGTCGTGGAGCTCGTCGGGCGTCCGCGGCGCGCCCCGGAGCTGCCGCTCGACCTCGTCGACCGCGTCGGCGTCGAGCAGGTCGCGAAGCTCCTCGCTCCCGAGCAGCTCGCGCAGCAGGTCGCGGTCGAGCGAGAGCGCCTGGGCGCGGCGCTCGGCGGGCGGCGTGTCGTCCTCGTACATGTACGTCGCGACGTAGTCGAAGAGGAGCGAGGAGCTCATCGGCGAGGCGCTGCCGGTCTCGACCTCGACGAGGTCGAGGCGGCGCGTCTGGAGGCCGCCGAGCAGCGTGCGCAGCGCCGGCAGGTCGAAGACGTCCTGGAGGCACTCGCGGTAGGTCTCGAGCACGATCGGGAAGGAGCCGTAGCGGCGGGCGACCTGGAGCAGCGACTGCGCCTTCAGCCGCTGCTGCCAGAGCGGCGTCCGCTGACCGGGGCGGCGACGCGGGATCAGGAGCGAGCGGGCGGCGTTCTCGCGGAAGCGGGCGCCGAAGAGCGCGGTCTCGCCGAGCTCGGCGACGACGAGATCCTCGACCTCGGCCGGATCGAGCGCGAGGTCGTCCGCGCCGGGCGGGACGTCCGCGTCCGGGAAGTGGATCGCGATGCCGTCGTCCGACCAGATCGACTGTGCGTCGAGGCCGAGCGACTCGCGCAGCCGCGCGGTGATCGCCATCGCCCACGGCGCGTGCACGCGGCCGCCGAAGGGCGTGAGGATGCAGACGCGCCAGTCGCCGATCTCGTCGCGGAAGCGCTCGACGACGATCGTGCGGTCGGACGGGACGGCGCCGGTCGCGTCGGCCTGGTCGCGCAGGAACGCGAGCAGGTTGCGGGCGGCCCGCTCGTCGAGCAGGTACTCGTCGCGCAGCCGCGCGAGCGCCGACGCGTCGCCGAGCGCGGAGAGCTCGCGCGAGGCGGCGCCGATCTTCTCGCCGAGCTCGTAGGGGCGCCCCACTCCCTCGCCCTTCCAGAACGGGACGGCGCCCGGCAGCCCGGGCGCCGGCGAGACGAGCACGCGGTCGCGGGTGATCTCCTCGATCCGCCAGGTCGAGGCGCCGAGCAGGAACGTCTGGCCGGCGCGGGCCTCGTAGACCATCTCCTCGTCGAGCTCGCCGACCCGGCCGCCGCCGTCGACGAGGAAGACGCCGAAGAGCCCGCGGTCGGGGATCGTGCCGGCGTTCGTGACGGCGAGCCGGCGCGCACCGTCGCGGGCGCGGATCGTGCCGCCGGTGCGGTCCCAGACGATGCGCGGCCGCAGCTCGGCGAACTCGTCGGACGGGTAGCGGCCGGCGAGCATGTCGAGCACGTTCTCGAGCTGGACGCGCGAGAGGTCGGCGAACGGGTAGGCGCGGCGGACGAGGTCGTGGAGCTCGTCGACCGCGATCTCCTCGTCGACGGCGATCGCGACGATCTGCTGCGCGAGCACGTCGAGCGGGTTGCGCGGGATCTTCGTCTCCTCGATCTCGCCGCTCCGCATCGCGCGGGCGACGACGGCCGACTCGAGCAGGTCGGCGCGGAACTTCGGGAAGATGCGCCCCTTCGAGACGGCGCCCAGCTCGTGGCCGGCGCGGCCGATGCGCTGGAGCCCGCGGGCGACCGACTTCGGCGACTCGACCTGGATCACGAGGTCGACCGCGCCCATGTCGATCCCGAGCTCGAGCGACGAGGTCGCGACGAGGCACGGGATCCGGCCGGCCTTCAGGTCCTCCTCGATCACGACGCGCTGCTCGCGGGCGAGGCTGCCGTGATGGGCACGCGCGATCTCGCGCTCGGCGAGCTCGTTCAGCCGCAGCGCGAGGCGCTCGGCGAGGCGGCGGTTGTTGACGAAGACGATCGTCGAGCGGTGCTGCCTCGACGAGCTGCAGCAGCTCGGGGTACATCGACGGCCAGATCGACGCGATCCCCTGCTCGCGCGCTGCCGTCGGTGACCTCGCCCTCGGCGAGGACCGGGTGGCGAGAGCGCGCAGTCGATCCGAGCTCGCGGAGGTCCTCGACCGGGACGACGACCTGGAGGTCGAGCTCCTTGCGGGTGCCGGCGTCGACGAGCTCGATCGGGCGGCCGCCGGAGACGAAGCGGCCGATCTCCTCGAGCGGCCGCTGGGTCGCCGAGAGCCCGATGCCGCTGGATCCGGGCGGTCGACGAGCCGCTGCAGCCGCTCGACCGAGAGCGCGAGATGCGCGCCGCGCTTGGTGCCGGCGACGGCGTGCACCTCGTCGAGGATCAGCGTCTCGACGCCGCGCAGGCGTCTCGCGCGCGGCCGAGGTGAGCATCAGGTAGAGCGACTCGGGCGTCGTGATCAGGATGTCCGGCGGCTCCTTGACGAGCTCGCGGCGCTCCTTCGCCGACGTGTCGCCGGTGCGGACGCCGACGCGCAGGCTCGACTCGAGGCCCGCGAGCGGGCCGCGGAGGTTGCGCTCGATGTCGTAGTTGAGCGCCTTGAGCGGCGAGACGTAGAGCACGCGCAGCCCCACGCCCGGGCGTCGCGTTCAGGCGGTCGATCGCGTAGAGGAACGCGGTGAGCGTCTTGCCCGAGCCGGTCGGCGCCTGGATCAGGACGTCGCCGCCGGCGCGATCGCCGGCCAGCCCGAGCACCTGCGCGGGCGTCGGCCCGGCGAACGCGCCCTCGAACCAGCTCCGCGTCGCCGGCGAGAAGGCGGCGAGCGGGTCCACCCGCCCAGGGTATCGCCCGCACGCTCGTCGAACAAGTGTTCGTCGAGTACGATTTCGGTGCCCGACGCGCTGTACTTCACCGACGACCAGGCCGCGCAACGAGCTGCTCGCGCAGGATCCGTTCGCGCTCCTGATGGGCTTCGCGATCGACCAGCAGGTGCCGGTGCAGAAGGCCTTCGCCGGGCCGCTCGCGCTGAAGCAGCGCGTCGGGACGCTCGACCCGCGGAAGCTCGCGAAGCTCGACCTCGAGCCGGCGTTCCGGGAGAAGCCGGCGATCCATCGCTTCCCCGGCTCGATGGCCGAGCGCGTGCCGCGAGCTCGCGGCGGTCGTCGCGGAGGACTACGGCGGCGACGCCTCTCGGATCTGGAACGAGGCGACCGACTCGGCCGACCTGAAGAAGCGACTCGGCTCGCTCCCCGGCTTCGGCCCGATGAAGGTGACGGCGCTCGCATCGGTGCTCGCCTACCGCTTCGGCGTCGAGAGCGCCGAAGCCGCTCTCCCCCGACCACGCCTGCCTCGGCAAGGTCGACTCCCCGCAGGCGCTCGCCGACTACCAGGCCGCCAAGCGGGCCCACAAGCGCAGCTTCAAACAGGAGGCGTGAATCCTGTTCCGGCGTTTCCCGAGCCGGGCTTCACCCACGTCGTCTTCCGCAAGCCCCAAGATCCTCCGGCGATAGCCGCTTCGATTGTTCAGCCAATCCGCAGACATCTACGACGCGGTCTACTCCTACAAGGACTACATCGCTGAGGCGGAGCGCGTCCACGCGCTGATCGAGGAGCGCACACCAGGGGCCTCCACCCTCCTCGACGTCGCCTGCGGCACCGGCAAGCACCTCGAGCAGCTCGCCCGCTGGTACACGGTGCAGGGCCTCGACCTGAACGAGGACTTCGTCGCCATCGCCCGCGACCGGCTCGGCGACCGCGCGCACATCCACCTCGCCGACATGACCTCGTTCGACTTCGCGCGCACCTTCGGCGCGGTCACGTGCCTGTTCAGCTCGATCGCCTATGTCGGCAGCGAGGAACGCCTCGACGCGGCGCTCGCCGCGATGGCACGGCACCTCGAGCCGGGCGGGACGCTCGTGCTCGAACCGTGGATAACGCCCGAGAACTGGATCGTCGGCCGGCCCTACCTGATCACGGTCGACGAGCCGCACCGAAAGATCGCGCGAGCGAGCGTCGCGGGCCGCGAGGGGGACATCTCGACCCTGCAGTTCGACTACCTCGTGGCGACACCCGGGGGCACCCGCCACTTCACCGAGCTGCACGAGGCGGCGCTCTTCACCGACGAGCAGTACCGGCAGGCGTTCGAGCGAGCCGGCCTCTCGGTCGAGCTCGACGAGGAGGGCCTGATCGGCCGCGGCCTGTACGTCGGTCAGGCCGGCTGACGCCGCAGCTCGCGCAAAGGCGGCCCGAGCGCCTGGCCGCCTCGCAGCACCGGTGCGAACAGGTCGCCGAACCGCTCCACGCGGTCGAGCGCGACGGCCATGGAGAAGTCACGCGGCCGGATGTCCTCGGTGAGCTCCTCCCAGGTGAGCGGGGTCGAGACGGGCGCGCCGGGCTTCGGCCTCACCGAGTACACCGACGCAATCGTCTTCCCGTGCCCGTTCTGGCGATGGTCGACGAGCACGCCCGTCCGCTTCCGCTTCAGCCACTCGGTCGTGAGGAGCCCGGGATGCTCGGCTTCGAGACCGCGCGACAGGAGCTCCGCGAACTCGTAGGTCTCGTCGTACCCGGAGCGCCGCGTGATCGGAAGCAGGACGTGGATGCCGTCGGCGCCGCTCGTCTTCACGTACGAGGCGAGCCCGAGGTCCTCGAGCGCCCCTCGGATCAGGTGCGCGACCCGGACCGCCATCGGGAACCCGTCTGCCGAGTCGGGCGGGTCGAGGTCGAACACGACGAAGTCCGGGCGGTCCGGCTTGTCGACGCGCGAGTACCAGGCGTTCATGTCGATGCAGTGCATCTGAACCATCCAGAGCAGCGCGTCGACGGTACCGACGAGCGGGAAGTCGACAAGCCGCGGGCCTCCCCCGCGCGGGTGCGTCAGGAACTGCCTTGTCGGGATCCACGCCGGCATCCCCTTCGGGGCCTGCTTCTGGAAGAACGCCCCGCCCGCCAGGCCTTCCCGCCACCGTTTCATCGTGAACGGACGATCACGCAGGTGCGGCAGGATCGCGGGCGCGACCGCCTCGTAGTAGTCGAAGAGGTCGCCCTTCGTGATCCCGTCGTCGGGGAAGAGGACACGGTCACGGCTCGAGAGCTGTACCCGTGTCATGCGAACGGCGAGCCTCGCACCTCGCGCAGCATCTCGCGGGCGATCACGAGGCGCTGGATCTGGTTCGTGCCCTCGTAGATCTGGGTGACCTTCGCGTCGCGCATCATCCTCTCGACCGGGTATTCGCTCATGTAGCCGTACCCGCCGAGCACCTGGACGGCATCCGTCGTCACCGCCATCGCGGTGTCCGAGCAGAAGAGCTTCGTGATCGCCGAGAGCTTCGTCAGCTCGGGACCGTCTGCTCCGGAGTCGATCAGCGCACCGCAGCGGTAGAGCAGCCCGCGTGCAGCCTCGCACCGAGTCTCCATGTCGGCGAGCATCCCGGCGACGAGCTGATGGTTCGCGATCGGCTCGTCCATCGTCTCTCGCGTTCGCGCGTACCCGAGCGCGTACTCCGTCGCCCCCTCGGCGATGCCGAGCGCCTGGGCTGCGATACCAGGCCGCGAGCGGTCGAGGATCCTCATCGCGAGCCGCCACCCCTCGCCTTCTTCCCCGAGCCGGTTCTCGGCCGGCACACGGCAGCCGTCGAAGACCACCTCACCGGTCGTGGAACCTCTGATCCCCATCTTGGGCTCGATCCGCCCGATCTCGAGCCCCGGCGAATCGGCCTCGACTGTGAACGCCGAGATCCCGCGGCGGCCGGCGGCAGGGTCGGTCCTGGCGAAGACGACATAGATGCCGGCCACGCCCGCATTCGTGATGAACCGCTTCGAGCCGTCGAGGACGTAGGTGTCTTTCTCCCGCCGTGCCTCCGTTCGGATCGCCGCCGCGTCCGAGCCGGCCCCCGGCTCGGTGAGCGCGTAGGCCGCGAGCGTCTCCCCGGAGGCGATCCGGGGCAGCAACCGGTGCTTCTGCTCCTCGCTCCCCGCCAGCCTGAGCCCGAGCGCACCGAGCTCCTGCACCGCGAGGATGAGGCCGCTCGTCGCGCAGACCTTCGACACCTCCTCGACGGAGACGAGGGTCTGGAGAGCGCTGGCGCCGACGCCTCCATACTCCTCGTCCGCGAGCGTCCCGAAGATGCCGTTCTCCCGGAAGAGATCGACGACGTCCCACGGGAACTCCGCAGAGGAGTCGATCTCGGCCGCCCGCCGCGCAATCCGGCCGCGGGCAATGGCGCGCACTAGGTCCCGGATCTCCTGCTGCTCAGGCGTGAGGCCATCGTGCAGCACAGCTCAAGCCTACCCCGGGGCCTGCCGATATCCGGGTCGTGGTCCAGTTGATGCTCGCTGCAAGCGCCCTCGTGGTCGTCGCCTTCGCCGTCGTCGCTGCGTTCGTCCTCGTCGGCGCCCGGTACTAGACCGCTCACGAGAGACGCTCGAGACGCCGCTTCAGCGCTTCGTCGGCGGCTGCGAACCGCGCCGCGGGTGAGATAGTTTCGGTGTGGTGGACGAGATCGCCAGGCAGGCTCTGAAGCTCCCGTACGAGCCATGATCCTCGAGAACTGCCTCGTCCGGACCATGGATCCCCGGGTTCCGACGCAGCGGGCGCTGGCAATAGCCGGCGACCGCGTCGCCGGCGGCGTCGGCGTCCACGAGACGGCGCTCGCCTCGCCCGACGTCGTCGACCTCGGGGGCAGAGTCGTCCTCCCGGGATTCACCGACGCGCACGTGCACTTCCCGACCTGGGCGCTCTCGCGTTCCGACGTCGCGCTCGACGGATGCGCGTCACTCGGGGAGGCCCTCGAGCGGATCCGGGCCGCTGGACGACCCACGGGCGGGGTCATCCGCGGCTACGGGTGGCGCAGCGGCGACTGGACGCCCGCCCTCGAGCCCACTGCGGCGCATCTCGACGCCGTCACAGGCTCGACGCCGGCGGCGATGATCGCGAAGGACTACCACTCGCTGTGGCTCAACTCGGCGGCGCTCGCGCTCGCGAACGGCGACCTCGAGGTCGGGGGCGGCGTCGTCGAGCGGGACGCCGCGAGAGCCCCGACCGGCGTGCTGCGCGAGGAGGCGGCTTGGAGATTCAAGGAGCGGTACCTCTCCGTGCCCGACGACGCCTACGTCGAGGCGATGCGGGCCGGGCTGAAGGTCGCCGCTTCCCGCGGGGTGACGGCGGTGCACGACAAGGACGGCTGGCTCGGAGCGCTTCGCATGTGGCGGCAGCTGGAGCGCGAGGAGAGGCTCACGGTACGGGTGTGGCAGTCGGCACCCGCCGATCAGGTCGAGGGACTGCGTGCGGTCGGGGTGCCGTCGGGCCTCGGGAGCCCGTTCCTGCGGATCGGCTACCTGAAGGCGTTCATGGACGGCACGCTCGGCTCGCGGACCGCCCTCATGCTCGACGGCTCGGGCGTGCGGATCACGAGCGGCGAGGAGCTCGCCGAGATCGTCCTCGCCGGAGCCGAGGCCGGCTTCCCGGTCGCCGTCCACGCGATCGGCGACGGCGCCAATCGCGAGGCGCTCGACGCGTTCGAGCGCACGCGGCCTGTGTGGGAGCCACTCGGGCTGCGCCACCGGATCGAGCACGCGCAGCTCTTGTCGCCGGCAGACGTGCCTCGGTTCGCCGGGCTCGGTATCGCCTGCTCGGTGCAGTTCTCGCATGCCCCGTCCGACCGAGATCTCGCCGAGCGGTTCTGGGCGGGCAAGCTCGACGGCGCGTACGCCTACCGCTCGCTCGTCGACTCGGGCGCGGTGGTCGCGAACGGCTCCGACGCGCCGATCGAGGAGCTCGACCCGCTCGCCGGCATCCGCGCGGGCGTTCGCCGCACGATCGATGAGCGCGGCGCGTGGCACCCGGAGCAGTCGCTGACGGTGCAGCAGGCGTTCGAGGCGACCTGCGTCACGCCGGCGTGGCTCTCCGGCGACGAGCGCCGACGGGGCCGGCTCATCCCCGGGCAGGCGTCGGACCTCGTCGTGCTCGATCGCGACCCGTGGGCCGACCTCGACGCCGAGGTCGTCGCAACGATGGTCGCGGGCCGGTGGGTGCACAACCCGCCGCCCTGGGATTGACGGCGGGCGTAGCCTCGCCTAGCGAGTTGGCGCCGGTCGCTGCCGGACTGCGTAGGTCAGGTGGGTCACCCGCTGCGTCGGCTCGGCGCGGACCGGCTCCAGGGCCACGCGACCCGCGTCCACGCCCTCGAACAGGCGGATGCCGGAGCCGAACAGCACCGGTGAGAGCGCGATCGCGAACTCGTCGATCAGGCCGGCGTTCACGTACTCCAGGATCGTTGCGCCGCCGCCCGCGATGCGGACGTCCCGGTCGCCGGCGGCCTCGCGGGCCTGGTCGAGCGTGCGCTCGATGCCGTCGTTGACGAAGTGGAAGGTGGTCCCGCCCGGCCGCTCCCAGGCGTCACGCTTCTCGTGCGTCACGACGAAGACCGGCGTGTGGAACGGTGCCTCGTCCGGCCACGCCTGCTCGCCGAGGTCGAACATGCGCTTGCCCATCACGCTCGCCCCGGTGCGCTCGAACGTCTCCCGCACGATGTCGTTCTCGCGCCCTTCCTCGCCGCCGTCGCCGAGCTTCAGGTTCTCGCGGAAGAACCGCTGCGGGAAGACCCACTGTTGCAGTTCCATCCACTGCGCCGTCCAGCGCTGCACATCCGGGTCGTCCATGCCCTCCTCGGGCGCGATGAACCCGTCCAGCGACATCGTCACGCTGAAGAACACCTTCGCGGCCATCAGCCCTCGGCTCCCGTACCAAGGGTCTCGGTGACGTAGGCGGCCAGGTTGCTCAGGGTCTGCCGGCCGCCCTCGATCGCGTGATACTTCTCGACCGCCTCGTCGCGCAGCTCCTTGGTGGGGAACACCGTCCTCATCTCGATCCGGGTCGCCGCGCCGTCGGGCGCGAAGGTCAAGACCGACTCGAAGGCGTTCGGGTCGCCGCGGCGCTCACCGTGGAGCAGCGCGATCCGCTCCGGCGGGGCGAGCTCGGTCCAGGAGATCCACTCCTGGTAGTCCGTCCCGTCCGGTCCGTGCATCACGAAGTCCCACGCCCCGCCAACGCGGAACTCGAAGGCCCGCGTGGTGGTGGTGAACCCCTCCGGTCCCCACCACCGCGACAGGTGCCGCACCTCGGTGAACGCCTCGAACACCACCTCCCGTGGGGCACTGATGACCCGGGAGATCACGATCTCGCGGTCGGCCGTCGCGGACTGCGCCGGCGCTCCTCGTTCCGTTGCGGTCATCAGCTACTCCTCCCGCGTCGCCTGCTCGAGGTCCTGCACGTACTCGTCCAGCCGGTCGAAGCTCTCGTTCCAGAACCGCTCGAACCCCCCGGTCCACTCGTGAACCGGTCGCAGCCCGCGGGCGTCGAGGCCGTACAGGCGTTGCTTGCCTGCCTTGCGGTCCCGCACCAGTCCGACCTCCCGGAGCACCCGCAGGTGCTTGGAAGCCCCCGGCTGGGTCATCCCCAGCTCCTGGGCCAACTCGGTTACCGGCGCCTCACCCGCCCGCAGCAGCACTACCAGGATCTCCCGGCGCTGCTGCTCGGCGATCGCGTTGAAGACGTCCGCCGTCGTCGCTGCTCGTGCCATGGCGCAATCATATTCCGATATCGGCATACGTCAAGCCGTGGAGAGAAAATTCTGGGTTGAGGCCCTCGACCAGCCGTTTGAGGTGTGACGAAGTTGATGGACTACAGCATTTGCGTAGCATTACACCGTGGCGCTCAACATCAAGGACATCGAGACGGAACGGTTGGCTCGCGAGGTAGCCGCGCTGACAGGGGAATCGAAAACCGGAGCGATTCGGACATCTCTTCGGGAGCGCAAGGCTCGACTTGCCCTGCAGCGTCCGGCGGGTGATCGCGAGCAGGCGGTTCGTACGCTGCTCGAGCACAAGGTATGGCCGGCGCTACCACCGGGCGTGCGGGGTCATGCGCCGAGTTCGACCGAGCAGGACGAGATCCTTGGCTATGAGCCCAGCCAATCGTGATCGTTGACTCCTCGGCGTTGCTGGCAGTCTTTTTCGACGAGCCCGAGTGCGATGAGTTCATTGGGAAGATCGGCACGGCCGAGGTCGTCGGAGTTGGCGCGCCGACGCTCGCGGAGACCGGAATCGTGATTGCCGCTCGCCTTGGCGAGGCCGGGTCCCGACTGCTCGCGGAACTGGTCGACCTTGCACAGCTGGTGGTGATTCCCTTCGACCGACCCCATTGGCACGCCGCCACCGACGCGTGGCTTCGCTTCGGCCGCGGCCGAAGCGAAGCCGGGCTGAACCTCGGCGACTGCCTCACCTACGCGACAGCTCGCGTCGCCGACCGACCACTTCTCTTCAAAGGTGACGATTTCACCAAGACGGACCTCGTTCGCGCCTGAGCCTCAGAGGGTCGGCGCGTATCTGGCGGCGCTCGGACGGTCGGAAGAAGATGGGGCGAACGCCGCATGGCGGTTGTGGCTGGCGAGCCTAGGCTGGCAATCGTGAGCGGATCTCAGGTCACGAGCCCCTCGACGAACCAGGCCCTCGCCGGCCATCACCGCGACCGCCTCGAACCGCCTTTTGGGCGCACCGACTCCTTCAACAGCTCCGACGCCCTGCGATGCACCGCAACCTCGGTCTCGAGCTGCCGGATCCGCACCATCGCCACCTTCAACTCTTCCCGCTCGACCGAGCTCAGACCCGGCGATTCACCGTGATCGACTCGCTCCTGGCGCCTCCACGCGTAGATCGAGTGACGCTGACCTCCAGCAGCCGCGCTACCTCAGCGACAGGCCTCCCCGCCGCGACCAGATCCAGCGCCCGACGCCGAAACTCCGGCGGATAACCCCTCCGTCCCACCTACGACCTCCTTCAATCGAGGCGCCCGAGTCTAGAAAACGCGGCGGTAACCTGAGACCATGGATTCGAAGCCGCGCCTCACGATCACTTATCAGGAGCCTGACGAGGAAGGTTGGATCGTGGCCTCGGTAGTCGAGGTTCCCGGCGCGATGAGCCAGGGTCGGACTCGCGAGGAAGCTCGCGAGAACGTGATCGATGCCCTCCGACTGATGCTCACACCCGATGACGACGATTCGAGCGTGGCCGCCGGTCGAACAGAGTCGCTCGAGCTGCTGTTTACCGGTTGAAGCGTCGAGACCTCGAGCGTCATCTCAGAGCAAACGGCGCGCGCCAGGTTGCCGAGGGCGGGAAGCACACGAAGTGGCGAAGCGGCGACGGTGAGAGGGTGACCTCGCTTCCTCGCCATGCCGAGATCGGATCTCGGCCTCGTTCGCTATCTGCCACAACTCGACATTCCCGCCCCATAGCCAGACCGCGCCGTCATGACTGTCGCCTGGGCCAGCGTGCGCGAATGGCCTCCGAGCTAGGGCGGTGTCGTAGTCGGCTGCCAGGCCGGATCAAGAGTCGATGCTGCGCCGCGAACGAGCGGTCGGAGCCTCGATCCATCTGCGTCGATGATGTACAGGTTGCCGCCGTCGCCGCGGCGACTGCTCGTCCTGCTGCTGTACCGCGCGAAGACAAGCTCGCTTCCGTCTGGCGACCAAGCGGCCTCGATTCCGTGAGTGAGCCGACGAGCGGAGGCACGGGGGCCGCCGGTCGAGTAGATGCAGATTGGGTCTTGGATCGGGTTCGGCGGCGGGCATCCTTCGAAGTCGATATGGGTGCCGTCGGGCGACCAGTCTCCACCCTCCCCGCCACCGCGAAGAGTGACGTGGCCGCTGCCATCCGGGTGGATGAGGTAGGCGTTCGCGGTTGTTTCGTACAAGATCCACTGCCCGTTTGGTGACCACGCAGGGTTCACCACTGCTGACACTGACTCGTTGTCGATGTAGGAATCTTGGTCGTTGGTCAGTTGTCGCTTGCTGCTGCCATCGACGTTCGTGACGTCAATCTGGCCGGGCGGGTACTCCTCAAAGGCGAGCTGGGTGCCGTCAGGCGACCAGGCCGGGTTGTGTTCGTCGTGTGCTGGTATCGCTAGCTCGTGGGCGCCGCCGCCATCGGCATTCGCGATGAAGATGTCCCAGTCGCCCCGCGCCGACTTGCGCACGAAGGCGATCGAACGACCGTCGGCTGACCAGGCCGGCTCCGCTGCATCCTCGATCAACGTACGAAACCCTGAGCGATCAGGCTTCACAACCGCGACGCTCGAACCGGCTGCTGTCGTACGCGTGAAGGCGATCAGTCCGTTGCCGCCTGGGAAAGTCGCCCGTGCCACGGGACTCACACCGCTTACGAAAGCGCCGAGCGCGACAGTCCCGACCGCCAGCCAGGCGAGGGTACGAACGGACGTGGTCAACGACACGTGATTATCTCACTCGGCTGCCCGAGTGTTTCGTGATGACGCACGAGCATGTGCCACGGTCGGTTCGCCATGGGCGAGCCTTGCTCAGGCGCTGGTCAGGCGGCTGCGGCGGTCGCCTCCACAGCCTGCAGGATGAGTTCCGACGCGGCCTCCGGCTGGGAAACGAACGAGACGTGCGAAGCCGGAATCTCGACGATCGTGGCATTCGCGCGCTCAGCCATGAACCTCTGGAGGGCCGGCGGGATCGCCTTGTCCTCCGTACCGAGCAAGTACCAGCATGGCAGCGTATTCCAGGCTGGAGGGGCCGACGGCGTGGCTGCGAACGCGGCGGCGGCATAGGGCCGCTGTGCCGCGGCCATCACCGCCGCTGTCCCGGGATCGACATCAGCGGCGAAGGCTTGCCGGAATGCCTCTGGCGCGAGGTAGAGGTCGGTGCCCTCGCTCCCGTCGGGGTTGGTGAACGGAACGGGCCTGATTGAAGGCCCCACAAGGCTGCCTTCAAACCTCTCGAGGAGCTGCTGCTGGCTCTCGCCGACGTCGCACATCCAGCCGTTGAAGTAGACGAGCGCCTTGACCTGTTCGTTGTCAATCGCGGCAGTGGAGATCACATTGCCGCCGTACGAGTGACCGACGAGCACGATCGGCCCGCTATGGGTCCGGAGGAACTCGGTCAGGTAGGCAGCGTCGCCAGCGAGATCCCGAAGCGGGTTGCCGAACCCGATCGCGGAATACCCGCGGTCCTGCAAGGCGCGGATCTCGGCGTCGAAGCCGGTGGCGTCAGCCCATGCACCGTGAACGAGGACAATCGTCGGAGTTTCAGCAGCCATTTCCGTCACCGCCCTTCGTTGACCGTTTGCCGGTGGTCGGACTGTAACGCCGCCGGGCGCGCCCTGGGCAAGCCCAGCGCCACTGCACTCGGATGCGCCAGTGTTGCTCCTATGTCAAGGCCGGGCTCGCTTTCAGGGTGTTGAAGACGACGCGGATGAGGAGTCGTTTGAGGCAGCGGATGGCTTCGCGGCGGCTTTTGCCTTCGGCTCGTTTGCGTTCGAGGTAGTCGCGCGCGGCGGGGTGGTAGCGGGCTTGGGTGATCGCGATTCGGTAGAGCGCGGCGTTGAGTTGGCGGTTGCCGCCGCGGTCGAGTCGGTGGCGCTGGGTGCGGCCTGAGCTTGCTTCGAGCGGTGCGACGCCGCTGTGGCGGGCGAGCTGGGCGTCGCTCTTGAAGCGGTCGATCGGGCCGATCTCGGCGAGCAGCTTCGCGGCGGTGACCGCGGCGCAGCCGGGCAGCTCGAGCAGCGCCGGACGCCGTTTCCCGGACGCGTTGTTCGAGTTCCTGGTCGAGCTCGGTGATCGCGCGGTTGAGCGAGCGGCAGCTCGAGACGAGCTCGCGTGCGAGCCGCACTTGCAGCTCTTGCTCGCTGCCGGGCGAGCCAGCGGCTGACGCGCTCCAGGTGGGAGGCGCGGCCGAGCATCCGCAACGGCACCACGTAGGTCGGGTCGAGCTGAAAGAGATGCCAGCGCAGCCGCTGCTGGGTGCGCCGGCGCTGGTCGACGAGATCGTCGCGGTGATCGACCAGCAGCTTGATCTCGCGGTAGACGCTGCTCGTCCGGCCGCGGCCGGCTCAGGTCAGGCTCCCGCAACGCGGCTCGCGCGATCGCGAGCGCGTCGATCGGGTCCGACTTGCCGCGCGTCCGTCCGGCCCGCCGCTCCGGGACGGTCAGCTTCGGCGGCACCCGCACCAGGTCCTCGCCGACAGCCGAGCAGCTGTCGTTCGAGCCAGCGGGTGAGCTGCCGGCAGTCCTCGACCGCCCACAACCGCTCCTCGTCGAGCGCAGATGCCCACCCAAGCAGCTCGTCGCTGCCAACCTGGATCAGTCGTCTCGTCGAGCGGCCTGCCGGCCTCGTCGACCGCGACAGCGGTCACCGACTGCTTGTGCACGTCCAGTCCGATCACGATCATTCAGCATCGCCTCCATGCCGTTGGGGGCGACCGACGAGCGGACAGACCTCAATCGAGGCAGCAGCCACGCTCCTATCAGGTCACGCTCGACGGTCTCGGGACGGCGGCGGCGACACAACGCTGGATAGTCAGCCCTCGGGCGACATTCGGAATCGAGTCAGCCGCCGCCGCCCGAGTCTGCAACCGCTACCGGACACCACCACCCCGCCAAGAGTGACATTGAGTTCAGGAATGCCCCATGAGGTTTGGCTCTCCTGCTGACGCGCGTCGCCTCGCGCGGTCTGCAGCTCCATCCCGTGGCCAACGCACGGACGGCTGGTTGCGTCCTGTGCAAGGCTGAAAGCCATGCACATCGGCGTCGTCTACCCGCAGACCGAGCTTCGAGGAGATCCCACCGCAGTTCGTCGGATCGGGAGAGCAGCCGAGGACTTGGGCTTCGACCACCTTGTCGCCTACGACCACGTGCTCGGTGCCGTTCACGCCGATCGAACGCGTCAGCTCACGGGACCCTATGACGAGCACGACCCGTTCCACGACCCGTTCGTGATGTTCGCCTATCTGGCCGCCATCACCGAGCGAATCCAGTTCGCCACCGGGGTCATGGTCCTCCCGCAACGGCCGACAGCGCTCGTGGCGCGGCAGGCAGCCGATGTTGACCTTCTGTCCGGCGGTCGGCTGCGCCTCGGCGTGGGGATCGGCTGGAATCACGTCGAGTACGAGGCCCTCGGACAGAACTTCCGTACCCGCGGCGCCCGGCAAGAGGAGCAGATCGAGCTTCTTCGTCGGTTGTTCACGGAACCCGTCGTCGACTTCTCGGGCCGCTTCCACAGGATTGACAGAGCTGCACTCGTCCCAAAACCGACGCGACCCATCCCGATTTGGCTTGGCGGATCCAGCGAAGCGGCGTACGACCGAGCGGCCCGTCTCGCGGACGGCTTCATCTTCTTTGGCGGCGGCATCGAGAACGCCGTCGACACCTGGAACCGGCTGCGTGATCGCGTGCGTGTACTCGGCAGATCGGTCGACGACTTCGGTGCGGACTGGGTGGCGCTTCCTCACGGTGGCTTGGCGGACCTCACTGCGGATGTCGACGCCTGGCGCGGGGCAGGTGGCACGCATATCTCGCTGGTCACCATGGGTCTCGGCTTGGACTCCATCGAAGCCCATATCGAGTACCTCGCCTCGGTCGCAGTCGCCCTCAACTTGTCCTGACGGCAGCTCTAACAGGCCCCGATTTGGGGGCTTCCCTGACCTGACCTCACTGGCGTGCGCGAGAGTGCGCGAATACACCCCGACGGTCGCCCGGCTCGCCCGAGTTATTGGGGGCCGATGGTGAATGAAGCCTGCTCGGGAGTGGCGCCTTGAGCGGAGAGGAGCACGGTGAGCGTCTGTTGGGGCGCTCCGTTGGCGAGGCGGACGCCGAACCTGATGGGCGTCCCCGTGTGGGGTGAAAGGCTGACGAGGGGGCATGTGATGGTCTTTGCGCCGGTGCAGCCGGGGCCGCGTTCGTGGTAGGGAGGCCCGACGAGCTTCAGGCCGGGCGGGAGCTCGATCTTGAGCACGACGTTGCCGTAGCCGTGGACGGAGTCAGCGTTTGTTGACCAGATGGTGAAATCCACCTCCTGACCGGGAAGGGCCGTCGTCGCCGAACCCTGAATCGAGACCCCGAGGTACCGGGTCGGTGGCGACTCGCCAGGCTGCCGGCCGTAAGGGAACCAGGAAACTCCATACAGCACCCACCACGGAGCCATCCAGGCGACCACGAGGACCGCGCCCACCCAGCGGAACGACGGCCGCAGCTGTGTGAGCGCCGGGATGGCGATGACGAAGCTCATGACCACGCCGGACGTGACCCTCGACGACGCGTAGATGTCCTCGTACGGGGGCGCGGGGAGCAGAATGACGTACAGGAGCGCGTTCGCGGCGAGCGCCCACAGCCCGATGTCCCAGCGTCGGCGTATGAGCGCCCAGGCCGAGAGCGCAAGGCAGAGCACACCGGGCAGGACGATCGAGTACACCTCCCGGAGCGCGTCGCTGTTCCATGGGTAGTAGTGGGCGATGCCACCGAAGGGGACCGACGTCGGCAGCTGCTGGTTGGGTATCCCAGGTCGCCCGAACCAGTCCCGCAGCAGCACCTCGCGGTAGAAGACGTACGGCAAGACGGCTCCCGCCGCGAAGGGCAGGGCGCGACGCACATTGCGGTCGCGAGCGGCTAACAGTCCTGCGCAGACGAGCGCGAAGATCACGGTGGTCTCGCGCGTCAGGATCGCGACGGCGAAAAGCGCCGCGCTCGCTACCAGGTCGCCGGGTCGAGCGCGGTCGAACAGTGCAACCGCGCACGCGGCGAGCGCGTATGCGAGCGCCTCTGACAGATCCCGCAGCACCGCGACGTAGATCCCTGGATACAGGGCGAAGATGAGCGCGTACCACGGCGATCGGCCGTGTCGGCACAGAAGCGTCGCGAGCGCGAAGGTGCCGAGGGCGACGGCGAACACGTTGATCGCTACGAGCACAAACGGGATCGCGTCTTGCTGTCCTAACGCGAGAGCGCGAGCAAGGAGCGGGTAGACGATCCTCCCGTAGCGGTAAGCCGGATCGTCGATATAGCTCTTCGCCCGGATCGGGTCCTGGGCCACGTAGAGGAAGTACTGGCCGTCATAGCCCGCCGGCGAGGTGGCGTGCGACCGGTCGGCGTTGATCGCCGGGCTGACGCTGCTCTGATGCGAGAACGTCGTGCCGATGAACGCGAAGTCGGTCATGCGATGGTGAAGGCCGAAATGCGCATAGCCGACCCAGGCGGCGTAGATGACGAACACGCACCCAGCCACAACAAGTGGCGACGAGCGCACGACGAGGCGAGCCCTGACCATCGGGCCGATTCTCTCGACTAGAGCGACACAGCGCGGGATCGGCCCGCCTCACTCGAAAGAACGGTCCTGTGCCCGAGCGTCCTCTCGCCTGATCGCCTCTCGCGCAGGTCGAGGGCCTCCGTCAAAGAGCCGCGAAGGAGACCAGCAGCTCGCGCGCGGCCGCGATGCCGAGTGGCACGTGCTCGACGAGCAGCCGCTCGTTCGGCGAGTGGACGTTCGAGTCCGGCAGGCCGAATCCGGTGATGACGGTGGCAATGCCCTTGTCGGCCAAGGCGGGCACGATCGGGAGCGTGCCACCGGAGCGCACGAGCGCCGGGCGCGCCCCGACCGCGCGCTCGAAGGCCTCGAGGCCGAGCTGGATCGCGCGGGCATCGGGACGCACGAGACCGGCCGGCGACGACGAGAGCTGCTCGATCTCGAGCGTCGCACCCTCGGGCGCGGCCTCGCGGAGAAGACGCTCGACCTCGGGGGCGATCTCACCGACCTCCTGCCCAGGGCCGAGGCGAATCGAGAGGTTGGCCGCCGCGACCACGGGCAGCACCGTCTTCTGGAGATAGGGCGAGCCGGAGTCGATGCCGTTCACGTCGAGCGCCGGCTCGACCACCGTGCGAAGGTAGAACTCCTCGATCGCGCGGGGGTCGGCGGGCAGTGCTCCCTGCGAGCCGAGCTCGTGGACGCCGCCCGGCAGCTCCGTCCAGCCGGCGAGCTCCGCGTCGGTCGGCGGGACGATGCCCTTGCGGAGCGGTTCGGCGAGCCGGCCGTCGCGAGCGACGATCCCCGCGATCATGATCGCGAGCGCGTGCGCGGCGTTCAGCGCCGCACCGCCGAAGACGCCCGAGTGCAGATCGCGCTCACCGGTACGGAGGGTCACGTGGAGATAGAGGAGACCGCGCGTCGAGACCACGAACACCGGCAGGCCCTTCCGGATCATGTCGACGTCGAAGATCACTGCCGCGTCCGCCCCGCGCTCGTCGGCGGCGAGGAAGTCGACGATCGAGTGGCCGCCAACCTCCTCCTCCCCGTCGCAGCAGACCCGGACGTTCACCGGGAGCTCACCGGCCCGCGCGAGCTCGCGGGCGCCCGAGAGCAGCATGTAGAGCTGGCCCTTGTCGTCCACCGCGCCGCGGGCGTACAGATAGCCGTCGCGGATCTCGGGCTCGAACGGATCGCTCTCCCAGAGCTCGAGCGGCGCCGGCGGCTGCACGTCGAAGTGCCCGTACAGCATCACCGTCGGCGCGTCGCCACCGTGCGAGGCCCGGATCTCGCCGACGGTGAGCGGTGCGCCCTCCCAGTCGACGACCTCCGCCTCGCCGCCTGCTCCCCTCACGAATTCCGCGACCCACTCCGCCGCGCGCCCGACGTCGCCGGCGTGCGCCGGGTCGGCGCTCACCGACGGGATCCGGAGGAATCCGGCCAGCTCGTCGAACCAGGCGTCCCAGCGGTCGCGAGTCAGGGCTCGGGCAGCGCGAGTCGACCTAAGCGACGTCGCGGAGCTTGTCCGCGTCGGCGAGGATGCGAAGCTTCTTCAGCGTGTGGTTCTCGATCTGCCGGACGCGCTCGCGGGTGACGTTGAACGCGCGGCCGACCTCGTCG
Organism: uncultured Actinomycetota bacterium; assembly: GCA_963738895.1. Classification (GTDB taxonomy): domain Bacteria; phylum Actinomycetota; class Thermoleophilia; order Gaiellales; family Gaiellaceae; genus PALSA-600. Next base: position 20,446 of record CAVTYN010000014.1, read on the forward strand.
AGCGTGCACGGAGCCTGGCCGTTCAGGCCGAAGCGGAGCTCGAGCACACGGCGCTCGCGGTCGCCGAGCTGGGCGAGCGCCTGCGCGAGCGCCTCGTCACGGAGCTTGAGGCCGGCGACCTCGTCGGGGAGCGGCTCGGACTCGTCCTCGATGAAGTGGCCGAACTCGGACTCCTCCTCGTCGCCGACCGGCTTCTCGAGCGAGACCGGCACCTGCGAGGTGCGACGGATCTGCTCCACCTCCTCGATCGGCATGTCGACCTCGCTCGCGATCTCGGCCGACGTCGGCTCGCGCGCGAGCGACGCGCGGAGCTTCCGCTCGGCGCGGAGGATGCGGTTCAGCTTCTCGACGACGTGGACGGGCATGCGAATCGTCCGGCCCTTGTCGGCGAGCGCGCGCGCCACCGCCTGGCGGATCCACCAGGTGGCGTAGGTCGAGAACTTGAAGCCGCGCCGGTGGTCGAACTTCTCGGCGGCGCGGACGAGCCCGATCGTCCCCTCCTGGATCAGGTCGAGGAACGGGAGCCCCTGGTTGCGGTAGCGCTTGGCGATCGAGACGACGAGGCGGAGGTTCGCCTCGACCATCTCCTGCTTCGCGCGGTGATCGCCGCGCTCGATGCGCTTCGCGAGCTCGACCTCCTGCGCCGCCGTCAGCAGGTCGACCCTGCCGAGGTCCTTGAGGAAGAGCTGGAGCGAGTCGGTCGTGAGCTCGGCCTCGTAGGGCTCGATCTCCTCGTCCTCGATCTCCTCCGGGGGCCGCCCCGGCAGATCCTCGTCGAGCTCCTTGTCCTCGTCCGGCTCCGCCTCCTCGAGCTCTTCCTCGAGATAGGCGGCGCCGACCTCCTCCTCACCCACTCCGATTGTGTCCTCTCCGTCGTGCCTCGACCGCGACGGGCTGTTGTCTACCAGCCCCGCCGGACGGTGCTAGGACGCCGAGCCCTGCGAGGAGGCGATCCCGGCGAGGAACTTCGTCGCGGCCTTGCCGATCTCGGTCTTCGGGCCGAGCTTCACCGTCTTCTCGAACTGGTCGATCGCCTGCTGCCCCTGGGCCGTCCAGGCGAGGAGATAGCCGAGGTAGTAGTGGACGAGCTGGCTCTTCGGGAACCGCGCCGAGAGGGGGCCGAGGTTCGAGAACGAGGGGTTCAGGTTGTCCTCGTCGAAGAGGCCGACGGCTTTCGCGACGAGCGCCTCGACGTTGCCGGGCTGCCGCTTCGCCGCCTTCGCGAAGACGCGTTCCGCCGAGACCTGGCGCCCCTGCTGCTGGAGCCTCGAGCCCCGCTCGAGCAGCGTGTTTCGCTGGGACGGGATGAAGACGGGATACGGGGGGCCGTCGGTCGGCTGGAAGAACTCCGGGTGGAGCAGATTGTCGGCGCGGCCCTGGATGATCGTGTTGCGGCCGAGCTTCTTGGCCTTCTCGAGGGCGCTCTGCGCGTCCGACGGGTACCCGGCCCAGAGGAGGGCGACCCCGCGGTAGTACTGGACGATCGCGCTCTTCTCGCGCGCGCCTGGGGTCGTCCCGCCCGAGTACTGGAGGCCGAGCCGCTGCATCGTCGAGATGCTCCCGTGCGGCCAATCGCGGAACGCGGTCTCGATCTGCTCGCCGAGCTTGCCCGAGAGGCCCTGCGGGACCGGCGGCTTGCCGGTCGCGGCCTGCGGCTGATGCGGCGTCGTCCGCGTGTCCAGCGTGAGACCGACGACGACGCCCGCCACGACCAGGGCGGCGGCTGCGACGGCGAGGTAGACGGAGGTGCGGGGCTGCAAGGGGCTTCCCGAGAAAAGGTAGCCGCAGGGGAATGCGCGGGGCGCTACTATAGTTTTTGAAGGAATGGCCACCTACAGGGAGCTTCTCAAGGAAGTAAAGGATCGCATCGTCGAGATCGACGCCCGCGAGGCGCAGGATCTCGAGGGTGCCGCGTGGATCGACGTTCGCGAGCAGGACGAGTGGGACGAGGGCCATCTCCCCGGCGCCGTCCACGTGCCGCGCGGGAACCTCGAGTCGCGGATCGAAGGCGTGGTGCCCGACAAGACCACGCCGGTGGTGCTCTACTGCGCCTCCGCCGCACGCTCGGCCTTCGCGGCCGAGTCGCTGCTCGAGCTCGGCTACGAGCGGCCGGTGTCGCTCGCCGGCGGCTATACGGAGTGGAAGCGCAACGGGCTCGAGATCGTGATCCCGAAGCAGCTCTCGCCCGAGCGGCGGGCGCGTTACTCGCGCCACCTCCTGATCCCGGAGATCGGCGAGGCCGGTCAGTTGAAGCTGCTCGACTCGAAGATCCTCCTGATCGGAGCCGGCGGGCTCGGCTCGCCCGCGTCGCTCTATCTCGCGGCCGCCGGCATCGGGCACCTCGGGATCATCGACGCCGACATCGTCGACGAGTCGAACCTGCAGCGTCAGATCGCGCACTCGCTGAACACCCTCGGCACGCCGAAGGTCGACTCCGCGAAGCGCGCGATCGAGGCTCTGAACCCGGACGTCGAGGTGACCACCTACCGCGAGCGGCTCACGTCGGAGAACATCGACCGGATCCTCGACGACGGCTGGGACGTGATCGTGGACGGGGCCGACAACTTCCCCACCCGCTACCTCGTGAACGACGCGTCCGTGTGGCGGGGGATCCCTGTCGTCCACGGATCGATCTACCGGTTCGAGGGACAGGTGACCGTCTTCAAGCCGTTCGAGGGGCCGTGCTACCGCTGCCTCTATCCCTCGCCGCCGCCTCCCGAGCTCGCTCCGTCGTGCTCCGAGGGCGGGGTGCTGGGCGTGCTGCCCGGCATCGTCGGGACGCTCCAGACGAACGAGGCCCTGAAGCTCGCAGCGGAGATCGGCGAGCCACTGATCGGCCGGCTGCTCCTGTTCGACGCGCTCACCACCGACTTCACCGAGGTGAAGATCAGGCGCAACCCGGACTGCCCCGTCTGCGGCGAGCACCCGACCGTCACGGAGTACATCGATTACGTCGAGTTCTGCACGCGATGAGCGACGCCCCAGGCGGAGCCGGAAGTTGAGCGTCATCCGTGTTCCACCCGTCCTCCGTAACGAGGCGGGTGGCGCGCGCGAGGTCGAGGCCTCGGGAACGACGGTGAGGGAGGTGCTCGAGGATCTCTCCGCGCGCGTTCCCGAGCTCGGCGCGAAGGTCTACGACGGCTCGGAGATCCAGCCGTACGTGAACGTCTACGTCGACGGCGAGGACGTCCGGACGAACGGCGGTCTCGACGCACCCGTACGCGAAGGCGCCACGGTCGTCCTCCTGCCTGCAATGGCCGGCGGGGCCCGGAAATGGTCGCTGGTTCGCTGCTCGACCTGATCGGGAACACACCGCTCGTCGAGCTGCCGCGGCTCTCGCCGCCCGGCGTCAAGATCTACGCGAAGCTCGAAGCGCAGAACCCGACCGGGTCGATCAAGGACCGCGTCGCTCTGGCGATGGTGGACGCCGCAGGGCTCGAGCCGGGCGCCGAGCTCCTCGAGCCGACCTCGGGGAACACCGGGATCTCGCTCGCGCTGGTCGCGAAGCTACGCGGGCACAAGCTGACGTGTGTCATGCCCGCGAACGCGACCCCCGAGCGGCGGCTCGTGCTGAGGCTCTTCGGCGCCACGATCGTCGACTCGCCCGCCAACGAGGGGTCGAACGGGGCAGTACGCCTCGCCCAGCAGATGGCCGCCGCCGACCCGCGCTACACGATGCTCTTCCAGTACGCGAACGAGTCGAACCCGCGCGCGCACTACGAGGGCACGGGTGCCGAGATCGTTCGCGATCTGCCACGGGTCGATGCGCTCGTCGCCGGGCTCGGGACCGGCGGGACGCTCATGGGCACGGGCGCGCGGCTGCGCGAGGCGTTCCCGGGCGTCGTCGTGGCGGCAGCCGAGCCGCTGCCCGGCGATCCCGTGATGGGGCTGCGGTCCCTCGAGGATGGCTATGTCCCGCCGATCCTCGACGTGTCGAAGCTCGACCGCAAGATCCTCGTCTCGAATGCCGAGTCGGTCGCGGCGGTGCATGCGCTGCTCGAGCGCGAAGGTATCTTCGCAGGGGTGTCGGCAGGAGCGGTCGTCCACGTGGCCCGGAAGCTCGCGGGCGAGCTGCCCGAGGGCTCGGTCGTCGTCGCGGTGCTCGCCGACGGGGGCTGGAAGTACCTCTCCGGCGACTTCTGGGATGCCGAGGACGTCGAGGGCTCGATGGAGGAGACGCTCTGGTGGTAGTCCCGGACGCGATCCGCGACGAACTGCACGCGCACGCCGCCGACGGACGCGCCGAACGAGTGCTGCGGCGTCATCGTCTTCCGCGACGGCGTCGCCGAGCGCTATGTCCGCGGTCGCAACCGGCTCGCCTCGCCGTACCGCTACGAGCTCGAGATCGACCCGGAGGTGTGGTTCCTGGAGGACGAGGGCTACGAGCTCGCCGTCTTCCACTCCCATCCCGAGACCGAGCCGCGCCCCTCGCGCACCGATCGCGAGCTGTCGGGCCTGTGGGCCGGGAAGCCGTTCCTGATCTACGGCCTTGCGTTCGACGAGCTTCGCGCGTGGACGATCACGCGCGACGAGGCGGTCGAGCTCCCCCTCACCTGAGCAGCCTGCGTCCGCGCCGACAGCGCGTCACGCGACTTCCGGGCTCGGTTGTGAAAGGGTCCGGATCATGGACTCGGGCACTCGCTCCGCTCGGCCGGGATCCGGTTCTCGGGCTGCGGCGCCTGCGGAGTTGAAGGCGTCGACCCCGCGCCCGCCCACGTGGACGCTCAGGAACTACCTGATCGTCTGCCTCGTCGTCCTCGGGGCCGGATCGATCATGATCGCCGCCTGGTCTCTCGTTACCGGCGGCATCGGCTGGGACGCCCCCACCGACACCGCGGCAGGGCTCCAGGTTCGCGCGATCCCGCCCTCGGACTCGCTTACCCAGGCCTACAACGCCGTCTACCTGAACTCGGAGTTCTACGGCGTCTTCATCCAGCAGTCGGCCGATCTGCTCCACAGGATCTTCACCGGCTCGACGCAGCACCTGCAGCAAGACGACTCGGCCACCTACCTGTACCAGGGCGGGATCACTCTGGCCCTGTCGGTCCTCTCCGTCACCGCGCTCGCGATCGCGGTCGGGCTCATGTTCCGGTCCGCTCTCGCGGCAGCGTTTGCGTGGTCGCTGACGCTTGCCACGCCCCTGTGGCTCGGGATGTCGCACCTGGACTTCAAGGACGTGCCGGTCGCAGCCGGTCTCAATCTGATCACCGCCGGGCTCATCTTCAGCATCGTGGTCGAGAGGCCTAGAAAGGCGACGCTCCTCGGCGTGCTGCTCGTCGGCGTCGGAGCAGCAGTCGCACTGGGGACCCGTCCCGGCAGCTTCCTGCTGCTCGTCGGTTTCCTGGGACTCACCTGTGGCTCTTTCGGCGCCTGGGCCTGGGCGCACGGCCGGCCTCGCGCGGTGCTCCCGGCGCTGATCGCGTCGGTGGCGGCAGTGGTCATCGCGACGGCGTTCGTGTGGGAGACGAACCCGATCGCGCAGATCGACCTGGTCCAGTGGCTCCGTGACGCGAGCAAGAATTCCATCGCGTATCCGTGGATTGGCCCGATCCGGACCGCGGGCGGCGACGTCCAGAGCGGCCACCTCCCGTGGTGGTACGTGCCGGCCTGGCTCGGCGCACAGCTGCCGCTCCTCACGATCGCCGCGCTGCTCGTCGGACTGACCTCGCTCGGCGTCATCATCGTTCGGCGGCGCGGCACCCCGGGCGGGGAGAGCTCGATCGCGATCGTGCCGCTGGCACTACAGGCCATTGTCGTGCCCGTCGGGATCCTCGTGAGCGGAGCAGTCATCTACGACGGCATCCGCCATCTTCTCTTCGCGCTGCCCGCCCTGGTCGCGCTGGCCGCCGGGGGGCTCGCACTCGCCGAGCGCCGGTCTGCGCGCGGTTCAGGATGGCGGATCGCTCTCCCTGTCCTCGCGGTGGTGACCGTTGCCGCCAGCCTCTTCGACTCCGCGCGCTGGGCGCCGTACGCGTATGCCTACATCAACCCGATCGCAGGCCACAACACCCACAGCCAGTCCTGGGAGCTCGACTACTGGGGCACGAGCGCTCGGGAGGGCATAGCCCGGCTTCACAAGTTGGGTCTCACGTCAGTCTCCGTCCAGCCTGCGCAGACGGTCGGGGTGCCCTTCGGAGCGGCCCCCTACACGGGCACCTTCGGCCCAGGCTCGGGGATCTACGTGTTCTCGAGATGGGGATTCACCGCGGCTTCGTTCGGCTGCACGAAGCTCTTCACGATCAAGCGGGACGGTCACGAGCTCGGGGAGGGCGGCGAATGCCCGCCCCACACGACCACAGCCGGCTACCCATCCTGACCTAACCAAGCGTGATCGAGCCGAGCTCGCCGTGCACCTCGAGCTCGGAGGAGCCGAGCCAGCGGTGCGGCCCGGCCGCGAAGAAGAGCGTCGTCGGCGGCCCGCTCATGCCGCCGGTCCCGAACGCGATTCCCCAGATCCCGGGAACCCTGACACCGAGGCTGCCGGCCGGTACCCAGCGGCCGCCGCGCGGCGCGAACGCGTCGATGCGGCCGTCACCGAAGTTGGCGACGAGCAGATCGCCGCCGAACCTCGGAAACTCGGCGTGGGGCGAGCGCGAGCCCCCATGGTTCCGCGAACCCCGCCGAACGTCCGATCCGGGCGACCAGCCTTCCCTGGAGGTCGAACTCGTCGACATAGCCGCCGCTCGGCATGTCGTTGCCGTTCACCGGCGCCGGCCAGGAGTAGCTGACGAACAGACGGTTCCCGGCGGCGACGATGTTGAAGGGCGTGTACCACGACGGGATCGAGGAATCGACGAACGCGTGCTCGAGAGCGACCGGTCGCCAGTGACGGTCGAAGACGAGCACGTGGCCGTTGTGGAAGTCGGTCACGTACAGCCGGCCGTGCGTGAGCGCGAGTCCCTTGAACACCGCCGCGGTTCCGGAGCCGTCGACGGCGACGACTGTCTGCTTCGACCAGCCGTGCGGGACGTTCGGCGACCACGCCCGAATCCGGCCGTCCTCACATGCATAGAGAAACCGCGCCGGCGCCGCGTGCGCGCCGTGGCCGATCACGAAACCCGTCCCACCGTTGAAGACCACGCCGGTCGGGCCCCCGGGAACGGCCACGGTGAGCTGCTGCTTGCGTCCCTCCGCCGAGTAGAGGGTGCTCGTCCCTCGGCCTTCGTTCGACACCCACCACGGGCCCGCCTTCATCGACGCGAGCCCCCATGCGTTCACGAGCTGGGTGTCGTGACTGGAGGCGCCGAGCGCCCGATCGGACACGATCGCGCGCGTGACGAAGTGCGTGCGCCCATCCGCACCGACGAGACACGCCGCCACCGCGGAGGCGATGACGGCGATCGCCACCGTCCTCATCGCCGCTCAGCCGGTCGCGACCGGCCGCGGTGCATCGAGCCGGCTGCCGATCATCCCCCGGTACCAGTAGAAGCTGTCCTTCGGCACGCGCTCCTGCGTGAGGTAGTCGACGTAGACGATGCCGAACCGCTTCGAGTAGCCCTCACCCCACTCGAAGTTGTCGAGGAAGCTCCAGACGAAGTAGCCCTTCACCGGCGCGCCTTCCTCGATCGCACGCGCCATCGCACCGATGTAGCCCTCCAGATACGCAACCCGCTCCGGGTCGTGGACGCTGCCGTCGTGCACGCGCACGTCGCCGAACGCTGCGCCGTTCTCGGTCACGTACATCGCAGGCGGTGCATAGTCCTCCGTGACGCGCATCAGCAGGTGGTAGAGGCCGTCGGGATACACCTCCCAGCCCATCTCGGTCTTCAGCGCCTCCGGATCGTTGACGATCTGCGGCCGGTCGGTGCCGGCGGCCACGACGAACCGGAAGTAGTTGTTGACGCCGAGGAAGTCGAGCGGAGCGGCAATCGCCTCGAGATCGCCGGGCTGCACGTGCGGCGCGACCAGCTCGTTGCGCTCGAGCAGGTCGGCCGGATAGGCGCCGCGGAAGACCGGGTCGAGGAACCAGCGGTTCCCCTCGCCGTCGACCTGCCACGCGGCCGCTTCGTCCTCGGGTGTTGCCGAGTGCGGATAGATGTGATGCAGGTTCAGGACGATCCCGACCTGCGCCTCCGGCGCGATCCGCCGGATCGCCTCGACGGCCCAGCCGTGGCCGAGCAGCAGGTGGTGCGCCGCCGCAACCGCGTCCGCCTCGCTCGTGAGGCCCGGTGCGTGGCGACCCCAGGAATGGCCGATCCAGGCGTAGACCCACGGCTCGTTGTGCGTCGCCCAGTGCTGCACGCGGTCACCGAGCCGGCCGACGACGGCTTCCGTGTACTCGACGAATGCCTCGGCGGTCGAGCGCACCCGAAAGCCGCCCTCGTCCTCCAGGGCCTGAGGCAGATCCCAGTGGAAGAGCGTCGCGAACGGCTCGATCCCCGCCTCCAGCAACGTGTCGACGAGGCGGTCGTAGAAGTCGAGGCCCTTCTCGTTCACCGTGCCTCGGCCCTGCGGCAGGATCCGAGGCCACGCGATCGAGAAGCGAAAGGCGTCGATCCCGAGCTCCGTCATCAGCTTCACGTCGTCCGGATAGCGGTGGTAGAAGTCGCACGCGATCTCGCCCGTGTCGCCACCGCGGACCTTGCCGGGCGTCGCCGAGAAGCGATCCCAGACGCTCTCGCCGCGTCCGTCTTCGTGCGCTGCGCCTTCGATCTGGTACGACGCGGTCGCCGCTCCCCAGCGGAAATCTGCCGGGATGGAGTTCGCGAGGTCTGTCATGGCGTTGTCCTTTCGCTGGGAAGAGGGGAAGGCGCAGTCACGTGACAGCGCCCGAACTGGTGAGGCCGGGCCTCGACGAGACACGGAGTGACCTCGGAGCAGATACCGATCGCCACGGGGCACCGCGCCAGGAACCGGCACCCCTCGGCGGGGTCGATCGCCGCCGACGCGGGCGCCCCGAACTCGATCCATTTCGCCTCGGCGCCGGGATCCGGAGCGGCGTCCAGCAGGAGCTGCGTGTAGGGATGCAGGGGATCGGCGAGCACCTGCTCGATCGGCCCCTGCTCGACGATCTGGCCTGCGTACATGACGAGGATCTCGTCGGCGACGTACCGCGCGGCGGCCAGGTCGTGGGTGACGTAGAGAAACGCGAGGTCGCGCTCCTCCTTCAGCTTCAGCATCAGGTTGAGGATCCCGATCCGGATCGAGACGTCGAGCATGCTCGTCGGCTCGTCGGCGAGCACGACCTTGGGCTCGACGGCCAGCGCGCGGGCGATCGCGACGCGCTGTCGCTGCCCGCCGGAGAGTTGGTGCGGGTACTTCGCGGCAACCTCCTCGGGCGGTGTCAGGCCCACGGCCCGCAGCAGCTCGTGAATGCGTTCGTCGAGCTGACCGCGCGGCACGATCTCGTGGAGCTGCAAGGGCCGGGCCAGATGGTGGCGGATCGTCTTGACGGGATTGAGCGACGCGAACGGATCCTGGAAGATGATCTGCACCTGGGAGCGGTAGTGCAGCTCCTCCTTGCGGCTCTTCAGCTTCGCGGCATCGCCGCCTTCGAAGAACACGGAGCCGCCGGTCGGCGCCTGCAAGCCGGGCGAGCAGGCGCGCGACCGTGCTCTTGCCGCTCCCGCTCTCACCGACGAGCGCCGTGACCGTCCCCGGCTTGAGCTCGAACGAGACGTCGTCGACCGCATGAACCTGCGGCCGGTTGAGCTTGCCCCCGAGGAGGAAGCGCTTCTCGAGGTTCCTGACCTCGAGCGCGCTCACGACGTCGCTCCTTCCGCGAGGTGGCAGGCGACCTGGTGACCCGGCTCGAGCTCTCGCAACAGCGGGTACCTCCGTCGTCTGACGCTCGTACAGGCCCGAGACGGTCGGGACGGCATTCCGGACAACGCGGGTGGAACCGGCAGCCGGCCGGTGGATCGCGGAGATCCGGCGGCGCGCCGCCGATGCCGGTCAAGCGCTGACGGGGCCCGCGCAGCGGAGGGAAGGACGCCAGCAACCCGCGCGTGTACGGGTGGAGCGGATTCGCCCCGAGGCGGCTTGCCTCCGCGGTCTCGACGATCGAGCCCGCGTACATGATCGCGATCCGGTGCGCGGTCTCGATCAGCAGCGAGAGATCGTGCGTGATGAAGAGCACCGCAAACTGCCGCTCGCGCTGAAGCTCCTGGACACGTTGCAGGATCTCGCGCTGCACGACGACGTCCAGTGCCGTGGTGGGCTCGTCGAGGATGATCAGCTCGGGCTCGAGCGCCAGCGCCATCGCGATGATCACGCGCTGGCGCATGCCACCCGACAGCTCGTGCGGATACGCGCGCACCCGCTGCCTGTCCATGCACATCAGCTCGAGCAGGTCGCCGGCCTGCGCCAACGCCTGCTTCTTCGAGATCCGCTCGTGCGCCTGCATCATGTCGACGAACTGGTCGCCGACGCGCGTCACCGGATTGAGCGCGTTCATCGCCGACTGGAAGACGATCGAGACGTTCTGCCAGCGGAACGTCCGCAGCTCCTCTCGCGATCGGCGACGAGGTCTTCGCCGCGGAAGAAGATGCTGCCGCCGGTCACACGTGCTGTCGACGGCAGGATCTGCATCATCGCGTTCGCAACCGTGCTCTTCCCGCAGCCCGATTCGCCGGCGAGGCCGACGATCTCGCCCGCTCCGATCGAGAGGTCGACGCCGTTGACGACGCGCACCGAGCCGTAGTCGACAGCGAGCCCTCGCAGCTCGAGGAGCGTCTCGGTCTTCGTCGCGGCTGGAACGGGATGCTCGATCGCGCTCGTCATGGTTTCGCCCACGAGCGGCTCCCGACGAAGAGAGGCAGCAGGCGGTGACGCCGCCGGCGAGGCGGCTTCTCGGCACGGAGGCGCGGGTTGCTCACCTCGTCGACCCCGGTGAGGATCAGGACGAGCCCGAGAACGGTCAGCGCGAGCGCCACACCCGGGGAAGACGAACGGCCACCATTCGCCCTGGAGAACGGTCGAGTTCGTCTGCGCCCAGTAGAGCGTCATGCCCCAGCTCGTGTGGCTGACGTCGCCGAGACCGAGGAACTCGAGCCCGGCGTCGACGAGAAGCGCGATGTAGAACACGAGCACGAACGCCGCGGCGATCCTGCTGATCATGTTCGGCATCAGCTCGCCGAAGACGATGCGCGAGGTCGACTCGCCGGATGCCTTCGCTGCGAGCACGAAATCCCTGTTCCGCAGCGAGAGCGCCTGGCCCCGGAGGATCCGCGCTTCGAACGCCCAGAGGACGAGCGCCAGGACGACCGCCATCGTCCACATGCCGCGGCCCTTCAGGTAGGCCGAGATCACGACGAGCAGCGGGATCGCCGGGATGGTCAGGAAGACGTTGATGACCAGGTTCACGATCTCGTCGTACATCCCGCCGATGTAGGCCGAGCTGACGCCGAGGATCGCGGCCACCGCGGTCGCGAGCGCGGCCGCGGCCGCGCCGAGGAGCAGCGAGCGCCGCGCACCGACGACGACCTGCGAGAAGACGTCGCTGCCCTGGTCCGTCGTCCCGAACAGGTGGTGCCATGACGGCGCCTGACGGGCGTCGAGCAGGCTGAAGTCGTTCGGATGTGCGACCGAGATCCACGGCGCGATCAACGCGACCACGACCACGAACGCGACGATCATCAGACCGAGGCACGACTTGCGGTTCCCGAGCATCAAGGCGAGCCAGCCGGGGATTCGCACACGCCGCCCGGCGACGACCGCCGGCACGGGCGCCGCGAACTCGACGGCTGTCTGATCCATGAGTGTCGGATCGATCTGTGACATCAGCTTGTCCTGAGCCGCGGGTCGAGGACGAGGTTGAGGACGTCCATGATCAGGTTCGCGACGATCACGCAGAGGCAGAGCACGACCAGGATCGCCTGAGCCAGCGGGTAGTCGTTGCCGAGGACGGCGCTCTGCAGCGTGTAGCCGACTCCGGGGTAGCTGAAGATGTACTCGATGAAGACCAGGCCTCCGACGGCGCCCGCAAACTGCGCGGCGAACCCGTTGAGCGGCGGCAGGATCGCATTCCGTCCTGCGTACTGCGTCATCACCCGCTGCTCGCGCAGGCCCTTCGCGTTGGCCATCGTCACGTAGTCCTCGGAGATCGTGTTGATCATCACGGTGCGCATGTTGAGCACCCAGTAGCCGGTGTAGGCCGCGATGATCACGAGGATCGGCAGCTGCGAGTGACGAAACGCGCTGCTGAAGAACGGCCAGTTGAGACCGGGCGTGATGTCGCTGTCATAGGCGTGCTGAATCGGGAACCAGCCCAACTTCAGCCCGAAGATGTAGAGGCCGATCAGTGCGATGAAGAAGGCGGGGAAGGCGCCGAGCACCATGAATGCCGGGACGACGAGATTGTCGAAGAGACCGCCGCGCCGCCATGCTGCGAACATCCCGACGGCGGTGCCGATGGCGAAGGCGAAGAGGAACGCAACGCCGACGAGGAAGATCGAGTACGGCAGCGTGCGGCCGATGACCTCGGAGACCGGCGTCGGATAGTTCGACGTCGAGATGCCGAAATTGAAGTGCACGATGCGGTCCAGATAGACGACGTAGTCATGCCAGATCGAGTGGTGGCCGCCTCCGAGCAACGCCTGGTAGGTCGCGACGAGGCCGGGGTTCGCCGAGAGCTGGGCACTGCTCAGATGCTGCAGCACCCCGTCGATCGGGCTGCCCGGCATCAACCGCGGGAGCAGGAAGTTGATCGTCAGCGCGACCCAGATCGCGAAGACGTAGAAGACGAGCCGACGGGCGAACCAGCGCATTGTCGTCAAGCGGAGGGTAGACAGCGGGCGGCCCTGAGGGGCCGCCCGCTAGGAGGAACGTCTACCCGGTCGTTACACCCCGGCCTGCCCTCCCGGGCAGATGCGGGTCAAGGAGAGGACGTTGTCGGGGAACGTGGTGAAGATCGGGTCACCGAAGAAGTTCTTCGGCGTGTCGTAGCAGTGGAAGTACTTCGTGCTGTAGGTCGACCAGCGGGGACCGATGAAGAGCGGGATGATCGGCTGGTCCTTGAGGAAGATGCCCTCGAGCCGCGTAGCGAGCTCCTGCTGCTTCGCCGGATTCAGCGTGACCTTCCAGGCGTCCAGGAGCTTCGTCGCGGTCGGATCGGCGAAGTGCTCCCAGTTGCCGGTCGGCGTGCCGTCCTTGCCGGCGGGAATGAATGCGTTCTGGTCGAGGTTGGCGTAGAAGTAGCCGTACGGCGAGCCCTGCGAGCCGTTCTGCCAGAGCAGCGTCGGGTTCTTCGTCGCCATCGCGTTCGGCTGCCAGGAGCCCCAGTCGGGCTCCAGAGCCACCTTCGAGGCTGATGCCGATGTCCGAGAGGTTCTTGGTGATGATCTGGTTCGAGGCGACCCAGTCCGACCAGCCCGAGATCACGTGGATGTCGAGTGACACGGGGTTGCCCTTGGGATCGACGAGCTGGTTGCCGTTGTACGTGAAGCCGGCGGCCGTCAGCATCGCCTTCGCGGCAGCGGGATCGTACTTGGCCGCCGCCTTCGCCTGCGCCTTGACGGCGCCGCTGACGATCCACTTCGGGAACAACCCGCTCAGGCCGATCGCGTCGGTGGGCGGCGCATAGCCGTATTCGCCGAGCTTCGACACCGAGTTACGGTCGATCGCGAGGCTGAGCGCCTTGCGGAACGCGACCAGGTTGAACGGATACGCGGTGTCGTCGAACGTGAGCGAGATCGGGTACGCGGTCGTCGCGTAGAAGGCGTGGTAGTGCTGCGGGTCCTTCGACTCGTAGGCCTTCTCCACGTTCGGGACGAAGTTGTGCGTCCAGTCGACCTGGCCACTCTGGATCAACGCCAGCGCGGCGTCGTTCGAGGCGGCCTGCACGTACTCGAGGCACGGGACCTTCGGGAGGCCCGGCTGCCAGTAGTTCGGGTTCTTGCCGAGGACGTAGTCCTGGGTCGTGAAACGCGTGATCGTGTCGAACGGACCGGAACCGACGGGATCCGAGTTGAGGAACGTCGCCGGCTTGGCAACCTTCGACCAGATGTGCTGGGGCACGACGAACTGGCGGTTCAGCGTCGCCGCGATGAACTGCGAGTCGGGAGTCTTCAGAGTGATCGCGACCGTGTACGGATCCGTCGCCTTCACCGACGCGACGTTGTTGCCGGCGCCGATGAAGCCGATGCGATCCATGATCGGATCCTGTTTCCCGGCGGTGAGGCTGTAGACGACGTCTGCCGACGTCAGCGGCGTGCCGTCCGACCACTTCACGTTCTTCGCGAGGTGGAGGGTCAGTGTCTTGTTGCCGTTCGACCAGGCCCAGGTGCGCGCCAGCCACGGAACGGGCTTCAGCCCACCCTCGCCCGTCACGATCAGGGGCTCGTAGAAGGCGCCCTGTATAACGGCTCCGCTCGGCAGGTTGCCGCCGCCTGCGGTGTAGGGATTGAAGTTCTTGACGAAGGCCGGGTCACCGGCACCCGTCATCACGAGACAGGTATGGCTCGCCTTCACGCCGGCGGGGCCGGCGGAGGCCGATCCCGTCCCGACGAGCACGACCACTGCGGCGGCGAGAGCTGCGGCGGCGGGCAGTGCGGCGAGGCGTCTTTTGTTCCGGAAGCTGCGTCGCATCGGCTGTCCTTTCTACGCCCGTCGTCGGGCGAGGCGGGGACTCGACATCGAGTCCGTAAACGTTTCCGGGACAGTATGTAACACTCTGGGTATGGCAAAGTCAAGCGCTCGCATAGAATCGCTTCAATAGTGCCGTTTTCTCCGTAACGTTTCCGGAACTGGCATACTTGGCCGGTGCCGGAGACGACGATCCCCAACCGGGTGACGATCCGCGAGGTTGCGAGGGAGGCGGGTGTTTCGATCGCGACCGTCTCTCGCGTCCTCAACGACCGGGAGGATGTCTCGGCGCAGACCCGCGAGGTGGTCTCCCGCGTCATTCGCGAGCGCGGCTACACGGCGAACCGGAGCGCCCGTCATCTCTCCGGAGGCAGGACCGGGCTGATCGGCGTCCTCGTTCCGCTCGTCTACCCTGCCTACTTCTCCGGGATCGTCTCGGGCGCCGCCGAGGCTCTCCACGAGCAGGACCTCCGCCTCGTGCTCTCACCCACGGGCCACGAGCACGACCGAGAGGTCACGCTGCTCGACCGCCTGTTCCACGGCGTCACCGACGGCGCCCTGATCGTCCTCCCCGAGGAGTCGAGCGACGAGCTCGAGCAGCTGCTCGCCCGCGGTTACTCCTTTGTCGTCGTCGACCCCCTCGAGCCCCTCGCAGGGAACATCCCGTCGGTGTCGGCGGCGCATGCCTCCGGCGCCGACCAGGCGATGCAGCACCTTCTGGAGCTCGGCCACCGGCGTATCGCGGCGATCACCGGGCCGAACGGCTGGCTGGCGACGGAGGAGCGCCGGCGCGGATACCACGCCGCGCTCGCGGCAGCGGGCATCATGCCCGACCCCGCGCTCGAGCTCGAATCCGATTTCGAGGTGCTTGGAGGCCGCCGAGCGGCCAACACCCTGCTCGACCTCCCCGATCCACCAACGGCGATCTTCGCCTTCAACGACAACCTCGCGATCGGCGTCCTCCAGGCCGCTCGCGTCCGCGGAGTTCAGATCCCCGGCGATCTCTCCGTCGTCGGCTTCGACGACGTCGAGCACGCGAGCATCGTCACCCCCGCGGTGACCACGATCCGCCAGCCGCTCGCCGAGATGGGGCGCACGGCCGTCAACCTGCTGATGCGGCTCCTCGAGCGGCAGCGGTTCGAGACCCTGCACGTCGAGCTCGCGACGCGCCTCGTCGTGCGCCAGTCGACCGGGCCCGCTCCTGTACCGAGACGATAGGCACCAACCTCGTTCCTTGCGGCTCTCGATCCCCTCTTCCGGCGTCGACCGCGGTGCCCGACACCCACTCGTCGAGGCGCCCTCGCTGGGCGCAGGGTGGCTCACCGTCTCGCGGGAGATCCTCGAGCGCGGGGAGATCGCGAGCTACGACGGGCAGGTGACCAAGGAGCTCGCGCTGCTGACGCTCGCAGTCGAGCGGCCCGACTCGGCCGACCCGCTGATCGCCGAGCTCGGCGACCCGGACTGGCTCGACTGGATGCACCGCAACTTCTTCGACCACGACGACGTGGCCGAGCTCGGGAACGCGAAGAGCTACGCGAGGCGCCTCTACGACTACGGCGGCACCGGCCTCGACCAGGTCGCCTGGGTGGTCGAGCGCCTCCGTTCGGATCCCGAGGCTCGCTCCGCCACGATCACGACCTTCCAGCCGCTGACCGACACGAGCTACATCCCCTGCGTGAGCCTGCTCGACTTCTGGCTACGCGACGGTGCGCGTCGAGCTCGTCGTCTACGCCCACTCCCTCGACTTCGGCAAGAAGGCATACGGGAACCTGGTCGAGCTCACGCGCCTCGCCGAGCACGTCGCCGGCGAGCTCGGCCGCTCCGTCGGACCGCTCGTCGTGCACGCGAAGTCGGCGCACGTCTACGAGCCCGAATGGGTGCTCATGGCCGAGCTGTGCAGCGCCTCGAGCGCGACCGCCTGACCCATCGCATCCTCACGGCCGAGCAGCAGCTCCGCCTCGCCGCGGATCGCGTCGGACACGTTCTCCAGCTCGAGCCGGTAGGAGTCGACGGGCTCGAGCTCGAGCAGCTCGACCTCTCCCTCGCGCCGCACCTCGATCCGGGGCCCCCGGCAGTGCCACGGGTCGTCGACGAAGAGCGACCCCTCGCTGCCGATCACCTCGAGCTCGTCCGTCTCGGGCAGCGCCGTGCCGCAGTAGAACTGCGCGAGCACGTCGCCCGGGAAACGCATCATCCCCTCGAACACCCAGTCGGTCCCCGTCTCGCCCACCCAGGCGAGGCCGACGAGGGCGTCGGGCTCGCCGGCGAGGAGGCGCGACCCGCTGACGCAGTAGCAGCCGACGTCCATCAGCGCCCCGCCTTCGACCTCGGGCCGCAGACGGATGTTGTCCGGGTCGTACAGCGAGTAGCCGAACGCCGAGCGGACAGCCGCAGCTCGCCGATCGCGCCCGACTCGACGAGCGAGACGATCCGCCCGGTCTGCGGGTTGTGGCGGTACATGAACGCCTCGGAGAGGATCCGCCCCGCCTCGCTCGGCCGCGTCGAACGCCGGCGACGACCTCGTCGGGATGCCGGGAGAGCGGCTTCTCGCAGAGCACGTGCTTCCCCGCCTCGAGCGCCTTGATCGACCACTCGCAGTGCAGCGTGTTCGGCAGCGAGATGTAGACGGCCTCGATCGCCGGATCGGCGAGCAGCTCCTCGTAGGAGCCGTAGGCGACCGGGATCTCCCACTTCGCGCGCGTACGTCGTCCGCACGCGCCCTGGTCGCGGCTCGCGACCGCATGCGAGCTCGACCTTCGGGGAGGCGTGCGCGCCCGGGAATCAGGAGCCGGTTGATGTGCGCCGTCGAGACGATCCCCCAGCGGACGGGTCTCATGGCAGCTCCGTCGAGCCACGCTGCTCATCCCCAGCTCATCTCCGTCATCGGCCGCATCGCCGTCTCGAGGATCCGGAAGTGGCGCGGCCGCTCGAGCACGAACACGACCACCTCGGCCACGTCCCGCCGCCGTCATCATCCCGGGGAGCACGTCGGGCGTCCGGCCCCGCCCTTCCTCGAGCGCGAAGTCGGTCGCGACCCCGCCCGGGCAGATGTTCGTGCAGCGGATGCCCTGCTCGCGCAGCTCGTGGTCGAGCGCGCGCGTCAGGCCCGACCTGCCCGAACTTCGAGGCGCAGTACACGGCCTCGTCGGGAAGCCCGCGCCGCCCGGCCTCGGAGGCGAGCGTGATCACGTCGCCCTCCCGGCCGAGCATGTGCGGAAGCGCTGCGCGGATCGCGTAGATCGTCCCCTTCAGGTTCACGTCGATCATCTCGTCGAGGTGCTCCATCGACAGCTCCAGGAACGGCCCGTACGAGCCGACACCCGCATTCGCGACGACGATGTCGATTCCGCCGAACGTCTCCGCGGTCCGATCGCACAACGCCGCGAGCTCCTCGAGCGAACGGACGTCGCAGCGCGCCGCCACCGCACCGTCGAGGCCCAGGTCGTCCCCGTTCCGCGACGCGAGCCCGACGTTCACGCCGCGCGCATGCAGCATCCTCGCCACCTCTGCGCCGATCCCGCGGCTCGCCCCGGTGATCACCGCCGTCTTCCCCTCCAGGCTCATGCACCCTCCCCTCGATCGAATCGGCGACCGAGGATACGCAGTAAGCTCGCCACGTGCTGACCGAGGCCGAGATCGACTGCCGCGAGGCAGCGAGCCGCCGAGATCCTCGATGCCGCGGGCACCGTGCTGACCCCGGAGGAGCGCGACACGATCGAGGTCGCCGACTTCGGGCTCTCCCGGCTCGAGGAGCTGGGGCTCGAGGTCGTCGTGTACGTGAACACCGACCGCTACTGCGCGAAGGAGCTCGTGCTCTTCCCCCGCCAGACCTGCCCCGAGCATCGGCATCCGCCGTTCGACGGCACGCCCGGCAAGGAGGAGACGTTCCGCTGCCGCACCGGGGTGGTCTACCTCTACGTGGACGGCGACCCCACCCCGTCGCCTGCGGCACGGCTCACTGCGGCGGATCGACGCGGCGTTCACCGTCTGGCACGAGATCGCGCTCCGCCCCGGCGAGCAGTACACGATCCCGCCCGACACCCTGCACTGGTTCCAGGCTGGAGACGAGGGCGCGATCGTCGAGCGAGTTCTCGTCCACGAGCCGAGACGAGCTCGACGTCTGGACCGACCCGCTGATCCGCCGCGCGACCGTCGTCGGCTGAGACGCTCTAGAGCGGGAATCGTGAGGCTCTCGAGGTCCCGGGGGTACTCCGTGAGCACGTCGATCCCGTCAGCCGTGACGGCGATCGTGTCGGAGTGGCGGAAGCCGCCGACGGTCTCCGAGTAGAGCCCCGGCTCGATCGTGAACACCATCCCCGGCTCGATCGGCGTGTGGTCGCCGACGTCGAGGAACGGCGCCTCGTGGTTGCGCAGGCCGATCCCGTGGCCGGTGTGCTGGCGCCAGTACCGGAGGAGCCCGTTCTCCTCGAGGTAGCGCATCACGGCGCCGTCGATGTCGGCGCACGTCGCTCCGGGGCGGAACGCGTCGAACGCGACCTGCTGGACGGCAACGGTGTGGTCGAACAGCCGGCGCATCTCGTCGGTCGGCGGGCCGATGATCATCGCCCGCTCGAGCTCCGCGTTGTAGCCCCAGATCGGCGCGCTCGTCTCGGTGACGAGGACGTCGCCCGGCTTGAACTCGATGTTGTGCGCGACGGCATGCGCCCACGAGCTGCGGAGGCCGATCTGGCCGCGATACCCGGCCGAGACGCCGTCGGACGAGCCCATCTGGCCGATCTCGTCGCCGAGCGCCTCGAAGAGCTCGAGCGTCGCCTCGTGCCCGGCCCGCAGGCTCGCCTCGGACTCGGTGGCGCCGACACGCGAGTACTCCTGGAGGAGCCGGTGGGCGCGCGAGCACCAGCGGCCGCTCTCGCGGATCAGCTCGAGCTCGGCCTCGCTCTTCCGCGCGCATCATCTCCTCGATCAGGCCCGCGAGCGGCACGACCCGCGCGCCGAGTCACCTCGCTGAGGGGCGGGCCCTGGTAGCCGAGGATGCCGGGATAGCCGTCCTGGTCTGCCCCGATCGCGTCGCGGATGCCGAGGTCGGCGAGGACGCCGGCGAAGATCCTCATCGGGTGCACGATCCCCGGGTACTCCGGGTACGACTCGATCCGCGCGAACGACGTCTCGGCGCGCGTCCGCTCGACCTCGAACTCGGGCACGAACACGACCGACTCGCCGCCGGCGCTCTCGGCGTAGATCGACGGGCCGCTCGTTCGAGAGGAAGACGAAGCTCGTGAAGTAGCGGATGTAGTCCTGCCCGAAGAGGACGTAACCGCTCAGCCCTTCGCCGGCGGACGTGCTCGAGCAGCCGGCCGCGCCGCTCCTCCAGCTCTGCTGCAGGGATCTGCACGGTCGCGGAGGTTAGCTGCGGAGCCTCGGATAGAGGCCGCGGAAGCGCTCGTATCCCTCGTCGTAGGCGGCGAGCCCAGCCCGGCTCCGGGTCGATCCGGCCCCGGACGCGGACGCAGCGCGCGACGGCCTCGCCCGCGTCGGCGAACACGCCCTCGCGCACGCCGGCGAGCAGCGCCGCGCCGAAGGCGGCGCCGGCATCGGACTCGGTCCGCTCGAGCGGCAGGCCGAGCACGGACGCGACGATCCGCAGCCAGAGGTCGCTCCGCGCGCCGCCGCCGGAGACACGCCCGACCGTCGGCTCGCACGCCGAGCCCGCGCAGCAGCTCGAGCGAGTCGCGCAGGCCGTAGGCGACGCCCTCGAGCACGGCCCGCGCGAGGGCGCCGCGGTCGTGGCGGAGCGAGAGCCCGGTGAACGCGCCGCGCACGTCGGGATCCGCGTGCGGCGTCCGCTCGCCCTGCAGGTACGGGGCGAAGAGCAGGCCCTCGGCCCCCGGCTCCCAGCGCGCCGCCTCCTCGTCGAGCGTCCCGTAGGCGAGCGCCGAGCGACCTGCCGGAGCCACGCGAACGACCCGGCGGCCGACAGCATCACGCCCATCGCGTGCCACGTCCCCGGCACGGCGTGGCAGAAGACGTGGACGCGTGCCTCGGGGTCGGGCGCGTAGCCGGGCAGCACCGCGAAGACGACACCCGAGGTCCCGAGCACCACCGAGACGGGCCCCGGCTCGACGATGCCCACCCCGAGCGCGCCCGCCGCCTGGTCGCCGGCGCCGGCGATCTCGGTCGACTCGTAGGCCGGCGGCAGCCATTCGAGCCGGGATCTCGAGCGCCTCGCAGACCTCCTCCGACCAGCGCCGCCCGCCGACGTCGAAGAGGAGCGTTCCCGACGCGTCGGCGACGTCGATCGCGTGCTCGCCGGTCAGCCGCAGGCGGACGTAGTCCTTCGGGAGCAGGATCCGCCGGATCCGCCCGTAGGTCTCCGGCTCGTGGCGCGCGAGCCACAGCAGCTTCGGCGCCGTGAAGCCGGTGAGCGCCCGGTTCCCGGTCAGCTCGATCAGCCGGTCGAGCCCGATACGCCGCTCGATCTCGGCGCACTCCGCGCCGGTGCGCTGGTCGTTCCAGAGGATCGCAGGCCGCAGGACCCGGTCGCCGTCGCCGAGCGCGACGAGCCCGTGCATCTGGCCGCTGAAGCCCGACCGGCCCCTCGGGCAAGCGGGCGAGCGCGGCCTGCGCGGCGCGCCACCAGTCCTCCGGGATCCTGCTCGGCCCAGCCGGGCCGCGGCGTCGAGAGCGGGTAGCCCTCCTCCGCCGTCGCCGACGAGCTCGCCGTCGGGGGAGATGCGCGATCGCCCTTGACGCCGCTCGTCCCGACGTCGAGGCCGATCAGGGCATCGGTCATCCGTCGATCCGCACGAGCTCGACCAGGTTCCCGAACGGGTCGTGGCAGATGAAGCGCGGGCGGCCGAGGAGCGGCGTCGCGTCGCGGGTCGCGAGCGCCCGCCGCCTCGAGTCGGGCGCGCAGCTCGTCGAGGTCGTCCTCGACGGCCAGGCAGAAGTGCGGCTCGCTCGGGCGGCGGCTCGTCGACGAGCATCAGGTGCAGCTCGAGGTCGCCGCCGGCCCGGTACCAGACGAACGCGTCGGGATCGAGGGCCGGGAGCACGTCCCGCTCCTCGAGGCCGAGCAGGTCGCCGTAGAACGCACGCGCTCGCTCCGCCACCTCCCGCGGGATCGCGATCGAGACGTGATGCAGCCTCACGCGCTACTCGTCTGTTGCGCCGAGCGCTGCGTACACGAGCTCGTAGGCGCGGACGGCGTCCTTGGCCGCCTGCGCCTCGCGGAGCGCGGCCTCGTCGATCTTCGCCGCCACCGAGTCGATGAACCGCCACTGCAGCACCGACCGGCGGACCGCGCCGACCTGGTCCTCGGTGTACGGGTAGAGGTCGAAGCCGAGCCGCTCGCCGTTCGTCGCCGTAACCGGCGCGGCGCAGCTCGAGCGCGAGCTCGAGCGTCTCCATGAACGCGGTCGCGCCGACCATGTTGTCGTCGTCGAAGGTGCCCCAGCCGGAGTTCGCGTGCTGGTGCCCGAGCAGCCCCTCGGCCGCGAGCAGCGCCGCGTACTCGCCGAGGTTCTCGCCGTTCATGATCAGGTGCTGCCAGTCCATGTTGACCTTGACGTTGTCGAGGCCCTGCCGGCGCAGCGTGTGGATCACGTGCAGCGTCATCCCGATGTTGCGCATGAAGATCTTCATCGCCGGCTCGGAGTTCTTGTGCTCGAGGAAGATCGTGACGCCGCGCTCCTTGCGCGCGCTGCGCCGCCTGCCCGACGCCGTCGATGAACCGCGCCCACGAGTCCTCGTACGGCGGTCTGGAACGGGTAGTTGTAGCCCTCGATCCCGGGCCAGATGATGAAGTGCGCGCCGAGCTCCGCCGCGAAGTCGACCGCCGTCGAGCGTGCGCCTGATCGCCTCGTCGCGCACCTTGTCGTCGGGCGAGCTGAGCCCGCCCTTCCCGAACAGCGGGTCGAGGTGCATGCCGCTCGCGACGCAGTAGATGTCGTGGCCGTCGAGCGCGTCGCGCACCGCGTCGAGGTTGTCCGGCGAGAGCTCGTTCGGGTAGTGGAACTCGTACCCGTCCATCAGGTCGCCGAGGCCCTCGACGGCGCGACGGACCTTCGCCTCCATCGGCTCGCCGATCCACTGCGGCTGGTAGCCACCGGGCACGAACCGCGTCGTCATCGGCCCGAGGGCCCAGATACCCAAGCTGGTTTTCATTGACTCAGTCTCGTTTTCATCGCTCCTCACTCTCTCGGGTTCCGCGTCCGCGCCTCAACCGAGACTCGGATGCTGCGCAGGGTCTTCATCACGTCGTCGCCCCCCGCTCAGATGCGCCATGCTACGGGAGGCGTCCCCAATGGAGCCGTGGCCGCCGGGCCACGGCGGCCGCGGCTTCAGGCTCCCTCGTTCGGGGTCTCCTGGAGCTGACTGCGGAAGCTGGAGACCATCAGCTCGGTCAGCTCCTCGAGCGACGTCTCGTGCACCGCCTGGTCCCTCGTGATGCGACCGCTCTGCATGACGTTGATGCGGTCGCAGAGCTCGAATAGGTGGGCGTAGTTGTGGTCGATCACGATGATCGACACCCGGCCGCTCGCGGCGAGATCCTTGACGAGGTTGATGATGAGACGCGACTCACGCGCGCCCATGGCGGCGAGCGGCTCGTCGAGCAGCAGAATCTTCGGCGCCGCCCGTACGGCTCTCGCGACTGCGACCGCCTGCCGCTGGCCGCCGGAGAGCTGCTCGGTCTCGGCCTCGATGCTCGGCACGCGCACGCGGATGTCGTCGAGGTACTGCCGGGCGAGCTTTCGCATCTCTCGCTTGTCGAGGAAACGGACCGGGCCCAACCTCGTCACCTCGTGGCCGAGGAACAGGTTCAGATAGACCGGGAGTTGCGGGATCAGTGCCAGGTCCTGGTAGACGGTCTCGATCCCGTGGCCGCGGGCGTCCTCGACCGAGTGAAAGCGGACGCGCTCGCCGCCCACCAGCACGTCGCCCCCGTCCTGCTGGTGGAACCCGCTCAGGATCTTGACGAGTGTGCTCTTGCCTGCGCCGTTGTCGCCCACGAGACCGAGCACCTCGCCCTGGCGCAGGACGAGGTCGATGCCGCGGAGCACGACGACCGCGCCGAAGCGCTTCGTCACGCCGCGGACCTCCAACGCGATCTCACGTGAGTCGGCAGCAGGCGGCGTCGGCTCCGCCGATTGCGCGCTCATGCCGAACCGTCCCGCTCCGGGGTCGGACAAGCCGGCGCCTCCGTCCGCGCGCATGCGACCCGACGAGCCGCGGCATTGCTGGAGCCGCCGACAAGCCTACGGCTCATGCCGCCCTCGAGCGGGCGATGAGCCGGTCGAACTGCACGTTGAGCGCCATCGCGAAGATGATTACGACGCCGACCCACACGAAGAATTCGTTCGTGCTGACCCCGATCAGCGTCAGCCCGGCCTGGAGGATGCCGATCAGGATGGCGCCGATGAAGGCGCCGATGACCGTCCCGCGCCCTCCTGTGAGCGCGGTGCCGCCGATCACGCAGGCACCGACGGCGTACAGGATGTAGTCGACGCCGAAGTTGCCCGGGTTGAGGGTCCCGTACTTGCCCGCGTCGACGATCCCGACGAGGCCGGCGAAGAAGGAGCAGAGCACGAAGCACCACACCTTCACGCGCCGGACCGGCACGCCCGCCTCCGACGCCCCGACCAGGTTCCCTCCCGTGGCGACGATCCTGACACCGAAACGCGTGCGCGTGAGCATCAGGTGCGCGACCACCGTGATCGCCAGCACCCAGAGGATCTCCGACCAGATCCAGACTCCCATGAGCTGGCTCCAGAAGCCCGTCCCGTCCGACAGCGGGACCGGCGATGCCTGCGTCTCATCCGAGTAGATGAGCACGAGCCCGAAGAGGATGAAGTTCGTCGCGAGCGTCGTGACGAAGGACGGCACGTTCAGGCGCACGGTGATCAACCCGTTGACCGCCCCGACACCGCAGCACACAACGAGCGCGATCAGGATCGACAGCCCGACCGGCACTCCGAGATTGTGGAACCAGTACTCGACCCAGGCCCCGAACAGGAACACCTGACCGGCCGACAGGTCGATCTCCCCGAGCGTGAGCAGCAGCACCTCGCCGACCGCGATCCCTGCGATCGGCCCCGCGTAGCCGGCGGCCGAGCTGAGGCTGAGCTCTGAGGTGAACGACGACCCCGCCCTGATCGTGAAGTACACGAACAGGCCCGCCGTGATCAGGAGCGGCGTCAGCTCGCGCTGGTAGAGGAAGAGCCGTACGACCCGGCGCGCCAGCGACGAGGATTGATGCCGTTGCCCCGGCGGCTCGGCCGCCGGGGCAACGGCAGGTGCTGGAGCACCCGAGTGCACGCCTGTGAAACCTAGTGCGGGACCGAGGACGGCGGCTTGAGTGTCTGCTGCTTCGAACTCGTTCCCGAGAACCTGTTCTTCGCGAGGTACGGACCGACGTTCGACTGCACGACGATGCCGAGCCCGGTGTCGGTGTTGGTCGGCTTCATCAGCCCGCCGGAGACGTTGTAGAGGAACAGCTGCATGAGCGTGTCGAACCCCTGCAGGTAGGCCTGCTGGTCGATCGTGAACGTCAGGTTGCCGTCCTTGATGCCCTGCACGACAGGAGTCCCGACGTCCCACCCCGCGCCACCGACCTTCCCCTTCAGGTTGTTCTTCTGGATGAACTGCGCGATCGCGTCGCTGTCACCGCTATCCACGCCGAACATGAACTTCACGTCCTTGTTGCCGGCGTACCAGGAAGCGATCTTGTTGTATTCCGGCGCTCCCTGGGTCGCGGACGTCCCGACCTCGACGAAGTTGATCCCGGCCTTGGTCAGGACCGGCTTCGCGCCGTCGATCCGCGGCTGGATGTTCCCGGTTCCCGGAGTCGCGATGACCCCGGCGACCTTGTCGCCCTTCTTGATCCCGAGCCTGAGGATCTGGTTGCCGACCGCCGCTCCCGCGGTCAGGTTGTTCTGGCCGACGTAGGCCATCCGGTTGTTGGGGACGCCGGCAGAGACGTCGGCGTTGTAGGCGATCACGGGGATGCCGGCGCCGAGCGCACTGTCGGTGGGCTTGTTGAACGCCGTGTTGTCGACCAGGCAAACTCCGATCCCGTTCGCCTTGCCGGCAATCGCGGAATTCATCGCCGAGACCATCTCGCTGACGATCGCGCTCGTCGAGCCGGTCCACTGGTACGAGCAACCGGTGATCGCACAAGCGTCCTGGAGCCCGTAGATGGTCGCCGTGAAGAACGAGTTCGTCGTCACGTGGTTGACCATCACGAACTTGTACTTCGGGTGGCTCGCGAAGAAGGCGGTGTCGCTGTTTTCGCGCGTCAGCCTGGCCGCGTTAGCGCCCTCCGCGCCCAGCAACCCGGCAAGCCCGGCATAAGCCGAACCGGCCGCGGCCGCCCCACCGGCGTACCTGAGGAAGCGCCGCCGCGAGAACTCCCACTGCTCCTTGCCGACGTCGTCGTGCCCGTCTGCTGCCATCTCTCCTCCTTCTCTCACTTGATTCTCGGTCCCGATCGAACCAGCGTGCTGTCCCCGGAGAGACGGCGTCTCGGTCGGCACTTTCTAGATCACCAGTTCGACGTTCGTATATAACAGGTGTCGATAGATTTCACAAGCACCATCCGCGAAGCTCCGCTCATCCTGGTCCCCCGGCCGCGTTAACCTCATCGGGGAGCACACGGATTACTCCGGCGGGCTTGTCCTGCCGGTCGCCATCGAGCGCGGCGTGACGGTGCGTTGGCAGCCGGATGCGCACGCCATCAGGCTGCGGTCGGCCGCGTTTCCGGAGGCTCCGGTGGAGCTTGCGCTCGACGGGACATCGGCATCCGGCCAAGCCGGCTGGGGGCGCTTCGCGGCCGCCGTCAGTGCACTGCTCGCCGAACGGGGCCGGCCGGCGGTCGGGCTCGACGCGAGCGTGTCATCGACGTTGCCGATCGGCGCCGGGCTGTCGTCCTCGGCGGCGCTGACGGTCGGGTCGGGCTCGCCCTCTACCGGGCCTAGGAGTTCGAGCTCTCGCGATTCGAGCTTGCGCACGTGGCGCGCGAAGCGGAGTTCCGGGCGGTCGGCGTGCCCGTCGGCCTCATGGACCCGGCGGTGTGCCTGCTCGCTCGTCGCGGCAACGCGCTCTTGCTCGACTGTGCCACCGAGGAGTACCGGCTCGTCCCTCTGCCCGAGGACCTCGCCGTCGTCGTCCTCGACTCGGGTGTCCGCCACGAGCTCGAGCATTCCGGCTACGCGACGCGCCGCGCCGAGCTCGAGCGCGCGCTCCCGGTCCTCGCAGGGGCACGCCCGGCGCAGGTCACGGTGGAGGAGGCGGAGGCTGCCGCACGGGCGGCAGGCGTCGACGAGATCGCGCTCTGCAGGCTGCGCCACGTCGTCTCCGAGAACGAGCGCGTGAGGGCGTGCGTGCGCCTGCTCGAGTCTCCGGATGGGCCGGACCGAAGCGCGCTCGGCTCGCTGGACGGGCACGCGAGCCTTCGCGACGACTACGAGGTCTCCACCCCCGAGCTCGACCTGCTCGACGAGCTTGCCTACGACCACGGCGCGGTCGCCGCGCGCATGACGGGCGGCGGCTTCGGCGGGTCCGTGATCGCGCTTGAGGACGGCGAGGCGAAGGCCTTCTCGGCGGGGGTGACGAACGCGTACGTCGCGCGGAGCGGCCGCGACGGAAGAGGCTATGTCTGCGAGACGGCCGAGGCCGCCGGGTAGGCGTTCACCAGCGTTGGTGCACCTGTGGAGCGATGTGCTGCCGATAGACCTCCGCGATCGCCTCATGCGTCGCCGACGGCAGCGGGGACAGCTCGGCCGCGCCGGCGTTCGCGCGTACCTGCTCGGCAGTCTTCGCACCCGGGATCGTCGTCGAGACAGCGTCGAAGTCGAGGATCCAGCGGAGGGCGAGCTGCGCGAGCGTGGCCTCGTCGGGCACCAGTGGACGGAGCTCCTCCACCGCCTCGAGCCCGGTATCGAAGTCCACGCCCGAGAACGTCTCGCCTACGTCGAAGCTCTCGCCGTGGCGGTTGTAGGCCCGGTGGTCGTCGTCGGCGAAGCGGGCGCCGCGCCCGAACTTCCCCGTGAGCAGGCCGGATGCGAGTGGGACGCGTGCGATCACGCCCACGTCACGCTCCGCCGCCTCCCGGAGGAACAGCTCGGCCGGTCGCTGCCGGAACATGTTGAAGATGATCTGGACCGTCGCGACGCCCGGGTACTCGATCGCCTTCAGGGCCTCCTCCACCTTTTCGACGCTGACGCCGTACGCGCGGACGAAGCCCTCGTCCACGAGTCGGTCGCAGGCGTCGAACACCGACGGCGTGTAGTACGTCTCCCACGGAAGGCAGTGGAGCTGCACGAGGTCCACGGTCTCGACGCCGAGGTTCTCGCGCGACCGCTCGATCCAGCTGCGGAAGTTCTCGTATGTGTAGAGGGAGAGGTCGAGCGGCACACGGCGCCCGAACTTCGTCGCGACCACGAGCGCATCGGACCGCTCGCGCAGGAGCCGCCCGACGAGGCGCTCGGAGCGGCCGTCGCCATACACGTCGGCAGTGTCGACGAAGGTCATGCCCGCGTCGACGGCGGCGTTCAGCGCCGCCAGCGACGTGCGATCGTCGACCGCGCCCCAGTCGGCGCCGATGCCCCATGCTCCGAAGCCGACCTCGGAGACCTGGTATCCCGTCTTTCCCAGCCTTCTCGTCTTCATCGGGGTTCTCGTGCGCGCTTGTCAGACCTTTCCATTATTGTCGTAGGCGACGATACTACGCTCGATTCCGAAGCCATGAGGTCACTGCCAAGGCATGCGCTCGTCCATTCGGACGGGAGACGGCTGCTCGTGTACGGCGAGCTGCACGGGACCCTCGACGAGGAGGGGCCTGCCGCGGCCGGGGATAGCGCCGAGATCCACAAGCGTCTCGACGCGTTCACGGAGACGTGGGTCGGGATTGCGCCGGCACGGAACACGCGGCCGCTCGACTCCCGGGCCAAGAGCCCGGGCGTGGCGCCCTGCCCCTTCTGCGCGGGCGGGCTCGAGGTTCCGTTCTCGTACGACGCGGCCGCGTTCGACAATCGCTTCCCCTCGTTCCGCCCGGACCCGCCGGCGGCACCGCTCCTCGACGGCCCGGACCGGGCCGGCGCGGGACGCTGCGAGGTCGTTCTCTACACCGACCGGCACGACGCCTCGTTCGGCGACCTTTCCCCGACGGAGCTCGCCCGCGTCGTCGCGATCTGGCTCGACCGCGGACGCGAGCTCTGGGCGGACCCGGAGCACGCATACGTCTGCGTCTTCGAGAACCGGGGTGCCGAGGTCGGTGCCACGATCGCGCACCCGCACGGGCAGATCTATGCGCTCGACCATGTGCCGCCGGTCACCGTGGCGAAGTCCGAGGCCCATCGCCGCCACCGCCGGCGCGAGGGAGGGTGCCTCTCGTGCGCGGCGACCCGGGCCGACGATTGCTCCGACCGCGTGGTCTCCGCGAACGAGAGCTTCGTCGTTGCGGTCCCGTTCGCGGCGAGGTGGCCCTTCGAGGTGGCGGTCCGGGCGCGCCGGCACGGGCTTGGGCGTCTGGCTGACCTCGCTCCCGCAGGACAGCGCGACCTTGCGGTTGCCCTGCGTGACGTCGCGCGCCGATACGACTCGCTGTGCGACCTCGCACTGCCCTACATGATGGTCGCGCAGGAGGCGCCGCGCGATCAGCCGGACTGGCACCTCGCGTTCGAGCTGTACCCACGGCATCGCGCGCCCGGAGTGACGAAGATCCGTGCGAGCGTGGAGACCGGTCTCGGGCTCTTCCTCAACGATGTCGCGCCCGAGGATGCGGCGCGACAGCTCGCCGGGCTCGACGTTCCAGCAGAGCCGATCCAGCTCGACTCGCTCTTCGCCGTCACCCAACCGGACGCGGCGTTGCTGTCATGAGCCGTAGGCTCGACGGAGGCTCCAACGTGGCTGGGGCTCGTGAGGTCGCGGCCGTTTGCACGGAGGCGCCGGCGCCGGAGCGGGACGGCCCGTCGTGACCACCGAGGCTGCACACCCGTCCGTCCCTGCTTCGCTCCGGCGCGAGCGCATGCTCGCGGAGATCAAGGAGCGGGAGTTCGTGCGCGTCGGCGAGCTGAGCAACCGCTTCGGCGTTTCCCAGGTGACGGTGCGCGGCGATCTGGACTCGCTCGCTGCCAGGGGCAAGGTGCATCGCGTCCGCGGTGGTGCGATTCCCGGCTGATACCGCGGCAGGAGCAGCCGTTCGAGGACAGCATCTCGAGCTTCGCCGCGGAGAAGGTGGCGATCGCCCAGGCCGCGGCCGCGTTGCTGGAGGACGGCGAGACGGTGATCGTCGATGTCGGGACGACGGCGGCGGCCGCTGCGCGTGCGATCGCGGCCCGCGCAGAGCTCAGTGACGTGGTCGTCTTCACGAACGGCTTGAAGACCGCGCTCGAGCTGGAGCCGGCGATCCCGCGGATCACGGTCGTGGTGCTGGGCGGCACGCTGCGGCCGTTGCAGCATTCGCTCGTCGACCCCCTCGCCACGGTCATCCTCGACCAGATCTCGGTCAAGACGGTGCTGCTCGGCTGCAACGGCGTCGATCCGATCGGAGGCATCACGAACATCAACCTGCCCGAGGCCGCGCTGAAGCAGCGGATGCTGAACGTGGCGACGCGGAAGGTGGTGCTCGCGGACGGGGGCAAGCTCGGCCGGATCGAGGTTGCCAAGCTCTGCCCGATCGAGGGCGTCGACGTGGTGATCACGGGGCGCTCGGCGGATCCGGCCGTGGTCGAGGCGCTCCGCGATCGCGAATGCGAGGTCGTCGTCGCCGGTTGAGAGGTCGTCTCGGAATGAGTTTCGGGACGACCTCTGACCCTCCGGCTACGCGGGCAGGACGATTCGGACGCCGAAGCCGGCGGCCCCGGCGGACGAGCCCCCGACGTATCCCGCGCCGAACTGCTCGGCGATCTGCTCGACGATCGGCTCGCACTGCGACGCCCGAGCACGACGACGCTTCCGCCGCCGCCGCCGCCACCGCCCACCCGAGCACCGGCAAGCCCCCGGTCCCAGCCTGCTCGGCGGACGGCCGAGACGATCGGTTCCGTACGGCGTGTGCCGATGCCGCAGCGGACGAGACGAGGACCCGGAGCCCGGCCGGGTACACGTCGGCGTCCCGGATGAGCAGCGCAACCGGCCCGAGAACGTATCCGGCCCAACGGTCGCCCTCTGAGAAGCGCCGCGCGAGGGTCTCGGGGGCGAGGCTCGCGAGCTCGTCGATCAGAAGGAAGGCCCGTCGATTGCCGCTCACCGCCGTGACACGCCCGTCTCCCGTGACCTGGGCCCCGACGAGGGCGGCGGCCTCGGTCGAGAGCCCGAGGACGAGCGAGCCGGAGTAGTCGGCGATCCCCCCGAGGGCGTCGTACCTGCCG
Source organism: uncultured Actinomycetota bacterium (assembly GCA_963738895.1). Taxonomy (GTDB): domain Bacteria; phylum Actinomycetota; class Thermoleophilia; order Gaiellales; family Gaiellaceae; genus PALSA-600. The sequence continues at coordinate 51,294 of CAVTYN010000014.1, forward strand.
GGGGCACGGGCGACGCAGATGGGGCCCGTTCGATCGAAGAGAGCATGTCGCGAGACGGGGTCGCAGAACTCCTCGGCGTCGTCTCGATGAAGGCCCGACCCGGGCGCGGGCGGCCGCGGCTCGATCCAGGCGATGCCCGGGGTGACGTCCTCGCGGACGGTTCTCACGTGGACGCCATAGCCCGAACCCTGTCCGGAATCGAGGTCCGTCCCGAAGATCCACACGGTGCGGGACGAGTACTTCTCGCCGGGCCGAAGCACTGTCGATGGGAACCCGGGGCGATTCGGCGAGTCCGGGAAGTGCTGCGTCTCGAGCGCGAGCCCGCCGTGACCGGTGTAGAGGTGGATCCCGGGCTCCGTGGTGGATCGAGACGCAGCGACAGCTCTGCGGGTCGCGCAGATCCGCCGCGCGGACGAGCGCCCCGATCTGCAGACCCGCGATCGAGGACGAACGTGGCGTCGCAACCTCCTACCAGAGCGCCGACGGGCCGTGGAGCTCGCAGATCGAACGGCGTGGCTGCAACGCTCGGCGTCGCCCCTGTGGGGATCAGCTCCCGATCGACCTCGACGTATCGCTCTGCATGCACCGTGACGAGTTGATCGTCGACCGTGCCGGGGCCCTCGCCCGCCAGGTTCCAGTAGGCGTGACCGGTGAGATTGAGGTCTGTCGGCCGATCGGTCACCGCCTGGAAGTCGAGGCTCAGCGCACCGTCCGCGAACAGGCGGTACGGCGTACCGTCCGACGATCGCCCCGAGGTAGAGGCTCCCGCCGTGGATGTACTCCTCGAGCGTCGAGAAGCCGAGCACGACGTCTCGCGGCTCGCCGTTCCCATCCGGAACGAGGAGCCGCTGGACGATCCCGCCGTACGCGGCCACCCCCAGCTCGATCCGCGCGTTGCGAAGGACGAAGAGCTCGACCGGCGTCCCGTCCGGCATCACCCCGAACGGCATCCGCTCGACGTACGCGCTCAGAGCGACCGGTAGGCGATCGGGATGCGGCTGCCCTCGTCGGAGGAGCGCAGCGATCGCGTCGCAGACCTCGGTGGCGCGGTAGCCGTCCTCGAACGTCGCGCAGTACGGAGCGACGTCCGTCTCGCCGGCGATCGCTCGAGATCACGCGCGCGTACTCGAGCGTGAAGGTGTCGCCCCAGCCGATCAGGTGCCCGGGCGGCCACCAGTCGCCGGTGACCCGCTCCGTGCGGAAGGGGCCGCCGTCCGAGACCTGGAGCTCGTCGAAGCGCTCCATGTCGAAGGCGATCGAGCCCTCGGAGCCGTTGATCTCGCACGTCGGTCTGGTTGACGCGGCCGCGCGCGAGCCGCGTCGCCTCGAGCGTGCCGATCGCGCCGTTCGCGAGCTCGATCGAGGCCGTGAACGCGTCGTCGACCTCGTGCCCGGGCACGTAGGTGCGCAACGATCGCGGAGACCGTCTCGATCTCGCCGACGAGGAACCGGGCCAGGTCGATGATGTGCGTGCCGAGGTCGCCGATCGCTCCCGTCGCCGCCTGGGCGCGGTCGAAGCGCCAGATGCTCGTGTCCGCGTCCCAGCCCCACGACTGCAGGTAGCGCGCGCGGAAGTGGACGATCTCGCCGACCGCGCCCGCCTCGAGCAGCTCGCGGGCGCGCCGGATCGCCGGGACGAAGCGGTAGTTGAAGCCGCAGGCGTGCACGCGTCCCGGCGCCGTCGCCGCCTGCCAGATCCGGTACGACTCGTCGGCGTCGAGGCCGAGCGGCTTCTCGCAGAGGACGTGCTTGCCCGCCTCGAGCGCGGCGATCGACGGCTCGGCGTGGATCGCGTTCGGGCCGCCGTTGTCGAAGAGCTCGATCCGGTCGTCGGCGACCTGCTCGCGCCAGTCGGTCGACGGCCTCGGCCCAGCCGAAGCGCGCCGCGACCGCCTCGAGCGCCTCGCGGTTGCGGCCGGAGATCGAGACGAGCTCGGGCAGGAGCGGCGGGTCGAGCTCCCGGAGCGCGCGGAGCGCCCGCGAGTGCGCCTTGCCCATGAAGGCGTAGCCGAGCATGCCGACGCCGATCTGCACGGGCTGCCCGTTCCCCACGTGGGGCATGTTACGGGCCCGTCGAGAGCCCGGCAGACTCGATCGCCGACGGCTGCGAGCGCGGCGTCGTCCGCGCCGGGCAGCCCGCTCACGCCGACGGCGCCGACGCTGACGTCCGCCGTCGAACGCCGCGACGCCGCCGAGGAAGAACGTGAAGAACGGGTCGAAGCTCGCCCGCTCGACCGGGTCGTCTCGCACCTTCTCGGCGAGCTCCTCGGTCGTGCGCGCGTCGCTGCGGGCCGCGGTGTAGGCCTTGCGCTGCGCGTTCAGCCGCGTGTCCGGCGCGGCGCCGTCCATCGTCGCCGCGGCGACGACCTCGCCGTGGTCGTCGGCGACGAACACCGAGACCGGGCCCGGGCGCCGCGGAGATCACGTGCTCGACGATCTGGAGGGCGCTGTCGCAGCTGCATCTGCGCGCATTCTGGCGGTCAGCGACGTGGGCGTACGATGCTCCGTGCGCAGCGCGCGTAGCGGCCACACACTCGCTCCGCATCGCCGGCCGCTCGTATCCGGTGATCTTGCCGTCGCCGAAGGACCCGCGCCTCCACGTCTCGGCGACGTTCCTCGTCCTGTACGTGCTCGGGATGACCCAGTTCCACTTCCGGCTCTCGTTCCCGCAGATCGTCGATCGTCGATCCTCACCTGCGCGCGTGATCGAGCTCGTCGTCACGTTCCGGCAGAAGCGGATGATCATCTGGCCGGCGAGCGCGATGCTGACCGGCAACGGGATCGCGTTCATCATGCGGATCCCCGGGACGCAGCACGGCGACTGGTGGTCGTTCGAACGGCGTCTGGATCTACGCGGCGATCGGCCGCCGTCGCGATGGCGTCGAAGTACCTGATCCAGTTCCGGGGCCGGCACGTCTTCAACCCGTCGAACTTCGCGCTCGTGCTCACGTTCGTGATCCTCGGCTCGACCCGGGTGGAGCCGCTGCAGTTCTGGTGGGGCCCGCTGTCGCCGGCGCTCGTGATCGTGCTGCTCGTGATCGTCACCGGCGCGCTGCTCGTGCTGCAGCCGGGTCGGGCATGCTCGCGGTCGCCGTGATCTTCTGGTTCACGTTCGCGAGCGCGCTCGGCATCCTCGCCCTGAGCGGCCATGCGTTCTCCGCGAACTGGCATCTCGGGCCCGGTCGCGGACTACTACTTCTGGAAGGTGCTCATCCTCTCGCCGGAGGTGTTCATCTTCCTCTGCGTTCATGATCACCGACCCGAGGACGACGCCGGAGACGGCGCGCGGGCGGCGGATCTACGCGGTCGCGATCGGCCTCCTCGGCGCGCTGCTGATCGCCCCGATGCAGACGCGAGTACTGGGCGAAGGTGGCGCTGCTCGCGTCGCTGACGATCGTCTGCGCCGCGCGGCCGCTCATCATCCTCGCCCGGGAGGCGCTCGAGCGGCGCGAGCGGCGCCGGGCCGAGCGGCCTCGCCGCCGGCGCTCGCAGGCTCGGCCTCCTCGCCGTGCCGGCGCGGCGGCGTTCGCCGCGCTCATCGTCGTCGCCGGCAGCCCGGCCCGCTCGGTCGCCGGGCCTCTCCGGCAGCAGCGCTCGCGAGCGACGTCTCGCGTCACGATCGAGCACACGCCGAACGTCGTCTCGATCACGCCGCAGACTCGGACGGCAGATCGCAGGCGACGCGTCGCCGACCTGGGCTCGTCGAACGCGCTCGGCAAGCGCGACGCGACCAGGCGGCGGCGCGCGAGCGGGCCTACCTCGCCGCGCTCAAGGCGCAGATCGCGAGGCCGTCGGCCGGCCGATCGTCGTCCCGAGCTACCACGTCACGCGGTCGACCTGCGGCTGCTGCAGGCCGTCGATCAGGCGCCGCCGACGGTCGTCGCGACGCTCACGGGCAGGTGACGCCGCTGACCTACCCGGCGGCTCGTCGACCGCAGAGCGGCGCGGCGACGTCGTTCAAGCATGTCTTCGACCTGGCGCTGACGAACGGCCGCTTCCTGATCATCGGCGAGGGCGCGACGCACCGCGCTGCCGGCGGCGCCCGCGCCGCAGCACCACGTACGCGACCCAGCCGAAGGGCGTCGGCGCCTTCTCGAAGCTCCGGCTCGTGAACGTCGCGCCGAAGCTCGGGCTCGACTTCCAGCAGGGCGCGTTCCGCTACTCGATGGCCTACGACCAGCAGGCGATGATGGGCGGCGGCGTCTGCTGGCTCGACTACAACAACGACGGCTGGCTCGACCTCTTCGCCGTGAACTCGTACGCCGACGTCGACATGCCCGAGTGGGCGAGCCACGGCGGCCTGCCGCAGAGCGCGCTCTTCCGGAACGTCCACGGGAAGTTCGTGAACGTCAGCAAGGACGTCGCACGCCGGCATCCGCGTGAAGGGCACCGGCTGCGCCGCGGCCGACCTGAACGGCGACGGCTACACCGACCTCGTCGTCACGACGGCGACGGGCGTCGAGATCCTGTGGAACAACGGCAACGGCACCTTCACGCCGCAGGCGCTCGCGGCGCCGTACGGCTGGTACTCGGGCGCCGCCGTCGCGGACGTGAACGGCGACGGCGGCCCGACGTCTTCGTCGCCGGGCTACACGAACATGGCGGCCCGATCCCCGGCTCGATCGCCGGCTTCCCGACCAACCACGAGGGCGTCCGCGACCTGCTCTACCTCAACGAGGGCCGGCGACCGGTTCAAGGAGGTCGGCGTCGCAGGCGGGTCTCGAGTCGTCGCACTTCCGGCACGGGCTCGGCGCGACCTTCACCGACGTGAACGGCGACGGCCGCCCGGATCTCTACGTCGCGAACGACGAGGATCCGAACGACCTCTACATCAACGAGCCCGGCGGGCCGCTCGGCTTCCACTTCGTCGACGAGGCGAAGTCCTACGGCGTCGACGACCCGAACGCCGGGATGGGCGTCGCCGAGGCCGACTTCAACGGCGACGGCCGCCCCGACCTCTTCGTCACGAACTCGCGCGGCCAGCCGCACGCCGCCTACGAGAGCAAGATCCTGCCGAAGCGGCGAGACCGGCTACCGGAACGTGACGGCGATGTTCGCGAAGGCGCTCGACCGCAAGCTCGACGGTCGGCTGGGGCGACTGCGTTCGTCGACCTCGCGAACAACGGCAACCTCGACCTGATCCTCGCCAACGGCGCGATCCCGGTCACGAACCTGAAGCAGGACACCGAGCCGCGTCCAGGTGCTCCAGGGCCTCGGCGGCGGCAGGTTCACGAACGCGAGCGGGATCATCGACCCGAACGGGATGCCGAGGATCATCGGCCGCGGCCTCGCCGCCGCCGACTTCGCCAACGACGGGCGCATGGCGATCGCGATCAACACGATCGGCGGCCCGCTCGTGCTGCTCCAGGACACGGGCCCGGTCGGCCACTGGCTCGAGGTGTCGCTGAAGGGCTTCCAGGCGGGCGCGGTGCTCACCGCCACGCTCCCGAACGGCCGCAAGCTCGTGCAGGAGCTCCACGCCGGCAGCAGCTACCTCTCGTCGGCCGACCCGCGCGCGCACTTCGGGCTCGGCGGCGCGACGAAGGTGGCGAGACTCACGATCCGCTGGCCCGACGGCCGGTGTCGCACCTCGCGAACCTCGCCGCCGACCGGATCGTCACGGTCGCGCCGCCCCGGGACTGACACCCGGGGATCGATCCCTTCGCTCCGCTACTCGGACCCGGAGTTGTCGACGATCTGGGCGATCTCGACGAACTCGATCGTCGGCTCGACGCCGTACAGACCGGCCACTCGCTCCCGAAGCTCGTCGGAGAAGAAGAGCACCGCTGCGTCCTTCGACTCCCAGACGTAGAAGTTCGTCGCACGTTGCTTCTCCTCGTCGAACGTGAAGAACTTGAAGCGCAAGCCCGGCATCCCCTCGAACATCCCGCGGGCGTTGTCGGCAACATCGAGCACGCGTGAGCGATCGAACGTGCCGTCGTACTCGAACGTGACGTTGACTCCGATCACGGTCCTCCTGAGTGGCGGGGTGCGCCCCTCAGCCGCGAGACCCACGACGATACGCCCCCTCGACTAGAGTCGGGCGTTCGTGTTCGACCGGCTCAAGACGGGCCCGGCGGCGACCGTCGTCGGTGCCCTCCTCCTCGTTCTCGGCGGTGTGGTCACGCTCGCCCACGGCGGGCTCGCGGGCACGGTCATCGCCTTCGTCGGATGTCTGATCGTCGTTCGCGAGCGGGTCCGGCGCCGCGGCCTCTAGCGCCCCGAGCGGACCTGCAGGCGGCGCGCGATCGTGTCGAGCGTGACGGCGACGAGGAGGATGAGCCCCGTCACGATGTAGATCGTCCCGTTCGAGTAGCCGGCGGTGTTGAGGCCGTTCGCGACGGTCGCGATCACGAGCGACCCGAGGAGCGCGCCGCGTACCTCGCCACGGCCGCCGAAGAGGCTGACGCCGCCGATGACCGCCGCGGCGATCGCGTTCAGGAGCAGCGTCCCCGGCGGGAACGTCAGCGCGACCGAGTTCACGAACGCGGCGAGCATGATGCCGCCGATCGCCGCGGTGGCGCTCGAGATCACGAAGACGAGCACCCGGATCCGCCCGACGTTGATCCCGGCGCGCCGCGCCGCCTCGGCGTTCCCGCCGACCGCGTAGACGTGCCGCCCGAAGGTCGTCCGCTTGGCGAGGAAGGTCAGGATGACCAGGAAGACCACCATGATCACGCCGGCCAGCGGCAGGCCGAGGTGCCGGCCCTGGATGATGCCGTGGTTGCAGATCGCGACGGTGCCGAACGACGCGATCGCGACGCCGGCCAGCTTGAGCAGCGACCTTCAACCAGTTCTTCGAGGCGGCCTGCCTGCCATGCGCGTTGCGCAGCGGCAACAGCACGGTCAGCGCGTAGAGGCCCGTGACGATGGCCGCGATCAGCCAGCCGGCCTCCTGCGAGAAGTAGTAGTTCGCGGTGTAGTTGATCCAGCGGTCCTGGATGATGATCGAGCCCGGGACCTCGAGCCTCCCGAGGATCACGCCCTGCCAGATCAGGTAGCCCGCAAGCGTGACGACGAACGATGGGACGCCGACGTAGGCCACGATCGAGCCCTGCCCGGCGCCGATGACGCGCGCAGACCAGAACGGCGATCACGATCGCGATCAGGCCGTTCAGCTGGTGCCCGCTGCCCGGTAACTGGAGCTCCGCCACGACGAGCGCGCCGATGCCCGCGACATAGCCGATCGAGAGGTCGATCTCCCCCAGGAGCAGCACGAAGACGACGCCGTAGGCCAGCATCGTCGTGCCGGCCATCTGGATGATGATGTTGCCGAAGTTGACGGCGGTGAAGAAGTTCGTCGCCTTGAAGCCGAAGAAGACGACGATGACGATCTCGCCGACGACGATCGGGAAGATCCCGAGGTTCCCCGACCGAATGTTGGTGGTGATGCGCTTGAGAAGGCCTGGAGCCTCCTCCGCGGCTTCCTGGCGGCGCCGGAGGCTCGGTCGACCGCTTCGGCGGTGCGTCACGCGGATGGCTCCTGCGGTCGACGGGATGCCGGCGACCTTCGTCGGGACGCCCGCGGTGATCGCGGCGACGACCTCCTGCTGGGTCGTCTTCTCGCGCTCGAAGACGCCGACGTTGCGCCCGAGCCGGAGGACCGTGATCCGGTTCGCCGTCTCGAAGACGTCGTGGAGGTTGTGGGAGATGATCACCACGCCGAGCCCCTGCTCGCCGAGGCGCCGCACGAGCGCGAGCACCTGCTCGGTCTGCGCGACACCGAGCGCCGCGGTCGGCTCGTCGAGGATCACGAGCTTCGAGTTCCACTGCACGGCCTTCGCGACCGCGACCGACTGCCGCTGGCCGCCCGAGAGCGTCGCGACCGGCTGGCGGATCGACCTGATCGTCGTGACGGCCAGCGACTTCAGCGTCGAGGCCGTGTGCTCTGCCATCGTCGGCCTCGTCGAGGACCTGCCAGCGGTTCGCCTCGCGGCCGAGGTACATGTTCTGGACGACGTCGAGGTTGTCGCAGAGTGCGAGATCCTGGTAGACGACCTCGATCCCGAGCCGCGCCGCGTCCTTCGGCCCGTGGATGTTGACCTCGCTCGCCCTCGAAGAGGATCTCGCCCGCTGTCGGCGGCATGCGTGCCCGCCACGCACTTGACGAGCGTGGACTTGCCGGCGCCGTTGTCGCCGACGAGCGCCATCACCTCGCCGCGTCCGGACCTCGAAGTCGACGTCGGTGAGCGCCTGGACCGAGCCGAAGGACTTCGTGATGTTGCGAAGCTCGAGAAGCGGGGTGCTGGCGTCGGTCATCTAGGGGCGATAGTAAAGCGCAAGAAAGAGCCGGTGGAGGCGTCACGAGGACGCCTCCACCGGTGAGCTCGCCTATTCCTGTCTAGCAGTACTGCTTGTAGTCGCCGACGCAGACCTCGCTCTTCTTCAGGAAGCCCTGCGTGAAGAGCTGCGTGTAGTTCGCCTTCGTGATCCACGTGACGGGAAGCGTGATCGTCGCTTCCTTCTTCTTGCCGTTCAGCCGGAACGTGTTGGTGTGCGGCACCGTGCCCTTGAGGAGCGCGACCGCGGCAGCAGCCGTGGCGTTCGCCTCGGTCGGCACGTACTTGTAGACCGTGCCGGTCTGCCAGCCGGCGAGGATGTACTGGATGCCCTGAGCCGTCGCGTCCTGACCGCTCAGCGGGAGCGGCTTCAGGCCCTTCGCCTTCAGGTCGGCGATGACCGCGCCCGCGATGTTGTCATTCGCGGCGATCACGCCGTCGATCTTGTTGTTCGTCTTGACGAGCATCTGCTGGAAGATGGTCGCCGCGTTGTTCGCGTCCCAGTCGGGAACGAACTGCTGCGGGCCCTTCACGATCGGGCCGCTTCGCGAAGAGCGGGTTGAGGACGGCGTCGTTGCCGCTCTTGAACCAGAACGCGTTCTGGTCGGTCGGGCCGCCCCAGAGCTCGGCGACGGTGCCGCCGTGGTAGGTGCCGGTCTTCTTCATCGCGGCGAGAACGCCCGTTGCCTGCGCCTGTCCGACCGACTTGCCGTCGAAGGTGACGTAGACCGAGGCGGTGCCGCCGAGCACCTGGCGGTCGTAGTCGATCGCGTGACCGCCGGCCGCCGTGAACAGCTTCTCGATCGCCGCTGCAGAGCCGTTGTCGAGCGCGGTCTCGATGACCACCTTGGCGCCGGCCGCCAGGCACGCCTGAGCCTGCGCCTTCTGCTTCGTCGGGTCGTTGAGCGCGTTGTTGATCGAGGCCGTCACCCCGGCCTTCTTGAAGGCCGCGGTGAACGCGGGTGCGTCGAACTGCACCCAGCGGACCGACGACTTGGTGTCCGGCAGCAGGACGCAGACCTGCACGTTCGCGGCGCGTGACGCTCCCGCGCCTCCGACGGCCACAACGGCCGCAGCGGAGACGAGGAACAGACCCGTCGCCCTAAGAATGTTTTTCCTCACGTGCTTCTCCTTCTATCTTCATGTCGCGGGTTGTCGGTGATCGCTGGCTCGTCACCGAGCGCGCTGCACGCGATTTGCGTAGCACTCTCGGGCGCCGGGGTATACAGAAACTTCTCGCAAATATCACGTGGAGTCAAATCCAAGCGTCCACGTGAGCCGTTCGGTCACTTCTCCTCCTTGGCTTTCGGCCACTCGCAGTATTAGACGTTCATCGGACCACGGTGGTTGCCAGATCAGTGCTTGCCGTGTCGTCGTGCAGCGCGGCCAGGCCGGCCGAGTGAAGTCGATCGGTGTCACCGATCACGAGCGCGAGAGCGCCGAGTACCTCGCGATCTCACCGCGGCCGGCGGTCCGCCGTTGCCGCAGAGCATCGATCACACGCAGCCAGTTCGGCTCACCCAGAGCCTCCAGCGATCCCGCAGTCGCCATTCCCTTCGAGTCTGTTCATTTCCGGCAGTTTTGTCAAGAGCGGAACGGCCCCGCAACGGATGCTCAATACACATCAAACCTCTAGCTGTCGTCGTGGTCGTCGACGATCGCAGGGTGCCTCCACCCGAACGTGACGGTGAGGCGATCTATTCGCTGGCCCTCGACGCTGTCGACGCGGAACACGATCCCGTCGTGTGAGACCTCGTCGCCCGGCTCGGCAGCGCGACCGAGCCGCCCGAAGACGAACCCGGCGACCGTGTGGAAGTCCTCGATCGGCAGGTCGGCGTCGAACTCCTCGTTGAAGTCGTCGATCGAGAAGGTGCCGTCGATCCGGACGGTGTCCTCGTCGATCCGCTCGACGGTCTCGTCGGGCAGGTCGAACTCGTCCTCGATCTCGCCGACGATCTCCTCGAGTAGGTCTTCGAGCGTGACGATCCCCTCGATGTCGCCGTACTCGTCGATCACGACAGCCATGTGCTGGTTCGTCCGCCGGAACTCGGTGAGGAGCGCGGCGAGGTCCTTGGTCTCGGGGACCATCGTCGCCGGCCGCAGCAGCTCCTCGAGGTTGACCGGCATCCCGTCGGGGTCGTTCATCGCCTTGATCAGGTCGCGGACGTGGAGGATCCCGACGACCTCGTCGAGCGAGTCGCGGTAGACGGGGTAGCGCGTGTAGGGCGAGTCGAGCACGATCTCGAGCGCCTCGGCCGGTGGGAGGTCGACCGAAAGGGCGACCACCTCGGGCCGCGGCACCATCACATCGGCGACCTCCTTGTCGGCGAAGTCGAAGACCTTGTAGAGCATCTCCTGCTCGCCGCGCGCGATCTCGCCCTGCTCGGCGGAGCTCGAGAGCAGCATCCTCAGCTCAGCCTCGGAATGCGCCTCGTGCTCGGCTCCCGGCGGCTGCTGGCCGAGCAGCCCGAGCACGAGCTCGGTCGAGCGCTGGAGAAGCCAGATGAACGGGCCGAGGACCGTGAAGAAGAGCCGGGTCGGCCCGGAGAACACGAGCGCCGTTCGCTCCGGGTGGCCGAGCGCGAGCCCCTTCGGCACGAGCTCGCCGATGACGACATGGAGGAAGGTGAGGATGACGAGCCCCAGGATCACCGCGAGCACCGTCGAGAGCAACGGCTCGAACAGGTGCGCGAAGATCGGCTCGCCGAGGGCACCGATGGCGAGGGACGTGACGGTGACACCGAGCTGCATCGCGGCAATGAAGCGCGGCGGGTCGCCGGTGATCTTGAGGACCGCCCTCGCGCGTCGGTCTCCTTCGGTCGCGAGCTCCTTGATCCGGGTGCGACGGGAGGTGACGAGGCCGTACTCGGCCGCGACGAAACAACCGTTGAGCAGGATCAGAACGGCAAGGCCCAGCAGCTCAAAGGGGATCGTCACGCCGCTAGGGCCGACGTTCGTTGGGTCGATCGTCCAAGCCCGTGAATCGTATCCGAGTCGGCGGCGGCGCTCCTGACACGAACGTATGTTCTATAGTGGGGTCGTGAGGGTCGAGTATCGAATCGAGCCCTGCCGCACCGCTCTGAACCGCGTCTCGGGGATGCCGTTCGACTGGTCTCTCAACCCGTACATGGGCTGCGTGCACCGCTGCACCTTCTGTTACGTGCGGGCGTTCGAGCGCCGCGCCGACCGGCCGTACGGCGAGGGCTACGGCACCTCGATCAGGGTCAAGGCGAACGTCGCCGAGGTGCTGCGCGCAGAGGTCCGCCGACCGTCCTGGCAGGGCGGAGGCATCGCGATCGGTGCGGCCACCGATCCCTATCAGCCCGCCGAGGGCCGCTTCCGGCTCACCCGGGCCTGCATCGAGGTGCTCGCCGAGGCGGCGAACCCGTTCGGGATCATCACCCGCGGGCCGATGATCGTGCGCGACCTCGACGTGCTCGCAGAGGCGGCGCGGCGCGCAGAGGTGTCGGTGACCTTTTCGGTGCCGACGCTCGACCTCGAGGTCTGGCGGCTCACCGAGCCCGGCACGGCCCCGCCCCGGCAGCGCTTGCGTGCGCTCGAGCAGCTCGTCGGTGCCGGGATCCGGGCCTCCGTCGGCATGGCGCCGATCCTGCCGGGGATCTCCGACCGGCCCGAGCAGCTCGCCGAGGTGGTGCGCGCAGCGCGTGAGGCGGGCGCCTGCGGGATCTGGGCGAACGTCCTGTACCTCCAGCCGGGGACGCGCGAGCACTTCCTCGAAAGCCTCGAGCGCCACTGGCCCGAGCTCCTTCCGGAGTACGAGCAGCTCTACGACGGGCGCGCCTACCTTCGTGCGCGCGACACCGCGCCTGTGCGCGATGCCGTGAGAGAGCTCGCGCGCAGCGACGGCATCCGCGACCGGCGCCCGCTCCGCCTGGCGCCCCCGCCGCCGGCCCTCCAGCTGAGTCTCGACCTCTGACGCGACCGACCCGGTCAATACCATTCGCCCGAGGTGCCGGATGAGATCACGACGCTGATCGTCGACGACCACGAAGTCGTGCGCCAAGGGCTCCGCCTTTCGCTATCGCGGGCGCCGCACATTCGCGTCATCGGCGAGGCCGCAGACGGAGCCTCGGCGGTCGAGCTCGCGCTCCGGCGCAAGCCCGACGTCGTGATCATGGATGTCCGCATGCCGGGGATGGACGGGCTCGAGGCGACGCGCCAGATCTCCGAGCAGCTTCCGGAGACGAAGGTCCTGATCTTCACCGCCTACTCCGAGCGCTCGCTGCTCGGCCGCGGGTTCGAGTCGGGCGCCAAGGGCTACGTGCTGAAGGAGGCGCCGCACGGGACGCTCGTCCGCGCGATCGAGAAGGTCGCCTCCGGCGAGGGGTATGTCGACCCCGCCTTGATGCCGCAGTTCCTCGCCGGCCGCGACCAGAGCGACATGCTGACCCCGCGGGAGCGGGAGATCCTCCAGCTCCTCGCAGACGGCCTCTCGAACGGTGATGTCGCCGAGCGACTCTTCATCTCGCAGGAGACGGTCAAGAGCCATGTCCGTCACATCCTCACGAAGCTCGAGGCGGACACCCGCACGCAAGCGGTGGCGATCGCGCTGCGCGAAGCGATGATTGATTAACCCCGCGTCGGTGTCGGACATGGCAATTCGTCTTCCAGCCCGGACACGGCCCTCGATCGTGTCCGACACCGCCTTGGACGTACCGACCCATCTGGCGTTCAAGGCGGTGTCCGACACCTTCCCGGGCCGGTTCTGGCTGGGAGGCCCAACGGGGTGTCGGACACCTTCGCCGTGAATCCTCCAGCCGACAGCCACGACGCACTGGAAGGGCTGATCGCGGCCGAGCAGGACGAGCGGCGGCGGCTCGCGCTCTTCCTGCACGACGGGCCCGTGCAGCGGCTCTCGGGGATCGCGCTGATGCTCGACGGGGCGCTGCATTCGCTCTCGGCCGAGCGCGTCGAGGAGGCACGCGGGATCATCGACACGGCACTCGCGCAACAGCGCGCGACGATCCGGGAGATCCGGGAGCTCTCCTTCGCACTCGAGCCGGTCGTCCTCCGCGATCACGGCTTCGCGCTCGCCCTGCGCGCACTCGCAGACCAGGCTGCGAGCTCGCACGGCATCCCGTTCGACGTCGACATCGCCGAGACGACGGAGATCGGGACGAGCACCGGGATCGCCCTCTACACGATCGTTCGCGAGCTCGTCGACCAGGCGCTGCGGCGCGGGACGCCGACCCACGTACGGATCGCCGTCTCGCCCACGTCCGACGGCGGCGTCGTCGTGACGGTCGCCGACGACGCCGAGCCAGAGCGACGCCGCCACACCCTCGAGACCATCGAGGAACGGGTGGTGCAGCTCCACGGCACGCTCGAGGTGAACGTGCTGGACGGCGCAACCGAGACGAGCGTGCGCCTTCCGGCGCACACCGCGCGCCGGTAGTTACGATCGGGCTCGATGGCCGACGAGAACGGGCACACGACTCGGGGCCACGTCCTCTTTCTCTGGTCGCCGTCGGGCTACCGGCTCCGCGACGCCGACGGCGAGCCGCCCGCGGTCGGGACCGAGCTCGACGAGGACGGCCTCGAGCTCGTCGTGACGAAGGTCGGCCCCTCGCCGCTCCCGGGCGATCGTCGCCCCTGCGCGTACACCACAGGAAGGAGCTAAGGCGCTCCGTACGGTTGCTCTCTCCGGGCACCAGGCTTGTCGGCGCCCTGCGAACGACCACTCACGTTTCGCGGACTTAGCTCGGGCGAAGCCCAAGCTAAGGACCGGGCCGTTCGTCCGAATGAGGGTGCCGCCGTGTCCTTGAAGCGAACTCGCGCCATCCGGTTGGCGCGAGCGCCGGCTTCGCCGGTGCTCGCGCTGCGGTGACATCGGTCTCCAACTTTGATAGCGAACCGTCCGAGACCTGCGCCCGCCGAGCCAGGAAGGAGGGGGCTCGTGGGGGAACCCTGGGTTCCCCCACGGTCAGTTCGAGACGTTGAACTCGGTCGCGTACTCGTCGACCAGTGGGTTCACCGTCTCCATCCCCTTGGGAACCGCGTAGTTGATCGTCACGAACGGCTCCCACTTCTCGGGCAGCGCATCCTCGGGGAAGATCGCCTCGACCGGGCACTCGGGCTCGCAGGCGCCGCAGTCGATGCACTCGTCGGGGTCGATCACGAGCATCCGGGCCGCCTCGTGGATGCAGTCGACAGGGCACACATCGACGCACGAGCGATCCTTGATGTCGATGCAGGGCTCGGCGATCACGTAGGTCATCTGACCCTCACTCTACCGAGGCGAGTAGGCCTCCTATCACCTCATCCGGCCGTTCGAACAGCGCGGATTTCACGATCACCCGGTCGAAGCCGGCCGCGTGCGCCCGCTGGAGCCCGATCGTGTCGGTGTGGTTCGTGAAGCCGAGCAGCGGACAGTCCGGGTAGCTCTCGGCCACATCGTCGGGGTCGACTCGCGCGATGTCGACGATCACGAGATCGGGCGGATCGATTCCGTCCGCGGTCGTGAACCGATGCGCGGGCTGCAAGGCTTCGAGCTTCCCACGAAGAAAGAGATCGATCCCGACGAGCAAGATCCTCGCCATTGCCGCGACGGATGCTAACGCACGTCAGGAGGTGCTGAGGCCGATCCGCTCGAAGAGCTGGCTGAGCGCGATCCGAAGCCACCAGTCGCGGTCGAAGAACAGGAGCAGGCCGAGGGAGATCAGCACCACCCCGGAGGCGATTCGCAGCGCCTGGTAGTGCGACCGCACCCAACGAAACCACCGCATCGCGTGCGCGAACGCGACGCCGGCGAGCACGAACGCGGCACCGAGGCCGAGCGAGTAGGCGAGGAGCAGCACGACGCCGCGGGCCACCCCGCCGCTCGAGCCGGCGAGCACGAGGATCGACGCGAGCACGGTGCCGATGCACGGGGCGGCGACGACGGCAAACGCGCCGCCGAGGAGCGCGGCCGAGCCGGTTCGCCGGGCGCGGATCGCGAGCCCCGGCGCCATCGCCCGCTCCGGCCAAGGCAGGAGCCCGACGAATGCGAGCCCGAGCACGATGAGGACGAACCCCGCGATCTCCGTCTGCGTCGTCTTGTCGACGGTGCTCGCGACGGCCGCCGCACCGGCTCCGAGCAGCACGAATACCGCGGTGAACCCCGCGATGAAGGGGATGCTCGCCATCACGACCCGCCGGCCGGAGCCCCGCTCGCCGAGATGGTCGACCTCGATCGCCGACACTGCGGAGAGATAGCCCGGCACGAGCGGCAGCACACAGGGTGTCACTACCGAGATCAGACCGGCGAGGAACGCGACCGGAAGCTTCTCGACCATCGCTCAGGTGTCGAACCGCGCGAGCTCCTGGTCGACCCGGAGGTCGAGGCCGGGCGCGAGCGGCGGGCCCGCGCCGCCGCGCTCCTGCTCGTCGTCGTCCTTGTTCTGGAGCCACGCGCGCGCGCCGACTCCCACCGCGGCGGCACCGAACACGATCGCCGCGAACGGAAGGAGCCAGGCAAGCAGATCGAACCCGCTCGTCTTCGGGGTCGAGAGCACCTGCGGCCCGAGCTCGGCGACGAAGTGGTCGTCGATCTGGTTCTCCGTCCAGCCCGCCCGCAGCTTCGCACGGATGAACGTCTTCATCTGCTGCGCGAGCGGCGAGCTCGATTCGTCGAGCGGCTCGTGACAGGTCGTGCAGACGAGGCCGGCCTCGACCTGCGCCTGGGTCGGGTGCTTGTTGTCATGCGACCGGAAGGCGATCGCGAGCCCGAAGACCAGGGCGACGATCGCCAGGACGGCCGCGAACGGCTTCAAGGTGTCTTCTTCTTCACTGCGTCGCGCTCGGCGCGGGCGCGTTCATCGCGGTGCGGATGCCGAGGTCGAGCAGCTTGGCCGTCGCCGGGCCGATGATGTGCCCCTGCTGGCCCGACTTGTTCGCCGGCAGCGGGATCACCCGGCCGTGCTTGTCGATGAAGAACGTCTCGGGGTAGCCGGTGACTCCGTAGTGGCCGATGAGCGGCCCGTCGTCCGAGATCACCGGGTAGGTGATGCCGAACCGCCGCATGAACTTGGTCGCCGGACCGGTCAGGTCCTGCTCGTCGACGCCGACGAAGACGACGTCCTTGCCGGCCCACCTCTTCGCAACCGTCGAGACGACCGGCGCCTCCCGCGTGCACGGTGGGCAGTAGGACTGCCAGAAGTTGAGCACGACCACCTTGCCCTTCAGCGCCGCGAGGCTGACCGTCCCGCCGACGCCGACGCGCGGGCGCGAGAACGGGTACGCCGGGACGATCTGCTGGTTGTCGACCTTGTTCGCAAGCCCCTTGGGGTTGTGTGCGACCTTCCAGACGAGAAGCCCGAGCAGGCCGACGACGACCACGACCGCGGCGATCTGAGCGCCACGGCGCATCAGACGATGAACACCGTCGTCCCGATCTTCACATGGCCGTAGAGCCACTCGGCGTCGGGGACCTGCATGCGGATGCAGCCGTGGGAGGCGTTCCAGCCGATCGAGCCCGGCTCGTCGGTGCCGTGGATCCCGACGCCCGGCGCCGTCAGCCCCATCCACCGCGTCCCGAGCGGGTTGCTCGGGCCGGGCGGCACGGGCGAGAGGCCCGCGGCCCAGGCGTCCTGCGTCGGCGGGTACCACCAGGGGTTCTCCTGCTTCACGACGATGTTGAACCGGCCGGCCGGGGTGGGATAGATCGCCTGTCCGGTCGCGACCGAGAACTCGCGCCAGATCTCGTTGTCGTCGCGGAAGAGCCACAGGCGGTTCTTCGCCCTGTTGATGAGGATCACGGGCCCGAGGTTCGCAGCGGTGACGTCGGGAGAGACCGTCTCGGCGCGCACGGTGAGGGGAAGCCGGGAGTTGCCGGTGAGGGCGCGGGCCAGGCGCTGCAGGAGGTCGCTCCGGTTCAGCGTCACCCCCTTCACGTCGGGGAGGATTCGCGGCTTGCCGTCGACGAGGCGCAGCGCGGCGTCGCGGGCGACTCTGTTGAACCGTCGCACGAGCGCGGCGGCGGTGGCGCGAAGGCTCGCGCCCCTCACGGCGACGACGAGCTTGACGTTCGTGCCGGGGGAAGAGGAGCGCGCGCGCCCGACTGCCGTCTGGACGTACGCGGTTGCGAGCCGGGACGGGTGCAGCTGGACCCGCTTCCCCTCGATCAGCAGTGGGAGCGGCTTCGCGAACGCCGCCCTGACGGCCGCCGCAGCAGCAGCGGGCGCGAGCCCTCCGACGCGGACGCCGGCGATGCGGACGCCGGAGGGCACTGCGTGCGCGTGCGCATTCGCGAGCGCAGGCCCGGCGATGACTCCCGTGCCCAGCGTCCCCGCGAGGACGAGGAATGCAACTCTCTGACCCCTGTTCACGGCGATTTCAGTGTAGCCAGGACGCGTATGGCCATTCCCGGGTCATCTGAGACGATCGCATCGACGCCGGCGGCCGCCAGACGCTCGATCCCGGCTGCATCATTGACCGTCCACGCGACGATCGAGGCGCCGCGGGCGTGAGTCGCCTCGACGAGCGCCCTGCCGACAAGCTCGTGACGGACAGACAGCACCTGCGCCCGGGCCGAGGAGAGAAGCGGGAGCAGGCGCAGGCGCATCGCCGGGCGCAACCCGGCGACGGCTGCCCGGACGAGTGGTCGCGGCCACGGTAGCCCGGCGGCGCCGTAGCGGTCGTTCGGGTAGCTGATCGCCCGCGTCAGCTCCGGATCGGCCTCGGCGAGACGGCGGAGCGCACCGGGCTCCGTCGACGACACGATCACGCGCTCACCCAGGCCGTGGCGCCGCACCGCACGGGCGACGGCGGGCTCGATCCCGGAGTGCTTCAGATCGATGTGGACGCCGATCGACTGCCCGGCGAGGTAACCCAGCGCGTCATCGAGCGTCGCGGGATCCGTCGCCGGCGGGTCGCCGGGATGAGCGAGGACGAGCCCGTCGGAGACGTCGAACTCGACCATGTCGGCTCCGGCGGCGACCGCGGCCTCGATCCCGGCGAGCGTGTTCTCCGGCGCGACGGCCGCAGCCCCGCGGTGCCCGGTCACGAGCGGTCGCCGGTCCGCATGGCGCAAATTCACCTGCGTAGACTAAACTTCTGGCATGGCCAGGTCCGCCAGCCACGTTCGTTCTGCCGACGACGCCGCCCCCACCGACTCCCCCTCGCTCGACCCGAGCGCGATCGAGGAGGCCTACCGCCGGGAGCGCGCCCGTCGCCGTGCCAGGAACGAGCATCACAGGCACGCTCGCAACTCGGACGCGCGATTCTGGGTGATGCTCGCCGTGCTTGCACTGATCACGGTGGTCATTGCGCTCACGGCGTTCCACGAGATCCAGACGAACTTCGGCATCTTCCAGTAACCGGGCCCGCGGCCTCCACGTTGGCCGTTCTTCCCAGCCGGACGGGCCGCGTCAGAGATCTTCGGCGGCGCGGAGCAGTCCGCCGGCGATCACGCCCAGCGCTGCGACGAGCGCGATCCACAGGCCGATCCCGCGGCTATCCGCCGGAAGGACGGCGTCCGGAATCGAGATCACCCGGATCAGCACGAAGACGGCGGCGACCGCGCCGAGGCCGAGGACGACGAGGCTCTCGGGGATCGATGAGGGAAGATCGAAACCGTATGCCCGCAGCGCCACGAGCACGACGACGGCGAGCCCGAGGAAGAACACGAGCTTCCCGATCGTGCCCGTGTGCCACCCGATCACCGCGAGCTTGACCCCGATGCCCGACCCCGAATACCAGCCCATGAAGCTCGAGAGCATGAGGACGAGGCCCGCCACCCAGGTGACCCGGTCGCCCGCTGCCCAGATCCCGTCGCTCTCCGGCCGGTATCCGGCGTTCGGAGGAGGCGACCCGGAGCCGGATGACGGCGGGTCGAGGAAGACGTCGGAACCCTCCACGGCTGGAAGTATGGGCGAAACCTCGGACGCCTACAAAACCTTGCGTTTCTCGTGTCACGGCTTGGTGACCGTCACCGTGACCGTGTTGGCCGCGACGGGCACGAGCGGGAGCGGATGAAGCGTGCGGACGACCGTCTGCGTCCCGCCGGTTCCGTCGTCCTGGAGCGCTTCACCGAGCCCGACCCCTACCAGGAAGACAAGAGCGATTCCGGCAGCGCCGGCGAGATACCAGGGCCAGCGGCGGCGCCGGCGGGGCCGCCGCCTCGGCCGTGCGACGGTCATGGCGCGTAGTCCGAGGCACGACGCGAGTACACGTCGAACGCGGCGTTGGCCGCGGTCGAGTACTGACCGGGGCCCTCGTCGGGGAAGGCGTCGTCGATCGTCTCGAGCACCCAGCGGTCGGAGCCGTCGTACACGGCGGCGAGCTCGGCGAGCGTGAAGTTCTGGCCGACGCGGCGGGTGAGCTCGGCGGTGACGGCGTCGACCTGCCTCGTGAGCCCGGCGTACGCGTGCGCGTCGGGCTTCGCACGGTCGACCGCCCTCCGCCCTTCATCCCACTGGTGACGCGCGAGATCGAGGCCGCTCATCCGGCCGATCATAGAGTCGAGCAGCAGCCACCCCGGGGCCAGAGCGGCGCCGCCTCGGCGAGGATTCGGTCGCCGAGGACGTACCCGGGACGGGCGAGCGCGAACGCCGCGTGGGCGTGAAGGCACTTCAGGCTTCCGGTCCTGGTGGCCCCGCCGACCCCGCCTGTCAGCTCGGGCCGGATCGCCTGCTGCTCGGCGTGGGCGCGGGCGAGGCTGGCCGAGAGCTCAGGGTCGCGCTGCGCCGCCTCCGTCCACCGCTCGACCCCGCCCGTGGACTCGAGCCGCGAGATCTGGACGGCCAGATGGCGGCAGGTCAGCCAGAACTGGGTCGGGAACGGCTCACCGGCTGCGTCGAACGGGGTCTGCTCTACGACGGCGGGTGCGCCGTGGGGGCAGCGGACTGCGACGCGGCAGAAGGCACGCGGTGGGCGGCCGAGCTGCCGCTCGACGATCGCGAGATCCTCCTGCATCGGAGAGACAACAGTACGGGTGCGCTAGTGGTGGGCCGTGCGCCAGGCCGAGATGCCACGAACGATGAAGAGCTGCTCGCCCGGCTTGACGAACCCGAGGCGCCGCGCCTCACGGAGGAGCTCGGGGCCGGTGCCGACGGTCGCGATCCGCGTCTGGAGCTGCTTCTGCTGCACCTGGAGCCTCGCGACCTCGGCCTCGCGCCGATCGAGGACGGCCTTCGTGTGCTCGTAGCTCCGGATCGGCTTCCAGTAGAGGACGCCCACGAGAACGAGGGCGCCGAGCGCCAGCAGTCGGGTCGGGCGGAGCACGGGGACGACTTCGCGCCCCGGTCCGCCGGTCCTTCCTCTCTAGGCGGTGTCGACCTTGATCACGTTGGTCGAGCCGGTGAGATTCACAGCGGTGCCGGCGATGAGGACGACGAGGTCGCCGTGGTCGATGAGGCCGGCGTTCCGCGCGGTCTCGATCGTGCGGGCCCAGAGCTCCTCGACGTCGGCGGTCGACGGCATCAGAAGCGGCAGCACGCCCCATTCGAGGGCCATCTGCTGGACGGCCGTCTGGTGGTGGGAGAGACCGATGAGCGGGCGGCGCGGTCGCAGCCGGGCGATCTCCGACGCGGTGCGGCCGCTTGCCGTCGCTGCGAGCATCGCGCGGGCCCCGAGCGCCTCGGCGAGGTCCGTCGCGACGTTCGACATGGCGCGACGGATGTCGCGGGTGAGCGCGGCGTCGGGGACCTCGTGGCGGTAGCTCATCGTCGGCTCCACCGCCCTCGCGATGCTGTTCATCGTCTGGACGGCCTCGACCGGGTAGGCGCCGACGGCGGTCTCGGCGCTCATCATCACCGCCGAGGTGCCGTCGAGGATCGCGTTTGCGACGTCACTCGCCTCTGCACGGGTCGGCTCCGCGTGCTCCACCATCGACTCGAGCATCTGGGTCGCGGTGATCACGGGCTTCCCCGCCTCGAGCGAGCGGGCGATGATCTGCTTCTGCAGCATCGGCACCATCTCGGCGCCGATCTCGACACCGAGGTCGCCGCGGGCGACCATCACGGCGTCAGCCTCGGCGAGGATGTCGTCGAGCGCGTCCACCGCATCGGCCTTCTCGATCTTCGCGATCACGCGCGCCTCGGAGCCGTGGCTCGAGATCAGACGCTTCAGCTCGGCGATGTCGGCGGCCGAGCGGACGAAGGAGAGCGCGACGTAGTCGACTCCGAGCCCGAGCGCGACCTCGAGATCCTCGATGTCCTTCTCCGTCAGACAGGGAATCGGGATGACGACCCCGCCCGGGAGGTTGACGCCCTTGTTGGCCTTGACCTCGCCACCGACGATCACCCGGCAGCGGACGCGGCCGGCGTCGACCGACTCCACCCGAAGGCGGATGAGGCCGTCGTCGATCAGGACGTCGTGCCCGGGCTCGAGCACGTCGGCGATCACGGCGGGAGCGACCACGAGGTCGCCCGGGGCCGCGGCGTGCTCGCCGGCGAGGCTGACCTCGCCACCCGCGACGAGGCACCGGGGGTCGTCGACTCCGGCGATCCTGAGCTTCGGGCCCTGGAGGTCGGCGATCAGCGCGAGCGGACGCCCGAGCTCCGCCTGGACCTCGCGCGTGATCGCGGCGCGAAGGGCATGGTCCTCGTGGCTTCCGTGCGAGAAGTTGAGGCGGGCCGCGTCCATGCCGGCCTCCGCGAGCAGCCGGAGCATGGCGTAGCTGCCGGATGCAGGGCCGATCGTCGCGACGATCTTCGTCCGCCTGAACTGGTGGTCGACCATGTTCCCCAGGGTAACGGCGAGACCTAGCGCGCATACCGCGCGAAGGCGGCCCAGCCCGGGTACGCGGCTCTCGGGCCGAGCTCCTCCTCGATGCGGAGGAGCCGGTTGAACTTGGCGACGCGATCGGACCGCGCGGGCGCGCCCGTCTTGATCTGGCCGGCGCCGGTCGCGACCGCCAGATCGGCGATCGTCGTGTCCTCGGTCTCGCCCGAACGGTGCGACATCACCGCCGTGTAGCCGGCTTCGTGGGCCAGGCGGATGGCCTCGAGCGTCTCGGTCAGCGTGCCGATCTGGTTCACCTTGATCAGGATCGAGTTGGCGACGCCCTTCTCGATGCCCTCGCGGAGACGATCGACGTTCGTGACGAAAAGGTCGTCGCCGACGAGCTGCAGACGATCGCCGACGGCGTCGGTCAGGGTCTTCCAGGTTCCCCAGTCGTCTTCGGCCGCACCGTCCTCGAGGGACACGACCGGGTAGCGGGAGCTGAGGTCGCCCCAGAACGCCGCAAGCTCGGTTCCGTCGAGAGCCCTGCCTTCGAAGCGGTAGGCGCCGTCGCGGTAGACCTCGCTGGTCGCCGGGTCCAGGGCGATCGCGACCGCGTCGCGGTGGCCGGCGCGGTCCGCGGCGTCGAGGATCGCCTCGATCGCTGCCTCGCTCGAGGGAAGGTCGGGGGCGAATCCGCCCTCGTCGCCGATCGCCGTCGAGAGCCCTCGCTCGTGCAGCACGGCCTTGAGCGAGTGGTAGACCTCGGAGGCGACGCGCATCGCCTCGCCGAAGGTGGGCGCTCCGGCGGGGACGACCATGAACTCCTGGAGGTCGATCGAGTTGTCGGCGTGGGCGCCGCCGTTGATCACGTTCAGCATCGGGACGGGGAGCGTGACCGCAGCGTCCCCTCCGAGCTGGCGATACAGCGGGATGCCCGCCTCCGCTGCGGCGGCGCGCGCGGCGGCCAGCGAGACGCCGAGGATCGCGTTCGCACCGAGCCGGCCCTTGTTCGGGGTGCCGTCGGCTGCGATCAGGGCCGCGTCGAGCGCCGCCTGGTCGCGGGCATCGAGTCCGACGACCGTCTCACGAAGCTCGCCGTTGACGTTGCCGACAGCGCGGGTGACGCCCTTCCCGCCCCACGCCGTGCCGCCGTCGCGAAGCTCGACGGCCTCGTGAACGCCGGTCGACGCGCCCGAGGGCACGATCGCCGTCCCCCACGCCCCGGATTCCAGCCGCACGTCGACCTCGACCGTCGGGTTTCCCCGCGAATCGAGCACCTGCCGCCCGTGCACCCCGCTGACCCGACTCACGCGGCCTAGTCAACCACAGACATGGCCCGGTGCCAGGCACCTGTGTCTCCAGCGGCCGAAACCGTCCTCCGACCAGGGAAATACTGGTGCCAGGCGAGCGTTACGAAAGCGTGTCGCACTGGCGGCGATGCGGTTACGGCGAGTGCTTGGCGCGATCGAACCACTCGTCCTGGGCGGCCAGGTCGAGGTTCGTCCAGGTCTCGCCGCCGGCGACGGCCAGGCGCTCTGCCTCCTCCACGCGGGCCCTGAAGCGGCCGGCGGCGGCGCGGAGCTCGAGCTCGGGGTCGACGTTCAGCTTCCTCGCGACGTTGACACACGCGAAGAGGAGGTCGCCGAGCTCCTCGGCCACCCGGCGAGGCGGCTCGCCCTCACCCACCGGCGCCGCCGGAAGTTCCGAGCGAACCTCCGCCAGCTCCTCGTCGAGGTCGGCCAGCGCGCCTGCCACGTCCGGGTAGTCGAACCCGACCGAGGCGGCACGGCGCTGCACCTTCCGCGCGAGGAGCAGCGCCGGCAACGTCGCGGGGACGTCGTGGAAGACTCCCTGGCGCGCTTCCTGCTCGACCTTCAGCCGCTCCCAGTTCTCCCGTACGCGCTCGGCAGTCCGAGCCTCGGCGTCGCCGAACACGTGCGGATGCCGATCGATCAGCTTCGCCGTGACGCCCCGCGCCACTGCCTCGAGGTCTCCCGCGCCGCGCTCCGACAGCAGTAGTGACAGGAAGTACGCCTGGAAGAGCAGGTCGCCTAGCTCGTCGAGGAGCTTGGCGTCGTCCCCCGCGAGCGCCGCGTCCGCAACCTCGTAGGCCTCCTCGACCGTGTGCGGAACGATCGTCCGCTCGGTTTGCTCACGATCCCAGGGACAGTCTCGGCGGAGGCGCTCCGTGAGCTCTTGCAGCTCGACCAGCGCGTCCGCGAGGGCCAAGGCTCTAGGTCGTAGTCTGGTCGGACGTCGACAGCGTCGCGCAAGGATCGGGCGACGGCGTGTAGCCGCTCTGGTAGTCGACCTTGCCGCCCGAGCAGTAGGTCTTCACGACCTTCTGCATCCACGTCGATGCGAGCTGCTGTTGGGACTGAGACTCGAGCTGCTTCTGGATCGCCGCCCGGGCCTTCGACTCGGAGGTCGTCTTCGCCGGCGTGATGTCAGCGGTCGGCTTGATCACGAACCAGCCGTACTGCGAGGTGTTCACGGGCTTCAGCAGGACGCCGGTCTTCGCGCCTGTCGAGAACACGGCCGTGTCGAACTCCGGCACGTCGGATCCCTTGGTCGCGGTGAACTTGCCGCCCTTGTCCTTCGAGCCCGGATCCTGCGAGTACTTCTTCGCGAGAGCTGCGAAGTCGGCGCCGCCCTGGAGCTGCTTGTAGATCTGGTTTGCGAGCGCCGCCTTGTTCTTCCCGACGAGTATCTCCTGCACGGGCCGGCGTCGCCGGCTGCTGGTACTGCGTGAGATTCGCGGCGTAGTAGGCGTCGATCGCCTGCTTCGTCGTCTTCGCATTCTTCGTGATCGACTTGTAGAGCGCGGTCTCGAGCAGCTGCTCCCTGATGAACGAGCGGAACTGCGCGTCGGTGAACCCCTGCTGCTTGAGGCCGGCGAGGTAGCGCTTCTCGCTGCCCTTGTAGTAGACCTTCTTGATCGCCGTGAGCTTCTTCTCGACGGCGGCGTCCGTGGTCGTCACCCCGAGCTTCTTCGCCTCGAGCCCGAGCTCGGCCTGCTGGATGAGGAGATTGATGACGTTCGTGCGAACGGTCTGGTATCCGGTCGAGCCCGGTGCCGGCATCTTCTGGCCCTGAGCAGCGAGGCTCGCCTTCGCCTCGGCGAGCGCGGTCGCGTACATGGCCTGCGTGATGTGCTCGGTCCCCACGACGGCGACGTCGTCGGAGCCCATCTTCGCCGCGCCGCCCCCACCACCGCATCCGGCAAGCGCCAGCACGACGGCCAGGAACGGCAACGGGATCAGGAGACGCAGACGCTTCATACGCGGATACTAGGTAGCACGAGGACCACTCATGCCGCCGAGCGAGCCGCGATCATGGCGTCGACGAGGCGGATCGCGCCACCGAGCTCCTCGCCGCGCAGGGTCACCTCCCGAAGACCCGTCGAGTACACGGCGGTGTCGACGAGCGAACGCAGGGCGCGCAGCTCGCCCGATCCCATCACGATGGGCCCGACAGACGCCTTCCCGCCGCGGAAGACGAGGTAGTCGGCGCCGAGCTGGGCGACCTTCAGCTTCGCGACCTGGATGGCGAAGAGATTCGAGACCGGCTCCGGGCAGGGGCCCGTACCGATCCTGCGTCGCCTGCTCGAGCTCGCGCAGCTCGTCCTCGTCCTCGACGAGCGCGAGCCGCCGGTGCAGATCGATCTTGAGCGCCTCGGAGGCGATGTAGGCAGCCGGGACGTACGCGTCGACACGCGCATCCACGCGCACCGGCCGCGTGGCGAGGCGACGCGCGCCGGACAGCTCGGCGACGACCTCGTGGAGCATCTCGACGTAGAGCTCGAACCCGAGCGCGGCGACGTGGCCCGACTGCTCGCCGCCGAGCAGGTCGCCTGCGCCGCGGATCTCGAGGTCGCGCATCGCGATCGCGAACCCGGCACCGAGCTCGGTGTGGTCGGCGAGCGTCGCGAGCCGCGCCCGCGCCTCGGGCGTCAGCTCGGCCGCTTCCGGATAGAAGAGATACGCGTGCGCCGGGACGTCGCGGCGGCCGACGCGGCCGCGGATCTGGTACAGCTGCGCCAGCCCGAGCGTGTCCGCCCGCTCGACGATGAGCGTGTTCGCGTCCGGGATGTCGAGACCCGACTCGATGATCGTCGTCGAGACCAGCACGTCGGCGTCGCCCGAGAGGAACGAGAGCATCCTGTCCTCGAGCTCGCGCTCGCCCATCTGCCCGTGCGCGACGAGGACCCGCGCCTCGGGGGACGAGCTGGCGAAGCTTCTCGGCCGCGTCCTCGATCGACTCGACGCGGTTGTGGAGGAAGAACGCCTGGCCCCCGCGCCCCAGCTCGCGCTCGAGCGCCTGCACGATCAGCGTCTCGTCGTACTCGCCGACGTGGGTGCGGATCGGCCGGCGGCCCTCGGGTGGAGTCTCGATCACCGAGATGTCGCGGAGCCCGGCGAGCGACATGTGCAGCGTCCGCGGGATCGGGGTGGCGCTCAGCGCGAGCACGTCGACCTCGAGCCGCAGCTGCCGCAGGAGCTCCTTCTGGGCAACGCCGAAGCGCTGCTCCTCGTCGACGATCGACGAGACCGAGATCCTTCGGGACGGCGTCCCGCGAGAGGATCCGGTGCGTGCCGATCAGCACCTCGACCTTCCCGTCGCGGAAGTCGGCGAGGACCCGCTTGACGTCGGCGGGCTTGCGGAAGCGCGAGACCATCTCGACGCGGACCGGGAAGTCGCGGTAGCGCTCGCGGAACGTGTTCCAGTGCTGCTGGGCGAGGATCGTGGTCGGGACGAGCATCAGCACCTGCTTGCCGCCGACGGCGACGGCGAACGCGGCCCTGAGCGCGACCTCGGTCTTGCCGTAGCCGACGTCGCCGCAGACGAGCCTGTCCATCGGCCTCGGCGCCTCGAGATCCTCCTTCACGGCTTCGATGGCGCGCGCCTGGTCCTCGGTCTCGCGGTACGGGAACGCGGCCTCGAGCCGTTCGACCCACTCCTGCTCGACGTCGTAGGAGACCCCGGGCCTCGTCTGGCGCTCGGCGTACAGCTGCAGCAGCTCACCGGCCATCTCGCGGAGGTGCTCGCGCGCGCGGGTCTTGAGGTTGTCCCAGGCCTTGCCGCCGAGCTTCGAGAGCGTCGGCGCATGCGAGTCGGCCCCGATGTAGCGGGAGACCTTGCCGATCTGCTCGTGGGGACGAAGACGCGGTCCTCGCCGCGGAAGCCGAGCAGCAGGTAGTCGCGGGTGACGCCGGCGACCTCCTTCGTCTCGAACCCGAGCAGCTGTGCGATCCCGTGATCCTCGTGGACGACGTAGTCGCTGCTGCGGAGGTCGGAGAAGCTCGAGAGCGCCCGGCCGGCCGGCGCGGTCGCGCGGGGCGGTCGCCGGCGGAAGACCTGAGTGTCGGGAAGCAGCGCGACGCCGAGCTCGCGCCAGACGAAGCCGCGTCTGGCCGGCGCCACGGCGAACGTCAGGCCAGAAGGAGCCTCCCCCGGTTCGAGCATTCCGGCCTCGACGCGGCGCAGCAGGGCGCGTCGCCGCTCGGCCTCGCCGCGGTGCGAGAAGGCGACGACGACGTCGAGCCCCTGGCGGACGAGGCCGCCGAGCTCGTTCTCGGCCTCCGAGAGCCCGCGGGCGACGAGCGCAGGGCGTTGCGCGTCGAACGAGAACCGCTGGCCCTGCGGCAGCGGATCGAGCTCGGCCGCGCCCTCGAGCGGGAGCTCGGCGACGCCCTCGTCGGCCCAGACGGCCTTGACCTGGTCCGGCTGCCAGACGAGGTCGGGCACGCGTCCGAGCGGCGGCACGAGGTCGTCCGGGATCTCGGGGAGCGAGCTTCGTCGTCGGGAAGCCGGATGTCGTCGTCGGTCCGTAGGCGCTCGGAGGCCGGGTAGATCAGCGCTTCCGGCACCTCCCGGAGTGCGCGCTGGGTGAACGGCGAGAACGCGCGGATGCTCTCGATCTCGTCGCCGAAGAACTCGACCCGGAGCGGCTCGCGACCCGTCGTCGGGAAGACGTCGACGAGCCCGCCTCGGACCGCGATCTGTCCGCGTTCCTCGACGCGCTCCACCCGCTGGTACCCGGCGGTGACGAGGCTCAGGGCAAGCTGCTCGATCCCCGGAGATCCTCCGCGTACGGCGAGGATCGGCCCGGGGCCGGGCGGCCTCGGGCGGCACGAGCTCGGCGACCGCGAGGGCAGAGGCGCAGACGAGCCCGCCGTGAGAGAGCGCAGCGAGCGCCCGGGCGCGTTCGCCGACGAGGTGCGGCGGGGGCTCGAGCCCCGAGGCGACGCTGACGCCGCGCGACGGCAGGAGCGCGACCCGGTCTTCACCGAGGAACCAGCCGACCGCCTCGGCTGCGTCGCGAGCGTCGGTGTCCTCGGCGAGCAGCACGCAGAGGCCGCGCCCGAGCTCCTCGTGGAGTGCGGCGAGAAGCAGCGGTAGCGCCGGCTCGGCGACGCGGGCGCGCGTCGGCAGCGCCGCTGCGAACGCGGGCAGGCGCTCCTCCGCGCGAAGCCGTTCGACGAGGGTATGGAGTACCGGCGGGTCCAAAGCGAACGCCCGGAACGGCCGCTCCGGGGACGCCATCGTAGCCCGCGGCGGCTCTAGAAGAGGCGCAGGCGCGGACACGCTGGATCCGCGCCCTGCGGAGCACCCGCCGCGGGGTCGGCGGCTGCGGCAGGAGCCTCCTTGCGCCGTCGTAGCTGGCGCGGTACCACGGATCGTTCAGGCTCGTCACCTGCACGTGGGTGCCGGTGTGCGGGGCGTGGATGAAGCGGCCGTCGCCGACGTACATGCCGACATGCCCGATGCCGTCGAAGAAGACGAGGTCGCCCGGCCGGAGCGCGCCGCGCTCGATCCTCCTGCCGAGGCCGAAGTCGGCGTAGGAGCTGTGCGGGAGCCTGAACCCGAAATGGGCGTACACGTACCTGACGAAGCCGGAGCAGTCGAAGCCGCCGCCGGGCGAGTCGCCGCCGTAGCGGTACGGGACGCCGAGCAGCCGCCGCGCGAAGCGGACGGCACGGACGCCGACGGCCTCGGGCCCCTGGAGCCGGGGCACGTGCGACCGGTGCAGGCGTGGCCGGTGCGGCTTGAAGCCGGACGAGGCTGGTGATCGCGTCCCCACCCGGCGACTGCGCCGGCCGGCACGAAGAGCGCGCAGTACGCAAGCGTGAGCACGAGCAGGAGGAGACGGATCTGAGCAGTCATGGGGGAATCCCACGGATCGACCGGCAGCGCAACGCATGCCGGGAACGTGTGGGCCGACTCATTGAACCAGACGAGCGCGGCGTGGCGCATGCCTCCGGATGGGGGGTGGTCAGTTGAAGCGCTGCTGGGTCGCCTCGAGGCCCTCGGCGTCGAGCGCCTCGACGGCAGCGGCGGCCCGGGTGACGAGCCCCTCGGCGTCCTCGTGGGGATCGAAGTCCGAGAGGACCCAGTCGGCGAGCGGCCGACGGTCGCCGCGCGGCGGGCGCCCCACGCCGACGCGCAGCCGCAGGAAGTCCTGGGTGCCGAGAGACGCCGCGACCGACCTGAGGCCGTTGTGCCCGGCGAGCCCTCCCCCCATCCTCGCCTGGAGACGCCCCGGCTCGAGGTCGCTCTCGTCGTGCACGACGAGGATCGCGTCAGGCTCGACCTTGAAGAACGACGCGGCCGCCGTGACGGAGCGGCCCGACTCGTTCATGTACGTCTCGGGGACGAGAAGCGCGACGCGGTGATCGTCGATCCGCACCTCGGCCAGCCGGCCGTGGAACTTGCCCCGCCACGAGCCGCCGTGCCGGCGAGCGAGCTCCTCGACGACCATCTGACCGACGTTGTGACGATTCCGCGCGTACTCCCGGCCCGGGTTCCCCAGACCGACGACGAGCAGATCGAGCGATGAGGCGCGTTCGCCCCGTCTCCAGGGCAGGCGCACGGCGGGTTACTCCCCGGCGTCGGGCTCGCCGTCGGCGGCGTCCTCCGCCGTCTCGCCTGCCGCCTGGGGCGACTGCGCCGTCCGCTGTCTCCTCGGCGCCCTCTTCGCCCTCCTCCGGAGCCTCCTCGCGGGCGAGCTGGACGCTCGCGATCACGATCTCCTCCGGGTCGTCGAGGAGCTGGACTCCTTCGGGCACCTCGACCTGCGAGAGGCGAAGCGTGTCGCCGACACCGAGCCCGGAGACGTCCGCCTCGAGATGCTGTGGAATCTCGAGTGGCAGCGCCTCGATCGCGATCTCGGTCGTGACCTGTGTGAGGATGCCGCCCTCGCGAACGCCGATCGGGTCGCCGACGAGCGTCAGCGCCACCGTCGTCTGGATCGTCTGGTCGAGCCTGACTTCCTGCAGGTCGACGTGGATGATCGTGCCGCGAATCTTGTCGCGCTGGAAGTCCTTGAGGATCGCCGAATGCGCGGAGCCGCCGTCGACCTGGACGTCGAGGACGGCGTGCGAGCCGGCGGCGGTGCCGAGCGCGGCGCGGAGCTCGCGCTCGCCGATCGAGATCGCCACCGGATCGCGAGCGGCCGTAGAGGACGCCGGGAACGAGCCCCTGCTTGCGCAGGCGACGGGACTCGGCTGAACCGAGATGTGTCCGCTCGAAGACGGCAAGCTTGAAGCGCTCTCCAGCCACGGCGAGCCAGTGTACCGACCGCAGGCAACCGGCCCGCCCCCGAGCCCGCGGCGCTCACCGTCACGCAACCGGCACGGACACGACACACCTTTCCCGCTAGCCTCGATCGGCATCAGGGGCGGGAGGTGGGTCCCCGGAAGAACAGTCAGGAAACGAGAAGCGGGCAACTCCCGCCGCCCGCTCGGGTGACCTCTCGAACCGGGAACCTGCCGCCCGAGCGGCGGGCCCTTTCCCGGCACGGATGAGCTACATCTTGTGCGTCGACTCGTAGACGTAGCGGGAGATGTTGTTGATCGCCGCCGTCCCGCACAACAATGCGAATTTCGTCTGCGGTCGGGACTGCGCTGTCGACGATAAACAGGTGTATGGTGTGCCTTACATGTCGGCAACGGTCGATGAGCAGTTCGAGCTGACCCTCCGAGGGTTCTCGCTTCGCGAGCTGAAGGCGACCGCCGAGCGGGAGTGCCGCAGGCACTTCGGCGAATGCGCGTGGCGGATCGAGGAGGCGACCTGCGCCCCGTGCATGGGGAGCCTCGGTGGGCGGACCCGCCTCTACGAAGCTCGCTTCGTCGCGACGACCGACAGCGACTGACCGGCCGCTCGGCGGCACAAAGCGCTTCTTACAAGCAGTAAGACGACACCGGCCGACCACAACGGCACCCGCCGGCGCGTCCGTCCTCGGGCCGGGCCAAGTTCCGCGATCTGCGTTGCCGGTCCGATGGAGCTTCAGCGTCGCAGCCCGCCCCGTTGCCCCCCAACCGGGGCGGGCTGCCCCCGCGCGCGCAGCCAGCCGCCCCATCGCTCTGGCCCTCGCGCTTTCCTGCCGCTTTGTAGAGAGCACGCTGCCCCTTCGGTGATACGTCGTTCGTCGGCGCGAGAACGACGCGTCGTTCCGCGAGGTATTGCTCGAGGATGATCTCCTGCTCTGTGTATGTGCCTGCCATGGCGCACACACCCTCGTCACCTGGGATCGGATTGCCGGCGTCGTCGAGTTTCGCCGCGCCGGTCGGCATGACATAGCCGGTGTAGAAGCTGACGAAGAGCGTCTCGCCCGGTAGTCGCGCGTCGTTGAAAGCAATCTGATTGGTGGCGCCGTCGTAGTGTCCGGTAAGCGTGATGGTGTTGTCTCCCGCGTCGGTGATATAGGCGCAGGGTGGGCGGCAGTGGTGGCCGGCGACGGTGCTGTCGACGCTCGCACGGACCGCGACGACCGGCTACCCGGGCGTTGATTGAGACAGCCCGCGAGCTCACGAACCGTCGATCCGATCCGGGCAGGCGCAGGTCCCCTCTCGCTCCGGTTGATCTCCCGCGAGACCGGATCTTCGACGACGTCGCCGCCTACTTGTAGCCGATCAAAGGCTCAGGTTCACTAGCCGGGCGAGTTAGCCTCATCGCCGCTTCGTTGTGGCGGCGTTGGCTGCTGCGTCGGGTGCCAGCGTCCAACCCCAGTTGGGTCCGGGGATCGTGCCGCGGTAGCTCGTCCCGGACCAGTTGGCTCGGATCCAGAGCGAGAAGGTGCCGGTTGGGCGGTGCGTGAGGATCCCCATCATCCGCTCCCAGTGGCCGTCGCGAAAGGAGTCGAGGTACACGTTCCGCCCGAAGGGATCGAGCGGCGACCCCTGAGGGGTCGCGCTGTAGCCGAAGATCGGTTTGCCGTGGAAGCTGGCCGATCCTTCAACGTTCACGCTTCCCCACTTGCAGCAGACAACGTCCAGGACCAGCTTGGTCGGCTCGCCCTTCCACCGGGAGAAGCGAAGCTCGATCGGCCCGGCAACAAGCCGACGCCACGCCTGCACGGCATAGAAGCTCCCATCAGGTGTCTGGCGCACGGTCACCTTCCAAGGGAGCGCAACACCCTCGCTCGGGTGCGACACATCCGGGCCCACGAGCCCAGCGCCGTAGTGAAGTGACCCGTCGCGGGTGATCAGGAGCGAGCGGTGCGCCCCCGCCGAATCCCAGCTGACGTCGGCGTCACCCACGGAATCAACCCGGAGCGTCACGTTGGTTGCGCCAACACCGACCTCGACCGACGCTACCGCCGTTCCCACGAAGGAAACCAAAAGCACGAGGCCGGCTAGAACCGACAGCGGCGCACGCCCTAGGCAAGCCGCGATCCCGCGCCCACGTTGCTGACGCCTGCTCCCATCGTCCCGGCGCCTCAGCCTGTTACGCCAGCCGATCACGTGCTGATAGCTCTGGCCACGGTCGCCCCCTCCTGCGGAAGAATGCACGTTGGAGTCTCGCGGAAATTGCCCGTCGCATCAATGAGGGCGGTGGGAAGACTCGGTAGCGGTGCTGCTTGCGCCCGGAGAAGTCGTTGCGGCGACAGGCGTCATCACAACCAGGCGCGGCAACAGCTTGAGCCGGCAGGCCCGTCGACCTGACCCCCGGAGGGGGCGAACGCTCAGGTGGGCGAGACTGCGACTCTCAGGCGCTCGCACGCCGAAGCTATGGAACGTCCCGAAGATCGCCGCGGCCCTGGGTGTCCCGGTCGCTTCGCTGCTCGTCGAGAACCCGCACGCAACCTGCGTCGCCGAGGTCTGGGTGAGCCGTGAAACCCTCCTGGATGTGCGCCGGCAGGGCAGGGGGTATGCGCTCGACGTGGCCGAGCGTCTCGCCCGCCAGCTTGAGCCGCTGATCTGGCGGGCAGCGACAGGGCGCCTCCCGAGGGACCGCGACACGCCCGCCCGCGCGACTGAGGCCGAGGCGCTCGTCGCCTGGCTGTTCATGGGGCTGTGGGGAGCGGAGTCGCCTGATGGGCGGCTGCGCGGCACTGGGCGGGACGCGGCCGTCCGAGGCCGCGCGGCCCGTCCGCGTAGGATCGCCCGGGATGAGCGACGACGCCGAGCTAATCGCCTACGTTCGCTCCCGCGTCGGCGACGAATACGGCTTGACCGAGGCGCAGGCACGCCGGCTACGCGGCGCGACCGTGCGCGAGTTCCGCGCCGACGCGAAAGCGATGCGCGACGAGCTCGACCTCGAGCCGCGTCCCCGAGGTCCGCAGGCCGCCCGAGGTCGGCGCGCTCGTCGACGAGGCGCGTGGGCTGCACGACCGGCTTCGCTCGGCTAGCGAAGCGCTCGCGAGCGCTGAGGCCACGCTCGAGCAGGCCAAGGACGCCGACGCGCTCGCCGCAAGCGAACGCAGCCGACAAGGCGCGAACGTCGGCGCCGAGGAGCCGGCCGTCGAGAAAGCCCGCAAGGCGTCGAGGGAGCGAAACGAAACGAGCGCGCAGCCGAGCTCGCCGCCGTCGCCGTCGACATTGCCTCGGCGGTTCGCGCGCATAGCGATGGTTGGCTCGTCGAGCTCGACCGAGAGCAGGCCGAGGCGCGCGACCGCGCGCTCGACGCCGTCGCCACGTTCGAGCATGAGCTCGCCGCGATGCGCGACGTCGCCTCATCCGCCGGCTGGATTCGAGGCGCGCTCGACGACGGACGGTTCGACCGGCCGGCACACATCCCGCTACTCCGGTCGGCCGCGCCGAGCTCGTCGAGGCGAACCGCGAACAACGCGCCCTCGACGCAGTCGAGCTCATCGGCTACTGCCGCGAGCTCGTCATGCCGCCGGCGCCGGCGCCCGTCGTCGCGATCGTCGAGCCACGCAACCTGATTCCGCGGAACGCGCTGCGACCCTCCCGCCCGGAAGCATCATGCAAGATGCGGCCGCCGCGCGCCCGCCTCCGGCTCGAGGCGGGGTGCTCGAAAAACCGCGACGGGCGAGACGCCGACTCGAGCTCAGGGCCGGTCGAGTATGAAGCAAGCGGCCGGGCCGGTTCGGGCTACCAGTCTTCGCCCTTGACCGCTTCAATCCCGCCTATCGGCTGCGGCTGCCGTAGCCGTTCAGCGAGCGGAGATCGCAGAGGAAGAAAGACGGAGGTGGTCCAACAGTAGTTGTTGATTGGCCCGAAACCGTTGAAATCCACCTGAAACAAGCCGTGCGACCGAAGGAGCCGAGCAACGTCGGTATACCAATCGGAGTTATCAAGGATGACTATTCCGTCATCGCTTAGATGGGCCAGCGCCGCCTCGGCAGACTCGTTGCGCCATGCTCCGTCGACGATGACGACATCGAAAGTTTGGCCAACCTCGGCGACTGCGGCGGTATAGCTCTCTTTGGTCGTGCACAGCGAGATTCCGCGAAGCTGCGGATTTTGCCGCATTCTCTCGTACCAGTGAGGGTCGTGTTCGACGCACCAGACGTTAGCCCCCTTCCGCGCCCAGTACAGCGATGAGTTGCCACTGCCGTACTCGAAGATTCGGAGTCCTGACGCATCAAGCTGGTTGAGGTACTCGATCGCTGGGTAGGTGTACCACGGCACGGGCGAGCCGTCGGCAGCTATCGGGAGATTGGCGTCGAGGCTCCGGGCGTAACCGTGTAAGTGCGCGAGGATTACCCGGGTCGGCGCCGCGGCATCGCCGGCGGCGACATTCTCGGTTCGGACGGCCAGCGCCTCGTCAACTACTTGCCCGATGTACTGCCTCAGCTTTTCCCTGGGATCGATCATGGGCTCCGTGACACGAACCAGCGCGGCGAAGTTTAGATGACGATGATTGATGAGCCGTTCGCTCGGTTCCCTGTCGCTCGTTCGTCGGACCCATCGGTCCGGTTCGCTCGCCTCGGCGTTGTCGACGCGACCGACCCCCTGGGGTGGCACACGGCGCGGGATCGTCGCCGGCGGGCGCGGAGCGCGCGCCGATCGTCCTTCGAGCGGGGCGCGCGATCTAGCAGGAGCCGGCGGAGCTCGACCACGAGCTCGCGCTGGAGTCCTCCCCCTCTCGAGACGCGCTGTGCTCAGAGCTACTCACGCAATGCCACCATGGGGCCAGAATGGGGTCAGCCAGCTTAAAGATGATGCCCTCCGTGACAACACACGTGCTCTCGTAGACTCCTCGCATAGAAGGAGGCTTACTTTTCTTGGTCACTGCGGTTGGGATGCTTACCTTGACAACCGCGGCACTCGCCGTCTCTGGCGGAGGGGGCCAGTCGGGAACCGCGCCCGGACAAGCGAGGGCAGCCGCGACCTGCGGCATCGGCTCGGCAAATGTCGGGACGATCGACAGGCAGGTAGCCGCAGGAATCCAGGCAGGTGGAGGCCCCAAGTCCGTCGATGTCGCACCGACGAATTGCGACCACTTCTGGCAGACCAGCGGGGCAATCGGCAAC
Source organism: uncultured Actinomycetota bacterium (assembly GCA_963738895.1). Lineage (GTDB taxonomy): Bacteria > Actinomycetota > Thermoleophilia > Gaiellales > Gaiellaceae > PALSA-600. The sequence continues at coordinate 86,961 of CAVTYN010000014.1, forward strand.
TCGCCGTAACTCTTCACGCGGACTGAGACAGGGAACGAGCTCCGGACCATAAGGCCGCGAGGGGAGGCCCGCTGCGTCGGGCCTCCCCTCGAGGGGCGAACGGGGCGTGAGCCCGTTTCGCGAAACAGCCTGCTGCTCCACCCGGCCTGCGCAGTGTGGAAGAGCCGCAAACGCAACGAGAACCGCGGGATTTCACATCAAGCCACTAGTTGGTACACCTGACTTCTGCCCGGTCTGCGCTAGAGCCGGGCCGCGGGCGAGGCATAAACGCCGCTCCCGGGAGTCTCGGTCGAGGGAGGCCCTGCGCCGTCAGAGCGCGGCCCGGTGGGTGAAGTCAAGCACCCCGGGCTCGCCGCCGCTCCTCCCGTCGCCGCTCGATCTCCGCTTGCAGGTACTCGCGCAGGCGCCACGGGTTCATGCCGGCGTCGTCGGCGGGGAGCTCGAGCCGAGTGCAGTCCCGGGAGCGGGGACACGTCCCCAGCGTTCCGGTGTGCCCGGAGGCTGGCGCGTCGAGGCTACGTTTGCCAGAGCGTTGCGTGCGCTGCGACGTCACCGGCAGCGCTGCTCTGACCGACGACTTGGCCGCGATCGTTCACTGCGCTGGCGCTGCTGCTAGACCCGCCGAACGTACTAAGGTCGACGATCCCGCCGTCTTCCGTCCCGGAGCGGCCAACCCTTTCGCCCCGGTTGAACCGGCTGCGCCCTCCGCTAGCAGAATCGTTACCGCGAGTGCGCCAAAGAATCGCGCCCGAGTCCTCATCGGGATCTCGTATCGGAGCGTGCGACGTTCGCCGATCGAGCCACGACTGAATGCACAGCAACGACCACGCCGCCCGGAGCAACTCATCGCCCCGGTACCAAATCGCGGTACCAGGAGGCTCTAAACCGCTTGGTTAAGCCGTAACTGTCAAAAGAGCTGGTTCTCGCCGCCGAAGATGGCGGAGACCGAGTCGTCGGCGAAGACGTTCATGATCGTCTCGGCGAGCAGGTTCGACACGGGCAGCACCGTGAGCTTCTCGGGCCGGCGGAGGGGATCGATCGGGACGGTGTCGGTGACGACGATTCCCTTGATCCCGTCGTCGGCGGCGAACTCCTCGAGGATGTTCCCGCAGAACACGCCGTGGGTGGCAAAGAGCCAGACCTCGGTGGCGCCGTGCTCCTCGAGGGCTCGGACGTTCGCCCTCATCGTCCCGCCGGTCATGATCACGTCGTCGCCGATGATCGCGCGCTTGCCGCGGACGCGGCCCGCGATCTCGGTGACGACACCGGTCAGCGCAGCGACGTCGGGGGCCGGACGCGACTTGTGCATGATCGCGAACTCGGACTCGATCATCTCCGCGAACCGCTCCGCCTGCTTGGCCCGACCCGTGTCCGGAGAGACCGAGACGATCCCTTCGCCCGACAGGCCGAGATCGCGGAAGTGGCGCGCGAAGAGCGGCAGCGCGGTCATGTGGTCGACCGGGATCGTGAAGAAGCCCTGGATCTGGCCGGCGTGCAGGTCCATCGTGAGGATCCGGTCGGCCCCGGCGACCTGGAGCAGGTCGGCGACGAGACGGGCCGTGATGGGCTCGCGCGGCTTCGCCTTGCGGTCCTGCCGCGCGTAGGGGAACAGCGGGATGACCGCGGTGATCCGCTTCGCCGACCCCAGCTTCGCAGCCTGGATCATCTGGAGCAGCTCCATCAGGTTCTGGTCGATCGGGCTGCAGCCGGTCTGCACCAGGAAGACATCGGAGCCGCGAATCGACTCGTCGTAGCGGACGTACGTCTCGCCGTTCGCGAACTCGCTCGTCTCGATCGCGCCGAGCTCGACCCCCAGCTGCTCGGCGATCGCCTCGGCGAGCTCCGGATGCGAACGGCCGGCGAAGACCATGAGCCGCTTCTGCGGCCCCCGCTCGATCCAGTGCCCGGGCTGCGGCTCGCTCACGCTCGTGAGCGTCCGCGTCGTCGAGCCCCGGAAGCACGAGGTCACTCGTCCCGCTGCCGAGCGGCATAGCCCTCCTTGTTCTCCTGGCGCCCGCGGGCAACTGCGAGCGCGTCCGCAGGCACGTCCTTCGTGATCGTCGATCCGGCGGCGACCCATGCTCCGTCTCCCACTTCGACTGGCGCGACGAAGGCATTGTGGATCCCGGTCCTGACGTTCCTGCCGATCTTCGTCTTCCGCTTCGGGACACCCGGCGCATGCGCGAAGTTCGCGGTGATCGCCCCGGCGCCGATGTTCGTATCCTCGCCGATCTCGGCGTCCCCGATGTACGACAGGTGCGGCACCTTCGTTCGTGGCCCGATTGTGGCGTTCTTCATCTCCACGAACGTACCCGCCTTCGCATCCGAGTCGAGGACCGTTCCCGGGCGAAGGTAACAGAACGGGCCCACGGTCGCGCCGCTCCCGATCGTCGCGTCGACCGCGACCGTATGAGCGTGGAGCTCGGCGCCGGTCGCGACGTTCGTCCTGCCTCGCAGGATCACGAACGGGTGGAACGGTCACGTCGGGCTCGATCGTCACGTCGGGTTCGATCCAGGTCGAGGCCGGATCGTGAATCGTGACGCCGGCGAGCATGTGCTCGAGGTTGATCCTGTCGCGAAGGACGGCGGCCGCGGCGGCGAGCTCGGCGCGCGTGTTCACACCGACCTCGAACGGCTCCGCGGCGAGCTGCACGGCTACCGTCTCGCCCGCCTCGACGAGGAGCCCGATCGCGTCGGTCAGGTAGAGCTCGCCCTGGGCGTTCTTCGCCTCGATCCGGTCGAGGGTCGGCCAGAGCGCGTCGCCGCGGAACACATAGATCGAGGAGTTGGCCTCACGGATCGCGAGCTCGGCGGGCGTCGCGTCGCGCGCCTCGACGATCCGCTCGAGCCGGCCTCCGTCCCCCCGCACGAGCCTGCCGTAGTGGCGCGCGTCCGGATACTCGACACCGAGCACGGTTGCCGCCGCGCCCGCGGCTCGGTGGGCGGCGATGAGGTCGCCGAGGTCGTTCGCCGTGAGGAGGACGGCGTCGCCGGCGAGGACGAGAACGTCCGCCGGCGCTGCCCTCGAGGGCGCCGCGGGCCGCGCGCACCGCGTCCCCGGTGCCGCGGGGCTTCTCCTGCACGACGACCTCGAGACCGTCGAAGTCGTCCCGGGTCTGCGGCGAGGCGACCACGACCACCGGATCGGCGCCGGCGTCGGCGGCGGCCGTCAGCACCCAGTCGACCATGCGCCGTCCGAGCACGGGATGGAGGAGCTTCGGGCACGGCCGAGCGCATCCGGGTGCCGAGCCCGGCGGCCATGACGACTGCTGCGATCGGGGTGTCTGTCACTCGGTGGGTGTCGATGGCTGGGGCGCCAGGATTCGAACCTGGGATCGCGGGACCAAAACCCGCTGCCTTACCGCTTGGCTACGCCCCAGAGAACGCACCCATTCTCGCAGACCACCGCGCGGCACGGTTCGAGCCTACCCAAGCTTTCGGCCGCGGAATCCCGTAGGATCGCCCCGTCGGTAGGGCTGCGTCGGGCGAGAGGCGTGGTTGTGCAAGGTAACTGAGGAGGGAAATAGTCGTGAGAAAAGTCGCGGTCGTCGGTGCCATGCTGGCGGTGCTCATCGCCGCCGGGCAGGCCTCGGCGGCGAATTACCAGGTCTTCCTCGGGGAGCAGATCCCCTGTGGCTTCACCAAGTGCCCCGGCCTGAGCGGGATCCCGAAGGGGACGACGCTCGACCAGTTCCTGCCGGGCACCGTCACGATCAACGCCGGTGACACGGTCACGTTCTCGAGCGCGAGCTTCCATACCGTGTCCTACACGAAGCAGCCGGCTGGGCTGCTCGCACCCGACCCTGCGAAGGGAAAGTACGGCCCGCTGAACGACGCGGCCGGCAGCCCCTTCTATTTCGTCGGGCTCCCGAAGTTCGTCTACAACGGGCTCGCCTTTGCGCCCTACGGCCCGAAGACGGTCTCCGGCAACACGCCGACCTCGAGCGGCGCGCTCTCGCCGGCAGGGCCGAAGGCGAAACCGGCGACCTACACCTACACGTTCCCGAAGGCCGGGTCGCTTCACGCTGTGGTGCAACGTCCACCCGGGCATGAAGGGGAAGATCGTCGTGAGGCCCGCCGGGTCCCCGGTGCCGAAGACCCCGGCGCAGGTGCAGGCCGAGGCACTCTCCGACGTGACCGCGGCGTGGACGAAGGCCAAGGCGCTCGCCGCCGCCGCCAAGCCGCCGGCGAACACGGTCTACGTCGGGCTCGGCGGCGACACCACGATCCTCGGGTACTTCCCCCAGACGCTGACGGTCAAGGCGGGCACGACGGTGACCTACGTCAACAAGTCTCCGACGGAGGTGCACAACCTCGTCTTCGGCCCGAAGAAGTACATCCTCGGGATCGAGAAGAAGACCGATCTCCTCCCGACGGGCCCCACCTCGCCGAATCAGGTCTCGCCGTTCCTGATCTACGGCTCCGAGCCGAAGGGCAAGTACCAGTACGACTCGACGGTCCACGGCAACGGGTTCTTCGTCACGCCGCTGACGATCGCCAACAAGGCGGTGCCGCTGCCCCAGACCTGGAAGGTGACGTACACCACGGCCGGGACGTACAAGTTCTTCTGCTGGATCCACGGCCCGGACATGAGCGGGACGACGGTCGTCACCAAGTGACCAAGCTCGTACGAGGACGGCGGACGATCCCGTTCGCCGTCCTCGCTGTCTCCGCGGTCGCGTTCGCCTGGATGCAGGCGGGCGCCTCGGCGTCGAAGACAGGAGGCAGAGACCACGTCGTCGAGTACTGGATCGCGGCGGTGCCGGTCGTCTGGCACGTCGTCCCGAACGAGCGCGACGCGATGATGGGGATGACGTTCAAGCCCTCGCAGACGACGTTCCAGACCGTCGTCTACCGCCAGTACACGCCGGGCTTCGCGCGGCAGCTGCCGAACGAGGAGGACGACCGCGGGATCCAGGGCCCGTTGATCCACGCGCAGGTGGGCGACACGATCCTGGTCCACTTCGAGAACCTCGACACCGTCTTCAACCGGCCGCACTCGATGCACTTCCACGGCGTCGAGTACCGGCCCGGCTCCGACGGCGCCTACATTCCGGGGTTCTCGGGCCCCGGTGCCGACGTTCTCCCCGGGAAGACGTTCACCTACCGCCTCGTCGCGGGCCCGGACTCGGTCGGCGTGTGGCCCTACCACGACCACTCGCCGTCGATGGACGACTCGATCGCGGGTGGCCTGTACGGCGCGCTCTCGATCAGGGGCCCGAACGACCCTGTCCCCGACCGGGAGTTCGTCGTGTTCTTCGAGCAGACGCTGAAGTTCATGACGATCGACGGACGGGCGTTCATCGGCAACACCCCGGTCTTCAGGTCCAAGGTGGGTGACCTCGTCCAGTGGGACGTGCTGGCGCTCGGCGACGACTTCCACACCTTCCATGTTCACGGGCACCGCTGGAAGGCGCCCGACGGGACCGATATCGACACGCAGACGGTCGGGCCGGCCGAGAGCTTCCGGATCCAGTGGCGTGAGGACGCGCCGGGCACCTGGCTCTACCACTGCCACGTCGAGTCGCACATGAACAACGGGATGATCGGCCTCTACCGGGTCTCGGCATGAGGAATCGCGCCGTCATCGTCGTCGCGGCCTCATGCGTGCTGGTCGCGGCCGCGGCCCAGGCGGTCGGTGCCGACGACGGGCGGGTCCGGCAGGTCGCGATCCCCGGCAAGACGTTCGCGCCGGCCGTGCTCCAGGTGCTCATCGGCGACACGGTCGTCTGGCAGAACGGCGATGTGACGGACCACACCGTTACCGCCGACGACGGCGCGTTCGACTCGGGCTTCCTCTCCCCCGGGACGACCTTCTCGCTCTCGTTCCCGCGCGTCGGGCGCTACGACTACCACTGCACGATCCACAAGTACATGAAGGGTGAGGTGGTCGTGGTCCCGGTGTCCCTGCAGGGCCCCGGGCACCCGGTGAGCTCAGGCGGACGGGTCGTTCTCCGGGGGCTCGCCCCGGACGGGGTCTCGTCGGTGACGGTGTCGCGCGCCGGAGCGCCCAGCCGCAGGGCGGCCCCCGCTGCCGATGGCAGCTTCACGGTGAAGGCCTCCGTCGTGACGCCCACGGTGTTCGTGGCGCATGTCGGCAAGCTGGCGAGCACGCCCGTCCAGGTCTTCGTCGCCCCGCGCGTCCGGGCTCACCGGGTAGACGGAGCCGTGGTCGCGAAGGCCGCCCCGGCGCGGCCTCACGCCCGGGCCGCGCTCCAGCGCTACGACCGCGAGCACTTCACGTGGCACACGATCTCGCGGGCGCGCCTCGATGCGCGCTCGGCAGTCTCGTTTCGCCTTCCGGCCGGCCGCGTCGGGCGGTTCCGTGTCGTCGTGCGCGGCGGGCACGGCGGTTGGGCCGACGGCGCCTCGAGCGCCGTCGTCCGCCGCGGCCAGCCCTAGGGCTTCTCGCGCTCGGTGAAGAGGATCACGAGGCCGACCACCGCTGCGACGACGACGGCGCTGACGGCGATCCACTTGGCGATGTGGAGCACGCTCGGGATGAGCACGGCGATCGCCTGAGAGGCGGCGAAGATCCAGGAGAGGTTCCTGGCGGTCGAGGACTCGTACCGGCGGCCGGCAACGGCCCAGAACCCGATCGCGACGGCTGCGAGAATGTAGACCGCGAGATGCGGCAGGAGCCCGAGGAGGGTGAGCCCGCCCTCGACGGCCCCGATCCAGATCGTGAGCCGCAGGCGATGCTGGCGAAGGTAGCCAGCCGGCTTCGAGCCGCCGCTCTCACCGCTTTCGAGGGCGTTCGCTCCTGAAGACATCGTCTAGGAAACGCTACCACGCAGGTGTCGTGAGCCACGTCTCGCCGAAGCCTCCGAGCTCGGACACCGCGCGCTCGGCGTCCTCGCGCGCCGCGAAGAGACCGTAGAGCGCGGGGCCCGCGCCGCTGACGTCCGCCCGGAAGGCGCCCAGGTCGAGCAGGCCGCGGCTGAGCGGCGAGGAGGCGAGGTCGTTCGGAGGAAGCGCAGCCAGGTCGCCGGCGGCAACCGCGGCGAGGACTCGCGCCCTGCGCTCCGGGAAGCCGGCCGCGCCGTCGAAGCGCCGGTAGATCTCCGCCGTGGACGGCTTCTGCTCGCCGTGTGGGAGGAGAACGACGACCGTGTAGTCCTGTGGGAGCTCGACCGGCTGGAGGGTGGTGCCGGTGCCCGTGGCGAGCTGGGGCCCTTCTCCGACGAAGAAGGCGACGTCGACCCCGAGCGCTGCGGCGATGTCGCGCAGGCGCTCGCGTGAGGGTGGGTCGTCGAGGAGCCGGCAGGCCAGGCGCAGGGCGGTCGCTGCGTCGGAGCTGCCGCCGCCGAGCCCGGCGGCCACCGGGATGCGCTTCTCGAGCCGGGCGTGCCAGCGTGGCTCGACCCCGGCGGCAGCGGCGATCGCCAGGAGTGCGTCTCGGACGAGGGTGTCGGCGGGGAAGCCTTCGACGACGAGCTCGTCGGCCTGCTCGAGCGAGACTGTGTCGGCGAGGTCGATCCGCTGCAGGAGCGTTGCGACCTCGTGCATGCCGTCAGGCCGGGTCGGGCCGACGACGAGGGCGAGGTTGATCTTCGCCGGTGCGGCAGCGTTGATCACGCGACGTTCGGCCTGCAGCTCATCCGAGCTCCGCGGCGAGCGCGACGAACTCCGGCGGCGTGAGCTCCTCGGCCCTCACGCTCGCGGCGCGGCCGATCGCCTCGAGAGCGGCTGTGGCCCGCTGCCGGGACGCGGACCCGGAGAGCGCCACCGAGTTGGCGAGCGTCTTTCGCCGGTGCGCAAACGAGGCCTCGACCAGCCGCTTGACCACGGGGTCGATCCCCGGGCCGATACGCCGGAAGGCGACGAGGGCGGAATCGACATTCGGCCGGGGCCTGAACACCTCCCGGGAGACCGCGTGGAAGCCCGTCCGCTCGGCCGCGAGCTGGACGAGCACCGAGACCGCGCCGTATGCCTTCGTCCGTGGGGTCGCGAAGAACCGATCTGCGACCTCGCGCTGGACCATCACGCACCAGAGACCGACGGACGGGTAGCGGTCGAGGCTCTCGACGACGACCGGCGTCGCGACGTTGTAGGGAAGATTCGCGACGAGCTTGCCGGGCGGCGGGTCGAGCGCGGAGGGGTCGAGCGCCAGCGCGTCGCCCCAGTGAATCGTCGTGTGCGGGATGCCCTCGAGGGCATGCTCGAGCGAGCGGTCGATCTCGACGGCGTGGACCAACGAGACGCGCTCGGCGAGGTAGCGCGTGAGCGCGCCGAGGCCGGGGCCGACCTCGAGCACGACGTCGTCCGGGTCGAGCTCGGCGAGTCGTCCGATCACAGCGAGGATGTTCTCGTCGACGAGGAAGTGCTGGCCGAGCTCCTTCTTCGGGGCGACGGTCACAGGCCGAATACCGCGCTCGCGTTCGCGTCGATCTGCGCTCCGAGCTCGGCGACGCCGTCACCGCGGAGGCCGGCCAGCGTCGCCAGCGTGTGCATCACGAACGCCGGCTCGTTGGTATGCCCCCGTACCGGCTGGGGGGCGAGGTAGGGGCTGTCGGTCTCGGCGAGGAGGCGATTTGCCGGGACGCGAGCGGCGGCCTCGCGAAGCTCGGGCGCCTTCGGGTAGGTGACGTTGCCGGCGAACGAGAGGTACCAGCCCCGCTCGAGGGCGGTTGCGAGCAGGGCGGGAGACGAGAAGCAGTGGAGGATCACCGTGCCGGAGAAGCCGCCAAGGATCTCGAGCGTGTCGTCGTCGGCGGCGCGAGTGTGGATCACGACCGGCTTGCCGAGCTCGGTCGCGAGCTCGAGGTGCGCCTCGAAGAGACGACGCTGCTCGCCGTGAGGCGCGTAGTCGCGGAAGTAGTCGAGGCCGGTCTCTCCGACGGCGACCGCCCTCGGGTCGGAGAAGAGCTCCCGCAGGTCCGAGACACGGTCCTCGCCGTCCGCGTTGTGCGGGTGGATGCCGAGCGACGCGTAGACGCCGGCGTAGGCCGCGGCGAGCTCGACCGCCTCGCGGGAGCCCGCGACGCTCGTTCCGACCGCGACGACCCGCGTGACGCCGGCGGCCCGGGCCCGCTCGAGCACCTCCTCCGCCTCCTCCGGCGCGAGGTGCGCATGGGTGTCGATCATCCGAGACCGAGCTCGTCCTCGCCGGTCGACGGGTCGAGCTTGCGAAAGAGCGGCCGCGGCTCGCGAAGCGCCTGGCCCGGCGGAAGGAGGCTCGGCTCCCACCGTCCGACCCACATCGCGTAGTCCCCGGTGAGCACCCGGTGGCTCTCGCCGTCGCTCTCGGTCACCTCGCGAGACTCGATCGGCCCGGCGATCGAGCCGTCGTAGCCGAGGAGCTCGTGCAGTTCCTGAGAGGTGTGGGGTAGGAAAGGCGTGAAGATCAGTTTCAGGCTGTCGACGGCGCAGAGCGCGACGTAGAGAACGGTCGCCGCCCGCTCGCGGTCGGTCTTCACGAGGGCCCACGGTGCGGTCTCGCTGACGTACTGGTTGACCACGGACGAGAGCCGCATCGCCTCGCCGAGCGCCGCGCGGATCCGCCCGCGCTCGATCAGCGAGCCGACGCTGTCGAACCCGCGCGCTATCCCCTCCAGAAGAGTCTCGTCCGCACCGGTGAGGGGGCCCGGCTCGGGAACGGCGCCGAAGTTTCGGTGCGCGTTCGTAAGCGTCCGGTTCACGAGGTTGCCCCAGTTCGCGAGCAGCTCGTCGTTCGAGCGGCGCACGAACTCCTCCCAGGTGAACTCGGTGTCCTGCGTCTCCGGGCTCGCGGCGACGAGGTAGTAGCGGAGCGCGTCGGCATCGAAGCGGTCGAGGAAGTCGCGCACGTAGATCGAGTGACCGCGGCTCGAGGAGAACTGGCGACCGTAGTAGGTGAGGAACTCTGTCGCGACGACGTTCGTCGGCAGGTGCAAAGGCCCCTTGCCGGCGCCGTACTCGCCTCCCTCGCCGTAGCCGAGGAGCATTGCCGGCCAGATCACGGTGTGGAACACGATGTTGTCCTTGCCCTGGAAGTAGTAGTGCTCCGCGTCGGGGTTCTGCCACCACTCGCGCCAGCGGTCGGGGTCGCCGGTCGCGGCGGCCCACTCGATCGACGCCGAGAGGTAGCCGATGACCGCGTCGAACCAGACATAGATGCGCTTGTTCTCGTCCTCCGCGTATCCGGGCACGGGGATGCGGACCCCCCAGTCGAGGTCCCGCGTGATCGGCCGCGCCTTGAGCTCCTCGAGGAGCGAGAGCGAGAAGTTCCGCACGTTCGGGCGCCAGTCGTCGTGCGACTCGATCCACTGGCGCAACGCCCCGGCGAACTGCGGGAGGTCGAGGAAGAGGTGCTTCGTCTCGCGGAACTCGGGCGTGGATCCGTCTATCCGCGACCGCGGGTTGATCAGGTCGGTCGGATCGAGCTGGTTGCCGCAGTTGTCGCACTGATCGCCGCGCGCCTCCGGGAAGCCGCAGATCGGGCACGTGCCCTCGATGTAGCGGTCGGGAAGCGTGTGCCCTGTGACGGGGGAGAACGAGACGAGCATCTCGCGCTCGACGATCGCGCCGTTCTCGTAGAGCGTCTCGAACATGTCCTGGACGACGCGCTCGTGGTTGTGGGTCGTCGTCCGCGAGAAGAGGTCGTATGACAGCCCCAGCCGCCGGAAGTCCTCGCGAAACGACTCGTTGTAGTAGTCGGCGACCTCACGGACGGAGCGCCCTTCCCTGTCGGCGGCGACCATCACCGGCGTGCCGTGCTCGTCCGTCCCGCTCACCATGAGCACGTCGTTGCCCACGAGCCGGTGGTAGCGGGCGAACACGTCCGAGGGAACGCCGAACCCCGCGACGTGGCCAAGGTGCCGATGGCCCGCGGCATAGGGCCACGCGGGCGCGACGAGGATCTTCCGGGGGCCGTTCGCCATCGGCGCCAATCATACGAACGGGTGCCGTGGCCACCCGCCGCCGCCCGAGCAGGAGAACCGCCAGCAGGAGCGCGGGAGCGACCGCCGCAAGCCAGCGAAGTGCACCGCTGCCGCCGCGCGCCGGCGGCGAGCTCACGACCGCGGGCGGCGCGGGACGGGCTGAGGTATGCGACCGTCGTGAGACCGGCGCGACCTCGGGCAGCGAGACGAGGGCACCGTCGACAGCGGTGATGTCGCGCCGGACCACCGCGAGGCGAGGCCCATTGCTCGGTACGCGCGGAGCCGCCGGACGGGCCGGGGCAGGCGAGCGTGCAGCGACCGGCAACGGGGCGGGCGCGACCGGCACGGTCGCCGTCGAGACCGGCACGGTCGCCGTCGAGACCGGCACGGTCGCCGTCGAGACCGGCACGGTCGCCGTCGAGACCGGCACGGCGCGAGGCCGGCAGGCGCGGGCACGGCAGGCGCGGGCACGGTCGCCGGGCTCGGCTGTGGTGCTGTCCGCTGCACCGGTGACGTTGCCGCGTCGGCAGTCGGAACGGCCGGGCTCGCGGGCTCGACGGAGCGGATCGGCGGAGCCGCCGCCGGCACCACCGGCGTCGTCGCCGCCGGAGGAGAAGGCATCGCGGCTGCGTCTGCACGCGGTGGACGCGGGGCGGTCGCAGGAGACGCCGCCGCGAGCGTGGGCGTGGGCGACGTCGACACCGACGCCGCGGGCGCCGCCGCGGGCGCGGGCGCCACCGCAGGGCTGCCCGACGTCTCGGAGGGCGCAGTCGCGGTCTCGGCCGAATCCGACACCGTCGCCTCCGTCGGGCCGGTCCCGGCCGGGCTCTGCGCAGAAACGGGCATCGGCACCGGCACCGGACTGGCACCGATACTGGCACCACCGAGACTGGGGCGGGAGTCGCGGCCGTCTGCGCCGGATCGACGACGACGGGGCTCGTGCCCGGGTCGGCGGTCCGGGCAGGAAGGAGGGTCGCCGGATCGACGTATCCCTGGTCGTCGTCCGCATGCCGGATTCCGAGCTGGACATAGGGGCCGCTCACCTCCGGGTCGCCGCTCGGACCGATCGTCCCGACGCTGTCGCCCTCGGCGACCGTCGCGCCACTCGCCACACTGATCGATCCGAGCTGGGTGAGGGTCACCGACCAGCCGTCCGGCGTGAGGATCGTGACCGACTTCCCGTTCCCCGGCACGGTGCCGGCGAACGTGACCGAGCCGGCCGCCGGCGACCGAATCACCTCTCCGGGAGCTCCGCCGACGTCGATGCCCCGATGCTGCCCTCCTCCGTAGGGATGGGAGGGATCGAACGAGTAGGCGAGCAGAACCGGTCCGCTCGAGGGCCACGTCCAGGCAGAAGCCGGACCTGCGAAAGCGAGCGCTACGAGGAGGACGAACAGGAATCGACGCATGAGGTACCACCCCTGGAGAGAGACTGTTGTCGGATTTGGAGAAATGCCTGCCAGCTCGTTGTCAAGTTGGCAAACCGCGTTTCGACTACCGTAGAGAACGGGTCGGACGTTGTCAATACTGGTTACAGTATCGTCACAAACTCGAGCGGTACAGCTCGTTCCGCGAGACGCCGCTGAGACGGGCGACGACCTCGGCGGCCGTCTTCCGGGGGGTGCCGGCGGCGACCAGGTCGGACACGGCCCGGCCTGCCTCCTCTACGGCGCCGGCGAGCTCAGCGCCGCCCCGCTCTCCGGGGCCGACGACCAGGGTGATCTCGCCCTTCGCCGCGGTGGCGAAGTGCTCCGCCACGGTCTCCGCCGGCCCGCGTACCACCTCCTCGAAGCGCTTGGTGAGCTCACGGCAGACGGCGACCTCGCGCCCGGGGAGCGCCGCGGCGAGCGAGGCGAGGGATACCGGGAGCCGCCGGGGCGACTCGAACGCGACAACGGGCCAGGCGGTGACGCGCAGCTCCTCCCAGAGCGCTGCGAGCTCCACCGTGCGCCGGGGCAGGAACCCGACGAACGTGTACCGCTCGCCGACGAGCCCGCTCGCTACGAGCGCGGTCTCCACTGCCGACGGCCCGGGCAGCACCGATACCGGCACTCCCGCGGCGAGGGCCGCGCGCACGAGCCGGCCGCCGGGGTCGGAGATCCCGGGCATTCCCGCATCGGACACGAGCGCGATCAGCTCACCCGCCTCGAGCCGAGGCAGCACCTCCGCCGTCCGCTCGGCCTCGTTGTGCTCGTGGAACGAGAGGAGCCGCACCGAGATTCCGTGGCGGTCGAGTAGGAGCCGCGTGTGACGGGTGTCCTCGCACAACAGGAGCCCGGCCGAGCGCAGCGTCTCGAGCACGCGCAGCGTCACGTCTCCGAGGTTCCCGATCGGTGTCGCGCAGACCGCGAGCGGCACTAGCCGAGCGCCTCGAAGGCAACCAGTCCTGCGCCGATCACGCCGGCAGCCGACCGAGCTCGGCGATCGCCAGGGGCACCTGGCCGGCCGGCGTGAGCGCGTCGCGCAGCATCACCTCGCGTGCCGGCCCGAGGAGCAGCTCCCCGGCGGCGACACCGAAGCCGCCGCCCAGGACGACCACGTCGGGATCGAACAGGTTCACGAGGGAGGAGATCGCCGCACCCAGGTGACGACCGATCTCCTCGAGCGCCGGATGCCGCTGGTCGACGAGGTCACGCGCGTCCGCCGACGGCCCGAGCAGCTCGCGCGCGAGCCGGTCCGCGGCGAGCCCGGAGCAGTACGACTCGACGTGCCCGCGTCCGGTGCACGAGCCCTGGCACGGCTCGCCGTCCTCGACGATCACCATGTGCCCCACCTCGGCCCAGCCGGGATAGAGCTGCCCGCCCAGGACGAAGCCGCCGCCGACCCCCGTCCCGAGCGTCAGCAGGACGAGATCCCGCGTCCCGCGTCCGGCGCCGTGGACGAACTCGGCGAGGGTCGCGGCGCTGCCGTCGTTGGTCACCCCGACCTTCATCCCGAGCCGGTCCTGGAGCACCTCGCGCAACCGGATGTCGTGGAGTCGCGTGTTCACGGACCCGATCGCCGTCTCGGTCCGCTGGTCGATCCTGGCCGGCACGCCGAGCCCGACCGCCTCGATGCCCGGGACCGCGAAGCGCGTCCACGGTTTCGACGAGCGCGTCGAGAAGCTCCTCCTGTGATGCCGACGGCGTACTCCGCTCGTGGAGCTCGTCCAGACGGCCCGTCTCGTCGAGGATCGCCGCGAGGATCTTCGTCCCTCCGACGTCGACTCCGATGACTCGCCGGGCGCCCACCGGCGGGTACCCTACCCCCCCGGATGGCGCCGAAGGACAAGCCCTATCGCGTCTACAGGGGTGGTCGCGTGAAGGGCAAGGTCCCGGCAGTCCCGTCGAAGACGCGCCCAGCGCCTCGCAAGCCGGTCGCCTCGACGGCGCGGCCACAGCGCTTCCGGTGGCTCCGGCGGATCTCCTGGAAGCAGATCGTCCTGATCGTGCTCCTCGGCCTGGTCGTGCTGGTGATCGCCTGGGGGGTCGGCGGCTACCTGTCGTTCTCGAAAGGCGTCTCCGCTGCGAACAAGCGGCTCGACCGCGAGCACGGCGCGAAGGCAGCGCTCGCCAAGAGCAACGGCTTCCTTCTGAACCATGGCACCACGATCCTGCTGCTCGGGACGGATAGCTCGACCAACTCCGGACGGAGCGGCGACCGGCATGCCGACTCGATCATGGTCCTCCGCACCGACCCGTCCCACCACGAGCTCTCGTACCTCTCGATCCCGCAGGGACCTCCTCGTGCACGTCGAGGGCGTGGGGAACGCCAAGATCAACTCGGCCTATCAGGCGGGCGGCGCGGCGCTCGCGATCAAGACTGTCCACGACTTCACCGGCGTTCCGATCGACCATGTGGTCATCGTCGACTTCAACAACTTCAAGGATCTCGTCGACGCCGAGGGCGGCATCACGGTGAACGTGCCGGAGCCGATTCTCTCCAACCGGTTCGACTGCCCCTACCCCACCCGGGCGCGGTGCCTCGAGTGGAAGGGATGGCGGTTCGCCCGCGGACGGCAGCACATGAACGGCCAGCAGGCGCTGATCTACTCCCGGATCCGCGAGAACCAGCTGAACCCGGGGGAGAACGACCTCACGCGGAGCGCCCGCCAGCAGGCGGTGGCCCAGGCGGCCACGGCCAAGCTCGCCTCGGTCGGGACAGTCCTCGGTCTCCCCTTCAACGGCGACAAGCTGATGAAGCCGCTGACGACGGATCTCACGACGGCGCAGCTGATGGAGCTCGGCTGGGTCAAGTTCCGCTCGTCGGGATCGCACACGGTCTACTGCCGGCTCGGAGGCGATGCGACGAGCGTCGGAGGCTCCTCCGTGCTCCTGCCGTCCGAGGACAACCGGAGCGTCCTCGCCATGTGGGCCGGCCTCTCGGCGCCCCAGCCGCCGACGTCGACATTCGGGCCCGGGTGCCGCGTCGGGCACCCGCTGCAGTAGCTACTCCGACGACGAGGAGGACGACGAGCCGCTGTCGGAGCTCGAGCTCGAGCCCGAGCCGCTGTCGGAGCTCGAGCCGGAGCCACCGTCGGAGCCCGAGCCGGAGCTCGACGAGTCGCCGCCGCTCGAGGAGTCGGACGAGCCCGAGTCCTTGCCCGACTTCCGGCCGCGACCGTAGTCGGTCGAATAGAACCCCGAGCCCTTGTAGTGGACGGCGACGGGATGAAGCACCCGCTCGAGCGGCGCGGCGCCGCACACGTCGCACTTCGTCGGCCCCGGCTCGTTCATGCCGTGGAGCACCTCGAGCAGGTGCCCATTCGGACACTTGTACTCGTAGATCGGCATGGGACGCGGAAGGGTAGCAGCGGGTCGCGGCCTGGCTACCGCGCTCGTTCTCCGACCTCGGCAGGATGGCCGTGCGTCTCCAGGAAGCAGGGAGCATCCTCGAACGCCGCGAGGCCCGCCGCCGTCCGAACGCCTCGGTTCCGGCGCATCCTGCGGACGGTGGCGATCGTCCCCGCTGCTCCCAGGGCGCCGCCCAGCACGAACGACCGAAGACGGCTTCGTCGCTTGCGCTCGTCGTCCATGCGACCATCCTACGCATGCGCCTCGTCTCGCTCGGAGACCTGATTCTCGACGTGGTCGTCGGGCTCGAAGGTGACCTGGTCGTGGGCGACGACCGCACCGCCGAGACGCATGTCGGCGCCGGCGGGCAGGGTGCCAACGTCGCGGCGTGGGCGGCGGCCCTCGGTGCAGAGGCTCGATACGTCGGCAAGCGCGGGGCGGACGCCGCCGGCGAGCTCGCGATGCGGGAGCTCGCCGCGCACGGCGTCGAGGTGGCAGGCCCGGTGGGCGGCCGCGGGGGGGTCGTGGTCTCGATCGCCGCCGACGGCGAGCGCTCGATGGCGTCCGACCGGGGCTCGGCGACCGAGCTCGCCCCCGCTGACCTCGAGGCCTCGTGGTTCGACTGCGATGTCCTCCACGTCTCGGGTTACGCGCTGCTCGTCGAGCCGAGCGCGTCCGCCGCCGAGCGAGGCGTCGCACTCGCGCGGACGGCGGGCGCGTCGATCTCCGTCGACCTCTCCTCCTGGAGCCTCGTCGACGAGCGGTTTCGCGAGCGAGTGCAGCGGATCGCGCCGGACGTCGTGTTCGCGACCGAGCGCGAGCAGGCCGCATTCGGGTCGTTCGACGTCGCGTGGGTGATCAAGCGCGGCCCCCTCGGGGTTAGGGTGGACGGCGTGGACCACCCCACGCTCGCGAGCGACGTCGCTCGACCCGACCGGCGCCGGTGACGCGCTCGCGGCGGGCTTCCTCGTCGGGGGGATCGCGCTCGGGCTCGAGGCAGCTGCTCGCTGCTGCGCGAAGCTCGGGGCGATGCCGTGATCCGCATCTCGGAGGAGGTCGTCGGAGGCGCTTCACTCGGGAGGCGGCGTCGTCGCGCTCGAGACGACGCTCGTGGCGCATGGGTTCCCGCCGGGCGAGGGGATCGAGGTCGGCCTCGCCTCGGAGCGGGCAGTCCGCGACGGAGGCTCCGTTCCCGCCACGATCGGCGTTCTCGAAGGAGAGGTCGTCGTGGGGCTTCGCGAGGACGAGCTTGCCCGCTTCGATGCGTCCGCCCGCAAGGCGGGCCCGCGAGACCTCGCCGCCGCAGCCGTCCAGGGGGCGCTCGCGGCGACCACCGTCGGCGGCACCCTCGTCGCCTGCCGGTCCGCCGGGATCCGCTTCATGGCGACCGGGGGCCTCGGCGGGCGTCCACCGGGGCTGGCCCGATCCGCCCGACGTCTCGGCCGACCTCGACGCGCTCGCCGGGACGCCGGTCCTCGTCGCTTCGTCGGGGGTCAAGTCGCTCCTCGACGTTCCGGCCACCGCCGAGCTCCTCGAGACTCTCGGCGTCCCCGTGCTCGGCTGGCGCACCGACGACCTGCCGCTCTTCTACTCGGCGCACGGTGGCCCGCCGGTATCGGCGCGCGTCGAGAGCGCTGCCGAGGCCGCGAGCATCGCGGCGGCGCACTGGGAGCTCGGCGGCGGCGGGCTCGTGCTCGGCCGCCCACCCGACGAGAGCCTCGACGATGTCGAGCCTCTGATCGAGGAGGCCCTGGAGGCGGCTGCGGCCCAGGGAGTACGAGGAGGCGCGGTGACGCCGTTCGTCCTCGGCCGCCTCCATGCGGGGAGCGGCGGCCGGACACTGCGGGCAAATCGCGACCTGATCGTGGGGAACGCGAGGCTCGCCGGCGAGATCGCCTCGAGCTAGAAGTTCCTGAGGAACTCGTCGATGTCGAGCGCGGGCAGCGTCTCGATCCGGACGGATCCCCTGGCTGCGAGTGACAGCGACGCGCGGGCGATCGTCTCGACGTCGGGTGCCTCGACGACGTTCACGAAGTCGAACTCACCGAGCGTCGCCCACTGGTGGAGGACCTTGACGCCGAGCTCCTCGATGTCTCGATTGACCTGAAGCAGCCGCTCAGGGTTGGCCTTCAGGGTCTGCACGCCCTGCTGGGTCAGGGTCGAGAGGAGGACGTATGTCGGCACTGCGCGAGCCTACCCTGGCAGCCTGATCGCCGTAGAGGAGCGCGCCGCCGAGATAGAGCAGCGGCGACAGCACCGTGTCCGCGAGAAACAGCGCGGCTCTCGCGCCGTTCCCGCCCTCCGTGTGCAGAAGAGCTTCGAGCGTGATGTCGGCGACACCGACGACGAGGACGAGCGTGGCAAGCGATCCAAGTGCGTGGACGTAGTCCGACGTGCCGAGCACGCGGCCGCGGACGAGCGCGGCGCGGAAGCGGAGCCGCTCGACGAGCGACGCCGGCACCGCCAGGCCGATGAACGCGAACCAGGCGACCGCCGGGAGGATGTAGAGCGAGCGGAGGATCGGGAAGGGAGCGAAGATCAGCAGGCCGAGCACGAACGCGCCGAGGGTCGGCGGCACGGCATGGACCTGGGCGCAGGCGTACACGTATGCCCCCACGAAGAAGGGCGAGGCCGCCCAGAAGATCAGCGCCTGCGTCTCGCGGTTCTCGTGGACGATGAGCTGGTCGACGATCGCAAGTGGAAGTCCGAGCGGCAGCAGCCGCAGGAAGTCGTTCCCGTAGCCGCGGATCGTCTCGCCGACGAACTGGCCCATGGTTCGCTCGGCGGGCGGCAGAGGCGGAGGAAGGTCACGCATCGAGGGCCGCGAGGAGTCGCGGGACGGCGCGGGCGAGCGCGGACATCGCCTCCTCGAGGCGCCAGCCCGAGCGCTCGTCGCCGATCCCGTTCGAGACGGCCCGTAGCTCGAGCGCCGGGATGCCTGCGGCTGCCGCCGCCCGCAGGACGCCGAAGCCCTCCATCGCCTCGACCTCGGCATGCGCGGCGCCGTCGCCGACCCTGGCGGTCGTCGCGATCACCCGGACGTGAGCATCCGGCAGCGCGGCGGTCGCGGCGGCCAGCAGCTTCGCGTCGGGCGCGATGCGGTCGAACCGCGGCAGCAGGCTCATCGGATCGGTCAGGTCGCAGTAGACCGCCTCGCTCCCGACGACGAGCGCACCGGGCTCGAGCTCGCGGGCCCCGGCGATCCCGATGTTGATCACGGCGGCATGGTGAGCGCGGGCGAGCTCCATCGCGGTCGCGATCGCCGCCTCGACCGGCCCGATCCCGCAGACGAGCGTCTCGACGCCGTCGAACGGGGCCAGCTCGAAGCTCGTAGCTGCGACGAGGAGCACGAACGGACGGTAGTGCAGCGCGACCCCGAGGTGTGTCGCCTTCGTGCCAGCTTTGCAACGGTCGCTTTCGGACACTTGTGCCCGCCGTGTTGCCTCTGTAATCAGTACTGGCAACTACGAGAGGAGAAGCTGATGAGATCGAGGGTTCTTCGGCCCGTCGCAGTCGCGGGTGCCGCGCTCGCGTCGGTCGCGGGCGTGGCGTTCGCGCTGCACGGTGACGGCGGTAGCGCCGCGTTGACCAGCTCGGCCCCGTCGTGCGGGATCGCACGGTCGGCCGGCCTCGAGCGATCGTGCCGTACGGCCGCCACGCTCGCGGTGCTGGGCAAGCGCGGCGAACGAGGACGTGAAGGCCCTCCCGGACCGGTAGGTCTCGACGGTCAGCGCGGCCCTGCGGGGGCGTCCGGTCCTCCCGGGCCAGTGGGCCCCGCAGGACCGATCGGGCTGACCGGCCCGACCGGGCCGACAGGACCGCCCGGGCCTCAGGGATCAGGAGCAACCGGCCCGACGGGCCCAGCCGGAGCAACCGGCCCGACGGGCCCGGCCGGAGTGGCCGGGCCACAGGGACCGGCAGGCGCCGGCGGGGCTCAGGGGAGCCCTGGAAGAGCAGGGCCCGACGGGGCTCAGGGCGTTCCCGGGCCGGCCGGGGCAAAGGGCGATCGGGGAACGGCGGGGCCGCAGGGGCTGCCGGGCCTTCCCGGGCAGACCGGGGCTCGAGGGCCGGCCGGCGCCACCGGGCCCACTGGACCGGCTGGGCCCTCTGGCCTGACCGGTCCTTCCGGGCCGACAGGGCTTCGAGGACCGGCCGGCCCCGCCGGGCCCAAGGGCGACCCCGGATCAGCACTGTCCTCGCTCGAGGACCTCGCCGGCTTGCGCTGCAACGGTGGGGGAACCGTCCAGGTGGCCTATGACTCCGCCGGCAAGGTGACTCTCACCTGCGGGACGGCCCCAACTGCTCCCGCCCCAACTCCTCCCGCCCCCACTCCTCCTGTGGCAGCGCTCGTGCGCGTGAACGAGGTGCAGACTGCAACCGCGTCCTCGGCCGCCGATGAGTTCGTCGAGCTCTCGAATGCCGGTGAAACCGCGGCCGATATCGGCGGGTGGAAGGTCGTCTACCGGTCGGCGAGCGGCACCTCCGATACGACCCTCGCGACGATCCCGTCGGGCACGATGCTCGCCCCGGGCGGCTTCTACCTGGTCGCCGGCAGCGCGTACGCCGGCGCGGCTGCGCCCGACCAGTCGTTCTCGCCGGGACTAGCCGCGACGGGCGGCGGCGTCGGCATCCGGGACGCGTCCGGAGAGCTGGATGACAGCGTCGGTTGGGGCGCCGCGACGAATGCCTTCGTCGAGGGGTCGGCCGCGGGTGCGCCGCCTGCGACCGCGGCCCCGGGGTCGAGCATCGCCCGGATCCCCGACGGCCACGACACGAACGTGAACGCCGTCGACTTCGCGGTGACGTCGTCGGCCACTCCGGGAGGGGCGAACGCGTGAGGCGACGGGTGGGATCCTGGCGTGGCCTACACGATCCTCCAACGAGGCGACCAGGACTGGGAGGAACGCCCGCCGGTCGGCGGCGGCGGCGCGCGGCATACGCTCGACGTCACGACCGCCACCGGGATCACGGAGTCGCGGGCCCGGATGTGGCGGCTCCCGCCCGGCTCGTGCGGCCGCCGCCACGCCGAGCAGGCCCAGGAGGAGGTCTTCGTACGTGGCCTCCGGGACGCTGACGATGCTGCTCGGCGACCCGCCGGAGCGGATCGAGCGTGGACCCCGGAGGGTCGTCGCGGTCGAGCCGGGGACGGGCATCCAGCTGCGCAACACGTGCGACGCGGACGTCGTGGTCTTCGCATACGGCGCACCGCCCGTGACCGGCCAGGTCGAGTACCTCGACGACATCTCGCTCTAGGCCGCGCGCCGACCGGCGTCACACCGCGGTCATCGCCGCGGCCCGCGTGAACACGAGGGTCCCGGTCGGAGTGTCACCACTCGCAGCGTCACCGGTCGGAGCGTGACCGCTCTCGACGTCGACGAGGATGACGTCGCCTGCTTCGAAGTCGCCTTCGAGCAGCTGGACGGCGAGCGGGTTCTCGAGGAGCCGCTGGATCGACCGCTTCAGCGGCCGCGCGCCGTAGGCCGGATCCCAGCCCGCCTCGGCGATCACCTGCTTCGCGGCGTCGGTCAGCTCGAGCTCGAGGCCGCGGTCGGCCAGCCGGGCGCGCAGACGCAGGAGCTGCAGCTCGACGATCTCGCCGAGCTGCTCGCGGGAGAGCGGCTTGAACTCGACGATCTCGTCGATCCGGTTCAGGAACTCCGGCCGGAAGTGCTCGCGCATCGCCTCGCCGCTGCGGATGTTCGACGTCATGATCAGCACCGTGTTGCGGAAGTCGACCGTGCGGCCCTGCCCGTCGGTCAGGCGGCCGTCGTCGAGGACCTGAAGCAGCACGTCGAAGACCTCCGAGTTCGCCTTCTCGATCTCGTCGAGGAGAACGACCGTGTAGGGCCGCCGCCGCACCGCCTCGGTCAGCTGGCCGCCCTCGTCGTAGCCGATGTAGCCGGGAGGCGCACCGATGAGCCGGGCGACCGTGTGCCGCTCCTGGTACTCGCTCATGTCGAGGCGTACCATCGCGTGCTCGTCGTCGAACATGAACTCGGCGAGGGCGCGGGCGAGCTCGGTCTTCCCCACGCCGGTCGGCCCGAGGAAGACGAACGAGCCGATCGGCCGGTTCGGGTCCTGCAGGCCGGTTCGCGCGCGCCGGAGCGCGTTCGCAACCGCCGACACCGCCTCGTCCTGACCGACGACGCGGCCGTGGAGGCGCTCCTCCATCTGGATGAGCTTCTGCGGTCTCGCCCTCGAGCAGCCGGTCGACCGGGACGCCCGTCCACCTGGCCACGACGACGGCGATGTCGTCCTCGTCGACCTCCTCCTTCACCATCGGATGCTCCGGCCCGCTTCGCTCCGCGAGCTCGCGCTCGAGCTCGGGCACCTCGCCGTAGCGGATCTCGGCGACGCGCTGAAGGTTGCCGTCACGCTCGGCGCGCTCGGCCTCCATTCGCAGCTCGTCGAGCTTACGGGTCGCGTCCTTGATCCGCTCGAGCGCCTCCTTCTCCTTCGCCCAGCGCGCGGCGAGCGCCGTCGCGCTCCTCCTTCGCCTCGGCGAGCGCCCTCGACCAGAGGCTCGCGCGTAGCGGGATCCTCCTTCGCCATCGCGGCGAGCTCGATCTCGAGCTGCATCACGCGGCGGTTCGCCTCGTCGAGCTGGATCGGCGAGGAGTCGATCTGGATCCGCAGGCTGCGAAGCCGCCTCGTCGACCAGGTCGATCGCCTTGTCGGGCAGGAAGCGGTCGGCGATGTAGCGGTGCGAGAGCACCGCCGCGGCGACGAGCGCCGCGTCGCGGATCCGGACGCCGTGATGCGCCTCGTAGCGCTCCTTCAGGCCGCGCAGGATCGCGATGGTGTCCTCCACGGACGGCTCGTCGACGAGGACGGGCGCGAAGCGGCGCTCGAGGGCGGCGTCCTTCTCGATGTGCTTGCGGTACTCGTCGAGCGTCGTGGCGCCGATGCAGCGAAGCTCGCCGCGGGCGAGCATCGGCTTCAGGAGGTTCGCGGCGTCGACCGCGCCCTCGGCCGCGCCGGCCCCGACGATCGTGTGCAGCTCGTCGATGAACAGGATGACCCGCCCCTCGCTCGACTTGATCTCGGTGAGCACCGCCTTCAGGCGCTCCTCGAACTCACCGCGGTACTTGGAGCCGGCGAGCAGCGCGCCGATGTCGAGCGACCAGACCTTGCGGTCCTTGAGCCCCTCGGGGACGTCGCCCGCGACGATGCGCTGCGCCAGCCCCTCGGCGATCGCCGTCTTGCCGACGCCGGGCTCGCCGATCAGCACCGGGTTGTTCTTCGTGCGCCGCGAGAGGATCTGGATCACGCGGCGGATCTCCTCGTCGCGCCCGATCACGGGGTCGAGCTTGCCCGCCTCGGCCTCCTCGGTCAGGTCGCGTCCGTACTTCTCGAGCGCCTGGTAGCTCCCCTCCGGATCCTGCGACGTGACCCGCTGCCCGCCGCGCACCTTCTTGATCCAGGCGAGGATCTCCTCGCGCGGTACCGGCTGGAGCGCCAGGAAGAGGTGCTCGGTCGAGACGTAGTCGTCCTCGAGCCGGGCCTGCTCATCCTCGGCGCGGTCCAGTACCTGCGTGAGCGAGTTCGAGATCCGGGGCTGCACGTTCGCGGCACCGGTCGCGGCCGGCCGCCCGGCGAGCTTCTGCTCCGCGTCGGCGCGCAGGCCCTGCCAGTCGGCGAACAGCTCCTGGTCGAGCAGCGCCAGCAGCAGGTGCTCGGGGTAGATCTCGGGGTTCCCGCGGCGCCGCGGCGAGCTCCTGCGCCGCGGCGACGGCCTCCTGGCCCTTGACGGTCAGCTTGTTGAAATCCATCTGTCGACTCAGCTCCTGGTGGCGGTGGTTGCGGCGGGCGGTACACGACGAGGTCTCGACGGTAGGAACGATGGATCTGCTCGATCGTCTCCCGCATCTCCTGCTCCATCCGGTCGAGCCGGCGTCGCATGCGGGCGAGCTCGTCCTCGAGGAGGAGCACCCGCTCGACACCCGCGAGGTTGAGCCCGATCTCGGTCGTCAGCCGCTGGATCAGCTGGAGGCGCGCGACGTCCTCGTCCGAGTAGAGCCGGGTGTTCCCGGCGGTCCGGTTCGGGCGCACGAGGCCCTTCTGCTCGTAGATCCGCAGGGTCTGCGGATGCATGCCGACGAGCTCGGCGGCGACCGAGATCATGTAGCGCGGTCGCGCGTGATCGAAGCCCGGATTGAGCTCGCTCATGAGAAGAGCCTCTCGCGCGGATTGACATGCGACGCCTTGTCGAGGTTCTCGAGCGCCTCGCGCTCGGCCTTGTTCAGCTTTGCCGGCACCGCGATCCTCAGCCTCGCGAGCAGGTCGCCACGGCCGGAGTCGTTCAGCTTCGGAGCGCCGCGGCCCTTGACGCGCAGCATCTTCCCGTCCTGCGAACCCGGCAGGCACCTTGAGCGACACGCGGCCCTCGGGCGTCGGGATCTCGACCGACGCGCCCATCGCCGCCTCGCTGAAGGTCACCGGCAGGTCGAGCACGAGGTCGTCGCCGCGCCGCTCGTACAGCTTCGACGACTCGACGCGCGTGACGACGTAGAGATCACCTGCCGGGGCCCCGCCCCAGCCGGCCTCGCCCTTGCCCTTCAACTTGATCTTCGTCCCGTCCTTGACCCCTGCCGGGATCCGGACCGTGTAGCGCTTCGTGCGCCGCTCCCGGCCCGAGCCGTGGCAGGTCGGGCACGGCGTGTCGACGATCGTCCCGTTGCCGCGACAGACCGGGCACGGCTGCTGGA
This sequence comes from uncultured Actinomycetota bacterium, assembly GCA_963738895.1. Taxonomy (GTDB): domain Bacteria; phylum Actinomycetota; class Thermoleophilia; order Gaiellales; family Gaiellaceae; genus PALSA-600. The sequence continues at coordinate 111,303 of CAVTYN010000014.1, forward strand.
GGGCGAACAGCCCCTGCGAGGTCGCGACGACGCCGCTGCCCTCGCAGTTCGGGCACCGCTTCGGCGCAGTCCCCGGTGCTGCCCCGGTCCCGTGGCAGGTGTGGCAGGCGAGCTCGAGCGTCACCGGCACGGTCGTCTGCAGGCCCTTCAGCGAGTCGTCGAACGAGACCCGCACCTCGACCTCGACGTCCGAGCCGCGCTGCCCGCGCGGCTGCTGTGCGCGCCCGCGCCCGCGTCCGCCGCCGCCGCCGAACAGCCCGCCGAAGATGTCGCCCAGGTCGAAGTCGCCGAAGTCGACGTTCGTCGGCCCCGAGCCGGCCGTTGGCCGATCCGAACTGGTCGTATGCCTTCCGCTTCTCGGAGTCCGACAGGACGTCGTAGGCCGCCTGCACCTCCTTGAACTTCCGCTCGGCCTCGTCGTCACCCGGGTTCTTGTCCGGGTGGTACTGCGCGGGCGAGCTTGCGGTACGCCTTCTTCAGCTCGTCCGCGGACGCGTTCTTCGGGACGCCGAGAGTCTCGTAGTACGACTCCGCCATACGGTCGGCCTTACCCCGCGTCCTGAGCCGGGCGCGGCGACGGCGGGCCCGAGCTGATCACGACCCGTGCCGGGCGAAGGACGAGGTCGCCGAGCTTGAAGCCCTTCTGGATCACCTGGATCACCGTCCCCTCCGGCTCGTCGGAGGGCTGCGTCAGCAGCGCCTCCTGGGTGTGCGGATCGAAGCGGCCCTCGGTGTCGACCTCGACGAGGCCCTCGCGGGCGAGAAGGTCGACCATCGAGCGATGGACGAGCCGGACGCCGTCGGCGACCTTCGTCTCCCCGTGCTCGACAGCGGCCTCGACCGCCCGCTCGAGGTCGTCTGCCATCGGCAGCAGCTGCTTGACGATCCGCTCGGAGGCGCGCGCGACGAGCTGCTGCTCCTCGCGCGCCACCCTCTTGCGGTAGTTGTCGAACTCCGCCTTCAGCCGCTGGAGCGCGACGAGGTACTCGTCGCGCTCCCGTGCTGCCTCGGCCACCTCGTCGACGGCGGGCTCGTCGACTGGGGACTCGTGGACGGGGTCTCACCGAGCTCGGCTGCCGGCAGCCTCCTCGGGCTCCCGGTCTCGCTGGACCGCTCCGCTGTCGCGGGGGTTCGCCCTGTTCGGCTCGTCGTGCGTCACGAGGTCTTGGCCTCCTCGCCCTCGTCGACCACCTCGTAGTCGGCGTCCTCGATCACCTCGTCGTCCGAGTCGGAGGAGCCGCCGTCGGCCGGAGTCGATGCGGAAGCGGACGCGTAGATCGCGGAGGCGGCCTCCGTCCACGCCTCCTGCAGCGCGTCGCGCTTCGCGCGGATGTCCGCGATGTCGCTCGACTCGAGCACTCCGCGGAGCTCCATGATCCGGCCCTCGACGGTCGAGGCAACGGAGGCGTCGAGCTTGTCGCGCTGCTCCTTCAGCGACTTCTCGGTCTGATAGGCGAGCGACTCGGCCTCGTTGCGGGCGTCGGCGAGCTCGCGCAGCTTGTGCGCGTCCTCGGCGTGCGCCTCGGCCTCCTTGATCATCTTGGCGACCTCGTCCTCCTTCAGGCCCGAGCCGCCCTCGATCTTGATCTGCTGCTCGTTCCCGGTGCCGAGATCCTTGGCCGAGACGTTGATGATCCCGTTCGCGTCGATGTCGAACGCGACCTCGATCTGCGGCACGTTCCGCGACGCCGGCGGGATGCCGACCAGCTGGAACTTGCCGAGCGTCTTGTTGTAGGCGGCCATCTCCGACTCGCCCTGCAGGACGTGCACCTCGACCGAGGGCTGGTTGTCCTCGGCGGTCGTGAACGTCTCCGCCTTGCGGGTCGGGATGGTGGTGTTGCGCTCGATCAGCTTGGTCATCACGCCGCCCTTGGTCTCGATGCCGAGCGAGAGCGGAGTGACGTCGAGGAGCAGGATGTCCTTGACCTCGCCCTTGAGCACGCCGCCCTGGATCGCGGCGCCGATCGCGACGACCTCGTCGGGGTTGACGCCCTTGTGGGGCTCCTTGCCGATCAGCTCCTTGACCTTCGCCTGCACCGCAGGCATGCGGGTCATGCCGCCGACGAGGACGACGTGGTCGATCTTCGAGGCGTCGAGGCCGGCGTCCGACAGCGCCTGCTTGGTCGGGCCGACGGTGCGCTCGAGCAGGTCGTGGCTGAGCTCCTCGAGCTTCGCCCGCGTGAGCTGCAGGTCGAGGTGCTTCGGGCCGTCGGGCGTCGCGGTGATGAACGGCAGGTTGATCTGCGTCGTCATCGTCGAGGACAGCTCGATCTTCGCCTTCTCGGCGGCCTCGTAGAGGCGCTGGAGCGCCATCGGGTCGACCGACGAGGTCGATGCCCTGGTCGCGCTTGAACTCGGCGACCATCCAGTCGACGACCGCCTTGTCGAAGTTGTCGCCGCCGAGGTGGTTGTCGCCGTTCGTGGACTTGACCTCGAAGACGCCGTCGCCGAGCTCGAGGACGGACACGTCGAACGTGCCGCCGCCGAGGTCGAAGACGAGGATCGTCTGCTCGGCGCCCTCCTTGTCGAGCCCGTAGGCCAGAGCGGCCGCGGTCGGCTCGTTGATGATGCGCACGACGTTGAGGCCGGCGATCTTGCCGGCGTCCTTGGTCGCCTCGCGCTGGGCGTTGTTGAAGTACGCGGGGACGGTGATCACCGCGTCGGTGACCGCCTCGCCGAGGTAGGCCTCGGCGTCGGTCTTCAGCTTCTGCAGGATCATCGCGCTGATCTCCGGCGGCGCGTACTCCTTGCCGTCGGCCTTCACGCGGACGTCGTCGTTCGGGCCCTTGACGACCTCGTAGGGGACGATCTTCATCTCCTCCGAGACCTCGTCGAACTTGCGGCCCATGAAGCGCTTGATCGAGAAGATCGTGTTCTGCGGGTTCGTGACCTGCTGCCGGCGCGCCGGGGCACCGACGAGCCGCTGACCGTCCTTCGTGAACCCGACGACGGACGGGGTCGTCCGGCCGCCCTCGGCGTTCGCGATCACGGTCGGCTCGCCGCCCTCGAGCACCGCCATGCACGAGTTCGTCGTGCCGAGGTCGATACCGATGGTCTTCGCCATGCGTGTCTCCTTCTTCGATCCCTGTGTCGCTTCGAATCTCTGTCTTCGATCCTTGTGTGCTGAGAAAATCTAAGCCTCTTTATAGCAGATCCTCTCTAGCCGGCGGCGAGGCCGATCAGGACGCTCCCACCGACGATCGCGACGGCTCCCGCCACGACCCGCCAGCCGACCGCCTCGCTTCGCCCGATCAGGAGCGCGGCGAGCCCGACGCCCCACAGCGACTCGGTCGCGATCAGCGGCGAGACGACCGAGACCCGGCCGTGGAAGTAGGCCTCGAACAGGCAGATGTACGAGAAGCCGAAGAGCAGCCCGGCCGGTGCGAGGGCGCGGACCTCGCGCCTCGAGGGGAGCGCCCGCGCCGAGGCCAGTCCGACGAGCATGCCCGCGAGCATCGTCGCCGCGGCGACCGTCTCCGGGCTCCCTTCGGCGTGCAGGGCGCGGACGATGTTGTCCCGGATCGCGAACAGCACGGCCGCCCCGAGGGCGAAGAGGATCCCGAGCGACCGCAGGTGATCCGGGCGGTCGCGCTCGGCGACGAGCACGACGCCGCCGGCGACGATCGCGACCGCGCCGACGACGAGCTGCGCCTCCACCGGCTCGTCGAGCAGCGTGAACGCGATCGATCAGGGCGAAGAGCGGCGCCGTGCCGACCGTGACCGACGTGCGCGACGCTCCCACCTCGTTCACCGACCGGGTGAAGAGGATCTGCGACATGCCCGGCGCGAGCAGCCCGGCGAGGAAGAACTTCCAGGCAGCCGCGTAGTCGTGCCGCGGAAACGAGGCGAGCAGCGTGACCGCGAAGGACGTGACGAGTGTCGCCGCCGAGGCCCGCGAGGCGCTGGCCCCGCGCGACAACGCCAGGCGGATCGCGACGGTCATGGCGCCGAAGGACGCGGCCGCCGCGAGCGCCAGCAGGACGGCAGTCACGCCGGCCGGTCTGCCACTGCCGCAACCTGCGCCTCGTCCCTGCCGGCCAGCACGATGCCGGCCATGATCGCGAGCGACCCGACCCAGCGCGGCGGCACCGAGACGGTCGCCGGCGAGCCAGTAGCCGAAGATCGCCGCGAACACCGGCTCGAGCGTGAAGACGAGCGCGGTCTGCGTCGCGGTCGTCGAGCGCTGCGCCCACGTCTGGACGAGGAAGGCGAGCGCGCTCGCGAAGACGCCGGTGACGAGCAGGGCGCCCCAGACCGTCCAGCCGCGCGGCACCTCGAAGGTCGGTACGGCCGCGACGCGAGGACGCCGAACGCGACGATCATCTCGACGCAGCGTGAACCCGAGCACGTCGTAGAGCGGCGCGTACCGCTCCATCAGCACGATCTGCAGCGAGTAGACCGCCGCGCCCGCCGAGCACGAGCAGGTTCCCGCCGAGCTGCCCCTCGTGCACGCCGGCGAGCAGCGCGAGGCCGAGCGTCGCGAGCACGACACCGATCCACGTCGCGCGCCCGATCCGCGTGCGGAAGCAGGCGAACGCGATGAGCGGGGTCAGCACGACGTACATGCCGGTGACGAAGCCGGCGCTCGAGACGCTCGTGCGCTCGAGCCCGAGGGTCTGGAGCGTGTACCCGCCGGCGAGCAGCGCGCCGGCGAGCGCGGCCGACGCCGAGTCCTCGCCGGCCGAGCCCGCGCGAGCCGGCGCGACCGCGAACGGTGCGAGGACGAGCGCCGCGATCGCGAACCGCAGCGCGAGGAACGGCATCACCGGGTACAGCTCGACCGCGTCCTTGACCTGGACGAAGGTGAGCCCCCACACCGCGGTCACGGCGACGAGGGCCGGCAGCGCCGGCGTAGATGAAGTAGTCAGCCTGTGAATACGGAGTGACATCAGGCGAGGCCACACGCTAATCTGTTCCTAGATGTCGCAGGCTCTCGACGCCTTCGGCCGGCCCCTTCGAGACCTACGCATCTCGGTGACGGATCGGTGCAACTTCCGTTGCACCTACTGCATGCCGAAGGAGGTGTTCGGCCATGACTACCGGTTCCTCGACCGCAAGGAGCTGCTCGACTTCGACGAGATCACCCGAGTCGCGCGCGTCGCGGTCGGGCTCGGCGTCCGCAAGCTGCGCCTGACCGGCGGCGAGCCGCTGATCCGGCGTGACGTCGAGGTGCTGGTCGGGATGCTCGCGGAGCTCGACGCCGAGATCACGCTGACGACGAACGCCTCGCTCCTGCCGCGCAAGGCGCAGGCGCTCGCCGACGCGGGGCTCGATCGGATCACGGTCAGCCTCGATGCGATGGACGACGCGACGTTCCGCAGCGATGAACGACGTCGACTTCCCGGTCGACCGCGTGCTCGACGGGATCGAGGCCGCACGCCGCGCGGGACTGCCCGTCAAGGTCAACTGCGTCGTCAAGCGCGGCGTCAACGACGACCAGATCGTCCCGATGGCGACCTACTTCCGCGAGACGGGCGACACGCTGCGCTTCATCGAGTACATGGACGTGGGCGCCACGAACGGCTGGCGGATGGACGACGTCGTCCCCGCCGCCGAGATCGTCTCCACGGTGAACGCTGCGTTTCCGGTCGAGCCCGCCGAGTCCCGGTACCGCGGCGAGGTCGCGAAGCGGTGGCGCTACGTGGACGGCAGCGGCGAGGTCGGCGTCATCGCCTCGGTCACCCAGCCGTTCTGCGGCGACTGCACCCGCTCGCGGATCTCGGCCGAGGGCAAGCTCTACACGTGCCTCTTCGCGGTGCGCGGCCACGACCTGCGCGCGCTCATCCGGAGCGGCGCGAGCGACGAGGAGCTCGGCGCCTCGCATCGCCGGGATCTGGAAGGTCCGCGGCGACCGTTACTCGGAGCTGCGCGCCGAGGCGACGAACCTCGACGACACCCCGCGCGTCGAGATGTCGTACATCGGCGGCTGACCCCGCCGGAGAGCCGACCAGAGTGTCCCGGGCGCGGTCCGCCCTATACGAGCCGTGCGCCCGTCGATGCCGCCGTCCTCGGTGGCTACATCGTCGTTGCGTTCCTCTTCTTCGGCCTGCCGCTGATCTGGAGACCCGGCAGCCAGACGCTCGGCCGTGGATACGACTCCGAGATCACGGTCTGGGCGTTCGCCTGGTTCCCGCACGCCCTCGTGCACGGTGAGAACCCGCTCGTCAGCCACGCGATCTGGGCGCCCGAGGGCGCCAACCTCACCTGGGCGGCGACGGTGCCGGGGCTGTCGCTCCTGTTCGCCCCGCTGACCTGGGCGGTCGGCCCGATCGGGTCGTACAACGTCGCCGCGGTGCTCGTCCCTGCGATCGCGGCCTGGACGGGCTATCTCCTCTGCCGGTACCTCACCGGTTCGGCCTGGCCGTCGGTGCTCGGCGGCTTCCTCTTCGGCTTCTCGTCCTACGTGGTCGGCCAGGTCGAGGACGGGCACCCGCACATGAGCTCGGTCTTCCTGCTCCCACTCGTCGCGCTCGCGGTGCTGCGCTTCCTGGACGGGCGGACCGGCGGGCGCCGGCTGGTGCTCGAGCTCGGGGTCATCCTCGCCTTCGAGGTCCTCCTCTCGACCGAGGTCGCGTTCACCCTGACCCTCGCGACGGTGGTCTCGCTGCTGCTCGCGTTTCTGCTCGTCCCGGCCCGGCGCCCGCGGATCAGGGCGCTTCTGCCCTACCTGGGCGGCGCGTACCTGCTCGCGGCGATCCTGACCGCACCGTTCCTCTACTACGCGCTGACCGACGTCCAAGGCGCTTTCAATCCCCCGACGGGCCCGGGGGTCGACCTCCTGAACGTCGTCGTCCCGACGCGGGCGACCCTTGCCTTCGGGTCGTGGCTCTCCGGCGTCTCGAGCCGGTTCCCGAGCAACATCGGCGAGCAGGGCGCCTACCTCGGCCTTCCGATCCTCATCGTCCTCGCGCTCTTCGCCCGCGACCGCTTCCGGACCCCATCGGGGCGGTTCCTGCTCGTCGCCGCGGCGCTCGCATTCGTGGCCGAGCTCGGCGCGAAGGCGTCCGTCGCGGGGCGGATTCGTCGTCGACCTGCCGTGGATGCTCGTCCAGAGCCTGCCGCTCGTCGACAACATCCTGACCGGGCGGTTTACCGCGTACCTGTCGCTCGTCGCCGCGGTGATCGTCTCCCTCTGGACTGCGCGCCGCCGCCCGGGAGTGCTCCGCTGGCTGCTGCCGCTCCTCGCGGTGCTCGCCATCGTCCCCGATCCCCGGGCGAAGGACTTCTCGAACACCTACGGCTACGCGCAGTTCTTCAAGGACTCCTCCTTCCGGTCTTGCCTCCGCCCCGGGGAGACGGTGCTCCTGATCCCGCAACCCGAACAGGTGCTCGTGCAAGCCGTGGACGGGTTCCGGTTCAAGCTGGCAGGAGGCTACGTCGGCCCCGGCGCGATCCCGAAGTCGTATCTCGATCTGCCGAACGGATACTGGATCGCGATGGGCGCGGAGCTCGCGCCCGCCCAGCTCGGGCAGCTTCGGGCCTTCATCGCGGCCAACCACGTGACGAGCCTGATCGTCGAGGAGTACGACTACAAGCACTTCAAGTCCAGCTTCGACAGGCTCGCAAAGCCGCAGCACGTGGGCCACGTCGCCCTGTACCACCTCTATCCGGGCGCCCCACCGTGCCCTGGAGGCTGACGAGGGAACCACCAGGAAGAAAACCGCTGCCGATGCGTTTCCTGTCTTGTGGAACGATGTGGGCTGTGAAGTCGTCGAGTTGAACGTACGACGTGTCTAGTAAGCTTCCAGTCGTGTCGTCGGTGGTGGCAGCGGGGCGGCGCTTGTTGCCGCGCGGTTGGGGAGACTTCGGACGCCAGCTGGCGATCTGGTTCGGCTTCGGCCTGATCTACCAGGTGGCCCGGGGCCTGGCTGACCGCGAGCCCGCCGCAGAGGGCGTTCTCGAACGGCCTCTGGGTCGTCCATTTCGAGACCAGGGTCACCCACCGGATGTACGAGCTCACGTTCGAGCAGTTCGCCGACCAGCGGCACTGGCTGGCGGCAATGGTCTCGTGGACGTACTGGAACTCGCGAGTTCACGGTCGTCGGCCTCACCCTGCTCTGGGTTTACATCCGCCGGCACGAGCACTTCATCAAGTTCCGCAACTCGATCCTGCTCGCGAACCTGCTCGGGCTCTTCGGATACGTGTTCCTGCCGATGGCGCCGCCCCGGCTGCTCGGCGTCGGGTTCGCGAACAACCACACCGACGGGATCGTCCAGCTCGCCGCCAACCCGTACGCGGCCATGCCGAGCCTGCACGCCTGCGACTCGCTGATCGTCGGCATCGTCCTCGCGAGGGTCACGAAGCACTGGTGGGCGAAGGCGTTCTGGATCGTCTGGCCCGCCTGGGTCTGGTTCGCCGTGATGGCGACCGGCAACCACTTCTGGCTCGACTGCCTTGCCGGCTCGGCGCTCGCCCTGATCTCGATGGGCGTGGTCTACAAGTGGGACGCGATCCGCGGCCATCCTGTTCGGGCGCAGCGAAGAGCGCAGCCCGGCGCATACGGCCTGACCCGCTGCTACGGTCATTCGACGTGGGCAAGGCCGCGGCGATCAAGGACGGCTACACGTCCGGCGCGCGCGCGCTGGCAACACGAGGCGTACGAGGGCTGGCCCGCACGCGGGTCACCCCGAACGCCCTGACCGCGAGCGGGGTCACGCTGTGCGCGATCGCCGCGATCCTGGTGGCACTCGAGCATCGCAACGAGATGCTGTTCTACTGGGTGGGTGCGGCGGTGTTCGTCGCCGGCTCGGTCCTCGACATCCTCGATGGGGCGCTCGCCAGGGCGGGAGGCAAGTCCACCCCGTTCGGCGCGTTCCTCGACTCGACCACCGACCGCGTCAGCGAGGGGTTCATGCTGGCGGCGATCGCCTACGTCTTCGCTTACGAGAACAAGGATCTCTTCGTCGTCGTCGCGGTGGCCGCGGTCGCCGGCTCGTTCCTCGTCTCCTACACGCGGGCCCGGGCCGAGGCGCTCGGGTTGAAGGGCGATGTCGGGATCGGCTCACGCGCCGAGCGCGTCGTGGTGATCACGGCCGGTCTCGTGCTCGCGCCGTGGGGTGTGCTGCCGTGGGCGATCGTGCTGCTGTCGGCCACTGCCTGGATCACCGTGTGCCAGCGCGTGCTATCGGTGCGCAAGCAGCTCGAGTCGCGCTAGGCACGTCAGATAGCACTCCTGTGCTATCACTCTCGCGATGGCCGAGCTTCGCAGCGACGTGCTCGTGCGCATGCCGCCCGACCTCAAGCGCAGCCTCGCGCGCGAGGTCGAGCACCGGCGCGCGAGCCTGAACGACGTCGCCGTCGCGATCCTCGCCTCGCGGTTCGGCGTCGCCTTCACGCCGAGCGGCCGCCGCGGCGCGCCTCCGCGCCCCGCCGGCGATGTGCTGCTCCGCATGCCCCGAGAGCTGAAGGACCGGCTCACGCGACGGGCGGCGGAGCGCCACAAGTCCACTCACGACCTCATCGTCGAGACCCTCTCGGACGGGCTCGGCCGGCAGCGAAAGGGAGAAATGTCAGAGAAGAACGGCTCGGAGAACGGGCGGCCCACCGACAAGGTGCGCGTCGCGATCATCGGCGTCGGGAACTGCGCGAACTCGCTGCTCCAGGGTGCCGAGTACTACAAGGACGCCGCCGCCGATCAGTTCGTGCCGGGGCTCATGCACGTGAACCTCGGCGGCTACCACGTCTCCGACATCGAGTTCGTGGCGGCATTCGATGTCGTCAAGGGGAAGGTCGGGCTCGACCTCGCCGAGGCGATCTGGGCGCATCCGAACGACACGATCAAGTTCGCCGACGTCCCGAAGACCGGCGTCGAGGTCTCGCGCGGGATGACCCATGACGGGATCGGGAAGTACCTCTCGGAGGTCGTCGAGAAGGCGCCGGGAGAGACCGACGACGTCGTCGGGATCCTCAAGGACCGCAAGGTCGACGTGGTCGTCAACTACCTGCCGGTCGGCTCGGAGATGGCGGCGAAGTGGTACGCCGAGCAGATCCTCGACGCGGGCTGCGCGATGGTGAACTGCATGCCCGTGTTCATCGCGCGCGAGCCGTACTGGCAGCGGCGGTTCGAGCAGGCCGGCGTGCCGATCATCGGCGACGACATCAAGTCGCAGCTCGGCGCCACGATCACCCACCGCGTGCTCACGTCGCTCTTCCGCGAGCGCGGCGTCCACCTCGACAAGACGATGCAGCTCAACGTCGGCGGCAACTCCGACTTCCTGAACATGCTGGAGCGCGACCGGCTCGAGTCGAAGAAGATCTCGAAGACGAACGCCGTCACCTCGATGCTCGACTACGACATCGGCGAGCGCAACGTTCACGTCGGCCCGTCGGACTACGTCCCGTGGCTGACCGACCGGAAGTGGTGCTACATCCGCATGGAGGGCACCTCGTTCGGCGACGTCCCGCTGAACCTCGAGCTCAAGCTGGAGGTGTGGGACTCGCCGAACTCGGCCGGGATCGTGATCGACGCCGTCCGCCTCGCGAAGCTCGCGCTGAACAACGGCATCGCCGGCGCGCTCGAGGGGCCGAGCTCCTACCTGATGAAGTCGCCGCCGAAGCAGATCGTCGACGACGAGGCGCAGGAGCTCTCGGAGGAGTTCATCGAGCGCAACCGGCGCAAGGCTCCGGCCAAGGCAGCGGCGAAGGCGTAGAGGCTAGGGGTTCAGCACGGGTCGCGCCGAGACCTGCGTGAGGAACACGCTCGCCTCCCTCGGGTCGGACGCCGCGATCGCGTCCGGCCCGGGGGACGCGACGAGCCTCAGCGTCGTGGTGCCGGGCTCGACCTCGACCGGGCCGAGCTCGACCCGTGTCGCATAGGCGGGCACGGTCCTGCGCGCAACGACGTGCCCGCCTCCGTCCTCGAGCTCGAGGACGCGCGGCTGCCCGTTCGAGAACGCCACCGTGTCGAGGACGACGCGGAGCGGTACGACGTCGTGGTTCTCGACCCGGAGGCCGCCGTCCTGGATCATCCAGGCGCCGGTGCCGCCGGCGTAGGGCTCCTCGGCGTTGAATCCGCCCGCGAGGCTCACGGTCGGAACCGGCAGGACGACGCCCTGGATCGCGCCGATTTCGGGCTGCCGCTTCTCGATCGCCGCCTCGAGGTCCACGGTGGGGGCGTGAACACCGTAGATCCTGACGTCCCCGAGCCGTTCGAGGAGCGTGAACCGACCCGGGTCGAGCCGCGGGGGACGCAGGCCCGAGGCCCGGTAGAACGGGTTGTCGTGCTGCTGACCTGCGACCCACAGGTCGCGGAGGGTGCTGGTGCCGTCGCTGACACAGCACGCCACTCGCGACCCCGGGTGCGCGACGACCGGGTGGAACCAGACGGCGAACGCGAGGGAGTAGAGAAGGAGTGCGCCCACATGGACCTTCGTGGGCCCACAGGCTCCAACGATAGCGCGTGGCGCCGCCGCGTTATCGTGGGTCGGTGTCGTCGTCGGGCCTCCCCTGGGGCAAGCCGAAGCGGGAGTGGCTCGTGCTCGGGCTCGTCGCCGTCTGTGCGCTCTCGCCGGTCTACGGGCGGAACGCGCAGGACAACTCGCGCCTCTGTCTGAGCCAGGCGCTCGTCCACGGGAACCTGTCGAACGACGGCTGCTTCGGGCTCGACCGCGCCCGCTACAAGGGACACGAGTACACGGACAAGGCGCCAGGCTTGTCGTTCGTCGAGGTACCGCTCGCCGAAGCTCTCCGGCTCCCGCCGGCGAACAAGCTCCCGCAAATCTCGTGGAAGGTCTGGGTGATCCGCCTGCTCACGAGCGGGGTGGCCTTTCTGGTGCTCGCGTTCCTGATCGGTCGCCTCAGCGAGGGTCTCGCGCCCGGATTCGGCGCCATCTCGATCGTGACGTTCGCGCTCGGGACGATGATCGCTCCCTTCGCGGCAATGAACTTCGACCAGGTGCCGGCCGCCGCGCTCGGATTCGGAGCGTTCTTGCTCGCCTGGCGGCGAAAGCCGTTCGTGGCGGGGCTTCTCGCCGGGATCGGCGTCTTCTTCGAGTACGAAACGGGAGCCATCCTGGTCGTGGTCGGGATCTACATCCTCCTGGCGACCCGGTCAGGGCGGGCACTCTCGTCGTACGCCGCCGGCAGCCTCCCCGGTCTCCTGGCCCTCGCCGCGTACGACTGGGCGGCATTCGGCGCGCCGTGGCGGCTCTCGTACCGTTACGTGGACAACCTCTACCGGCCCGCCCAGTCCCAAGGGCTGTTCGGCATCCACCTTCCGACGTCGTACGCGACCCACCAGGTGTTCCTCGGACGAGGAGGCCTGATCGTCGCCACGCCGGTCCTCGTCGCCGCCGCGTGGGGGCTCGGGAGCCTCTGGCGCGCGCACCGTTACGAGGTCGCGGCCTGCGCCGCCGTGATTGTGATCTTCGTCCTTCTCAACTGCGGTTACTTCCTGCCGTACGGCGGCTCCCCCGGCCCCCGCTTCCTCCTTCCGGCGCTGCCCTTCCTGGCGCTCGGCCTCGGCCCGGCGTTCGCGCGAGCGCCACGGGCGACGACCGTCCTCGCGGCGTTCTCGGTCGCCTCGGTGACGGCGATCTTCATCGACTGGGCCGCACAGACGCCGATGAGAGGCGGCATCTTCGGCGAGGTCGTACGCGTGCCGTTCCAGCTCGGGTCGTCGCGCTACGTCCGACTCCTGGACGCGTCGGCCTTCGACTGGGTGCTGCCGGCCCACAGGTGGGGGAACGCGGTAACGGCGATCTTCGCAGTCGCGGCGTTCGTCGTCGCCTACCGGACGATCCCAGTTCGGAAACGCCGTGTCGAGAAGGCCGCCGGCAGACGGCGGCCCGGATGGGTCATCACGCTCGCCGCGGCCGCGATCGGCCTGGTCGTCGTCGCCGAGGCGGCCGCCGTCTCGGGCTTTCCTTGGGCCGGACCGCCTCGTGACCTCGCCGTGTCCATCGAGACGCCGACCGGCCGCATGTTCCCCGGGCAGGAGGCCGACTTCACCGTCTGGTCCTCGAACTCGTCGAACTACCAGGGCTACGGCGGCGTCGTGCTCGACGATCGAGCTGCCGCCCGGCGCGGCGCTCGTCGGGGCACCTTCGTACGAGCGGGGCTTCGGGTGCACGGGCACGCAGCACGATCGTCTGCCGCCTCGACAGCCTCTCGCCGAGGATGGCGACGCCGGTTCATTTCGGCATCCGCCCCTCGCAGTTCGGCGCGCAGACCGTCGAGGCGGAGCTCTCGGCCCAGGGCCTCTCCGACCCGCGGCGGGCGGAGGCCACGGTCAACAGCGGCTGAGCTACGCTCCGGTCAGAGTGCGGATCTGTCTCGTAACGCCGTTCGCGTGGTCCCAACCCCACGACGTGAACGAGCATGTCGCGGGCGTCGCCGAGGAGCTCCGCGCGCTCGGGCGCGAGGTCACGGTGCTGGCGCCGTCGACGAGGGCGACCGACCTGCTGGCCGGGCGCCGGGTCGTCCAGGGGCACGCGCCGCCCCAGGACGTCGTGGCGGTCGGGCCGGCGATCCCGGTGTCGCGCCGGTCGCAGATGGGCGTCCCGGTCGGGGTGCGGGCGAGCCTGCGGCTCGCGCTCGCGCGCGGCCGCTTCGACCTCGTCCACGGCTTCGAGCCGGGCCTTCCCTCGCTCTCCTACCTCGCGTTGCGGGAGACCGACGCGCTCACCGTGGCCACGTTCTGCTCGACCGACAGGCTCGGCTACCCGCCGGCGCGCTCGCAGCGCGAGAAGCTGCTCGCGCGAACCGACGCGCTGCTCGCGTTCTCCGAGGCGGTTCGCGAGGCAGCGGGCGAGCGCTTCCCCGGCGACTACGAGCTCGTCTCGCCCGGCGTGTCGCTCGAGCTGCCTCGCTCCGGCGCGCGAAGCGAAACCTGATCGTCGTCGAGCTCCGGCCGAACGAGCGACCGGTGGCGCGGGAGGTCCTCAGGGCCCTTCGGGAGCTTCCGGACTGGGAGGCGGTGCTCCTGCGGACGACGCCGCTCGTGGGGCGTCCGGCGATCCCTCGCGACCTCGCCGGGCGTGTCGCGGTGCGGACCGCGCGAGACGGTGCCTCGCGGGCGGCGCTCCTCGCTCCGAGCGCGATCTTCGTGCCCGGGATCGAGGGGCTGCCGCGCGTCCTGCTCGAGGCCCGCGCCGCCGGCTGCGCGATCGCAGCCCCGACCGGGGTCGCCGAGCAGCCGGAGCTCGCCGCCGCCGCCGTGGCGCGGCTCGCCGACGACTCCGCGCTCAGGGCCGACGAGCAGGAGGCGGCCCGGGCCGGCGTCGACAGCGAGTCGTTCGAGGCCGTCGCGGCTCAGCTGGACGAGCTCTACGGGCGCCTCACCCAGCGGAAGAAGCGAGGCCGCCGAACGGCCGACCCGCTCGAGGACCGGCCCTGGATCGTGGCCGATCTCCACATGCACACCTCGTGGTCGTTCGACTGTCGGGTCGACCCGGCCGAGCTCGTCGACCATGCCGTGGCGGAGGGCCTCGGCGCGATCGCGGTGACCGACCACAACGTGTTCGGCGGCGCGCTCGAGACGGTCGACGAGGCACGCAACCGCGACCTGATCGTGATCCCCGGCGAGGAGATCAAGACCGACAACCAGGGCGAGGTGATCGGCCTCTTCCTCGAGCGCGAGATCCCGCGCGGTCTGACCTTCGCGGACACGATCGCGGCGATCCGGGAGCAGAACGGGCTCGTGTATCTCCCCCACCCGTTCGACCGGATGCACACGATCCCGGACCCGGCGACGCTGCACCGCCACCTGGCGGACATCGACGTGCTCGAGGTCTACAACGCCCGGCTCCTCTTCGACGCGCAGAACGAGGAGGCGCTCCGGTTCGCCCGCAAGTACGACCTGACGATGGGCGCCGGCTCGGATGCGCACGTGCTGCCGGGGGTCGGGACGGGAGCACTGCGGATGCGGGCTTTCCGCGATCCCGAGGAGTTCCTGATCTCGCTGCGCAGCGCCGAGATCCTGCGGCGGCCGAAGTCGCTCGCGTACCTCCAGAGCCTGAAGTGGATGGCCCAGGTCAAGGAAAAGGTGCGTTAGGCGAGAAAGGACCTGGCGGCTCGTGTCCTCCGCCGTGACGACAGATGACATCTACAAGCGGTACCTCGAGAAGGCGATCAGGGAGATCCTTCGCCTCGAGCACGAGGTCGCAGAGGCGGCAGGCGGGATGCCTGTCGCGCAGCCGACCGGTCATCCGCTCGGCACGGTGTTCCTCGTCAAGTACGGGCCCCAGGCGCAGGAGCTGCAGGAAGGGGTGTCGTTCCACGGCCGCGCCGGGCACGCGATCAAGCGGTCCCTCGAGCGCCTCCACGTCGACCCGGCGGAGGTCTACGGAACGAACTGCGTGAAGTTCGCGGGCGCCGACGAGGACGCCTGCCGCGCCTGGCTCGCACGAGAGCTTCGGATCGTCCAGCCGCGGCTCGTCGTCGTGATGGGCGAGGACGCCCTCGAGTTCGTGAACGGGCTCGGCTTTCCGCTTTCGCGCCCGCTCGCGGATACGCTGGGCGAGCTTCAGACCTTCACGCCGACGATCGAGGCGCTCGTCGTCTGCGACA
Organism: uncultured Actinomycetota bacterium; assembly: GCA_963738895.1. Classification (GTDB taxonomy): domain Bacteria; phylum Actinomycetota; class Thermoleophilia; order Gaiellales; family Gaiellaceae; genus PALSA-600. The sequence continues at coordinate 126,811 of CAVTYN010000014.1, forward strand.
TCGACCAGTCCCTGGACGACCAGCCCGCCAAGACACGCTTTTGGAACTCGTTCAAGCCCGTCGGCCCCTGGTGGGCCGAGCTGCCGCCGTACTGATCCTGCTCGCGGCGCTCTTCGCCTGGTTCGAGGCGGCGCCGCATCTGGATCCGCTCTCGGAGTGGCAGAGCGTCGCGCTCCTGTCGTTCGTCGTGATGCCCGCGATGTTCGCGCTCGTCTACCTCGCCTTGCCTCTGAGCGGCGAGCCGCGCTGGCTCGTCGTCGGCGCGGCGGGGCTGATCGGGGGAGCGTTCCTGTTCGCCGCGCTCGACTGGCAGGTGCCCGAGAACTTCGCGAAGTTCGGTGGGATCACGTGTCTCGGGTGGCTCTGCCTCCGGGCATTCGAGGAGCTCTCGTGGGTGGTGATCGTCTCGCTCATGATCCCGTTCGTCGACGCCTACTCGGTCTGGCGCGGCCCGACGCACGCGATCACCGAGCACCACGCGGCCGTGTTCACGTCGTTCTCCGTCGCCTTCCCGGTCCCGGGCGGCAACGCGGCCCGGCTCGGGCTGACCGACGTGCTTGTTCTTCGCGGTCTTCCTCGGCGCGTCGACGGCGGTTCCGGCTTCGCCCGTTCCCGACGTGGCTCCTGATGGTCGGCGGGCTCGGCCTGACGATCGCGCTCACGACCTACTGGGCCGGCGGCGGCCTGCCGGCGCTGCCGGCGATCTCGCTCGGCTTCCTGATCGCGAACGCCGACCTCATCTGGCGTCGCGTCGGCCGGCCGGTGATGAGCCGCGCGACCTGAAGCTCAGCGCTCGAGGAGCGAGACCGACTCGACGTGCGGCGTGTGCGGGAACATGTCGAGCGGACGCGTCCGGACGAGGCGGTAGCCGTACTCCTCGACGAGGCGCTTCGTGTCGCCTGCGAGGGTGGTCGGGTTGCACGAGACGTAGACGACGCGCGGGGCGGCGATCTCGCCGAGCCGTTTCAGCGCCTTGCCGGCGAGGCCGGCGCGAGGAGGATCGACGACGACGACGTCCGGGTCGCCGGCGCGCTCGCGGAGATCGCGCAGCACCTGGCCGACGTTCCCGGCGAAGAACGCTGCGTTCCCGATCGCGTTCAGCTCGGTGTTCTCGATCGCGCAGGCGACCGACTCCTCGGAGATCTCGATCCCCCACACGGTCAGCGCATCCCCGGCGAGCGAGAGGCCGATCGTGCCGATCCCGCAGTAGAGGTCGTACACCGTCTCACCGCCGGTGAGCCCCGCCTCGGCACGCGCGAGCTCGTACAGCCGTTCCGCCATGCGCGTGTTCGTCTGCAGGAAGGCGTTCGGCCGCACCCGGAAGCGCAGGCCGCCGATCTCCTCCTCGATCGCGTCCTCGCCCCACAGCAGCTGCGTCGGGAGGTTCGTCACCTCGGCGGACGTGTCGTTGACCGTCCACTGGATCGATCGCACCTCGGGGAACTCGGTCAGCACCTCGATCAGCCGCTCCCGGTCGAAACGCTCCCGCTCGTGCGTGACGAGCTGCACGAGCGCCTGCCCCGTGTTGCGCCCTTCGCGGACGATCAGGTGCCGCAGATAGCCCTCCCCGGCCGCCTGGTCGTAGGCCGCCAGATGCTCCTCGCGGGCCCAGTCGCGCATCGAGTTCCTGATCCGGTTGCCGAGGTCGGTCGTGAGCCAGCAGTGCTCGATCCCGAGCACCTCGTCCCAGCGACCGGCGCGATGGAGCCCGAGCTCCGGCCCGTCCGGCCCGGGCGCGAACGAGTACTCCATCTTGTTCCGGTAGCCGAAGACATCCTCGGCGCCGACGATCGGCTCGAGCGGCGGCTCGGCGATCCCGGCGATCCGCCTCAGCGAGTCCTCGACCCACGCCTGCTTGGCCGCGAGCTGCGCCTCGTAGGCGAGATCCTGGAAGCGGCAGCCGCCGCAGGCCGGGTAGTGGGCGCACGGCGCCTCGACGCGCTGCGGCCCCGCCTCGAGCACCTCGACGGTGATCGCCTCGGCATGGCGCCGCTGGACCTTCGTGACGCGTGCGCGCACCGTGTCGCCGGGGAGCCCCGCCCGCACGAACACGACGAAGCCGTCGAGCCGCGCGACGCCGTTCCCGCCGAAGGCGAGCGAGTCGACCGTGAGCTCGAGCTCCTGGTCCCGCTGTACCGGTGCAGCCATCCGTCCTACTGAAGCACGGCGACGTAGACCGACCGCGCCTTCGGCCCGTCGAACTCGCAGAGGAAGATCGCCTGGTAGCGGCCGAGGGCCGGGGCGCCGTCGCGCAGCGGGACGAGCACCTGGGCTCCCGCAACCGACGCGCGCCCGTGCGAGGGGCCGTTCGGGCCGTCGGCGTCGTCGTGCCGCCAGCCCCAGCCGTCCTCGACGATCCGCTCGAATCCGCGCTCGAGGTCCTCGACGAGCACCGGGTCGATCTTCTCGTTGATCGTGACCGCCGCCGTCGTGTGCGGCACGTATACGAGCACGGCGGAGCCACTCTGCGCCCTCGATCGCCTCCCGCACGCGGTCGGTGATGTCGATCAGCTGGGTGCGACGCTCGCTCTGCAGGCTCAGCTCGTGCACGGGCGCCTATCCTAGTGACGCGATGGCACCGGAGCCCCTGACGAGCCGCGAGCTCGACGATTTCCGCGACGGCGCCGACCGGTTCATCGCCGAGCTCGACGAGGAGTACTACCTCCACCTCTCCGGTCACAAGGAGACCCTCGAGCTCGAGCCGATCTACGAGCGCCACGAGGAGCTGACGCGGCTCGACACGGCCCGACGGCTCGAGGGAGCGCCCACCGAGCTCTGGCGCTTCGCCTGCGAGGGCTATCTCGGCGCCCTGACGCGCGAGCATGCCGAGAAGATCGCCGAGGTCGAGTCGACGCTCGAGGCGGACGTCGACGGGGAGAAGATCCCGTACCGCATGCTGCGTCCGGTCATGTCCAACGAGGCCGACCGCAACCGTCGCGCGCGGCTCGAGCGCGCCCGTCTCGACCTCCTCGACGAGCAGCTGAACCCGGTCTACCTCGACGCGGCGCGGATCGACCGCGAGGCTGTCGTGAACCTCGGCTCGCCGAGCTACTACGAGCTCTACAAGCGCTTCGGCTTCCGTCTCGACGAGCTCGCGCGCGAGTGCGAGGCGATCCTCGGCGAGACCGAGGGCCTGTGGGAGACCGAAGGCGACCGCCTCTTCCGCGAGCGCCTCGGGATCGGCCTGGCCGACGCGAGGCCGGCCGACGTCTCGCGCCTCTTCCGCGCTCCCGAGCTCGACGCCGCCTACCCGGCCGACCGCATGGTCGCCGTCGCTCGAGGCGACGCTCGCCGATCTCGGCATCGACCTGCGCTCGCAGTCGAACGTCCACCTCGACCTCGAGCAGCGGCCCGGGAAGGACCCGCGCGCGTTCTGCTCCCCCATCGACGTCCCCGGGAAGGTGATGCTCGTCATCCAGCCGATCGGCGGCCACGACGACTGGCGTGCGCTCTTCCACGAGGCCGGCCACACCGAGCACTACGCGCACACCGGCGCGGACCTGCCGGTGGAGGCGAGACGGCTCGGCGACATGGCCGTGACCGAGGGCTGGGCGTCGCTCTTCGAGGGCCTCGTCGACGAGCCGGCGTGGCTGAACCGGCGCCTCGATGTCCCGAACGTGCACGCGATCGCGAACGCCGGGGCCGTCACGAGCCTCTACTTCCTGCGCCGCTACAGCGCGAAGCTCCTGTACGAGATCGAGTTCTTCCAGGCCGCCGACGCCGCAGACGATGCGGCGAGCGGTACGCAGAGCTCCTCACCGAGGCGCTGAAGATCCCGGCCAACCCGGAGAGCTACCTCGACGACATCGACGGCAGCTTCTACGTCACCGGCTATCTGCGCTCCTGGGCGCTCGAGGCCCAGCTGCGCGACTTTCTCCGCTCCGAGCTCGGGAACGACTGGTTCGCGCGGCGGGACGCCGGCGACCTCCTTCGCGAGCTGTGGTCGCTCGGCCAGGGCCCGACGGCCGACGAGCTCCTCGCGGATGCGACCGGGCAGCGCCTCGAGATGGGCGCCGTCGCCGAGCGCATTCGCGAAGGGCTTGCGTACTGATCGCTGACCGCGGAATGGCGTCTGCCGGGCCGTCGCCAGGGCGCGACCTCGCTCGCCTTTACAGCTCTCGAACAGATTTGTAACCCTACACAGAATAAAACCTAAGCGTTCTCTTATCAGGTGTGGTATGGTAAGGAAGAAGGAATATGGGCAGGGACCTCACCAACCATCGTCCGAGGGTAACGTCTCGACCAGGGGAATCCGAGGACGGCAAGGAGCGTTAACTAGAGCATGCGCACATTGCAGGACATCAAGAAGGACATCGATCAGCTCTCCGACCGGCGCGCAGAGGTTCTGCAGCGGCTGTCCGAGGGCCACAATCCCGAGCTCAGCGCCGAGCATCGTCAGCTCGACGAGCAGATCGCCGACCTCTGGGACGAGCAGCGCACGACGCGCGCCACGATCCGCTTCGGCGACCGCAACCTGATCATCCAGCGGGCACGCCACGAAGAGCGGCTCTCCCGCGCGGCCTAGAGCCGCGATCCGACTCTAGAGAGCGCCCCCGGAACGACCGGGGGCGCAGTGCAGTCTCGTGGAGCCGGTCGGGCAGGCGGGCCGACGGAAGGATCCCTCGTTCGGGGGGTCGAAGGTAGGCGCCGACCGCCGATGGGCTCCGTGGTGGCGTCCCTGCCCATCTACCCTGGGCCCTTCGGTCCCGAGGAGGCCGAGCGCCTGCTCTGGCGTGCGGGCTTCGGCCCGCGAAGCGGCGAGGCGCAGCACCTGGCGTCGCTCGGGCTCGAGCGCGCGATCGACTCGCTCGTCCACCCGCCCGCCGATGACCGTCTGGTCGGCAAGCCGCCGGTCGTCGACGGGCACCCGATCGCGCCGAAGGATGCCTACGGTCACGACCACCTCTGGTGGCTCGACCGGATGGTTCGGACCTCGCGACCGCTCGTCGAGCGGATGACCTTGATCTGGCACGACTGGTTCGCGACGTCGAACGCGACCGTCGGCAGCCAGAAGCTGATGCTGCAGCAGAACGAGCTCTTCCGCCAGATCGGCCTCGGCTCGTTCCAGGGCCTCGCGATGCGGGTCACGATCAATCCCGCGATGCTGCTCTACCTGAACGGGCTCAACTCGCTCAAGGGCTCCCCGAACGAGAACTACGCACGCGAGATGATGGAGCTCTTCACGCTCGGTCACGGAAGCGGCTACACCGAGCGCGACGTCCGCGAGCAGGCGCGTGCCCTCACCGGCTGGACCGCCGACTACCGAAACGGGCTCGGATGGACGCGCTTTCACTACAAGCGGGAGAACCACGACGACGCGATGAAGGTGATCTTCGGCAAGCCGGGCCCCTTCACGTGGAAGAGCGCAGTTCGTCTCTGTATCGAGCACCCGGCCCACGCGGCGTACTTCGTGAACAAGCTCTGGGGCTACTTCATCCCGGTGCCCCCCGACACGACGACCGCGACCCTGCTCGAGCAGCTGTATGTGCACTCGGGCTTCCAGATCCGGCCCGTCGTGACAGCGATCCTCAAGCACCCGCTGCTCTACACGGGGCCGCGGATGACGAAGTCTCCAGTCGTCTACACCGCGGGCCTCCTGCGCTCGCGCGGCGACAGGATCGAGACCGAGGACTGGATCTGGTTGGACGCGATGGCCGGCCAGCAGCTCTTCTATCCCCCGAACGTAGCCGGCTGGAACGACGACCGGTGGCTCGACACCTCGACGTTCCGCGCCCGGTGGCTGATCGCACGCCGCGCCCTGCAGAAGCATGCTCAGAACCCCGACCACACCCGGCCGTCGGAGCGGCCGCCCGCCGACCCGCAGAAGCTCGTCGACCGGGCGCTCGGCTGGTGGGGCTCGCTGCGCGTCTCCCCGCAGACCCGCGGCTCGCTCATGGCGTACGCCGAGAAGAACATGGCGGCAGCGATCGCCGACGAGAACCGGCAGAAGACGTTCCCGCTCATGACCTACAACGGCCTGCGCCATCTCGCGGCCGTCTCGCCGGAGATGCAGACGGCATGAGCCGGACCCGCCATTGCTGCAACGAGTTCGTCCGCCGCAGCGTCGCCGAGGCGGGCCGCGGGCTGCCCGAGATCGAAGCCGGGATGCCGCTTCCCGCCGGAACGGGCCTCGATCGCCGCACGTTCCTCTCCCGCACGCTGGGGGCGGCCCTGACCGTGTACGGAGCGGCGGCGCTCGGGCCGCGCGCCCTCGACGCCGCGATCGCACGGGCGGCGGGAACGGGCAGTGGAGACCGCGTGCTCGTCACGGTCTTCGCCCCGGGCGGCTGGGATGCTCTCTCGCTCCTCTATCCGGCGGGCGACCCGGCCTACCGGCGGCTCCGGCCCGAGCTGGCGATGAAGCCGGACGAGGGCCCGAAGCTCATCACCGACTCGCGCCTCCACTGGCATCCGGCACTCGAGCCGTTCTCGAAGCTGCACGAGCGAGGGAAGCTGACGGTGTTCCCGGCGATCGGGTACACGCATCCGGACCAGTCGCATTTCACCTCGCGTCACTACTGGGAGGTAGGGGCGCTCGACCCGCAGCAGAGCACCGGCTGGCTCGGACGGCTCCTCGACGTGATCGGCGACCCGGACAATGCGATGCAGGGTCTCTCGCTGGACTCATCGCTCCTTCCGTCGCTCGCCACCGCGAACATGCCGGTGGCGACACTCAGCGATCCGACCGACTACGGCTTCGACTCCCACAACGTCTGGGATGTCCCGGGGTCGCTGCTCGTGGACGGGATCGGGTCGCTCGGCGGTATCTCCGACCCGGACGAGCCGTCGCTCACGCGGGCGGGCCAGACGGCGACGCAGTCGAGCAAGCTCCACCGGCAGCTCGGGCGGTTCATCGGCGAGGACGGGCAGGCCCACTACCACACCAAGGTCAAGTACCCGGACGGCGACTTCTCGCGCCGCCTCGCCGGGCTGGCCGCGCTGCTCCACGCCGGCTTCCCGATCCGCGCCGTCGCACTTCAGGCACCGGGATCGTACGACACGCACTCGGAGGAGGGCGGCGCCCTCCAGGCCGGGCTCCAGGAGACCGCGGCCGGCCTCGCCGCGTTCCATGCGGACCTCGAGCAGCGCCACCTGGGAGCGCGTGTCTCCACGCTCGTCTGGAGCGAGTTCGGCCGCCGAGCGGCGCAGAACGACACGAACGGGACCGACCATGGCGCTGCCGGCGCCGCGTTCCTCATGGGCGACAGCCTGCGGCATCGGATGGTCGGCGAGTTCCCGGGCCTCGGCCACGGCCTCGACCGCGACGGCAATCTGCGGGAGACCGTCGACTTCCGCGCCGTCTACGCCTCGCTCGTCGAGGAGTGGTTCCACGTCGATGCCGAGCGGATCCTCCCGGACGCGAAGAAGATGCCCCGCTTCTCGTTGATCGCCTGACCATGCGGACGCTCGCAAGGCTCGCAGTCCCTCTCGCCGCGACCTGCTTCGCGCTCGGCGCGACGCTCGTCCCCGCGTCGGCGTCTCCTGCGCCGAGCTACGTGCAGATCACCGAGAAGGAGTTCGCGATCACGCTGTCGCGACTGACCGTTCATCAGGGATCGGCGATCGTCGGCGTGCTCAACGCCGGCATGGACAACCACGACCTCGTGATCCAGGCGAACGCGAAAGGCTCGAAGCCGATCCAGTTCGCCCAGCTCTCCCCCGGCTCACACGTGTCGAAGACGATCAAGCTCGCGCCCGGTCACTACACGCTCTGGTGCTCCATCGCCGACCACCGCAAGCTCGGGATGGTCGCGCCGCTCACCGTCACCAGGTAGTCGCCGATCTCCTCCAACGAGAACCCCGCCGCGTCGCGAAACCCAGGGTCAGTCGACCGATCCCGTGAGAGGTGTCGCTGAGACCGCGTTACTGCACGACGATGGTCAGGGATAGGGTTGCTGTCCCTGAGGAGTTCTTACTCGTCAATGTGATTGGGTAGCTGCCGTTCGTGCCGGCTTTCGGGGTTCCGCTGATCGTTCCGGTGGCTGCTGTGAAGGCCAATCCTTTCGGGAGGGTCCCCGTCTTGCTGAGGCTCGGGGTCGGAAAGCCGGTTGTGGTGACGTGGAACACGAATGGGGTACCGACGTGCGCAGTGTCTGGCGTGTCACTCGTAATCGTCGGCCGCTCGTTGATCTTGAGCGTGAAGGTTTGGCTGCTCGACCCAACCGAGTTCGCTGCGGTGACGGTGACCTGGTAGCTGCCGCCGCTGCCCGGCGCGGGAATGCCGGCGAGGGTTGCAGTGCCGTCTCCGTTGTCGACGAAGACGAGCTCGTCCGGTGCGCCGGTCTCAGTCAAGGCGGGATTCTCGTTGCCTGTCGAGGTGATTCCCAGGGTCATCGGCGTTCCGACCTGCGCCGTAGTGGCCGGGATCTTCTTGATCACCGGAGCCTTTGTGATCGTGAGCGCGAAGTCCTGCGTGGTGGTTCCTTGAGAGTTCTTCGCGGTCAGCGTGAGGGAGTAGGTTCCGAGGGCAGCCTTGGCCGGTGTTCCGGAGATGGTCGCGGTGCCGTTCTGGTTGTCGACGAAGCTGACACCGGCTGGTAGCGCTCCGCTCTTTGTGATCTTCGGGACTGGATATCCAATCGTGGCGATCGTGAAGCTGAACGGGACACCGAACGTCACGTAATCGGCCGCGGCGCTCACGATCGTGGGGGTGGCGTTACCGACGGTCAGAGTGACCGTCGTCGAATTACAGATCCCTGGGAACTCGTTGTCGCAGAGCTGGTACCCGAGCGTATAGGTGCCGTTGGCCGTGCCTGGCGCCACGACTACCGTTCCCGTTGTCGTGTTGATCGAAATGCCGCTGGGACCGCCTCCAAACTGTATGACCGAATTCGCAGCTGTCGCGGACGAGCCGTTCGCGAACGTGTCGTTGGCGCGAACATTCGCCACCGCGGTGCCGCCGCTCGTTCCTGATGCAACCGACCCGAAGTCCGCCTGAGGCTCTGGCTGCGACGGCGAAACGAAGATCGAGGCGCTGGCGTTGTCGCAGCGAGTCGGGAAAGCGACCTCACACATCGTGTACCCGACCGAGTACTGACCCTTTCTGACAGTCGCATCGGCCGTGATGGAGCCGTCAATGGTGTTCAGGGTAAAGCCGGCGGGCAGCGATCCATGAGGCGAGATCGTCGCGTTCGTCATCGTTGCCTGTCCAGGCCTGAGGCTGTCGTTCGCGAGCACATTCGACAGCGCGACTCCTCCGCCGCTGTCTTCCGAGATCGAACCGAAATCATCCTCGGCGTCAGGGCTCGGGACCCCGTGCGGATCGTAGATCTCCGGCGTCCAAGCATCGGGTAGCGAGCTCACCCCGTCACTCATGTCGAAGAAGCGACCATCTGCCAGCATTACCGACGCTCCTCTCGTGCGATGCCCTCGGCGCAACGAGGTCGCGAGAGACCACGTATTCGTCACGGGGTCGAAGAGCTGAGCATCTGTCGAGTATCCGAAGCCGGCGGTGAGGCCGCCGGCGAGGAGGACGCGACCGTCAGGAAGCAAACCCGCTTGAGACCTGATCTGATCAACGGCCAGGGGCCCGGTGAGCGTCCAGGCGTTCAACACGGGATCGTACGTCTCGGCGGGCGAAACGGCACCCGACGCGTTCTGTCCGCCGGCCTTCAGCACCCGGCCGTCGTGGAGAACCACCAGCGTCCCAAGCACGTTTGGAAAATTCATCGGCGCTGCGGTGGACCAGGTGTTCGTGGCCGGCGCGTAGATGTACGCAGCCGTGAGCGGGCCGGTCGCATTGTCATATCCACCGGCGACAAGGACGCGTCCATCCGCAAGTGTCACTGCCAGCGCTCCATCACCCAACGCGGATGGTTGAGGAGCCGCGTCGCTCCACAACCCAGTCGCCGGACTATAGATCTCGCTCGACGGGTTCGGTTGATCGCCGGCAGGACAAGCCGACTGATTCAGCCCACCAGTAACCAAAACACGACCATCGTTGAGCACCGCCGACGCGGCATCTATGACGGTCGCTCTCATCGTCCCGGTCAGCGACCAAGTACCAGACACCGGGTCGTACAGCTCCGCAGACCGCGAGTACTCAGGCGCCGTCAAACAGTTCGCGTCATCCCCGCCGGCGAAAAGCACCTTTCCGGACTGTAGAACAACAACAATGGAGTCAAAACGCAAGCGGTTGAGAGAACCGGTACTCGACCACGCATTGCTGGCAGGGTCGTAGATCTCGGCCGTATATGACGCGAAACCAAAGGTTTGATTGGAGCCACCGGCCACAAGAACACGGCCGTCAGGCAACGCGGCAATCCCCTCATTCGCGCGGTCGGTGAGCGGCGCAGCCACGTCGCTCCATTCACCAATCGCAGTCGCACCCGAACCCG
>CAVTYN010000015.1:0-5722 GCA_963738895.1 uncultured Actinomycetota bacterium
GCTCCGCCGGACGCGGTCGCCGTTTGGCTCAACGCGGCTTCGGGGTGATCCTGAGCACGGCGTAGGATCCGTCGCCGCCGAAGACGTACACCGAGCGGCCGAGGGCGAGCGCGGCCGCGTTTGCGAGCGGGTGGGGAAGATGCCCTGCGAGCGTCACCGCGCCGTCCCCCGTGATGCGCCAGACGATCGCGCTGCCTTCTCCTCCGATCAAGTAGAGCGACCCGTTGAGCGCCACGAGCGGCGCGTGCGCCACCGGGCGCGGCAACGTCGCGATTTGCTCGACGGTGCCGGTCCCGGGGTCGAACCGGTACACGGCGCTGCTCGTGCCGGCGGTCGTGATCCCGCCTGCGACATAGATCATCCCGCCGAGCGAGGCGACTCCCGCGTATCGGAGGCCGGCAGGGAGCCGGGCCGCGAGCGTGGGGGCACCGCCGCGAAACCTGAGGATTCCGGTCGCGTACTGCGCGCCCGTGTATCCGCCCGCGAGGTAGGCGGTGCTGCCGGCGACGGCGGCCCCGAGGTCGGAGAGAGGCTCGCCGAGCGTCCCGGTACGTCGCGCGCGGCCGGCCGGGGTGATCCGGACGACGGCGTCGCTCGAGGTCGCCTGGCCGCCGCCGAGCAGGTACACCGACCTGCCCAGGAGCACGGCCGCGTCGTCGTGGGTCGGCATCGGCAGCGTGCCGACGCGGCGGAGGTGCTGCGGCGGGCCGACGAGGATCTGATCGGAGGAGGAGCCGGCGGTGAGCCCGCCGAGAAGCATCACCCGGTCGCCACCGATCGCGACGGCTGCGATTCGCGAGGTCTGAGCGGGGAGGGAGCCGATCCGCTGGATCCCCAGTCCGGCGGTCGTGACCGCCCGCGACGGCGCGACCGCGGCGACGACCTTCGCGGGGAGGAAGTCGATCCCGTCTGGCTTCGAGAGGTACCCGGGCGCGGACGAGGCGACGCCGGTGTGCCCGTACTGCCAGACGATCCGCCCGGTGCGGGGGTCGATGACGATCACCCGGTCGCCGTAGTCGTCGTTGGCGGCGATCAGCCCATTCGGGAGCCGCACCGCGAGCGAGGGCTTGTCGAGCAGGTTCGGCCCCGCGGTGTCGCCGAACGACCAGGTCACCGTCCCCGAGGGGGTGAGCTCGACGATCTTCCCGGGATAGGTGAACGACGACACGAGGATGCGGCCGTTCGGCAGGAGCTGGGCGTCGGAGGGGTACGAGACAGGAGATCGCACCGACCAGACCAGGTGGCCGCGCGCGTCGAGGCGGTCGATCCAGCCGCCGATCTCGGTGACGAGCAGCCCCCCGTCCGGGAGCGGCGTGTCGCCGTTCGGGCTCGAGAAGCCCCGGGGTGGGTCATGGACGCAGCTGCCGCCGAGGATCCGGACGGCCGTGCCGTGCGGGGAGAGCTCGACGATGCGGCAGTTCCTGATATCCGCGACGGTCGCGTCGCCGTTCGGGAGGCGGTAGGCGTCGTCCGGAGTGTTCAGGTAGCCGGGCGAGGAGCCCGCGATGCCCGCGTGGCCGTAGTGCCAGACGACGCGGTGCCCACGAAGCGTCACCTGCGTCAGGGTCTCGTTGAACTCCTCGTTCGTGATGATCGAGCGCCAGCCGGGAGTGAAGAAAGCATCGTCGGGGCCGCGGAGCGCGGAGTCCGTCCACACGACCTTTCCGGTGGGCGAGACGACGAGCGCACGATTGTTGTTGCGGTCGGCGATGAGCAAGTAGCCCGGTAGCGGGCCCGGGTGGACGGGCGGCAGGTGGAGCGCGAGCCACGCCGGGTCCGTCCGGGGTGGAGCCGGACGCACGGCCGCCGTCCTCCTGGACTGGACGAGCGGGGCGCTCTCGCGCTCGAAGAAGTCGCGCCGGTGAAACCAGGGGTGGGCCAAGGGGTAGGTGGCGACCGCGATCCCTACCCCTGCGCCGACGGCGAGCCCCAAGGCCGCAAGGCGGAGCCCCCGGCCAGGGACCCGGCGCCCCGAAAGGTCCCAGCGCACGCGCTTGACCGCCCGGACGGTGTAGGCCAGCACGTGGATCGCCATCGCTCCGAACCAGACGATGAAGCTCGCCTTGTGGAGCCCCGCCACGGCGCCGCCGTGCGGGATCGCGAGGAGGGTGACGCCGGTTCCGAACAGGGTTACGGTCGAAACGACGAGCACCGGCGCTACGAGGAGGCGCATCAGCGGCGGCGGTGGGCCCTCGCGGACGTACTCCGGCCCACCCGTGTAGTAGCGGGCGAACCGGTACCCCGTCGTCGTGAGCTTCAGGGCGACCGGACCGAGCAGGAGCATCCCGACGAAGATGTGCACCGAGAGGAGAGGCCGGATCCACGGGATCGTTGCTCCCTCGATCGCGAGGAGCACGAGCAGCGCCATCCCGACGAGCGAGGTGAGCCGCAAGTTCCCGGCCGCGCCGCTTCCTCTGGGCATGCTCCCAGTCGACCAGGCGCGGATGAGAGCGCAATGAGCGGGGCTCTCATCCCTCATTCATCTTCTGGGAGCAACTATGAGAGCGTGCGCATCCTGGTCGTCGAAGACGAACCGAAGCTCGGTCGGCTTCTCGTTCGAGGCCTGGGCGAGGAGGGGCACCCTGCCGACCTGGCGCCGTCGGGCGAGGAGGCGCTGTGGATGGCGCGCGCCGCTCCGTACGACGCGATCGTCCTCGACGTGATGCTCCCCGGGATCGACGGGTTCGCGACCTGCCGCGAGCTGCGCTCGCACGCCGTGTGGACGCCGGTATTGATGCTGACGGCCCGCGATTCGATCCAGGACCGGATCTCGGGGCTCGACACCGGCGCCGACGACTACCTGGTGAAGCCGTTCGCGTTCAGCGAGCTCCTCGCGCGGCTGCGGGCGATCGCCAGGCGCGCGCCGGCGGAGAGGCCGACCGAGCTCCGGGTCGGCGACCTGCGCCTCGATCCGGCGACGCACCGAGCCTGGCGCGGCGACTCGGAGCTCGACCTCACCGCGAAGGAGTTCGTGCTCCTCGAAGTCTTCATGCGCCGTCCCGGCGAGGCGCTCTCACGGGTGCAGCTTCTCGACTCCGCATGGGACATCGCCTTCGAGAGTCACTCGAACGTCGTGGACGTCTACGTCCGCTACCTGCGGGAGAAGATCGACCGGCCGTTCGCCAGGAGCTCGCTCGAGACGGTCCGCGGCGTCGGGTACCGGCTGACCGAGACTGCTTGACGTGAGCCGTCTACCGATCCGGATCAGGCTGACACTGCCGTTCGCGGTCGCGATGGCGGCGGTGCTGGCGGCGCTCGGCGGGTTCGTCTACCTCAGGGTCGGCTCGACGCTCCTCTCCTCGACCGACCAGACTCTGCTCGCCCACGCCACGGAGGCAACGCTGCGCATCGACCGGGGGAAGACGCCGCTCGACCTCGACTCGGCGAGCGGCGTCAGGTTCGCCCAGGTGCTCGACGCGAACGGCGCGGTCGTTCTCTCGCAGCCGGCCGGGTTGCCGGCACTCCTCGACGGTGCTGCTACGCGCCGCGTCGCGGGCGGGGGCTCCCTGAGGCTGAGCACCGCTGTCACGGGAGCGAGTGGCCGGTGGCGACTGCTCGCGATCCCAGACACAGCCGACGGCTCACACCGGGCGCTCGTTCTCGGAAGCTCGCTCGACGATCGGAGCGAGTCGCTCGAGCGGCTTCGCAAGGAGCTCTTCGTCGGCTCGCCGCTCGCGCTCCTGCTTGCCGCGCTCGCCGGGTACGTGCTCGCCGGCGCGGCGCTTCGCCCGGTCGAGGAGATGCGGCGGAAGGCCGCGAACATCTCGGCGGCGACACCGGGGAGCCGGCTGCCGGTTCCGGTGGCGAAGGACGAGATCCAGCGCCTCGCCGAGACGCTGAACGACATGCTCGCACGGCTCGAGACCGTCGTTCGAGCACGAGCGGCGGTTCGCCGCCGACGCGAGCCACGAGCTACGCACGCCGCTCTCGCTGCTGAAGACCGAGCTCGAGCTGGCGCTTCGCCATCCCCGGTCGCGCGCCGAGCTCGAGGACGCACTGCGCTCGGCCGCCGAGGAGACCGACCGGCTGACTGCGCTCGCCGACGACCTGCTCCTGATCGCCCGATCCGATCAGGGCGGTGTTCCGGTCAACCTCGAGCCGCTCGACTCGGGCGACGTGCTCGCTGCCGTGGCGGAGCGCTTCTCGGCTCGCGCCGCTGAGCTCGGTCGGCAGGTCGAGGTCGAGGGAGACGACGTCGCCTTCGAGGCCGATCCGAAGCGGATCGAGCAGGCGCTCGGCAACCTGGTCGAGAACGGGCTCGTCCACGGCGCAGGCACCGTGACCCTGCGGGCGCTCCGCCGTGACCAGCAGGTCGAGCTTCACGTGTCCGACGACGGGGCCGGCTTCCCGGATGAGTTCGCGGCGAGGGCGTTCGACCGGTTCAGCCGCGCCGACGAGGCGCGTCGCCGGAGCGGCAGCGGGCTCGGGCTCGCGATCGTCGAGGCGATCGCACGCGCACACGGCGGAACCGCGGGCGTCGTCCGGCGCCGACGTCTGGATCTCGCTGCCGGCGGGAACCGGGTCGCGCCGGGCGAAGGCGCGGCCCTCGCTTACCTCGAGAGCTTGAGCAGCGCCGACTGAAGGGACTGCTCGAACGCCTGGGACGTGTAGGTCGCTCCCGACACGTTCTGCAGGTTCGCGCTCTGACCGGTCAGGAACTCCTGCCGGAGGTGGGGCAGAGACTGCGACATGATGTACTGCGAGCGGTCGGTGTGGTAGGTGTAGGACCCGCCGAGATCGGTGTAGCGGATCGTCTTCGTACCGCCCGCGGTCGTGACCTTGGCGGTGACGACGACCTGCACCGTCCCCCAGCGGTCCGCTTCGATGTTGATTCCGGTGACCTTCCGGGTAGTCGTCTTCTTCGCGACCGTCTTCGTCTGCGCACGGGTCGCGCCGGCAGCCTGGACGACTGGGATAGCGATCGTGAGCGCGCCGAGCGACGCAGCCAGCCTCGTTCTCATGCACGCCAGTCTGAGGTCGGTTGATGAGAGGAAGGTGTGACCGCGCTGAGAGTTGACTTAGAGCTCTCAGAGTCTGGCGCTGAGCGCCGCCTGACTCCTCGGGCCCCAGACGCCGTCGGGCGTGAGGCCGACCGAACGCTGGAAGCGCTTCACGGCCTTGGTCGTGATCGGCCCGTAGTAGCCCGTCACCGCGTGGTGAAAGAACCCGAGCTTGGAGAGGTCGCGCTGTAGTCGCTTCACCTTGGCCGGCGGCATCGTGGAGGCGGGCACGGTCGGCGGAGCCGGCGTGCTCGCGCGCCCCCCGCTCGTCGTACCGCCTGCGACCGACGAGACCCACGTTGCGAGCGCCTGGATCTCGGCCGCCGAGAGCGACCCACCGAACGACGGCATCCCGCCGCCGCCGTAGGTGACCTGCGATGCGACCGCCGCGCTCGAAGGGTGGAGGTAGTCGAGATTGGGGCCGACGTTCCCGGTCGAGCCGGCCGCGGCCAGGGTGTGGCAGCCGCCGCAACCGGCCTGCGACCAGGCCTGGGGGCCCGTAGCGCCAGCAGCGGCGGCGGGGAGGATCGAGACGGCCGCGGTGGCGGCCGCGAGAACAGGGAGGCGCTTCACGTGAGTCTCCTTCCGACGGTTGTACAGTCGCCCCAACGTAGGAGCCACGGATGAGCGCCCGGTGAGACTCAGGTTTGCGCGAGCGGGAGCCGGACTCGGAAGAGGGTGCCGCCGCCGGGATCGACTCGGCGTCGACCTCTCCGCCGTGC
>CAVTYN010000016.1:0-25145 GCA_963738895.1 uncultured Actinomycetota bacterium
ACCGCGAGAGACCCCTCGCTCTGCCCGGTGTCGGACACCGCGAGTGAGCCCACGTCGCGGTTCTTCTCTCGAACGGTGTCCGACACCGCCTTGGGCGCTTCTGCGGGCGTGGCGTTCAAGGCGGTGTCGGACACGATCCAGGGCCCGGTCGTGACGAGGGGTAGCTGCTATGTCCGACACCAGGCTGCTGTGTCCGACACCAAGGCTGTCGCGTCCGACACCGGCTACCCGAGTACGATGACGCCGATCGTGGACACGCCCGGCCTCCTGTCGCCGTGGTTGCTCGAGCCCGTGCCGATCGCCCTCGGGGCCGTCGCAGCCGCCTGCTTCACCCGCGGCTTCCTCCGCCTCCGCCGCCGCGGGCGCCGCGACCACGCGCCGTGGACGCGCGCGGTGCTCTTCGCCGCGGGGCTGGCTCTGCTTCTCCTCCCGCTCATCTCGCCGCTCGACCTGCTCGGGGACCGCTTCCTACTCTCGGCGCACATGCTCCAGCACGTGCTGATCGGGGACGCGGCGCCGGCGCTCATCCTGCTCGCGCTGCGCGGGCCGCTCCTCTTCTTCGCCGTCCCGGCCGGCGTCCTCGCGGCCGCCGGGCGGAGCGAGCGGCTGCGGCGTCTCGGCTCGTGGGTGGCGCGGCCCCGGGTCGCGGTCGCGTTCTGGACACTCGTCTTCGCGGGGTGGCACGTTCCCGCCGCGTACGACTGGGCCGCCGCCCATCAGGGCGCTCACGACCTCGAGCACGCGAGCTTCGTCATGGCCGGCTTGCTGCTCTGGTGGGTCCTGATCGACCCGGCGCGCACCGGCAAGGTCTCCCGCGCCCGCCGGCTCGGCACCGCCGCCGCCGTCCTCGCCGCCGGGACGGCGATCGCCGACACGCTGATCTTCAGCCTCACTGCCCTGTATCCGGCCTATGCCGATCAGCCGCACCGCGTCTTCGGCCTCACGCCGCTCCACGACCAGCAGCTCGCCGGGCTCGTGATGACCGTCGAGCAGATGATCGCCCTCGGCGCGCTCGCCGGCGTGCTTCTCGTGCCCGAGCTCCGGCGTCTCGGCGGCGCAGCCCGGCAGCCCGCGACGTGAGCGGCGCCTACCGGTTCAGCTTCGAGCCGGTCTTCCTCGTCCTCGGCGCGATCGCGGCGATCCTCTATGTCCGTGCCGCCGGGCGCGAGCGCCCCGGGGCCGGCCGGATCGCTGTGTTCTTCCTCGGCCTCGCCCTCTCGACCATCCCGGTGAACTCCCCGCTCGAGACGCTCTCGGCGCACTACCTGCTGCTCGCCCACCTGCTGCAGAACGCGCTGATCGCCGACTGGGGCCCGCCGCTGCTCATCCTCGGCCTCACGCCGGGGATGCGCCGCGCCGTCGCCCGGGCCGGCGGCCGGCCACTCGAGCTGCTCACGTGGCCCGCCGTCGCGCTCACCCTCTGGCTCGTCGTCTGGTACGGCGTGCACCTCGCTCCGTTCTACGACTGGGCGCTCCGCGAGGGCTGGCCGCTCACGCTCGAGCACCTCCTGCTCGTCGCGGCCGGCCTCGTCTTCTGGTGGGCGATCTTCGGCGAGCCGAAGCGGTTGAGCTCCCCCGGCATCCTCGCCTACCTCGGGATCGCGTTCGTCAGCGCGCCCTGGCTCTCGCTGGCCTACATCTTCGCGTCGCATCCCTACTACTCGTTCTACGCGGAGGCTCCCCGGCTGTGGGGCATGTCGCCCGTCCGGGACCAGAACCTGGCCGGAATCCTGATGAACGCCGAGCAGACGAGCATCTTCTTCATCGCGCTCGCCTGGATGTTGCTCCGCGTCCTCGCCGAGGAAGAAGAGGAGCAACGGGCACACGACGCCGCGTACCTGGAGGCTCACCCCCAGCAACTAGGATGACGCCCTTCGACCATCCAACCGGAGGGGGACGAGCGGTATGGCAGACGGTGGGACGCCAGTCATCTTCGTGCACGGGCTCTGGCTGCACTCGAGCTCGTGGGGCGCCTGGGTCGAGCTGTTCAGGGAGAACGGATACGAGCCGTCGGCACCGGGCTGGCCCGGAGACGCCGATACGGTCGAGGACGCCCGGGGAAACCCCGACAGCGTCGCCGGGTTCGGGATCAACGCCGTGGTCGATCACTACGCCCAGGCGATCAGCGGGCTCGACTCCAAGCCGATCGCGATCGGCCACTCCTTCGGGGGCCTGATGGTGCAGCGGCTCCTCGGGCAAGGGCTCGTCTCGGCCGCCGTCGCGATCGACCCGGCCCCGATCAAGGGCGTGCTCGCGCTGCCGCCTTCGGCGCTCAAGGTCGCCTCCATCGCGCTCAAGAGCCCGTCGAACAAGCACAAGGCCGTCTCGCTCACCCGCGACCAGTTCCGCTACGGCTTCGGAAACGCTCTCTCCGAGCAGGAGTCGAACGAGCTCTTCGAGCGCTGGACGATCCCGTCACCGGGGCTCCCGCTGTTCGAGTCGGCCTTCGCGGCGTTCTCGCCGCACTCCCCGGCGAAGGTCGACACGAGGAACTCGACCCGCGGCCCGCTGCTCGTCACGGCCGGCGGCCAGGACCACACCGTGCCCCCCGCGATCAGCCGCTCGACTGTGAAGCTCTACCGCCACTCGACTGCGGTCACCGACCACCGCGAGTTCCCGGACCGCGGCCACTCGCTCACGATCGACAGCGGTTGGCACGACGTCGCAGACGCCGTCCTGCACTGGCTCAAGGAGAAGGGGCTCTAGCTCGACGCCGGAGCGGGAGCGAGTGCCGCCCGAACGGCGGGAGCGACCTCGGTGCCGAACAGCTCGATCGCGCGAAGCAGCTCGGCGTGGGGCATCGTGCCGACGCTGAGCTGGAGCAGGAACCGATCATGGTCGAAGATCTCGTGCTGGTAGAGGATCTTCTCGGTCACCTCTGCCGGGCTGCCGACGAAGAGCGCGCCGTGGAGCGTGCGCCCGGCGTCGAAGTCCTGCCGCTGAGCGGGCGGCCAGCCCCGCTCGCGCCCGATCTTCGTCATCTGGTACTTGAACGGGGGCCACGCCGCGTCGGCGGCGGCCTGCGAGGTCTCGGCGATGAAGCCGTGCGAGTTGATGCTGATCGGAATCGAGCCCGGGTCGTGCCCGGCACGTCGCGCCGCCTCGCGGTGAAGCTCTGCGAAGACGGCGAACCGGTCCGGCCGCCCGCCGATGATCGCGATCGCCATCGGCAGCCCGAGCATCCCGGCGCGGACGGCCGACTCGGGGGCGCCGCCTACCGCGACCCACACGGGCAGGGGCTGCTGGACGGGAAGCGGATACACGCCGTTCCCCGCGGGGTCTGTGCGCACCTCGAGCAGGCGCCTCAGCTTCTCCTCGAAGAGGCGGTCGTAGTCTGCAAGGTCGTAGCCGAAGAGCGGAAACGACTCGATGAACGACCCGCGCCCGGCCATGATCTCGGCCCTTCCGCCGGAGAGCAGGTCGAGCGTCGAGAACTGCTGGAAGACCCGGATCGGCTCGTCGGAGCTGAGCACGCTCACGGCGCTCGAGAGCCGGATCCTGCTCGTCCGAGCCGAGCCTGCAGCGAGCACGACGGCCGGCGAGGACACCGTGAAGTCCGGGCGATGATGCTCGCCCACGGCGAAGACGTCGAGCCCGACCTGGTCTGCGAGCTCCATCTCCTCGACCAGGTTGCGGATGCGCTCCTCCGGGCTGATCGTCCGGCCGGCGGCGTCCGCGGTCAGCTCGCCGAAGGTGTAGATCCCCAGCTCCATCATCCCAACCTAGCAGGTAGTTGCGCTGTCAAGTACTTGCCTCCGACTCCTCGGCTCGGCGGATCTCGGTGATCAGGTCCTGTCCCGCTGCATAGAGCGAGGAGAGCGGATGCGCTCCCGCCTCGAGCTCGCGCTCGGTGGCCTCGCCCACGAGCACGGGCCCGGTCGTCAAAACGTTGAGCCTGATCCTGCCGTCGGGCGGAAGAGCCTCGGCCTCGCGCTCGGCGAGGCCCGGGGAGCTCTCCGCGACCGCCACCCACCGCCTGGCTGCGTCTGCGACGGCGGGGTGCTGGCCGAGGCCGATCCTCGCGCCGCCGGTCGAGACGTACAGGCTGGCCGTCCCGTCGGCGAGCCCGACAAGGCTGACGACGGCCGTGTCGTGGCCGAGGTCCATGACCACACCGAGTGCCCGGCCGCCGTCGACGACCGGCGGCGCCTTGATCTCGACCGATCCGAAGCCGAGCGCCTGGTCGCGAAGCGCCGTGAAGACGTCGGCGAGCTCACGTTCGGCCATGGCGGTCCTCCTCACGACCTCGCCGCACGCAGAATCGACTCGACCGACCGAGCGACGTCGTCCTCCGTCGTCGACCAGTTCGAGACCGAGATCCGCATCGCGGCCTGTCCCCGCCAAGTCGTTCCCGAGAGCCAGCACGTTCCCTCCTCCTGAACGCGCTCGATCACCGTGCGGGTTCGGTCGTCGTCGCCGCCGAAGCGCACGAGAACCTGGTTCAGGACGACGTCGTTCAAGATCTCGACGGCGACGGCCTCACCGAGCGCCTCGCCGAACCGGCGGGCGTGGGAGCAGCACCGCTCGACGATCTCGGCGATGCCGGAGCGGCCCAGCGAGCGGATCGCTGCGTAGACGGGGAAGCCGCGGGCCCGCCGCGAGAACTCGGGGTTCCAGTCCAACTGGTCGCGGGGGCCGCCGGGGTCGGAGTGGATGAGGTAGCTCGCCCTCACGCCCATGGCGGCACGGTGCGCGTCGGGGTGTGCGCAGAACGCGATCCCGTTGTCGTAGGGCACGTTGAGCCACTTGTGGGCGTCGGTTGCCCAGGAGTCTGCGAGCTCTGCGCCGGCGGCCAGGTGCCGGAGCGCCGGGCTCGCCGCGGCCCAGAGCCCGAACGCGCCGTCGATGTGCAGCCATGCGCCGGCCTCGCCGGCTGCGGCGGCGATCGGCTCGATCGGATCGCACGCGCCGGTGTTCACGTTGCCGAGCTGCGCGCAGACGATCGTCGCTCCTTCCAGGCGCGCGAGCGCAACGCGGAGTGCGTCGGGCTCCATCCTGCCCTGCTCGTCCGCGTTCACCGGGACGATGCACGCGGTGCCGAGGCCGAGGAAGCGAAGCGCGCGATCGATGGTCGTGTGGCGTTCCTCACCGACGACGACATGGAGCGGAGGCGCCCCCACGAGGCCGCGCTCCTCCACGTCCCAACCGACCCGCCGGAGGGCCGAGTGCCTGGCGGCGGCAAGGGCGGTTACACCCGCCATCTGGCAGCCGGTGACGAACCCGAACGAGACGTCACGCGGCAGTCCGAGAAGCTCGGCCGTCCAGGCACCCGCGACCTCCTCGACCACAGCCGCGGACGGGCCCCCGACGTAGAGGCCCGCGTTCTGATCCCAGGTCGAAGCGAGCCAGTCGGCCGCGAGCGCGGCGGGTACGGAGCCTCCGATCACGAACCCGAAGTACCGCCCACTCGGGATCCCGACGATCCCCGGGTCTGCGGCCGCCGCGAGGTTCGCGATCACGTCCCGCGCATCGGTCGGCCCTTGCGGCAGTGGGCCGCCGAGCGAGGCGCGGAGCTCGTTCACGTCCGCAGACCAGGTGACCCGCCGCTCCGGCAGCCCCTCGAGGAAGTCCGCCGCGTACGACGCAGTCTCCCCGAGCAGGTCGCGGACCCCCATGGGGGGAATCTAGCGGTGCAGACGAGCCTTCTTCCGGCGCCGGCTCGGCGGAGCCCGGCCGCTCTCAGGTGCGCTGGAAGGCCGACGACTGCTCGGCCAGCACGGCGTGTGTCCCTCCGTCTCGCACGACGACGGTGACGCGTTTCAACGTCAGGCCCGAGGCCGGGGCGCGGATCGAGAGCGTCGAGTCGTCGTTGACGTAGTCGACGTAGGTGTCGATCTCGTACGTGTGCCCGTCAGGGCCGGTGACGGTCTGCACGGGGTAGCACGCCGCCGGGAAGCTGGCATCGGGGCAGGCGTCGTCGCCGTTCGACCCTGCGAGGGCCTGGCCCGTCGAGGGTGGGATGTTCGAGTCCGCGCTGTGGCCGGTGACATAGGAGGTCGTGCCGGTCGGGATGAGCGAGCCGTCGATCCGGAGCCTCGTGAAGGTCACCGTGCGATAGACCTCCATCTGGCTCTCTGCGAGCGCCGTGGCGGTGCCTCGTGCCGCCGAGCGATGCAGCGAGAGCGCGCTGGCCGAGAACACCCCGACCAGGGCGAGGATCGCGATGTTGATCATCATCATCGCGACGAGCATCTCGATGATGGTGAACCCCGATTCGGGCGTGGGCTCCGGCCCGGCTCGGCCGCCGTCGGGCGTCATCCCAGTTGCTGCCACGAGCCGGGGTTCGCGGCGAAGGACACCTGGTCCGGCCCGCTCGTGGTCGTCGTCGTCGTCGACGCCGCCCCGGGCGCGCCCGACGGCGGGTTCCACGTCGACTGCAGGTTCATCGCGCCCGACATCAGCGCCGTGTCGGCGACGACGGGGCCGTTCATCTTCGCGCCGTTGCCGGCGTTGAACGCGCCGTTCGTGTAGGCGATGCCCTCGTAGGTCCCGGCGCCGGACATCGTCCACCCGGACGAGGCGTTGCCGGCGTTCACGGCGACGAGCTCGATCAGGTTCTGCGTGTTGTCGAAGTTCCCGAGGCAGGGGCTGCCGGAGATCGGCTTCGCGCAGAACTTCGCGCCGTTGCCGAAGTTCACCGTGCCGTTGACGTAGATCGTCCCGATGCCCTGGTAGAGGACGTAGTCGCTGCTGCCGAGCGAGAGGTTCCCGTCGATGTAGACGGTGCCGTTGATGTAGAGCGTCCCAGGGTTGCTCGAGCTCATCCCGCCCGACGGGTAGGTCCACTTGAGCTCGCCGAGGAGGGTGCTGCCGGAGTAGTACTTGCAGTCGAAGCTGTTCATGATGTTGTTCCAGTTGTTCACGAGCTGGGTGAAGTCGATCGTCCCGACGCTCGAGTTCCGGGTCGTGTCGCCGTCGAAGACGGTGTGGTTGAACGTCGCGGCGCTCCACTGGGGGGTGCCGCTCTGCTGGTTGCTCGGGAAGGTGGAGTTGCCGTTGCAGCCCTGAACCGGGCCGGGTGCCGCGTTCGTGTACCAGCTCGTGCTCACGGTCGGCTTCGCGATCGTGTTCTGGGCCGGGGAGTAGGCGTTGGCGTAGACGCCTGAGCCGTACGTGGGGCCGCCCGTCCAGTCGACCGGGCTTCCCTTCTTGGCGCAGACGACGCCTTGGGAGTGGTTCTGGTCGTAGCAGCCGCCGACGACCGTCACCTGCTTGAGGTACTTGGTCGTGGTGCCGACGAAGGCCGTCTCGCCCGATGAGGCCAGCTTCCCGCCGACGTAGACGGTGAGCGTGTTCCCCGTACTCGTGGAGGGCTCCTGGATGTTCGAGTTGCCGCTGAAGCAGAGGGAGCCGTTCGTGTAGACGTTCACCGACGCGGTGCCGCTCCCCGAGAACTGGTTCGGGTTTGCGCTCCCGGTCGTGCAGTCGGACGAGGCGGCGCCGAGGAACATCCCGTACCCGTAGGCGGCGGAGGCGGGCACCGTGATCGTCTGGGTCTGGGAGCCGGGGACGATCGTCTGGGCGAGCGTGACCCTGACCGTGTGCGTGGTCGGTCCCAGCACGCCCGTCGAGGTGATCGTCCACGTGAACTTCGTGGAGTCGGCAACGTTGTCCTGTGCCCGCGCGGCGGTGTACGACCAGGTGCCACCTTGCAGGGTGCCGTGGTTCGCCATCGACGTGGTCGTGTCCGCCGCCGCCTCGATCGAGCCCGTCGCAGCGGCGATCCCCGCTTCGGCGATCGCAAGCGCGGAGGTCGAGCGCGTGTCGCGCCCGAAGGCCTGCTCGTTGGAGGTGACGAGCTGGATCGCGGACGCGGTGGTCACCATGAGCACGAAGGTGACGATCAGGGCCCAGATGAGGACGACCCCGTCCTGCTCCGAGGCGAGGCGTCCGACGGTCCTACGAGCCCAGCCGTGGCAGTTGTGCGTGAACGGGGCCACTGTGATTCACCATCGGCCTCGGGCCGCCGCCGCGAGACCGCTCGTTCAAGGGATGGTGAGGGCCGCCCCGGCTCAAGTCGCGAACGGCCCGAGCCGATGGACGAGTCATGCCGGGTCTCGCGAATGGATCCGGCCGTCTCTTCGCGGCCGGCCTGCGGCGGCTCTCCGACCGCCTCGGGCGGGAAGACGGCTTCACCCTCGTCGAGATGCTCTCGGTGATGGTCCTCCTGGGAATCCTCCTGAGCCCGATCATCACCTCGCTCGTCGCAACGATGAGCGCGCAGGCCCGTCAGGCGAGCGCGGTCACTGCGCAGGAGCAGGCGCGGCTCGCGCTCGAGCGGATGCGGCTGGACATCCACTGCGCGCACTCCGTCGCTGCGCCGTTCGCGAACACCTCGGGTGGGACGACGATTCTCCTCAACGAGACGAACACGAGCGGAGTGGCCGAGTGCCCGGGGTTGCTCGCGCAGAACGCGTACTCGGTGCAATGGTGCACCGTGCCATACCCCGGGTCGACGACGCGCTACCGCCTCTTCCGCGAGGACGACGTGAACGTTGCGTGCAGCGGGAGCGTGTCGACGTTCCAGGTCGACTACCTGAGCCAGCCGTCGGTCTGGACGACGCCGGGGTGCACGGGCGGCGCGGTCCCGACCGTGACCGTCGCCCTGTCGGTCGACGTCTCACCGGGCACGACGGCCGCCGGTTCGTACGACCTCGACGATCAGATCGCCTTGAGAAACGCCACTCCCTGCACGTAGGTGTCCGACACAGCGTTGGTGGCGGCGGGTCGGCTTCGGCCCTCGCTCGTGTCGGACACCGCCTTGGGCGTGGCGGCCGTAGATACGTCTAAGGCGGTGTCGGACACCGTGCGAGCTTCGTGTTCTCGCTCAAGCGCTCGACCCGGTGTCCGACACCTAGGTTTTGAGGTGCAGCGTCGTCGAGCCCTTGCCGCCGCCGCACGCGATCGAGTTCAGCGAGACGAACGCCGTCGTCGGCGTGACGAAGTGGCCGAGGACCTTCCAGTCCTTGAGCTTGCTCTCGTAGGCGAAGTGACCCGCGCTGTCGACCGGGACGTTCGCGACGCTCGTCGGCGGGCGACCCGTTCCGCAGAGATAGGTGAACGAGGAGATCGCTCCGCTCGGGCTCACGTTGATGGTCACCGTCATCGGGAACGGCGAGGCCTGGACGGTGCCGGTCAGGGTGGAGCCGGGCTCGGGCTTCACGCCCGCAGTCGTCGAGGCACCCGGCGCGGTGTTGTTCGTCTTGACGTGGAGCGTCGTCGATCCCTTCCCACCGCCGCAGGCGATCGAGTTCAGCGAGACCGACGCGGTCGTGGGCGTGACGAAGCGGCCGAGGAGCTTCCAGTCCTTGAGCTTGCTCTCGTAGGCGAACTGGCCCGCGGTGTCGACCGGGACGTTGTAGACCTTCGTCGGCGCACGCCCCGTGCCGCAGAGGTAGCTGAGGGAGGAGATCGTTCCGCTCGGGCTCACGTTGACCGTGACCGTCATGTCGAAGGGCGACGCCTTGATCGTGCCGGTCAGGGTGACGCCCTTCTGCGGAGCCGCGGCCCAGGATTCGGCCCCGTAAGAGCCCGATGCCGACGCAAACGAGAAGTGCAGCGAGCACTTGCCTCATCGGCAGCTCCTTCCGGCCTGTCCCTGCATGACGAGCACGATCCTAGCGTCGCAAATCCCGGCGCGTCCAGCTGTCCCGGAGCGGACGCCGGCTCGCGTTCATGAGTGGGGGCGGGAGGATTCGAACCTCCGTAGGCTGAGCCGACGGGTTTACAGCCCGTTCCCTTTGGCCGCTCGGGCACACCCCCAGAGGTGCGCCGCATTGTAGCCTCCGGCCTGTGAAGCATTACGACGCGATCGTCGTGGGGGGCGGGCCGGCCGGATCCACGACGGCGTACCGCCTCGCCGCACAAGGGGCCTCGGTGCTTCTCGCCGACAAGGCGGTCTTCCCGCGCGACAAGCCCTGCGGCGGCGGGATGACGCTGCGCGCGGTGCGGCAGTGCCCGGTCGACCCGACGCCGGTGGTCGAGGAGCTCGTCGACCAGGTGGAGATCCGGTTCCGCTACGGAGCATCGGTCGTGCACAAGGCGAGCCAGCCGGTCGTCTGGATGACGCAGCGCTCGCGCCTCGACAAGTTCCTGCTCGACGCCGCGCGCGAGCGCGGGGTGGAGGTGCGCGAGGGCGTCAGGGTCTCGGTCGAGCCCGGGAACACGGTGACCCTCGGGCCGCGCGAGCGGGTGACCGGTGAGACGATCGTGGGCGCCGACGGCGCCAACGGGATCACGGCGCGGGCCGTCGGGCCTCGGCGAGGGGATCACCTACGGCGTCGCGTACGAGGGAAACGTGAAGTACCCGACGCTCGCCCGCGAGCGATACGCGCGGCGGCTCGTGCTCGAGCTCGCGGACATCCCCGGCGGCTATGCGTGGGTGTTCCCGAAGGGCGACCATGCGAACGTGGGAGTCGGGGGGTGGCAGAGCGAGGGGCCGAAGCTCCGCGAGCACCTACGGCGAGCGTGCGAGGCGCACGGGCTCGATCCGGACCAGCTCGAGGAGCTCCGCGGGCACCGCCTGCCGCTCCGCCGCCACGGCACCAGGATCGCGGGTGAGCGCTCGCTCCTGGTCGGCGACGCCGCCGGGCTGATCGACCCCGTCTCCGGGGACGGGATGTACGAGTGCTTCGTCTCCTCGCGGCTCGCTGCCGCCTCGATCCTCGACCTGCTCGCCGGGCGCACCTCGACGCTCGCACCGTACGCGGGTGCCGTCGACCGCGAGCTCACGCCGCTCCACCGCGCGTCGTGGAAGCTCAAGCAGGCGCTCGACCGCTGGCCGCGGGCCTCGTGGCAGATCGCCCGCTCGCAGACTCCTCTGGGTGAGTATCCGCGGGATGCTCGACGGGGACCTGCCCGACCCGGCGAAGCAGAGGGGACTCGCGCGCGTCCCGCTCCGGGCGCTCGCGATTCTCGGCCACGGCGCAAGCTGATGCTCAAGCCGGCGGCGGCCGGTGCCGACTAGAGATCGAAGTCATGCAGCTCGACTCCGTCCTGGCCGAGGCAGTCTCACTCGGGGCCTCCGACATCCACCTGAAGCTCGGAAGGCCGCCGCTCGTCCGCAGGAACGGGGAGATCGAGCAGCTCGACGGCGCGCCGCTCACCGAGCACGACCTCCTCACCTGCCTGACGGCCGTGACCGACAAGACGCCCCAGCGGGCCGCGCAGTTCCACGAGACGGGCGACCTCGACCTCGCCTACACCTCCGAGGGCTTGCCGCGCTTCCGCGTCAACGTCTTCCGCCAGCGCGGCGCGATGTCGCTCGCGCTCCGCGTGATCCCGCGCGAGGTGCCGATGTTCACCGAGCTCGGGTTGCCGGGCGCGGTCACGAAGCTCGCCGAGGAGCACCGCGGCCTGGTGCTCGTCACGGGCGCGACCGGCTCCGGGAAGACGACCACGCTGGCGGCGATGCTCGACCACATCAACCGCACCCGCAAGTCGCACATCGTGACGATCGAGGACCCGCTCGAGATCCTCCACGAGGACCGCGAGTCGATCGTCAACCAGCGCGAGGTCGGCCTCGACACCGAGAGCTTCGGGCAGGCGCTTCGCCGCGCTCTCCGGCAGGACCCGGACACGATCATGATCGGAGAGCTCCGCGACGCCGAGACGGCCCAGACCGCACTCCAGGCCGCGGAGTCCGGGCACCTCGTCTTCTCGACGCTGCACACCATCGACGCCGCCGAGACGATCGGCCGCATGATCGAGTTCTTCCCCGAGGGCAAGCAGCAGGTCGTGCGGGCGATCATGGCCGGCGTCCTCCGTGGCGTCATCTCGCAGCGGCTGCTCCCGCGCCCGAGCGGCGGCCGGATCCCCGTCGTCGAGGCGATGATCGTGAACGCCCGGATCGCCGACCTGATCCGCGAGGGCCGCCCCGACGAGATCCCCGACGCGATCGCCGAGGGCGAGTTCTTCGGGATGCAGACCTTCCAGATGGCCCTCATCGCAGCGGTCGTGAACGGGGCGATCGACCGTGAGGTTGCCGCGAACGCCGCGACCAACCGCCACGACTTCCTCGTCGCGCTCGAGCGGGAGCTCAAGCTGCGGGCAGCCGAGACGAGCGCGGCCGAGAAGAAGGCCCGCGAAGGCGAGCGCGCGGAGCCCGAGATCGCGCCGACCGGCCTCCGCGTCTCCCGTCAGCCCGCATGAACGCCGCGTTCGCAGCGGTCGTCTTCGCGCCGGCGCTCGCGATCGGGAGCTTCCTGAACGTGATCGCCTCGCGCCTTCCCGTCGGCCAGTCGGTCGCGTTTCCGCGGTCGAACTGCCCGCACTGCCACACCATGATCGGCCCGCGGGACAACATCCCGCTGCTCTCGTTCGCCCTGCTCCGCGGCCGCTGCCGGACGTGCCGGGCGTCGATCAGCTGGCGCTATCCGGCGGTCGAGCTGCTCACGGCCGTGCTCGCCGCGGCGAGCGTCGTCGCCTTCGGTGTCTCGCTGCACGCGCTGGCGGCAGCCGTCTTCTGCGCTGCCCTCGTGACGATCTCCGCCACCGACATCGAGCGGATGATCGTCCCCAACCGGATCGTCCTGCCGGCTACGGCGGCCGTCCTCGTCCTGCAGCTCGTCAGCCACCCGAGCCTCGAGTGGCCGGCGGCGGGCCTCGGCGCGGCTGCAGCCCTGTTCCTCGTCGCGCTGGCCTACCCCCGAGGGATGGGGATGGGGGACGTGAAGCTCGCCATGCTGCTGGGCGTCGGGGTGGGCTGGGCGGTGCCCGTCGCGCTCATGGGCGGCATGTTCCTCGCCCTCGTGCCCTCAGTGCTCCTGCTCGCGAAGTACGGCTCGAAGGCCCGGAAGCAGGCGATCCCGTTCGCGCCGTTCCTTGCGCTCGGCGGCGTGATCGCGCTGTTCGCGGGTCATGCGGTGATCGGCTGGTACCTGGGTTTCCTCCCTTGACGAGCCGCGGCAGCTCGTTCGCCTAGGTACGCCGGACGCCCGCCACTTCAAGACCCGACCCCGACCTGCCGATACCTCGATCGAGGTAAATGGACGACCTCCGCCAGTCAACCGAGCGCGAGACACCGGCCGGCTCCCGTTCGGGCGGATCTCGCGGCGTCAACGCCGCGCTCGGCGGAGGCGGTCAGGCCGACGTGCTCACGGAGCTCATCGCCGACGTCGTCGAGGCGACCGGGCTCGTTCCGAGCGACAAGCTGGTGTCTGCCCGGGCGCGCGCGGGGCGTGGCTCGTTCGCCCAGGCCCTGATCGAGGAGGGGATCGCCTCGGGCGAAGGCGTCGCGCAGGCCTACGCGCAGCGCTACCACCTGCCGTACGTCGACATCCTCTCGGAGCAGGCCTCCCCGGATGCCTTCGAGCTGATCCCGGTCGCAGTCCTCGAGCGAACGTGCGCGATCCCCTACCGGCTCACGGGTGGGGTGCTCAGGGTCGCGATCGGCGACCCCTCCAACATCGCGGCGATCGACGAGCTGCGGATCGCGACGTCCTACGCCGTCGAGCTCGCGGTCGCGCCGAAGGACGACATCCTCACCGAGGTCAGGCGGTTCTCGCGCGCGAGCGAGGCGCTCGGCGCACGGACGCGCGCCGACGTCGCCGAGCTCGAGCTCATCGATGAGGACGAGGACGAGAACGACCTCGAGGTGGACGACGGCGTCTCCGACGCGCCGCTCGTCCGCCTCGTCAACTCGATCATCTTCCAGGCGGCCGAGGAGGGCGCGAGCGACGTCCACGTGGAGCCGCAGGACGATTGCCTCCTCGTGCGTTTCCGGATCGACGGCGTGCTCCAGGAGGTGCAGCGGGTCCCCAAGCGGCTCGCAACCGGCGTCACGACGCGCCTGAAGGTGCTCGCGAAGCTCGACATCGCCGAGCGGCGCAAGCCGCAGGACGGCCGCATCTCGCTGAACGCAGCGGCGGCCGGCCGGCTGCTCGACATCCGCGTGGCGACGCTCCCGACGGTCGAGGGCGAGTCGGTCGTGATGCGCCTCCTCGACAAGTCCCGGCGCGCGCCGACGCTCGAGGAGCTCGGCCTCTCCGAGGAGATGCGCACCCAGCTGCGCGAGATGGTGAAGCGCCCGACCGGAGCGCTGCTCGTCACCGGGCCGACCGGCTCCGGCAAGTCGACGACCCTGTATGCCGCTCTGACCGAGATCAACCGGCCCGAGATCAACATGATCACGGTGGAGGACCCCGTGGAGTACCGCCTCGCCGGGGTCAACCAGGTCCAGATCAACCAGCGCGCCGGGCTCACCTTCGCCTCTGCGCTGCGGTCGATCCTCCGTTCCGACCCGGACGTGGTGATGGTCGGCGAGATCCGTGACGGAGAGACCGCGAAGATCTCGATCGAGGCCGCCCTGACCGGGCATCTCGTCCTCTCCACGCTCCACACGAACGACGCGCCGAGTGCGATCACGCGGTTGACCGAGATGGGCGTGGAGCCCTTCCTGGTGGGGTCGGCGGTCTCGGCCGTCCTCGCCCAGAGGCTCGCCCGCCGCCTGTGCTCTCACTGCTGCCAGCTCTACTCGCCGTCGGTCGAGGAGCTGCTCGCGGCCCGGATCTCCCCCGACGTCGCGGCCGCCGCCGACGGCGCCGCCTTCTACCGGAAGATCGGCTGCCCGCGCTGCAACCAGACCGGGTACAAGGGCCGGGTCGGCATCTTCCAGCTGATGACGATGACCGAGGAGATGGAGAGCCTCGCCGTGTCGAAGGCCGCGCGCGACGAGGTCGAGCGCGCCGCGCTGCGCGCCGGGATGCGGACGATGTGGGACGACGGGCTCGCCAAGGTCGCCGCCGGGCTGACCTCGGTCGAGGAGCTCTCACGGGTCGTCGCCGGATAGGCGGGGCGCGCCGCGTCAGGTGACGTTGCAGCCGAGGTACTGCAGGGCAAGCAGCGCCTCCTGCACGAACCGGAACGCCTCGGGCGCCGTCCCGAAGCGATACCCGCGGCTCACCGGCTTCTCGCCGCCTGCAGGGTGGATCTCGGCCTCGACGACCGTCGCGCTGTCGGCCGGGTCGTCGTAGCACCGAAGGAGCACGATGCGACGGCCATCCCGCATCGCCTCGCGCACGAGCTCTGCGCTCACGGCCGGGAGTTGACGACGGCCTGGGCGACCGCCATCTCGTCGGCGTAGCCGTCGAGCTCGGCCGCGACGGTCCCCGGCCGGGTCACGACCAGGACGGTCGGCTCGACGATATTGCCGTTCGTCCACGTCGCCACCTGGCTCGCGACCCTGTCGCCGGCCACGTCAAGCACCACGATCGGCGCCCGTGCGAGCTTCGCGCCGAGGCGCGCCTGTGCGAGCAGGTCCCGTGCGACGGGGTCGCCCTTGGCCCAGACGACCGCGACCACGACCTTGCTGCGCGAGAGGGCCGGGATCAACGGAGCCGGCAGTCCCGCGACGAGCTGCGGCCCGGTCGGGGCGACCGGTGCCGCGTGAGTCCGGGTTGCCGAGTGTGACCGGGTTGCCGGGTGGGGGCGGACGTGCGTGGCCGGTACGACGACGGGCGTCGTCGTCGATTGACCGCGAAGCAGCAGCAGAGTCGCCGCGGCGCCGGCGACGAGTAGCAGACCGGCGAGCGCGGCGATCTTGACCGGGGTCGAGAGCTCGATCGACATCTGCTTCCCCTATCGGCAGCAGGAAGCGCGGGCTTGACCGCTCATCGAGGGGAGGAGGCGAGCCCGGCGGCGAGCCGCATCCGGAGCTCGCTCCGCTCGGCCACGAGTGCCGTGCCGCCGATCAGGAGCAGGACGAGCGGCACGTCCCAGTAGTAGTCGTTCCGGACCGGATCGAGCCCGATGCGGACGGCGGCGATCGTCGCGGGGACGATCCAGATGGACTCCGACAACCTCCGTGTGAGCCTGGCGACGAGGACGCCGGCCGCGACGACGAGCGCTCCCTCGACGACCCGGTCGTACCACGTGAACGGCCGGCCTGCTCCGATCAGCAGCAGGCCGAGGCCGGAGTGGACACCCCAGTGGTAGTCGAACATGTGGAAGTCGCCTCCCAGGACGAAGGGGAGGAGCGACACGACCGGGAGGGCGACCGCCAGCGCCGCGCCGGGAGCCGTGCGGCGCAGGTGCGGCGCCAGCGCGAGGACGGCGATCCCGAGGATGCCCCAGAGCTCGAGGCACCCGCTCAACCCGACGAGCAGGCCCGCAGCCGTCGTGTGACCGGCTCGGGCCCGGGCCGCGGCGACCATCCACGCCACCGGGATCAGGAGCTCGGCCGGATGGCCGCGGTAGCCCTCTCCCGGCAGCCAGAGCAGGAGCGCGCCGGCGGAGAAGAGAGCGAGCGCGTAGGTGCGGCCGCGGAGGTACCACCACGCCGTCGCCGTGACCGCCGCCGCGCAGATGAGGTCGAGGATGATCGCGAAGCCGAGCATCCCCCCGCCGGCCGTCCGCGCCAGCGAGGTCAGCGCGAGCTCGAGCGGCCCGGCCTGGACGACGGAGCTGTGGAAGGTGTGCGACCAGTTGCCGGAGAGCATCTCCGACCCGGCCGAGGCGAACAGGTAGACGTCGCTCTCGATGCCCGTCGAGGCGTCGACCGACGCGAACACGCAGGCGCCGGCCGCGATCGCCGCCAGGACGATCAGGTTCGCGGGTGAGAGAGGCCGGCGCACGAAGTCCACATCGGCGCGCCGGCCCGCAGCCTTGAGTGGACGCCACACAGTCCCCGGAACGCGAAGAGGGCGCGGTTGCCCGCGCCCTCTCGGGGGGAACCAGTTCGTGGTTGGATCAGGTGACTGTCTGTGTACAGGCCCCGCTGGCGATCGTCGCCGCTCCGGTGCCGGTTACAGCGCCCCCGAGGTAGTGGTAGTAGGTGGTGCCGCCGTCCTCGGTGTCTTCGATGCAGTACGAGTCGTTGGCGGTCGTGGTCGTGAACGCCCCGGCCATGACGTGCGGCGAGACGCCCGGTGCCTGCTGGCGCAGCACGTCTCCGCTGATGGAGGCGTATGTGTTGGTGTTGGTCTGGTAGTAGCTCTCGGCCGCAGGGATCGCCGAGCGGACGTTCGCCTGTTCAGCCGCGGTCTTTGCCTTGCCGGCGAAGCTCAGGTACGCCGGGACGGCAATCGCCACCAGGATGCCCAGGATGATGATGACGACGAGGAGCTCGATCAGCGTGAAGCCTTCCTCGCTCGCCATCCGGTTCTTGATCTTGTGAATCACGTTGTCTCTCCTCGTCAGTCGATTTGGGGGGAGTTCGGTTCGGGTCGGGGGATGACCCGGTGACCGGTATCGACTGTGTGGACAACGGCTGAAGCCTCGATCGGGGGATTCAGCATCCAGGGCGGGTGAGGTTCACTCCCCCGCGGCAGGGGATGTCAAGTTCGAGCGTGAGCCTGCCGATAGCCAGGCTCGGTGGACGCAATCACGAACTCGATCGATGAGTGGCTCGAGCACGCCGTGGAGCGCCGGGCCTCGGACCTGCACCTCGCGGTGGGGTCACAGCCGGCCGTCCGCGTGCGGGGCTCGCTCGAGCTCGTCGCCGACGCGCCGAAGCTGGACGCCGAGTCCCTTCGCGTCCTGCTCTACGGCATCCTCACCACCGAGCAGCAGAAGCGCTTCGAGCTCGACCGCCAGATCGACCTCACCTACGGGGTCCCCGGCGTCGCGCGCTTCAGGCTCAACGTCTTCATGGAGCGCGAGGTCATGGCCGCCGCGTTCCGCGTCGTCCCGCACGAGCTGAAGACGCTCGAGGAGCTCGGGCTTCCCGAGTCGCTCGTCGAGCTGACGAGGCTCCCTCGCGGCCTCGTGGTCGTCACCGGCCCCACGGGCTCGGGGAAGTCGACGACGCTCGCGGCGATGATCGACGAGATCAACCGCACGC
Source organism: uncultured Actinomycetota bacterium (assembly GCA_963738895.1). Classification (GTDB taxonomy): domain Bacteria; phylum Actinomycetota; class Thermoleophilia; order Gaiellales; family Gaiellaceae; genus PALSA-600. The sequence goes on from CAVTYN010000016.1 coordinate 17,780, forward strand.
GCCACGACCACATCGTCACGGTCGAGGACCCGATCGAGTTCGTCCACCGCCACAAGGGCTGCATCGTCCACCAGCGCGAGATCGGGACCGACGCGACCGGATTCGCCAACGCGCTGCGCGCCGCGCTCCGGCAGGACCCGGACGTGATTCTCGTCGGCGAGATGCGCGACCTCGAGACGATCGCCACGGCGCTGACGGCTGCCGAGACCGGCCACCTGGTGTTCGGCACGCTCCACACGCAGAGCGCCTCGAGCACGATCGACCGGATCATCGACGTCTTCCCCAGTGCGCAGCAGTCGCAGATCCGCGCGCAGATCGCCGGCTCTCTCCAGGGCGTCGTCACCCAGGCGCTCCTGCCGACCGCGGACGGGCAGAGCCGCGTCGCCGCGCTCGAGATCCTCGTCCCCGACGACGCGATCAGGAACCTGATCCGCCAGGCGAAGGTCGAGCAGATCTACTCCTACATGCAGACGGGCTCTCGTTCGGGCATGCAGACGCTCGAGCAGTCGCTCGCCGATCTCGTCATCCGCCGTGTCGTCAGCCTCGACGAGGCGCTTGCCCGCTCGAGCCGCCGCGAGGAGCTCTCCGGCCTCCTCGAGCGCGCCGGCGTCTCGGCGACGCCGTCCTTCGACCTGGGCCCGGCTCCGACCCTGAGGGTGGCGGGCTGAGATGAGCGACGGGTCGATCTGGAAGAAGGAGATCCGGTTCGGGAAGAAGCCCTCGCCGCCCGCGTCCCAGTCCCCGCTGGTGCAGCCGCCTGCGCCCCAGCCGCCGGTGAGCCAGCCGTCTGCGATGCAGCCGCCCGCGGTGGTGCCGGCGGGTGGCCGCCCGCCCTCGATCTGGAAGCGCGAGCTTCGCTTGCGCAAGCCCGTCGAGCTGGCCGTTCCCGTCGCGCCGGTCGAGACGGCCGAGAGAGTCGAGAGGGTCGAACTGCCTGCCGAGGTCCAGCCCGCCGAGCCGGTGCACCAGGCGCCCGATCTGTTCGAGCCGGCCCCGGTATGGGAGGCGCCCGAGCCGACAGTCCCCTTCGAGAGCGCCGCGATCGAGAGCGCGGCGGAGCTCGAGACGACGCCGAGCGACGAGCCCGCGCCTTCGGAGGAGCAGCCGAGCTCGAACGGAGCGGCGTACCCGTGGTGGGCTGCCCCCGAGGACGAGTTGCCGGCCGAGCCCCGGGACGAGACGTATGGGTGGGCCCCCGACCCGGGACCGCAGGAAGAGTGGCCGTTGCTGGTCGAGCCGGAGCTCTCGGCCGTGGAGTCTTTCGAGGGGCCGTCTGTCGCAGAGTTGGAGGAGGTTGTGCCCGCCACGGAGACCGAGCCGTCACCTCCGACCACCTGGATCCCCATGAGTCTCGTCCCCGATGAGGCGGCCGAGGCCCCCGAGCCGCAAGCGGAGGCTTTGCCGCTCGCAGAGGCGGTGCCAGAGCCAGTGACTCTGGACCCTGTGTCACAGGATCCCGAGCCGGCCGCTCCCGAGCTATCGCCGGAGCCCGCCGCCCCGGTCCCGGTCCCGGTTCCGGTTCCGGTCAGCCGGAGCGGCTTGAGGCGCGAGCTCAAGCTGCCGAGGCCGGGCCGGCGGAAGACCGCTTCCGTTGCCGTCGTCGCGGCGGCGGTCGAGGCGGAGACGGCCCCGGCTGCTCCGAAGCCGAGCCTACTCAAGCGCGAGCTGAAGCTCCCGAAGCCGCGCAGCAGCAAGCCTGCAGCGTCGGCCAAGCGCCCGACTCCGAAGCTTCAGAAGCTCGTTGGTCTCCGCATCGGCTCCTCCCAGCTTGCCGCGGCGTACGTCGACAACGACGTCGTCAGGCAGGTGGAGCAGCTCGCGCGGGCCCCGATCCCGCGGGGGATCGTGTCGGGCGGCGAGGTTCGCGATCCCGAGGCGTTGACGCGCGAGCTCAAGAAGTTCTTCGCGCAGCACAAGCTGCCGAGGCGCGGCGTGCGCCTCGGGATCGCGAGCAACCGAATCGGGGTCCGCCTCCTCGACGTGCCCATGGTCGAAGACCCGAAGGCCTTCGAGAACTCGATCCGATTCCACGCGCAGGAGGCGCTGCCGATCTCGGTAGCCGATGCCATCCTCGACTACGTGGTGCTCGGCGAAGGGAGCGAGGCCGGCGCCGGAGCCCACGGTCCGGATCCTCCTCGTGTTCGCGCATCGAGAGCTCGTGGAGCGCCACGTCGATGCTTGCCGCCGCGCGGGGATCAAGCTCGCCGGCGTCGACTTCGAGGCGTTCGCGCTTCTGCGTGCGCTCGGGACTCCGCTGCCCGAGGGCGAGGAGGCCTCCGAGGCGCTCGTCGCGGTCGCAGTCGGCCACGAGCGCACGATCTTCGCCGTCTCGGACGGGCATACCTGTGACTTCACGCGCGTCCTGGAGTGGGGCGGCGGCACGCTCGACGTCGCAATCGCACGCGCGCTCAACCTCACCCCGTCGCAGGCAGAGCCGATCAAGCTGACCCTCGGGCTCGACGGCACTGCTGAGGACTCGGACCTCTCCCCGGAGCAGATCGAGACGGTTCGCGTCGTCATCCGCACCGAGGTGCAGGCACTCGCCCGCGAGCTCGTCTCCTCGCTCCAGTTCTACCAGTCCCGTGCGGACTCGCTCGACATCGGCGCGGTCCTCCTCTCCGGGGGCGGTTCCGAGCTCCCCGGGTTCGCCGGCGAGCTGCAGCGCCTCGTGGGCGTCCCCGTCCGGCTGGGCGACCCGCTTGCCCGTGTCGAGCTCGGGCGGAAGGTCGAAAGGCCCGCGGAGCCTGGCTCGCTCGCCGTCGCAATCGGGCTCGGGATCGAGGACTGATGCGCGCCGTCAACCTGCTCCCGAAAGACGACTCGCGGACCCGGCGCGGGCTTCCGAGCCCCTGGATCATGCTCGCCGCCACCGCGCCGCTCGTCGCGGGCTGCCTCGTCTACTTCGGCTACTCGAGCGAGCACTCGAAGGCCGTCGACAAGCAAGCCGAGCTCGCCTCCCTCCAGGCGCAGGTCGACGCGCTCACGACCAGGCAGTCGGGCCTCGCGGCGGAGAGCAGCCTCCTTTCGCTCCGCAACCAGCGGGGCGCCGCCCTGCAGGACGCGCTCTCGAAGTCGATGCCCTGGGATATCGCCTTGCTGGATCTCGCGAGAGTGCTGCCGGCCGGGGTCTCTCTCACGAGCCTCTCGGCGCAGTCGCCCACCCCGGCCGGTTCCTCGACGCCGGTGGCGGCGGCTCCGTCCACGAGCGGGCCCCAGTCGTTCAACCTGAGCGGGGTCGCGCCGAGCAACGACAAGGTCGCCGAGCTGCTCGAGCGCCTGAGCCTGCTCCCGATGCTGACGAACGTGACGCTCGCGACCACGACGACGACCTCGGCCACCGTGGCACCCGCCGCGTCCGCGGTGAACGGCCTCGGCGCCTCGACCGCGCCGAAGCAGGGCCCGTCGCAGATCCAGTTCACCGTGACCGCGGGCGTCACCCAGCTCCCGAGCCCAGCGACCCCATGGAACAAGGTGACCCCATGACGAAGAAGCTCGACACGAAGCTCGTCACGATCGTCGGTCTCGTCGCCGCCGCCGTGCTGATCGGCGGTGCGGGGTATCTCATGATCGTCTCGCCGCAGATGGCGAAGACCAGCAAGACCGCCGACGAGATCGCGATGGCGCAGACCGAGCTGGTGGTCGCACAGGGCGCCGCCGCCCGCCCCGTTCCGTTCCACGCGTCGGATCTCTACCGGCTCGCGAACGCCATGCCGACTGCGACCGACATGCCCGGGCTCCTGCTCGGCCTCCGTCATCTCGCCGGTCGCAGCGCCGTGAAGGTGACGGCAATCAAGCCCTCGGCGCCGGTCACGCTCGCTCTCGGCTACTCGGCGGTGCCGCTCTCGATCGCCGTCAGCGGCAACTACTGGCAGATCACGAAGTTCCTCGGGCTGGCCCGGCGGAGCGTTCGCGTCGTCGGCGGCACCGAGCTTCGCGTGAACGGTCGGTTGTTCGACACGGACAGCATCTCCCTGCAGCAGGGGGCGACAGGCGACGTGCTCACCGCGGCGCTGTCTCTCGTCGCCTTCGTCTACACGGGCCAGGTGGTCCCGACGACGACGACGCCGGGTAGCACGGCCTCGACCACGACCGGCACGACCACCACGACCAGCACCACCGCGCACTGATGGCCCCTCGTCGCCCCACCCAGGCCCAGATCCGCGAGCGGCGCTCCCGCATCGCAGCCGTCGTTCTCGGCGTCGCCTTCCTCGGCGTCGCCGTGATCCAGGGGCCGAAGCTCCTGAGCACGATCAACGGAGGCTCGAGCTCGTCGGCGCCGCCTCCCTCGACCGACTCCACGACGACGCCTGCGGCGAGCGGCTCCGCGGTGCCCGGGGCGGCGGTCGGCGGTGTGGCCGCCGTCAGTCCGTCACTGGGTCAGCTGAGCGGGTTCTCGCTCTTCAACCCCGGCGTCCCTTTCAAGCCGAAGCCGGTTGCGCCTTCTGCCTCCGGCTCCTCCACGCCCGCTCCGACCACCACGCCGACCCCGCCTGCCGCGAAGCCTTCGGCGCCCAAGGAGGCCACCACCACTACCACCGCCGCCGCCGCCACCACTACTACTACCGCCACCACCACCACCACGCAGGCGACGCCGACGCCGGCCGCGCCACCGGTGACGACGCAGCCTGCCCCTGCGCCCGCCGTCACGACGACCGCCGCCCCGCCGGTCACGTTCACCGTCCCGAACGGAGTCCCCGCGGCGCTCGTCACGGTCAACGGGAAGAAGCAGCTCTTCGGCGCCGGTGCGATGTTCCCGAAGGAGGCTCCGCTCTTCAAGCTCGCCGCGATCGCGAAGAAGGGGCTCGAGATCAGCGTCCTCGGCGGCTCGTTCGTCGACGGCAAGCACTACCTCGTGCTCGGCCAGGGAAACAAGGTGACCCTCCTGAACCAGTCCGACGGGACGACCTTCGTGATCCGCTACGTCAAGAAGATGTTCGCCGACGCCACGCAGCTGACCTCGCCGACGCAGACGGCTGCGACGGCGACGGGCCCAGTCACAGTGCCGGGGGCAGCGCCGGCAGCGACCCAGGCCGCAACCACGCCCGCCGGATAGAAGCCCGTGGCGGCCTTCGCATACACGGCCATCAACGCCCAGGGCCTCGAGTTCGACGGCACCGTCGCGGCGTCCGACCTCGCAGCCGCGCTCGAGCAGCTTCGCTCCAAGGGCCTCCTCGCGCAGCAGATCGACCGCGTCGACGAGAGCGGCGGCTCGGCCGCCGGCGGCGCCTTCAAGGCCGTGAAGCCCAAGTCCCTCCAGATCTTCTCGCGCCAGTTCGCGACGATGATCGACTCCGGGATGAACGTCGTCTCGGCGCTCGTGATCCTCGAGCAGCAGACCGACGACAAGGTGCTCAGCGAGGTGATCGGCCAGATGCGGGAGGACGTGGAGTCGGGCCTTCTCCTCTCCGAGGCGATGGCCCGCCACCCCAAGGTGTTCAGCACGCTCTTCATCGCGATGGTCGAGGCAGGCGAGGCCGCCGGCATCCTCGACATCGTCCTCGACCGGGTGGCGCTCCAGATCGAGAAGGAGCAGCAGATCAAGCGCCGCGTCAAGGGCGCGATGGTCTACCCGACGATCGTCATGGTCTTCGCGACGCTCGTCCTGATCGGGATGCTGCTGTTCCTCGTCCCGATCTTCGTGAAGATCTTCGCCCAGCTCAACGGGCAGCTCCCGACCCTGACGCAGTACGTCCTGCACGCGTCGAACCTGCTCCGGCACGACTGGTTCGTGATCTTCCCGCTCATCGGCGGGCTGATCTTCGGGTTCTTCCGCGGCAAGAAGACCGAGCGCGGCCGGCAGATCTGGGACCGGACGCGCCTTCGGCTGCCGATGAAGATCGGCGACACCGTCCGCAAGATCACGATGGCGCGCTTCTCCCGTACGCTCTCGACCCTCGTCGCCGCCGGCGTGGACATCATCCGCGCCCTCGAGATCACGGGCCAGGCCTGCGGCAACTACGTCGTCGAGGAGGCGCTGATCGACGTGAGGAACCGGGTCCGCGAGGGCTCGTCGATCGCGCAGCCGCTCGTCGACAACCCGGTGTTCCCGCCGATGGTGAGCCAGATGATCCAGATCGGCGAGGAGACGGGCGAGCTCGACAAGATGCTCGCCAAGATCGCCGACTTCTACGAGGACGAGGTCGACGCCTCGATCGGCGCGCTCACCTCGATCGTCGAGCCCCTGATGATGATCGGCGTCGGCGTGATGGTCGGGATCATCCTCATCGCGATGTACCTGCCGATGTTCAAGATGCTGAAGCTCATCAGCAACAGCGGCTAACCTCGCGCGCCGGCCGAGCTAGTGGTCTGACCGGCAACGTTCGCCGGGCCCCTGGCCCACGATCACGCTGCGCCACAGCCCACGCTCGTCCTTGTCAAGGCCCCGGCCTTGCCTGCGGACGACCGCGGCCTCTGGCTTGGTGCTCGTGACCCAGGAACCGGGCAACGTTACCGGCCAAACCACTAGGATCAGGCCGCTTCCGCCGACGGGAGCGAGCCGGCGCCGTTGCCGGGACCGTCCTTCCCGAAGGAGCTCGATGCGCCTCTCACCGTCCGAGCAGGACAAGCTGCTGCTCTCGGTCGCCGGCATGGTGGCCGCGAGCCGTCGTGCGCGCGGCGTGCGGCTGAACGAGCCGGAGGCGGTGGCGCTCCTCTCCTGCTGGGTGCTCGAGGCGGCGCGCGACGGCGACCGCACCGTCGAGGACCTGATGCAGGCCGGCCGCGAGGTGCTGCGGCGCGACGAGGTGATGGAGGGTGTCCCCGAGCTCGTCGACGAGGTGCAGATCGAAGCGACGTTCCCCGACGGACGCAAGCTGGTGACGCTCCACCAGCCGATCCAGTGATCCCGGGCGAGCTGCGCCTCGCCGAGGGCGAGATCGAGCTGAACGCCGGGCGCGAGCGAGTCACGATCCGCGTCCTGAATACGGGGGACAGACCCGTTCAGGTTGGCTCGCACGTCCACTTCGCGCAGACGAATCCCGCGCTCGCGTTCGACCGCGCGGTCGCGCGCGGCTTCCGGCTCGACGTGCCCGCCGGGACGTCCGTCCGGTTCGAGCCGGGCGCCGAGCTCGACGTCACGCTGGTCGCGCTCGCCGGGGCGCGCCGCGTCCCCGGGCTGCGCCCCCAGGGGACACTGGAATGACGGTGCCTCTTGGTGTCCGACACCGCGTTGGGAGTCTGCTCGGCCTCGTCCCCGCACGGTGTCGGACACCGCCTTGGAGGTTCTCGAACGGCGGCAAAGGCGGTGTCGGACACGATCGAGGGCAGCTGCCGGGTCGAGGGAAGAGATGCTGTGTCCGACACCTTCGAGGGCAGCTGCCGGATCGGGGGGAGAGATGCCGTGTCCGACACCGTCGTGAGGCGCGCA
>CAVTYN010000017.1:0-30548 GCA_963738895.1 uncultured Actinomycetota bacterium
CCGCGGAGCCGGATCGTGCACCCGAGCCGGTCGCGCAGCGCCTCGAGGACGCCGTCCCCCATCCCCGCCAGCTCGGCGGCGACGGCGTTGGACACGTCGAGGGTTTCCTGCACGGGCTCAGTGTAGGCCGGGGGCTGGCGAGAAGCCTGTCCTATCGCAGCACTTCGGCGCGAAACGCGACGGTCACGTACGGCAGCTCGAACGGCTGGGGCAGCCCGGCGGCGAGCGCCATCACCTCGCCGTCGATCCGCGCCGCTCGGCGTCGTCGGCGACGAGATAGCGCGAGCGGCTCCGGACGACGTCGAGCAGGGTGTCGGCCGTCATCGCCACCGAGTGGCGGAACTCGGCCCGCTCCGCGCGGCGGAAGAGCGGGCCGAACTGGCGCCCTGCCGGGCGTGGACGGACGCGCCCCGGCGCGCCGCTACCGATGACGCCGTGAGCCGGCGACCCACGGACGGACTCGTCGCGGATGTTCCAGATCGGCGCGAACACGCCGCCGGGCGAGGACGCGAGCGATCTCGGCGCGCGCCTCGTCGTTGTCGAACCAGTGGAACGACTGCGCGGCCACGACGGCGTCGGCGGAGCCGTCGGGCAGCGGTATCGCCTCGGCCGAGCCCTCGCGCGGCGCCACCCCGGGGCTCGCGGCGGCGAGCTGCGCGCGCATCTGCGGGTCGGGCTCGACCGCGGTGACCGGTGGCCGAGCGCGGCGAGGCGCCGGCTGAAGATCCCCGTTCCCGCGCCGAGGTCGACGACGTCGCGCGCGGTGTCGCCGAGCATCCAGCGGATCGCGTCCTGCGGGTAGGACGGCCGGGCGCGGTCGTAGAGCTCGGCGGCGGCGCCGAACGACCGGGCACGGCGCTCGAGCTCGCTCAGGCGAGCTTCTCGCGGACGAGCTGGCCGACGGCGCTCCCGTCGGCGCGCCCGGCGATCTGCGGCATCACGTCGGCCATCACGCGGCCCATGTCGCGCATGGTCGTCGCCTTGTTCTCGGCGATCGCGTCGTCGACGATCCGCTCGAGCTCCTCCTCGGAGAGCGGCGCCGGCATGAACTCCTCGAGGATCGCGAGCTCGGCCTCCTCCTTGGCCGCCTGCTCGCTCGCGGCCGGCCTCGCGGAAGGCCTCGGCGGCCTCGATCCGCCGCTTGCGCTCGCGCTGGAGCACCTGCAGCTCCTCGTCGTCCGAGAGCGGCCGTTGCAGGTCCTTCTCGGCCGAGCGGAGGCTCGAGAGGATCAGGCGCAGCGCGTCGCGGCGCTCGGCGTCGCGCGCCAGCGTCGCCGCCTTGACGTCCTCCTCGATCTTCTCGATGAGACTCATAGCTCCGTCACCTCGGTGCTGTCGGGCAGCGGGTGCCCGTGGACGTGCTTGCGGCCGAGGATGTGCCAGTGGAGGTGGAAGACGGTCTGCCCGGCCGACCTGCCGACGTTGACCTGCACCTTGTAGTCCTCGAGCCCCTCGTCGCGGGCGGTGTCGGCGATGAACTCGAGCAGCCGGTGGGTCTCCCCCGCGCCGAGCTCGCCGACGTCCCGGAACGTGTCGACGTGGTGCTCGGGGATCACGAGCAGGTGCACGGGTGCCTGCGGGTTGATGTCCTTGATCGCAACGAAGCCATTCGTCGCGGCGACATGGTCGCCGTCGCGATAGAGCTTGCAGAAGAGGCAGTCGTCACGCTGCGGCGGCAACGATTCCCTCCTCGGTCAGCCGCTCTGCGCGCACGCGGACGAGCTCGCCGACAGGGGCGTCGACGAGGAACGGCGTGTAGTCGTCGCCGTAGCCGCGGCCGGGCCGGTCGACGAGCACGACGTCGTTCGTCCCGAGCTTGGCCTGCCAGCGGCGCTGCTCGAGCTCGCGCGAGAGCGCTCGGAGCCGCGCGCCGCGCTCCTTCTTGACCGGCGGCGGGACGGGATCGTCGGCCGCCGTCACGGTGCCGGGGCGCGGCGAGTAGGGGAAGACGTGGACGCGGCTGATCCCGGCTGCCCGAATCGTCGCGAGCGTCCGCTCGAACGCCTCGGCGTCCTCGGCCGGATAGCCGACGATGACGTCGGTCGTCAGGTTGAACTCGGCGGCGAGCGGCTCGAGCCGCCGGAGGTAGGTGGCGGTCGTGTAGCGGCGGCTCATCGCGCGGAGGACGCCGTCGTCGCCGGACTGCAGCGGCACGTGCAGGTGCCGGGAGATCGTCGGCGTCTCGCGGAGGGCGGCCACGAGCTCGTCGTCGACGTGGTTGATCTCGATCGACGAGAGCCGCAGCCGCTCGAGGCCTGGGAGTCGCGCCGACCTCGCGCACGAGGCGCGGCAGGTCGTAGCCGGCGACGCGGTCGCGGAAGCAGCCGAGGTTGATGCCGGTGAGGACGACCTCGCGGTGGCCCTGCTCGACACGCCGCTCGACCTCGCCGAGAACGGCGCTCGCGCTGCGGCTCCGCGACGCGCCGCGGACGAGCGGGATGACGCAGAAGCCGCACGAGAAGGAGCAGCCGTCCTGGATCTTCACGAACGCCCGGATGCGGTCGAGCCGCGCGTCGGCCTGGACGCAGCCGATCGAGCCGACGTCCCCGGCCACGAACGCGGCGGTCTCCTCGGCACGTCGCGCGACGACCGTGACGTTCGCCGGCAGGCCCGCAAGGATCGAGGTTCGCCGCGCAGCCTGTGAGGTAGACGCGGGCATGCCGCCGCGCGGCGCGGGCCGCGGCCTTGCGGCTCTTGGCGGCAGCCTCGTTCGTGACGCAGCAGCCGTTGACGATGGCGACGTCGGCCGTGTCGGCGTTCTCCTCGTGCCCGTCGGCAAGCAGCCGCTCGCGAATCTCGTGCGCGTCCACGTGCGAGACCTTGCAACCCAGGAATTCGACGCCGAACCGCATCGCTACACGGATCGTACTGCGCTCCGCCCGCGGCGGAGGACGAACGCGGCGCCCGTGACGGCCACCGCCGCGCCGAGCAGTGCTGCGTAGCTGGCGGTCACGGTCGGCCTAAGGTACGCGGGTGGCCGGTCTCGCCGAACCACCTCGGAGCGTGCACTCCGAGCGGATGCTGATCCGCTGCTACGAGCCCGGCGACGCGCCGCGCGTGAAGGACGCGGTGGACTCGAGCCTCGACCATCTGCGTACGTTCATGGAATGGGCCTGGGGGGCGCCGGAGCCGGTCGGCACCATGCGCAAGCGGATGGGCGAGTTCCGTGACGCATTCCGGCATGGCGACGACTGGATCTACGGGCTCTTCACGCGGGACGGCTCGGAGCTGATCGGCGGAGCCGGCTTGCATCGCCGGGTCGGCCCGGATGCGCTCGAGATCGGCTACTGGCTCCGCGCGAACCGGGTGCGGCAGGGGCTTGCGACCGAGGCGGCCGCCGTGCTGACCCGCCTCGCCTTCGAACGATGCGGCGTGATCCGCGTCGAGATCCACGTCGACCCGGCGAACACGGCGAGCCTCGCCGTGGCGGAGCGGCTCGGCTACGTGCGCGAGGCGACGCTCAGAAAGCGGCTGCCGCCGATCAGGCCGGGCGAGCCGCGGCGGGACGAGGTCGTTCTCTCGCTGCTCGGAGGAGGAGTACCCGGCCTCGCCGTCCTCGGCGTACGCGGTCAGCGGCCTGTCCTGAAGACGTCGGCCGCCCAGCCGTCACGCTCGAGCCGGCGAACAGGGACGTAGCCGGGCAGCTCCGGCCGGTCGGCGGCGAGGTAGCCGGCGGTGACGAGGCGATCGGCGTCGATCGCCGCTGCAGCGACCTGGACGAGCTCGAGCGAGATGTTCGCGACGGCGAGACCGGGGGTCGCGAGGCCGGGAGCCGCGAGGTCCGGGGTAGTGAAGCTGGGGCTCGCGACATCGGCGGTGTCCACCTGGATCTCGACGCCGTTTGCGCGCGCGTTCGCCCGTGTGACTTCGACCGCGACCTCGTCGATGTCGACGGCGGTGACGGGCGCGAAGCCGAGCTTGGCCGCTGCGATCGCGACGACGCCGGAGCCGCAGCCGATGTCGAGGATGGCTCCCGGCGCCTCGTCGAGCAGCAGCTCGAGCGCGAGGCGGGTCGAGGGATGCGCGCCGGTGCCGAACGCGCGGCCGGGGTCGATGACGACCGCGATCGCTCCGGCCGGGGGCTCCTCCCACGGCGGGCCGACCCAGAGCGGGCCCGATCTCGACGCCGTGGTGGAACTCGCGCCAGCGGTCCTCCCAGCCCTCGTCGACGGCGGTGACGAGGGCCTCCGGGTAGGCGGCGACCACCCGCTCTGCGGCGGGCCCGTAGGCGGCGAGCTCGAGCCCGCCCGCGGCCTCGGCCTCCTCGAACCCCTCGGGCGCGAGCTCGACGAACCGGGCCCTGAGCTCCTCGGCCTCGTCCGCCGGCACGGTGACGGCGGCCCGGATCAGCTGAAGATGTTCCGGAGCTTCTCGAAGAAGCCCGGATGTTGTTCGTAGGTCTCCTCGTCGGAGAGCTCCTCGAACTCTGCGAGCAGCCGCCGCTGGTCGGCGGTGAGCTTGCGCGGGACGGTCACGTTCACGAGGACGCGGTGATTGCCGCGGCCGAAGCCCTGGAGCACGGGCATCCCCTTTCCGCGGAGCACGCGAGTCTCGCCCGGGCTGGGTGCCGGGATCGAATTCGAGCTCCTCGGTTCCGTCGATCGTCTCGACGTCGAGCTTCGTCCCGAGCGCCGCCTCGACAATCGTGAGGTCGACCTGGGAGAAGATGTCGTTCCCCTCGCGGACGAAGCGGTCGTCGTCGCGGACGCGTACCTGGACGTAGGCGTCGCCCGGCCGCGCGCCGAGCCCTCCCGCGTGGCCCTCGCCCGTGAGGCGGATGCGCTGGCCGTCGTGGATGCCCTCGGGGATCTCGACCTCGACCCGGCGCGTCTCGACGGTGCGCCCCGAGCCGTGGCAGCTCTCGCAGACATGCTCGATGCGGCGACCGGCGCCGTTGCAGTCGGGGCAGGCCACCTGCCGGATGAACTCTCCGAGGATCCCCCGCGAGACGTGCTGGAGGACGCCCGTTTCCGCCGCAGCGGGCGCAGGGCACCGGGGTCGAGCCCGGAGCCGCCCCGTCTCCGTGACACGTTCCGCACGTGACGGCGGTCTCGATCGGCACTGTCACCGCTCGCCCCTTGGCGGCCTCGACAAGGGTGATCTCGACCTCGGCGAGCACGTCGGCGCCGCGCGCGGCCGCGCGGCCACGCCGGCCGCCGGCGCCGAAGCCGTCGTCGCCGAAGAACGCGGAGAAGAGGTCGCCGAAGGTATTGATGTCGAAGCTGGTCGGCTGGAAGCCCCCGGATCGCAGACCGGCATGGCCGTAGCGGTCGTAGAGCTCCCGCGTCTCGGCGTTCGAGAGCGCCTCGTAGGCCTCGGTCGCCTCACGGAACCGTGCCTCGGCGTCAGGGTGCTCGGAAACGTCGGGATGCAGCTCGCGCGCGAGACGCCGGAACGCCTTCTTGATCTCCTGCTCGCTCGCGGTGCGCGGGACGCCGAGCACCTCGTAGTAGTCGCGTTGTGTGGTCGACATGGGGCTTCGTATCGTGCCAGCAGCGGTGGCGCTCGCCACGGCCGGTTCCGCTACTCGTCGGCGTAGACGTCTTCGACGAATCTCGACAGCTCGTGAGCGGCGGCGCGCACCGCGCGGAGCGCCTTCTCGTAGTCCATCCGCAGCGGGCCGAGGAGGCTCACGGTGCCGAGCGGCTTCGTCGCCGAGCCGTAGGTGGCGCCGACGAGCGCGAGCGAGTGGAGCCCGGACTCCTCGAGCTCGTCCCCCACCCGTGCGAACGGCCGGCGGGTTCCGACGGAGTTGGCGAGGACGTCGAGCAGCGCGGCGCGCTTCTCGAGCGCGTCGATGAGGCTCCGGTACGCCCCGATCTCCTCCCCGCGCAGGTCGTCGAGCAGGCCGGCCGCCCCGCCGACATAGAGCTCGCGCTCGTCGCCGAGCCCGTCGAAGGTCCCGCGGACGACTGCGAGGAACGCCCGTTCGCGCGGCGACACGCTCGGCTCGTCGAAGGCTCGTACGAGGAGCCGCGAGCGGAGCCGGAGGCCTGTGACGCGCTCGCGGAGGTACTCGCCCGCCCAGCTGACGAGCCCCGGGTCGAGCGCCTCGGGGAACAGGTACCGCTGCTTGGCGACCTCGCCGGTCGAGGTGATGACCACGACGACGACCGCGTTCGGCTGCAGCTGCAGAACGTCCACGTGGCGGACCGTCGCGGCCTCGAGCGGCGGCGCCGACACGAGCGCAAGCAGCCGCGTCAACTGGGCCAGGATCTCGGTCGCCGCCTGGAGCGCCTCGTCGACCTCGGCGCGGGCCGTCGCCAGCCCGAGCGGGAACGCCGACGGTCTCGGCTCCTGCCGCACGAGCAGAACGTCGACGTAGACCCGGTAGCCGGCCTCGGTCGGCACCCGCCCTGCAGAGGTGTGCGGATGCGTCAGCAGCCCGATGCGCTCGAGCTCTGCCAGCTCGGCCCGAACCGTCGAGCTGGAGAGGTCGAAGCCGGCCCGCTCCACGAGCAGCCTCGAGCCCACGGGGACGCCCGTCGAGACGTACGCCTCGACGACCCGGGAGAGGATCTCCAGCTGACGCTCCGACAGCTCCGCGCGTGCGTTCATGGCCACGGCCATGGTAGGCGAGCGGGCGCGAGGCCCGGTCAGGCGAGAAGCGAGGCCGTCACGCCGTCCCCGAGGAACCGCCCCCGAGCCGTGAGCGCGACCCCCCCGCTCTGCCGCTCGGCCAGCCCGAGCCGCTCGAGCCGAGCGAGGCCGTCGGGGTCGAGCATCCGCCCGGATGGGTCGACCAGGACCGGCTCGTCGAGGCGCAACCCGAGCATGACCCGTTCGGTCTCGCGCACCTCGGGCGTTAGCTCCTCGAGCTCCCGGGGCGGCCGGCGGGCGGCCCCGAGCGCCTCGACGTAGCCGTGCAGCGACGGCAGGTTCCGCCAGCGCCGATTCTCGATTGTGCTGACAGCGCCCACGCCGAGCCCGAGGTAGTCGTGCCCGAGCCAGTAGCCGAGGTTGTGCCGCGCGCGGAGATCGCGCGGCCCGACCCGCGCGAAGTTCGCCGTCTCGTACCAGCGGTATCCGGCCCCGGTCAGCGTCTCGACGACCAGCTCGAAGTAGGACTCCATCGACTCGGCCTGCCGCTCGAGCTCGGCTCCGTGGGCGTGCGTGAAGCGCGTGCCCGGCTTTGCTTCCAGCTCGTACGCGGAGAGATGCTCGGGCTCGAGCGCCAGGGCCTCGGCGAGGTCGCTTCGGAGGTCGGCGGAGCTCTGGCCCGGGATCCCGTAGATGAGATCGAGAGAGATGTTGTCGAATCCGGCATCGCGCAGACGGTAGACGGCGCGCCGGACGTCGTCAGGTCCGGCAACTCGATCGAGGACACCGAGCAGGCCGGGCTGGAAGGTCTGGGCACCGAGCGAGACGCGGTTCACCCCACCTTCGAGGAGGAGCCGGGCCATGTCGACGGTCACGGTCTCCGGGTTCGCCTCGACCGTCACCTCGCCGCCCGGCGGAAGCGCCTCGAGCACACGTGCCAGGGCGGCGGGCTCGGTGAAGGTCGGCGTGCCACCGCCCAGGAACACCGTCTCGACCTCCGACGCCAGCCACCCACGCTCGAGCTCGAGCTCGGCGACGAGCGCCTCGACGTATCCCCCGTGCTCGCCGTCACGGCCGACGGCCGTGACGAAGTCGCAGTAGCCGCAGCGGTGCGCGCAGAACGGCAGATGGACATAGAGGTGGCGGGCCCCGTCCCCCATCAGTCGACCCACTCGTGCAGCACCACGGCGTGGGACCAGTCGAGGTGAAGGAAGAGCTCGCGCTCGCGATCCTCGAGCGCCGGGTAGAAGCACCAGGCCGGGTCCCGGCCGGGCTCGAGAGGGGAGTCGTCGCGCCCCAACACCGGGACGAGGCGCTCCGACAGCAGCTCCACGAGGCCGGATGCAGGCGGGGAGTCGCGCGTCGTGAGGACGAGCTCGTAGGTATCGGCGTTCGGGACGAGCTGGCCGATGAGCAGCCCCTTGATGCCGGCGAGCGCCTCGTGCACCGCGATCGCCCAGCTCTCGTGCACGGGCGGGGGCGCCACTACTTCTTCCCGTCGTTCAGGTTGAGCACGGCGAGGAAGGCCTCCTGGGGCACCTCGACCCCGCCGACCTGCTTCATCCGCTTCTTGCCTTCCTTCTGCTTCTCGAGAAGCTTGCGCTTGCGGCTGATGTCGCCGCCGTAGCACTTCGCGATCACGTCCTTGCGCTTGGCCTTGACGGTCTCGCGGGCGATCACGCGGGAGCCGATCGCAGCCTGGATCGCGACGTCGAACATCTGCCGGGGGATCTCCGCGCGCAGCCGGTCGACCAGGGCGCGCCCACGGTCGTAGGCCGCATCCCGGTGGACGACGAGCGACAGAGCATCGACGTTGTCGCCGCCGACGAGCACGTCGACGCGGACCAGGGAGCCGGGCCGGAAGCCGATGTAGTCGTAGTCGAAGCTCGCATACCCGCGCGTCCTCGACTTCAGCGCGTCGTAGAAGTCGAGGACGATCTCGGCGAGCGGCAGCTCGAACGTCAGGAGGGCGCGGTCCTCGGCGAGGTACTCGAGGTGGTCGAAACGGCCCCGGCGGTCGCTGCACAGCTCCATGACCGCGCCGACGTACTCCTTCGGGACGATGATCTGCGCCTTGATGTAGGGCTCCTCGATCTCGTCGACGGCGTCCGGCATGTCGGAGGGGGTGTGCACCTCCTTCCATTCGTCGGAGTTCTGTGCGCGGACGCGGTAGGCGACGGTCGGTGCCGTCACGAGCAGGTCGAGGTCGAACTCGCGCTCGAGGCGCTCGCGGACGATCTCCATGTGCAGGAGCCCCAGGAACCCGCAGCGGAAGCCGAACCCGAGTGCCTGCGAGGTCTCCGGCTCGTAGAAGAGCGCGGCGTCGTTGAGCTTGAGCTTCTCGAGTGCGTCGCGCAGCTCCGGATAGTCGTCGGAGTCGGTCGGGAAGAGCCCGGCGAACACCATCGGCTTCACGTCCTTGTAACCGGGCAGCGGCTCGGCGGCCGGCCGGCTCTCGGTCGTGAGCGTGTCGCCGACCCGGAGCTCCGACACCTCCTTGAGCCCCGTGATCACGTACCCGACCTCCCCGGCAGACAGCGCCTCGAGCGGGGCCATCGCCGGGCTCATCGCTCCGATCTCCTGCGCCTCGAACCGTGTGCGGAGCGCCATCGCGCGCACCTCGTCCCGCGGGTGGAAGACACCGTCGACGACCCGGACGAAGGCGAGCACCCCTCGGTACTGGTCGTACGAAGAGTCGAAGATGAGCGCCCGCGCGGGCGCCGCCGGGTCGCCTGCCGGCGGCGGGATCCGCTCGACGACCGCGTCGAGCACGTCCTCCACGCCCACGCCGGTCTTCGCGGAGATTCGGAGCACCCGGGCCGGGTCCTCGCCGAGCAACTCGGCGAGCTGGATCGCTACCCCGTCCGGATCGGCCTGCGGCAGGTCGATCTTGTTCACGACCGGGATGATCTCGAGGTTGTTCTCGATCGCCAGATAGGCGTTCGCGAGCGTCTGCGCCTCGATCCCCTGCGCCGCGTCGACGACGAGGAGAGCGCCCTCGCACGCCTGGAGCGACCGCGAGACCTCGTAGGTGAAGTCGACGTGGCCCGGCGTGTCGATCAGGTTGAGCTGGTGGCCCTTCCAGCCGACGCGCACCGCCTGCGCCTTGATCGTGATCCCCCGCTCGCGCTCGAGGTCCATCGAGTCGAGCACCTGCGCGCGCATGTCGCGCTGGGACACGGCGTGCGTGAGCTCGAGGATGCGGTCGGCCAGCGTCGACTTGCCGTGGTCGATGTGCGCGATGATCGAGAAATTCCTGATGCGGCTCGAATCCATAGGCCCGGCGATGGTAGCCGCGGGGCCTCGTGATCTCACGGAGCCGCTGCGGCGCCGCGCTAGGGTCCCTGCATGGCAGACGACCTCAGCGGCCGTGTCTCGCTCGTAACCGGGGGCGGCCGCGGCATCGGGCTGAACGTCGCCCGGGAACTGGTCTCGGCCGGCGCCCGGGTGGCGATCACCGGCCGGACGGCGGACCAGGTGGAGAGTGCCGCCCGCGAGCTCGGCGGCATCGGCATCGTCGGCGATATCAGCGTCCGCGAAGACGCCGACCGGATGGTGGCCGAGACGGAGCAGGCGTTCGGGCCGATCGACCTGCTCGTCGCCAACGCCGGGATCGGCGGCAGCCACGATCCGACCGCCTCCGGCGACCCCGACCGCTGGTGGCACGTGTTCGAGGTGAACGTCCTCGGGACGTACCTCTGCTGCCGCGCGGCCCTCCCTGCGATGCTCGCACGAGGCGAGGGCCGGATCGTGATCGTTGGAAGCGGAGCCTCCTACCTCCCGATCAGCGGCAGCGGCCTCGGCGGGAGCTACGCAGCGAGCAAGGCGGCGGTCGGCCGCTTCGGCGAGTACCTAGCGGCCGAGGTCGGCCCGCAGGGTGTCTCGGTGTTCGTGATCAGCCCGGGGCTCGTCCAGACCGAGCTGACGTCGCCTTCGGCCGGCCCCGACGCTCCCTGGACACCGCCGGAGCTCGCTCCGCAGCTCATTCGCGTCCTCGCTTCGGGCCGTGCAGACCGGCTCGCCGGGCGCTACCTCCACGCCGAGCACGACGACATCGAGGCGCTGATCGGGCGTGGCGACGAGATCGTGCGCGACGACCTGAACGCGATTCGCCTGCGCCGTTAGAGCCAGGCGCGCTCAGGCCTCGCCTCCGCGGGTTCGAAGCAGGCCGCGGAGGACGCCGAGCTCCTCCACCCGGAGCAGCCGGCACATCCCCAGGTAGCCGGCAATCGCGGCCGCGAGGGCGACCCCCAGCGAGACGAGCTGTCCGGGGAAGGAGCGCCCGAGGCTCGAATCGAGCGGCTCCCAGACCACATAGGCGACTGCCGCAACGACTGCGGAGGCGATGACCACCCGCACGACCGTGGAGAGGATCCGGCGCCCCTCGAGTGGCCCGACGCGGCGGCGCATGAGAAACAGCAGTGCCGCCGCGCCGGCCATGTTCACGAGAGCGGTCGCCAGCGGGATCCCCCACGTCCCGAACCGGTAGAAAGCCGTGTCGAGGAGCGCGTTCAGCGTCAGGTTCCCGAGCGCGACGATCGTGGGGATCCAGTTCGACTTCAGGCTGAAGAAGCCGCGGCCGAGGAGCAGCATCATCCCGTTGAAGAACAGGCCGAGGGTGAAGGCGGCGAGGGCGTCGGCGACGACCGGAGTCTGGTACGGGGCCCACCGGCCGTGCTGGAACAGGATGCGGATGATCGGCTCGGCGAGGACGGCGGTGATCGCGGAGGCGGGTATGAGCAGAAACGCGAGCTGGCGGAGCCCGCCCGAGATCGTGGAGCGAAAACCGGCGAGGTCGCCGCGCGCGGCGAGGCGCGAGAGCGTCGGGAAGAGGACGGTGGTGATCGCGACGGCGAACACGCCCTGCGGGAGCATGTAGACCAGGAACGACTTCTGGATCGCGGTCGGGGCGAGCTCCGCATTGACGAGACGCGAGGCGAAGACCTGGTCGATCACGGCGTTGACGTTGATGAGCCCGAGCCCGAGGGTGACGGGGACCATGAGGACGAACGTCCGCTTCACCATCGGGTCGCGCCAGTCGATGAGCACGCGCAGGCGCTCGTCGCCGTGCTCGAGCCTGCGGAGCCATGGGTACGGCAGGAGCGTCTGGATGACCGTCGCCACCAGGATCGAGGCCGCGTACACGTACAGCTCCGCGTTCATCGAGGTCGCCTGCGGGACGCCGATCACGAGCCCGACGATGATCGCGACGTTCCAGACGATCGGCGAGAGCGCCGGGATCGTGAAGTGGTCGTAGGTGTTGAGGATCCCCACGACGATCCCGGAGACACCGAGCAGCGAGACGATGGGGAACAGCACCTGGGAGAGGCCGACGGCGAGGTCTCGATCGTTGCCGGGGTTCCCGAAGACGCCGATCACATAGGGCGCGGCGAGGATGAAGAACGCCGAGATCGCCGTGAGCCCGAGAAGCATCAGCCAGAAGAGCGTCGAGGCGACCCGCCAGGCGCGCTTACGGTCGCCCTTCTCGATCAGCTCGCTGAAGACCGGGACGAACGCCGAGGAGAGAGCGGCGTCGGCGACGAGCGCGCGGAGCAGGTTCGGGATCTGGAACGCGATCGTGAACGCGTTGATCTTCCCCGCGGCGCCGAAGTAGTAGGCGGCCACGACCTCGCGGACGACGCCGAACACGCGCGAGATCGCGGTGAGCCCCGCGAAGATCGCGGTCGAGCGTACGATCCTCCGCCGGCTCGGGAGCGGGACCGCGGAGCTTTCCACGTCTGTCACGCAAGGTGACGATACGCGGCGGCGCGGTCGCGACGCGCGAGTTGCTACCATCGGCTTGCCCGCCTGGAGCGGGCGTTTTCACGCCATGGCGAACATCAAGCAGCAGAAGAAGCGCATCCGGATCGCGAGCGACCAGCGGCTCGAGAACCTCCGCTACCGCTCGACGATCAAGACGCTCACCAAGCGACTCTCCGCAGCAGTCGAGGAGGGCGACGCCGACGCTGTCGCCACCGAGCACCGCTCGCTCGTGCGCCTGATCGACAAGGCCATCTCACGCGGCGCGCTCCATCGGAACACCGGCGCCCGCAAGAAGTCGCAGGCCGACCGGCTCGTCCTGCCGAAGAGCTAGACGCCGCCACGCTCGGTGTCGGACACCGGGTGTGTCCCATGCAGGCAAGGCGAGGCTCGGCACGGTGTCCGACACCAGCACCAAGCCTACGCCGGCGTGATCTCGATCAGCGCCCGTTCGAGCTCGAGGTCCGACGGGAGACGCGAGCCGCCCTTGAGCGCGTGGTCGAGCTCGGCTAGGCGAACGGTGACGGCGCGCAGCTCGTCGGGGTCGTAGTTCCGGGCCTGGGCGTAGAGCTTCCCGACGTAGTAGGGGTGGCGCTTCAGCGTGACGGCGGCGTCCTTCGCAGCGATGCCCTGGGCGTCGAAGCCCTGGGCGCGGCGGACGCTCGCAACGTGGCCGGTGACGATGCCGGCGATCCGCGGGATCGTTCGTGACCGTGGCTCGCCGGAACGCTCGAGGAGCCCTTCGGAAGCGCGGAGGACGGCGTCGACATCGCGGGCGCCCCACGCGTCCGTGAGCGCAAAGTTCGTGGTCTCGGCGCGGGCGGCGACGAGCCGCTCGACGTCGCCGGCGGCCACCGGCTCCCCTGCGGCCCAGGTCGAGACCTTGTCGATCTCCGACGACAGGTCGTAGACGTCGTCGCCGACCAGCTCTAGCAGAGCCCGGCACGCTTCGGGCTCCGCCTTCGTCCCCTGAAGCGCGAACTGCTCGGACACCCAGCGCTGGAGTGCCTTCGCCGGGACGTCCCAGAGCAGGACCTCGCCCTTGCCTCCCGAGACGGCCTTGGCGAGCGGCGCGTCCTTCTTCAGCTCCACGCCGACGAGCGCGAGGGTGGTCGCAGGCGTGGGCGCCTTGAGATAGTCGGAGACCTCCTTCGCGTCCGGTGCCTTCCAGTCCTCGACGTGCTCGACGACGATCAGCCGCCCGTCGCTCGCGAAGAGGCCGAGCGCGTTGCACGCGGCGACGGCATCCGCGCCGGAGAGATCGGAGGCGTGATGGATCTCGACCGCATCGGGCGCGAACCGGCGCCGCAGCCGCTCGACGGCGCGGTCGACCTTGGGGCGGTCGGTTCCGGCGATCAGATAGGCCGGCTTGAGCTCGTCCGCCATCGCAGCCAAGCATAGGCCGCGCCCAGGAGCGCGGCGAGGAGCAGCGCGAGGCCCTGCCACGTCTGTACCTCTGCGAACGGGAGCGACCCGATGGCGCGCGCACAGAGAGCGATGTAGGCGGCCGTCCACCCGTTCAGCCAGGCGAGGACGGCGGCGCTGCCGGGTGCGACGAGACCGACGCCCGCGGTCGCGAACGCCAGGCCGAGCAGCACCGGCATCGCCGGCTCTGCGAGTGCGTTCGCGGGAACGCCGAGGAGCGCGACGTAGCCGAACTCGAGCCACACGATCGGAGCCGTGACGAGGCCACAGCCGAGCGAGACTGCGACGCCGAGCCGCACGCTCCCCGGGAGCGGCCACCCCTCGAGCTGCCGCGCGATCCGCGGGACGATCGTGAAGATCGCCGCCACCGCGGCGAAGGACAGCTGAAAGCCCGGGTCGTACACCTCGTACGGGTTCCACGCGAGCAGCACCAGAGCGCCGAGGATCAACGCCTGCCAGGCATCGCGCAGCCGCCCGGTCAACCACGCGAGCGACGCGAGCGACCCGGCGATCCCCGCGCGGATCACCGAGGCCTGCGGGCCGACCGCGAGGACATACGCGCCGATCGACGCGAGCGCACAGAGCTCACCGACCCATCTGCTCGCGCCGAGGATCCATGCCAGGAGAAGGGCTCCGGCCGCGACCAGCACGACGTTCTGGCCGGATACCGCCAGGATGTGGAACAACCCGGACGCCTGGAAGTCGTGCTTCAGGCCCGGTGAGAGCTGCGAGCTGTCTCCGAGGACGATCCCCTCGAGAACCGCTCTCCGCTCTCCCCCGAGCCCGGGGGCGATCGAGCGCTCGAGCCAGGCGCGCAGGCGGTCGGCGAGTCCGCCCAGACCGCCGCGGCGCCCGATCTGGGTCCACTCGTCGACCTTCAGCACGACATGGACGCCGCGGTGGCGGAGCCAGGTTCGCTCGTCGAATCCGTTCTCCGGGCCCGACGGAAGCGTCACGACCACGAGAGCGTCGAGCACGGCGCCCTGCGGCGGAGAGCGGCCGGCGTTCAGCTCGAGCTGAACGCGCTCGTGCAGCGGCCGCCCCCTGAACGAGCGGATCTCGCCCGGCGCGCGGATCGAGAAGCGCCCCTCCGTGGGCTGCGACGTGACGACGACGACCGCGCGGCCGGCTCGTCCGACCTCGCCGAGCATGGGGCTGCGATCGAGCGAGTCGAGCCGACCGCTCCCCCACCACCAGCCGAGCACCGCGAGCACAATCGCGACCAGGACGAGACGCAAAGATGGGTCACGCACCAACGCGAGGCCGAGTGCGGCGACGACCGCTGCGCACAGGGCGGCCGCGTGGAGCCGCCCGACGTTGGCCAGTGCGATCCCGACGGTGAGGGCGAGGGCGAGCACGTGGGCCGGCGCCGGCCGCGCGATCACGCCGGGATCACCAGCCCGCGAAGCTGGTCGATCCGCGCCGGCCCGATCCCTGGGATCGCGTCGAGGTCGTCGACCGAGGTGTAGGGCCCGTGCTCATTCCGGTAGTCGACGATCTTCTGCGCGGTCGTCGGCCCGACCCCCGGCAGCGCATCGAGCTGCTCGACGGTCGCCGAGTTCAGGTCGACCGGAGCCGACGGAGACGGCGTGCCGCCCGTGGCAGCGACTGGCGCTCCGGGAGCCCCGGACGGAACGAGCACCTGCTCGCCGTCGGCGAGCGGAGCGGCCAGGTTCACCGAAGCGCTCTCGGCCTGTCGCGTCACCCCGCCTGCGCGGGCGATCGCGTCGGCGATCCGCGAGCCCTTCGGCAGGCGGTAGAGGCCCGGTCGGCGCACGGCGCCTGCGACGTCGACGACGAGGATCGACGGCGGCGCCGACGGAGCCTCGCCGGCGGTGGCGTCAACCGGTGCGGCGAGCTGCCGAGCCGAGGTCGAGACGGAAGCCCCCGTCGCACCCGCGCCGCCGAACAGGTGGGCGGCGACGAGCACCGCTGCCAGCGCAAGGAGGGCGAGCGCGATCGCCTGCGGCCGCGTGAGCGTGAGCGAGGGCATGACCGAACGTTGCCGAAAAAGGCATCACGTGTCCGTGCCGAATTCGTGACGAGTTACCCACACGCCCCACCGGGCCGCGGGTCTACACCGTGCCTCTAGACCACGAGGTTCACGAGCTTGTCGGGCACGACGATCGCCCGAGGCTCCTTGCCGTCCAGGTGCGCCTGCACCCGGTCGGAGGCCCGTGCCAGGGCGATCAACTCGTCCTCGGGGAGGCCGACTGCCACCTGCACGCGGTCGCGGACCTTCCCGTTCACCTGCAGAACGAGCTCGATCGTGTCGCGGACGAGCAACGACTCGTCTGCGACCGGCCACGGCTCGGCCCACAGCCGCGAGTGCCCGAGCCGCGACCACAGCTCCTCGGCCGCGTGCGGCGCGTACGGCTGGATCAGGGAGACGGCCGTCTCGACCGCGAACCGCGCGGCCGGGTCGTCAGGATCGGCCGAGATCGCGTTGACGAGCTCCATCACCGCCGCAACCGGCGTGTTGAACACGAACCGGCGCTCGATGTCGTCGCTGACCTTGTGGATCGTCTCGTGCGCCTTGCGCGCGAGCGGGGTGACGGGCACCTCGGCCGGCGGCTCGCGCTCCAGGGACTCCCCCACCACTCGCCAGAGCCGAGTCAGGAAGCGCCACATGCCCTCGACGCCCTTGTCCTGCCACTCCTTGTCCTGGTCGGCCGGCCCCATGAAGAGGATGTAGAGCCGCAGCGAGTCGGCGCCGTAGCGGTCGACGAGCTCGTCGGGCGAGACGACGTTCCCCTTCGACTTCGACATCTTGTGGCCGAAGCGGTAGATCATCCCCTGGTTGAACAGCCGCGCGAACGGCTCGTTGAAGCCGAGCAGCCCCATGTCGTAGAGCGCCTTCGTGAAGAAGCGCGCGTACATCAGGTGGAGGATCGCGTGCTCGATCCCGCCGATGTACTGGTTCACCGGCAGCCAGTAGTCGACGATCTCGCGCTCGAACGGCCCGGTCGAGTCGTGCGGGGTCGTGTAGCGCAGGAAGTACCACGACGAGTCGACGAACGTGTCCATCGTGTCGGTCTCCCGCCTCGCGGCGCCGCCGCAGGAGGGACAAGTGACGTTCACCCAGTCCTCGGCTGCGGCGAGAGGCGAGAGCCCCTTCGGCAGGTAGTCGTCGACCTCGGGCAGGATCACCGGCAGGTCGGCCTCGGGCACCGGGACGATCCCGCACGCGCCGCAGTGGATCACCGGGATCGGGCAGCCCCAGTAGCGCTGGCGCGAGAGCAGCCAGTCGCGCAGCCGGTAGTTGACGGCGGCATGGCCGAGCCCGCGCGCCGCGAGCGCGGCGACGATCGCCTTCTTCGCCTCGGGCGAGGAGAGCCCGCTGTACGGCCCCGAGTTGACGAGGACCTCGTTCTCGGAGTGCGAGACGTACGCGACGCCCTCCTCCACCTCTCCGCCGGCGGGCGCGACCACCTGCACGATCGGCAGCTCGAACCTCTCTGCGAACGCGAAGTCGCGCTCGTCGTGGGCCGGGACGGCCATGATCGCGCCGGTGCCGTAGTCCATCAGGACGTAGTCGGCGACCCAGATCGGGATGCGGGCATCGTTCACCGGGTTGATCGCGTAGAACCCGGTGAAGACGCCGGTCTTCTCCTCTCCGGCCGCGCGCTCCTCGCTCTTCTTGGCGGCGGCGTGGCGCGCGTACGTGCGCAGGCCGTCGCCATCCTCCGAGAGCTCTGCGAACCGCTCGACGAGCGGATGCTCCGGCGCGAGCACGAAGAACGTCGCCCCGAACAGCGTGTCCGGCCGGGTCGTGAACACCGGGACGTCCTCGTCGAGCTCCTCGACGCGGAACGTCACCTCCGCGCCCTCGGAGCGCCCGATCCAGTTGCGCTGCATCGTGAGCACGCGGTCGGGCCAGTCCAGCTCGGACATGTCGTCGAGGAGGCGGTCGGAGAAGTCCGTGATCTTGAACAGCCACTGCTCGAGGTTCCGAGACTCGACCTCCCAGCCGCAACGCTCGCAGTGCCCGTCGATCACCTGCTCGTTCGCGAGCACGGTCTGGTCGTTCGGGCACCACTTCACGGGCGCCGCCTTGCGGTAGGCGAGGCCCCGCTCGAACAGCTTGAGGAAGAGCCACTGCGTCCAGCGGTAGTACTCCGGCTCGTGAGTCGAGACCTCCCGCGTCCAGTCGATCGACCATCCCATGCGCCGGATCTGCTCGCGGATCGCGGCGATGTTCCGCTCGGTCACCTCGCGCGGGTGGCCGCCCTCCCGGATCGCTGCGTTCTCCGCCGGGAGGCCGAACGCGTCGTACCCCATCGGCCGGAGCACGGAATCGCCGTGGCGGCGGCGGAAGTGCGAGACGACATCTCCGAGCGTGTAGTTGAGGACATGCCCCATGTGCAGCTCGCCCGACGGGTAGGGGAGCATCTCGAGCACGTACGCCTTGCGGCCCTCGGCGTGCGCGGGGTCCTCCGGATTCGACGTGACGAAGGCGCCGGCCTCGTCCCAGGCCTGCTGCCACTTGCGCTCGATCGACCGTGGGTCGTAGCTCTCCAAATTCCCTTTCCTGATACGAAAAAGCCTCCCGCTCGGCGAGAGGCTCCTGAAAAGCTGCAGGTCCTCCGAGTGTAGCGCTTCCACAGGCAGAATCGGCCTGTGGAAGCGCTCTTTCCGGACACCGCCCGGCTCGACGGCGGCGTGCTCTCGCTCGGCGGGATCCCTGCCCGGCAGCTCGTCCACGACTACGGCAGCCCCCTGGTCGTATACGACGGCGCGACCCTGCGCACGGCCGCGCGCGCCTACCGCGAGGCGGCTCCCGCTGCGGTCGTCGTGTACGGCGCGAAGGCGTTCCCGAACCTCGCAGTGATGCGAATCCTCTTCGAGGAGGGGATCGGTGCGGACGTCTCGACGCTCGGCGAGCTCCGCTTCGCCGAGGCGGCCGGGATCCCGGGCGAGAGCTTGGTGGTCCACGGCAACAACAAGTCCGACGAGGAGCTCGCCGCCGCCGCGGCCGCCGGCGCCCTCGTCGTTCTCGACTCGCTCGAGGAGATCGAGAGAGCCCGCGCCGCCGGCGTGAGGCACACGCTCGTCCGGGTGACCCCGGGGATCGAGGCGGACACCCACGAGAAGATCCGCACCGGTCACCTCGGCTCCAAGTTCGGGCTCCCGCCGGAGGATGCGCTCGAGGCTCTGCGCCGGGAGCCGGGCATCGTCGGCCTCCATGTCCACATCGGCTCGCAGCTCCGCGACCTCGGCGCCGCCAGAACGACGGTCGAGTGGGTTGCGTCCTTCGCCGCACGAGCGCGCAGGGAGACGGGCTGGCAGCTCCGCACGCTCGATCTCGGCGGCGGGCTCGGCGTCGCCGGGACGCCGGAGGAGCCCGAGCTGTCGATCGGCGAGTTCACCGCCGGGCTGCTCGCCGAGCTCGACCGCGCGACCGAGCAGGAGGGGATCCCGAAGCCGCCGTGATCCTCGAGCCGGGCCGCTCGCTGACCGCGCGCGCCGGCGTCACCCTCTACACCGTCGGCTCGGTGAAGATCTCCGGCGACTCGACCGCGTATGTCGCGATCGACGGCGGCATGTCCGACAACCCCCGCCCGGCGCTGTACGGCGCCAGGTACACGGCGCTCCTCGCCGACCGCGCCGACGAGCCGGCAGCACGCGCCTACACCGTCGTCGGGAAGCACTGCGAGTCCGGCGACCTCCTGATCGAGTCGGTGAGGCTCCCGGAGCCTCGCCGCGGCGACATCCTCGCCGTCCCGGCGACCGGCGCCTACACGCTCGCGATGAGCTCGACCTACAACGCCGTCCCGCGCCCGGCCGCCGTACTCGTCGAGGGCGGCGCGGCGGCCGTGATCAGGCGCCGCGAGACGATCGCCGATCTGCTCGCCCTGGAGAACAGCCGGTAGCCCACCCCACACGGGTGTCAAGCCCGGGCATGGCCTGCCGATACCCGAAGCATGAGCTGGGACGGACTCGACCGGCGCTCGGGCGCCGACCGCAGGCGGAACGTCGAGAAGCGAAACGGCCTCGCGGTCCTCATGGCCGGGTGCTCGGAGTGCGGGCGCATCGCCCCGTCTCCGGCCGAGATGCACGCCGAGGCTTGGGACATCGAGTCCAACGACCAGGGGCTCGTCCGCATCACCTGCCCTGCGCACGGTGCCCCAACCGGGCCGGCCGACCCGAACGCACTGCCCGACTACATCATCCGCTGACAGACCCCGGCCGCGGCGGGGCGGCGGCCCGCCCTGGCCGGACGCTACCCTCGTCGTCGTGCGGTCGAGCAGGGTGACGCGGACACTCGTGCTGGTCGCGGCTACGGGCGCGATCGCCGTTGCGCCAGCGTCGGGTGCCTCCCGCGTCGTCGGGGGCACCGCCATCGAGGTGCAGCAGGCGCCGTGGACGGTCTTCGTCCAGTACCAGGTCGGGAACATCCGCTACCTCTGCACCGGCTCGATCGTCGACGCCTCGCACATCCTCACCGCCGCGCATTGCGTCTTCGACGACTCGGGACAGTTCGCGACGCCGAGCCAGGTGACAGTTCGCGCAGGCGTCTCGAACTTCTCCTCGCCGCTGTCGACCGATCTCGAGCAGGACCGGCCGGTCAGCCTCATCCGGGTCCACCCCGGCTACGTCTGCTCCGGCAATCCTGCCCCGGACGACGTCGCGGTGCTCGCGCTCGCGAGCCCGCTCGACCTGAGCGGCACCGGCCGTGCAGGCGGTGGCGCTCCCGACGGCAGGCGCCGCGTTTCCGGGCGGTGCCGCGGTCGGTCTGGCCGGCTTCGGCCGCTCCATCGCCGACCGTCCAGACGAGCGGCCCGCTCTCCTGGATGACCGCGACCGTCGACCCGCAGGGCGAGTGCAGCGCCTCGGGCGACGGGCTGATCGACGACAACGCGATCATCGTCTGCGCCTCGGCCCCGTCGAGCGCCGTCTGCAACGGCGACAGCGGCAGCGGGCTCGTCACGACCACCGGGACACCCGTCCTCGTCGGCGTCGTGAGCGCCGGCGCCGATCGGCTGCGACCCCGGCAGCCACGGCCTCTTCACCTACACCGGACGCGCCCGAGATCCTGCAGTTCGTCCAGGGCTACGACCATCCTCCGACCGCGCCACGCGAGACCGACCGCGACGTTCCTCGACGTCGAAGTGGGACCCGCCCCTCGTCGTCGGGAACACGCTCTCCTGCTCGACCGGCGACTGGGCCGCACCGCAGCCGCAGTTCACCTACACGTTCGTCGACACCGCGACCGGCGCCGTCCTGCAGACCGGCAAGCCGAGGTACGTGATCCCGGCGACCGCCACCGGCGCGACTGTTGTCTGCAAGGTCGCCGCCACGAACGACGGCGGCACGACGCTCGAGGAGACCGACCCGACCCCGGTTGTGAAGCCCGCGCCGCAGGTGAAGATCCTGAAGGTCGCCGCGCTCGCCGGGATCCGGGGACGCGCGCTCGAGCTGCGGGTCTCGCTCCAGAGCCCTCCGGGCCTCTGGGGAAAGTTCGCGGTGTGCCTGACGCCGCCGAAGCCGGTGGCGGGACGCCTCTGCCGCTCCCTGACGAACTCCGACGGCGAGTCTGGGATCTTCCCGTTCACCTTCAAGTTCCGGATCAAGCCGACCGCGCCGATCGGCAAGTCCACGATCTCGATCAGTGCCGTCGCCGGCCCGTCTCAGGCGAGCGCGGCCACGCCGCTCATGATCTCGAAGAGCTGAGCGGGCGTACGAGCCGGCTCGGGCGCTCGAGCCGGGCCTCGTTCACGTGCGGGTTCCACGTCTCTGCGAGCGGCTCTGCGCCGAAGGAGCGGGCGACCTGCCCGGGCGGCGGGTCGCCGTAGAGCGTCGTCCGCTGGCGCGGAATCCGGCCGGCGGAGCGGATCAGCGCCTCCATCTGCTCGGGCGGCATCTCCTGCCCCCACGCTGCACCCGCGGCACGCGAGATCGACTCGTTCATCAGCGTGCCGCCCAGATCGTTCACGCCGGCGCGGAGCGCCTCTGCGACCCCTTGCGGGCCCGCCTTCACCCAGGAGACCTGGATGTTCTGGATCCAGGGGTGGAGGGCGAGCCGGCCGACGGCGTGCATCAGGAGCACCTCGCCGAACGTCGGCCCGGGGCGGGCGCGCCCCTTCAGGTAGATCGGCGCCTCCATGTGCACGAACGGGAGCGGCACGAACTCGGTGAAGCCGCCCGTGTCGCGCTGCAGCTCGCGCACGGCGACCAGGTGGCGCGCCCAGGCGCGGGGCCCGTCGACGTGGCCGAACATGATCGTGTTGTTCGAGCGGAGGCCGAGCTCATGGGCGGTGCGGTGCACCTCGAGCCACTGCGCGCTCGTGATCTTGTCGGGGCAGATGACCGCGCGCACGTCGTCGTCGAGCACCTCGGCAGCAGTTCCGGGCAGCGAGGCGAGCCCCTCGTCCCGGAGCCGCTCGAGGTAGTCGCGGAGCGGCACTCCGAGGGTGGCGGCGCCCTGCCAGATCTCGAGCGCGCTGAAGGCGTGGACGTGCAGCTCCGGCACCGCATCCTTGATCGCGCGGACGACCGAGGCGTAGTAGTCGCCGTCGAATGCCGGGTGGATGCCGCCCTGGAGGCAGACCTCGGTGGCGCCGCGCTCCCACGCCTCGACCGCACGCCGGACGATCTCCTCGTGCGGGACGAGGTAGGGCTCGCCGCGGAGGTTCGCCGCGAGCTTTCCCTTCGAGAAGGCGCAGAAGCCGCAGCGGAAGTAGCAGACGTTCGTGTACTGGACGTTCCTCGTGACGACGTAGGTGACCTCGTCGCCGTTCGTCTCGCGCCGGAGCCTGTCCGCGGCGGCGAAGACCCGCTGGCGCTCCTCTCCGCGCGCACCGAAGAGCCGCACGATCTCGTCCTCGCCGAGCTCGTCGCCTGCGTGACAGGGCAGCGCATCGCGTCGCACGACGAACGGGATCCCGCCCGTGTCGCCCGGCGACCAGCGGCTCTCCCGCGCGAGGCCGAGGGCGTCGGAGGCGCGAAGGACTCGCGGGAGGACGGCCGCGTCGATCCAGTCGGGGCCGATGTGGCCCGGGTAGACGGTGAGGCGCGGCGCCAGCTCGAGGCCGCGGCTCGCCGTCGCGGCGTGAAGCAGCGAGAGCTCGGGCCACGGAGCCTCGGGATTGACGTGGTCGATCGTGACGGGCGAGACGCCTCCCCAGTCGTCGATCCCGGCGTCGAGCAGCCGGGCGAAGTCACCGGTCAGGTTCGGCGGCGCCTGGACGGCCACCTCCGGCGGGAGGATGAGCCGCGCGGCGGCGATCGTCCAGAGGAGCTCCTCGAGCGGCGGCTCCGGCGCGTCGGCCATCCGCGTGCCGGGCTTGGCGCGGAAGTTCTGGACGATGACCTCCTGCACCTGCGGGCCGGCGGCGGCGATCGCCCTGAGCGCCTCGAGCCGCTCCTCGCGTCCCTCGCCGATCCCGATGAGGATCCCCGTCGTGAACGGAACGCTCGCCTCTCCGGCGAGCCGTAGGGTCTCGAGCCGCGCGGCCGGGGCCTTGTCGGGCGAGCCGAAGTGCGGGCCGCCGCGCTCGGAGAGGCGCGGCGAGGTCGTCTCGAGCATGAGCCCCATCGACGCCGCGACCGGACGGAGGAGCTCGAAGTCCGCCGCGGTGAGGACGCCCGGGTTCAGGTGCGGGAGCAGCGAGGTCTCCTCGAGCACCGCGCGCGCGGCGTGCGCGAGGTACTCGAGCGTCGTCGCGAAGCCGAGCTCGGCGAGCTCCTCCCGCGCCGCGCCGTAGCGGAGCTCCGGCTTGTCGCCCGAGGGTGAAGAGCGCCTCGCGGCACCCGGCCCGTTCGCCGGCCCGGGCGACCTCGAGCACCTCCTCGATCGTCATGTAGGCCCGCTCTCCCCGGCGGGGCGGCCGGGCGAAGGTGCAGTAGTGGCAGACGTCGCGGCAGAGCTTCGTCAGCGGGATGAAGACCTTCGGGCTGTAGGTGACGAGCCGCCCGCCGCGTGCTGCGCGCACCGCCCGCGCCTCGGCCATGAGCTCGTCGAGCGGGCGGCCGAGCACGTCCACGGGCGCAGGCTACATACGGGACTGGAGCGCGAGCACGTCGGCCACGAACGGCTTCGTCATCTTGTAGAGGCCGAACTCCCGTACCGCCGCCTCGCCCTGGTACCAGGCACCGAGTGCCAGGTCGGTGTCGCCGTCGAACCGGCGCGAGCAGGTGGCGGAGGTAGAGGATCCCGATCTCGATGTCGCCGTCGAGCGTGTTCGGGACGGCGTGGCCGACGAGCACCTGCTCGACGAAGTCGCGTGTCTCGGGCATGACCTGCATCACCCCGCGCGCTCCGACCGGCGAGACGACGCCCGGGCTGGTAGCCGGACTCCATCCAGGCGAGCGCGCGGACGAGGTCCGGCGAGACGCCGAGCTTCTGCGCCCAGGATGTGAGGTGCGCCTGGACGTCGGTCGGGCGTCGCCGTCAGCGCGGGGGCAGTCGGCACTCTCAGCCGCGTCCCGATCAGGAGAACGCCGGCCGGGTCGAGCTTGTTGACCGCTGGCGAGACGCGCCACCGTCGTCCCGTAGTGGGCGGCGAGCGCGGTGAGCGAGTCCCCGGGCCGGACGACGTAGACCCGCCGGCGCGTCGCGCCGGTGACGACCGGTGCCGGGAGGCGAGCGCGGCGAGGGTTTGCGGGCCGGCGACTCCGTCGGCGGTCAGGCCGTGGCGCTGCTGGAAGGCACGGACGGCCGCGACGAGATGCGGCCCGAAGTAGCCGTCGAGCGCGCCGCGGTACTCACCGTCACGCAGGAGCAGGAACTCGAGCACCGAGACGTCGAGGCCGAAGTCGCCCGGGACGATCGGCCTCGACCCGAAGCCCGGGCGGCCGAGCGGCCCGAGCGAGTCGCGGGTGCGGCTGCCGATCCTCCCGGTGGCGGGGAGCCCGGCGCGCCGCTGGGCCTTGACGACCGCCGCGCGCGTCTGCGGCCCGACGATGCCGTCGATCGGCCCGCAGTAGAGCCCGAGCGCGCGCAGCGCCAACCTGCACGCCCGCGTTCTGCGGGCTTGCAATGGCTGGGCCGGCCCAGATGAGAGCGCCGACCGCAAGCCCGAAGCTGAGGACCCCCCTCGCTCGCACGGCGATGGAACAGTTCGCGGCCGTGGCCCACGATCCTCCCGCGGGTGCGCATGATAACGCCGGTGTCGGACACCGCGCTCGGCCCGCGAACCGAAACCCGAGCTCGGACGGTGTCCGACACCGCCTTTGACGTATCGCCTGACGGGCGCGTCAGGCGGTGTCCGACACCGTTCGAGGGGACGACGGTTGCGTAACTACGACGCGGTGTCGGACACCTTTGGCGCGCTCTGCGATCAGCTGACTTTCAGGAGCCCCTTCATCCCGGCTGCGGCGTGGCCGGGAACCGAGCAGAGGTACTCGTAGGTACCCGAGCGCAGGAAGGTCACCCTGAGCGTGTTCGACTGCCCCGGCGAGACGAGGGGCGTGCTCCGCCCGCTGCAGGTGTTCGTCTGGATCGTGCCCTTGTTGCTCGAGCAGACCGTGAAGTCGTGCGGAAGCTTGCCGCCGTTCGTGAACTTGAACGCGACGATCCCCTTCTTCAGCGCCGACTTCGAGAACTTGAACTTGAACTCGGTTGCCTTCGTGACCGTCACGGTCACGTTCTGGACGAGCGCCGCCTGGCTCGACTTGGCCGCGGGCGCCGGTAGCACGGAGAGGAGCGCGAAGGTCGCGCCCGCCCCCAGGGAAACGAGAAACTTGCGGTGGATACTCACGGAGCCCCCTTTTACGTCGTGGTCTGTCTATGCGCCACCCTACCCAATCGATCCGGGTTCTAGTCCAGGTCGCGAGGGTCGGTGACCGGCGCCAGGCAGGCGAACCGCTCGCAGACGTACACGGCCGCCTTCCCGTCGACGAGCGTCTTGCCCTCGAGGAGCGGGACGTCGTCGGCCGGCCCGAAGGCGATCACGGCGTGCGGATCCCAGCGGCGAAGCGCCTTGCGGGCGACCTCGCTCGTCGGCGGCCCGACGATCGCGACCTCTCGCCGCGGCGCGAGGTAGCAGGTCGACGCCGACGAGCCCCCAACCGAAGGACGAGCCGGCGTTCTGGAGCCCGCCCAGGCTGAGCTTGAACACGCCGACCGCCTTCTCCTCGAGCTCGTCGTCGCCGTAGATCCTCGACAGCCGAAGGAGCACGTAGGCGAGCATCGAGTTCCCGCTCGGCGCGGGCGAGTCGTCGAACACCTTGCGCCGCACGACGAGCTCCTCCCCGTCGCTCGGCGTCTGGAAGAAGCCGCCGTTCTCTCGGGTCGTGGAAGAGCTCGATCGCAAGACGTGCGAGCCGGTTTGCCTCCTCGAGGTAGCGGAGCTCGCCCGTCGCGGCGTGCAGCTCGAGCAGGCCGTTCGCGACGTCGGCGTAGTCCTCGAGGTAGCCCGTGCCCTTCGCGACCCCGTCGCGCCAGGTGCGGTGCAGCCCGCCGTCCTCGGTCGACATCGCGCCGAGCAGGAACTCGCCGAGCCTCCGCGCCGCCTCGACCCAGTCGGCGCGGTCGAGCACCCGGCCGCACTCGGCGAGCGCAGCGAGCGCGAGCCCGTTCCAGGAGGCGACCGCCTTGTCGTCTCGCGCCGGCTTCGGCCGCTCCTCGCGCTTCGCGAAGAGCTCGGCGCGGGTCGCCTCGTCGAGGTCGCCGCGCAGGACGAAACGCCCACCCTCGAACGCGTGCAGCATCGTGTCGGGGATCCCGTCGGACCGCGTCCACGTGAAGGTCAGCCCCTCCTTGCCGTCGGTGTCGGCGTCCTGTGAGGAGGCGAACCCGCCGCTTCCGAGCCGCAGCTCTCGCAGCATGTACCCGAGCGTCTGCTCGACGACCTGCCGGTAGCGCGCCTTCCCGATCGTCTGCCAGCCGTGGAGGTAGGTGACGGCGAGCTGCGCGTTGTCGTAGAGCATCTTCTCGAAGTGCGGGACGAGCCACTTCTGATCGACCGAGTAGCGATGGAAGCCGCCGCCGACGAGGTCGTACATCCCGCCCGCCGCCATCGCGTCGAGCGTCCGCTCGGGCATCCGCGGCACCTCGCGGCGCATCAGGAACTCGAGCACCGGGCGAGGCCGG
The DNA here is from genome assembly GCA_963738895.1 of uncultured Actinomycetota bacterium. Classification (GTDB taxonomy): domain Bacteria; phylum Actinomycetota; class Thermoleophilia; order Gaiellales; family Gaiellaceae; genus PALSA-600. Next base: position 26,762 of record CAVTYN010000017.1, read on the forward strand.
GAACTTCGGCGCAGTGCCCCAGCCGCCCCACTCCCAGTCGAACGCGTAGGTCAGGCTCTCGATCGCGTGCTCGAGGAGCTCCTCGTCGACGGGTGCGTCGATCGGCTCGGCGGCTGCGGTGCGTGCGAAGGAACTCGGTGAGGGAGTCCGCGGTCTTCGTCAGGTCCTCGCGACGCTCGCGCCAGGCACCGGCGACCGTCTGGAGGATGTCGGGGAAGCTCGCGGAGGCCGTTCCGCGGCACCGGCGGGAGGTAGGTCGCGGCCCAGAACGGCCGCCCGTCGGGCATGAGGAAGAGGCTGAGCGGCCAGCCGCCGGAGCGGTTGATCGCAACCGCTGCGTCCATGTAGAGCGCGTCGACGTCGGGCCGCTCCTCACGGTCGACCTTCACGTTGACGAAGCTCTCGTTCATGAGCTCGGCGGTGGCCGGGTTCGCGAACGACTCGCGCTCCATCACGTGGCACCAGTGGCACGCCGAGTAGCCGACCGAGAGGAAGATCGGCTTGTCCTCCGCCTTCGCGCGCTGAGCGCCTCCTCGCCCCACGGGTACCAGTCGACCGGGTTGTCGGCGTGCTGCTGGAGGTACGGGCTCGTCTCGTCGGCGAGTCGGTTCACGCCCTCAAAGCTAGAGCAACACGAGCGCGTGTCGACAGCGGGTCGCAATCATCCGTCTGCCGACGTCGTCATGCTCATGGAGGTGGGCGTCGACTATGCACGCCGCGGGGTCGCCGAGTTCATCGGCACCTTCGCGCTGATCTTCATCGGGGCGACGGCGTCGATCTACAACGACCAGACCGTCGCGGCGTTCGGCAACGGCCTCGTGATCGCGGTCATGGTGTCGGCCTTCGCCGGGATCTCCGGCGGGCACTTCAACCCGGCGGTGACGATGGGGTTCTTCGTCACCCGGCGAATCTCGGTGCCGCACGCGTTCTTCTACTGGATCGTCCAGTTCGGGGCGGCCGCGCTCGCAGCGCTGCTTCTCCGGTGGATCCTTCCCGCCCAGGTCAAGGCGGCCCACTACGGCGCTCCGAGCGTGAACTCGGTGATCGATCCCGGCAAGGCGGTGACGATCGAGGCCGTCTGCACCTTCTTCCTCGTGATCGTCGTCTTCGCGACGGCGGTCGACGCGAAGGGCGCGTTCGACAAGATCGCGGGGCTCGCAATCGGCTTCACGATCGTGTTCGGCGTCCTGATGGCCGGCCCGCTCACGGGCGGGGCGCTCAACCCGGCCCGGGCCTTCGGCCCCGAGCTCGTCAGCGGACTACTGGACGAACGCCTGGGTCTGGTACGTCGGCCCGCTCGCCGGCGGCGCGCTCGCGGCGATCCTCTACGAGGTGCTCTATCTCAGCGAGCGAGCGAGCGGCGCGGTGGCCCCGGCGGTCGCAGAGCCGAGCGACGATGCCGAGCCCGTCGGCGACGCCGGGAACTGACGCAGCGCCACAGGCCTTTCGCTAGGTTCCGCGCAGATGGTCTTCGGACTTTCGACCTCGCACGAGATCGGCCTGGCGGCGACGGGCGCGATCTTCATCATCTTCGCGCTCCTGTCGTCGTTCGTCTTCCCGCGCTTCAACCCGAACTTCCCCGGGAAGAAGGGGCTGCGCTGGTTCATCCCGCTCTGCGTCGTGTTCTTCGTCGCGATGATGAGCTCTGTCCTCTACTTCGGCCAGGAGCAGTCGGTCGCCGAGGCGACGCCCGGGCATCCCGCGTCGAGCGGGAACGCCGCGAACGGCAAGGCTGCTCTTCGCGAGCTCCGGCTGCGCCGCCTGCCATACCTTCACGCCGGCCGGCGCGACGGGGAAGATCGGCCCGGACCTCGATCGGCTCGCCGACTACGCGAACAAGGCAGGGGTCAGCCGCTCGAGGACTTCACCACCGAGGCGATCATCCACCCGCCCGCGAAGTACGTGCCGCCGGGTTCGCGAACACGATGCCGACGACGTTCGGGCAGACCCTGACCACCTCGCAGATCGCCGACCTCGTCGCGTTCCTCGACAGCGGGCCGTAAGCCGCCCGGCGGCCGGGATCCTGCTCCGGGCTCCGGTACGATTCGCCTCCGTCCGGGAGAAGTGGCCGAGTGGCTGAAGGCGGCGCCCTGCTAAGGCGTTATGGGGGTATAAACCTCCATCGAGGGTTCGAATCCCTCCTTCTCCGTCGACCGGCGTCGTCGATGTCCGTTCGCGGTTAGGGCTCGAGCCTGTACAAGCGGCGAACGACGGCCGCCGGCGTTGGGACCGTCGTCAGAGGTCGCAGTCGAGGGAGATGCTTCGTTCGCCTTCGGGCCCCATCCCGGCCCGGAAGGTGCCCTTCCCCTGCAGGTCACGAAGGTCGCCGGTCCCCGAACCGGGGACGACCAGTACGTCCCCGTTCGCGCTCTCGCCGTCGAAGGTGCCGACGTGCTGCAGCACGAAGCTTCCCGTCTTTTCTCCGATCCTTCCGAGGACTCGCTCGAGACCGACGAAGGTCGCACCGCCTTTGTCGTCGTAGCTCATCAGCCACTCGACTCGTCCTTCGCCCTCCAGCTCTCCCGTGAACGACATCGACACCATGGCCCGGGTTGCCTTCGGGCCGCCGTCGAGAACCAGGATGCGGTCCTCGGCCCAATCCGCGATCTCGAACGTCGCTTCCGTATGCGTGGTCATCTCTTCCTCCTCGGGGCGTCCAGCATGAGCTCTGTCCGTGCATCTACCCGCCGCGCCCCCGGCTCAATCGGATCGAGCCGAGCGCGTCGGAGCAGGTTTCCGAGCTCGTCGATTCGGCAAAGACGCTTCCCGAGTGCGACGAGAAACCAAGGAGGAAGCGATGCCGGGCAAGAGCGCACACGTCAAGAACGAGAAGCAGTACGAGGCTCTCCGGGACAAGGGTATGTCCAAGGAGCGGGCCGCGAAGATCGCGAACTCCCCTGATGCATCGCGCCATGGCGGAGAACGCTCGGGCTCGGGCGGCGATCCCTCTCAGGGCGGGACGACCGCCCAGAAGAAGGCCGCCGGCCGAAAGGGCGGCAAGGCAACAGCGCGGAAGCACTAGGGCGCACACCGCTCCGCTCAGGTGCTGAGGCCTCAGCGTTCGGCGGCGTTCAGATGCCGCGGTTTCCTACGAGGTGAAGCGAAATGCCTTGATGTCGGCGTGGAACCGTGCGAGATCCTGCGCCCGGTTGGCAATCGGGCCGAGCCAGTAGACGTCGTAGCCACGGCCGCCGTGCACGGCCTCGATCGTGTCGAAGGTTCCGTAGCAGCTCGCCGCGTAGACGAGCTCGATCGCGGGAGTGCCGTCGAGCTTGATCGCCTTCTGCTTCGGGGCGTTGCAGCTGAACTGATGGGCGATCGCCTGGAGGTTCGTACGCTTCCACGACTCGAGCGTCGTGCCGGCCGGGAGCTGCACCGAGGCGACCGCGATCCCTCTTGCGTTGTCTGATCTCCCGGTGCCGAAGAAGTCGACCTCCGGGCTCGGCGCAGCGGGGAAGAGCCCGTAGATCTGATCGGCCTTCGCAGCGGTTAGCCGGAGGCCGGCCGGGACGGGGAGCGAGTAGTGGTAACGAGTCGAGACATAGCTCTGTGTGCCCCTGGACTGGAGCCGGTGATGGGCTGCGTACGAGACGAAGGTCGTGGAGCTCGCACCGGCGGCAGAGGCGACGATCGCCGCGCCTCCGGCGACCAGGGCGAGCAGACCGGCGATACGTGAGCTCATTCGAGTGCCTCCTTCGGTCGAGTCGACGGGACGGCCACGCTAGGGAACGAGCATCCCGAAACGTTCCCGATCTGGTCCCGAAGCGTTACCGTCCGTGCTGGATGA